>NC_015275.1:1345000-2545000 GCF_000178835.2 Cellulosilyticum lentocellum DSM 5427
ATGTTACAACTCATCAAGGAGAAATTAATTTAGTTAAGACACTAGGTCTAATGAATGGAACAGGAAGTGAGACCTTCGGGCCTAAAATAGGATTAAGCGTCTCAGCAGCTGAAAGTATATTAAGCCGTTTAGAAGCACTTATTAAAGCAGATATGCAGTTTGAACATGCTTTTTATGCCATTAGTTCTAGTAGCCAAATGGCACTTATTAAAAATTATGATGCGATTAGTTTTGGATGGTCAGAAGTTATTGTAGATGCCAACAAGCAATTTTCTGTAGTAACGGATGGAATAGGCGATTTTAAAGTCCCTTCAGGATTTGAAGTACCTTTAGACGAAGCAAAAGCTAATGGTGTAGCGACCTACTTAATGGTTTATTACGAAGACCAAGGTGGACAAATAAGAGAATTACTTAATGATTCCACCCGAAGAGCTGAAATGATTAGGTCATTAGTTAACTTAACAAAGAAGATTGAAAAAGATGATATAGAAAGAGGTTTTGATGGTTTAACTATTGACTTTGAACAGCTACGAAGTGCAGATTTAAAAGCACCTTATGTGACTTTCTTAAAAGAGCTAAAAATAGCATTAGCAGCAGAAGGAAAGAGTTTAATGGTGGCTGTTCAACCCACTACTTATTTTAAAGGCTATGATTATAAAGGCATTGGAGAAGTAGCAGATCGTGTCATTTTAATGGCACATGATTATGGAGCTAAAAGCTTAAATGTTAATGAACAAAAGCAAGGAATAGTAATGACACCTATGACACCTATTGATGAAGTTTATGCTACCTTAAGGGAAGCAGCTACAGCAGTTGCAGATAAAAGTAAGCTAGTACTTCAAATTAGTTTTGCCAGTACGCAGTGGCAAATGAAAAATCAAGAGGTTATTCACACATTTGCCTATACACCTACATATACTCAGATTGAAACACGTTTAAATACACCAGGAACAGTCAGCTATTATGATGAAATAGCTCAAAATCCTTATGCTATTTATGAAGTAGATGGTGTTAGAAATATCATTTGGTATGAAAATACAAGAAGTATCGAAGCTAAAGAAGATTTAGCAAAGCTACTAGGCATCAGGGGCATTTCTTATTGGCGCCTAGGCACCATACCAGATAGCTATTTAGCTAGTATAAATTTATATTGAAAAATAAAGATAAAGTGATTACAATAAGAGATGGACGAATCATCTATTTTTAAGCAGAGGTGGCGGAATGGCAGACGCGCTAGATTCAGGTTCTAGTGCCCGCAAGGGTGTGGGGGTTCGAGTCCCCTTCTCTGTACGTAATCTCAATGTTTTTCAAATTCTTACATAGGGTTTCAACGCAAAAGCATTCCTACTTTATAGCGCTAGATTTTAATAGTAAAAAACTACAATCTAGCGTTATGAAAAAGGAGTGTTTTTTTATGGGAAAAAGAATACAAATGACTAAAAATGATGGGGTGAAAACTTTAAAAGAGTTGTATGATGACTTTGAAAAAAATTGTAGGATTAGAAACTTATCATCAGAAACAATCAAGTATTATCAAAACTGTTATCACATCTTGTGTAATTACAAGCCAGAAGTTTATCTTGATGAAATCAACAATGAATTTGTAAGGGATTATATCTTGTATTTACAACAAACTATGAAGCCAACAAGTGTTAATTGTCAGCTTAGAGGGTTACGTTCAATTTGCAATCATGCTTTTGATTTAGGCTTAATGCCAAAGCTTATAATTAAGCAATTGAAGTATGATAAAGAGGTTAGAGAAACTTATACAGAGGAACAAATCAAAAAGTTAATCAAGAAACCTAATTTAAAAAAGTGTGGCTTTGTAGAATATCGGAATTGGGTGATTGTTAGCTGGTTCATTGCCACAGGAAATAGAATAGGTACTGTTTTAGAAATAAAAATTAAAGATGTTGATTTAGCAAATCAATTAGTTGTGCTTAGACATAACAAAAATAGAAATCAGAATATCATTCCTTTATGTTCGTCTATTTGTAAAATACTATCAGAATACCTTCAATATCGTAAGGGAGAAGCTGATGATTATTTATTTTGTGCTATGGATGGAAGTAGGCTATCTAAAAGAAGTTTACAATGCAGTATACAAAAATATAATAGGGACAGGGGTGTAAGTATAGCATCATGTCATGCTTTTAGGAGATACTTTGCAAAGCAATGCGTATTGAATGGTGTAGATATATTTACCTTGCAGAAGCTAGGCAACTGGAAGAGTTTAGACGTAGTTAAAAATTATATTAATATATATGCTACTGATATTAAAAATTACGATTCATTTAACCCATTTCAAACCTTGTATTCTGATAATAACAGGCTAAAAATGACTAAATAGTGTGATTTGGGCATATTTTTAGATATACGTGCATAAGCTATAGCAATAGCGTTATAGGGTGATTATACCCATAAATAATTAGGTATTAAATACAGAGTATTAATTATACACTTAGATAAAATATATAGGAGGACTTTCAAATGAGTAAAGAATGGGATGCTATTACGTATGATGAATTGTATGACCTATTTTGTGTTAAATCTTTTCCCGACAGTATGATTGCTAATATGTACAACGTTGAAAAAAAGGAAGTTACAAAGAAAAGACGGAAATGGGATATAACTCAAATGGGTGGAGTTTTAGATAGTATATTTAAAGAACTTGCTAAACAATCAACACAGGATGATAAGCAATAGGTTATATGTATAATATACCAACGACATACGAATATCATACTACAATGCTAAAATCTTAGCTGAGTAAATATGTTTTTTAGTCGTATGATATACGAATAAGATATGAAAGATATAAGAAGTAGAAATGCGCCTCTAAGTCAGCAAGTGATTTAGGGGTGTTTTTGTGCTTGTTATTAAGAAAAAATAATGAATCAAACATGTAGAAAATAACAAAATGCTTACATTTATTGATAGTCATAATCTTTGACTGATTAAAATTTTCCACACTTTTGTGGAAATCTTATCTATAAGGGGGGCTGAAATAAAAAGCTATTTTTTGCTTAAATTTTACTTCACGGATTTTTTAAACATCTTGACTATCAAGGATTTAAATAATAAAACTTCGTCCCTATTATGAGTGGAAGTACCTAAAAAATAATTAACCGTTACATGAATAATTCTCAAAGTCATGAGTATTAATGGTTTGAGGTTGATATGTAAAATTGTCATAATGCACTAATAAGGGGAAGCACCTAAAAAAATAATTAGAGTGGTACATAAACAATTCACAAATTCAACACTATCAATACTTCAACTTTAAAGTATGATTTTGAGATAATCGACTAATAAGGGAAGATAGTTTAAAACTAAATAAGTAAAAATCCTAAAAAAAAGTATTTTTCAAACACAAATAGGTATATACACCATGACTATCAAAACTTTAAGCTTTTATAATTTAAAAATAGCAAAACGTATATAAGCAACTAATAAGGGAAGATAGTTTTAAAAATATTGTTTTCCTAAAACTAAAAATAACAAAATACATATAATACTTGATAACCAAAGCGTTTAGCCAATTAATTTCATTGCCAATACTGGCAAAATATAGTCCATAAGGGGAACAGAAATAAAAATCATCTAAAATAAATAAAAACGCCAAAATGAATTGCAACTTTTTAAGAGTTAAGGTCTTATCAATTGGTAGTCAAGATATTTGATAAGCGATAGAAACGTCATTATATGAGAGAGAAAAATAAAAAATCCTATCACTATTTTGATTACGAGAATAAATATCTTTAAACTTGTGAGTATCAATGATTTGTACGTATCCATCCAAATAGAGATAATGACAATAAGGGAAGCATAGAAATAAGTAAAATAATGAATCGAAGCTACCGTGACATAAAATATCATAAATTATATGACTATCAATAGTTTAATGGCTATGCGTGAAATTGAGATAATGCACTAATAAGGGAAGGCACTTAAAAAAGAATATAAAATATAGGTCGTTCTACCATGAAAACACTTAAACTTATGGCTATCAATGGTTTGAGGTTAATATCTAAAGTTATCAAAATAGTTATTAGGGGAAGGTATAAAATATAGAGAAAATAATTAACGTCTAGGTCGTCCATACGTATGTGTTGGCATAAAACCCATGACTATCAATAGTTTTGTCGTTATTAATTAAAATATAACAAATCTTAGTTAATGTACTAATAAGGGAAGATAGTTTAAAACTAAAAGTAAAAATCCTATTACTATCCTAAAAAAAGTATAAATATCATCAAACTCATGACTATCAAAGGTTTAAATCTGATATGTGATTTTACTATAATCCACTTCTATGAGAGAAAAAATAAACTTTTTTAATGAATCGTAGATAGAAAATACTCAATCATATGACTATCAAGACTTTAAGGCTAATACCCAAAATAGAGATAATGATAATAAGGGGAAGGCACTATTTTATTTTTATGACGTCATGACTACAATATTTCTATTTTCCATGACTAAATTTTTAATTACATTATCTTAGACCATGATTATCAATGTGTTCAAAAAGTGCTATCTTGAGAGTATATGATATATAAATTTCAATTCTTGGCAACTAAATTTCTGAACACACCATTCAAAACATTGACTATCAAACTCTACAAAAATCTCTATCTTGGGAGTATATGATATATATGAAAAGGGGAAAACAAATGGAACGCAAACACACAACGATAAGACTAGATGATTATGTACTCATCCAGCTAAAGCAGTATTGCTTAGATAACAATATCAGCATACAAAGGCTAGTTGAAGATTACATACTCCATCTATTATACAAGTAAATCTAAACGTTTTTAAGCGTATTTTGACTTGTATTGAATGATATAGCCTTTAGTGTAAAGTTGTAAGGATAAACTATATCGTTGAATACAGGCTAAAATAAGGCAAAAATCATTAAGGAAAATTAAAACGATAAATCTATTGAAATGATTCAAAAATGACGTTTAAAACGAACATCTAATTTTCAAAGCACACTTAAACTCCTTGATTATCAATGCCTTTAAACTGAAAAGAAGTAGGCACTATGAGAGGGAAAAACAAAATCAAGAAAAAGGAAGAAAGCCACTAATACCAAAACATATTGAGTATCAAGGTTTATAGAAGTTTTAATTTGATTTTCGTCCAAAAACCTTATGATAAGATGATAAACGAAGATTAGCTAATTTGTAGATTAATAGGAAATTAACTAAAGTGTTGACTATCAACATATATAATTAGCTTAAAGTCTATTTTCATCCAAAAACCTTATGATAAGAAGAAACTAAAAAATGGATATGAGATGAAAAAAGTTGAACACATTGATGGTCAATGATTATAGTAATTTTAAAATGATTTTCGTCCAAAAACGTTTATGATATAAGATGTGAAATGTAACGATGATTGATTTTTTATATACTATGACTATCAAATCTTGTAGAGATTTAAAAAAAAAGTCATCCAAAAAGCTTATGATATAACTGATGTCTCAATTCACGACGGAATCCCAAAATGGGATTGTGTCTAAAAACTAGAAAACCTTTAAAACAATCAAACTCTTGACTATCAATGATTGTATCAACTAAAAAATAATTTTCATCCAAAAAACTTATGGATATAGACAATGTGAATTTTAGGGAAAACTAAAAATGTAACGATGATTAATTTTTTACAAACCTTGATAGTCAATGGATTGTAGAGTTTAAGAATTATTTTTGTCCAAAAACCTTATGATAGAAAGTATTACATATTCTATTAAATATTTAAACACAGGCATAAGCACTCTATGAATTATAGGGTGCTTATTTGTGTGCTTAAAAGTACGCTAAATCAAAAAAGAAATGGAGAGATTTATATGAGAGAAACTGTAAAGATTACAAATTACAAACAGGCTAGTTATTACATTAAGGAAGGTATTAAACCGATTGACGTATTTTATACAGATAAGATAGTTTTTGTATTTAATACTGAATCAACACAAAAAGTCTGGTCGTTATGGCGAGATCGTAAGACTGATTTTAATGTAGTTAAGTAAAAGGGATACGAATACGTATCACAAATAATTAACTACTCACAAAAGGGATACGAATACGTATCACAAATATTATAAAAGGGATATGAATACGTATCACAACTGAACATTAAGAAGTGTAAAGATACAAAGTGTAAAAAATGTTTAAGAAGTGTAACAGTCGTCACGCTTACGCTAAACGACAAATCCTAATCATAGAAGAAATTTTACTTTTATGATTTAGCTATTATTTTGAAATATTAAACCGAAGGGAAAATGAAATTATGAAAACAATTAATAAGGAAAGATTTATTAATAATACTATTAATGTTAACAATGAAATGCCATTCAATACTAATGTATCTGATAATGATTTACTCATTTATGTACTAGCTAAAAAGAATAAGGGATTTAATATGTGTTCCGTATGTAACATAAATTACTTGTATGATTTAGCAGAATTTAATAATAAGAAATATATCAAACAAATAAAAGACTCTTTATCCAATTTATCTGATTTAGGATATGTTGGACTATATGACTTGCAATATAATGAAATATCTATTGATACAGTAAAACCTAGTGACAATTTCATCATTTATTTTGGTGAAGATGGTTTCGCTAGTGAAAAAAGAGTAGTAAATGGAGAATACTTCCCTACTGAATACTGGTATCTTGATAATGTAATGAATGCAAGTAAAAATGTAAATGCTAGATGTAAGTTTATTAGATACTCATTAATAGTTAGACGATTATTAAACTATGATAGTGAAGTTAATTATATAGCACATAGCTTAGTTGATAAGTTTATTTCTAATAGAGATACAGTATCAAACTACAATAATATCCTATCTGATTTAGGCTTAATTCATTTTAATAATGATTATGTAAGCAAATCAACAGGGAAAAATTCATCTACATATATTGCTTTTAAGCATGAATTAGCTGGTAACAAAGTAACGCTAAGTACATTTAATAAGATACTTAGTGATATAGCCGAAAAAGATGGATTAGTAATTCAATCTAAAGAGGAACAAGGAAACAAGAGGAAGCGTAAAGCTAAAACTACTGATGATGTTGTATCTGATGTTTGGGGTACTACTTTTGAAGATTGTGAGGAAGATGTTTGTGTTGATTTAGTAGAAGAAGTAATGGTTGACGGTAAATCACCTTCCACTTTATCTATTGATTTTGCAAGTCTTTCTTATGCTGAAAAAGTAAACTATATTAATAATGCTACTTGTTTAGCTGACCTTGAAATAATTGATTATGGCTTTGATTTATCTCCTATTTTGCAAGTTACTTATGATAATAAAATTAAGTCTTTTAGTGTTGATATTGCCCCTGTTTCAAGTGATAACATTCAGCTTAACAATTCTGCTACTGATACTGTAGAAGCTAATACAAGTCAAAATACAAGAGAAAACGTAATATATTTAGCTGATGAGGACTTGACGCCTACACTAGAAGAAAAGTGGATGGAAGAAATTAATTTGTTATCTGATGCTTATGTAGAAGTAGAAGAATATCTTGATAAAAAAGGCTTTATTGATGGAATGGGAGATTTAGATATTGCGATTTGGCAAGTACAAGGTGTATATGAAGATGTGTGTGAAATTGCTAATGAAGTATATAGTGCTAAATGTAAAGAAATCGAATATGATAAGGATGAAGTTGAAAATATGATGACTTATTTGAGACAAGCATAACTATTTACTCAACTTGTTAAATTATTCTGAATAATATAGAATAATTTTAGGGGGGAGGTGAATGAATATGGTGAGTTTACACGTTAGAAGTTACAATCAACCAATTTATAAAACTAAAACAGTAGAGTTTAAGTGTTGGGAAAATGTAAATGGTTTTGGAAGTTTCATTTTTAAAAAACCATCTGATGTTGATACATACAACTATGATGAGTTAAAGAATAATGTAAAATCTGTGATAGATATTACAAACAATAACGTAGAGTATTTAAAGGTTGTTTTTCAATGGGAAGAAATCAAATATATTAAAGACTTTATTGAACAAGTAAAAAAAGAAATAGAGAATCAGAATAATGAGTACCTAGAAAATATAAGTATTATTGATGACTATGATGAAGTTATAGCATTTGATATTTCTATAGGGAACTAACCAAAAACATTAGACCTTACTAGAATAAGTATGAAGGGGAATACTATGAAAGTATTAAAGACAAAAGATTTAATGGAAATATTTGGTTTTAGTAGAACTAAAATGTATGAAGTTTTGCAGAAAGGTATTATTCCAGCAACTAAAATAGGTGGCGAATACATAATATCTGAAGAAGTTTTAAATGAATGGTTTAAAAGAAATCAAGGTAAAAAAATTAAGTTATAATAAAAAACATAACTGACCACTTTGCTATATGAGTGGTCTTTTATTATGCAAAAAATTAAAGAAATGGAGTGAAAGCAATGCAAAAAATAACAATTAATAGTTTGTATGATGATTTAGCAAAAGAGACTGACGTTGAGTTAAAGGAAACAATCAAAGACATTATTGAATGGACAGAAACTCAATACAAAAAAGGTAGTGAGATTTACTGGGATGATGACTGGAAGGACTATGTAGCTTTTAAAGATAGTGAGTTTGTGGACTCGTATGCTGGAATGGTTACGCAACAAGACTATTTGTATGAGGAACTAGCTAAAATAATGAAGGGGGATAAATAGCATGAAACTATTTAAAAGTAAAAGACAAAGACAATTAGAATCAATCAGTAATACACTTGATGAAATTGATGAAGGTATTGCAGATTTGCAACAAGATTTAGATGAAATGCAGATGCTGGCTAAAGAGTGCTTAGTCATTTGCAATCGAATCATAGAACAGTTAGAAAGATAAAAAATATGTAGAGTTTGCCTACTAACAGAGATATAAGCAAACACCCACAAGGAGAATGAAATGAGTCCATAAGACAGGTTGTGTCTTAAAAAATAAAAAAGGGGACTGTTTCAAGTGGGATATAATTTTAAAGAAGATTTACAGAAAGCAAAATTTGCAGAGGAAAAATTTATAAGCTGGTGCAAAGATAAAAATGTAAAGTATGAAGATGTAAGACTTGAGAAACATTATCAAGATTTAGATGTTGATGTGGTTATTTATAAAGATGATAAGCCAGTCAATATTGAAATAAAATCGGATGATGGCATTGCAAAGTATAGCAACAACATTACAATCGAATTGATTAGCAATATGCAGTATAGCACAGAAGGTTGGTGGGTTAAAACTACTAAAGAAGGTGGTAGTAAGTGGTTGCTATTCTACTCACCTCAACGCAATCTCTTTTATAAGATTAAGACAGATGATTTAAAACAATACATAAAAGAACGTGGGTTTTTGAGAAAGTTAGAAATGTTCAATTCGTGGTGTGGACTAATAAATTTGAATAGTTTTTGTAGGTGGAAGGGTATCGAATTAGATAGCCTTATTTTTATGCAACAAAATAAAGAAAGGGTGGCTTAAATGAAGATAGTTACAAGCTTGAATATAATAGCATGGTTAAAATCGCATGATATTGAAGTTGAAGAAAAATATAAAGATGATTTTTATTATGCACAAGTTGAACAAACACAAGAAGTTAAGGAGTTAATGAATAGATACTATGACAACGAGGAACTTCATCTATTCTTAAATCAATTTAAAAATATCAAAAAGAATAAAGCAAATAGAAAAAGGGGTGTTATGTAATGAAATTAGAAGAATTACAAGGCTTTAGTGAGGAACAATTAGAACAAATAAAGAAAGTTATTCAAAGTGAAACAGATAGAGTGAGAACTGACTACACGCAACAACTTAAAGATTTAGAACCATATAAGCCTAAAGAAAAGTCACAGGCTGAATTAGATATTGAAGCTAGATTAAAGGCTATAGAGGACAGGGAAAAGGCTATTGCAACAAAAGAAGCAGATGAACAATTTACAACTAAGTTTAAAGAAAAGGGTTTACCTTCTCAACTTGCTAAGTATTTTAAGCAAGGGGTTGAAGATGTAGAAACTTATCTAGATGAGGTTAGTAATGTGTTTAATGAATTGCAGTTGAATACTACTTTTAAGCCATCTGCTGAACATAAAAGTAGTAAGGATGTTATTACTAAAGACCAATTTAAGGCAATGGGATATAGTGACCGTGTGAAGTTAATGGAAACTAATAGACCTTTATACGACAAATTATCAAGTCAACAATAAACTATTCTCATTTGAGTTTAGTATAAAAATTAAAATTTAACGGTTATGCTACCTAGAAGGCAAGAAAGGAAAAATAATATGGCAAATACATTATTACAATCAGACGTAATCACAAGAATGATTAATGAAGCAATGACAGGTAAAGAAAAATTAATGGGGTTAGCTAGTGACTTAGGAAATCTTCCTAATGGAGTACACGCTGGAAATACTTTTACTATTGTAAAATATCAACACTTAGGAGAAATGGTTGACCTTGCTAAAGGGGACACTATTGCAATTGAGGATTTAGTAGCAACAGAATCACAAGAAACAATTGAACACAAAGCTAAAGGTTTTACAATTTTCGACATTGAGAAAGAAACAACTATTGGGGGGAAATCTTTACTTGATAACAAAATTAGTGACATGGCAGATATTCGTATCAGGGCAATAGAAAAATCCTTAGGTAATAAAATGGCTAAAGCCCCACTTAAATATGCAGTTGCTAGTGCTACAGAAGTGACCGAAGATGAAATTAACAATGCCTTACAACAAGCGTTTGGAGATGACCAAGATTATGATACTTTCGCTGGTATTGTAGTAAATAGTAAAGTAGCTACTGGCTTCTATACAATGAATGGTTTCGTATCTGCGGATTTGACTCACACTCAAGGGGGCAATGGTATTGTTAAGGGTGGAATAATTGGAAAATTCAGAGGTATAGATGTAATCATGAGTGATGTAACTACATACGATACAACTAAAAATGAAGCGCTTTCATTCATTGTTAAAAAGGATGCTATCGGCTACAAAATTCAAGCTGGTGAAGTTGAAGTAGCACGTTCAGCAAACAAGAAAGCAGATGAAGTATATGATGACATCATGTTTTTAACTGGCGTAATTTCAGAAGCTGGCGTTTGTGTACTTAGAAAGACAATCGCATAATCAAAAAATACTAAGGGGGGTATAGTGACACCCTCCTTTTTTTTATGAGGTGAAAACAATGAATATGCAACAATTAGCAGAGTATCGCATTAGATGTGAGATTACAATGTCAGCATTAGCAAAAGCGTTAGGTATGCCACGACAACAACTTAATAATACAGAAAAGGGTAACGGTAGAAATCAATACGCAAGTTGCGAGTTTAAAGAGAAGTATATAAATGCAATAAATAAAATCATGATGGAACGTATGGAAAAGGAAGCACATTAATTTTTGTTGTGTTTCCTATTTTTCATATGAGATAGAACAATAATTAATGAATGGAGAGAAGAAGATGACTAAACAAGAAAAATTAAAGCTATTTACAAAATGGTACTTGAAATTCCCTCATACCGAGGAAAGCTATAAGAAGAACATATCAGACCAAAGAATGTTAGATTTTAAGTTTGATGATGTAATGAATTTAAAGTATGAAGTTGAAGTACAAGAAGCAGTAAAGAATACGGTTAAAGCAAATCATCTTTATGACTTAGTAGAAATCTACTCTAGTATGAAACAGAAGGCATTGGATGGAGATGTGCAATCAGCTAAATTTATCATGGACTTTTGTAAGTCAGACTTATTCAAAGAAAATGAGAGTGAAATTAGTAAACTTCTAGCTAATTTAAAAGGTGAGTAAGTATGACTAAACAGGATGAATTATTCTTAAAAATATGGAACAATCCCTATTTATTTTGCAAAAACTTCATCAAAATCATAGACAAGCAAGGTAAGGAAATCCCTTTCGTTTGGAATACACCTCAAAAGTATTTATATGATAATTTGGATAAATTTAATGTTATAGGGAAAAGCAGACAAGGTGGTATAAGCACATGGGCATTATCTTTGATGATTTGGAAAGCAGTAACCGTTACTCAAAGTACATCTGTATTGTATAGCCATAATGATGAGAGTACATCAACAAATTTCCTTAAGTTAAAATCAATGTTTAATAGTTTGCCCGAAGCTATAAAGCCACCTCAAGAAAGAAATAACCGTCAGCAAATACTATTAGCTAATGGCAGCAGTATTTCATGTTATTGTTTAGGTCGCAAGGAAAAGGGGAGAGGTAGCACGATAAATGGATATATTCATATTACGGAACTTGCCTTTGTTGATAATGAGATAGCTACTAAGCAATTAAATGCTATTGAACAATCATTAGCTAGTGCTGGAACACTAATTATAGAATCAACATCAAACGGTAACTCCTTACATTCTGAATTGTATCTTAAAGCAAAGGACAAGCAGAACGCTTATCGCAATTTTTTCTTTTCATACCCCGATTTTAAGGAAATGTTTAAAGATGACTATAAAAACTTCCAAAAGATATTCAAAAACTTAAATGGACATAAATTCGGTGAAGCTGATCTAACAGATGAAGAACGTGAGTTAATAAAACAAGATAAACGTATTGATTATGATGTTTTATGTTGGAGAAGGGCAAAGATTGGAAATGGTGGACTTGAACAATTTCAACAGGAATATCCCCTCTCGTTTTCGGAATCACTCATTTCAACTAACACCACAGTTTTTGATAAGCAATGTATCATGAATCAGCGTGAAAGGATAAAGCAAGTCAAAACTTTAATGCCAGTAGTACATAACGTACTTCAACCTTATTTGAAGAATAAACAGTTGCAAATATATGAACTACCTATCGAGGGTGATAGATATATTATATCGTGTGACTGTTCGGAAGGTATTGGGAAGGATTATCACGTTGCTACTGTTTGGAACTATGAGAGTAAGAAACAAGTGTGTGCGTTCAGAAATAATAAAATACGTCCCGATCAATTTGCTGAAATTATAAATTACTTAGGCAGATACTATAATAACTCTTACGCAATCGTAGAACTTGCATCGGGAGGTCATGTGGTTTGTGAAAAGCTATATCGAACATATCACTACTATAATTTTCACAGACATAAGACTTACGATATGCACGGGAAAGAAATCAAGAAGTTAGGATATGATACAAACGCCAAGACTAAAAGCCTTTGTATAAGTGCATTAAGGGAAATGTTTGAAAGTAATATTATTCAAGTTAATAGTGAGATTATACTTGATGAGATGTTGACCTATACCTTTGAAAATGGAAAGTATGGTGCTAAAAATGGTTTTCATGATGATACGGTTATGTCATGTGCTATAGCGTGTGAAGTAATGAAAACGCAAGTTAAATTTAAAGTAATGTAAAGGATGTGATAGAGTGCAAACACTAGAACAATATATAAATGATAAGTATGAGGGAAATCCTACATGGTTTGAACAGGAAGTAAACCAATCAGATCAGATGGCAAGGGTTAGTAGCGTACTGAATAATAAAGATTATCTTAATATGATACATAGGGTATTAAATAGAAAGGATTTTACTTTCAAGGGTGAGACTTTTGAAGTAAGGAAAACTATATTTCAAACGGTTAAATCATTCATTAATTTCTTTAATGGTTATATCCTAAGCAATCCCATTTCTCTAGGTGGCAATGATGAAGAAATGGTTAAAGAATTTAATACAGTTTATCGTAAAGCTAAGTATCATAAGCTTAACTTTAACCTACTTGATAGCTTACTTAAATATGGTTGTGCTTATGAATTTGTTTATTATGATGGTAGCAATATCAAAAGTAAAATAATTAATGGTGAGGATGGCTACCCAGTATATAGTGAAGATACAGACGAGTATATAGGCTTTATTGAAAGCTATACGAGTGCTAGTAATAATGTAACTTACTATAATGTATATTGGGGCGACAGGGTGGAGTGCTGGACTAATGAAGGTACATATATTCATAAGGTAGGTCAATATACAAGTTTTGGTCTACCTATTAAATATGAGAATATAGAGATTGATAAAGTAGAATCTATGCTAGAAGATATTAAGCCTATAATGGATGAATTTGAACTATTCATGTCAAAGTTTGGGGATAGTATAGAAACCAATTCAATCAATCCTATATTGACACAAACTGGTACTATGCTTGAAGCACCTAAAGGCATTGATGTAAATGCGAATGGCTATGTACTTAACCTTGAAGAAGGTGGGGAAATGAAGTATGTATCAGCACAGTTAGATTTAAATAGTATTAAATTTTATGTTCACCAGTTACAACAACAATTATGTGATATTAGTTGCGTACCTTCTATACTTTACGGTCAAGGAGATGTAGCTAATATTAGTGAGACAAGTATAAAGCTTTTATATGGTAAGTCACATAGTAAAGCTAACTGGTACAAGTACATACTTGAGGATGGCTTTGAAGAAAGACATGAGATAATTAAAACTATATTAGCTAAGAAGGGTAAAAAGTATAGTGCAGATAGTTATATAGATATTACATTCAATTACAATATTCCTATGTCAGATAAGGATGTTATTGAAAATCTAAGTAAGCAGTATCAAGATGGTTGTATTGATAAGCAGACGTATATTGAGAAGTCACCTTTAACAAATGATAGTCAGCAAGTATTAGCAAGATTAGGTAAAGAAAAAGTAGCTGATAATGTACAGAGTGTTGTTTCACCGGAACAGGGGAATCAATAAATATATAAGCATCATCAGAGTTGACGAACGTGTAATTATAAAGGTGGATGGAATATCGTCTACCTTTAAATAGTAAGTATATGTTATTAATAGGGGTTATTAATATATAGCAACTAAATAACTACACGATGGAATCTATAGATATTCGGCTGTTACCCTTTCACTCATACATGTTCAGATGATTATTGACTATCAATTAGTACAGATATACTTGTGTGAAGAATGTAGTATTTGTCACACAATATTATACATGATGGGGAAATGGTCATATAGATGAATAAATATAACATTTTGTGTTGATTATGCGGTATCTTACAATAAAATCAATGTTTTAAAAGATTTATTCACATAATATAATGCATCAAACTGTTGATTATCAATAGATTGTGTTGAAGTGGTAAATTATGTTACTATGCACTAAACTATGCTTATGTGCAATGTATAAAAACAACATAAAATATCATTACCCCTACTTGACATATGACTAAATATCTATCCCTTTCACTACCCACAGAAAATATAATACACTAAGCCTATAATTGTAGTATAGTTTATAATAGATGGGGGGTATAATAATGATAAATATTAAGGGGAAAGAATATAAATTAGCGTTTGTTGACACTTGTATTCTAAGTCAAATGGTAAGGGATGATAAGTTTTGCCTAGAGGTATTAAATAAATCTGTTGAAGAAAAATGGATATTTTGTGTATCTATGTACAATCTTGTAGAACTAAAACAATGCAATAACGATGAAAAGTTAAATAGATTTATAGAAATTTTTGATAATATACCAAATGTGTTTATTATTAAATCACATGTAGCAGTAATAAAAGAAGAAGTAGACAGTTATATTAAGGGATTCAAACAAGAACAAATTTTACAGGTGAAAATTGGTTCAACTAGTAGTGTGAAACTCAAAGAAGTGCTTTTTGAGTTTAAGGAATTTAATGATTTTGAAAAAGAATTTATGTCTACTAGAGAAGATACCTTGAATATTATTCAGACAAACTTAAAAGATAGTAAGTATAATCCTACAAATCCTACGGAGATAAAAAATTTTGTTATTAATGGTACATTAACACAACTCAGCTTAAGACATCCTACTTTTTTAAAAAATAGAATATCGTTTATTAAGAAACATAATTTAATTACAAAAGAACGAATAGAAGATAAATTTCCTTCGCTTAAATTAATGCATTATATAATGTACTATAAATTCTTAACTAATAGGAATATGGAATTATCTGATGTTGGAGATTTGGTAATGGTAGCACCTATTCCTTATATGGATATAGTATTAATAGAAAAACAACAAGCAGAATTTTTAAGGCAGATAGGAAGTAAAATGAAAGAAATTAAGAAACTAGAGATATATAAAATGAATGATAAAAACTTAATAAAGGTTCAATGAGATGCTTTAACAAGCATCTTTTTTTATTTATAGGAAGAAGGTGATAGTATGGATATAATGGCAATTTTAACAACAGTATTTTCAGAATATGGATTAATCGCAACTTTGTTTACAGGAATGTTGGTATGGGTACTTAAAACTAATAATGACAGAGAACAGAGATACATAACAACTATAGATAATCTTACAACTAACGTATCAAACAAAATTAATGTAATTGAGGATGACATATCAGAAATTAAAGAATTAATGAAATAGAAAGGCTGGTGATAGAATGACAGTATATAATAGATTGCTATTAGAACTAAGCAATAGACAATACTTTGCTGAAGTAGAATACAATCAGCTTTTAATCGAAAATGGTTTAGCTGGAACTGATACATATGATAAAGCTACTATGCAACGTAAGTTATTACTAACTGTATTAGACATATTGAGAATGTTAGGTAATGATACAGACAATCTACAAAAGTTAGCAGATGGAGAAACAGGCTTTACAACAAGTCAGCTATATAGTCAGCTTGAAAAGAGAATAGCAAAAGTAGAAAAGCAAATAGCAGAAATTCCATTGGATTCTAACGAACAGTATAGCGACGTATATATGCTTTTTACTAGAAAGAGGTGTTAGATAATATGATTAATGCCACTAATCAAAGGCTATTTCAAAATCAACTTAGGTTATACGGTGAGGAAATAAGCATAAAAGGAACGCCATATAAAGCTATTGTCAGAAAGCAAGAAAGCAATATCATATTGCCTTTTGAAGTGAATTTAGCATTGTATGACGTTTTTATATATGATGGTATGCAATTTATCACTACAGAGGTAAAGACTGTAAATAACGTGTATAATGTCTTTAAATATCAAAGATTATGTCATACTTTAAATGTAAAGACTAACAATGGTGTTATATATATTCCTTGTATTCCACATGATAGCAAAAGTGTTATAGCTGATGGAATAAGTATAAGCACTTTATCATCTTCATTAGAAGTAAGGGTGCAAGATAACGAGATCAATAGATTAATAACGACTAATTTTAGATTTTTCGTTTATGACTACGTTTGGAGAGTTAAAACAGTATCAAGGCAAGAAGATGGTATTTTGATTTACTATTGTGACTTAGATACTATTACTACTGATGATGATAAAAATAATCATGTAGCTAGTGATGTGCTGGAAGTACATACATACTATAATTTAACTATTCAGCCTAGCCAAAATGGAACGGTCACATCTAATGTAATAGGTAAACTATTAGCCGATACAAGCGTTACATTAACTATAATGCCCAATGATGGCTACGAAATAGATACACTAACTATAAATGAAGTGCCTTGTACGGTAGAAGGCAGTACATATAGTTTTACATTAACACAAGATACTATTGTAGTTTGTACCTTTAAAGAGGTAGTACAAGCACTTGTGACTTTTGATGCAGTAGCTGATATTTATTTTGATGTTGTAGATAGTACGACATATTCATTAGTGCAAGGTGATACTGGAACACTTACAATAACTAAATATGTAGATAATGTTGCGACAAGTGAAGTTTTAAATATTGCTAGAACTGACAGTATAACAAGCACTTATTGTACAACAAGTATTAGCGATAATACTATTACAGTTAAAAATGTAAAGAGGTATACAACTGAAGATGTGACGTTTAGCATTAGTGATGATGAAGGAAATAGTATAATTTACAAAGTGAAATTAAAGGGTGCTTTTTAAAATAAAAAAAGGGTGTCAGATTAAAAATCCCTCACCCTTATCATCACATACACGAATAGATTAAGTCATTGGTTATACAAGTATAACTTATGCTTTCTCTATCGTATATATGACTGTTTTAAAGATATAATTAAGCTTTATTTTATGATATGAAATCTTTCGTATATCGTTGGTACATTATTGGTACATAAAAAAACACCCACTTTGTGAGGGTGTATATCACATACGAAATATAATAACCATATAATTTGCCAACTACGTTAGGATTATATGATTTTTATTTTTCATATATGCTATTTTTACATAATTACTATTAATTTATTTTATATGGAGGAATAGGTGGATAACTTATTCCTTTTTTGTGATATTGACGTATAACTTTATATGTGATAGTATTTCAGTAATCTAGCGCTATATTTAGTGAAAAATCTAGCGCTGAAACCTTAGATGTATTGAATATCAACGGATAAAAAGCAGAGATGGCGGAATGGCAGACGCGCTAGATTCAGGTTCTAGTGCCCGCAAGGGCGTGGGGGTTCGAGTCCCCTTCTCTGTACGTAATCTCAATGTTTTTCAAATTCTTACATAGGAAAGCCCCTCTAGCGTGCTTATTAGCATGTTTTTAGAGGGGCCTTGTTATTTTATGCGAGGACTTTCAGTTCAGTTTGAAGTTTGAACCGCCTCCTGTCAAATAGTCTGGTGAAACCATAAAAACTTTTACATCTTCATCCATAGTTTGTGGTTGGAGATATTTTGATGATACGTCTTTTCGTAAATACACTTTATACTCTGAAGATGAGGATAGTCTCTAATCAGATGCAATTATTTATTTGTTGTAATGCCTACAAAAAAAGGGGCTGTAAAAAAACAGCCTCGAAACAAGGAGCAGGTCGCCTGTAGCGACCTGCTCCTTGTTTTTTAATAGATTTATTATCATTATCACAAAATTAGAAGTCACTTATTAAGCCTATGGTTTTATAGGCTTTAAATGATGATATTATATCCGTTTTTTATGCAACTATGGATGTCCGATGTTTCTTGTTATGATACTTATAGAGGTTGTATCCACAAGAAATTAACGTGAATTCTAAAAGGACAGCTTTTTCTCCTCGCCGAAATAATCTTTTATAAGATCTATCCCACTTAATTATCCCAAATGTCCCCTCTGATTGAATACTTCTGTTCATACACAATAAGGCACCATGAATTGATTCTAGATTATTTATTACTTCCTTATGTATTTCTGTTAATTCTCGATTAAGGCGTACTGTTCTATTTCCATGTGATCTTTTGCAACATTCACTACGATATGGACATCCTGCACAGTCTTCACATTCATATATTTCTTCTGTTCTACCATATTGATTTTTATATATATGCCTATCACATTTATATATAAACTTTTTATTATTAGGACAGATCAGGTTTCCTTGTTCATCTCTTTTGAAATTTACTGCACGATATGGATCATAATGATATTTTTCATTCTTAGTTTCCCTCTCAAACATAGTAAATTTCATATATTTTTCCATGCCATGTTCCTCACAATAAAGATAATTATTATAAGAACCATATCCTGCGTCAGCAACAGGATACGTTGGATAATGACCATAAGTAGCATTAAACTTTTCCATTAAAGGTTGAAAACATTCCATGTCTGAAGCATAAGGTTTTGCGTCTATTACAGCTATATATTCATCACATATGGAAGCCTGCATGTTGTAAGCAGGAAGGAGCTGGTCATTTCCCATATAATCACGTTTGATTCTCATAAAAGTTGCATCGTGATCAGTTTTTGAATAACTATTTCTTCGCTCACCACATACTTCGAGGTGCTTTGCATATTTCTTGAGGCGTTCTAGATACCCCTGCATTTCCTGATACTGTTTTTGATGGATACTTTTCTTATGCCCCGCTCCGGAAACAAATTTTGAAACCTCTAGATTTATTGCCTTCTGATAATTTTCAAGCAATGCCTCAACGTAATCAATCGCATATTCATCTCTTTTTTCTAACTTCACATTAAGAAAACTAAGAACCTCTGAATTCATTGTATCGATGAGTAATGAGATCTTTTCGAACACTTTGTTTCTATTTTTGATGCAAGATTTCTTCCATACCCAGGTATAGCGATTAGCATTAGCTTCGATCTTTGTTCCATCGATGTAAGTGTGATGTAAATCCACATGCTCTTGATCAAAAATATAAGAATTGATATCAATGAAGATTTGTTCAATTGAAGTCGTTAATTCATTACGAATAAAGTTGCCGAAAGTAGCAAAAGATGGAGCTTTCATTCCGTCAAGAAGATACATATATCTGATGTCTGTACGGCAGAGTTTTTCAATATTTCTTAAAGAACTAATGCCATGCTCCATAAAAGTGAAAAGTATAATCTTAAGCATTTTATCTGAATCACATCTTGGACGACCTGTTTTGCAGTCCTTCTCTACAAAATATCGTGTTAGGTCAATGTGATCCATTACTTCGCATAAAGTATATACTGGATCTGAAATATCAATTATTTTTTCGATATCCAATGGTAATTTTAGCTGTCTTGGTGTAAAATTATCATTGGTATTTTTGTTTAGTAGCATAAATAAATTATACCAAAAAAATCGCTGAAGTCTTACGACCTCAGCGATTTTTTCGTTAGGGGAGTTTTTTTACATCCCCTAAAAGTTTTGTTTGACCTAAAAGTGATTTTAAGTCACTGTTTCTGTTAACAGATGAGAAGTTTTTAATAAGCTAAGTAAATTAGAATTTAGGTTGTTTAAGATGAATGCTTTTTATTTACATACTCTTTATAATAAGCCATGAGAATGGTAGCAGCTTCTGCTCTTGTAACATTGTCATTAGGTGCAAGCAGCCCATTGCCTTTACCTATTATAATACCTTTTTCCACTGCCCATGCCATGGCTTCTTTCGCATAATCGTTAATTTTATTGGCATCATTAAAGCCTACTAACGTAGCATTTGCTTTTGGTGAGCCGCAGTACCTCCAAAACATGGTCACAAATTGCTCTCTTGATACATTACCACTTGGGTTGCTAGCGTCTGAGATTTCACTTTTCATTGCCCAAGCACGTGCATCCTCAAATACATTAATTCCGGATAACTCCTCACCTTCTAAACGGCCTATTACGGTCCAAACCATAGCTCTTGTCATTAATTGTTTAGGTGCGAAGCTATTTTCACTGTTTCCTGCAAAGAGTTTCTTTTCATTTACAAACTTCACAGCTTCATAATACCAATTTGTTTCTACAACATCGTTAAAGGTATTTACCCATGTTACAGGTTGTTCATCTGTAGGAGGTACAACAGGTTCCTGTTGACTTTTCTTAAAAGTGGTTTCTATGGTTACCTTACCGCTAGGCATCTTAAAGGAATAGGTGCCATCTGCATTTTTAGTCACTTCAATGATGTTGCCTTTTTCATCCTTTACTACTAGTGTATCTATTTCATAGCCTGCTTCTGCCTTGGGGGTCAATTTTACTATTTCACCTGCAGCCGCTTTTTCTTTATCTAATACCAACTGCCCATGTTCTGTTTTAGAAGTATCAGTAGTGACTGTATAGATAGGTGTATAGGTACTACCGCCTCCGCCTGAAGAAGAACCCCCACTGCTAACAGACTTAAAGGTTACTTCAATGGTATGATTTGCTTGTACATTACTAAAGGTATAGTTTGAAAGAGCACCTTTGCTTACATTATCCACCTTAACATCAGAAATAACATAGCCACGTTTTGGTGTAAAGATATAGCTTTGATTGTCTCCTTGATTAACTACTGTAGCCCCAACTGCATTCCCAGCTGGTGAAGAAATACTTCCTCCTGCACCTGCTGTTGCTGTAATCGTATAGGTAGGCTTTGGTATCACACTAAAGGTTACTGTAATGGTGTGGTCTTCTTGTACATTATCAAAGGTATAGCTTGAGATAGCACCTTTACTTACATTATCCACCATTACCTCTGAGATAACATAGCCACTGTTTGGTGTAATGTTATAGGTTTGAATGGCTCCTTTGCTAACTACTGTAGGCTCAGCTGGATTTCCAACTGCTATAATACTTCCTCCTACACCTGCTGTTGCTGTAATCGTATACTTTCTTCTCCATTTAGCTGGTGACTTAGCTGCTTCTATTAACTCACCCCAGTTATCAAAAGAGCCGATAGCTCCTTCATAAAGTTCTACATTAGGGTCAATTACAATAGTCTTTGCCTTAATTGCTCTTGCATTTACTCCATTGGACGTTGTTACTACTTCCCCATCACCACGGGTCGAAATAGTTAATGTACCTTTCAAAGCCTGAAGTCCAGCACCTGTACCTCCTGTGGCATTGAGCTTAACCTGATCCCCTATCTCAAGGGCATCTGTCAAGTCTGCAAAAAAGCCAAAACTTCCTCCATTCACCGTTAGACTTCCATTCCCACTAACAGTAACACGTTTGTTGTTATAGATGGCAATAGCAGTTGTGGGAGCTGTCACCTCGTTATTTCCCTTTATAACAAGGTTTAAATTCATAACCTTATCGTTACCACTGCTTTTTCCTATCATTACAGCATCCCCACTTTTTGATGTAATGTTGGCACCGCTAAGGATTAAGGTATAGGTAGGGAGTCCTCCCTGATCAGCATCTTTTTTAACCGCCCAGTTCCATCCTGAATTAGGTAATGTGTCAGTATTTGCGGCAGTTTCTGTAATGGTCAGTCCGTCTGACGAGGTTGTTCCAAAAGTATAGCAGCTAGATGTAGTGGTAGGCATGGTGACTAATAAGTGTCCACCTACCCCATAATTAAAGCCAATATTGTCACTAAGTTCCGCAGCTTGTCCATCCCATGTTCCATACCAACTTCCATTCCATGATCCAGTCCATGCCGCAAAGGTAAGCTGGGCTGGCAGCAAGGTACACACCATACATAGCGTGAGAAATACACTAAAAATACGTTTTCTCATTTCTTAATCCTCCTTGGTATCTTTTCCATAAATTTAATTTAGGTAATTCAATTATGTATGTGGTTTTGTAGAGCCACTTCAGCAAACGATTCAAAGATATTTCATCCTATGGTTACTGTGCATCCCATTGCCCTAAGAAATAAAGGATATATCGATGATAAGCTTGCTCTAAATCGTTTTTTCATAATCATATTCCTCCTTTACGAATTTTTGCTTCACATAAAGATATTGCTTCACATCTTCAAGTTATCATAAATTTGTCGCAAAAACCGACCGATGCATGAAACATGATTTTTTCGATACGAATCATAGTTTAGAGAACTCAATTTTTATATCATACTTATATTGGGAAAATAGTGGAATGGAGAGAGATATTGAACAGAGAGGAAAAGTAACATGCTTAGTGGTACAAGACACGTGTTAAAAGTAATAGAGAGATGGTATCAGTGGTTTGCAATACTAACTATTGTAAGTGTATTTAGTCCAGAAGATGCAGAGGTTACGATGAGGGTGATTATTTATTTCTTTATTTTTAATTTGTAGCCATAGCTACGTAATTTGATGTTGCTTTTAGATATAATACAGTTATCAGCAGCGAAGAAATGGCTAAAATCCGTTAAAATAAAGGAGAGAGAAATATGAATAATCAAATGTATTGTATGCAATGTCAAGAGACAGCAGGAAACAAAGCATGTACAAAGGTAGGGGTATGTGGTAAAAGTGCAGAACTAGCTAATATGCAAGACTTACTCATCTATGTAACAAAAGGGATATCTGAAGTGACAACAAGATTACGTCAAGAAGGAAAAGAGGTAAGTAAAGACTTAAACCACTACATCACACTTAACTTATTTACAACGATTACAAATGCAAACTTTGATGATGAAGTATTTTATGCAAGAGTAAAAGAAACTTTAGCAAAGAAAAATGAATTAATGCAGCAGTTAACTAACAAAGATCATTTATCTGAAGCAGCTACTTGGGATATTGCCTTGGAAAACAAAACAGGCATTTTAGCTTCTCTTAAGAATTTAGTATCTGGAAACAAAGAAGCTAGTGAAGTTAATCAAATTTTAAAAGCAAAAGCTGAATCAGATGAAGTAGGTGTTTTAGCCACGGAAAATGAAGATATTCGTTCATTAAGAGAGTTAATTACTTATGGCTTAAAAGGCTTATCTGCTTATTCTAAACATGCTAATGCATTAGGTTATGATAATGAAGCAATCGATGCGTTTATGCAAGAAACATTAATGAAATTACTAGATGATTCATTAACAGCAGACGATCTTGTAGCTTTAACATTAGAAACAGGTAAAGTAGGTGTTGATGGAATGGCATTACTTGATACAGCCAATACATCAACTTACGGTAACCCAGAAATCACAAAAGTTAATATTGGTGTAGGTAAGAATCCTGGTATTTTAGTATCGGGTCATGACCTTGCAGATATCGAACAATTATTAATTCAAACAGAAGGTACTGGGGTAGATGTCTATACTCACTCTGAAATGTTGCCAGCACACTATTATCCACAGCTTAAGAAGTATAGCCACTTAGTAGGGAACTATGGAAATGCTTGGTGGAAACAAAAAGAAGAGTTTGAAGCCTTTAATGGACCTATCTTAATGACTACAAACTGTATTGTACCTCCAAAAGCATCTTATAAAGATAGAATGTTTACAACTGGTGCAGCTGGCTATGTAGGCTGTAAGCATATAGAAGGTGAAGCAGGTAGCCAAAAAGACTTTTCAGAAATCATTGCTTTAGCAAAAACATGCAAAGCGCCAACAGAAATTGAAACAGGAGAAATCATTGGTGGTTTTGCTCATGAACAAGTATTTGCATTAGCAGAGACAGTAGTAGAAGCTGTAAAATCTGGTGCTATTAAAAAGTTCGTAGTAATGGCAGGGTGTGATGGTAGAGCTTCTAAAAGAAATTACTATACAGATTTTGCAAAAGCACTTCCAAAAGATACAGTGATTTTAACAGCAGGCTGTGCAAAATACAAATATAATAAACTTGATTTAGGCGATATCGGAGGCATTCCAAGAGTATTAGATGCAGGACAATGTAACGATTCTTATTCTTTAGCTCTCATTGCACTTAAATTAAAAGAGGTATTTGGTTTAGCAGATATCAATGAATTACCAATCATCTATAACATTGCTTGGTATGAACAAAAAGCAGTTATTGTATTATTATCATTACTTTATCTTGGAGTAAAAGAAATTCACTTAGGACCAACACTTCCAGCTTTTCTTTCTCCAAATGTAGCTAAAGTATTAGTAGAAAACTTTGGTATTGGTGGTATTTCTACAGTAGAAGAAGATATGGAGATGTTCTTTGGTGAAGAAGCAAAAATGGCTGAGACTTCTCAAGGGATGATTACAAAAGACATGGTGATTGGCGATATCTTAAAAATTAATCCTGAAAATGCAAGGGTATTAATGGAAGCTGGTATGCACTGCCTTGGATGCCCATCTTCTCAGATGGAAACTTTAGAAGAAGCTTGTCAAGTACATGGTTTAGATGTAGAAGCATTAATAGAAAAATTACGTTAATATAAAAAGCTAGTCTTCGGCTTATAAAGGGCTGAGGACTAGCTTTTATTGATTTTTAGCATAATAAGAAAAAGGTGATTAAAGCGAGTAGGCAAGAAGCTTTGTAAGTATTAGAAAAATGTTATAGTTTAGGGAAAGTCTGGTAAAAAGTTCTTTTGAGAGTAATTTTAAAATAGATAGTGCAAGAAAAAGAAGAAAGTAATAAGATAGATTTATAATGAATTAAAGGAGAACGAGTCAAAATGATTAAGCGCTATGCAGAGTGTTTATTGCAATCAGCTCTATTTCGTCAAATCAAAGAAGAGGAGCTGGAAAAACTATTATCTTGTTTGGCATTTAAAATGGTAACCTATGAAGCAGAAGAATATCTCTTTCATGCAGGAGATGAAGTAGGTCATATAGGCATTGTTCTAGAAGGCTGCATAGAGATTATCAAGGAAAACATAGCAGGAGAGCGTCATATTATAGCTTTCTTAGAAGCTTCACATATGTTTGGTGAATCCGTCGTATGTACTTCTAAAAGAATTGCCCCTGTATCTACTAAAGCAAGAGAAAAAACAACTGTTATATTAATTCCATATAAATATGTGATTGAAAATTGTAGTAACGGATGTTCTTTTCACACACAACTCATTCATAATATGTTAAGGGTACTAGGGGACAAAAACGAAATGCTTAATATAAAAATGGAACTCCTACTATTAAAAGGGATGAGAGAAAAACTAGCCACTTATCTTTTAAAAGAAGCACAAAGGAGTGGCAAGCTGGCTTTTAATATTACACCTAATAGAGAGGCACTAGCTGAATTTCTTAATGTGTCACGTCCTTCTATGTGCAGAGAATTAGCTAGAATGAAGGAGGACAATTTAATTGATTTCTATAAAAATAGTTTTAAATTATTAGATATAGAAGCTCTTAAAAAGTGCCTTAATCATTAAATGTTATTGGCTATGTGAGGGATAGTAATGAGAAGAAAAAAGTATAGGTTATGGCAAAGTTGTATGGTAATGCTTTTATTAATACAATCACTAAAGGGGAATCCATTAGATTTAAAAGCCATTTATTCGGAACAAATTAGTACAGAAACGAATAAGGCACTAGAGCAAATAGCACAGGATTATGAAGAAATGACGGAGGTAATAACTATTGGATATTCTACAACTAAGCAAACTGAGATTAAAGCACTTAAATTAGGAAAAGGAGAAAAGAGTATTCTTATTAATGGGACGCATCATGGAAGAGAGGCTCTAACAACAGTGCTTATTTTAAATCAAATAAGCTATTTAGCAGAAGCGTACGTAGAGAAGCAAACAATCAATGGGCAAGATGTACGAACGGTGTTGAATACAGTATCTATTTGGTTTGTTCCCTTGGTGAACCCTGATGGTGCAACAATTGCTTTAAGTACTAGACCAGAATGGAAAGCGAATGGAAGAGGTGTAGATTTAAATCGTAATTATCCAACCCTCTATGCTACCATAGCCACTAAGCCTACACCGGGACCTAGCGGATATGCAGGGACAGAAGCTTTCTCTGAATTGGAAACACAAGCACTGAGAGATCTATGTAAAGTGCAAGAGTTCGAAGCAGCTATAGCTTATCATAGTGCTGGGGAAGTGATTTATTGGTGGTATCATCAGACAGGTGAGCTGTATAAACATTCTTTAGTAATAGGATGCATGCTTTCTCATGCAACACAGTATAGCTTAGTGCCTATTAGCCAATCAAGAGGAGGACGTGGATTTACAGATTGGTTTATTCAGAGTTTAAAGAAGCCTTCTTTTACCTTGGAAGTAGGAAAAAATGCAAATGGTAAAAGGCTTTCTTTAATGGAATACGACCAGATTTGGAAGGCTAATAAGGAGATACCATTTTTGTTAGCTAAAGAAATGATTAATTTAAACTCTCATGAGTGGCAAGTGACTATAAACGAAGTACAAATAAAAGGAAAAACTATTTTTGGTAGAGGGGTAGTACCTGTTAAGGCAATCTGCCAAGCACTGAATTTGAATTATAGCTATATGCCAGAAGAAAAACAAATTAGTTTAACAGATGGGAACAATATTCTAAGCTTTAAACAGGGTGAAAAAATAGCATTATATAATGAAGAACCATTAGAAATAGTTGTGCCAGCACATATTCAAGAAGGAGAAATGTATCTTCCTTTAAAAAACATCTTAGAGCTTTTTTCTATGTGAGTTAGTTACATACAAAAAGAATAGAAATTCTTATAATAAGAATAGAATAACCGAAAAGGTTAAAAATATCATTTGATTATGAGGAGGAGATTATATGTTTTCCATTTTTAATAGAAATAATAATAAAGAAACTATTTGGGCAGAAGATTTGGATGATATGTTAGATGATATCCATTTAATAGATATACGAGAAGGTTACGAACTGTTATCAGGTAAGGTAAAAACAGCTCAGCATATTCCAATGGGCAATTTATTAAGTACACCTGAACGCTATTTGAATCAAGATGAAAAGTATTATATTATGTGTCAATCCGGTATGAGAAGTATGAGAACAGTTAAAGCACTTCAAGAAAAAGGCTATAACGTAGTGAATGTAAAAGGTGGTATGGCTGCTTATAAAGGAAGAAATAGAATTTAGGTAGAGTTTTATAATAAATAACCTATTAGAATAAGAAAAGGAAGTGAATGTTATGGGTAAAAAAATAGTCATTGTAGGTGGTGTAGCAGGAGGAGCTTCAGCAGCAGCTAGACTCAGAAGACATAGTGAAAAAGATCAAATTATTATGTTTGAAAAGGGACCTCATGTATCATTTTCAAACTGTGCTTTACCTTATCATTTAAGCAGAACTGTCGAGCCAGCAGGTAAGCTGGTTTTAATGAATCCGGAAAAGTTTTTAAAGCAATATAATATTATAGCAAGGGTTAATGAAGAAGTTGTAGCTATCGATAGAACTAATAAGAAAGTTAAGGTTTATCAGCACTCAACAGGTAAAACTTATGAAGAAAGTTATGATAAATTGATTTTGTCACCAGGTGCTAAACCTATCGTTCCGCAGCTTGAAGGATTAGATACTATTCCTACTTTTACAGTAAGAAATGTAGCAGATATTATAAAACTCAGATCACATATAGAGCAAAATAAGGTCAAAACAATAACAGTTATTGGTGGTGGCTATATAGGTATTGAAGTAGCAGAAAATCTAAGAGAAGCAGGTTATGATATTACCTTAGTAGAAGGAGAAAAACAAATCTTACGCCCCTTTGATGAAGAGATGGTACAAGTTTTTCACAAGGTGCTTACGGACCATGGTGTTCAGCTTTTACTAGGTAGTCCTGTAAGTCACTTTGAAGCTAGAACAGTCATATTGGCTTCTGGAGAAAAGATACCAACAGAAATGGTAGTAATGGCAATAGGCGTTAGGCCTGAAAGTAAGTTAGCCCAGGAAGCTGGTTTAGAAATGAGTCCAACAGGTGCTATTGCAGTTAATGAGAGCTATCAAACCATAGATGATGATATTTATGCCATAGGAGATGCTATTGATGTCAATCATCTATTAACAGGTGAAAAAGCACGTTTAACTTTAGCAGGCCCTGCCCAAAAAGCAGCAAGAGCAGTAGCAGATAATATCAATGGCATAGAAATTAAAGCTAGCGCTTATATGGGGAGTTCAGCTATTAAGGTTTTTGAGTATAATGGAGCTTCTACAGGTCTAAATGAAAACATAATTAAAGCTCAAAAGTTAGGGCTTTATTATGATAAAGTTCACTTTATTTTAAATGATAAAGTAGGCATTATGCCAGATAGCAATCCACTTCACTTTAAACTTCTTTTTGAAGTGCCAACAGGTAGAATATTAGGTGCACAGGCTATTGGAAAAGGGGACGTAGATAAGCGAATTGATGTGATTGCCACAGCTATGAAGTTTAATGCCACAGTTTATGATTTAAAGGATTTAGAGCTTTGTTATGCACCACCTTTTGGAACAGCAAAAGATATTGTGAATTATGCAGGATATATTGCTAGTAATTTATTAGCAGGTGACTTTAAACAGGTAACAGTAGATCAAGTAAGACCACTGCTAGAGCAAAATCAAATCTTTATCGATGTGAGAGAAGTAGGTGAATACGAAAGAGGTCATCTTGAAAAAGCTAAAAATATACCACTGAGTGAACTAAGACAACGAACTCAAGAAATTCCTAAAGACAAGCCAGTTTATATTCATTGCCGTACAGGCCAAAGAAGCTACAATGCAGTATTAGCACTGCAAAACCTAGGTTATACTAATGTAGTTAATGTAACAGGGGGCTTTCTAGGACTAAGCTTTTATGAGTATTTTAAGGATCAAGTAGAGCAAAGAAAACCCATTATGACAGCTTATAATTTTAACTAAATAGAAATATAATATGATAAAAGAGTATTCATTTTATTCGGTTATTAAAGTATACAGGTAAAGGCTATTGGAGGCAGTAGAATTCTTATAGTGTTTAAATCATAATACCCCAAAAAAAGGAAGGATTCAGGTGAACTGAATCCTTCTTTTTTTACCAAATTTCCGTGTCATAACTTGTAAACCATGTAAACAACCCTTTTTTACTACCGGCATAAGTAAGATCTTTATCAGGCATATAATTCATCCAAGTACAAGCAAAACTTGTAATAAGTTTTTGTTTTGTATCAGTTGTTTCGTAGTGAGATAGATCGTAATATCCCCAAAATTTTGCTTCAGGATAAGTAGTTATTAATTCTAAAGCAAGCTGCCCCATATGACTTTGTAGTTGTTTTTTTACATATACGGCTGTATCTGGAGCTGTAAGTGTTAAGTTTTTTAAGTGTGCTATATCTTGTTCTGAAAGCTTGGCGGCTATTTCAAAATCACAAGGATAGTATTTAAGCTTATTTTCATTAACTGTGAGGCTGAAAGTGAGAGGAATGTCACCAGCTACAGTTTGGCAGATACCATATTTATTGGTTAAATCGTTTTGGATGATAAGCTTTGTTTCTTCAGTAAATTGAGGGCTTCCAGGTTGCACAGTTGTAGTAGGTGAGTTGATATCAATGACACCACTAGCATAATTGATATTGCAACCTAATCCTTCAGAAATAGCACGCAAGGGAACCATAGTAGTGCTATTAATTTGAATAGGTGCTAGGGTTAAGGTGATTTGTGTTTCTGAATTAGAAGCGAAGTCTAATTTAGTCATTTCTAAGGAACCCATGCTTAATTGTAAATTAGCTAGGTCACTATAAATGGTAATGGTATTAGTAGCAGAGGACCATTCCACGAAGGCTCCTAATTCTTCACTAATGACACGAAGAGGTACTAAGGTTGTACCATTTTGTGTGATAGGTGCTACTTTATTTAGAATTTCTTTTCCATTAACTTGAATTTTAATAGGAGTAGCCAAAGTGGTAGTTGCGGATAATAAGGTAGTTATAAAAAATACCCCTAATTTTTTCATAATGATAGTCTCCTTTAGCTTAATAAGATAACAGGTCTTATGTAGTTAACCTTAAGTTAAATCAAGGTAAAAATATTATACAATATAGGAAAAGTAAAAACAAATAATGAAGGGTTTCGTCTTTTAAATGTAATATTTCACATGTTTATTAATAAAAAATAGACTTTTAAAAAAGTAAGTTTGCAATAGAAGAAACAAGCAGGTAAAGTGAAAAAATAAGCAATATTACTAAATAAAAAATAAAAATCAAATAATATTATATGTAAATAACATACTAAAATATAAAACAAACAATGTATAAATTGCACTATATAATGTTTAAATAGATAAAAATAGTTGACATAATCGAAGCTAATGATAAAATTAATAGGTAAAAATAAAAATAAGCATGTGCAAAGTGACCATGAAAACGGTTACTTAGCAAAAGTAAGGAGACAAACATGAAAAATAAAGGTATAAGTAAAGTTTTTGGCCTTTTACAACGTGTAGGTAAGGCATTCATGTTACCGATTGCACTTTTACCAGCAGCAGGGATCTTACTTGGTGTAGGTGGTGCGTTACTTAACGTAGCATCTCTTGAAAATCCACCAGCTATTTATCAAGGTCTTATTAGCTTTGTTAATATAGAGGCTGTAACAGCTATATTAACAGTTATGCAAAAAGTAGGTGGAGCAGTATTTGACAATTTACCATTGTTATTTGCGATTGGTATTGCTGTAGGATTAGCTAAGTCAGATAAAGGAACAGCTGGTCTTGCAGGAGCTGTTGGTTTCTTAATTATGAATACAGCTGTTTCAACTATGTTATCTTTAGGGGTAACACCATTAGGTGTGTTAACTCCAGACAATATACCAGCAGAGTATAGCTCATATGTAACAACAACACTTGGTATATTTACACTTAATCTTTCTGTATTTGGTGGTATGATTGCAGGTATTATTGCATCGACGCTACATAACAAATATCATAAGATTCAATTACCACAAGTTCTAGGCTTCTTTGGTGGTTCTAGATTTGTTCCAATTGTAACTTCAGTAGTTATGTTATTCGTTGGTGTACTTTTATCATTTGTATGGCCAGTCGTTCAAAATGGTATTGCAGTTATTGCAGATCTTGTTAATAATTCAGGTGCCATGGGAACATTCTTATATGGAACAATTGAACGAAGCCTTATTCCAGTAGGTCTTCATCATGTATTCTATACACCATTCTGGTATACAGGATTCGTGGAAGGTACAGTGCATCTTGTAGACGGTACAACAATGTTAGTTAATGGTGCAAACACAGCATACTTTGCACAACTTTCTAATATGTCAGGTCTAGTAGGTGCAGATGCAGCAACTATGGCTGAAGTTGTAAAAGGTACTTCACGCTTCATGGCTGGTAAATTCCCATTCATGATGTTCGGTCTTAGTGGTGCTGCTTTAGCGATGTACAAAAATGCCCTTCCTTCTAAGAAAAAATTAGTGGGTGGTTTACTTTTATCAGGTGCATTAACAGCAATGATTACAGGGATTACAGAACCTCTTGAGTTCACTTTCTTATTCGTAGCACCAGTATTATATGCAGCTCATGCTGTTTTAGCAGGTTTATCATTCATGTTAATGGATATCTTTAATGTATTTGTGGGTATGACTTTCTCTGGTGGTCTTATTGACTTTACACTATTTGGCCTTCTTCCAGCAGGAGCAGGTGTACCAACCAACTGGATATACATTGTATTAGTAGGTCTTGTATTCTTTGTTCTTTACTATGTAGTATTTAACTTCTGTATTAAGAAATTTAATCTTAAAACACCTGGTCGTGAAGAAGATGAAGAAGATGGGAATGCAGCATCAGGAGATCAAAAAGGACTTGCTCTTGCGATTCAAGTACTTGAACACTTAGGTGGCAAGGAAAATATTACAAACTTAGATGCATGTATCACACGTCTTCGTGTAGGTCTTAGTGACATTAAGAAGGTAAATAAAGCAGCGCTTAGAAGTTTAGGTGCGGCAGGTGTCATGGAAGTTGGAGACAATGTTCAAGTTATCTTTGGTGGAAAATCAGATGTTATCAAAAATGATATTCTAGATATTATTGAAGGTAAAGTAAGTGCTGAAGCACTTGCAGCAGCAAAAGAAGCTATAGCTACTAAAGAAGATGAAAAAGTAGAAATAAAAGCAGAAGTAAAAGAAAAAACACAAGGAACTAGTGCTTCAGTGGAAATTAAAATGCCATTAACAGGGCGTTTAATGCCTATTACAGAAGTACCGGATCCAGTATTTGCAGAAAAAATGATGGGCGATGGTTTTGCCATTGAACCAACAGATGGAAAAGTTTACTCACCAGTGAGTGGTAAAGTGACAAACGTATTTCCAACAAAACATGCAGCTACTTTTGAGACAGAAACAGGTCATGAAGTACTTATTCACTTTGGATTAGATACTGTAAAATTAGGCGGTGAAGGCTTCGAGTCTCATATCGAACAAGGGCAAGAAGTAAAGGCTGGTGACTTGATTTTAACAGTAGATCTTGAAAAAGTTAAGGCAAAAGTACCATCTGTTATTACACCAATTGTTTTCCCAAATCTTAAAGAGAATGAAATAGTTGAGATTGTAAAAATAGGTGATGTAGAAGCAGGTGCCAAAGAAGCTGTTGTAATTAAACAAATATAGAATCAAGTACAAAAAGAGCTGTTATGCATAAAGCGTAGCAGCTTTTTTTGTAGCTGTAAAAAGGCTTAAAGTCATGGATAAAGAAACTACCTATAATTGAGTAAGCAAAATATTAGATTGAAAAAATGATAATAATAATTTAGAATAGCCTTATTATTTTAAATAACTAAGGAGATTCAAGATGAGCCAATTTGAAAATACAACTATTATTAAGAAAGCAAATGTTTATTTCAAAGGGAAAGTGACAAGCCATACCGTTATTTTATCCAATGGAGAGAGAAAGACATTAGGTATAATGCTTCCAGGTAACTACACTTTTTCTACAGGTGATAAAGAAATCATGGAGGTTTTAGGTGGCTCTATGGATGTGAAATTACCAAATAGTGATTGTTTTGTTACCTATGGAGAAGGTACTAGCTTTGAAGTTGAGAAAAATAGTAGTTTTGATCTTATTATTAAAGAAGTAAGCGACTATTGTTGTTCTTATGTAAAAGAAAGCTGAGATAACGAATATTTGAATATAAATAGACAAATAATAAAAAGTTGTTGCGAATGAATTTGACTAATGCTATAATAAAGGAAATTTATAGCGTATTCCATAAGGGAGTAGTCGGCACTGAACGTGTGATTAAATCAACATCATGAATTTTATTCTGGTTTAATCTTGAATGGCGAGACTTATATACTTCAAAAAGTGTATAAGTCTCGCCATTTTCATTATAACTTTATAAGAATAAGCTATAAGTATAGAAGTATCTAAAAATTCAATGGATTAAAAGGAGTGAGCACAAACAAATGAAATACTTCAATGAAACATCAGAAAGAGTATTAGAAGAGCTCAAGGTAGACTCGGAGCATGGGCTTGCCAGTGGGGAAGCCAGAGCGCGCCAAGAAAAATATGGCAAAAATGAATTTACTCCAGGGGAAGAAGAAACACTATGGGATAATATTAAAGATAGTTTGACAGAACCTATGATTATTATCTTGCTTGTAGCAGCTGCTATAAGTGCCCTTGTAGGAGAATTTGCAGATACTATTGGTATCGTAGTGGCTGTAGCTTTGGGTATTACAATTGGTATTGTAACAGAAGGTAAATCTAAAAAAGCAGCTAAAGCGCTTTCTAAACTAACTGAAGACATTCAAGTAAAAGTAGTTAGAGATGGTAAAGTCACTACTATTTTAAAATCAGATATTGTACCAGGTGACATTGTTCATATTACAACAGGGGACATGATTCCAGCTGATGGGCGTATGATTGAAAATGTTAACTTAAAAGTAAGAGAAGATATGTTAACAGGTGAAGCCGACGATGTTAGTAAAAAAGCAGACCTTGTAGTAGAACTTGAAAGTATTCAAAATAATAAAGGTGAAACCATTATTCAAGATCCAGTGCCAGCTAAACAAAGAAACATGGTATTTGGTGGTACTTTCGTAGCACAAGGTACAGGGAGCTTTGTTGTAACATCTATTGGTGATGATACTGAGATGGGACGTATTGCACAAAACCTTAATGAAGATGCAGGTGAAACACCTCTTCAAATTAAACTTGGTCATTTAGGGACTACGATTTCTAAGGTGTCAAGTGCAATTGCTGGCCTACTCTTCATCTTCATGACTGTAAGAATGATTATGGATGGTTCAGTACAACCTGATACTTCAAGCATTACCGGTTTCTTAAGCTCAGTAGATGGTATTAAAACAGCCTTCATTGTATGTATTGCCCTTATTGTAGCAGCTGTACCAGAAGGTTTACCAACGATGATTAATATGACACTTGCTATTACTATGCAAAAGATGGCTAAGATTAATGCATTAGTAACTAAGAAAGAAGCTTGTGAAACAATAGGTTCTATTTCTGTTATTTGTTCAGATAAAACAGGTACACTTACACAAAACCGAATGACAGTAGAAACAGTGTATGTGGGTGGTTCTTATGTAACAGAGCCTCCAAAAGGAACACCATGTTTATTTGACCTTAACTGCTTATTAAATGGAACAGCTGATATTGAGCAAGATGGTAAAGAGTTTAAATACTTAGGTAGTGCTACAGAGTGTGCGCTTCTTTTATATTATCGTGATAGAGACTACCGTGAAGAAAGAAAAAATGCACATATTCACTCACAAATACCTTTTGATTCTAAGCTTAAACGTATGTCTACTGTTATTAAGCATGAAGGTAAAAGTGCAGTACTTGTAAAAGGTGCACCTGAAGTACTTCTTGAGTCTTGTGCTTTTGTTCAAGAAGGGACAGAAATTGTACCACTTACAGAAGAAAAGAAAAAAGTATTATTAGCTGGTATTGAAAAACTACAAGTAAAAGCTATGCGTGCACTTGGTTTTGCTTTTAAATATTTAACAGAGGAAGAAGTAAGCAGAGCTATTGCAGAAGACGGTACCATTAATGAACCAAAATTATTAGAAGAGCAGTTAGTATTCAATGCCTTTGTAGGTATTCGTGATCCACTTAGAGAGGATGTTATTGAGGCTGTTAAAACAGCAGCTAAAGCAGGCATTACAACTAAAATGCTTACAGGTGATAACATCAATACAGCAAAAGCTATTGGTGCAGAGCTTGGTCTTTTAGAAGGTGGCAAAATTGCTGTTGAATCTTCTTATATTGATACTTTAACAGATGAAGAATTACGTGAAGAAATTAAAAACATTAATATCGTAGCACGTTCTAAACCAGATACCAAAATGAGAATTGTAACAGCACTTCAAGAAAATGGAGAAGTTGTTGGTGTGACAGGTGATGGTATTAATGATGCACCAGCGCTTCATAAAGCAGACGTAGGTATTGCTATGGGTATTGCTGGTACTGAAGTAAGTAAAAATGCTGCAGATATTATTTTAACAGATGATAGCTTTAGTACGATTGTAAGAGGAATACAATGGGGACGTGGTATTTATGAAAACTTCCAACGTTTCATTCAATTCCAGCTTACAGTTAACGTTGTTGCATTCCTAATTGCAGTTATATCTCAAATATTGGATCAACCAATGCCATTTACAACAATTCAACTTTTATGGGTAAATATTATCATGGATGGACCTCCTGCATTAGCATTAGGACTAGAGCCAGTAAGACGTTCTGTTCTTAGCAGAAAACCAGTTAACAGAAATAGTAGTATTATTACCAAGACCATGCTTAAGTCGATTATTACTAATGCAGTCATCATCTCTGCTATTATCTTAGTTCAAATGATCTTTAATCCATTAGGAGCAGATACAACAGTAATGCCTAATGGTGCATCTGAAATGGAAACAGTATTATTTGGTCTTTTTGCATTCTTTGCATTGTTTAATGCTTTTAACTGTAGAGAAATTGGTTCAGGAAGTATTATACCTCATTTCTTTGCAAATACAATTGCATTAAAAGTAATTAGTATTACAGCAGTAGCACAATTAATCTTCACACAAGTATTTACAGATTTCTTTAATGCTGTACCACTAAGTGCTGTAATGTGGGGCAAGGTTATTTTAACAGCAGCACTTATAGTAGTAATCAATGAAATTGGTAAAGCTGTGATTAGGGCTTTCTCTTCAAATAAAAAAGAGAAAGAAGTAGCTAAAGTAAACGCATAAAAGAATTAATAAAAGAACTAATGAAAGAAAAGTGCTAGTGTAACCAATAGGGTTCCTAGCACTTTTTGTCTTTTATTTTCGTATAAAAAAGACAAAAAGGGATATCCTCTAGATGAGGTGAAAAAGGATGATTGTAGTGCAATGGGACTTAAACAAAGTATCAAAGGAATGGTTAGAAGCTAGAGGGTGGAAGTATATTAAACATGTGACTGAAAATTGGGTAGAGATGCGATTAGGATAAGTAAATATTTATTTCAATATTATGAATGAATTATCGTATAAATGTAATAAAAAATTAACACAAGTTATTTGAAGATTTGTTATAATTAATTATCATGCATTTTATGAGGAGGTATTTTTATGAAAAGGCGCTGGCTTTTGCGGATAGGAGCTATAGTTTTAACAAGTACACAGCTTCTATCCCTATTAGGTTGCACTAGGGAGGAGCCTCAAACGTTTTCGGAGCTAGTTAACTCCAGTACGAGTAACAAAGAGGCTTTAAAGGTAACGGAAACAGGTTCAATTATGCAGCTTTCAGCTTTACCAGAGAAATACATAGCGGATTACAATTATAAAGATATTACGTGTGTACCACAGGTGGAGCAAATGCCTGTAGCAGATGATTTTTCTAATGTCATCAACTTTGATCAATTTGAAGGCTTTACCTCTAATCAATTACAAATGCTTAAAGAAAATGGCTTTGTAGTGATGCAACCTAGGGCTGAATATCCATACTTAAAATTGCATCAAGTGTATGAAGGAGGACAGTATACCAAGACACCTTTATTTATTACAACTGATGCGGTACTTAACTTATATCATATTTTTTATAGCGAAAGCCTAAAGGGGTTAGAAGCTTCTGAGCTTAATGAGGAACTTAATCGATTTACTGGTATTATGCTCAAAGAAAGTTTGGCTGTATATGAGAATCCGGAGAATGCTAGTATTAAGAAACAACTTTTGAGAATTACAGCTTGCTATGGAGTAGCTAATAAGCTTCTAGGAGAAAATACCAAGCTTCCCGATGAAGTGCAAAGTCTTGTAGATGAAGAAGTAAATTTAATAAATACAGCTAAAGAACTAACTACTTCTCCTATTACAGGTAAAAAGTTAGATTATACCCAGTATACAGTAAGAGGTCATTATACAAATGCAGAGAGATTAACTCGTTATTTTAAAGCAATGATGTGGTATGGGCAAGCTGGCTTTGAAATGATTGACAGTAATAGAAAATTTAGTTTAGAAAACACCCAACTTTCTTTAATGATGAGTTTACTTATTCTTAATTCAAAAGAAGCTACTGCAAGTTGGGACCGAATTTATACGGCAACTTCTATTTATGTAGGGGCAGCTGATGATTTAACCTTATACGATATACAGCCAGTTATTAAAAAGGTGTATGGTGAAAAGGTAGGTCTACTGAGTTTTATGGATTCATCAAAGGAAACTTCATTAAGAAATGAAATAGAAGGTCTAAGGACTCCTGAGATCCAAAATAAATTAGTAATAACTCAAGGAGTAGCTACAGGGATGCAGTTCCGTGTTATGGGGCAACGTTATACCATAGATGCTGATATTATGCAAAATTTAATGGAGCCATTTTTAAGACCTGTACCTTCAGGTTTAGATGTGACAGCAGCATTAGGTAGTGAACGTTCTGAAGAATTAGTATTAAAATACTATAAGCCAAATGAAAAGTGGGAGAATTATTTACCTACTTTAAAGAACCTGCAAGACAAATGCAAGGTACTTTCAAACAAAGCATGGGAAGCAAACTTATATTCAGGATGGGTATGGGCGATTTCCTCTGCTACAAAGTCTTTTGAGAAGATAGAAGGTATGCCGAGCTTTATGAGGAATGAAGCGTGGACTGATAAGAGTATTCATACAGCTTTAGGTAGCTACGCTGAGTTAAAGCATGATACAGTCCTTTATTCAAAACAACCTGTAGCAGAAATGGGTGGACCACCAGAGAATATGCCTTATATTTATGTAGAACCAAATATTGAAGTTTATGCTAAGCTTTTAAGTCTTACAGAAAATACAATGACTAGCTTATCTTCAAGAAATCTCTTAAGAGATGAGACGAAAGAGGTTCTTGAACGTATCCAGAAAGATTTAAAAATTATTTTAAGTTGTGCCAAAAAAGAATTAACTAATGAAACGTTTACAGCTGAAGAATATGATCGTCTAAGTTCTTTTGGCGGTATGGTAGATTCAGTAAGTACCCAGCTAGCAAGTATGAATATGTCTATTGATGCAGCTACTACTGAGAATTATACATCTGCTGTGATTTCCGATGTAGCTACAATTTTGGATGCCGGAAATTATCTAGAATTAGGTTCAGGTTTGCCTTATGAAATTTATGTTATTTGTCCTTATAAAGGAAAACTTTTTTTAGCACAAGGAGCTACTTTTAGTTACTATGAATTCTTATCAGATACAAGATTAACAGATGAAGAGTGGCATAAGTTATTAGGAATTGAAAAAAGCATTAACAAGGAATATGGCTTTGAAAGTATTACAATGACTACCCCAACAGAAGGACTTAAAGATTTAGTACCTGAATGGACAAAATCTTTTGTATCTACAGAGCCTAACAAGGTAACGACTACCAGTGTAGAAGTCATTTGGGATGATGCTATGTTACCTGATAATCCAACACCAGGACCAGATGGTTTATATGATTATTAAGCTGTATAAGAAAAAGCAATTAAGTAAAAAACAGATAGTTAGCTATTTGATGATGATAGGAATAATTGTACTGGTAACTATTGGATTTATTATAAGCAGTCCTGCCATAAAAGAGATAGTAAAGACAGAAGTAGCGGATATAGAAGGTCAGGGTTATACACTTACTTTGAAAAATCATCAGTTGTATGTAGAAAATTCAATTACTAAAGTTATAAGCACTTTGCTAGAAGGGCCTTTGTTAGATATGACCTGCTACGATATGAATCAAGATGGAAAAAAAGAACTTTTAGTATTAACTCTGAATAAGGAATCTTCTAAGGTTAAGGGGAGAAGTTTTGGAAGAGAGTTACAGTTTTATACATTAGAGGTAGAGAATGAACTATTAACGCCGTATTTAATTTACAAAAATGATATAAGTAGTGTAAATCCTTTTAGTTTAAGAGCAGGCAAATTAGAACCAGGTGAGGCGTATACGAACATATTTGTAGGTGTTTATAAAAATACAAAATATTATAAAGAAGTAATGAATAGGCCGTTTTTCTTTTCATGGAATGGTGAGTTTATAGAACGTAAGTGGACTGGTTCTTATTTATCTCATAATGAATTAATGGATTTAGTGTTCGTTGATCTAACAGGAGATGGTGCTGATGAAGTTGCGGTTTTAGAAAAAACACCAGCAGGGACCTATCAAGTTTCTTTATATAAGTGGCTAAATTTTGGCTTTGATTATTTAACGACTAGCAAACAGACTTATCCTCAGCTAGGCTGTTTAAAGTTAGAAAAAAAGGGTGAGCAAAGTAAAATAAAGCTTCAATATTCTAATGGAGCTGAGGAAGAGGTAGATTTTTAATCTATCTCTTCTTTTGCGTAAAAAAGAAAGATATATCTTTAGGATATTGTTTAACAGACAAAAAGACGATATAGTAAAAACAGGGTGACACCCAAAACGGTAATAAAGACACAGGAAAAGAGGGATTGAGATGAAGATTGCTATTTTAGGGGCAGGGAATATTGCAAGTGTTATGGCTAAAACAATAGGTCAAATGGAAGAGGCAAGCTGTTATGCAGTAGCAGCCAGAGATTACACACGTGCCAAAGAGTTTGCGGAGGAATATGGCTTTCAAAAAGCTTATGGTTCCTATGAAGAAATGGTACAAGATCAAGAAGTAGAACTTGTTTATATTGCTACACCTCATTCACACCACTATGAGCATGCTAAGCTTTGTTTAGAATATGGCAAGCATGTATTATGTGAAAAGGCTTTTACAGTTAATGAAAAAGAAGCTAGGGCTCTTATAAGTCTAGCAAGAGAAAAGAAGATACTTTTAGCAGAAGCTATTTGGACCAGATATATGCCATCTAGAAAACGTATTAATGAAGTATTAGCAAGTGGCATCATTGGAACACCACATACACTTACTGCTAATTTAGGTTATGTCATTGCAGATAAACCAAGAATTATTGAACCAAGCTTAGCAGGTGGTGCTTTATTAGATATTGGTATTTATCCTATAAACTTTGCACTAATGGCCTTTGGTGATGACATAGAAAGTATAAGTTCAGCAGCAGTTTTATCAAATACAGGTGTCGATTTGCAAAATAGTATTACTTTTAAATACAAAGATGGTAAAATGGCTATTTTAAATAGTACAACTTTAGCCTTGACCAATCGAGAGGGTATTATTTCTGGAGATAAAGGTTATATGGTAGTCGAAAATATCAATAACTGTGAACGTATCCGCATTTTTTCTCATGATCGAAAAGAAATTGAGAACTTTATTATGCCAAAACAAATTTCAGGCTATGAATATGAGGTAAGAGCTTGTATTAAAGCAATTAAAGAAGGCAAGCTAGAATGTGAAGAAATGCCACATATAGATACACTACGTGTATTAGAAATTATGGATCAGCTTAGAAAAGAATGGGGTGTTTCCTATCCTCAAGAAGAATGTTAAAATAATACATTTGGTAGATACAGGTCTATTTTGCGTTAGGCTTGTATCTGCAGTGAAGATGGAAAATTCATAATTTCTACCCCTATGAAAGGGACATCAAAGCACTTAGGTAAAAGCCTAGGTGCTTTTTTGTTGAATAAAAAATATTGAATAGAAGGAGAGGAAGATTATGAAAAATAAAATTAAACCATCTATTTTACCAGGCTTTATGGAGCTTACTCCGAAGAATCAACTAACTTTTAATGAAATGATACGTTGATGTAAAGGTGTTTATAGATGTAAAGAATTTTAGAAAAGTATAGCATATGGTTGAATGAATTTTACCTACTGTGCATAGAAATTGATATAGAAATAATAGGCTAGTGTAAAAAGTTTTATTATCAAATGGGGGATATTTATGCATTATATTTTATTTTGTACCATGATCATATCATTAGGTGGACTCATTATATCCACTTATATGGGAACTGTACTTTGTAGAAGAATTTTTAAGGTACTTACGAGTTTATTATTTATAGGCACAGCAATGGTAAGTAGTAAAAGAAACTTGGCTCATAAAGTATATCACTATTGGATAATAAGTGGTCTTGTACTTTCAACGTTTGGAGATGTATTTTTGGCCTTTTCTGGGAGAAACAATTTTTTATTAGGAGTAGCGTGTTTTATTGTAGCTCATATATGCTATATCATAGCATTTTCTTGTTTGAGAGGAATAAACAAAGAAGATTTTTTGCGTTTTGGAATCCTACTTATACCTTTGATAATAATCCTATTGGTAGGTAAATTTGAATTTAAAGGAATGTTGCCATTGGTAATGGGTTATATGTTTATTATAGGATTTATGGTAGTAAAAGCTATTTCTCTTAAGCGATATTATCAGGATAGTAAAGTGGCTGTTACATTAACAATAGTGGGAGCTTTATTATTTTTAATTTCTGATGGTATTTTATTATTTAAGATATTTGGAGTAGAAGGGCTTCGATATGGGGATTTTTTTAATTCATTAACCTACTATGTTGGTCAGGAATTATTGGCTATTAGCTTGGCGTGGCCGATTGCTATTAGGGAAGAGTGTTAAAATGTGTATCTATTCACTTTTAGAGAAAATCAATAGATATCAATGACAAATGAGCTCTAAACTATTTGATTAAGATGAGTTGATAAGTATATAATATAAGTGATAGTAGAAAAAGTATAACCACTGTAAGGATCAACGAAAAGAGGATATACTATGACTTACATAACTTAAGATGATAAGGAGTATAACCATGATAACAGACTTTAATCTAGATGAATTTTTACTGAAGTATCCTTATACTTTGAAATTGATTGAAGAGAATAAAATAGATATAGCCACTCTATCGTCTATTTATGAAGATTATATTACTCATATGGATGCTTATCAAAATCATGGTGATTTTATTGCTAACATTCTTCGATCCCAAGAAAGTATTCATACGGTTAAATCAAGAATGAAAGAACCTGATAGACTGATTGAAAAAGTGATTAGAAAAGTGGCAGACAGGAAGCTGAAGTATGGAGAAGAATTTCAGTTTACAGTAGAGAATTATAAAGACGAAATTAATGATTTGATAGGTATAAGAGTTATCCATATCTTCAAGGAACAGTGGCAGGAAATTCATGAATACATTGTTAGTACTTGGAATGTTATAGAAATTACTGCCAATGTAAGAGAGGGAGACAATGTGGATGTCTTTAAAAACCTGGATATAGAAGTAAGGTCAAGAGCCTCGGGATATAGGTCAGTACATTATCTAGTGGAGTTCTACCCAACCAATCAAAGAGTGATTGCAGAAATTCAAGTAAGAACTATTTTTGAGGAGGGGTATGGGGAGATTGACCATAGATTACGATATTCTCATATAGAAATTCCGGAGATTCTTAAATCCAACTTACTTTTGTTTAATCGTATTATAGGCAGTGCAGACGAAATGGCCTCTCTTATTAATACACTTAGTAAAGAGTGGTGTGAGAAAGAAGTCACTTATCAAAGAATTATAGAAGAACAGAGACTAGAGATTGAAAGATTAAAGAAATAGAGTAGTTAATAGATAAATAGGTTGTTATGAGAACTGTTGAATATAAAAGAGCAAAAAACTAGGCCCTTTAAGCTATCTATAAAGATAGTTTAAAGGGTTTAGTTTTTTACAAAGCACCTTTTATATCTCGGTCTAATGTATCAATCATTTCAGCAACATCATATTCTAACGCAGTATGGCTGCCAAATTGATGAGCAAGGGTTTCCTCTATATAATGCTTTTTAGTAGCTAAAATATGTTTTTCTGCTTGATCAGGAGGATAGTTTTGCATAAGAGTTGAATAGTTTTGTTCATAATGTCTTTTGTAATCTTGACTATCTAGATAAATTTCTTGATCATGTTTTTGACCGTTAGCATCTAAGTAGGATACAGTAAAGTTAAATTGACTCATTATATTCACGCCTTTCATTGTTTTATTATGTTTATTATTCTACGAGGTTAAAATTTTATTCAAAGAACGTGGATTCAAATTTCTATAAGATATTTATTAATGTACTCGTTCTGTGTTAAATTACGAATGCATTTTCAGTCAGTATAAGGTGATACAGTTTGATTACAATTTTAGGGTTTATTACAAAAAGCAACATATTTCTCTCACCGATTGTCTATAAAACGAATAATATATTACTATACATTAATAAATTAACGAAAGGAATGATCTGAGTGATATTGATTGGCTTTCTTCATCAACGTAAGAATCCTGAAGCAGTAAAAAAAGCCTTTGCATATGCAGCAGTTGCTAAAGCTGAAGGAGCTACATTACTTTATTTTTCACCTAAATGTGTAGACTTTGTAAATGAAAAAATAAATGGATATATTTACGAAGATGGAACATGGTTACAGACTGAAAGTCGCTTCCCAGATGTTATTTACAACACAGGATGCCCTGAAAAATTGAATCGCTCAAAAGAAGTTATCAATAAACTCAAAGAGAGGATTCCCTTTACTTCCTATTCGGTTGGACGTAAAAAGAAGGTTTATGAGCGGCTAAAGAATGAAAAAGAATTTAGTGATTATCTTATTCCACAAGAAAATATGGAGTCTACTGAAATTTTCTTAGAATTTCTGGAATTTTATGAAAGGATAGTGTTTAAACCGGTAAATGGCCGAAAAGGACAAGAGATTATGTTTATAGAAACAAAAGGTAATGAGTATCATGTAATAGAGAATAAAGAAAGTTCAACATACAAATTGGATGAGCTTTGCCAAATAATTTCTACGAAGATTCATGAAAAAGCCTATATAGCCCAGCCCTATATTAATTGTAGAACTAAAGATAATGTGGTGTATGACATTCGATTACATGTTCAAAAAAATTATAATGACCAATGGCATATTACTTCGATTTATCCTCGTTTTGCACCCCATGGAACTATAGTCACTAATATCAATAGTAATGGTTCTACTAACTATCTTCTTCCGTTCTTAGAGCAAGAGTTTCCTGATTCGTACTATGATATTAAATGTTATCTCGAACACTTTGCTCTTCAATTAGCAGAACACTTAGATTCCATTCAAGAAAAGTATTTTTGTGAATCGTTAGATGAACTTGGTATCGATGTAGCACTTGATGATAGGCAAAAAATTTGGATTTATGAAGTTAACTGGCTCCCAGGTTGTCCTCCTACCTTTTATTTAGAATTGGATGTTGTCAAGAATCTTATTTACTATGCTATATTCTTAGCCCAAAAAGGTAAATTATAATCATTGATTCTTGGAGGATTTTTATCTGTTCATTAAAAATAGAGAGAATATAGGTATAAAAGGGCTGAGGTAGATAGACGTATGGATGTGCTGTAAATACACCTAATCATGTTAAGCAAATTAACAGGATTCATCAGAGGGGAGTTTTAGAATATAGAATAGGAATAACTTAGCAGTACCCATAGATTCAACTAAATACCTCCAGTATTACAAATGTAGGACTGGCTTATGCTTGTAAATTTGAATGATTTAAGAGTATTTAGTAGATATAAATATGAAAAGGAGGCCTATTACAATGAAAACAGTTGTGTTTTTAGATTCTCAAAAATCAGGCTCTAGTCGCGAAGCAATTAAAGCAGCAGAACAATTAGGATATTATACAGTATTATTAACAAATAGAATTAAATTTATCAAAGAACGTAAATCCAATCCGGATATACATTTAATAAGATTGGTGGATTTAGCTAATATAGATGATATCAGGAAAGCACTCAAATTACTTCGTTTCAAATCATTAGACATTTGTGGAATTATTAGTTTTGTTGATCCTTATTGCCATCTTGCTAGTCAGTTGGCTACTGAGTTTGGAGTTAATCATTTTTCAACTGAAGCTATCAAAAATATGGAAGATAAAATTCTATCAAGAAAGGTCCTTGCTAATACCAGCTATTCTCCTCATTTTCTATGTATTGATAATCCTTCTTCAGTCTCGGATGATGAAATAGAAAGTATCTTACCAGTTATCATTAAATCTCCACTATTTTCAGGTTCAAAAGATGTTATTAAAGCTAATAACATCTTAGAATTTAAAGAGTTTAGTAAAAGTTTATTTGATAAATATCCAGATATTCCAGTGTTAATTGAGGAATTTATTGATGGCCCTCAATATTTAACGGAATGTTTTATGATTGAAGGCAAACTGCATATTATTGCTATTATTGAACAAGAAATCACCTTTTTCAAACGTTTTATTATTACAGGCTATAATTTGCTACTTCATCCTACCCATGATTTCTATGAAAGTCTTTATACTTCGATAGAAACTATTCTTCAGCTTCATGGTATGAGAAATGGTACCTGTCATTTAGAAATGCGTTATGTAAATAATAACTGGAAGGTTATAGAAATCAATCCTCGTATTTCTGGTGGTGCAATGAATAAATTACTAGACAGTGCTTTTGGTATTAATGTAGTGAAAGAAACCATAAAGTTTGCTATTGGTCAAGAACCAGACATTAGCTATAGGTTTAAAAAACATGTATTTGCTGATTATATCGTTTTATCTGAAAAAGGAATTTTAGAAAAAGTCATAGGTAGAAATAGAGCGAGTAGATGTCCTGGAGTGCAGCATGTTTATATTAGAGCCAAAAAAGGTATGACAGTACAACCTCCTATGTCCATGGGTTATCGCTATGCCTATATTATTGCTACTGGCAGTACAGAAGAGGAAGCTAGAGCAAATGCAAAATATGCTACCTCCAAAATACAATTTATTCTTTATCCCCCGCAAAAAAAGGATTTAATATGAATTCATTAAAAAATCTTCAATGGTTACCCACAAAACTGATAAGGCAGCCTTTTTACTAGTTTTGTGGGTAAAATTGTTGAAAGTGAATATCACGGAATAATTATCTTACATATGATGGGACTAGAAGCATATTATTTTAGTTTTTATATGTAAAGGAGAGAGGATAATGGTTTTGATAGGATATTTGTATGTGAGAAGACATCCTGGAAAGTTATTAAGAGCATATCACTATGCTTGTGCTGCTAAGGAATTGGGAGCAGATTTTATGTATTTTACACTTAATGATGTTAATTATGAAAAAAGGCAAATTCATGGTTATATACTTGTTGATGGAAAATGGAAAAGAGCAAATAGACCATTTCCAAATGTTATGATTAATGCCTACGTTCCTAAAAGACATCACAGCTTAAGAGCATTATACGAGCTATTAAGACTTGAAATACCTTGTACTACTTTTTGGGTAGGAGATAAAATGATGATTAACAATCGATTAAAAAAAGGGGGCTTATTCGAGAAATATATTATCCCATCTAAAAAAATAGATTCTGTTAAAGATGTATTTCATTTTCTTGAGCAATATCCAAAAGTTGTTATTAAACCTTTAAATAGCCGTCAAGGCAAAAATGTATATTATATTGAAAAAACAACTAATAGTTACATTATAGAAATAGATAATAAAAAGCAAAGATATGATTATGAGCAAATATCACAAATTATTTCTGAGAAACTTAAAGAAAAACAGTACCTAGTTCAGCCGTATATCAACTCTAAAACACGTGATGGACGATCATTTGATCTTAGAATACATCTCATAAAAAATGGAGATAACAAATGGGTTAATACTACCACTTATGCTAGGATTTCTTCTAGTGAAAGTATTATTTCCAATATTCATCATGGTGGAAAGCGAGTTCCTCTTGATACGTTCTTACAACAAGAATTTCCGCAAGATGTTGAAGAATTGACAAAAGAACTTAAAACCTTTGGTCTAGAACTTGCAGCACATTTTGAAAAACAGGCCCATAAAGAATTTGATCAACTAGGAATTGATGTGGGTATTGATGAACAAAAACGGTTTTGGCTTTATGAAATTAATGGAAGGCCTGGTTATCCACCCAGTTTATTTGGAAAGGTTGGTATGGAGAAAAACCTTATTAGCTATGCTATTCATTTAGCTAATAAAAAAGATAATTGAAATAAAGAATGTCATTCAGATGTTGTAACTGTTTAAAGGGTGATATAGACAATCTAATGATTCAGAATTAACGATTATTATTTGCATGAGAAATAAGCGATAGAATGCATTAGGGATTTTTTGTACACGTAACATAGATACTCCAAGTTTCAACCAATAAAAAAGCGTTGCATTTTCGCAACACTTTTTTTGTTGGTTGAAACTTGGAGTTTACTAGCTCTTAAGCATTAAAACCAAAGTATTTATTTGTATTGTTAAATGAAATATCTTGAACCATTTCTTTAAGGACTTTCATATCAGCTGGATATTCTCCGTTTTCAACCCATGTACCAATTAAGTTACAAAGGATACGTCTGAAGTAATCGTGTCTTGTATAAGATAAGAAGCTTCTTGAGTCTGTAAGCATACCAACGAAGTTACCAAGTACTGAAAGGTTAGCAAGGCTTGTCATTTGATCAATCATACCTTGTTTTGTATCATTGAACCACCAAGCAGAACCTTGTTGGATTTTACCAGCTACTTCTGAGCCTTGGAAACAACCAAGAATAGTACCAATAGAAGCATTGTCATTAGGATTTAATGAGTAAATGATTGTTTTTGGTAATTTATTTTGAATTTGTAAGGCATTCAGGAAAGCAGCTGTTCCTTCAGCACAGTTACGAGTATTGATGCAATCAAAGCCTGTATCTGGGCCAAGTTTAGCAAACATAGCTTTGTTGTTATCACGAATAGCACCGTAGTGAAGTTGCATTACCCAACCGCGTTTTTCATAAGCTTCGCCTAAGAAAAGTAAAAGTGCTGTTTTGTATTTTTCCATTTCATCATATGTAACTTTTTCGCCAGCTAAAGCTTTTTTGAGAATAGCATCTACTTCATCGTAAGAAGCAGAGTTATAAACTACATAATCAAGACCGTGGTCAGAAGCGCGGCAGCCCATTTTGTGGAAGAAATCTAAACGTACATTTAATGCAACAAATAAACTTTCAAGATTTGTAATCGCAATTTCACTTACTTCTGCAAGGTGGCGAATATAAGATACAAAAGTATCCTTTTCAATATTAACAGCTTTATCTGGTCTCCAAGCTGGAAGGACTTTAACTTTGCAAGTAGAATCTGCTGCAATTTGTTTGTGGTATTCAAGAGAATCAACAGGATCATCAGTTGTACAGATGAGTTTAACGTCAGAAGCAGCGATAATATCTCTTACGTTCATTGAACCAGATTGAAGTTTTTCGTTGCAAAGATTCCAAACTTCTTCAGCAGTATCACCATTTAATACACCTTCATAACCGAAGTATTTACGAAGTTCAAGGTGTGTCCAATGATAAAGAGGATTCCCAATAGTTTTTGGAAGTGTTTCAGCCCATTTTTGGAATTTTTCTCTATCAGATGCATCACCAGTGATATATTTTTCTTCTACACCATTTGAACGCATAGCACGCCATTTGTAGTGATCTCCACCAAGCCATACTTCAGTGATGTTTTTGAAGCTTCTGTTTTCAGCGATTTCTTGAGGATTGATATGACAGTGGTAATCGATAATAGGCATTGAAGCAGCAGCCTCATGATAAAGTGTTTTTGCTGTTTCATTAGAAAGTAAAAAATCTTTGTCCATAAAGTTTTTCATGAATAGGTCTCCTTTAACAATTGGGTTTTATAATTTAAAAGTATCTCTTTCAACTAATTTAGCGGAAAGAGTCATTTTATTCGTAACGGTTTTTCCATCAAAGACATCGGTAAGTACATTAACTGCGGTATTGCATAGGGTTTCTACCATGTTATCTACGCTGCTTAATTTAGGCATAGCGCACTCGCAAAGTAAGGAGTTATTAAAACCAATAACAGGTATATCTTCTGGAATACGAAGACCTTTCTTTTGTAAGGCATGCATAGCACCTATGGCTAATTGGTCTTCTGAAGCAATGATAGCTGAGAAATGGATGTCTGCATCTAATAACTCTATAACAGTGGCTTCAATTTGGGACATATCTTTATCTACTTTTGCAATAAGCTTAGGATTTACACCAAAACCACAGTGCTTAAGAGCATCCTTAAAGCCGTTTAGCTTTTGAAGACCGCTATAACTTTCTACGTCATAAAGGTAGAGAATATCATGGCACCCTTTTTTGTTTAGGTGAATGACTTGATCATACATAGCTTGATATTCATCACAGGTCACGCAATAAGTATTAGGTACATCAATAAGACCATTAATAATAACAGTAGGTACCTTGGCAGCAGCTTTTTCAATATGAGAGTTGTCGGTTTCTTCTTTGAAAATAGAACCAATTAAAATAAGGGCATCTACACGTTTTGCTAAAAGTAAATCAATGTATTTTTGTTTATCTTCTATGTTTTTGCCAGTAGAACAAAGAAGGGAATCATAACCATATTGTCTTAGTGCGTTTTCAATGACAGAAACTGCTTTTGCATAGAAGATATCAGCTACATCAGTGCAAAGCACACCTATCATTTTCATTGTATTAAGTCCTAAGCCTCTAGCGAAGACGTTAGGTGTATAGCCTGCTTCCTCAATAACACCTAATACCTTAGCTTTCGTTTTTGTGCTTACATTAGGACTACCATTAAGCACTCTTGAAACAGTGGCAATGGATACACCAGCACGCTCGGCAATATCATAAATATTCAAAACTTCATCACTCCTTTGCTTTCTGTAAGTGCTTTCAAAAATATTATAGTTTCTCTAAAAATCAAAGTCAATGTCTAATAAATAAATTATTAATTAATTGTTGACTTTTAAGGGATTTATTATTACAATCAAAAATGTAAGGGCTTACAAAATGGCTTACAAAACGGAGGTATAAAATGAAAAAAGTAAATGAAGGCATTGTTAAAAAAGAACGTCCTCTTAAAGTACTTCAATTTGGTGAAGGTAATTTCTTAAGAGCATTCGTAGAACAAATGATAGATGTAGCTAATGAAAAAGGTTGTTTCGATGGCTCAGTTGCTCTTGTAAAACCTATTACATTTGGTAACTTAGAACGTTTCAAAGCACAAGATAATGTTTACACAGTTATTCTTAGAGGAAAAGCTAATGGTGAAACAGTTAATGAGAAAAGAATTATCACTTGCGTAAGCCAGAGTGTAGCAGCTAATGAAGATTATGCAGCATACGAAGCGTTATCAAAGGTAGAAACACTTGAATTTATCGTATCTAATACAACTGAAGCAGGTATTGTATATGACGAGAGTGACGAATTTGAATTAACACCTCCTAATACATATCCAGGTAAGCTCACTAAGTTTCTCTTTGACCGCTACAAACACTTTAATGGAGATCTTTCAAAAGGATTAAAAATTCTTCCAGTAGAGCTTATTGAGAAAAACGGAGAAAAATTAAAAGAATGTATTTTAAACTATATTGCACTTTGGAATCTTGGTGAAGCGTTTGCCACTTGGGTAAAAGAAGCCAATATTTTCTGTAACACTTTGGTAGACCGTATTGTAACAGGCTATCCAAGAGAAGAAGCAGCAGTACTTTGCGAAGAACTTGGTTATCAAGATGATTTATTAGACGTAGCAGAGCCATTTGGTCTTTGGGTTATTGAAAGTGATAAAGACATTTCAGAAAGCTTTGCACTAGATAAAGCAGGCTGCAATGTAGTATTTACAAATAACTTAAAACCATATAGAGATCGTAAAGTTCGTATCTTAAATGGTGGTCATACAGGCACCGTACTTGCAGGTTATCTTGCAGGTGAAAATATTGTAAGAGGTTGTATGGAAGATAAAACCATTCGTACTTATATGGAGCATTTATTATTTGATGAAATTGTTCCAACAGTAGATCTTCCACATGATGAAGTAGTAGATTTTACAAACTCAGTTATTGAGCGTTTTGAAAATCCATTTATCGATCACAGTGTACTAGCTATTTCACTTAATTCGGTATCAAAATGGAAAGCTAGAAACCTTGTAAGCTTCCATGACCACTACGAAGCTAAAGGTAGCATTCCTAAATATTTAACATTCTCATTTGCTGCACTTATGGCATTCTACAATTCAAATAAACTTGTAGATGGTGCTTTAATTGGTAAACGTGGTGAAGAAGAATATCGCATCATGGATGATGCTGATGTACTTGAATTCTTTGCTAGCCGTGTTGGCAAATTAGAAACAGCACAGCTTGTAAAAGAATTTACTTCACATACAAAATTCTGGGGTAAAGATTTAGGTGAGTATAAAAACTTCAATGATACAGTTACAGCTCACTTAGAAAGAATTACAGCAGTAGGTATGAGAAAAGCACTCGAAGAGTTAATAGGATAGGAGAATAAACCTATGTTAGATTTTATTAAAATTAATGAAAAAGATAATGTGATGGTAGCTCTTAAAGAAGCTGAAGGTATTCCAGCTGGTCATAAAAAAGCCATTGTACCTATCAAAAAAGGTGAAGCAATTATTAAATATGGTAATCCAATTGGTATAGCAACAGCTGATATTAGTGAGGGGGAATGGGTACATACCCATAACCTAAAAACTGGTCTTGGTGATTTACTTGAATATACCTATGAGCCTGAAGTTAAATTATTAGAAGCTCATGCACCAGCTACATTCAAAGGTTATAAAAGACCAAACGGTAAAGTGGGAATTCGTAATGAAGTATGGATTATTCCAACAGTTGGCTGTGTGAATGATATTGCTAAAATGATTGAAAAAAAGGCACAAAGTTTAATTAAAGAAAATATTGATGGTATTTATACTTTCACACACCCTTATGGATGTTCACAGTTAGGTGATGACCTTTTAAATACACAAAAAGCATTAGCTGGTTTAATTAATCATCCTAATGCTGGGGCGGTACTAGTACTCGGGCTTGGTTGTGAAAACAACACCATAGACGGCCTCAAAGCAGTAATTGGTGACTACGATGAGAAACGTGTTAAATTTGTTGTTTCTCAAGAGCATGAAGATGAAGTAGCAGTAGCACTAGAAGTCCTTGGCGAACTTGTAAATTATGCCTCTGGATTTACTAGAGAAGATGTACCTGCTTCAGAGCTTGTTATCGGATTAAAATGTGGCGGGTCAGATGGATTCTCTGGCATCACAGCTAATCCATTAGTAGGCGCTGTATCTGATAAATTAATCAGTGAGGGTGGCACTACCATTCTTACTGAAGTACCTGAAATGTTTGGGGCTGAAACGCTTCTTATGAAACGTTGTGTTAATGAAGAAGTGTTTGACAAAACTGTTTCGCTCATTAACAATTTCAAAAATTACTTTATTAAACATGATCAAGTGGTTTATGAAAATCCATCTCCAGGTAATAAAAAAGGTGGTATTTCAACACTTGAAGATAAGTCTTTAGGATGTACCCAAAAAGGTGGAAGTGCACCGGTAGAGGATGTTCTTACTTATGGTCAGCCGGTTGTTACTAAGGGACTCAATCTACTTCAAGCTCCTGGTAATGACCTGGTTGCATCAACAGCCCTTGCTGTTTCAGGTGCTCATATTGTTCTTTTTACAACAGGTAGAGGTACACCATTTGGATCACCAGTACCAACTGTGAAAATTTCAAGTAATAATGAATTATATGCTAAGAAGAAAAACTGGATTGACTTTAATGCAGGTCAACTTTTACTTGGCAGAACAATGGAAGAGGTTTCAACAGAATTTTATGCCTATATTTTAGCATTAGCGTCTGGAGAAATTCAGTGTAAGACAGAAGAAAATGGTATTCGTGATTTAGCTATCTTCAAAGATGGTGTTACATTATAAAGTAAGCTTTTATTATAAAAAATAAATACATATTTAGGAGGTAAGTCAAATGATTTTAGATCAATTTAGCTTAGAAGGAAAAGTAGCAATCGTAACAGGTGCATCAACAGGTTTAGGTCAAGGAATCTCTCTTGCATATGCAGAAGCAGGTGCAAAGGTAGTAGGTGTTGACTATGTAGAAATGCCAGAAACACAAAAAGCTATTGAAGAAAAAGGTGGAGAATTCGTAGGTATTGTTGCTAACTTAATGTCAACAGATCCAATCGAAGGTATTATTAATACTGCAGTAGAAAAATTCGGTAAAGTAGATATCTTAGTAAACAACGCTGGTATCATTAGAAGAGAAGACTGCATTGATTTCTCTGAGAAAAACTGGGATGATGTTATTAACATTAACTTAAAAACAGTATTCTTCTTCTCACAAGCAGTAGCTAGAAAATTCATTGAACAAGGTAATGGTGGTAAAATCATTAACATCGCATCTATGCTTTCATTCCAAGGCGGTATTCGTGTACCATCTTACACAGCTTCTAAATCAGCTGTAATGGGTATCACAAGAGCTATGGCAAATGAGTTTGCTGTGCACAACATTAATGTAAATGCTATTGCACCAGGCTATATGGCTACAAACAATACAGCGGCTCTTAGAGCAGACCAAGATAGAAGTGAAGCAATCTTAGATCGTATTCCTGCAGGACGTTGGGGAACACCAGCAGATATGCAAGGTCCAGCAGTATTTTTAGCATCAGAAGCATCAAACTACGTAAATGGCTACACAGTAGCAGTTGATGGTGGTTGGTTAGCTAGATAATCTATGTAAGCTTTAAGAATGAAGAAGTTATTTGTTAATAATAAATAAGTGTCCTCATCTTAGATGAGGATGCTATAGTTGATGAGAAGGAAAGGAAGGTTTAACGTGGAAGTAAGATATAGTATTAGTCCTAATGAAGCAAAAAGAATGACTACAGAGGAAATGAGAGAAAATTTCCTCATTGAAAACTTATTCATGCCAGGAGAACTTAAATTCCTTTATAGTCATGTAGATCGTATTATTGTAGGTGCAGCTGTTCCTACAACTAAAGCCCTTGTTATCGAAGGTTCAAAAGAACTTGGTAGCGATTATTTCTTAGAAAGAAGAGAAATGGGTGTTATCAATATTGGTGGTAAAGGTATTATTGTAGTAGATGGCAATCGTATTGAAATGGATTATAAAGATGGCCTTTATATTGGGAAAGAAACAAAAGAAGTTTCTTTTGAAAGTGTAGATGGCAATAAACCTGCTAGATTCTACATCAACAGCGCACCAGCACATGCAGTATATCCATTACACAAGATTGGTTATGAAGATGCTAATAAGAGATATTTAGGTACGCCAGAAGAAGCGAACGTAAGAACGCTTAATCAATATATTCATCCAGCAGTATGTAAGAGCTGCCAGCTTTCAATGGGCCTTACAGAACTTCAAAGTGGTAGTTTATGGAATACTATGCCATCACATACACATGAAAGAAGAATGGAAGTTTACTTATACTTCAATATGGAAGAAAATGATATCGTATTCCATATGATGGGACAGCCACAAGAAACAAGACATCTCGTTATGCACAACGAAGATGCGGTTATTTCGCCAAGCTGGAGCATCCATAGTGGTGTAGGTACAAAAGCATATAGTTTTATTTGGGGAATGGTTGGTGAAAATCAAAACTTTGATGACATGGACCACATCCAAACTAAAGATTTAAGATAAGATTAGTTCACTCGTTTATTTTTGTAGAAATCATTTTTGTTATATTTTATAAAACGGATAGGAAATGCCATGGCCTAAGCATAGCTTAAAAGTGGCTAAAAATAAATTAACATATTATACTCAAAAATTACCCTCAAAAAAAGCATTACTTAATCCTGAAATAAAGTAATGCTTTTTTATTAATGAAATATAAAAGGATGGATGCATAGATGAATATAGGTTTGAGAGCACATGACTATGGTAAGAAACCATTAGAAGAGCTTTTTAAAAGAATAAGTGATGATGGTTTTCATGAGATTCAATTAGCTATTCCAAAAGCAATTGAAGGCGTTAATAGTTTAGAGGATGTAGATGAAAGTTTATTAAAAGATATTAAATTAGCTATGGAAAAATATGATATAGCTATTCCTGTATTTGGTTGTTATGTAGAATTGGGTCATTTAGATTCTATAGAAAGGCAGAAACATGTAGAACGTTTCCTACTAGGCATGGATTTTGCAAAATATTTAGGTGCAAGGTGTATAGGTTCAGAAACAACTCACTTTAGCATGGATAGTACAGATGAGGAAAGAAGAATTGCCTTTGAGGGACTTGTAGATTCTGTTGAGCAGATTGTAAAAAAAGGAGAAGAAATAGGGCTTGATGTAGCTATTGAGCCAGTTGCACTTCATACTTTAAATACACCAGAACTGACAAAAGAGTTATTAGAAAGAATTCCTTCAGAACGTCTAAAAATCATATTCGATCCTGTTAACCTTTTAACATCAAAAAATATAGAGGAACAAGAAAAATTGTGGAATCGTGCATTTGACTGCTTTGGTGATAAAATAGCCGCGCTTCATATGAAAGGAACACGCTTAAATGAAACAGGCGAACTAGAGAAAACGAATCTTCAAGATAATGCAGCGAATTTTAAGCGTATCATTGATTGGGTAAAAAAGAATAAACCTGAAACAACTGTGTTAAGAGAAGAAATTAAACCAATAGAAGCGAAAATAGATAGAGCTTTTATGGCGGAACTTATTAAATAATTTAGAAAGTAAAGCAATAGAGTGAGACAAATTTTTTTTGTGATTTATAAAAAAAAGTTTGTCTCACTCTATTGTTTTAGTATTTTTTGACTTTGTTAAAATTAACTCCAAGGAGTCCAATTATCACTACCGTTTAGTACATTTTGACGAGAGTAATGTTTAGCCTCCATGTCACTTAATAAATGAGACCAATTAACACGTTCTGTAGGAGTATATCCTGGGCCTTTGTTGTTATATTCACCAAAGAAGTTTACTTTTTCACTGTCAGGCTTATCCCAGTTATGCCAACCTGCAGGGATAATATGAGCTCCTAAATCACAATTAATAAATACGCTTTTGGCAAAATGCCTCCAAGGACGTCCTAGATAAACGGTGTGTTTTGGACAATGACTAGTAATCTTACAATCTTCAAAGACATAACCATAAGCTTGGCCTTCAGGTGTGGAAGGAGCAGTAATATAGCCGTTTACTTTTTTGCCTATATCATTAGAAAAAATGGTACAGCTATAAAAGAAAGCGGTAGCAGAGCCGAAGATAAAATCGATATCTCCTTGGATGTAACAGTTTTCATAGTATTGTCTACCATTAATGCGAGGTGCATTTTCACGGGGACCTCTAAATGAACCAGGTACAATAGGCTTGGGTGGTAATGGGCCTGTAAAGAGGGTATCTTGATAGCCTATAAAGCGGCAATTTTTAAAACACACACGATCGCCGTCCACATAAGCAGCAATAGCTTGTCCTACTTTGTCACCTATGCCACTACTATTTTCAATACAAAGATTTTCTGCATGAAAATCAGATGTACCTACAAACATGGTATAGGAGTTGAAGGTACCATAGCTTTCGCCAGTAGGAAAAAGCTTATAGGCATAATCATCATAAGTAATAATTGTTTTATCAGCACTTTCGCCAATAAGTCTAATGTAAGGAGAAGTAATGTGAATTTTTTCCTTGTAAACGCCATTTTTGATGTATATTGTACACCAAGTTGTATTAGAGCTTGGAATACTATCAATAGCAGCTTGCACTGAATCAAAATCTCCTTGGTTATTCTTTGCTACAATCATGTTTACACATCCTTGTCATCATAGTATTTAACAATAGGATTATAGCATAGAAGGAAGTTAGTTGTTTAAAATCACCATAAAAATCATACTTTGAGAACAAGATATGTAAAAAACATGCCAAAGAGAACAATATTATGTATGGTTATTTAATTAATAAGATATATAATTTTAAATATATAATAATTATATAATTAACAAAAAAAGTTAGATAAGACATCAAGAAACTAGAGTGAAGATCAGAATGAGTTAACTAGAAAAAGACTTAAGTTTATATGTCAGCTCCAAAGCTACTTACTTAAGGTACGTACTTTGAATACATAAATAAGCATGTGTAGTAAAAGCTGAAATGAAAGGACACAAAACCTTTCACACTAATAATTCATTTTTTAGGAGGATTTAGTATGAAAAAAGCATTAGCAATGGCAATGTCAACTTGTTTATTAGCAACTTCACTAGTTGGTTGTGGTAGTAACGAGTCAAAACAACCAGAGGCATCAAGTACTCCAGCACCAAGCACAGAAGCATCTGCAAGTCCAGAAGCATCTGCAGAAGCTGCAGACCCATCTGCAGTAAGTGGAACACTCAGATTTAACTGGTGGGGTGGCGATGACAGACACACAGCTACTCTTGAAGCAGTTAAAGCATTCGAAGCAAAATATCCAAACATCAAAGTAGAAAGTGAATACGGCGGTTGGGATGGCCATGCTGAAAAGATTACTACTCAAATGACAGGTGGTACAGCAGCAGACGTTCTTCAAGTTAACTATGACTGGTTAAGCAAATTCTCTCCAGATGGAACAGGTTTCTTAGATCTTGAATCTATGGGTTCTTACTTAGATCTTAGTACATTCTCAGAGGATGTATTAACATTTGGTAGAAGAAAAGGTGTTTTAAATGCAATTCCTGTTTCTACAACAGGTAGAAGTATGTACTTCAACAAAACAACATTTGATAAAGTTGGAGCAGAACTTCCAAAAACTTGGGATGACCTTCTTGCGTTAGGTGAGAAATTCTCAGCTCAAGGTTTATATCCATATGACTTAGATACAGGTTCTGGTTTCCCAGGATGGTATAACTCAATTGTATATATGCAACAAAAAACAGGTCATCTTTTCATTAATGAAGATGGTACACTTGGATTTACACAAGAAGATATCAAAGAAGGTCTTGATTTCTACAAATCTTTAGAAGATGCAAAAGTAATTAGAACACAAGAACAAAGATCAAATGAAGCTGGTACAACACCACTTTACCAAACACCATCTTGGTTAGATGGAAAAGTAGCTGGTGTTCTTGAATGGTCAAGTTCAATTGGTAAATTTGAATCTGCATTAGAAGAAAAAGGTCAAGAATTAGTTCTTGGTAATCTTTTAACACTTGATGGTGCACAATCAACAGGTTGGTTCATGAAACCTTCTTTATTATTTGCAATCAATAAAGATACAAAATCTCCAGAAGCAGCAGCAGTATTATTAAACTACATCTTAAATGATCCAGAAGCAGCAGTTATTCTTGGAACAACAAGAGGTATTCCAGCTTCTTCAGCAGCAAAAGAAGCATTACAAGCTGCAGGTGAGCTTGAAGGTCTTGCTTATGAAGGTACAAAACAAATCGAAGACTGTCAACCAATCATTATGAGCCCATACTTAGAAAACTCTATAATGAAAGAAATTTACAAAGAAGCTGTAGAAGCCGTTTCTTATGGAACAGCAACAACAGAGGAAGCAGCAGCTACAATGTATGAAGAATTAGTAGACACATTAGAGTCAATTGCTCAATAGTATTTACAATGCTCCCCTTTAGATTTATCTATAGGGGAGATATTCTTTAAATTGTTGATTGTAACTATAAAAATAGTCGATTGATAGCAATATATGTATTATAGTGTAGAAAAAGAACAAATTTTAGTATGGATTACTGTTAAAAAATGCTATATAATTTCAATATAGGTTATTAGTATTAGATGAAATGACTAGAACTTGACCGAAACGAATGACAACTAGGAGGATTTAAGATGAAAAGAACACTTGCAATGGTAATGTCAACATGTTTACTTGCAACTTCATTAGTTGGCTGTGGAAGTGATAATGCCAAAACAGAAGCACCAAAAACAGAAACACCAGCGGAAAAAGTAGATGTAACAGCTGATTCTGTTACACTTAGATTTAACTGGTGGGGCGGGGATGATCGTCACACAGCAACATTAGCTGCTATTGATGCTTTCAAAGCTAAATATCCCAATATTTCAATTGAAGCTGAATACGGTGGTTGGGATGGTCATGCTGAAAAAATCACTACACAGATGACAGGTGGTACAGCCGCAGATATTCTTCAAGTTAACTATGACTGGTTATTAAAATTCTCTCCAGATGGAACCGGTTTCTACAATCTTGAAAGTTTAGGTGATTATTTAGACCTTAGTACATTCAATGAAAACGTATTAGCATTTGGTAGAAGAAAAGGCATTTTAAATGCTATCCCAGTTTCTACAACAGGAAGAAGTACATATTACAATAAAACAACTTTTGATAAAGTTGGTGTAGCTGTTCCTAAAACATGGGATGAACTTTTAGCATCAGGTTCAGCATTTGCAGCGCAAGGCTTATATCCATTTGACCTTGATACAGGAGCAGGTTTCCCAGGGTGGTATATGAGTGTTGTCTATATGCAACAAAAAACAGGTCGTCTTTTCATTAATGAAGATGGCACGCTTGGATTTACACAAGAAGATGTTAAAGAAGCGCTTGACTTCTATAAATCTTTAGAGGATGCGAAAGTAATTAGAACACAAGAAGAAAGATCAAACGAAGCTGGTACAACACCACTTTACCAAACACCATCTTGGTTAGATGGAAAAGTAGCAGGTGTACTTGAGTGGAGTAGTTCAATTGGTAAATATGAAAAAGCATTAGAAGAAAAAGGTCAAGAATTAGTTCTTGGTGATCTTTTAATGATGGATGATGCCAAGTCAACAGGTTGGTTTATGAAACCATCTTTATTATTTGCAATTAATAAAGATACAAAATATCCAGCTCATGCAGCGACATTCTTAAATTATTTATTAAATGACTCAGAAGCAGCACAAATTCTTGGAACAACAAGAGGTATACCAGCATCTTCAGCTGCTAAAGAAGCACTTGCATCAACTGGAGAACTTGATGGCATTGCTTTTGAAGGAACAACTCAAATTGAAAACTGTGATCCAATTATCATGAGTATTTATATGGAAAACTCAGAAATGAAAGAAGCTTACAAAACAGCAGTTGAGCATGTATCTTATGGTACCAAATCAACTGAAGAAGCGGCAGCTGAAATGTTTGAAGAAATGACTGATATTTTAGATGCAATTGCACAATAGTAATAAAAAAAATAGGGCAAGCTTAACTTGCCCAGTATAAAATGAGGGGGGACTTATGAAAAGTACTGCTAAAAAGAAGTTCAATAAGAAGAATTATATCGGACTTCTCTATATTATGCCTTGGCTTATTGGATTTTTAGTATTTACATTATATCCAATTATAGCATCTTTTTACTTAAGTTTTACAGATTACAATCTAATGGATGCACCAACATGGATAGGTTTTGGTAACTTTACTAAGCTCTTTGGAAATAGACAATTCCTTAAAGCTTTAGGTGTAACAGCTAAATACGTGGTATTAGTAGTGCCGCTTAAATTAGCATTCTCATTATTTGTTGCTTTTATTCTTAATATGAATATTAAAGGGATTAATTTCTTTAGAACAGCATACTACATTCCATCTATTTTAGGTTCAAACGTAGCAATTGCTATTCTTTGGAAATTCTTATTTGCAACAGATGGTCTTGTTAACCAAGTATTAGGTGTTGTAGGTGTAGACCCAATCAGTTGGTTCGGTCAAGCAACACCAGCACTATTTACAATTGTATTACTTCGTGTATGGGAATTCGGTTCAACTATGGTTATCTTCTTATCAGCACTCAAAGAAGTACCAGGGGATCTTTACGAAGCAGCCGCTGTGGATGGTTCAGGTCCTTGGAGAAACTTCTTCCAAATCACTATACCAATGATTACACCAATTATTTTCTTCAACTTCATCATGCAGCTGGTAAGTGCCTTCCAGGAATTCAATGCACCATACTTAATTACATCAGGGGATCCACAAAAAGGAACATACCTCTTACCAATGCTTATTTATGATAACACTTTCAAACACTATAAGATGGGATATGCAAGTGCTATGTCATGGATTCTATTTATCATTGTAATGGCATTTACATTAATTACATTCAATAGTTCTAAATACTGGGTATACTACAGTGACAATGGAGGTGAAGAATAAGATGGAACAGCAACTTAGTCAAAATGCAACAGTAGAACAAAGAAGATCGGCAGAAATGCAAAGACAAGCAAAACGAAAAAGAAAGAAAGCTATTAAAATGGCTTGTATGTATGCTATCTTAATCTTCGTAGCTATTATCATGGTTTATCCAATTATTTGGTTAATTGGTGCTTCGTTTAAATCAAATGCAGAAATTTTTACTTCAATTGGATTTATTCCAAGTTCATTTGACTTCCAACCTTATATTGATGGGTGGAAAACAGGAACAGAATATACAATGGGACATTATTTCTTAAATACATTTAAGATTGTTGTTCCTAAAGTAATTTTCGTAGTCATTTCATCATCATTAACAGCATATGGTTTTGCTAGATTTAATTTCCCATTAAAGAAATTATTCTTCTCATGTGTAATTGGTACAATGTTACTTCCAAATATTATCTTGAGAATTCCAAGTTACATGATGTGGAAAACTTTCGGTTTACTTGACACATATGCACCATTAGTGCTTCCAGCATTATTTGCAACAGAATTATTCTTTGTATTTATGCTCATTCAGTTCTTTAGAGGTATTCCTAGAGATCTTGATGAAGCAGCTGAAATCGATGGATGTGGAAGCTTCCAAACCCTTATACAAATTTTATTACCAGTGCTTAAACCAGCACTTATCTCATGTGCGTTATTCACATTCATGTGGACAATGAATGACTTCATGGGTCCATTAATCTTCGTAACTTCAGTTAAAAAATATCCATTAACAATTGCTCTTAAAATGTCAATGGATGCAACAAGTGGTACCTTTGACTGGAATAAAGTTATTGCTATGTCACTTGTTGGTCTTGCTCCATCAATTATCGTATTCTTCTCAGCTCAAAAATACTTTATTGAAGGTATTGCAAGTAGTGGTATTAAAGGCTAAGAGGAGGAATGGTGTGCGATGTGGAATATAGCCAATGTAACTTCGACAAGTGTAACGATTGAAATAGAGAATGAGGCTTGTCACTTTGTAGACCAAGACTATTCATTAAGTATAAATGGTGAAGCTAAGGCGTCTCCTAAGACAAATATCTTTACAATTTATAACTTAACACCAGCGACCGAATATCACATTAGTTTATCAGCAAACGGAAAGGAGGTAGCCGATACAGTGGCTACCCTTTCTGATACTGCTATCTTAAACGTTAAAGATTTCGGTGCGGTAGGCGATGGCGTGACTATGGACACTGCAGCTATCCAAGCAGCTATTATGGCAGCACCAAAAGGTTCAAGAGTTGTAATACCAGCAGGAACGTATAAAATACTTCCACTTTTTCTTAAAAGTCATATGACGCTTGAGTTATTAGAAGGTGCTACTTTATTAGCTCATACAGATAGAAAGGACTATCCTATTTTACCTGGGAAAATGATACTTGAAGATGGTAGTATAGCTTATCTTGCTTCTTGGGAAGGAGATATGGCAGACTGTTACGCTAGCATTATTACAGGAATTGGTGTTCGTGATGTACGCATTATTGGACAAGGAACAATTGATGGTAATGGTCAAAATGCTGATTGGTGGGTTGATTGTAAGGTGAAAAGAGGAGCGTGGAGGCCACGTAGCCTTTACTTAGTTGATTGTGAGGATGTTGTAGTAGAAGGAATCACAATCAAAAATTCACCTTCATGGACAGTTCATCCTGTTAGAAGTACAAAGCTTCGTTTTATCAATTTAACACTTAATAACCCAAAGGATTCACCTAATACAGATGGAATTGATCCAGAATCTTGTAATGGTGTAGAAATTATTGGTGTAAAATTCTCATTAGGGGACGATTGTATTGCTATTAAATCTGGTAAAATTAGTGTACCAGTAGATATGAGAAGACCTAGTGAAAATATTATTATCCGAAATTGTTTAATGGAATATGGACATGGTGGTGTAGTATTAGGCAGTGAAATGTCAGGCGGCATCAAACATGTATATGTAGAACGTTGTTTCTTTAGAAACACAGATAGAGGACTGAGAATCAAAACAAGACGCGGTAGAGGAAATACTGCTGTTATTGATGAGATTTATATAAAAAATATCAAAATGGATGGGGTATTAACACCATTCACTCTTAATTGTTTCTATTTCTGTGATCCAGATGGAAAAACAGAGTATGTATGGAGCAAAGATAAGCTTCCAGTAGATGAACGTACACCTTATATAGGAACATTGAATTTCGAAAATATTTATTGTGAAAACTCAGAAGTATGTGCGGGCTTCATTTATGGACTTCCAGAACAAACGATTAAAGAACTTAACTTTAAAAATGTGTTTATTGAGTTTAAGGAAGATGCAACTCCTGACTATCCAGAAATGCTTAGTTTTCAAGAAAAAATCGTGAAATCAGGCTTTATCATACGTAATGTAGATAAAATCAGACTTCACGATGTGGTGGTAAAAAATCATATTGGAGAAACCTTAAATCTTGATCAAGTAACAGACTACCTAGTAGAATAATATTTCTTATACTGCTGAGGAGAAAGACCTGTAACCAATTTAAAGGTTCGACTAAAATGAGAACTACTTGAAAAACCTACTAATTCTGCTATATCAGCAATCTTAGTAGAGGAACTTTCAAGTAGTTCTTTTGCGTTCCTAATTCTAAGGCTGTTAATATATTCTATAATGGAAAGGTTAGTAGATTTTTTGAAGATCTTACTTAAGTAAAAAGGACTAATATAAAATTGCTCGGCAATAGACGTAAGTGTTAGGTCCTCTGTATAGTGAGCACTAATATACTTTATTATTTTATCTACTTTGTTATTAACAATTTGATGAGATTCATATTCTTTTTGCTGTAAAATCTCTAAGTATTCTTTAATCATAATAAGTAATTCGGATAACTGCAATTTAAGTAAGGTTTTTTTGTAGGCATTAGGTAAAGTTTCATCTTCAGCTGTTGCCTTAGCACCGAGTTCAATATCATCACTGCCTATTTCTACAAGTTTAAACAAGATATTTTCAATAATAAGCTTGTACTTAAAAGAAAGAGGTAATACGGTGAATTTAGTTTTAAAAATAGAAGTGAGATTCATCGCTTTTAATTCATCTGAGAAATCTTCAATAAAGCTACTACTAAAATTAATGACAATACGGCTATGAGGTACATCCCCCATATTAGCTGTTTTATGAACAGAGTCTGCATCAATGAGTACTAAGCTCCCAGCGTTGACTAGATAGATAGAGTCATCAATAAAGTATTTACGTGAGCCTTCTAATAGATAATAAATTTCATATTTTTTGTGCATATGAAAAAAGTCCATATTATATACATCTGTTTTTTTCGATTGATCAATGAAAAAATCATAGTGTGGAGCATAAACCGTTTTGCGTACCATAAGCACCCCCTTGATTCTACTAACTGATAATCGAATTATATCACTTTTAATAAAAAAATTCAATTTTATCGGTAAAAATTCATATTTAGCTAAAAAAAAGGATGAAAATAAATAAAAATATTAAAAAAAATATGAGCAGGTGAAACTTTTAATTAGAGAATTTGTTTATAAAAAATAATAATCTTATAAAATCTCTCTGTTATAGCGATAATAATATGATATAATAAAGCAAATACCATCTTTAAAAGGTAAAAGGGAGAACTAGGAGGAAAGCGAATGGCAATTAATTTAGTAAAGGGACAAAAGATTGATTTAACAAAAGGAAATGCTGGCTTAAATAAAATTATGGTTGGTCTAGGTTGGGACCCTGTAAGCTCAGGAAAAGGTTTACTAGGTAGTTTGTTTGGAGGCGGTAATAAAGATATCGATTGTGATGCCTCTGCTATTATGTTAGGAGCAGGTGACAAATTACTTTCTAATAAAGACGTCATTTACTTTGGCAATCTAACACATGCATCTAAAAGTGTTAAGCATATGGGGGATAATTTAACAGGTGATGGTGCTGGTGATGATGAACAAATTTTTATTGAGTTAAATAGCATACCAGCACAAATTGAGAAAATTATTTTTGTTGTTAATATTTATGACTGTATTAATAGAAGACAGGATTTTGGGATGATTCAAAATGCATTTATTCGAATTGTTGACCATAATACTAATCAAGAACTTGTACGTTTTAATTTAACAGATAACTATAAAGGTAGTACAGCTTTAGTTGTAGGAGAAGTTTATAGACATGAAAGTGAATGGAAATTTGCTGCAGTAGGCAATGGTACTAATGATCCATCTCTTAAAAACATGGTAAGTCGTTATATTTAGTACGTTTCAACTAAAAATATATGTTCAAGAAGCACATAAGCAATAGAGGAGGTAATACAAATGGCAATTAATTTAGTAAAAGGCCAAAAAATTGATTTAACAAAAGGAAACCCAGCTTTAAAAAAGGTTATTATTGGACTTGGTTGGGATACTAATAAGTATTCAGGAGGTTTTGACTTTGATCTAGATGCCTCTGTATTCTTGGTAGGAAGTAATGGTAGAACGAATCATGATGAAGACTTTATCTTTTACAATAATTTAAAGAGTAGAAATGAAGCTGTTATTCATACAGGAGATAACCGTACAGGCGAAGGGGATGGCGATGATGAGCAAATCCTTCTTGAATTTGCAAAAATGCCTGCTGATGTGGAAAAAATGGCTGTGACCGTAACTATTCATGAAGCTATAGAAAGAGGTCAAAACTTTGGACAAGTATCTAATGCTTATGTACGTGTTATTAATAAAGATACAGGAGAAGATGTATTACGTTATGATTTAGGGGAAGACTTCTCTATAGAAACGGCTATTGTAGTATGTGAAATTTATAGGAATGGAGCTGACTGGAAATTCAGTGCTGTAGGTAGTGGTTTCCAAGGTGGTCTTGCTGCACTTTGCAAAAACTATGGACTTGATGTATAAAAATTAATATATAAGGAGGAAGAAAAAATGGGTATAACACTTGCAAAAGGACAAAAAGTAGATTTAACAAAATCTAATCCAGGACTTAAAAATATTATTGTTGGATTAGGCTGGGACACCAATAAATATGATGGAGGGCAGTCATTTGATTTAGACACAGCAGCTTTTTTAACAGATGGTGCTGGTAAAGTAACCTCTGATGCAGACTTTATTTTCTATAACAACTTACGTCATCCATCAGGTTCAGTAACTCATTTAGGTGATAATACAACAGGAGCAGGAGACGGTGATGATGAGCAAATGAAAGTTCAGTTAGATACTGTGCCTGCTAACATTGAAAAAATTGCTTTTACAGTAACCATTCATGAAGCAATGCAAAGAAATCAAAACTTTGGACAAGTATCTAATGCTTATATTCGTGTTTTAGATGAAACAGCAGGAACAGAGCTTATTCGTTACGACTTAGGGGAAGATTTCTCAATAGAAACAGCCATTGTTGTAGGTGAATTATATCGACATAATGGTGAGTGGAAGTTTAATGCAATTGGAAGTGGTTATCAAGGTGGTTTAGGTGCACTTTGCAATAACTTCGGTATTAATATTGGTTAATAAGTATCTATATAAATAAGAGTTCAATAAAAAAGTGTGCTACGAGTAGCACACTTTTTTATTGAGCAAGAAATACAAATGTGAAGTAGGATGAAAAGCTGTAATCATGATATAATAAAGGTTAAGTAAGAATTAAGGGAAATGCGATATATTATTTCTGAACTAAGGTATAAAGGAGGTAAAGATGTGATTAAGGTATTATTGGTAGAGGATAATCATAAAATCAGTGATAATATTTATACCTATTTAAAGGAAGATTTCCAGATAGATCAGGTTTATACAGGTGAAGATGCCCTTTTACACTTAGAGGCATTTAGTTATGATTTAGTTATCTTAGATTTAATGTTACCTGGAAAAGACGGTATGAGTGTATTAGCAGAAGTACAAAATAAAAAGCGGCAGTTAGGAGTTATTATTTTAACAGCCAAGGAAGATTTAGGAGACAAATTAAGAGCTTTTCAGTTGGGGGCTGAGGATTATTTAACGAAGCCCTTTTTTATGGAAGAATTAAAAGCCAGAATGTATGTCATTTTAAAACGCCTAGGAAAAATGACAGAAGAAAATACTTTGGTGTTTAAAGATTTACACCTAGACCTAAAGCAAAAAAGTGTATGGATTAAAGATGAAAAAATAGAACTGAACGAGCGTTTATTTCATTTGCTTGAATATTTAATGTTAAATAAAGATATTTTGCTTTTTAAAGAACAAATTTTTGAGCGAATTTGTGGTTATGATAGTGATGCTTCTACAGAGATTATAGAAGTGTATATGAGTCACTTAAGAAAGAAATTAAGCCCTTTTGGATATGATGTGTATGTTGTAACAAAAAGAGGTATGGGATATATGTTAGAAGATAAAAAATAGATGTAATAATATGGAAATATCTATACAAAATTCATATTTTTTCAGTATAATAGAATTACCAATATATAGAAAGAGGGTAAGGGGAATGTTTCATTATGCACATTTAAGTGAAGAAGAGAAAGAACGTGTATTTTTTAAAGAACCAAATGCTTTTTTTAAAGATACTGAAAAAGAAAAGTTGAGTTATGCATTAGGCGCAACACTGTACATTCCGGCAATTCATGAAAAGCTTTATGACTATTTAGTAACTAGAAAATATATTTCACTTACGACACTTGTAATTTGTCTTGAAGATGGTATTGCAGATTCTCAGGTAGAAGAAGCAGAGATGCGTCTTAAAGAAACCTTTATAGGGCTGGGACAAGCTTTGAAAAATGGTATAGTGAAAGAAGAAGATCTCCCCCTACTTTTCATACGTATTCGTAGTACACAGCAGTTAAAGCGCCTATTATCTGAGGAGGAGATTGTAAAGCATATAACAGGGATTAATCTGCCGAAGTTTAATAGCATAGAAGGAGAAGAACAGCTATCACTTATTAAGAAAGCAGGTGATGCGGCAGGCATTAAACTTTATGCAATGCCTATTATAGAAACCAAGCAAGTGATAGATTTACAAACCGGACAAGAAGAATTACAGACGATTAAAAACTTAGCGGTTAAATACCGAGAAAATGTTTTAAATATTAGAATTGGAGCCACAGACTTTACAGGGCTTTTTGGCATTAGAAGAAGTATTGATGCTACTATTTATGATGTGGCTGTCATTAGGGATTGTATGGCAAGGATTATTAATTATTTTGGTCAAGCTGAAGACGGCTTTGTTATTTCAGGTCCAGTGTGGGAGTTTTTTAGTAATCATAGCAGGTTGTTAAAGCCAGAATTACGTCAAACACCATTTAGAAAATATGGAGAAGAAGGTAGCATTGCACGTAGAGCCATTGTTAATAAAGCGGAAGATGGACTTATTAAGGAAGTTGTTTTAGATAAAGTTAATGGACTAGTAGGTAAAACGATTATTCATCCTTCTCACATTCGCTTAGTGAATGCTTTGCAAGTAGTAACTAAAGAAGAATATGAAGATGCTATGCAAATTATAGGAAATCAAGGTAGTGGCGTAATTAAGAGTAAGGGTGGCAATAAAATGAATGAAATGAAACCACATACAAATTGGGCTAGAAAAGTACTAGCTAAAGCTGAAATATATGGAGTGATTAATGAAAATGAAGACTACACAGCCTTGTTCTAAACAAGTTATTTTTAAAGCATTGGATTGTCTAGAGATACATATTGATTTACAAGAAACGAGTGAAGCTATCCCTTTAAATCATCTATTTGAAGTGGGAGTTAGAAAAAATAAAAAACGTATTTTTTTATTTGTAAGTAAAGTATTAGGTAAGCACTTAGCTGTTAACCCTTATATGACTAGATTAGGAGGGACGCTTTTAGCAGAAGTTTATTATAAAAAGCAGGTGGGTAAAGTATTACAGGAAGATGAGCTTTTGGAGCTCTTTAATAAGAAAGAATTACCTAAGGAAGCCTGTGAAAAAGTTTTAGAAGTGACCTATCCATTAGAACAGGAGACACTTTTCATTGGTTTTGCAGAAACAGCCACAGGCTTAGGCCATAGTATGTTTAGTGCTTTTGATGATAAAGCAACATTTATTCATACCACCAGAGAACCTATTATCAGTGAAGTACCTACTTTTACTTTTCAAGAAGAACATTCTCATGCAACAGGACATGAATGTTATACAAAAGACCCTCTTTTCTTTAAACGTTTTTCCCATATTGTACTAGTAGATGATGAAATTACTACAGGGAATACTGCGCTTAATTTAATAGAAGCGTTACATGAAAAAAGTGGTGCTAAAGCTTATAGTGTAGTGGCACTTTTAGATTGGAGAAACGAAGAGCAGAAAGAGAAAGCCAAGCTTTTAGCTGGAAAGCTTGGAGTTACTATTGAATTTATATCAGTCATTCAAGGAACTATTGCACCCATTATTTTAAAGTCTTTATCAGAGGAATCCATGGAAACAAAGGAGATGTTAAAATATCCTGAAATCGTAGAGGAAGAAAATACAAATGTATTACAGGAAGAAGTGGTAGTAACAAAAACACCAAAAAGCGTTCAACTTATAAGTTACTATAATGGTAGGTACGGAAGATATGAAACGCTTAAGGTAGGCTTAGACCATATGACAGAGAAAGTGATCAAAGGTGGAGATCAAAGAGAACAGGTAGTAGGTTATATGAGTGCTAATGGACGCTTTGGACTAACAGCTAATGAAAATAAAACCTTTGAGAAGCGTCTATTACAACTGGGGCAAGTACTATCAGGCTATAGAACTTCAACAAAGACACTGTGCATAGGTACGGAGGAGTTTATTTATGTACCGGCTATGATGGCATGTGCTATGGGAGAAGGGGTTTATTATCAATCTACTACACGTAGTCCTATTATGACAGCTAAAAGACCAGATTATCCTTTACATACAGCTCTAGCTTATAAAAGGCCTGAGGATGAAACTGTTATTAATTATATTTATAATATTCAAGAGGGTAACTATGAAGAAGCCTTTTGGTTTATAGAAAGAGATGTAAGGCCAGAATTTAAGCAAATGATGGCAGAGGTATTTAGTGAAAAGGGGATTAGAAAAATATATTTTGTTTGCTGTGATGGCAAGCTGGAGGAAATCTATGAATGAGCAAGGCGTAGCAAATGTAAAGCATATAAAAGAGCCTTTACCTATGGGGAGCTATAGGAAAGAAGATTGTATTTTCTTATTAAAGAATATCAACGGTTTATTAGAAGAACAAAATAACTTAGAGCGTGAATATGCTATGCAAAATGGTACGCACTACTCTGAAATGCTTCCTATTGAATATATGCCAACAAAGGAATATATGACTCTTTATAAAAATACTTTAGAAGAAACGGCAGAGGAGATTGCTTTTTATACAGGGGTAGTAGCTGAACTGATTTACAGAAAAAAAGGAAAAGATGTCGTTATTGTTTCTCTAGCTAGGGCAGGTACACCTATTGGTGTATTGATTAAGCGTTATTTAGCTTATAAATATCAAGTAAATGTGCCTCACTATAGTGTTTCTATTATTAGAGATAAGGGAATAGATGAGAATGCCCTTTTATATATATTAAAAGAACATCCAGCAGAAGATATTCAATTTGTAGATGGTTGGACTGGAAAAGGTGTTATAAGCCATACTTTAGAGAAAGCTTGTAAGCATTTTAAAAATAAATATGAAGTGGATTTAGATGATACACTAGCAGTACTTTGTGATCCAGGAGAATGTACCTCTTTATATGGGACAAGAGCGGACTTCTTAGTACCAAGTGCGTGTTTAAATGCAACAGTATCAGGACTTATGAGTCGTACCTTTTTAAGAAATGATCTTATTGGACCCTATGATTTTCATGGTTCCAAGTTTTACAAGGAGTGGGAGGAGATTGATGTATCTAATGACTTTGTAGATACTATTGCTACTCATTTTTCTCAGCTTAATATCCATGAAGAGGATTTAGTTAATAAGGAGATGGGAGCCTTTAATGCAGCACAGAGTGTAGAAAACATTAGGCAGTGCTTCGATATCTCCAGTATTAATAGAGTGAAGCCAGGGGTAGGTGAAACAACAAGAGTATTATTAAGAAGGGTACCTTGGAAAATCCTTGTAAAAGATAAAGAGGATAAGCGCATTAAGCACATTTTACTTTTGGCAAGAGATAGAGGTGTACCAGTGGAAGTATATCAAGACATGTGCTACTCTTGTTGTGGTTTAATCAAAGATATGTGTGATGTATAAAAATGAATGTGAAAGGAAAACTTCTATGTTTTTTGCAACGGATTTAGATCGTACTTTAATTTATTCTAAGCTATTTATAGCGGAAGCTGAATGTGAATATGCCTTAGTCGAAGCTTATAATGGAAAAGAAATTTCGTATATGAGTTTAGAAGCAATTACTTTACTTAAAAAGCTTAATGACTTAGTACCTATCGTACCAATTACGACTAGAAATCATCAGCAATACAAGAGGATTCAATTATTTGAGGAAACTATCTACCCTGAGCTTTATGTAGTTAATAATGGAGGAACTATTATTTACAAGGGAGAAGAGGATAAACAGTGGTCAGATTATATAAAAGAGCAAATTAAAGCATTACCTGTAAATTATGATGAAGTCTTAATATCATTTCTGAATCACTATAAAAAGCCTATTAAAGGATACAATAAGTCTGATGGACTTATTTGGCTTATTATAGGAGAGCGAGGCAATATTGATGAAGAAGCCGTTCAGTTATTTATGAATGCTAATGAAAATAAAGGTTGGAAAATACAAGTCAATGGCAAAAAGATCTATTTATATCCAGAATGTATTAATAAATGGTCAGCACTTGTATATATTCAAAAGAACTACTATCAAAGAACTATTATGGCTGCAGGAGACTCTATTTTTGACTATCAAATGGTCCATGAAGCAGATTATGGTATTGTTCCTAAAGAAGCCTATATTGAAGGAATATGTAAAGAACAAGTACGTATTGCAAGGGTTAGTGGTCTTAAAGCAGCAGAAGAAATTCTAAGATATGCTATAGAGATGGCTGAGAAAGAAATAGGAGAGATAGAAGGTCGGAAAGAGTCTTAAGGGAAAATTATGAGTTGACAAGAGAAAAGACCTTAGTTATAATTACACTAATATATAAAGTATTTAGACATATGAAGCAATGGCGCTTACGAGAATTCTTTTTCTTCGTGGCGCTGTTTTGTTTTCTTTTAAATTTACAATTATTGTAATATTTGTTATAAAGAAATTAGATAGAAAACAACGCGGAAAAGTTTAAATAAGGAGGTAGATTTATGTGATAAAGATTAGTGGTCTTAATAAATTTTTTGGTCATCATCATGTTTTAAAAAACATTGATTTAGAGGTTAATGAAGGAGAAAAGCTAGTTATTATTGGCCCTAGTGGTAGTGGGAAAAGTACACTGATTAGGTGTATTAATCATTTAGAAGAACCAACTTCAGGGCAAGTAGAAATTGATGGACAGTTATTAACAAGGAAAAACAAAACACAGGTTGTGAGAAACTCCTCAGCCATGGTATTTCAGCAATTTAACTTATATCCACATATGACAGTGTTAGAAAATCTTACACTTGCACCTATGAAATTACAAAAGATGCCTAAAAAAGAGGCAGAGGAAATGGCACTTCAGTATTTAGAAAGAGTAGGCCTTTTGGAGAAAAAGGATGCCTATCCTCAAAACCTATCAGGAGGACAGCAACAAAGAGTTGCTATTGCAAGGGCGCTTGCTACAAAACAAAGAATCATTTTATTTGATGAACCTACTAGTGCTCTGGATCCAGAGATGGTGCAAGAAGTATTAGATGTTATGATTAAGTTATCTGAAGAAAATATTACGATGGTTTGTGTAACACATGAAATGGGTTTTGCAAGACAAGTGGCAGATCGCGTCATTTTTATGGATGATGGTTCTATTGTAGAAAGTGGTTCACCAGAGCATTTCTTTGAAAATCCAGAAAATGAGCGTACCAAACTATTCTTAAGTAAAATATTACGTTAAGAAGGTTGATATAAAGTACATAAGAAATATTTTAAGCATTATGAAATAAATAAAACCTAAATAAGGAGTTGATGATATGAAAAAAGGGATTAAAAAAATAATGGCAACATTATTAGCAGTAACCATGCTAGGTGTTTTAGGAAGTTGTACTAAAACAGAGACATCGGAAGCTGGTGGAAGTGCAACAGGTGGCATTCAAAAAATTAAAGATGCAGGTGTACTTAAAGTAGGGTGTAAAATAGATGTACCTAGTTTTGGACTTCAAAATACAGCTACAGGAGAATATGAAGGGGTTGAAATTGATTTAGCTTATGAAATAGCAGGTAAGATTTTTGATTGCACTGCAGCTGAAGCGAAAGAAAAGAAATTAGTAGCTTTCCAAGGTGTTACTGCTAAAACAAGAGGTGGGTTATTAGATAGTGGAGAAATTGATTTAGTTATTGCTACCTTTACTGTTACAGAGGAACGTAAGGAGTCTTGGAACTTCTCAACACCTTACTATACAGATGCGGTAGGTTTAATGGTACTAAAAGATTCTGGAATTCAATCTATTAATGATCTAGATGGCAAGATTATAGGTGTTTCTCAAGGTTCTATCACTAAAGATGGGTTTGAAGCTTATATCAAAGAAACAGGTATTAATGTAACACCTGTTTTTGAAGAATTTGATGGTTATCCAGCTTTAAGTACAGCCCTTTCTACTAAAAATATTGATGTATTTGCTGTAGACCGTGCGATTTTAGCTGGTTATAGCGATGATTCAACCATGATTTTAGAAGACCGTTTCGCAGAACAAGATTATGGTGTGGCTTCTGCTCTTAGTAATAAAGAATTGGCAGAAACAGTTGATGGTGTAGTAAAAGGCTTAGTAGATAGTGGGAAAATGGCTGAAATGTTAAAAGCTTGGGGTGTTGAATAGTTTGAAGTTTGCTAAATAAAATTTCAAGGATTCATTGGTGAACAGAACTTCCTTTTCGCCTTTGAATCCTTATTTTAGGGTATAGGCAGAACCGAATATGGAGTATCAAGGAAGGTGATGGAGTTGCTATGAAAGGTTTATTTAATCTAAAATGGTGGATGGATTTGTTTGAAGAGTTTGACTTATATTTACAAGGCTTTAGTATGACTTTAAGAGTATCTATAGTGGGCTTGTTAGTAGCCATTATGCTTGGGGTGCTTTTTGGTGTACTGTATTCTACTAAGAGAAAGCCACTTAAATTGATTGCTAGAGTGTATATAGAAATTTTTCAAAATACACCTTTAGTTATACAGATTTTCTTTTATTACAGCTGTTTACCCTACTTAATAGGGGGACGCGTAGATAAATTTTTATTAGGTGTCATGGGAGTAGGTATTTATCATGGTGCTTATGTAGCAGAAGTTATTCGAACAGGTATAGAAGCTGTTCCTAAAGGACAATTAGAAGCTGCTAACTCTCAGGGCTTTTCTTATATTCAAGCGATGAGATATATTATTTTGCCACAGACGATAAAAATCATTATGCCGCCGCTTGCTAATCAAGCTTTAAACTTAGTTAAAAATACTTCAGTATTAGCAATGGTAGCAGGGCTTGATTTAATGTATTTTGCAGATTCTTGGGCAAGTAGTTCGGGAGGACATTACACACAAGGATATCTGGTTTGTGCAGCTATGTACTTTGTCATTTGTTTCCCATTAGCATCTTTGGCAAGATACTTAGAGCGTAAAGCTAAAGAACCACCTAAGCCAAAACATCCTAGTAAAGCAGTAAAAACGGAGGTGGCCCAATGAGTGAGATTTTTACAAGTGAAAATATTCTTTTTATGCTAGATGGCTTAAAGTTGACGCTGTTAATTGCATTAGGAACAATTATATTAAGTATTATATTTGGGACCATCTTAGCGCTTATGAGAAATTACTGCAAGGGCGTGTTCTCTCCATTTGCTACGCTTGCAGCTATTTATATTGAGATTTTTAGATGTACACCTAATATTCTTTGGATTTTATGGATTAGGTTTACTATTCCAGGAGATCCTATTCCTTTAGGAATCTTTTCTTTTACTTTATTTACTTCAGCAGTTGTTGCGGAGATTGTAAGAGGAGGACTTAATTCTATTCCAAAGGGACAATTTGAGGGAGCAGCTTCTCAAGGCTTTAATTTTGCTCAAACTTTAATTTATATTATATTACCACAGACCTTTAAGAGTATTATTCCAGCTCTCCTTTCACAGGTTATTACAATTATCAAAGATACCTCTTTCTTAAAGGTTGTGGATATTGCTGAATTTACTCGAAATAGTAATGTTGTATTAGGAAGCTTAAGAGGTTTTGGCCAAATTATAATGCTTTATGGTTTTGTGGCACTAACCTATTTTGTTATTAATTTTGCGTTATCTTGTGTAGTAAGACAATATCAACGTCGTATTACCATATAATTTGATAAAGGAAGAAACAACTACGTCAAGTAACTTAGTCAATTAACTCTAGGAGTTATGCTAGGTTACTTTTATTTTACAGAAAATACATAAAAGTGTAATATAATATAAAGGATAATCAATAAGTCATTGAAGGAAAATTTAAGGGGGAATATAGATGGCAGTTATTTATTGCTTTTCAGCAACAGGCAATAGTTTATATGTAGCAAAACAAATAGGGGAGGCCATAGGAGGGCAAGTATTACCGATGAAAAATGGTCATATAAACTGCGTTGATGAAGTGATTGGGTTTGTATTTCCAACCTATTACTGGGGATTACCTTATCAAGTAGAACGCTTTATTTCAGAACTAACTATTACAAGCCAGAATCCCTACATATTTGCTGTAGCAACTTATGGAGGAGCTGTAAAGGGAATATGTGGAGCAGTAGAAGAGTTATTAATACAAAAGGGGCAGCACTTAAGTTATAGTAAAAAACTTAAAGCTGTAGAAAACTATATTCCTAGTTATAAGGTGAATAATACTCAGGGAATGGAAAATAAGGTAAATGCCCAATTAAAACCTATTATAGAAGCTGTTAAAAGTAATCAAACCATAAAGGTGGAATCCTATACATTCATTAATAAGATAATATATAAATTTTTTCCTGCTAAAGAAAAAGATTGTGACCAGTACTTTACCGTTTCTAATCTGTGTAATCATTGCGGAACTTGTAGTAAGGTATGTCCGGTAGAGAATATTATTGTAGAGGAAGCAGAAATACAATTTCAGCATCATTGCGAGCATTGTTTAGCATGCATTCATGCCTGTCCTCAAGTAGCTATAGAATGGAAAAAAGGTACACTAGGCAAAGAACGTTTTCGTAATAGACATATTAGCTTAAAGGAGCTCATGCTATTTAATAGTGGCACTAGTATAGAGGGTAAGGAGTAAGCAGGAAGCAGTAGGTGGTATATTACTCTTTCATGTAACAGTGGTATCTAAAAAGTGACAACCTTTATATGAAAAAGTATGGGCGTAAATTCAAAAATCTCCATGTGATTTTGATTGCAATTTTGATAATGTAAGTATTTATAAGTGGGAAGAACAGACATGGCAGCTTTATAAGACCTATTTATTTAAATAAGAAAATGACACATTAATACGATAGATCATTATAGTAAAGAACCTAATAAGCTAAGTACTTGTTAGGTTCTTTACTATATGGTCATTACGCCACCAAAACGTGCTAGATAATCTTGATGTTCTTTAAAGTGAGGGTCATAAGCACCTACTTTTCTCCAGAAAGAACGATCGTGATTGAGATGATGGATATGACAAAGTTCGTGGATTACCACATAGTCAATGACCTGAAGTGGCGCCATTGAAAGTCTATAATTAAAAGTCAGATCCTTATAGCTATTACAAGTGCCCCAAGAACAAGGTGAGTCTACAACGGTAATACTTTTAGCATTTACACCAATTAGTTTTTCAAAGTGCTTAACTCTCTTTTTAACAATTACTTTGGTTTGTGCTATATAAAATTTCTTTAAAAGAAGCTGTATTTCTTCTTCTGTTTCAGGGATAGTTTCTAGTAACTCTCCTAATTGACAGGCCTTTCCTTGGAATAAAAAAGTCTCATCTTCAGTATAATTTTTCTTGCTAGAAATATATTTTCTATTTTCTACGCGATCTTGAAAAGCCAAAATAGTTTTAGAATGAGCCTTAACAAAAGCAAGGATTTCAGCTTCAGTTGTTTTAGCAGGGACTTTGAGTGTAATGTGACCTTCAGGAGTAGCTTCTAAGGTCATTTTTTTTGCTTTAGTAGATTGGGTATTAAAAATAATTTCTCTTTCATCTATTATGAGTTTCATCAGTATTCTCCATTAAATAAAAATCAGTCAGTTTATTATAACATAGAAAGAGTAGAAGGGATAAAGGATATAATGATAAAAGGGGCTGTCCTAAAGTGCATAATTAATATTTATAAACACTTATAAATATTAATTATGCCACAGCTCCCTTTTAGAATAGGTATGAGAAGATTAAAAAATTAAAGATGACAAAAACTATTTTTCTAAGATATCTATAATGCCACAAGGATTAATAATCCCAGGCAGTGAAGCATCGTTAGTAACACTCGTTTCTAAAGCAACCTTCCAGAATTCATCAGGTGTAATATCTGGTTTAACTTGACAAGCGAGAGCGTAGGTACCAGCTAAATAGGGCATTACCCAGCTCAAACCTCCTTGTGGGTAAACTGCATAATCAGAACTTCCAGTAGGTGAAGCTATACAGCGATAATCCATAGGAGCAGAAAGTCTATTAGATGTATGTTCAGGATACCACCTACAAGGCTTATAACTATTAAAGTCATTAGCATCTGCAAGAGGTTTTTTACCTAAACCATTAAGTTGAAAACCTTCTCTTTGCTCTAAAGAAGTAGTAAGTACAAATACGCCTTCTTCCTTGGCTCTAGCTAAAGCAGACATATACTCATCATAGCCTTTTCGATTCTTATTTTCATTACCCCAAGAAATAGAGATAACACGTATCTTGTTGGCAGTTGGTAAATTTTTATTAAGGTCAAGTAGCTGATTGAGAGCTGAAGCAAGAGGACTGTGATCTTCGGTATCAATAGTTACAAAATTTTCACCAATATAATATAAAGTAGCTTCAGGTGCAACACCAGTATTTTTTCCTACAGCGATAGAAGCAACAGCAGGTCCGTGCATACTTGCATCTTCATAAAAAATATTGCCATTTTCCTCATGTTGAATTGTTTCATCTTCTTCATAATAAGCCAATTGATCTTTATATTCTTCGTGTTCAACTAGAAGCGGCTGATCAATAATACCAATACTAATTCCTTTACCAGTAATACCTTTGTGATGAAGGGATTTAACATTTAGACCGGGATCTTTATAAAGCTCCATAACAGCATTAGGATCAAAGCCATTAGGAAGTGAAGCTGGCCATACAGTCTTGCTGTCAAAAGCAGCCTCTAGAAGTAAATCATAGCTGTCACTTAAATTTACGTCACTTAAATCACCACTTCTCAATTCTATTTCCGCCATACCATTTTCTGTTTTTGTCAGCTTATTTATCTTTCCAACTAAAAATGTGTAGTCAGCAGTGGAAGGATATCTTACGATATGGGGAGAAGAGATGTTGGAAGTTGAATTTGTAGTAGCTGAGGAAGCAGGCAATTGTTGTGTACAAGCTGTAAGTGGAAAGATAAGTATAGCAGTTAATAAGTAAGAAATAAGGGTAGTGTGTTTCATATGTCCTCTCCTTTTATTTATAGAATAACTTTATTATATAAAAGAAGATGAACTTTATTTCGGCATATTTCTTACATAAATCTTTCGTTTAGATGTTATTCAATATTTTATTAAAACTAAGGGTTACCTTAAAAACATCACCATCTAAAGTAAGGTGAAAGTCTCCCTTGCAAAGTTCAGTATAGCTTTTGCTAATAGCTAGACCTAGACCACAGCCAGTACTTCTTCTAGAAGCATCACCTCTTACAAAGCGTTCAACGATTTCTTCAGCAGTAAAGTCCAGCTCATAGGCAGAGGTGTTTTGAATGGTTAAAGTGACTAAATTTTCTTTAGTAGTAGTTGTAATAAAAATCCTAGAACCAGTTAAAGCATAGCTTAAGGCATTTTGAATAAGATTTTGACAAACGCGATGAAGCTTTACACTATCACCTAAAAACAGCAAGGGTTCTTTGGCTAACAGGGTTTTCAAGATAAAACCTGAAGCTATAATGGTTTCGTCCATATCTATCAAGGTCTGAGAAATAAGTTTGTTTAAATCCATTTCAGTTAATTGAACTGGCATGGTACCACTTGTAATTTTAGATAGGTCAAGAAGATCTTTTAGCATATGATTAAGGTGAGTTGTTTTGCGTGATAAACCTTCAATATAATCCCTAGCTTCAAGGCTTAAGTTAGCTTCTTTTTTTAGTAAATCAATGTAGCCTACCATAGCTGTAAGAGGTGTTTTTAAGTCATGAGAAATATTGGTGATTAATTCTACTTTAGCTTTTTCGATTTTAATTTGTTTTTCTAGATTCATTTTAAGGACTTCATCTAAGTAACAAATTCGTTCCCCTTGTTTATACAGAAGAGAAGTAGCCTCTAAGGGATTGGTAACAATAGTATCCTGGTTAGTGATGTTATTGATCTGATTTAAAAGTAGTATTAAATCTTTTTCAAACTTTGATGGAAAGTGAGTTTTTAGAAATAGGAAAAATTCTGCTATCAGAGGTAAAACAATCAATAAAAGGATAGCCACTAGGGAAAAGGGGTGTAGCTGCTTATAAAAAATCCAGGTTACACTGATGATTTCATATAGAATAATTAAGAAATGTAATATAAAATCATGACATTTAAGATATTCTAGCTGTTTTATAAGCGGGCGGTTCTTTTTTCGTTCCTTAAGTAGCACATAATATTTATAACATATAGAGGTACTTTTTATTAATTTACATTTAAGTTGCTTGATTAAAAGTGTGAAAACAAGAAGAAGTAACAGGAAGATAGAAGATGTGAGCAGAAATGAATGGATTATCATAGGTAGATATTGAAATAAATGAGTAAGCCAAGTAGCAACTCTAAGAGGGGTGTAATTCAGTAGTTGATAAATAACGTAAATCTCTAAAAATAATAGGAGAAGAAATAGAGATAAGATTAGCTCAAAAGGAAGTTGGTCATAAATATGCGTGGTAGTTGAAGGCTTTAAAAGTAAGATATAAGCTACAAGATGACAAAGTATAAGAAGTAAGATAAAAAGTATAGATCTCCAATAAACTGAAGAATGGCTACCATATTTAAGAAAAAAGGCCATATTGTATTTAAGATTAGTAGCAAAATAGCAGATGATACCGAAGCAAATGCAAGTAAATAAGCTAGTCCATAAAAATAAAAGTAAATTACGACGACTATCTTTCAATTTTATATCCAATACCCCACACCACCTTTAAGTATTTTGGCTCTTTAGGATTCATTTCAATCTTTTCACGGATTCGTCTAATATGTACCATGACTGTATTTTCAACAGCATACACTGTCTCTTGCCAGACATTTTCATAAATTTGCTCAGCTGAAAAAACCTGATTTGGATGTTTCATTAGTAATTCTAGAATTTTATATTCTGTTGCAGTTAAAGCATAAGGGATGTCACATACGAGTATTTCTTTAGTTGCTTGGTTAAGGACTAAATCACCGACTTCTATTAAATCATGAGTTTGAGCAGCATTTTCAATTGAAGCGCCTAATAGCATATATCTTCTCAGCTGAGCCTTAACTCTAGCCAATAACTCAGCCGTATTAAAAGGTTTTTCAATATAATCGTCTGCACCTAAGCTTAAACCACATACTTTATCAGTTTCCTCTGTTTTTGCAGAAAGCATAATAATAGGAACATTATGTTTTTCTCTAATTTTTAAAAGAGCTGTAAGTCCATTAAGATGAGGCATCATGACATCTAGAATAACCAGCTGAATAGAATTATTGTTTATATAGTCAATTGCTTCAAATCCGTTAAATGAGGAATGTACTTTATAGCCTTCTAGTTCAAGAAGCTTGCATAAGACCTCCATGATTTGTAAATCATCATCCACTACTAAAATATTGATATTTTCCATAGACCATCCTCCCTTTAAGAGCATTAATAGTATTATAAAAGAGAAAACGAAAAAAAGGATAATAAATTTCTTACAAAAATCTTTCATTATAATGTAACTAATAAAAGGATACAATTAAACAAAACAAAGGTGCAACAAGATGTTGCACCTTTGGCGTATGCTGGATTATTTTTTTGGAGCTAGCATGTCTTGTTTCATACGTTCTAGCTTCATGCTATTTTCTTGACGCATGCGATGATTTTCATCTTCGATTTGCTTTGTTTGTTCAATACCTTGAACAATAGTTTGCCAGGTCTTTTCAAGGGTTTCCATTTGAACAGAGCTACTACCAGCCATTTTTGCAATAGCTGTTGTTTGAGTAGCCATGTTTTGAGCATTTCTAAGTAATAATTCATTTGTTTTATCATCAAGCGCTTTAAGACTCTTAGCTTGAAGTTCTTGACGTTTAAGAAGAACAGCTTGAGCTAAGCATTGTTTAAAGATTGGAAGTGTGATAATAAAAGCAGAATTAATTTTACGTGTTAAATTAAAGTTACTGTACTGAATGCCTTGAATCATTGGAATGGTTTGAAGCGCAATGTTTTCAGCAATTTGAAGATCATAAACACGTTGTTCTAACATTTCACGCGTACGCTTAAGCGTTTCTACTGTAGTCATCGCCATACGGTCACCAGAAGCCATAGCTTCTTGTTCATATTGAGGAATAAGTTTTGTATCTAATTCCTCAAGTCCCATTTCACCGGCTACGATGTATTTTTCAAGTTGTTGGTAGTAAGCAATGTTACCTTCATACATTTGTTTAAGACTTACATTAGAATTTTGAATTTGTAATTCATATTTTTTAAGAATGACATATATTTTATCAACCTCTGTACCCATATTCTCATATTTTTGGAAAAGAGCTTCTACGGAGTTTTTAGCTTTGTTAAAGAGTTTTTGAAGTGCAGATGGTTCTTTGATATCTTCTAATTCTTTAATATCGAATTTATCCATAACCTTTGTAAGCTGCTGAATCATTTCCCCAGCTTCTTCAGCCTTAACAGCTTTCATTGTAGAAAGTAGATTATCAGAGATTTTAGAAATACCAGTAGAAGCTTCCTGACCAAATACAAGAATACTATTCATATCATCTACATGAATTTCCTCGGTTAATTTTTCAACTTCAGGAAGCTGGCGAAGTTTTTCTTTATAAGATTGTGTGAAAGCTACTACCTCAGCTTCTTGAACAGGAACAAGCTGTGTATTAGCATCTGCTTTTTCTAGATTAACACCACCTAGAACGGTTGCTTCTAAGGTAGGAACTGGCGCACTACCTGCTCCTTGATTTAATGAAATTCCCATGTACAAACACTCCTTTTACCTAAATAATTTACTAAAGAATGATCCCTTTTTAGCAGGTGCTTTAAGGGGTAAATCATAAACAAATTCTTCAAGCTTGATTTGATTAATGAATTTATCAGAAATAACAAGCTCTATATTATTGGCACCATTAGGCGATAAGATGACAATATCTAGACCTATGGTACGTAATAATCCTAGTAACATGGCATCATCTGTATTAAAAGTATCTCTTGAGTTAAGATACAAGATGACCTTTGGCACATCCGCTGTAAAGTCATAACCATCGATAAGATTCAAAAGACTGTCTTCAGCTGTGAAAATAGCGGCCATGAGTCTTAGCCTTTCTTTATCCGTGATAGGAAAGTTAAAGAAAGCCGTATTGCTAGGTGAAAATACTTCTTCTAGTTTAGCTAAAATGAATTCTTGGATTTCACCTCTTAAAGTTAATAATTTTTTATAGAGTACATGTTCTTTAACTGTGGTGCGATTAATAGTCTTGTCAGGATTTAAACAAAAAGCTAAAGAATATAAATCCTGTTGATTGTACTGAGCTGTATTTTGAGGGATACCTTGGCCTTGCATATTATGATACTGAATACTTCTAGTTTGACCATAGCCTACAGAGGTAAGCTGAGTGGTCTCGTAAAATACACATTTATTAGCTGATTTAAGTTTATCTACTAAAGAAAAGTATTCATTATGATCATTATAAACACCGCTTATTTTACTGAAGAAAATAGGGGTATAAACTGTTTTTTGTGAAGTCTTAAAGCCAGGTCTAAGACGTGCTGGTTCATTCCAGTAAGTAAGCGTATCTTCAATAACAGAGTCCATAATAATGGGGCGTGTGGTACCATCAGAGAACTGCCAAGGCTTATAGATACCTGTATCATTATATAGGGTTTGCTCAAGCTCATTAGTTGCTTTACGTGCAAAAGTAGTTACTTTTTCAACGACAACTCCTTTTTCTACATGTTCCATAAGTGGTAAGATTTGCTGTGTGGTAGGACCTAAGATGACTTTTTGACAAAGATTATTTTCATCTAAAGTATCTATGAGGGTATCTCCAGTTGGATTAAAATAAAGCACATCAATGCCAATATGAGCAAGAAGCATTAAAAAGTAAAATTCATGCTTTTTAATAGAACCATAAAATAAACATTTTGGAGGTTCTTTGCCGGAAAAGTCTAGCTCATCGACATAAACATTACACCAAATCATTAGTTTTGCAATAAAGTTATTGCGGATAGTTTCATTAGCAAAACGCTCTTTTTGTATGGCTAGTGCAATAACAGGGTCTAGAGCCTGTCTAATCTTTGCATTAAGTGTTTGTGACGAAGTGAGATTAATATCTTCACTAGCAAACGCACCAATTCTCATACGTGTCAGTTCATTTAAAATAGCGTCAATAAGTGAGCGATCATTTGGTTTAGGAATTTCTCTATCAAAAATAATACCTTTATGAGGCTCAGATAATTTATGATGAATGAGAGCTAATGTATCATTATAGGATGAAGCATTAGCTATGCCTATAAGCTGACAAAAGTAATTATTTTCACGCATAGAAGAATCGTCAAAAAGTGTTTCTAAGATGTTATTTGCTGCCGTTATCCCAATAGTAATACACTCCTTTTTGTATAAAATATTAATTACTTTTTATTATAGCATTATTTGATAAGATAAAACACAGCTTTATTTAATTATTATATTTATATATAATAGGTAGCATAAACAGATTTCTTAGAGTTGGGGGGAGAAGGAGAAAATGATTTTTACGACTAAGCCATTAAAAGTAGTTCGCCTAACGTGTGAAAATCCTATAGAGGACTTCATAAAGCATGAGCTAACCAAAGAAGAGGCTGGCAGCTTAACAAGAAATGCCTTCTTTATAAGAGCCATTGGGGTAGAAAAAACAGACGAAATATTTTCACAACAAGTGAAAAGGCTAGATGATTATTTTTTGTTAAAAGCAAAAGATACAGTTTATTTGCGCTTAGAAGAATTAAAATATAGTCTATCACCGCAGGAAACAGAGGGTTATATTCAAGCTTATGAAGAGTGGTTAAAGATTAAAGATGCAAAGCCAGAAGAACAATTCAGGTTACCTTTTCCAGCCGAGCTTACATCAGATACACTAGAATGGACTAAAAAATGTGCTTTTAAAGAAGTCCTACATATGTATGAATGCTATATGCCTCATGCTAATGCATCTACCACTAAGAATTTTGCAGTTAAATTACTAAGCTGGATTACAGCTTATCTTCCTTTATTAGTAACCAAAGAAAGAGGACAATTAGGAAAAGTAGTTTATGTAGGGCCTATTAAAAGGCAAGAATACTTATTCTTATATTTTTTATTTTTAATGGGCTGTGATGTACTTTATATGAATCCACAAGAGGATTGCTTGGCAACGTATGAAGAAGTACTGAGGACATCACAGGTATATCACTATCCTATAAAGGCACAAGTACCCGCCACTCTAGTTCCTTTTGAAACTTATAAAAAGCAAATAGTAAAACCATCAGAAGTAGCCACGGTACCTATTCAAAGTATATCGATACAAAGACCTCCTCAGCAAAACACCACAATTAAAGAAAGCGGCGCAAGAAGAGGTTCTATTAATCTAGGAGGTAGTCATAAAGGCAGTGTGGGCAATGGTATACAGAGGCAAACACCTAGAGTGCCTTCATCGGCAATGCCATCAAGAAGTGTGCCACCAAAAAATAATCATTCAGCAGAACCATCAAGGCCAATAGTACCTAATCATCAAGCACCTAGAGTAGGCAGCACAGTAACTACTTCTATAGGAAATGATACTGGGATACTTAGAGAATTAAGCTATGAAGAATTAGCACAGCTTTCTACTTCTATTGTGATGATTACAGTGTTAGATGGGCAACGAAGAGCTTTCAAAGGGGGATCAGGAGTGGTTATCCATGAAGAGGGATATATATTGACTAATTTTCACGTCGTAAGAGACGGTTGTCATTTTGAAGTACAATTTGAGAATGAAGAGCAGTCTTATGTGACTTCACGAATTGTAAAATATCATCCCAATTATGACTTAGCTTTAATCAAAGTAGAAAAGCGTTGTAAGCCTTTACCTCTATACAGAGGAGAACACTTAGTAAGAGGACAAAAAGTAGTGGCTATAGGAAGTCCGTTAGGTTTATTTAATACAGTATCGGATGGTATCATCTCAGCTTTTAGAGAAATTCAAGATATGTCTATGATTCAGTTTACAGCGCCTATTTCTAATGGTAGTTCAGGAGGAGCACTACTGGATATGTATGGAAGACTTATAGGAATTATTACAGCAGGTTTTGATGCAGGACAAAATTTAAACTTAGCCGTAAAAAGTGAGCAAATTGAGTACTTTGCCAATAATTTTCTATAGAAATAGGTATAAAGAGAGATAAAAAAGTAAAAGTCATTAAAAATAATAAGAACAGGAAAAAGTAATGAGATAGGACAAAAAAGGAGATGATACAAATGAGTATAGAAGCAGTAGAAGCTTTTTTTAAGGAAAAGCAAGTCAGTCATCAAATTGTTTTGTTAGAAGAAAGTAGTGCTACAGTGAGCTTGGCGGCAGAAGCTCTCAAAGCTACAGAGAGGCAAATTGCTAAAACTTTAGCGTTTAATGTAAATGATGAAAGTATCGTTATTGTTGCTTGTGGAACGGCCAAAATAGATAATAGAAAATTTAAAGATACTTTTCACACAAAAGCTAAGATGATGAGCTATGAAGAAACTTTAGAAAAAACAGGACATCCAGTAGGTGGCGCTTGTCCATTTGGATTACCTAAACAAGTAAAAATCTATTTAGATGAGAGTCTTAAACAGTCAGAAGAAGTTTATCCAGCAGCAGGAAGCCCTCATGCAGTGGTGAAGATGTCACTTCCTGAATTAGCAGAAATCACCGAAGGTGAATGGGTAGATGTATGTAGAGAATAAAATAAAAAGCAAAAGATAAAAGATGGAGGATGACAAGAATGAAATGTGTATCATGGAATGTGAATGGCGTTAGAGCCGTTTTAACAAAAGGATTTTTAGATTATTTTAAAGCAGTTGATGCAGATGTGTTTTGTATTCAAGAAACGAAATGTCAAGAGGGACAAGTAGAAATAGAACTGCCAGGTTATTATCAGTACTGGAATTATGCCCAGAAAAAAGGTTATTCAGGAACAGCACTTTTTTCTAAAAAGGAGCCACTTAGTGTCAGCTATGGTTTGGGTATAGCTGAGCATGATACTGAAGGACGTGTTATTACAGCTGAGTTTGAAGAAGCTTATGTGGTTACCGTATATACACCTAATGCACAAAATGAGCTAGCTAGAATTGATTATCGTATGGCATGGGAGGATGCTTTTAAAGCTTATCTTAAGAAATTAGAAGAAAACAAACCAGTCATTATTTGTGGGGATCTTAATGTGGCACATCAAGAAATTGACCTTAAAAATCCAAAAACGAATAGAGGAAATGCTGGTTTTAGTGATGAGGAAAGAGGTAAATTCGGAGAATTATTAGAAGCAGGATTTATAGATACCTTCCGCTATTTTTATCCTGATTTAGAAGGCGCTTATAGCTGGTGGAGCTATCGTTTTAAAGCAAGAGAAAAAAACACAGGATGGAGAATAGATTATTTCTTAGCTTCAGAGGTTTTAAAAGATAAGTTAGTAGGGGCTGCTATTGATGCAGAAATACTCGGTTCTGACCATTGCCCTGTGATATTAGAAATTAATATTTAAGTAAACTTGTGTATATAGAAGGCCATAAGGGTGTAGTAAAATGCCTAAGGTTTTAAAAGGCATTAAGCTTTTATTTGAGTCAATAAAAGCAGACTAGTACTTATGTGAGAATCTGTGGTAGAATAAACTATGCATAAAATAGACTAGGTGAATGAGGAGAATACTGATGAAAATGTTACACACTTGTATTAGAGTAATGGATTTAGAAAAATCACTAGCTTTTTATAAAGAAGCACTTGGTTTAATCGAGACGAGAAGAAAAGATTTTAAAGAACATGAATTTACTTTAGTATATTTATCTGACCAAGAAGGTGGATATGAATTAGAGCTTACTTATAATTATAATCCAGAAAAACCTTACGAATTAGGAAATGGTTTTAGTCATATTGCTGTAGGAGTAGAAGATCTGGAAGCAAGTCATGAAAGACACCAAACTATGGGTTATGAAGTAACACCACTTAAAGGACTTCCAGGGGAAGCACCTAAATATTACTTTGTAACAGACCCAGATGGTTATAAAGTAGAAGTGATTAGACTTTAAAGTCTGATATCAACTAAAAAGAGTAGCAAGGGGAATACCCAATGTCATTAAGTTAACATTGTGATAGAAACGCATCCCTAGGAAAAGAAGTTGAAGATTTATTTCTTCAGCTTCTTTTTCTATTTCCAGGTACCACAAATAGACAGATTTGCATCTGCCTCAAAATTTATATTCTTTTACAAAGATTTATGCTACTCTATAAAGGAAGCCATGAAAAAGCTTGATAGTTAAGTTTCGTTCCCTATGCCTATTAGGCCGTACAGGAATGAGATTTCTTGCGATTATGACTTCTAAATCAGGTGATGTTGCTTTTCCATGATAGAATAACCTACACATATGCACTGCAACTGAGAAATTTGCTTTATATGTATGCTTTCTTTGCTTTTTTTCAATGACTACGTGCCATGTAATCATTTCTGCAAAGTTATACATTATCATATGTGCATAGATTTCTTGTTGGATACACATCACCTTTTTTGAATGAAAATCTAACATTCCAATCGTATATTTCAAATCTCGAAAAGATGTTTCAATCCCCCAACGAGAAGCATACAGTTTTTTTACCTCATCAGGAGGATACTTTTCACTGTTTAGATTTGTAACTATTGTTTCATAGGAAGTTTCTGAAATAGGAAATCTCACTATTCGGAAGTGTAATTCATAGAATTTAGCAGGTTCAGATTTCTTGTTTTTAAGTGGTAAATAATCAAACGGTTGGGCTGAAGAAACACTTCGATAATGATTTTTGTCTTTGAAAAGTTCTTTGACTGCATTCGTTTTCTTTCTTGTAAGTTTTAAAGAAATATCAATATCAAAACAGTCTGTTTTGGGTAAATCCAATCCATTCTTTATACCATTAATTCCATCTTTGACACGAATAAGAAAGAACCATCCTTTTTCTTGAATGTGAGCCATGCTGTTGAAAGATTCATAACCTCTATCAGCTATCACGAGTGCTTTAGGAATTTCAGAACGATCAACCATTTCTTGTAGAGCGTTATGTTCATTCTTTTCTTTAGATTTTTGTATTATCACATCATGATAAATAGAATAATTTATATTATACAACGCATTTATATGCAGAAGATTATATGATTTTCTTCCATCTTTTCCAGAATGAAATGAATTTAAATCATCAGGATTGGTAGGAATCTGTACATCAGACCCATCAACAGCAAGTATGGGCATATCTTCATTAAAGTTATCTATAAGTTTACTTGAAAAGCCGTCAAATATCTTCTTAAACGCTTCAGGCTTTATCTTTTTTCTCTGCTGAACAAACGCAGAAGAAGTTGGTGTATCTGCAGATGCACCAAATAGATCTAATAATTCGTTTGTAAGGCTCCCACTTCCCATTCCAATAATTCCAGCTAAAATTTTATTCATGGGCAATTTCCTTTTGCGTAAAAAATCACTACCTGGATTGGTACAATAATCTTGCGGATTGTCAGCTATCTTTTGGATTTCATCTACTAAAAGCTTTTTAATTTGTTTGGGTTTCATATGTGTCCTCCTTGTAACTAAGTTTCCTTTAATTACAAGGGCCGCTCTCACTACCTCTTTATTCAATCAGTAGTGAGAGCGGCCGCACATTTTCTTTGTCTTGTCAACTACTTTTTCAAAAAAAGATCCCTATACCATTTGATTGGTATAGAGATCTTTTTTCGTCATCTTAACTTAATGACATTGGGGGAATACCTTTGCTACTCTTTTTAGTTAACTAGGAAAGTGCCGGCTTTTCTAGCCACTTTTTTAGTAAATAACTTCAATCATATAGCCTTCTGCTTCTAAGGCTTTTTTCACTTCTTGGATATGGTCATGTCCATTCGTTTCAACAGTTACTTCTAGTGCTACATGACGTAAACGGTCTAAAGCTTTAAACTGGTTATGATCTAGTTTAACAACGTTAGCGCCTACGCGGGCAAGGATATTTGCAATTTTAACTAATTGTCCGGGTGTATCTTTAAGTTTAACAGAAAAGCAAAATAGTCTACCGCGTGAATAAAGACCACGGTCTAGTAATGAAGACATAGTAAGGACATCGATATTACCACCACTAATAACGGAAACAACCTTTTTATTTCTTAGATGAAGTTTCTTAAGAGCAGCAATAGATAAAGCACCAGTGGCTTCAGCTACAATTTTATGTTTTTCTACTAATAAGAAGATGGCTTCAATTAGATCTTCATCATCTAAGGTGATGATATCATCTACATATTCTTTAACGTAGTCAAAGGTTAAGTTTCCAACACTTTTAACAGCAGCACCATCAGCAATACTGTCTACTTGATCTAGAGAAACAGGATGGCCTTCATCTAAAGATAATCTCATCGCTTGTGCACCTGTAGATTCTACACCAATGACTTTAACATTGGGGTTAATGGCTTTAGCTGCTACAGCAATACCACTTATAAGACCACCACCTCCAACAGGTACTAAAATAACATCTGTATCTGGCATGTCCTCTAAAATTTCAAGAGCAATAGTCCCTTGACCAGCCATAACTTCCTTATCATTGAAGGGATGGATAAAGGTATACCCATTTTCTTGCTCTAACTTTTTAGCTGTTTCGTAAGCTTCATCATAAACTTGTCCTGCTAATACAACATGAGCTCCCCAGTTTTTAGTAGCTTGTACTTTAATAAGTGGAGTGGTTTCTGGCATAACGATGGTAACATCTATTCCAAGGGCATGACCAGAATAAGCAACACCTTGAGCATGATTACCAGCAGAAGAAGCAATAAGGCCACGTTTTTTTTCTTCATCAGAAAGGGTTTTAATTTTATTAAGAGCACCACGAATTTTAAAAGCACCCGTTACTTGTAAGTTCTCTGGCTTTAAATAAACATCATTATGAAATTCCTTACTAAGTTCATAGCTACGAATAAGACTAGTATGTATACAAGTTGATTTAATACGTTCTCTAGCTGTAAGCACATCATCTAAAGTGAGTCTCTCGAGATTGTCTGACATGAATAGGACCTCCAATATGAATATGTGAAATAGTTCACAAAAATTAATAATATAATGTCTATTATAGTCAAATATATAAAGATATGCAAATATTAGTTTATTTTTTAGGATGACACCCATTCTCAAGCTATGCTAATATAATACAAGAACAATTAGTAGGAGGAGACCGCATGAGATTAGCAGAATTAGAAGTGTATAATCAAATCATTATTCAGTGTCATGATAATCCAGATCCAGATACTATTGCAGCAGGATATGCTTTATATAAATATTTTGAAAGCAAAGGGAAAGAAGTCAGGTTAGTATATGGTGGTAATTTATTGATTACTAAGCCTAATATTGTGATGTTTATAGAAGCACTGCGTATTCCAATTGAATACATAGAAGAACTAAAGGTAGAAGGGTTACTGATTACAGTAGATTGTCAGTATGGGGCTGGTAATGTAAGACATCTTGGAGCTGAGCATGTAGCTATTATTGATCATCATGTACAAGAAGTACCGGCTATTAAGTTACAAGAAATTAGAAATTATTTAGCAAGTTCAGCTACTGTTGTATGGGATATGCTGTGTGAAGCAGGATATGATGTTAATGAACATCCAGATGTATCTATGGCCCTATATTATGGGCTTTTTACAGATAGCAGTTCTTTTATTGAAATAAGCCACCCGTTAGATAAAGACATGCGTGATAGCTTAAAATATGACAAGCAGCTATTAAGACGCCTTAGAAATGCGGTACTTACTTTAAGAGAATTAGAGATTGCAGGAATGGCGCTTATTCGTCATTCTTACAATGATGCACATAAATATGTAATGGTAAAAGCACAAGAGTGCGATCCGAATATTTTAGGGCTTATCAGTGATTTTGCTCTTCAAGTAGATAGTGTTAATGTGTGTATTGTATATAATGAAGCAAATGAAGGCATTAAATTTTCTGTAAGAAGTTGTGTAAAAGAAGTGATGGCCAATGAATTAGCAGCCTATTTAGCAGGTGACTTAGGTAATGGAGGAGGACATGTAGAAAGAGCTGCAGGGTTTATTAGTAAAAGTAAATTTAACGAGCTTTATGGACATCTTAACTATGATGAGTACTTCTTAAGAAAATTAACAGCTTATTATCAATCCTTTGAGGTAGTAGATGCAGGTAAAATGCAAATAGATTTAAGCAAGTTAAGACATTATAAAAAGATTCCTATACCTATAGGGTTTGTTAGATTAAGTGAGGTTTTACCTGAAGGTGAGCCTATTATTATTAGGAGTCTAGAGTCAGATATTGAACGCATTGTTAAAGCATCTGATATCTTAATTATAGATCGTGAAGGTTCTATTTCTTTAATGAATGAGGAACGTTTTGGCACGAATTATAAAATTCTAGAAGAACCCTTTGATGTTAAAATAGAATACTTTCCTAGAATTAGAAAACAAAACACAGGAAAGGTACTTTATTTAGAAAGCTATACTAAAAAATGTATTATGAAGGGTGATAATACGATTTATGCAAGACCTCTAGAAAAGGCAGTAAAAGTGTTTACAGTTTATTCACCAGATAAGTATAAATACGGGCATGTAGGTGACTATTTAGCTATTAGTGAAACAGATACAAATGATGTTTATATCATTGAACAAGAAATATTTAAAAAAACCTATACAGAGATTTAAAATGAGAAGGGCTCTTCCTTACTTCAATTAAAAGTAAGGAAGAGCCCTTTTGCAGTTTTATATACTTTTTTTAAGAATATACCTTGACAGGCGAGGTATATAAGAATATATTATATATAAAATATAAAAAATTCAAATAAAAAAGACGGGAAAGGAGAAGGCATTTGTCAATTACATCTGATTTAATTAGAGGACATACAGAAACGATTATTTTAGCGCAACTGATGCTAAAAGATAGCTATGGCTATGAAATTAACAAAAGTATATTAGATAAAACCGATAACCAATATGAGTTAAAGGAAGCTACTTTATATAGCGCTTTTAGAAGACTAGAACAAATGGGCTATATTATATCTTATTGGGGAGATGAAACAACCGGGGCTAGAAGGCGTTATTATACAATTACGCCTGCAGGAAAAATGGCTTATGAACGTAATAAAGCAGACTGGGATGAAGCCAAGGCAGTAATTGATGCATTAATTTAAAAATAGAGAAGTGGGAGGATTATAATGGTTAATAAAATAAGGGTAACAGTTGAAAAATTGTTTGAAGAAGCACCAGCAACGCATCGTACTTTGGACTTAAAGGAGGAGTTAATAGGAAATCTAACAGCTAAGTACATGGACTTAGTAGCATCAGGGAAGACAGAAGAAGAGGCATATAATATAGCCATTACAAGTATAGGAGACTTAAATGAATTATTACGTTCCTTAGAGCCTGCAAATCCACTCAATTATAAAGAACAAGAGGCCCAGCGCAAAAAAACAGCTTTAGTAGTAAGTGGTTCTATTGGGTTATATATTATAGCCATTATCTCAGGCATTATTTGTGAGGAGATTCCTTGGTTAAGGCGAACAGATATACCGGCTCTGATTTTTCTTGGTATTGCAGGCTTTGCAACCTGTCTGTTAGTTTATCACTTTGTATCAAAACCTAAATATGAAAAAAGCGATACTACCATCGTAGAAGAGTTCAAGGAGTGGAAGCAAGGCAATGATCAAAAAAGGCAGATTTATCGTTCCATTAGTTCTATTATGTGGTCTTGTATTGTACTGCTTTATTTAGTAATCAGCTTTAGATTTGGCATATGGTATTGTTCTTGGATCATTTTTATCATGGGAGTTGTAGCTGAACAAATTATTAAATTAATTTTTGAAATAAAGGGGATGAGATAAGCTGTGAATAGTAATAAAACTTATCAGATGATTCAGCTAGGATTACTACTTGTTATATTGATTGGCCTAGGAAGCGTGATGATTTCGTGGGCTACAGGGCATAATCCTTTTTCTAACAATTTACTTAAAGGTGTGCCTTTTAACGGCCCTTTAGAAAAAGTAAAAGAAGAGACTTGTGCATTAGAGGCGATAGAAATTTTAGAATTAGATGTTAATTTAGCTGATGTTGAAGTTAATGTAGGAGAAGGAAGTGATTTAAAGGTAGTAGAAAGTACGAATGATAAGGAGAAAAGAGATCTATTCGAAATAAGCCAAAGCGCTGGAAGAATCTTGGTGAAAAGGCCGAATAGTCATTATTTTGGAATAGAACCACAACATAAAATAGAAATTTGGTTACCTAGTAGTTATAGGAGTGCTTTAATGATTACAACCAGTTCAGGAGATATTAACCTTAATGGCGTATTGGAATTAGAAAAGTTAGAGACTACTCAATCCTCTGGGAATTTAGTGGGTAGAGAGGCTATTAAAGCTAAAGAAGTCCAATTAACTACTAGCTCAGGAGATAAACGCTTAGAGGGAATAGAAACAGATACGTATGAGGTTACATCTTCTTCAGGAACAACCATTATCAAAAGTTTAAAAGGAAAAGGAAGCTGTATGGCGAGTTCTGGAGAGATTGAAATAAATAGTTTAATAGGAGAAGCACATGAAATTTATACTTCTTCAGGACAGATTACTATAGGAGAAATAGAAGGAGAGCTAGAAATGGAGGCTTCATCAGGTGATTTGAAGCTAGGTACAGTAATAGGTGAAAGCTGGCGCTTAAGAACGACTTCAGGAGAGATTATAATGAAAGCTTTAGAAGGAAAAGGAAACTGTGAATCTAGTTCTGGTGATATAGAGATAGAAGAGCTGAGGCTTACTGGTGATGCACAGTTTACAGCTACCTCAGGGAAGATAGAAATGGGGCTTAAAACTAGTAATACTACCATAAGAGCAAATACTTCTTCAGGTGATATTAAAGGTAGCATTGTTTGGAATTATGAAGATAAAAGAGAAACAGAAGCTAACGCTCAATTAGGAAATGGTGCAGAATATAAGCTGGAATTAAAAACAAGTTCTGGATCAATTCGTGTAGATGAAAAGTAAAAATAGTGGTAAAATAGAGAAAAAGCATTTAAGGGATTGAATGAGATAAAGAAAAGAGGTGAAGGCATGCCATATGGTGTTGTAAAAGAAGTAGGAAAGCGATATGCTATTGTTCAAATGGAACGACAAGAGATGTGCGGAGAATGCCATGCTTGTGACTATATAACAGGTAAAAAAGACTGCATACTTAGGTGTGAAAAAGAAATAGAATGCCAGGTAGGAGATATGGTGGAACTAAAATTAGCACAACCTACTTTTCTAAAGGCTACTTATGTGATGTATGGTTTTCCTCTTATAGGGCTAATTATAGGGCTAGTGATAGGACTTGGTGCATCTAAGCTTTTTCGGCTTGGAAGTGAGGACTTATGGGTTTTAATAGGTGGTTTGCTAGGGATAGTCTTACCACTAATAGGAATAAAATGGGCAGAAAATCAAGGGAAATTTAAAAAGTATTTACCGCACATTATTGCTAAAAGAGAAATATGAAATAAATAAAGGGTAGGATTATTATAAGGTAATAATCCTACCCTTTATTTATTTGTCTAGAGCCTAGGGGGAAGGTCCCAACTTGTAAGCTCCTCCATAAAAGCTGTTTTAGCAGAGGAAATATTAGTTTGCTTTTTAGTAGGAGAAGAGGGCGTTTGCTTTTTTAACATCCCTAACTCTTGTTTTAAACGATTGCTCTCAGCGATTATTTCACAGTTTTCCTTTTTACATCTATGAAGGGCTAAACCTTCTAGTAGTAGCTCTAATTCCACAGGCATTGAACTATACTCATGAAAGCCTTCGAAATCAATGGTTGAGAGTGTACAAAGCTTAAGCTTAGTATCTAGGGAAACATAAAGTTCACTAGCAGCTAAATTCTTTAATGGTGTGCTTACAAAAAAAGTGCGCTGCAAATGTGTTTGGATAGAGCAAGGGACAGGAATACTGAAACTTTCACCAGAATTTACAGAAAGCAAAAGGTGAAGCTGATGGTCAATTAAAGTATTAATCCATAAGCCATGATAATAATAAAAAATAGCAGGAGCCATAGGTGTGGCACTAGAAGTTAAGAAGTTTATTTGTAGGGTAGAGGGATTCATGTAATAAAGTTGATATTTACCAAGATTTTCTAAGACGTAACAAACATGCACCTCACCGACTCTTAAACATATACTGTAGTCGATAATAGGTTTTTCACTATGCAAATAACAGAAGGTACTAACGCCAGTGGCTTCTATTTTGATGCAGTTTAAGCTATAATAATCCTCTTTTAAAAGATAAAAGAAATACAAGGCAGTGGGGGTTGTCATGTATTTAATTTGATTAGGACATTGATTAAAAGCAGCAAGAGCTTTAGAGGTTCCTTCCCCTATGGCTTGGTGCATCAGTTGATAATGAGGAGCAACCTGCATGAGATAAATAAGTTGACTTATGCCATTTTGAGTATAGAGCATAGGGTGCATTAAAGAGGTACTAGTTTCTGATGTGAGCAGTAGCGTTTTATTAAATGAAGAGCCTGTATAAGTATAGTAGTAGATATGAGTGGCATTAGGCATGACCACTATTTCAGGTTTACCATCACCTGCTATGGTAGCACTATAATGAGTAGTTGGTGTACTTTGAAGTAATAAAGGCTTGGATTTTCCGCTAGGAGGAAAAAATCTACAGAAAACGCCATTTCTTACTGAAGAGTCTATTAACATGAAGTTTTTGCTGTGATAACAAACATAAGACACAATGGAAACCTCCTTACTATAGCCAATTAAGGTGAGATAAAATAAATAAAAAACACTTCTTTATAAATATATTGATGAAAAAATAAATTTATACATAAATGTCACCAACGGACTTTAATTTCCATATTATAGTATTGGAAACGACAAATTATGATTCACTATAAGTTAGAATCATACAGGAGGTTTTTAATTATGAGTAAATGTTGTGGTAACAACGATGCTAAGTTTTTTGAGAAACCTAATGCAGGTATTTGTGATGTTTGTCACCCTGCTGAAAATAAAATGTCACCTATTGAAGCTGTTGCAATGTGTCCTCCTATTGGAGAACCTAAAGTTTTAACCATGATGGCTCCAGTTGTTTTTGATGAAAGCGGTATCAATCTTTGCCGTACTATTTGCTTAGATGAGCTTGAAGATGTTTGCCAAAATGATTCAAGAGAAACAATTGATATTTTATTTGATGGTTTAAGCAAATGCGATCTTCGACATGCTTGCAAACTTCAACTTCAGGTAGTAGACATAGACTTTAATTTTGTTGACCCTTGCGACTGTAGATTTTCAGAAATAGTACCCGCTAAAGGAAACCCTAATTTAAGCAGAATCACTTTAAAAGACATCGATGTAACTTTCTCCGTATCTGTTATTAATGAATGTTGTAAAGTTGTAAAACAAGGCATGATGACAGTAAGATATTTAGGAGATGAACACAGCTGTGGTTTTGATCCTTGCACTAATCCAAGTTGTATTACCTTTGATCTTTATACACCTTATGGCGTAGCTTTCGCAAGGGAAAATCCAAGTGGCTGCAATAAACTTGTTCCAACTATTAATTACATGGGATTTATTAACGATGAAGAAGGCCGTGAGGTTAGATGCAATAATTTCCCAACTAATAATACAATCCAACAAGGTATATCAGCTCAGGCACTTGCAAAAGTAGTAGGCGATAATGAAGAGTGTTTTGCTATTGGTCTAACACTTTATATTAAATCTATTTACTTTGTACAATACAGATTCAAACATGAAGGTCTTACTGTACCACCAAAATTATCACCAGTTCAAGACGAGAATAATGATTGCTTAGATTTCGTATGTGGAGACTTACTTGAACCAAGTATTAGGCCTTTATCAGTAGGTCAAGATGCAAAGACAACTGAAGATAGAGATAGAGATAGAGATAGGGATAGAGACAGAGATTGCTGTGGTAGCTGTACAAAATGTAGTTGCGCAAAATGTGCTTGTAGTAGAGGAGCAGCTTCTAATTAATTGAAAGAATATCAAAATAAACGGTATGTCAGTTAAAGGCATACCGTTTATTTGTTTTTAATATTTTAAGCATAATAAGAGTATTTAATAGATTAAGGAGGCAACAAGCTTTAATGGACACAAAAGTATTTATTTTGAGTAGCGCCAGTATCTACTCATATATAAACATAAGATAGCAAAGAAGGGATAGACTATTTTAAATATACAAATTAATGGTTTAATGATATAATAAATAGAAATAAATGCCATCAAATGGTTGCCTAAGGAGGAGAGAATGAAAATTAAAGTGGTAACTGATTCTTGTTGTGATTTACCTTTTGAATATACTAGTGCTCATAACATTCAAGTGATTCCATTAACGATCATTATGAATGGAGAAGAAAAAAAAGATGACTTAGCAGAGACTATGCAATATGAGAGTTTTTATGAGGCTATTTTAAATGGAGCCATGCCACAAACTGCTCAAGCTAATGTGTATCAATTTGCCGAGATTTTTCGTAAATGCGCCCAAAATAGCGAGCCTGTTATTTATATTGGTTTTTCTTCAGCTTTAAGTGGATGCGTTAATAGTGCACGTATGGCTTTAGAAGAAGTAAAAGAGGAATATCCAGAAGCAGAAATGGCAGTAGTAGATAGTAAATGTGCATCTATGGGATTAGGTCTTTTAATTCATTATGCACTAAAACAAATAAAAGACGGCATGAATTTGCAGGAATTAGTAGAGTGGATTGAAGCGAATAAGTTACACATCATTCACTGGTTTACTGTAGCAGATTTAAATCATTTATTCAGAGGGGGACGTGTTTCAAAGGCGGCAGCTACCTTTGGGACCTTACTTCAAATTAAACCGGTTATGCATGTAGATGATGAAGGCCGTTTGATACCAGTAGAAAAAGTCAAAGGAAGAAAAAAATCTTTAAAAGCTTTAGTAGAAAAGCTTAAGGAAGATATCGTAGACCCAGAAAATGCCGAAGTCTTTATTAGCCATGGTGGGTGTTTAGAAGAAGCAGAAGAAGTGAAAAAAATGATCCTAGAAGAATGCCCAGTCAAAGAAATCAAAATCAATTACGTTGGTGCAGCAGTTGGTAGTCATTCAGGTCCAGGTACAATGGCTATTTTCTTCAAAGGAGTAAAAAGATAGCCTAGGCATTAACGCCTAGGCTTTCGCCATAATAAAGGAAGTAAAGATATAATCACAATAGCGCCAGCAATGACACCTGCAATTTCAAAGGTCAAAGTAGCATATTCAATGGCAGAAGAATAATTAGACTCTAAAATGGCAGACATGGTACGATATAGACCTAACCCTGGAACTAAAGGAATAATACCAGCAATTAAAAAAACAGTAATAGGGGTTTTACGACGCTTAGATAAAAAGTAAGAAGCTTGTGTAACAACTAAGGCAGCTACAAAAGAAGCTAATACTGTAGAAGCCCCCATTCTTTCTAAAAGTAAATAAATAGCCCATCCTAGGGCACCTACTGTTCCACAAATAAGCAAGTGCTTTTTTTGTATATGGAAAACAATAGAGAAACCTATGGTTGAAATAAAGGCACTTACAATACTCACAATCATAATAGTCCTCCCAACCAAAAGGAAGCACTAAGAGAGATACCAATGCCAGCAGCCAGAGCTACAGCTACTAATAATGCTTCAACGCCCCTTGCAATTCCTGATATAAGCTCATCTCCAATGGCATCACGAACGGCTGTTGTAAAAGCTACCCCAGGAAGGAGTGGCATAATACATCCGATAATAATAGGTTCTATCTTAATAGAATCCTTAAATACGTAGTAACAAAACATAACACTAAAACCTATAAAAAGCGAACAAATAAATAAAACGAAGAAAGTAACAATATGCTTTCTAGTTAAGCGATTTTGCAAATAACCTACTCCTAAACCTACAAAAAAAGTAATAAAAAAATCTAAAGTATTGGCTTTAAACATAATAGAGAAAAAAGCACAGCTAATGCCTACCCAAATAATAACAGTGCGGTTTTTATAACCCTCACTCTCTGAAATAGCTTTTAACCTCATCTCCGCTTCAGTTAAAGAAACCTCTCCTGATACATAATCTCTAGAAAGCTGATTAATAAGTTCAATTCGATCAAGACGTGTTCCTCGATTTTTAACGCGAACTACTTTTGTAGACAAAGAAAAGGTCTCACCTTCTATCGTCACCATAATACCTGTAGGGATAACAAAAGTATCCACCGAGCAAAAATGATGCTTTTCTAAAATACGGGCAATGGTATCTTCTACTCGATAGGTTTCTGCACCACTTTTAAGCATCAATTCTCCAGTATGTACAGCAAAATTTAAAATTTGTTCATGAGTAGCTGTTTCTTTCATCGCTAAATCCTTTCCTTATCACTTAAAGATTACTAACTAGTATACACGCGACTGTTTTCACTGTAAAGCCGTAGGGCCTGCCAAATTTTATCATAAAAAGTAGCTATTTAATGTGGCTGAAAAGCTATCAATAAAAAATGCATTATTATAACAATAGTATTGTAGATTTTACAAAGTAAGCTGAGAAAAAAGTAGGTAAAATAAAGTAAGCAAAAAAGGTATTTATTTAAGGGGGTAATATAATGGAAAAACAAGGGTTAGTTCATAAGATGCTAGAACATATGGAGCAAGTGATTATAGGAAAAAGAGAGGTATTAGAACTAGTAATCGTAGCACTTATTTCCGAAGGACATATTTTATTAGAGGATGTGCCGGGGGTTGGAAAGACTACCTTAGCCAATGCCTTAGCTCATACCATTCATTCAGGCTTTTCAAGAATTCAGTTTACGCCAGATACCTTACCTAGTGATATTACAGGAATGACTATTTATAATATGCAAAATGGCCAGTTTGAACTAGTTAAAGGGCAAATTATGAACCATATTATTTTAGCAGATGAGATTAATCGTACTTCTCCGAAAACCCAAGCTAGTTTACTAGAAGCCATGGAGGAGAGACAAGTTACTGTAGATGGCAAATCCTATCAACTGCCTCAGCCTTTCATGGTCATTGCTACGCAAAATCCAATAGACTACTTAGGCACCTATAATTTACCAGAAGCACAGCTTGACCGCTTTTTGATGAAGATTTCCATTGGCTATCCTGATAAGAAAAGTGAAATTAAAATGGTTCAAGCCTTTTTAGAAGATAGCAATTGGAAACAGATTGATTATGTTGTAGAAGAAGCAGACATTATTGCTATGATTAAGGAAGTTCAATTAGTAAAAGTCCATCCTGATTTGATTGACTATCTATTAAGGCTTGTAGAAGAAACGAGAAATAATAGTGCCATTAACTTAGGCGCTAGTCCTAGAGCAACCTTAGCTTTAAGCCGTAGTTCACAGGCTCTAGCGTATATGAATGGAAGAGATTTTGTCATTCCAGATGATATACGGAAGATGGTTATTCCTGTACTTGCTCATCGCTTGGTTCTTTCTAGTGAAGCAAAGCTTAATAAGCAAACACCTGAAAAGCTCCTTAAGGTGATTTTATCTAAAATAAAACAGCCTACCTTATAAGATAGAGGAGAGGGGGAGGAGTTTATCATGTGGATTAGTCGAATCATGGTGATATTAAGCATAATAGCCAGTTGTACCTTCGCCAGTTTTTTTGGTGGTAATTTAGCTTATGGTCTATTTTATTTTTCCTTAGCCGTTCCAGTAGTGGCTTTAATTTATGTGCTTTATGTTTATATGCATTTTAAAATCTATCAAAGTGTAGGAACTAAAACAGTTGTTAAAGGAGAGCCTGTCCCTTACTTTTTTCAGCTTTGTAATGAGGATAAAGTGACTTATTACAGTATAAAGGTACACTTTTTTAAAGATAGATCTTATGTTTTAGAGGGAAAGGAAGATACAGAGTACTGCATGCTTCCTGGTGACAAGCAAAGTTTAAGTTCTATGATGGTATGTAATTATCGAGGAGAATATGAAGTAGGGATTGATTCTGTTAAAATTGTGGATTTCTTTGGCTTGTTTCCTATGACCTATCCCTTAGCCTCTAAGTTAAAGCTAACTGTATTACCGAGAGTGATTACTATAAATGACTCAAAGCTTATTGCAGTAAACCAGGATGCCAAGCAAAGTTTGTATCCTTTAAAAAAGCAAGAAGAGGAATTAACAGCAGAAGCTAGAAAATATACTTATGGTGATACAAAGAAAATGATTCATTGGAAGTTAAGTGCTAAAAAACAAGAGCTGATGAGTAGAACAAGGGTCGCTATTCCTGAAAGTGGTGTTTTATTATTTTGGGATTTATCAGAAACCAAGGGGAAAGAGATAGAAGTACTCATCGTCCAAGATCTGATTATCGAAAGTATTTTAGCCCTAGCTCAGTATTGCTTAAAAAAGAAGATACCATGTAGAATCTTTTTTTCTGAAGAAAAAATAAAGTCTCAGAAGATTTATAGCGAAACAGATTTTCAGAGCTTATATGAAAAAAGTAGCAGTGTTATTTTTAATACATCATTTACTTTAGCAGACATGATACAAATGAGTGAAAGAAGTATTTATGAAAATCAGCAGTATATCTTAGTGACTAATACCTTAAGTCAAACACTATATACTTGTTTATTACCAGTTTACTCAAGAGGTAATGAAGTAACTATTATTCTAGTAGAAGCAGTACCAGATGAGGAAACGAAGAAGCTAATGGATCTATTTATAGAGTCTCATTTACAGGTGGTTTGTTTAAGCTTAGGAACTAAGCTAGAGGAGGTGCTATAGATGAAAAGTATGACAAATGAGCAATGGCAGACTTATGAGCATCTTACTAAAACCATTCTGTTAGGGTTAGGTATTTTACTTTTCATCAATACTTATTCGAAACTAAAATTACCCACTATGCTGATAGTAGTGGAAGTGTTTTTTATAGGGCTGATGATTGATCAAATCAATAAGTATAAAAAGTATATACAAACCTATTTATTATTAGGTGCGGCAATAGGGCTTCTTATAGGCGTTCTTGCTTGTTTCCATATTGATGTTATTAAATGTTTCTATGAAAGCTTCCAGTGGCTTGGGCAATATGGAGGGATAGAGGATCGTTATGTATTTTATAAAGCCTTTTGCAGCAGTATTATTTTGAACATAGTAGTTCTTTTACCACTTTACTTGTTACAGAAATCCATAAAATTGCAAAGTGGCCTTAGTGCTATTATTTTAATAGGGATGATTGGTTTAACTATAAAAAAAATAGAGGTAGGTAAAGAGGTTGTCGTTTTGGTGCTAAGTTATATGGCCTGGGTTTTAATACAAGTAGGGAGCCAGTTAAATCAGCGTCAGAATAAACAGTATAGCAAGAAAGCTAGCACTTTTTTAGTACCATTTGCGCTTCTTATAGGCATTGGTTCTATCATAGGGCCAGCCTCTCCAAAACCTATTAGTTGGCAGTTTGTTATTAAGACAGCTCAGCAAGTAGCAGAGAGCATTAATGACCTAGCCGCTTCAATTCAAGGATTTACAAGAGGGGATACAGGTGAGTTTCAAATTAGATTTTCTGATCAAGACAAGATGGAGTTAGGGGGTAAGCTAGAAAATTCAGAAGAAGTCCTTTTAACAGTAGAAGTACTGCCCTTATTAGAAAATACAAGAATAAAACAACTTTATGAAAAATTAGGTTATCAGTTAAAGCAAACCCCTATGCCTAAGAATCCTACTTATTTAAAAGGTAATGTAAGAAATAGCTATACAGGACGTGGATGGGATAGAGAGAAAGTCTATGAAGTAGAAGATGAGCAGGAGTATCAGTTAGAATATAAGGAATTACTGTATTCCTTATATCGTAGTGGAATCAATACAGCCCAAGAACTTTTTCATCCGGCTAGCATCGCCATCAATTTCGAAAAGCTACGTACAAAAAGCTTATTTTATACGAATGCTACCTACGATATGCGCCTTGAAGAAGATGAAAAGCTACCTTCTACCAAAGGGGTAAATATCACTTATAAACGGACCAAGAAAAAAGGTTTTAATTATCATTTTTCTTTTGTGGAAATGAACTTAGGAAGTCAAATATTTAAGGACTATTTAAGGAGCTTAGAAAATTTCCATTATCAAGAGAACCCTATAGAGACGTCTCTAGTGCCAACAGCTTTACCAGAAGATGCTGTCTTTTGGCAAGCTTATCCTCAGCAAGGGATAGCTGGTTTTCTTACAAGTACAAAACTAGAAAAGCAGCTTTATGAAAGAGCAGTGCATATTAAAGAGGATTATACAGTATTACCTAGTCATCTACCTGCTAGAGTATATGAACTAGCACAGAATATCACCAAAGACAGTCCTACTACCTATGACAAATTAGAAGCCATTAAGGCGTACTTAGCCCAATTTACTTATACTAAAATACCAGAGGCAGTCCCTAAAGATGAAGACTTTGTAGATTACTTTTTATTTGAGCAAAAAGAAGGCTATTGTACGTCCTTTGCTACAGCTATGGCAGTACTGGCAAGATGTATGGATATTCCTACGCGTTATGTAGAAGGCATTGTTGTAGATTATAATCAAAGTGTTAACGGTGTTTATCCAGTAACAGAAAGTAAAATGCATGCTTGGGTAGAAGCTTATATAGAAGGATATGGCTGGGTTCCTTTTGACTCAACACCTCAGTTTAATAATTATAGTGCTCAAAACTGGAATGTGACACTAGCTAGTACGGGAGCCGAAGCTAGCACACCAGAAATCAACATGCCAGAGCAATCACCTGCACTTGTGCCACCAGTTATAGAGGAACAAGTAAAAGAAGAAAATCTAGTACCTTGGATTATTTTATGGATCATAGGATTAAGTTTAGTCATCTTGCCCACATTATTTCTGACTTATATAGGAATTGTGGCTTTGCAATATAAGAGGAAGCTTAGGAAGGCCGTAACGAATGAAAAAGCTAAGTTATTACTGAAAGAGATATTGTTTTATTTAGGAAAAAGAGGGTATGAGAAACAAGAAGAGGAATCGATGCTTGAATACGCCAAGCGCATAGACCAAGAATTAAGCGTAAAAGAAGTACTTTTTGAAGAAATGATAACTATTTACTTAAATTATCGCTATGGGCAACATCAGGTGACAGGAGAAGAAATCAAGGGGTTAGAAGCGTATTTAGTTTGTTTGAAGAGAACACTAACAGAGGAGCTAAGTAGGCTAAACTATATACGTTTTAAAATACATTTTTTATTAGTAAAGTAAAGATCAAGCTTAACAGAAGAAGAGAATGAGTAGAGACCGTAAGTAGCCTATGAGCTACAAGGTCTCTACTTTATTGCTTCCAGTAATAGACTTAAAATTATGACATTTGATGCTTTGCTATAAATAACTTGCTAATAAATAATTTAGCATTTATACTAATTAATATTCATAAAAGCTTGAAAAATAAAGAAAATTAGTGCTATCATAGAAATAGTTGCGAAAAACTATCGTTACATCATAAAGAAGGAGGATTTTCATGAAAAAGTTAATGCTTGGAAATGAAGCCATTGCAAGAGGAGCTTATGAAGCTGGAGTAACTGTTGCAGTAGCTTACCCAGGAACACCTAGCACTGAAATTACAGAATTTATAGCTAAATATGATGAGATTTATGCAGAGTGGGCACCTAATGAAAAAGTAGCTCTAGAAGTAGCTATAGGAAGTAGCGTAGCAGGTGCTAGATCTGTTGTAGCTATGAAGCATGTTGGTTTAAATGTTGCAGCAGACCCTTTATTTACTGTCTCTTACACAGGTGTTAATGCAGGACTTGTTTTATTTGTTGCAGATGACCCTGGTATGCATAGCTCACAAAATGAGCAAGATACTAGAATGATAGCAAAGGCAGCCAATGTACCTGTTCTTGAACCTTCTGATAGCGAGGAATGTAAGGTCTTTGTTAAAAAAGCCATGGAAATCAGTGAAGCTTATGATACACCAGTTATTGTAAGGCCTACTACTAGAGTATCTCACTCACAAGGAATTGTAGAAATAGGTGAAAGAGAAGCTGTAGAACTTAAGCCTTATGTGAAAGATATTCGCAAATATGTTATGACACCAGCTAATGCAAGACCTAAGCATATTATGGTGGAAGAACGTAACTTACGCTTAGCAGAAGATGCAGATCAACTTGGCTTATGCCATGTTGAGAAAGCAGATAGTAAAGTGGGTATTATTACAAGTGGTATTTGCTATCAATATGTAAAAGAAGCAGGCCTTACTGCTAATATTTTAAAATTAGATATGGTTAATCCACTGCCTACAGAAGTGATTAAAAATTTTGCTAATGAAGTAGAAGAGTTATACATAGTAGAAGAATTAGAGCCAGTTATTGAAGAACAAGTAAGAGCGCTAGGCTTTAATGCAAAAGGGAAAGAACTTTTTGGCAGACAGGGAGAAATATCTGTTAGGCAAATTAAAGTAGCTTTTGGTTTAGAAGTACCAACTGTAAGAGCAGCAGAAAAATTACCTGTAAGACCGCCAGTACTTTGTCCTGGATGTCCACATAGAGGTGTTTATACGATTCTTAATAAATTAAATCTCATAGTAACAGGAGATATCGGCTGCTATACTTTAGGTTCAGCACCTCCTCATGGGGCCATGGATACTTGTGTATGTATGGGGGCAAGTATTGGTATGGCTCATGGTATGGAAAAAGCAAGAGGTAGGGAATTTAGCAAGAATGTTGTAGCGATTATTGGAGATTCTACTTTTATGCACTCTGGTCTTACTGGACTTGTGGACATTGTGTACAATAAAGGTGTTTCTACAGTCATTATTGCAGACAACTCTATTACAGGCATGACAGGCCATCAACACAATCCTGCAACAGGTCGAACCCTAAAAAATGAAATGACTTATGCAGTAGATATTCCTGCATTATGCAAAGCAATAGGCGTACCCAATGTAGTAACTGTTGATGCTTATGATATGAAAGCTGTGGAAAAAGCTTTAAAAGAGGAAACAGCCAAAGAAGAACCCTCTGTTATTATTACAAAAGCACCTTGTAAATTAATTATTAAAGAAAAATGGGCCAACTTTGATATTAATGATGAGACTTGCATTAAATGTGGCATGTGTTTAAAATTAGGTTGTCCAGCTATTTGCAAAGGTGAAGAAGGCATAAGTATTAATACAGCACTTTGTGCAGGTTGTGGCTTATGTGCTTCGGTTTGCCCAAAACAAGCGATTAGCAAGGAGGTAAAATAATATGACAAAGAATATACTCATTGTTGGTGTAGGTGGTCAAGGAACACTTTTAACAGGTCGTATTATTGGGAACCATGCTATGACTAAAGGTCTTGATGTTAAAATGTCAGAGGTACATGGTATGGCACAACGTGGTGGTAGCGTCGTGATGCAAGTGAAATATGGTAAGAAAGTCTATTCACCACTTGTAGAAGTAGGCGAAGCAGATATTATCTTTGCTTTTGAAAAGTTAGAAGCACTTCGTTATTTACCTTATTTAAAAGAAAATGGGGTAATCATTGTTAACACCCAAGAAATTGATCCAATGCCGGTCGTTATGGGAGCTGATAAGTACCCAGAAAACATTTTAGAGACTTTAAAAGCAGGGTGTAAAGATCACTGTTTTATTGATGCTTTAACCATTGCAGAAGAAATTGGTAATGTTAAAGTGGTGAATATGATTATGATTGGTGCTTATGCAGCTTATATTGGTGATTCTCTAGAAGAGTGGGAAACAATTGTAGAAAAAACTGTACCAGCTAAAACCATAGAAATGAATAAAGTAGCACTTCGAAAAGGTTATGCTGCGTATATGGAGAAATGAAGAATTAAAAATTAAAAATTAAAAATAAAGAATAAAAGGTGAAGAATAAAAAATAACGAAGAATAAATAATCAGAAGGTGTTTTAATTAACAACTATTCATTATTCATTCTTAATGATTAATTGCCTTCACCATAGGAGGATATTAAATGTACACATTAGATGAATTAAACCTTGTAGACCCAGAGATTAAAGAGCTAATTGAAAAAGAAACTGCTAGACAAAACAACAAAATTGAATTAATTGCTTCAGAGAACTTTGTTTCTAAAGCCGTTATGGCAGCCATGGGAAGTACCTTAACTAACAAATATGCAGAAGGATATCCAGGCAAACGTTACTATGGTGGATGTGAAGTCGTTGACCAGATTGAAGACTTAGCAAGAGACCGTGCTACAGAACTTTTTGGAGCAGAGCACGCTAATGTACAACCTAACTCAGGTTCACAAGCTAACCAAGCTGTTTTCTTTGCAGTTCTAAAACCAGGTGATACGGTAATGGGTATGGACCTTAGTCATGGTGGTCACTTAACTCATGGTAGCCCAGTTAATATGTCAGGAAAACACTACCATATCGTATCTTACGGTGTAGATAAGGAAACTGAAACAATTGACTATGATGTGGTAAGAGAAATTGCCTTAGAACATAAACCTAAAATGATTATTGCTGGTGCTAGTAACTATTCTAGAGTGATAGATTTTGCTAAATTTAGAGAAATTGCAGATGAAGTAGGCGCATACCTTATGGTAGATATGGCTCATATTGCTGGCCTTGTAGCAGCAGGACTTCATCCAAGCCCAGTACCCTATGCACACTTTGTAACAACAACTACTCATAAAACACTTAGAGGACCACGTGGTGGTATGATTCTTTGTAGTAAAGAGTTTGCACCAATGATTGATAAATCTATTTTCCCTGGTATCCAAGGTGGCCCATTAATGCATGTCATTGCAGCTAAAGCTGTAAGCTTTAAAGAAGCGCTTTCTCCAGAGTTTAAAACTTATCAAGCTCAGATTATTAAGAATGCACAAGCACTTGCTAATGCATTAATCGGCAAAGGCCTTCGTATTGTATCAGGTGGTACAGATAATCACGTGATGAGCTTAGATGTAAGGAATATGAATGTAACAGGTAAAGAGGCAGAACATCTTTTAGATGAAATCGGTATTACTTGTAATAAAAATACGATTCCATTTGATCCAGCTTCACCATTTGTTACAAGTGGTGTAAGACTTGGAACAGCAGCTGTTACTACAAGAGGTATGAAAGAAGCTGATATGAAAGAAATTGCAGAGATTATCTACTTAACACTTAAAGATTTTGAAGTAAACAAAGAAGAATGTGCACAAAGAGTAGCTGCATTATTAAATCAATATCCACTATACTAAGAGGTAAAAAGAGTCTTTACTGGTGAAGTGCTAGTAAAGGCTCTTCTTATTTTGGTAAGAAATCACAAAGATTTAAAAGGCCATGTAAATACCCGGTAGGAGTGTTATAATAAGGGTAGCAAGTTGCTTTTGAGAAAGGGGTATATTTTTAGGAGAAGGAGGGGGAAGAAGTGAAAGAAACGCAGCTACTCTACAAAAAATTTCATACTAGAGAGAAATATAAAGATATAGATGAAATTAAAATTTTGACTGCCTTATACCAGTACTCAGTAGATAGCTTAGAAGCTGTTGTTTCACGCATTATCAATGAAGCTGTTCTGGGGCATATGAATCTAAATTTAGACTCTACTATTATGCAAATGCTAGCACTTAATGATTATTTAAGTAGTTTATTTATAAGAAACTTTGAAGCACTTATTTATAACTATTTAATTAATTACTTAGAAAAACAAGGCATAGAAGAAATAGACGAGACGCTAGAAGAAAAGCTTGATGAGCTTGTAAAAAGCGTAGATATGAAAACAAATTTAGAAGAGTTACTAGCAGCACTTGATGAGCTTTGTATGGTTAATCACTAGGTACAACAATAAAGCAGTATTGCCGGAAAATATTGAAATATCAGGCGATATTGCTTTTGCTTTTGTATAAAATGACTATAAAAATAAAAAATATTTTTTGTTTCTAAAATAATAAATAAAAAAGGAATTTTAATACGAGCATAGAAATAATATTAATAAGGAGCAAGTAGTTATCTTATCTTGAAGGAGGTCATTCTATGAAAGCATATGAAACATCATATATTCGTAATATTGCTTTATTAGGACACGGAAGTACAGGTAAAACAACTTTAGCAGAAGCTATGTTGTATGCCGCAGGTATGACATCAAGGTTAGGAAAAGTTGAGTCAGGCAGTACAGTCAGTGATTTTGATCCAGAAGAAATAAAACGTAAGATTTCGATTCGCACCTCTTTAGTACCTATTCTATGGAAAGATTATAAACTCAATTTACTGGATACACCGGGATACTTTGATTTCGTAGGTGGTGTTAAGGAAGCTGTAAGTGTAGCAGATGGCGCGCTTATAGTGATTAAAGCTTCTGCAGGTGTAGAGGTAGGTACAGAAAAGGCATGGGAGATAGCTACAGAAGCAGATATCCCTAAAATGCTATTTATTACTGAAATGGATGCACCTAATGTGAATATTGAAGCCATTCTCACTACTTGTAAGGAGAAATTTGGTACGAGCATTGCACCAGTTCAAGTGCCTTGGTATGAAAAAGGACAGTTTGTAGGCTATGTACATGTTCTTAAAATGTTAGGTCGCCGCTTTGATGGGCAAAAGGTAGTAACTTGCCCAATACCAGACCACTTAGAGGAAGCTATTAAGCCTATACGAACCATGATTCTAGAAGCTGTAGCTGAGACTGACGAAGTACTGATGGAAAAATACTTTGCTGAAGAAGAGTTAACACCTGAAGAAATAGAAAAAGCTTATAAAAAAGGTGTGATGAATAAAGAAATTGTACCAGTCCTTTGTGGCAGCGCTGTTAATGCCACAGGTATATCTGTTTTAATGGATACAATGGTCTCCTTATTTCCAGCACCAAATGAAGCTAAGCCTTCTATAGGTATTCATCAAAAAACAGAAGAAGTAAAAGAAATAGCTTGTTCTAATGATGAAAAAAAATCAATCTTTATCTTCAAAACAATTGTAGACCCCTTTATTGGAAAACTTTCTTTGTTTAAGGTCAAAACGGGTACCATTAAAACTGATGATGCGCTACTCAATGTAAGAGCAGGTGAAGTGGAGCGTTTTAGCCATCTTTATGTACTCTCAGGAAAAGAACAAAAAGAAGTAGCTGCCTTGTATCCAGGGGATATAGGTGCAGTAGCTAAACTCAAAACACCTAGAACAGGTGATACCATGGCAGATAAAGATTTTGCTTACCAATATGAGCCTATGGTATTTCCAAAAGGCTTAGTGAAAAAAGCAATCTTCCCTACAGGTAAAGGGGATGAAGAAAAAATGTCTAGCAGCTTAATGAAGCTTATGGCAGAAGATTATACTTTATCTGTAGAAAATGATAAAGAAACACATGAGACTATCCTATGCGGTATAGGAGAACAACAATTAGATGTGGTTGTGAGTATGTTAAAGAATAAATTTAAAGTAGATGTGTATTTAGCACAACCTACTACGCCTTATAGAGAAACGATTAAAGGTAAGGCTAATGTACGTGGCAAGCACAAGAAACAATCTGGCGGACATGGACAATATGGTGATGTGGTCATGGCGTTTGAACCTTCAGGAGACTTAGAAATGCCTTATGTATTTGAAGAAAAAATATTTGGAGGTTCAGTTCCTAAGCAATACTTCCCCGCTGTAGAAAAAGGTTTAGAAGAGTGTACTTTAAAAGGAGTATTAGCTGGCTATCCAGTAGTAGGGGTTAAAGCTGTTTTATTAGATGGTTCTTACCACCCTGTGGATTCTTCTGAAATGGCCTTTAAGATGGCAACGACCTTAGCTTTCAAGGAAGGTGTAGGAAAGGCAAGTCCTACTTTATTAGAGCCTATTGCCCATGTAGAAATTAAAGTGCCAGATGAATACACAGGCGATATTATGGGAGATATGAAAAAGCGCAGAGGTCATATGATTGGTATGGATCAAAGGGATAGTAAACAGGTTATTATTGCTGAGGTACCTCTAGCAGAGCTTTACACCTATGCTACAGATGTACGATCAATGACACAAGGCAGGGGAGAAGTAGATTATTACTTTGAACGTTATGAAGAAGCACCAGTAGATATTCAGCAAAAGGTCATTGCTGCTAGAGCATAGTAGAAGAGAATAATGGGTTAAATATCAAAGAGCTTCTTGAGTGATAGTTTTCTAACACTCAAGAAGCTCTTTGACGTTTAATAAGTATTTCTAAAAGTAATATGCGTAAATATATTTTTTTGAGTAGTTAAAAAATAATTAAATATAAAATTTAAATAATATTGACAAATTTAAAGAAAGCGATTATAACTTAGTTAAGTGGTTAGTTACTCAACTAACTAACCACTTAACTAAAGGTAAGTGAAACAAAGTTTAAAGATAATTATAAATTAAGGCAAATGAGTAAGGCTGTTAAATGAATGACGTAAATAATTTCAATAAGCAAGTTATAAGGTAGGTGAAATGAGTGAAGTGGATATTAAATGAGGAAGAACCAATTTATATTCAAATAGCTAGAGCCATAGAAGATGAAATTTTACAAGAAGGCTTTTTAGAAGAAGCACAAATCCCCTCTACTAATGAGTTATCCAGGGTTTATCAGATCAATCCAGCTACGGTTTTAAAGGGGATTAATCTATTAGTAGAACGCAATATTTTATATAAGAAAAGAGGGATTGGTATGTTTATTAGTACTGGGGCTGTTAGCGCTATTAAAGAAACTCGGAAAGAGAGCTTCAAGCAAGTTGTTATTACCAATCTCCTTGAAGAAGCGAAAAAGTTAGGGATTAGTAAGAAAGATTTAATAGAGATGATAGAGATGAGTAAGGAGGAATTATGATGGAGGAACTAGCTGTTCAGATAGAGCATTTAAATTATAGCTTTGGCTCACATGAGGTACTAAAAGAGATGAGTTTCAATCTTGAGGCTAATAAGATATATGGCTTATTAGGAAGAAATGGGGCAGGGAAGACTACACTTATTAATCTTCTAGTGAATCAGTTAATTGCTAGAGAGGGAAGTATACAGATTTTTGGAGAAGATCCCAGGAAGAATCCAGCTGTTTTAAAGAAGGTGTGTATTGCTAGAGAAGCAGAATTTTATGCGCCTTATATGAAAGGAAAAGCTATTCTGCAGCTGTATAGTCAGTTTTATGAAGGTTATGATAAACAGTTAGAACAAAAGTTGGTGGCATTTTTTGATATTCCAGTGGATATAGCCTATCGTAAGTATTCTAGAGGAATGAAGTCTTTATTATTTATGATAGTGGCTCTTTGTTCAAAGGCACCTCTCACTATTTTAGATGAACCTACATTAGGAATGGATGCTCCTAATAGAGAACAATTTTATAAAATTTTATTAGATGAATATGTAAAAGAGCCACGTACTTTTATTATTTCTACTCACCTCATTAATGAGATAGAAAATTTATTAGAAGAAGTAATTATTATTGATCAAGGAGAAAGGCTTCTCCAAGAAGAAGTAGAAAGCCTAAAGTCAAAAGCCATTTATTTATCTGGAAATAAAGAAGAATTAGAACGTTTAACAGCTTTGAAAATGGCAAAGCCTAAAGAAAGCTTTGGTAAGAGCGCAACCTATGCTTATATTGGTGAACTTGATGAGCTAGATCAAAAGCTGATTCAATCTACTCATATAGAAATATCACCTATGAGTATTCAGCAGATTTTTGTAGAACTTACAAAGGGGAAGGAGTATGAATAATGAGTGATTATAAAACTACTCTTGGATTCCTTCAAAAAGGTATAACTAAGATGATATTAAAGAGTATGTGGCTAATGGTTATGTTAGATGGCATAGAGTTTTTAGTTAAGTGGCAAATCTTCAAGGAAAATCAGCAAAGCGGCGTGGTGCTTTCGTTTTATACGGGACATATAGTTTTTTTGCTACTTGTATTAGGAGGAATAGGGGTTCTATTAAGTGGCCATCAGTTTGGCGGATACATAAGTATTTTGGCAAATCGCAAAAGGTGCCTGCAAGGGATAATAAGTTATAGCCTCATAGTCAGCTGCATAGGAACCTTATTGATGAGGGGTTTTACATTTATACTGACAGAAAGTATAGGTAGGTTAAGTCAACTTCCTTATAGGAGTTTTCAAAGTTGGAGTTTGTTAGAGGATTTATTTTTGAGTTTACTAAGCATAAGTGTAGGACTCCTAATAGGTGCTCTTTTTTATAGGTTACATAGGAGAAGCTTTGTATTAGGTTTATGTGTATTAGCTTTTATAGGGATTAAGGTATTTGAGAGGTATCAGCTTTCACCTTGGTATGAAAGAATGAATGGCTTTTCACCTATTCTAGTAGGAAGCATAGCTATACCTGTATTTATAGGTCTCACTGTGGTCCTGCTTTACAAAGCACCTATTAAAGCCTATGCCCATAATTGGTTATAAAGGAGGTAAGGTATGAAGGGAAAACAGGAAAATGCTTTTTTTATTAAAGCTTTTATTAAACGAAGCTTCATTGTGTTGATATTAGGAAGTATTTTAATGGCCATAACACTGATGAAGTTTTATGAGGCTTATGTAGGTTTAGATTTAAGTGCAAGGGCCCAGGCAAAATTAGTTTTTTCAACACCCTATATTATAACGGGCATTTACTTATTTGTATTAGGGATGAGCTTTAGCTATTATGAATATCCAGGCATAATTAGTATTTATGCTAATCGTAAAAATAATCTAAGACAAATGCTACTTGTAGGAACAGTAGGAATCATCATTTTAGAAAGTATTAATGGTGGCATTACCAGCCTATTTACTTTAGGAGCGAGATATCTATGTCCAGCAGCATCTGTGCAAAATGGTTTTTTTGATGATACTTTGAAGGAATTTCAAAATCTTCAATTTGGAAGTATATTTGTCTCGAGTATAAAAGAAGAGATTGGGATAGGTTTATTTGTTTTTGCCCTCGGATCTTTAATTGGTAGTTTATTTTATCGCTTAAAAGCAAGCTCAGCCATTTGTGTTTTAAGCATTTTACCCATTTTTTTAGCCCTGAGCTTTATTGCTGAAATTTTATTTCATACACAGATGACAGCTTTATTTATGCTTAGTATGCTGATGGTGATTAAGCCAATAATTAATTTTTGGGGACAACTAGTTTATAGTACTTTATTTTATGTGTTAGCTTATGCCCTACTTAGAAAAGCACCTATTAAAGCCTATGCACATGATTTGTTATAAACCAAGCTGATAATGAAGTGAATATACTATTCGAAGGGATGAAATAGAGAGGAAAGAAGGAAAATAGATGGAGAGAACAAAGTCTAAAAAGACAAAGACCAGGCGTGTGCTGGTTAGTATCGTATTAGGGGGCTTATTACTAATACTGATAGGTATAATAGTTTATGTGGCTAAAACTATAAGTAAGGCACCTGATATAAGTGAGGTCAACATCACGCAGCCCATAAAAGCTAATTCTATTATATATGATGTGTTAGGGGAAAAAATAGATGAATTTTCAGCTGCAGATAATAGAAGTTATATAGGAATAGAAGAAATACCAACATTCGTTATACAAGCAGTTATTACTATTGAAGATAGTAGGTTTTATGAACATCATGGCATTGATATAAGAAAGATATTAGGTGCTGTCGTTAATAATTTTAGTTCTGGGTCACTATCAGATGGGGCTAGTACCATTACACAGCAAGTAATTAAAAATGCTGTCGCCCTAGAAGGAAATAGTCTAGAAAAAAAGATACAAGAGCAGTATTTAGCGATTAAGTTTGAACAGCTTTATTCGAAAGATACTATTTTAGAATATTACTTAAATAGCATGGGTTTTGGTACAAATATTGTAGGAATAGAAGCAGCCGCAAATCAATATTATGGGAAATCAGCATCAGAGCTTAGCTTAGTAGAAGGGGCTACATTAGCAGTACTTATGGAAAGACCTACCTATTATAGTCTGTATACTCACCCTGAAAATAACTGGGAAAAAGTTAAACAGGTTTTAGAACAAATGGAAAAGGCGGGGTACCTCACAGCAGAGGAAAAAGAGCAGGCATTACTGGAAAAGCCTTATGAGAGACTAGGTGAAGGACTCCAACAACTATTAGAGGGAGCTCCTAAGGAAGCAATACAGAGCTATTTTGTGGATGCCCTATATAAGCAAATACTAGAGGATTTGCAAACGGTTTATAATATTTCAGAGATAGAAGCAAAAGCCAAGATCTATAGTGATGGGCTTCAGATTGAATCAACATTAGACTCTAGAGTGCAAAGTATTGTAGAAAAATATATGGCTGATGAAAGTAATTATCCAGAGAGTCTTTATAAAATACAAGTAGAGTATAGTATAGCAGGTGTAAAAGCTAATGGAACAATGTTTGATAAGAAGGTACAAAGTATCATTTTAAATAGCCAAGAGGATATTCCGGCATTTGAAGAAAAGCAACTTGAAAAATGGCATATAGGACAAGGAGACACAATAGTGAGTGAAAATCTGATTACTATGCCACAGCCACAAAGCGCTTTTGTCGTCACTGATTATAAAACAGGAGCTGTTAAAGCTTTATACGGAGGTAGAGGAGAGAAGTACTATCATGGCTTTAATTATGCAACGCAGGCAAAGCGTATGCCAGGCTCTACTTTTAAAGTATTAGCAGCGTATGCACCAGCCTTAAATGAAGGGAAAATTACACCAGATACGATGATTAGAAATGAAAAAGTAAGCTTCACCATAGAGGAGGGGGGGAGCTGGACTCCACTGAATTGGAATGGTCAATATCAAGGCTCCTATACCATAACCCAAGCAATTGCTAATTCTATGAATGTGATAGCCGCCAAGGTATTAGTAGAGCAAGTGGGTATAGACAAATCTTTTGAGTATTTAAAGGAATTTGGTTTTACTACACTTAGAGAGGAAGATAAAACTTATGCACTGAGTATGGGAGGTTTAACAGATGGCGTTACACCTTTAGAATTAACAGCAGCGTATGCGACTATTGCCAATGAAGGTACTTATCTAGCACCTAGTTTTTATACAGTAGTAAAAGATAGGGAAGGCAATATATTACTAGATCGTACACAAGGTGAGTTGCAAAATAGTCATCAGGTACTTAGCCAAGAAGCAGCAGGGCAACTAACAACAATGCTCTGTGAGGTAGTAGATGGGCCAAGTGCTCATACAGGTGGTAAGATTAGAAATCACTTTAAACAGATGCCTATAGCTGGGAAAACAGGTACTGCTAGTAATAATACAGATTTACTATTTGTAGGCTATACGCCTTATTATGCAGCAACTATATGGACCGGTTATAGTAATCCTGATGCAATGCAAAGAAGTAATAACTATCATTTAGATTTATGGGCAAAGATTATGAATGAAATTCACCAAGGGGAAGAAATTAAGAAATTTTGATTATTTCCGAGGAAATAATCCTTAAAACGATAAAAAAGAAAAAAGAGGATAAATAAATTGAAGAGGTTATGCAATGATGAAGATTTTAAAAGCATCATCAGCATAACCTCTTATTATGAACTATTAGTTAAGTTAGTAAGCTTATTGATTGTATTTATAAATCGAGTAAAAAGATAAACAATAGTGTTTAATAAGAGGAAAAAATAATGGCACCAATAATCACTAAAAGAGTGACTAAAATAATCAGTTTTCCTTTGAAAGAACCGATATTGATGGTCCAGCCGAGACCATGACGTTTGGCGACTAAAACAGCAGGGTCATTAGGGTTATTATAAAATAGTCCCCAAAGCCAATAATCATCTTGTTCTTCAGGAGGAAGGTAAGCTTCATTTTCCTCCTTGTAGGGAAGATTTCGCTTATAGCAATAGCTATTATATCCCATTAAAATAACGCTTAAGAAAATAGCGCCTACTGAAAGATAGTTATAAATAGGAGTTAAAGTTACTCCTTGAACGGTAGAAAAAACAATGCCCATCATCATTGACGTAATGGCAAAAACTAAAATAAGAATAGTAAGTGCACTCCATTTAAGGTATTTCAAAATAACAGTTTTCCCTTTTTCTAACTGTTCTTTGCTCAGCTTGCTTCTTTTGTTAAAGGCGCTATCTAAACTATAACTAAAAAGAAGTGTGATGAGTATTGTCATGCCGGAAGGGAAAAGTGCTGTGGCAATATTTTTATTAGCCCAGCCATCAATTTCACCCACGATATTAAAATGAGTAGGAATAAGCTGAGGCATTTCATTATAGTGGTAAAGTGTATAAGCTCCTAGAAAAAGGCCAATTACTAGTGGGATATACAAAAGCTTTTTATAAATCATTTTAATTTTATTTTTTTGCTCCATAAAAGCAGTATCAATAAGAAGTTTACCGCCTGTAGGTTGAGGCAGATTTAAACTTTTCTTATAAGCTTTTGTTTGCGCATAAGACTTACCATAAACAACAAAGTATAATAAAGTTTCTAATAAAAGAATACCCCCCAATAAAGGGCTATGATTTAAAACGGGTATTTTAATGAGTAGTAATAAAATCATAAGCGTTGTTATGATAAAAGTAATGGTTGTATGAATAAGAAAACTTTTAAGGATTTTTTTGGCTTCAGGTGTTTGACGATAAGCATGTTCTAAGAAAATCCCCATATACGTATCGGCAGTAGAAAAATAAGGTGTTAATATAAAAAGAATATAAAGGATAACGTTAGTTCCAATAACGGATAAAATAGTAAAGGTTGTATTAGTCATTTTGAACACCTCCTGTTTGCTTGTAATAATGAGATAGGCGGTTTAGCAAATAAGCTTCATTGTGGCCCATTAGCTTAGCTTTAGCAGTAAGTAGGGCAAAAGCGTCCTCTAATTCAGCTTCAGTTTTAGGTGAGGCCTGAATAGGAAGTGAACTTACAAGAGCACCTTTCCGTCTGTCCATCTGAATATAACCTTCTTCTTTGAGTAAATTATAAGCTTTATTAACAGTATGCAGGTTAATGCCAATCTCTTCACCTAAGCTCCTAACAGAAGGGAGAGATTCATTAGGCGCTAATTCACCATTAGCCATAGCTAAGATGATCGCTTCGTAAAGTTGTTCATAAATAGGTTTTTCGCTATTAAAATCGAGTTCTATAAGCATAAAAGCCTCCTTTGATTCAAAATTGAAAGATAGTGATTCAGTTTTTATAAAGAGTGAGTATGAATATCTAAGAAGTTGCTTTAGATCATAGAAACTGAATGCTTAAGATAATTGTTATATAATTAGTATAACAATAGTGGCAAAAAAAGCAAGTGAAATAGGATTAAGTTATAGTTAAGGAGTCGTTACATGAATAATAAAATAAGAAGGTTGTTTGTGATATAATGCTTATTAGTGGTTAAGAGATTAGAGCTTTTTGTAAATAGAAGGCTTAGTAAAAATAGTAGTAGAGTAAGCAGAGTACTAAAGAAAGCTCATAAGGAGGAAGTAAGTGAAATGCAAAGTTATGCACTAATTACAGGCGCTACAAGTGGGATAGGTCTAGCTTTAACTAAAATATTCTGGGATAAGGGTTATTCACTCATTTTAGTAGGAAGAAATAAACACAAGCTTGCGGCTTTGGAAAAACAATTAAAGGGAGAAAGAACGGATTTGAAGGTAGTCATCTGCAAACAAGATTTATCACAGGCAGGGGCAGGAGCGGCACTTTATTTATGGGTAAAGCAGCAGCAACTTTCAGTAGATATACTCATTAATAATGCAGGAGCTGGTTATGTAGGTGAGTTTTGTGAGTGCAGCGCTACAAAGATAGAAGAACTTATGACATTAAATATGACAAGCTTAACAGAGCTTACTTATGAATTCGCAAAAGAAATGAAAAGGAGAAGACGAGGCAAAATTTTAAATGTAGCTTCTACAGGTTCCTATCATCCAGGGGCCTATACAGCTGTTTATTATGCAACTAAAGCTTATGTCCTGTCGTTATCAGAAGCACTCTATAAGGAATTAAAGCCTTATGGTGTGACAGTGTCTAGCTTGTGCCCAGGGGCAACAGCAACGCAGTTCGCTAAGTCGGCGGGGCGAGTAGATGCTGGTTTTGCCATGTCAGCGGAGTTTGTCGCCAAAAAGGCTTTTGAGGGACTGCAAAAAGGTAAGAAAGTGATTATTCCAGGCATACAAAACAAACTCTTAATCAAAGTCCCAAGGTCCATAGCGGCTTATTTTGTGGCACGTTACCAGCAAAAGTTAAAGGCATAGGAAAAGCTTAATGTCTCATATATATGCTAAGAGACACAAGACGACTATCTTGTGAGGGCATATATAAGGGAGGTTTAGCAATGCCAGATAACTTTGTTTTAATAGGTGATCAGCTGCCACAAATGAAAGTGCAGACAACCCATGGTATAAGGGTAATACCTGATGATTATGAGGGGAAATGGCTTATTTTATTTAGTCATCCAGGGGATTTTACACCTGTGTGTACCACGGAGTTTGTTTCATTTGCAGAAAACTATCCAACCTTTCAAAAATTAAATGCAGATTTGCTAGGTTTATCAGTAGACCAAGTACAGCCACATATTGAATGGGTTAATTGGATTAAGGACAACTTAGGGGTAACTATACCGTTTCCTATTATTGCAGATCCTTTAGGAAATGTGGCTAAAAGATTGGGAATGATACAAACTGCAACAGGTACTAAAACAGTAAGAGCTGTTTATTATGTAGATCCTACAGGCAAAGTAAGGCTTATTTTATATTATCCAGCAGAGGTTGGTAGAAATATGGAGGAGATTATAAGAGCCTTAGTAGCCCTTCAAGTAGCTGATGCTAATAAAGTAGCAATGCCAGCTAACTGGCCTAATAATGAACTCATACAAGATCAAGTGATTATTCCTCCTGCTACAGATATTTATGAGGCAGAAGAAAATGCAAAGCTTTACAATAACTATGCTTGGTGGTTTGCTTATAAGCCTTTATAGAAATAGTTAATAAAGCAATAAAAAATAAGTTAACTAAAAGATTCTATAGTGACTTAGACTTTAAGTCATTATAGAATCTTTTTATAAGTTTGAGGATGCACTCTGTGAAACCATTGTCAATTGATCTTTCTCAGGATAAAATGATATTGGATATTAAGGACCAATATTGATTGAGAGACAGCTTTATGGTTTGTCTCATTACCCAGTCCATGTACCGAGAATCCCAAAGAGGTGAGTCGGAGTGACAACAGGTTTTCTGCAAAATAAACTTTCCCATACAGCTACAAAGGATTAAAGGGATAGAAAAATATCCATAAAAATATTTAAAACAAATGGAGCTTTTAAGGAGGAAAGAAGCTATGAAGAAACAGGCATTAAACCCCTATTTACCGTCATGGGAGTATATTCCTGACGGAGAACCCTATGTATTCGGAGACAGAGTATATATTTATGGCTCCCATGATTGGTACAATGGACATGTATTTTGTTTGGGAGATTATGTATGTTGGTCCGCTCCTGTGGATGATTTGTCTGACTGGAGATATGAGGGTGTGATTTATCTCAAGAATCAGGATCCATTAAATAAGGACAGTAAGATGTGTTTGTACGCACCAGATGTGACCCAGGGACCCGATGGTAGATATTATCTGTATTATGTACTGGATCATGTGTCAGTGGTTTCTGTAGCAGTGTGTGATACTCCTGCGGGAAAATATGAATTCTACGGCTATGTACATTATGAGGACGGTACCCGTTTAGGAGAAAGACAGGGGGATGAGCCCCAGTTTGATCCAGGAGTATTGACAGAAGGTAATGTAACCTATTTGTACACAGGCTTCTGTGGACGCGGAGACAAATCTAGAACCGGAGCTATGGCAACGGTGATAGCATCTGATATGTTGACCATTATGGAAGATCCTGTATTTGTAGCACCAGGTTGTGAGTATGGTATGGGTACCACCTTCCAGGGACATGAGTTCTTTGAAGCACCCTCCATTCGTAAGATGGGAGATACCTATTACCTTATATATTCTTCCGTGGTAATGCATGAGCTTTGCTATGCAACCAGTAAGAATCCCACTTCTGGCTTTGTATATGGTGGCGTAATTGTCAGCAATAGCGATTTACATATTGATACCTACAAGCCTGCAAATCAACCCATGGCATATGGTGCCAATAACCACGGCAGTATCGTTGACATTTCCGGTGACTGGTATATTTTTTACCATCGTCATACCAATGGTACATGGTACAGCAGACAAGGCTGTGCAGAGAAATTAACCATCCTGCCTGACGGGAGCATTCCTCAGGTGGAAATTACTTCCTGTGGTTTGAATGGCGGACCTTTAGAGGGCAAGGGTGAGTATCCTGCTTATATTGCTTGTAATCTCTTTAGAGATGAGCCTTCCGTTTATGTGGGAGACAGCTGTGCACCTAAGATTATGCAGGATGGTCGCGATGGTGATGAGGAGCCCGGTTACATCGCTAATATGCAACATTCTGCAACTGCAGGCTTTAAATATTTTAATTGCAAGGATGTAAAGGAAATTTCTATTAAGGTCAGAGGCTACGCAGGTGGTGAGTTTGAGGTGAGAACTGCCTGGGATGGTCCTGTACTAGCAAAGCTGAAAGTAAATTATGCCAATGTATGGGAGGAATATACTGCACCTGTTAGCATTCCCGATGGTAAGCAGGCAATTTATCTAACCTATATTGGAGAAGGCAATGCCAGTCTGCTTTCTTTTACTTTAAGATAATATTAGAGACAAGACGAAAACTATGCCCCATATTTCGTAATAACGAAACATCAATAAAAATAAATGAAATATTATGAGAGATTAACAATAGAGATAAAAAATCATAAGTGATGGACTACCAATAACTTATGATTTTTTTATTTTAATGATAGGCATTGATCGTAATTGACATGTAATAGGTTCAATCTTAAATATTTTTTTTAAAATAAAAGGAATAGAGATGTGTACCAACTAAGATGACAGTAAAAAGTATAATGCCTACCCAACTACTCATAAAAGCTAGTGGCTTTGTGAGGTGGTAGCTAAAAGAATGAAGTGAAAGGGTATTAAGGTCTTGCATTAGTTTTTCTAGAAAATCAGAAAAGAAGCTTATCAAATAAGGAGAAAACAAAAGAAGTAAGGCTATAAGCCTCTTGTACCAAGGAGTATGGGCTGATGGCGTAACAAAAGATGGCTGTAGGGCAAATAGTACAGTAAGTAACAAGTTGTATATTAAAATAAAACCTAATGCAACAGATATACTATAAGAAATATTAACAACTTTTAATGCAATACAGCAGAAAATAAGTATACCTACTGAAATACCCATAGTAGACCAATAGGAGATAAGCTGAGCCCGGTGGTAATCTTGTTGTGTGACAGGAAAAGAAAGGGAAAATGCTTTAAAATCCCTTTTGTTCCTAGGAAGTTTAGAGCAGCCAAAGTTAGAATAAAAACTCAGAGTGGCTGAAAATGTACTACTGATCATAAGGGTCTGAAACAGTGAATATTGACTATGTGAAAAATAGTGAGGGTCTAGGCATAAAGAAATAGTTAAAACTAGGGCTAATACATAAAGTAGATAAACTACAAGTTTTAGAATAAAAAGAGACCTAGTACCTTCTTTTCCTAAAAGTTCTTTAGAAGCTATTAATAATAGACGTGCTTTTTCCATGATTTTATCTCCTAAAAGTAGTATTTGAATAATAGGGATGTAAAACTTTATAAGTTGTAAAGAAGGCTAGCATTCCTGTGAATATGACTATGGCAATTTGCTTAAAGAGAGAAAGTGTTTCTTCAAAATGAATAAGGTAGCCATAATGATTAGAAAGATCTATTTCAAGAGTGATAGGTAGCACTAGAGCAATAGAAAGAAAGATAATATAAGTAGTCCACTTCCAATCATTTGTACTAAACATGAAAGGCGAATGGATATAGATACGAGTAAATATATCAAGACTAAGGATAGCCAAATTGAAAGTGACTAAAATAGTAAAAAAGCCTATGGGGACATGCTGCCAAACAAAATAGACATAAAAAATGCTACTGCTAAGTATAAAGAGTCCTATACTATGTAAAAACATCAATGGAACAATGGAAGTATGGCGAAGGGGGCTAGCGCTATAAAACTCATATTTTTTTGGCATCATTGAAGAAAAGGTTGTTACCCCCATATAGGATAAGACAATGTAGAGTGAATCAATCCCTACTTTTGTCCATTGCTGAATAAGAAGGGTAATAACAATAAGTACTAGGCAAGTAAGATAACTTCCAGTAAAAAATCCACCTTTCAAAAGTGCTTTATATTCTTTAAATAATAGCATCAGATCACCTTCTTAGAGTCCTTTCAAAATAGGATTGTTATTTTCGTTTTGAATCCCATAGGTAAGAAGGGTTAAGAGATTTTCAATATTGGGGACCTTAATCTGCTCAGAATTAAAGTATTTTAGAGCATTTTCTCTAAGTAGGAGTCCCTCAAAGCGTATATCTCCTTTGCGAATGCCAATAAAAATTTCCTTGTGAGTTTGAAGCTGGCTTAAGTTCCCTTCTACTAGGGCATATTTTTCTTGAAGGTGGTCTATAGATAAACTCTCTCGTATAGTACCTTGATGAATGAGGGTGATATAGTCTGCTATTTTATCTAGATCTGTTGTGATATGAGTAGAGAGAAAGACAGAACGCTCACCATCTGCTACGAATTCTCGCAAAATATCGAGTACTTCTAAACGAGCAGAAGGATCAAGACCAACTGTGGGCTCATCTAAAATAAGAAGCTGAGGTCTATGGGCAAGAGCTAGAGCTAGCATAGCTTTGGTTTTCATTCCCTTAGAAAATTCATGCATTTTCTGGCTTTGCGGTAGATTCCAAGTCTCTACAATAGTTTGGAAAAAGTCTTCATCCCAGGTTTTATAAAAAGGCTTAAGTGCTTTGGCATGACTAGCTAATGTTGCACTATCTGTAAAATAGTCATCTGCAGGAACATAACCTAGTTTTTCTTTGACAGCTACTTCATTTACAATATGGTCTAAACCAAAGAGTTTGATTTCTCCAGAGTCTTTTGGGAGTCCATTTAATAAAAGTTTAATAGTAGTCGTTTTTCCCGAACCATTTTCACCAATGAATCCCATAATACAGCCTTTTTCAAGCTGAATGGTTATATCTTGTAAGGAAAAGGTTTTAAAATGTTTGTTTAAGTGTTGGACTTCTAAAATAGACATTGTATTCACTCCTTATAGATCGTTTCAATAATTTTTAATAAGTCTTTTTTTAAGATACCTATCTCATACATTTTTTGAGTGGCATCAGTGTAGCTAAGAAGAAGTTTTTGCTGATGTGCATAGAGAACTTCTGTTAAATCAGGAAGTTTAACAAAAGTGCCTTTTCCAGACAGGGTATAGATAAAGCCTTCATGTTCTAAATCGGTATAAGCTCTCTTGGTAGTCATCATACTAACATTCAAATCTTTAGCGAGTTGCCTAATAGAGGGAAGTGGATCATGATGAGTAAGCTCGCCATTATAAATGTTTTGCTTAATAGCTTCCTTAATTTGTTCATACATGGGAAGGGAGCTACTGTAGTCAAGATAGATAGTCATAAAAGAGCCTCCTCTCAATAACATAGTTTGTGTGGTGTATAAAGTGTGTATATATGATATATACACTTTATGAAACAAGAATACACCAGTGATAAAAATAAGTCAATGAAATTTAATTAATATTCATTAATTTCTAAACATTATAGAAGTATAACTGGTATGTGAAGATGTGGTTATTATATAGTGATAATTTAGTTGGAAAAATAAAATGAAAACAAATGGAGATGGTCCTACTATGATGAATTTATCCTTTGATTGTGAAGTGGAAGATAAGGTGATAACTGGATTAAAGGATTTAAGTATAGAAAATAATCAAGAAGAAATATTTAGAGAGACCATGAGTGTAGGTGGTGGATATTGAAATCTTTACTGTAGGGCTAGATGAGCAATTACTAAAGGAGATTCTTTATAGGGGGAGACCTCTGTTACTTACTGAGCTAACCTATGATGAGGATAAGGAAATATTAAAGATAGGAATCAGTAGAGAAGAAATGACAGAGCATATGGATCCTATGATATAATAATGTTAGAAATAATGAGTGTAATAAAATTCAAAAGGGCAGAGGAGAAAATGACATGAATAATTTTGTTTACTGGGCACCAACAGAAGTGATTTTTGGGAAGGATACAGAGTTACAAGTTACAGCAGCTATTAAAAAATTCAATGGAAACCGCATTATTATTGTATATGGCGGAGGCAGTGTCGTTAGAAGCGGCCTATTAAATAGAGTTTTAGAGCAATTTAAAAAGGAGAATATACCTTATAAAGCACTAGGAGGTGTACAACCCAACCCTCGTTTAGGCTTTGCTAAGAAGGCTATAGAAGAAGCCAAAGCTTTTGGAGCCGACTTTATTTTAGCTGTAGGCGCAGGAAGTGTGATTGATACTGCAAAAGCGATTGCCCATGGTGTAGCTAATCCAGAGGTGGAACTATGGGACTTTTGGCTGCGTAAGCAAGTGGTAGAGAGAAGTTTACCTGTAGGCTGTATACTTACTTTATCAGCAGCAGGGAGTGAAACAAGTAATTCCTCTGTTTTAACCAATGAAGAGACAGGTGAAAAACGTGGATTAAGTACAGATTTTAATCGCCCTAAATTTGCCATTATGAATCCTGAAATCACTTATACTTTACCTAAAGAGCAAATTACATACGGTATAGTAGATATTATGATGCATACGCTAGATCGTTATTTTACACCAACCAAAGGTAATGCCTTTACGGATGAAGTAGCAGAGGCTCTCCTTAGAACAGTAATTCATTACGGAGAAAAAGCACTACAGAATTCTCATGATTACGAAGCCATGAGTGAACTTATGTGGTGTGGTAGCATATCCCATAATGGACTCACTGGTTTAGGGGCAGTAAGTGATTTTGCACCTCATCAATTAGGTCATGAATTAAGTGGTAAATTTGATGTGGCACATGGCGCTAGCTTGTCAACCATATGGGGAGCATGGGCAAATTATTGCTATGAGGAAAATCCAGAACGCTTTGCTCAGTTTGGTAAAAAAGTATGGGGGATTGAAGAAGAAGATACTAAGAAATGTGCTGTACGTGCCATAGAAAAATTGGTAGACTATTTTAAGTCAATTGGTGCACCAACTTGTTTTAGTGAATTAGGAATAGGTATTCAAGATGAAGAAAGCTTGAGAGATTTAGCAAGAAGATGTGCCTTTTATGGAACACGTACCATCGGAAGCTTTAAGGTATTGGATGAGAAAGCTATGTATGAGATTTATAAGATAGCAAATAAATAATAATCTATAAGATAGGTGGTGGCGGATGAGTCATGGAAATGCTTGATATTGTGGATGAAAATGGAGAGCCAACAGGCATTATAAAAGAAAGAAGTAAGGTACATGCTGAGGGAGATTTACACAGAACATCTCATGTATGGATTGTAAGAGATAATGGTAAGGGGGGATTAGATGTTTTACTTCAAAAAAGAAGTAAAGACAAGGATTCCCATCCAGGTTGCTATGATATATCCTCAGCAGGACATATACCTGCAGGTTCAACCTATGTAGATTCAGCACTTCGTGAATTAGAAGAAGAGCTAGGTATAAAAGCCTCCTCAGAAGAACTAGAAGAGCGTATGATTAGGCGCATAGCAGAAACGAATATTTTTTATGGCAAAGCGTTTATAGACAATCAGATCACAAGGGTTTATAGATTAAAAAGAAATGACATTGACTTAAGCAAGCTTAAGTTACAACAAGAAGAGATAGAAGCAGTTATGTGGATGGATTATGAACTATGTATAGAAGCTATAAAAAATAATACAATAAAGCATTGTGTGTACTTAGAGGAACTAGAGTGTTTGAAGGATTAAGCAGAAATAACGTTCTTCGTAGTTAAACAATGAACAATGAAAAATGAAAAATGAAAAAAATGGAAATTGACATAAGTTAACATAAATGTTATATTAAATAAAACAAAAAAATAAAGTACCTTTAATTAAGTCCAGTGAGGCTTATAAGGTAAACGGATCGGTAGAAGAGCTCCATGAGATAGGGGCTCTTCTAGAAGCAGAGCCCCTTAGTTTACAATTAAAGGTCAAACTAAGGGGTTCTTTTTCTGTTTATGGTACTTGAGATAAGGAGAGTACAGATGAAGCAAAAACAACATGAAGATCATGATTTTTCATTAGGAGTAGTATCAGCAAGTCATAAGAAAGGTTTTCTAGCCATGTTAGTGGTCATGCTAGGGTTTACCTTTTTCTCAGCAAGTATGCTAAGTGGTGGTACATTAGGAACAAGTATGGACTTAAAGCAGTTCTTTGTAGCCGTATTTATTGGAAATGTCATCTTATGTAGTTATACAGGATTACTGGCTTACATTGCAGGAGACACAGGTTTATCAACTCACCTATTAGCACGTTATTCCTTTGGTGAAAAAGGGTCTTACTTAGTATCCTTTTTATTAGGTGCCACACAAATTGGGTGGTTTGGTGTAGGTGTTGCCATGTTTGCTATTCCAGTTTCTAAAGTAACAGGGGTTAGTGTAGGGGTATTAGTAGCCATAGCAGGTCTTTTAATGACAGCAACAGCTTACTTCGGGATGAAATCCCTGATGATATTAAGTGCGATTGCAGTACCAGCCATTGCCATTTTAGGTTCTACATCAGTAGGAATGGCTATTAATAGTGTGGGAGGAATAAGTGGGCTTGCCGCTATTACCCCAGAAGAATCTATGACAATGAGTGCGGCTGTAGCAGTAGTAGTAGGGTCCTTCATTAGTGGAGGAACTTTAACACCAGATTTCACACGTTTTGCAAAAAGTAAACGCATTGGTGTAAGTACCACAGTCATTGCCTTCTTAGTAGGAAATACATTAATGTTTATCTTTGGTGCTATTGGTGCCATGGTAACAGGAGAAGCAGACATTTCAGAAGTCATGTTTCTTCAAGGGCTGATCGTACCAGCTATTATTGTACTAGGGCTTAATATATGGACAACCAATGATAATGCTTTATATGCTTCAGGGCTTGGCTTTTCAAATATTACAAAACAACCTAAAAGCAAACTAGTGATTATTAATGGGATAGTAGGAACACTACTTGCGGTAATTCTTTATAACAACTTTATGAGCTGGCTCAACTTACTCAATACCTTTATGCCAAGTATTGGTGGGGTAATCATTGCAGACTACTTTATTATCAATAAAGGCAAATATGAAGCTTTTGAAAAAGCAAGCTTTAAAGGTGTTAATATGATTGGAATCATAGCATGGGCATTAGGTGTACTGGCAGCACATTTCTTACCAGGTATTACCCCTATTAATGCAGTCGTAACATCTGTAATCAGTTACGCTATGCTCACAGTGGTTTTTAGCAATCGAAAAGAAAAATAGAGGATATAAGTGAAGCGAGGTACCAAGGAACGCAAAGAGTACTTCGCTTTACTTATATCCTAAATAGTATAGGGATGAAGGATAAGAGGAAAATAAATAGTAGTAAGTTCTTTAGGAAATGAATCAGTCAATTAATAAATAGATAAGGAGAAACGATGTGATTATTAAAAATGCGAAATTAGAAGATAAGGCTCAGTTAGTAGATATTAAAATTGAAAATGGGTGCTTTACTGAAATTGCTCCTATGATAGAAGCAGGAGAGCATGAAGAAATTATTGATGCTAAGGGATGGCTTGTAGTACCACCCTTTGTAGAACCACATATTCACTTAGATACAACCTTGACAGCAGGTGAGCCAAGATGGAATGAAAGCGGGACACTTTTTGAAGGTATTCAATGTTGGTCAGAGCGAAAAGAAGCTTTAAATAAAGAAGACGTTAAAAATAGAGCAAGACAAGCCATTAAATGGCAAGTGGCTAATGGGATTCAGTTTATCCGTACCCATGTAGATACAACAGATCCAGAATTAACAGCCATTAAAGCTTTAGTAGAACTAAGAGAAGAGCTAAAAGACTTTGTAACCTTGCAAATCGTTGCCTTCCCACAAGAAGGAATTTTATCTTATCCTAATGGATTAGAGCTATTAGAAGAAGCTTTAAAATTAGGGGCAGATGTTATTGGCGCCATTCCACACTTTGAATTTACTAGAGAATACGGGGTAGCCTCTATTGAGAAAATCTTTGAGCTAGCGAAAAAATATGATGTTTTAATTGATGTACATTGTGATGAAATTGATGATGAACAATCACGTTTTATTGAAGTAGTTGCTACTAAAGCTTATGAAAATCAAATGGGACATAAAGTAACAGCAAGCCATACAACAGCCATGCATTCTTATAATGGAGCATATGCTTATAAGCTGTTTAGACTGCTTAAAATGTCAGGCATTAATTTCGTAGCTAATCCACTGGTGAATATTCACTTACAAGGACGTTTTGACACTTATCCAAAACGTCGTGGGATTACGAGAGTGAAAGAAATGCTAGAAGCAGATATTAATGTATGCTTTGGTCATGATGATATCTTTGACCCATGGTATCCATTAGGGACAGGCAATATGCTTCAAGTGCTTCATATGGGCTTACATGTCTGCCAAATCATGGGCTATGGCCAAATTAATGAAAGCCTTAAGCTTATCGGAAAAAATAGTGCAAAAGCATTAAATATTCAAAACCAATATGGCATTGAAGTGGGTAAACCAGCCAACCTCATTATTCTTCCAGCAGAGAATGGGTATGATGCCGTAAGAAGACAAGTACCAGTTGCGTATTCTATAAGAAAAGGAAAGGTTATTGCTCAAACACAGATTAGTGAAACGACTGTTTATTTAGAGAAAGAAGAAGTGGTTGATTTTAAGAAATAGAAAAGACGGTTTTATAATTGAAATTATTTTATCAGTAGAATATAATGTTACTTAAAGATTAGCGTGCAATAATAGGAGACGATGTAATGAATGAATATGAAGTAATCAGTATTCCTGTATCAGATGGAACGGAGAGAGAGTTTGCAATTATGGATACCTTTGAGGTGAGACGTAAAACGTATATGGCGGTATCTTTAGTTGAAGAGGATGAAATTAAAGAAGGCGTATATATTTATCGTTATTATAATGCTGAAGATGGAGACGTGATTATAGAAGAGATTGCAGAACCTGATGAATACAGTAAAGCAGTAGCAGCATATGAAAAGAGATAGTTGATAAAGAACTGGTGCACTAAAATAAGTGCCCAGTTCTTTTTTACACCCGGTAGGAGTACAATCTACCGGGTGTAAGTAATGGAGAAAGCATTATAGAGGTTTGTTCTTATAAACTGCTTCAGTGGTAAACTCAATGCCAAGCTTCTTGAAAGTCTTCATATCAACAGGAGATAAGACTACAGTAGCGTGGAGCTGACAGCCAGCTAGTTTTGGAAGTTGCTCTAATGCTAATTTGGCATTTGAATCAGTGGCAGCACACATAGAAAGTGCAATTAGAACCTCGTCTGTATGTAAGAGGGGATTTTTACTACCTAAATAATGCGTTTTTAGGGTTTGAATGGGCTCTATAAAGTCAGGGGAGATAAGATGAATGGCATCATCAATGCCTCCGAGTACCTTAACTGCATTTAATAAAGCAGCAGAAGAAGCACCGAGAAGATCACCAGTCTTGCCAGTGACAATGCTGCCGTCTTGAAGCTCTAGGGCTATAGCAGGAGCTCCAGTTTCAGCAGCTAATGCATTAGCAACAGGTACAACCAACCTAGCATCAGTAGTGATTTTAGCTCGTTTCATCAATAGTTCGATTTTGTATACTTCCTCTTTGGTAGCTTCACCTTTGATTAAGCGGTTCATAGACTGGTAATAACGACGGATGATTTCTTGGTGAGAAGCCTCTTGACATACCTCATCATCGATAATACAGTTGCCGGCCATATTGACCCCCATATCTGTTGGAGACGCATATGGGCAACTGCCATAAATACCTTCAAACATGGCTGCTAGTACAGGATAAATTTCAACATCGCGGTTGTAGTTTACTGTAGTTATGCCATAGGCTTCTAAGTGGAAAGGATCAATCATGTTGACATCATTAAGGTCCGCTGTGGCTGCTTCATAAGCTAAATTTACAGGATGCTTTAGAGGAAGATTCCAAACTGGAAAAGTCTCAAATTTAGCATATCCAGCTTTTAGACCACGTTTATTTTCATGATACAATTGAGAAAGGCAAGTAGCCATCTTACCACTACCTGGTCCTGGTGCAGTAACAATGACTAATGGACGAGTTGTTTCTACATAATCATTTTTGCCATAGCCTTCATCACTGATGATGTGAGATACATTGTTAGGATAACCTTCTATAGAATAGTGATGATATACCCTGATATCCATGTTTTCTAATTTGTATTGAAACATATTTATAGAGGCCTGTCCCGTGTAACGTGTAATCACTACACTACTAACATATAGACCCTTTTCTCTGTAGACTTGAATAAGACGTAGAACGTCTTGGTCGTAGGGAATACCTAGATCATGTCTTACTTTATTATTTTCGATATCGGCGGCATTGATAGAAATGATGATTTCTGCATGATCCGATAGTTGCATAAGCATCTGAAGTTTGCTATCAGGAGCAAAGCCCGGAAGTACACGTGATGCGTGATAGTCATCAAACAACTTCCCCCCAAACTCTAGATATAGTTTGTCACCAAATTGACTAATACGCTCGCGAATGTGTTCAGATTGCATAGTTAGGTACCGATGATTATCAAATCCAATTTTCATTTTTTAATTTCCTTTTTGTATAAAATTTGTATGTTATCTAGAAGACCTTTAATAGTTGCTTCATATAGATAAGTTAAACATATATAGTGGAGAATTGTCAAAGTACTCTTTAAAATGGCGTCTATAATAAAACATTTTATTAATAAACCTGAAAACCATTACTTTTCTAATATCAATTTACTTCTCTTTAGGTATAATGGGAGACGAAAGAACATACGATTATGCTATCGCCCTTAGTGTAGTAACAACAAGCAATTGTTAGAGGGGGTCCTAAACCGTGTATCATATAAAGAATTTAAAATATTGAAGAACAGAAAGTCTCTCAAGGTATTGATATACAATAATTTGAGTGGATTGTATTAGTGAGAAAATAGGAGGCGTTTTTAGGTAGTATTAGGGGCTTCAAGTAGTAGGCGTCACTACAATGTCATAAGATTTAGCTTAACGTTGGTCTGACAAAAGTAAAAAGGCGGATTAGAAATGAATAGTTAACAACAACTAGGTTCATATTGTATAATAAAGCTAAATAACAAAATACGAGGAGGAATAGATATGACACTTGCTCAAAAGTTAGTCAATGAATTCGAAGCATTAACGGACAATCAGAAGCTGGAAGTAATAGATTTTGTAGAGTTTTTAAAACAAAAAAATCAGAAAACCATAGAAAGCCTTATGGACGAAGTTATATTAGAAAATGAAGAAGCACTAAAGGAGCTTGCTAAATAGTGAAAAATATAGAATTTGAGCAATTAGTATTGTTCCATGAAAAAATAGTAGCAAAAACGGGTGGGGGTAGTGGTGTTAGAGATGAAGGCCTCCTTAAAAGTGCTTTATGTAGAGGGAGTATGACATTTGGGGGAATGGACCTATATACACCAGATGAAAGGAAAATAGCAGCAATAACTCATAGTCTTATTTGTAATCACGGATTTTTAGATGGGAATAAACGTATTGGTGTTGCTGTAATGAGTTTACTTTGTAAGATGAATAGCATTGTTTTAGTATATACACAACAAGAGCTTATAGCGTTAGGGTTAGCTATAGCGAATGGAAATAAAAATGAGGAAGAGATATTTGAGTGGATTGTAAGTCATAAAAATTAAATGAGATGATATAAGACAAGGGAGGTGAGGATATGCCATTAGCAGAACAAAAAAGAGTATATACCTATAGAGACTATCTGAATTGGGATGGAGACAAAAGGATTGAAATCTTAGATGGTAGACTTTATATGCAAGCAGCACCCTCTAGGAGACATCAAGAAATACTATCAGAGCTTCATAGACAGATTGCAAACTATCTAGTGGGCAAAAATTGTAAGGTGTACCCTGCACCTTTTGAAGTTCGCCTTGAAACCATAGAAATATCTGAGCAGATTATCAATGTATTTGAGCCAGATTTAAGCATTATTTGTGACAAAAATAAATTAGATGATAGAGGATGTAAAGGTGCACCAGATTGGATTATAGAAATCACCTCACCATCTACAGCGAGAGTTGATAAGATTAAGAAATTTAATAAATATGAAGAAGCTGGGGTAAAAGAGTATTGGATTATTGAACCAGAAGAAAACATCGTAAGCGTATTTACATTAGGTGATAACAAACGTTATGGCAGGCCGGAGATGTATGCAGGAGATGAAAAAGTTATTGTAAAAACACTAGAAAGCTTAGAAATTGACTTAGAAACAGTATTTTCCTAGAGAAGAGAAAAAATACTTATAAGACAAAAAGGGAGGCAGCCATATCCTTTTGAGTCTAAATCTATAACTGGTAAGATAAGATAAACCAAAGCCTAGAAGGAAAGTCATGGTGGTAATCTAAAGAAAAAGAGAATGACAGCCTTATAGTTAAGGTGATTCTTGCAGGACATGGTGCAAAATTCTTTTAGAAATAGGTGCAGGGGAGATTTACATAAAATAACATTGACAAAAATAGCTTTTAAGGATAGATTAGAAGAGAATTGAATAGTCCGGTAGATAAGGTTACCACAGGGATAAGGATTGCTGCCGCGAAATAGTGGAGACACTATTAGTTGGTTAGCAGGCTATGTCGAATCCAAGGCATAATCTAATGCAATTTCAAGATGACTCCAGTCATTGCGCCCTGTGAAGCTAAAGTTTGAACGGTAGTATAGTAGAATTAGACTCTATTATAAAGTGATGATTGATATAGATCCACGCCAGTGTTCATGCTTTGGCGTGGTTTTTTATTTGCCAAAATAAAAGTGATAAAAGAGAGGTGAGGAGAATGGATGGTGAATGTAGTGGGCAGGGCATAAATCGGAATAGGAAAAAGAAGAGATTCTATGTGGCTAAGAAACCATCCGTTCTTTGGCCGATATAGAAGAATTAATATTTTTTATGAAGAACATGTCTTGCGCTTACAGGATGAATATAAATTCAAAGTGTAAAGAGGAGGACAAAAAATGAATAAAGAAATCATTTTACAATTAATCAATCAAAAGGATTTTTCTACTTTAAAAGAGCAGCTTCATGAGATGAATCCTGTAGACTTAGCAACGCTTTTAGAAGCATTAGAGGAAAGACAATTACTTATTACTTTTAGATTACTTAATAAAGAAGCAGCAGCAGAAACTTTTTCTTATATGAATAGTTTAACGAGAAAATTGCTTATTGAGGGTCTTACAGATCAGGAACTTAAAGAAGTAATGGATGAAATGTTCTTAGATGATACAGTAGACATTATTGAAGAAATGCCGGCAAATGTGGTAAAACGTATTTTGAAAAATACAGATGAAGCAACTAGAAATAGTATTAATACCATTCTAAACTATCCTAAAGATAGTGCTGGAAGCATGATGACTATTGAATATATTCATTTAAAAAAAGATATGTGTGTTTCAGAGGCAATTGAACGTATTCGTACAGAAGGAATAGACAAAGAAACGATTTATACATGTTATGTAACAGAAAACCGCAAGCTTATTGGCTTAGTATCAGTTAAAGATTTATTAATGTCAAAAGATGAAGATAAGGTTGGAGACATTATGGAGACCAATGTCATCTGGACTTATACCCATGAGGACCGAGAAAATGTGGCTAAGATGTTTGGAAAATATGACTTTTTAGCTATACCTGTAGTAGACACAGAGCAGTATCTGGTAGGAATTGTAACCGTTGATGATGCTATGGATGTTATAGAGGAAGAGACAACAGAAGATATGACTAAGATGGCGGCTATGAGCCCTAGCGAAGAAAGCTATTTTGAAACTTCTGTATTAAATCATGCAAAACATCGTATTTTATGGCTTTTAGTGCTTATGCTATCTGCTACTATTACTGGTACCATTATTACCACATATGAAGGAGCCTTTTCCACTATTCCATTACTAGTTGCTTTTATTCCTATGTTGATGGATACAGGAGGCAATTGTGGGTCACAAAGCTCTACATTGATTATTCGTGGGTTAGCTTTGGATGAGATTAAGTTCAAGGATTTCTTTAAGGTTATTTTTAAAGAGTTTCGTATTTCATTAATAGTGAGTATGGTATTAGCCACTGTTAATGGACTTAGAATATTTTTAATGTATCGTGATTTAACATTAGCTATAGTCGTTGGATGTACCTTAGTATGTACAATCGTTATGGCAAAAGTGATAGGATGCATCTTACCGCTTATCGCTAAAAAATGTAAGTTAGATCCAGCTATTATGGCAGCACCATTAATTACAACCATTGTGGATACATGCTCTATTTTAGTGTATTTTAATATTGCTACGCTTTTCTTTAAATTATAGGGATATAAAAAACAGCTATTTCACTTAGAATAGCTGTTTTTTATATCTTGATTTAGTGTAAGCAAAACATTTAGGCATAATTAACAAGGAAAACAGATAAAATATATAGATTAAAAAATTAAAAAAGTTGACAATATTTATTACTATATATATAATTATAAAAAATTAAACATATAGTAATACTAGGAATTAAAAGGGGATGAAGTAATGAAAAAGAAAATAGGGAGTTATCTTTTGATGACACTTCTTGTGGGAGCGCTTTTAGTAGGGTGTGGAAGTACGACGAGTAAAGAAACCTCAGTAACACCTAATCCGAATGAGACCGAAACAGTAGCAAGTCAGACGATTAACTATGCGATTTGGAGTTCTCCAAAAGGTGTTTTCAATCCAGTTTTATTAAATGATATTTATGATAGAAAAGTAGGGGAATTAGTGTTCTCATCACTACTTACTTTAGATGCAGATGATAACATTATCCCAGCCCTAGCTGAAAGCTATGAAGTTTCTGAGGATAATCTTAAAATAACATTCAAGCTAAGAAGTAATGTGACTTGGCATGATGGGAAACCTTTTACTGCAAAGGATGTTGCTTTTACTTTTACAAGTATAGCCGACCCTAATTATACAGGGCCTCGTTTTGCTGAGATAGAGAAGCTAGTAGGGGCACAAGACTATAGAGATGGCAAAGCAGATACTGTAAAGGGAATTGAAATCATTGATGAAAAGACCATTAGCTTTACATACTCAGAAGTTTATGCAGCAGCCCTTGCTAATTTTGCTATTCGTGGCATTTTACCTGAGCATCTATGGGGAGCTATTCCTGTAGGAGAATGGGAGAAACAAACTAATCTATTAACCAATCCAATCGGTACAGGTGCTTTTAAGCTAGTAAATTTTGTACCTGATCAATACGTAGAGCTTGTAAGAAATGATAATTATTTCTTAGGTGCACCAAAACTTGAAAAAGTGATTTTAAAAGTAAGTAACCAAGAGACAGCCCAAGGAGAACTGATTAATGGCACCTTAGATATTGCAGCGCTATCTTCTTTTAAACAACAGGATTTAGATACTTATACTTCAGCAGGCAAGACGATTTTAGAATATCCTAGTGCTAGCTATCAATTTATGACTATGAATAATGAAAATCCATTATTTGCAGATAAGAGAGTAAGGCAGGCTATCACTTATGCTATTAACCGTGATGGACTTGTAAATCAGTTACTTGAAGGACATGGTTCGATTATTAATGCACCTCTTGCAGTATCTAGCTGGGCCTATCCAAAAGAGGGATTAAATGATTACGCTTATGACACTGAAAAAGCAAAATCTCTTCTTGCAGAAGCAGGTTGGACAGAAGAAAATGGTGTATTACAAAAAGAGGGTACTGTATTTAAAGTGGATTTACTTGTGCCTACAGGTAATAAAGTAAGAGAACAATCAGCACCAGTTATTCAGCAAAACTTAAAAGAAGTAGGTATTGAAATAAATATCCAGGCCATGGATTTTGCTTCTGTAAAAGCAAAGGTATATGAAGAGCACTCTTATGAAATGGCTCTCATGGGCTTCTCTTTAGAGCTTGACCCAGCTGATGCCAAATCTTATTGGAGCTCAGAATTACTAGGTAAACCAGGCTTCAACTTTGCGAACTTCAATAATGCACAAAGCGATACTATACTTAATCAAGCAGCACAATCACTTAACCAAGATGAAAGAAAAGTTCATTATAATGAATGGGCAAAATTACTTAATGAAGAAGCACCTTTTGTTTATCTCTATAGCCCAAATGAGGCAAGAGTATATAATCCAAACATCAAAGGTTACAACTTCTCTAACTATATAGAGTTCCCTAATATTCATAAATGGACTGTGGAATAATTAAATAATCTAAAAGGTGCTTGTAAAGTTGAGAAAGAAAAATCACTTTACAAGCGCCTTTTTTGAGTTAAAAAAATGGAGGAGGTGGAAGTTTGAGGTATGTAGTGAAACGGTTACTTCAAACCATTCCTATATTAATAGGAATTTCAATCATTATCTTTGCACTAGTTAATTTACAGCCAGGAGATCCTTATGCCAATATGATGGACCCCAATTTATCTGCTGAGATGAGAGAAGAGATGTTAGAAAAGATAGGTCATTATGACCCACTACCTTTGCAATATGTGAGGTGGCTGGGCCGTGCTGTGCAAGGAGACTTAGGGTATTCTATAGTCTATAAAGCACCTGTTTTAGAGGTCATTGGGAGCAGGTTAGGAAATACTTTTATTTTATCCTTAACAGCTATACTACTGAGTGTTTTGATTGCCATTCCTATTGGCATTATAACAGCTATTTGGCAGAAGAAATTAATAGATTACATTGCTACAGTCATTGCCCTTATGGGGTTGTCTATTCCGGCTTTTTTCTTTGGGATGCTCATGATTAAATGGTTTGCAGTAGATCTTAAGTGGCTCCCAGTCTCAGGAATGGTAACAGCAGGTGCTAATTTGGAAGGAATGGCGTATGTCGTTGACGTAGTGAGACATATGATTTTACCAACCTTAGTGTTAGCCCTTATTAATACAGCTTCACTTATGCGCTATACAAGGTCTCATATGATAGAGATCATTCAGCAAGATTTTATTCGAACAGCTAGGGCAAAAGGTGTGAGAGGTTATCGGGTTATTTATAAGCATGCCTTAAAGAACTGTATGATTCCTATTATTACTATTATCAGCCTTCAAATACCTACCCTCTTTTCTGGGGCCTTACTTACAGAAACGATTTTTATATGGCCAGGCATCGGGAGGCTTAACTATGAAGCGGTTATGAATAGGGACTATCCACTGATTATGGGGATTGTGATGATCATTGCTGTTTTAACACTAGCAGCTAATCTTATAGCTGATATACTGTATGCTATTGTTGACCCTCGTATTAAATATGAAGCCTAGAAAAGAGGTGAAGTGTATGAAAAGATTAATAAGTCAAACAAAAGTGTTAGCTCAGCGCGTCTTTGGTAAAAATAAACTGGCATTAGTAGGATTTAGTATTTTAATGCTCTTTATTATGTTGGCGGCTGTGGCACCGGTTATAGCACCTTATGAGAGAGATGCTATTGACCTTGGTATGATAGAAGTAGCACCTTCTAGAGAACATCTTTTAGGAACAGATGAATTAGGTAGAGATGTACTGACGAGACTTTTATATGGTGGAAGAGTATCATTAGGTGTAAGTCTTATGGCAACAGTACTTCAACTCGTCATTGGTGTGACTTTAGGAGCTATTGCAGGTTACTTTGGCGGCTTAGTAGATAACATGATTATGAGGCTGGTAGATATTATGATGTGCTTTCCCTTCTTTGTTATTGCGATTTCTATGGCAGCTATTATGGAGCCAGGGGTAGTAAGTTTAGTGATTATTATAGGGATTTTACAATGGACTAATATTGCTAGGATTGTGCGCGTAGAGATTTTATCTCTTAAACAAAGGGAGTTTATAGAAGCAAGTAGAGTACTAGGATTAAATAGTTTTGAAATCATTAAAAAGCATCTTTTGCCAAATGTACTAGCACCTCTTATTGTTTATACCACACTGGCTATTGCCAATGGGATACTCTTAGAAGCAGGACTGAGTTTCTTAGGAATGGGTGTTAGGCAGCCACAGCCTAGTTGGGGGAATATGCTAACAGCTGCACAAAGTATGAGAGTGCTTAAGTCGCAGTGGTGGCTTTGGATACCACCAGGTTTATTGGTATTTTTAACAGTACTTTCTATTAACTTTTTAGGTGATGGACTAAGAGATGGACTTGATCCTAAATTAAAGAGGAGGTGAGCAAATGACTATGGAAAATGAAGCCATATTAGAAGTAAAAGATTTAAAAGTAAGTTTTCTAACAGATGAGGGGAAAGTACAGGTAATTAATGAGATAGGATTTACTTTAGAAAAAGGGAAAATACTTGGCATCGTAGGTGAGTCAGGCTGTGGTAAAAGTGCATTAGCCTTGTCTATTATGGGACTTTTAGCCAAAGGACAAGGTTTTGTAGATGGCGGCGAAATCAAATTAGGGGATAAAGCATTACTTCAGCTTAAGGAGAGCGAACTTGAGAAAATAAGAGGCAATGAAATGGCTATGATTTTTCAAGAACCTATGACTTCTTTGAATCCCGTAATAACTATAGGAGACCAAATTGGTGAAGCCCTACGAATTCACAAGGGATTAAAGGGAAGAGCCAATAAGGAAAAAGTGGTGGAGCTTTTAAATGCTGTTAATATTCCAGAGCCAGATAGGGTGATGAAGGAATATCCACATTTATTAAGTGGGGGCATGAGACAAAGAGTAATGATAGCTATGGCACTTAGCTGTGTGCCACAGTTACTTATTGCAGATGAACCTACGACTGCTTTGGATGTGACTATTCAAGCACAAATATTAGAGCTTATTAAAGAACTTAATAAAGTCTATGAAACAAGTATAATGCTCATCACTCATGACCTAGGTGTCATTGCAGAAATGACAGATGAAGTATTGGTACTTTATGCAGGAAATATAGTAGAAAAAACAACTGTAGAAGAACTTTTTGATAACCCAAAACATCCTTATACAAAAGGCCTCTTAGATTCTAGGCCAAGTAAAGGAACGATTCATCGTTATTTACATAGTATAAAAGGAACAGTTCCTTCTTTAAAAGAAATGCCAAAGGGGTGTGCCTTTTATCCTAGGTGTGATTATAGGAAGGAAGTGTGCAAAGAGGTGAAGCCTAGTTGGACCAATCTCACGATGGAACATGGGGTAAGGTGTTTCTTGTATGAGGAGGGTATGAATAATGAGTGATATAATTTTACAGGTAGAAAATCTAAAAAAGCATTTTGTAACTCAAAAGGGGTTATTTAAATCTAAAAATAAAAGTTTAAAAGCGGTGGATGGTATTTCATTAACCATTCACAGAGGGGAATCTTTCGCTTTAGTAGGTGAGTCTGGATGTGGTAAATCTACAGTTGGACGGACCATCCTTAATTTACTAACGCCTACAGCAGGCAAAGTAATTTTTGAGGGGCAAACCCTTTATGATGTGGAAAACAAGGTGAAAATAGATAAAAAAAGTGTATTTAAGCTAAGAAAAGATATGCAGCTTATATTTCAAGACCCGTTTGCAAGTCTAGATCCTAGAATGAATGTAGGTCAAATCGTTTCTGAAGGTATCATCAAACATAAAATTGCCAATCAAAAAGAGGCTTTAGAGCTAGCAGCTAAGATGCTAAAGTTATGCGGATTAGATAGTGAGGCTATGGGGCGATATCCTCATGAATTTAGTGGTGGACAACGGCAACGTATTGGCATAGCTAGAGCACTTGTGTTGCAGCCAAAGTTCATTGTAGCAGATGAACCTATAGCGGCTTTGGATGTGTCTATACAAGCACAAGTACTTAATTTGATGACAGACCTAAAAGCACAATTTGGGCTTACTTACTTATTTATTTCTCATGATTTAGAGGTGGTACGTTACTTTTGCGACCAAGTAGCAGTAATGTATATGGGCAATATTGTAGAAAAAGCATCTACTAAGGCATTATTTGAGGAGTCTTTACATCCTTATACAAAGGCACTTTTATCAGCTATTCCGAAGACGCATCCGAAAATGGAAAAACAAAGGATTTTACTAAAAGGTGAAATGCCCAGTCCGGTGAATCCACCAAGTGGCTGTAAGTTTCATAACCGTTGCCTTTATGCTAAGGAAGTTTGTATGAAAGAGGCGCCTTTATTAGAAGAAGTGAGGCAAGGTCACTTTGTAGCTTGTCATAGGTGGCAAGAAATCGGTAGTTAGGAGTGAGAGAATGAAACCATTAATTGGGATTACAACAGCATATGAAAAAAGAGCAATAAGGGATTATGAGAGTTTAAGTTATAATTATATTAGGGCTGTTCAGCTAGCAGGGGGCCTTCCTATTCTTATTCCAACACTTTTATATGAAGAGATGGACAGGTATTTAGATTTAATAGATGGTCTTATTTTATCAGGGGGAGATGATATTGATCCAGCTCTTTATGGTGAAGAACCTATTTTAGAGCTAGGAGACGTATGCCCAGAAAGAGACCTTTTTGAAATGAAATTTTTTGATAAAGCACTAGAGAGAAAAGTTCCTATACTAGGTATTTGTAGAGGGTTTCAAATCATGAATGTAGCATTGGGGGGAACCCTTTATCAAGATATAAAAGTGCAGCAAGGTAGTGGGTTTAATCATTTAAACTTAGTGGACCCAGTGGATACCTTGGAACATGAAGTGACTCTTGAGCAAAATTCTAAGCTTTATCAGATGATGGGAAAGGATAGGTTGATGGTTAATTCCTTACATCATCAAGCTGTCAATAAGGTAGGAGAAAACTTAAAGGTAGTAGGATTTTCCTCTGATCATATTGTTGAAGCTTTGGAGTATGAAGGAGAGAGTTTTATGTTAGGTGTGCAGTGGCATCCGGAAGATTTGGTAGTAAAGGATAACTATTTTCTAGAATTATTTAAGGCGTTTATAGAAGAGGTAAAAAATAAAATGATTTTAGACTAAGTAAAAAATGAAATCCCTTAAGGTATTATTATATAGTATCTTAAGGGATTTTTATTAGATGATTTGATATTACCTTTTGTTTAATAAAAATTATTAGTGTTATTAAAAATATTTATAATAGTGTATAATAATTTGTATAAAGTAGTATAGGGGGAGTTTATGAAGCTATTATTGATTCATGCATGGAATAAGGATGAAAGAAGTTATAGGGGAAAGTTATCTAAATTACTTAGTTATCCTTCTTTAACATTATCCACACTGGTTTCGTTAGTACCAACGGATTTGGGGAGTGAGATTGATGTATGTGATGAAATGTCACAGAAGGTGGATTATGATAAGAAAAAGTATGATGTTGTAGCCATTAGCTTTGAGACATCTTCTAGTATACAAGCGTATGAACATGCAAAGGCATTTAAGCAGCGTGGTGCGTACATTTTGTTGGGGGGATATCATGTAAGTAATTTGCCAGAAGAAGGCTTAGAACATGGGGATACAGTCATTATAGGGGCTGGAGAGATATCTTTTCCAGCTTTTTTTTATGATTTTAATAGGGGACAGCCTCAAAAGGTCTATGATCATCAAAAGTTTGATGTCTGCCATATAAAGGTACCCGCTAGGCAGCAGGTGAGCCATGCTAAGTATTTAGGAATTCCAGCTATTATTGCAGACAGGGGATGTAATAATAGCTGCAAGTTTTGTGCCATTAGCAAAATGTGGCGAAGTGATCCAAGGCCTATAGAAGCAGTAGTAGATGAATTAAAGGCTCTTAAAACGAATAAGGTTATTTTTTTTGATCCTAATTTTTTTAAGCCAAGGGAGTATGCATTAGAGCTGATGAAAGCATTAGAAAAATTAAATATAAGATGGGCATCTAATGCAACGGCAGATGTGGCTTTTGATGATGAACTATTAGAAGCTGCTAGGAGAAGTAGGTGTACAGGCGTTCTGATTGGGTTTGAATCCCTTAGTGAGCAGTCACTTAAAGGGGTTAAAAAACGATTTTCTAATACGGAGAAGTATAAAGAGATTGTTGAAAGAATGCATCACTATAACATAGCTGTAAATGGCTGTTTTGTATTAGGCTTTGATCATGATACAGAAGAAGAATTGCTTTCTATGCCAGAGCGTATTCGTTATATGCATTTAGATTTGACTAGGTTTGCTATTTTAACGCCTATTCCTGGATCCCCGCTTTTTAAGGAATTAGAAGAACAAGGGAGAATATTAACAAGGGATTGGTCAAGATACACCCAACATAGAGCTGTTTTTCAGCCTATTCATATGTCTCCACAAAGACTAGAGGAGATTTACCGTAAAGTTTGGGCAGAAACCTATCAATATAAAAATATTATAGAACGCGTATGGCATGCACCTAATAAATCATTAATAGAAAAAACAGTACTATTAGGTAGTAATATTGGGTTTAAATATGTAGGGATATAAAGGGGGAGACGTATGAACGTTACAGTCATTAGAGTAAGTATGTTTGAAGGAAAAAGTTATGATGCCATGAAACCCCTCATTTTTCCCATTATAGCTTCTTTGACACCAGAAACAGTAAAGATAGACTACTTAGATGACCGTATTGAAACACTTCCAGAATATTTATCATCCGATATGGTTGTTCTATCCTTTGATACTTTTTCTGCCAAGAGGGCTTATCAGCTTGCTAGGCGTTATAAAAGAGAGGACAATTTGGTGGTATTGGGGGGCTTTCATGCCAGTATGTTGCCGGATGAGGCAGCAGACTATGGAGATGTTGTATTAGTAGGTGATGCAGAAGATACATGGCCTCTTTTAATAGAGGATGCCTTAAAAGGAGAGGTAAAGCCACGTTATAGCTCTAAGGGAGATTGTGAGTTAAGCTATATAGATCCTAATCATTCTTCTTTTAAAGGAAAACGTTATCAAAAAATAGGAGTTGTCCAATTTTCTAGAGGCTGTAAGTTTGGGTGTGACTTTTGTTCCATTAAAGCTATGTACCCTCATCAGGTACGTCAAAAAAATATTGAACTGATGGTACGGGAGATTAAGGAGACCAAAGAAAGATTATTTTTCTTTATAGATGATAACCTCTTTTTAAATGAAGAAACAACACTTCGATTGTTACAAGCACTTAAACAATGTAAGAAAAGGTGGGCATGTCAAATTAGCATAGATATTGCCATGAACGATAAATTATTGAAGCTCATGAAAGAGAGTGGCTGCTTATTAGTACTCATTGGTTTTGAATCATTAGATGCCGGTAACCTTAAGCATATGAAGAAAGTGGCAAATTTAGCCACCCAGTATGAAGAGGCTATTAAAAATATTTACAAGCATGGACTCATGATTTATGCCACTTTTGTCCTAGGCTATGATGAGGATACTAATGAAAGCTTTGAAGCAACCTTTCGATTTGCTATGAAGCATCATTTTGCTGTGGCTAACTTTAATCCACTTATTCCTATGCCAGGAACAGCACTATATAAGCGATTGGAAGAGGAAAATAGACTGATTTACAAGGCATGGTGGACCAATAGTCAGTGTTGCTATGGTGATACGGTATATGAGCCTAAGAAATTAACGCCTTCTGAACTTCGTGAGGGTTGTAAAAAAATAAGATATCAATTTTATGGCATTAAGAATATCATAAAAAGAATGCTAGGCAATCCTTTACATTTACGTCCATTTCATTTGGGGGTTTATCTCATATTAAATATCATTTCAGCTATAGAAATTCGTAGAAAACAAGGTAAGCAATTAGGGGGAGGTAGGGATGAAGTTAGTATTAATCAAACCAAACATCGGGAGAAGAGAACATAGCTTGTATGTGGATGAAGGGCGCATGGAACCGTTGCAGTTAGGGATTTTAGCAGCTCTTACACCGGCAGAGGTTGAAGTAGTCATGTATGATGACCGCATGGAGGATATTCCTTATGATGAACCAGCAGATCTAGTAGCCATTACAGTGGAAACCTTTACGGCAAGACGAGCCTATGAAATTAGTGAGGAATATAGAAAAAGAGGTGTGCCAACGGTTATGGGTGGTATGCATGCCATGCTTTTGCCTGAAGAAGTTATGGCGCATGCTAGTAGTGTCATCATAGGGGATGCAGAAGATGTATGGGGGCAGATGCTAGAAGACTTTAAAGAAGGACGTCTCCAAAAGGTATATCATGCCATTCAACCTACAATACCACAAAAGGGTGTGATTACCCGAAGAGATATTTTTGAGGGGAAGGGCTATTTACCCATTACCTTATTACAGTTTTCAAGAGGGTGTAAATATCATTGCAATTTTTGTGCATCTAGTAGCTATTTTAAAGGACGTCATTATACAAGGGACGTAGAGGAAGTGATAGAAGAAATTCAAAGCCAAAAAAGGAAGCTCTTATTTTTTGTAGATGATAATATTGTATCAGATTTTGAAAAAGCTAAGGCATTATTTCGTGGGTTGATTCCTCTTAAGGTTAAGTGGGTGAGTCAAGGTAGCATAGATATGCTAGAAGATGAAGAACTCATGTCTCTCATGGTGAAAAGTGGCTGTTTAGGCTTAGTTATTGGTTTTGAATCCATTAATGAAGCTAATCTTGAGTTTGCCAATAAAGGCGCTAACAGAAAAAAGGCACTTAATCACTATAAAAAGGAAATTAAAGCCCTTAGAAAATGGGGACTCCAAACCTGGGCAGCCTTTACTGTAGGCTATGATGGGGATACCAAGGAAAGCATAGAGGAAACTTGCAGATTTGCTATAAAAAACAAATTCTGCTTTGCTGCTTATAATATTTTAATGCCTTATCCTAACACACCGCTTTATGAGAAGCTAAAAAAAGAAGGGCGCCTATTGTATGATGGCAAATGGTGGCTCCATGAAGCCTACCGTTTTAATTATGCAGCATTTATACCTGAAAATATGACGCCTGATCAGCTCACAGAAGTTTCGTTTTGGTGTAGAAGGACCTTTAATAGTCCTTGGTCTATTTTTACAAGAGCACTTGAAGTGAGAACCAATATGCGTACACCTTATCGTTTCTTGACGTATTTGATTTACAATCCACTATTTAGAAAAGAAGTTTTTAAAAAGCAGGGCATGAAATTTGGCTTAAAGAAGGAGGTAAAGCAACATGGCGAATCTTAAAGGGAGTGTAGTAAAACAAGAAGCATTAACAAAGTCAGACAAAGAAGTGATGTATGCGCTGATGGATACGTTTTATGACAATATCACAAAAGATAATTTTTTAAAAGATTTAGAAGAGAAAGATTACTGTATTGTCCTAAGAGATGAGACGGGGCATATATGGGGCTTTTCTACTCAAAAGATTTTACATATTCCTGTAGGAGATACAATGATGCATGGGGTCTTTTCAGGAGATACGATTATTCATAAGGATTATTGGGGCAGTATGGCTTTATTTATAGAGTTTGCTAAATTCTTTTTTAAATTTGAAGAGGTCTACGGCGAATTTTATTGGTTTTTAATTTGTAAAGGCTACAAAACTTATAAGCTATTACCCACCTTTTTTAATACCTTTTATCCTAACTATAAGCTGGTAACGCCAGCGTCTATAAAAGAAAAGATGGATGCCTATGGGATGTACTGTTATCCAGAGGACTATGACCCTCAGACTGGGGTGATTTGTTATAAACAGCAAAAGGATAGGCTTAAAGAACATGTAGCAGATATCACAGAAGATAAATTAAAGGATGAGCACATTGCTTACTTTGTAAAGCATAACCCAGAATATATAAAGGGTAATGATATCGTTTGTATCACAAGGCTTTCAAAGGATAATCTTTCAAAAAGAGCAGTTAGATTTTTATTTCAATAGTGACAGGAGGAACTATGAAGCGTCTTTTTTATTATCTAATCAACACAGCTTGCATCGCTCTTTATAAAAAAAGCTATGAAACCTTCATGGAGGATTTTTCTTTAGAAAAAATAAAGGACGTACAACAAGAAAAACTGTTAACACTTTTAGAGCAACAGGCAGAGACTGAGTATGGCAAAAAATATGACTTTAAGGGCATTAAGGGGATAAAGGAATATGGTGAAAAGGTGCCACTTTCTGATTATGAAACCTATAGACCTTATATTGAAAGGTTAGAGCAAGAGAAGGCGCCACTATTAACGAGTGAAGTGCTTATAGCCTTTGAGCCAACTAGCGGTTCAACGAAAGCTTATAAGTTGATTCCTTATACAAAGACGTTAAAAGAAGAATTTCAATGGGGGATTAAACCGTGGCTTTATGATTTGTATACAGCTTATCCAGCTATTCGATGGGGAAAAAGCTATTGGTCCATTACACCGGCTACAAGTAGGCAAAATATAACGCCAAGTGGTATTCCTATTGGATTTGAAGAAGATGGTGATTACTTTGGTAAGCTTGAAAAATATTTAATGGATTGCATTTTTGTGTCACCGAAGGCGATTAAGGCAGAGACGGATATGGATAAGTTCTATGAAAAGACAGTATTAGCTCTTTTAAAAGAAAAAAATCTAACACTGATTTCTGTTTGGAATCCTACCTATTTGCTTCTACTCCTTGAGTACTTAGATATCCATCAAGAAAGCTTATTATCTAAGGTGCCAAAAAGGCGAAGAAGACAAATAGAGAAGGCGGTAAGAGACAAACAATATGAAGCGATCTGGCAAAAGCTTGTGATTATAAGCTGCTGGTGTGATGCTAATGCCAAAGTATATGCAGAGCAAGTTCAAGCTTTATTTCCAAATACCTTTATTCAACCCAAAGGACTCCTTTCTACAGAATGCTTTACTTCCTTTCCTCTAGTTGGAAAAGAAGGCTGTGTTATGAGCATGTATTCGCATTTCTTTGAATTCTTGCCACTTAATAAAGAAGAGAAGACTGAAAATGAAATAGTGGGTATAGAGGCACTAGAAAAAAATAAGACCTATGAAGTTGTTGTAACAACAGCAGGTGGCTTTTATAGGTATCGTACCTATGATGTGATTGAAGTATTAGGCTTTAATGAAGCGATGCCACTTGTAAGATTTATAGGTAAAAATGATAAGGTATGTGATCTGTTTGGAGAAAAGCTACATGAAGACTTTTGTAAGGCGTGTATAGAGAGCTTGCAATTAAATGAGACATTTTATCTTTTTGCTCCTCATAAGGATCACTATGTGCTTTATATTCAAAGTAAAGAACTGCCTTCAGTCCAGCAAGTAGAAAAAAGGCTAAGGCAAAATTTTCATTATGATTACTGTAGACATTTAGGACAGCTAAAGCCTATTAAGCTATTTATTTTAACCGGTAATCCTAAAAAAGAATATAGTGAAGGGTGTATGGCAAAGGGACAAAAGTTAGGGGATATTAAGCCCACTTATTTAGCTTTAACAGAGGGATGGGACACTATTTTTACTGGTTATTATAAGGAGTAAGAGTAGAATTATAAAAAGTCCTTTATAGAAAAATGGGGAGGAAAATATATGAAAATAGCATTACTTGCACCAGCAGGTGCCATGCACAGGTATAATGGGAATTTTGGAAAATCTCTTCATTATGCACCATTAACTTTAACAACATTAGCGGCTTTGGTACCAGAAGAATTAAATGCTGAGGTTGTGATTTATGATGAGACAGTAGGCGTCATTCCACTGGATTTAGAAGCAGATTTAATAGGAATCACCTGTATTACTGGCACAGCTCCTAGGTGTTATGCTTACGGGGATTATTTTAGAAAAAAGGGAATTAAGGTTTTTATAGGAGGTGTGCATCCGTCTATAATGCCAGAGGAAGCTGCATTGCATGCTGATGTGGTAATGACAGGGTTTTCAGAGTTCACCTTTCCGCAGATGCTAAAGGATTTTATAAGGGGAGAACTAAAACCTATTTATCATCAAGGGTGTAATTTTAAAATAGAAGGTAGACCTATTCCAAGAAGGGAATTACTAAATAAAAAAGGTTATATTACCACCAATACAGTAGAATTGGTCAGAGGTTGTAGTCATCCATGTACTTTCTGTGCCTATCCCACTGCATTTGGACGTACGGTGTACAAAAGACCCATTGAAGAAGTAGTGGCAGAGATTGCGGCTTTAAATGCTAAAATCATTGTTTTTCCAGATGTCAATCTCATTATAGACATAGAATATGCAAAAAAGCTATTTAAAGCATTGATTCCTTTAAAGATTTATTGGTTGGGACTGGTGACCTCTCATGTGGGAATGGATGATGAGCTATTAAAAATATTTGAAAAAAGTGGTTGTAAAGGGTTACTCATTGGGTTTGAATCCATTAGTCAAGAGTCTCAAGCTTATGTGCACAAAGGTGTTAATCAAGTAGCCTCTTATGCGGAGCTAATGAATAAACTACATGCACATGGGATTCTGGTACAAGGTTGTTTCGCTTTTGGTGGGGACCATGAAGATACCTCTGTTTTTGAAAGAACCGTTGAGATGGTGACAAAAGTCAAAATTGATTTGCCACGCTACAGTATTTTGACACCTTTTCCAAAGACAGAGTTATATCGCCAACTAGATAAAGCTGGACGCATTTTTGAACGCAATTGGGCAATGTATGATGTAGAGCATTGTGTATTTACCCCTGCTCAAATGACTGTGGAGGAGTTGGAAGCAGGTATTACATGGGCATGGAAAGAAACGTATAAAACCAGTAACATCTTAAAGCGTCTAGCGCCCTTTAGACATACTCCATGGCTTTCTATTCCACTTAATATGGGCTATAAGGGATATGCCAATAAATATGAGCTTTTTACAAGAGAAGTAATGTGTGATAACTCCAGTATTCAGTAAGGTAACTGGAAAGAGACAAAGTAATGAGGGACATACTAACTAGGAAGGGTGAAAAAGATGAAGCTAACCTTTATTTTACCTGCCATTGGGAAAAAGGCAGGACAAAAGTACATAGGAACCTGGAAAATGGAGCCACTGACTATAGCAGTACTCAAGGGGCTAACGCCAAATGATATTGAAACAGCTTTTTATGATGATAGAATTGAACTCATTGATTATGATGCTCCAACAGACTTAGTAGTTATTACGGTGGAGACTTATACAGCAAAAAGGTCTTATGAAATTGCTAAGAAGTATCGCGAAAGAGGTGTGACAGTAGTAATGGGAGGGTATCATACAACCCTTGTACCAGAAGAAGTGAAGCAGCATGCTCATAGTATTATGGTAGGTAATGCTGAAAACACCTGGCAAGAGATGCTAGAAGACTTTAGAAAAGGTCAGCTTAAGACATGTTACAAAGGCGAAACGGTATTTAGCAATACGCTTCCTGATAAATCTATATTTAAAGGGAAAAAATATTTACCAGTTTCATTAGTTGAAACAGGTAGAGGCTGTTGTAATCGTTGTGATTTTTGTGCTATTGCAGGGTATTATAGCTGTAAGTATTTTGCAAGACCTCACGAGCAGATTGTGGCAGATATTAAGAAGTCAGAGCATAAGTATCACTTCTTAGTAGATGATAATTTAATGGCGAACAAAGCAAATGCTTTAGGGCTATTTGAAAAAATCACGCCTTTAGGCATCAAATGGGCAGGACAGGGCACGCTGAGTATGGCAAAGGATGAAAAGCTATTAAAAGCTATGAAGCAAAGTGGATGTGAAATTATTCTCATCGGCTTTGAAAGCTTAGAACAAGAAAACCTTAGGCAAATGAATAAGTCTATTAATATTTTGAGTAAAGAAAATGATGAGCTCGTAAAGCGTATTCATGATGCAGGTATGGGTATTTACGCTACCTTTGTATTTGGATATGACTATGATACAGAGGCAACCATTGAAAGGGCCTTGAAATTTTCAGAGAAACACAAGTTTTATACAGCAGCTTTTAATCATTTATTACCGTTTCCAGGAACGCCTCTATATAAACGTCTAAAAGAAGAAAAGCGTCTGTTACAAGATGAATGGTGGTTAAAGGAAGATTATAACTATGGGGAGTTAGCTTTTGTGCCTAAAAATATGTCACCAGAAAGATTAAGTCAACTTTGTTGTGATGCACGCAAAGAATTTTCTAATTTTAAAAATGTATGGAGACGGGGGATATTTGCCATGAGCCATTCTAATCCTATGTTATGGACGTTATTTTGGGGAATGAATCTTAGAATTGGAGGAGAAGTGGATCAAAAGATGAATGTGCCTATAGGAGGAAATCTAGATGAGCTTCCAAAGTAAACAATATGTATTTTATAAAGCGACAGATGAGGATCAGCTTGGGATTCAAGAGGTTTTTAAGAGTGGCAAGTTTGAAGGGGATATTGCTGTGCAATATTTAAGAGATCCTAACCCTCTAGCCTCCTTTCAAAAGGAAGGAGATAAATGTTTCATAGTGGTACTTAAAGAGAAAGAGAAAGATAAAATTATAGGAACAGGAAGCTGTATTATAAGAAGCGTGTATTGGCAAGGAGAAATCAAGCGTTTAGGTTATTTAGCAGGTCTTAAACTATTGCCAGAGTATCAAAAGAAGATTCTCTTTATTCCTGCTATTTATCGTTATTTATACGAGGAGATAAAAGAGGAAGTTGACCTATACTTTACCACTATTTTAAGTGAGAATATAGCTGTTCAAAAGATGCTGGAAAAGCCTAGGAAAGTAATGCCACTTTATATTTATGCAGGAGAATATAAGGTTTACTTTTGTAAGTCAGGTATTAGAAAAAGGAAGTTGAAGGGAGACATCAGACAGTGTAATAAAGATGAATTAGAAGCATTATATGAAGCTAAAGCTAAAACAGTTAATGGTAGTTTAGTCAAGATTGATGCTTATGATTTAAAAAATGCTACCTTTTATGGCCTATTTGAAAATGGAAAAGCTGTTACAGGAGGCTATGTTTTAAATCAGCAGAGTTATAAACAATACGTGGTGAAAAGCTATAGCTTCCTTTATAGCATACTTTCAAAATGTCCAAGCCGCCTACTAGGCTATCCTTCTTTTCCTAAAATGAATGAAGCAGCTAATTATGCCTGCGCTGCTATTTGGGATCTCGAAGATAATAAAGAAAGAGTAGAGCGATTGTGGGCTTATATGAGAATGGAAGCTAGAAGCTATGATTTTCTCATGATTGGACTACATGAGAAAGATCCACTTAGGTCATGTATTGAAAAAGGAAAACATATCCCTTATAGTAGCAGATGCTATTGGGTAGATTGGCAACATAACAGGGTCCCTTATGAAAAAGCTTTAGGAGAAAATTTAGCCGTTGATGTAGCGTTCTTGTAAGAAGTTTTGTAACACTTCTATACCATAAGAATGAAAAATGATAAATACTTTTTTTACTATTGTATTTTTATTAGAGACATAGTAGTATATACCTAGATTTACAATGTATTGTAATAGGAGGTATAGAGATGGCGATTAGCAAAGAATTACTTAAGGGAACTACTACTTTACTCATTTTACAACTATTAAATGAGAAGGACCAATATGGTTATGAGCTCACTAAAGCATTAGAGCAAAGAACTGACAACCTTTTTACACTTAAGGAAGGAACCCTGTATCCTATTTTGCATGCTCTTGAAAATGAAGGGATGATAGAGGCTTATTGGGAAGATACCCAGTCGGCTAGAAAGCGTAAATATTATCGCATTACAGAAGCAGGAAAAAAGGGACTAAAAGAGAAGAAAGAAGAGTGGCAGCTTTATTCTGAAGGTGTAAGAAAGGTAATAGGGGGAGGGGTACTTAGTGAACCATTATGTAGATGCTTTTCTTAAAGAAGTATTAGAGCAAGTAAGATATAAAAGGATGCATCCTCAATTAGCTCAAGAATTAAATGACCATATTGAATCTTTAAAAGAAACATTAATGGAGGAAGAAGGCTATACAGAGGATAAGGCTTATGAAGAGGCGGTAAGGCAAATGGGAGAGAGTGTGGAGATCGGAAAGAGTCTTCACAAAATGCATAAGCCAAGGTTAGAGTGGCCTACAGTCTTACTTATAGTAGGTCTTTTGGGAATTAGTTTAATCACTATGTTTACTTATGAGTATTATTTTAGTACATATATACAAGGGGCAAGTTACTTGTACAAGCAGTTCATCTGTATAGTAATAGGTGCTATTGGTTTAATTGGCATGTATTTTATGGATTATAAAAGGATAGAGAAATATTCGTTACTTTTATATGTAGCAGCACTGGTTTTACTTATCTTAACTTTCTTATGGGGATATGAATTAAATGGAGCAAAAAAATGGTTAGGAATAGGTGTTTTTCAGTTTGAAACAGCAGTATTAGTCTCCCCACTCATTATAATAAGTTATATAGGATTAGCAAGAAAATGGAGTAAGAGAGGAAAGTCTGGTGCTATGTTTCTATTCGTGCTGATGATGCTTCCTACAATATTTTATGTGAGAGGGAATCTTGCTCAAGGGATAATTGTTTTTATTGTGCTAGTGGGGATTTTCTACAAACATTATCCTAACTGTTTAAAGCTGATATCGAATAAAAAGCATCATTTCATCTTGTGGATTGCTATACTAGGAGTGGTGGGAACCTTCTTTATTAAAAAGATAATAGAGGCACCTCACCGGTTGGAGCGTATAAGGGCTTGGCTCAATCCTAGTATTGACCCTATGGGAGAAGGATGGCTTACAATACAGCTTAGAAATATGTGTAAGGGTGCAAGTCTTGTAGGAAATGATGGTTTATTTTATACATTAGAGCAATTAGGAACAACAGAAGTGGTACCGCCTTATGGAAGTAGTGTTACGGATTATATCCTTAACTTTATGATTGGTATTTTGGGAATATTACCAGCTATTATTTTGGTGTGTATGATTATAGGACTTCTTATAAGATGCTTTAAAACAGCAGCAAAGGTGAGAGAAGGGTATGGGCATGATTTACTAATCAGTATTAGCACCCTATTTAGTGTACAATTTATATTAAGTATACTCTCAAACCTAGGGATTCTTCCTAGTATAAGTGGCACTTATATGCCATTTGTTTCCTATGGCGGGACTAACTTGGTTTGCAATATGATACTGATAGGCTTTTTCCTAGGCATTTATCGCCGCAAAGATATTAATCCAGTCCAGTTGATTAGTGAGGGTACAGCAGAAGCTAAGAGGCAAGGATGGATGCAGTGGGTGAATGCATTTTTTGAAATAGAAGATAAAGAGATAGATAAAGATTTTAAAGATAATTTTGAAGGGGAATTAAGTAATAGAGCATTAGCTGAAGCAGCCCTTAATTTTTTAAGGGGCTGTGAGGAAGTAGAATCAGTAGAGGTAGTTTTTAAGGATCAAGTACAAGAGTAGAACATTAAAATTGAAATCAACTAAACGACAAAAAGGGAACCATGCATACACGCATGATTCCCTCTTTGTCTCTCAGACTCTAGTTTGGCTTTCATTTTTCCTTCAGTAAACCTCATCAAAGGCATAGTAATGGCTCCTCAGCATATAGATGCTATAAGAAGAGGCATACTTTAGGCATTATGAAAGCTAAACCAATGAGTGAGGAGCTCTTAAAAGTCTTAGCCGGCGCACCTTTATGAGAGGAAGCTAAGGCCTTAAGACTCTGGTTTGAAACTTTGTTTGTTGGTATTGCTATAGATGTAAAAACGCACTCGATAACTTATAAGTGGCGCCTCCCTGTCAGCGCACAAGTGAACATTTTCCTTAAGTCCAGAGGTACCTATAACAATAGATTGAGACTTGGCTGACCCGGTCAGTTCCTCAGGTTGATGCTGCGGTGATTATGCCGTGGGAAGTTATTTAATTTGTTTTTACACTTCTATATATGTGGGCTGTAAGTGGAATCCCTAATGAAAAATAAAATATTTTTGAAAATTTAAATAAAAAGGGGAACTCAGTTGTTTTTTTTACGTCTAAAGAATTAAATAAATATTGAGGGGGAGTCAAGTGATGAAAAAATGGGGAAATCAATTTAAAAAACTCATGTTTGTAGTAGGAATAAGTAGTATGATATTAGCTAATGGCTGTGGTAGTAGTAAGTCGGCAAGTGAAGCAGCTGCACCTGCTGCGAATGCTTATGCAGCACCACAAGAAGAGGCAGCTTATACGAGCAATGAATCTTCAGTTACTAGCGATGAAAAAGCAGGCCAGGATGCAGCGGGGTATACTGGTGAGAATCCGAAAATTAATACCACCTCAACGTATAATCGTAAAGTGATTAAAACAGGAAATATGGAGATTCAAACAGAGCACTTTGGTCAAACGGTTGAAAGCTTAACCAACTGTGTAATCAGCTTAGGGGGTTACATAGAAAGTTCGAATATTCAAGGAAGTAGCTTTTACAATAAGGATTCTAATAACCGAACAGCTACTTTAACAGTGAGAGTGCCACAGGCCCAGTTTGATGTTTTTGTCAATCGCGGGAGTGAATTTGGAAATGTATCTTACTTATCTTGCAATAATGAAGATGTGACAAGTGCTTATGTAGATACAGAAATCAGATTAAAGACATTAAAAGCAAGATATGACCGTTTACTAAAACTTCTAGAGAAATCAGGGACGCTTCAGGAACTATTTGAATTAGAACAAGAAGTTAGTAATGTTACTTATGAAATAGAAAATCTAAGTGGTACACTTCAGCACTATGATGCTTTAGTAGATATGGGTACGCTTTCTATTCAAGTGCAAGAAGTAAAAGAAATAGTAGTAGAGGAAGAAGTAGTAGATCCAACCTTTGGTAAGCAAGTAGAAGAAGTGTTTAAAGGCTCTATGAATACCTTAATGGAAATAGGTAAAGGGATCATCATTTTAGTTACAGGACTTCTACCTTTTGTTGTCATAATTATCCCTGTTATACTAATTGGTGTTAACCTTTATAAAAGAAATAATAAGAAAAAAAGGACACTAGAGAAAAACGAAGAAGAAAATGAAGAATAAAGTGTACTACATTATGTTAATATCCTCAATAAACCGTTGCTTTTCATCATTAAGTATGATAAAATTTGCCTTATAAAAATAGTATACATTAAAAACAATGATGCGAAGTAGTAGGAAAGTCGTTTTATCAGAGAGCTACTGGGTGGTGTGAAGTAGTAAAATGGATTTTGTGAACTCGTCGCTAAGTTCCAGGCTGAACTCATAGTAGGTCATGGCGGGTCTTCCCGTTATAGAAGTTTGAGTGTGTAGGGGATTCCCTGCAAATAAGAGTGGTAACGCGGAAATAGAACCTTTCGTCTCTTGGAATATCTAAGAGTCGGAAGGTTTTTTTGATGCTATTTACTAAAGGAAAAACATCACTATATAGCCACTATTATAAATAGTAATTGTACATGTTATAGTGATTTAAACACAATACCTAAGGAGGCAAAACAATGCAATACAATCACAAAGAGATTGAACAAAAATGGCGTAAACATTGGGAAGAGCACCCAGTTAATGTTGAAACAGAAGGTAAAAAGCCTTATTACTGTTTAGATATGTTCCCATATCCATCAGGAAATGGTCTTCACGTAGGTCACTGGAGAGGTTATGTACTTTCAGATGTATGGAGCCGCTATAAAATTCTTCAAAACCACTATGTCCTTCACCCAATGGGATGGGATGCCTTTGGTCTTCCAGCAGAAAACTATGCCATCCAAAAGAAAGTACACCCAGCTATTGCTACAGCAGAAAACGTTGCAAACTTCAAACGTCAGCTTCACGATATCAGTGCTGTTTATGACTGGGATAAGGAAGTTAATACAACAGATCCAGAATTCTACAAATGGACACAATGGATTTTCCTTAAAATGTTTGAAAATGGTCTTGCTTATGAAAAAGAGATGCCAATCAACTGGTGTCCATCATGTAAAACAGGTCTTGCAAATGAAGAAGTAAAAGAAGGCTGTTGTGATCGTTGTGGCAGTACCGTTACGAAGAAAAACCTTCGTCAATGGATGCTTAAAATTACAAATTATGCAGAAAGACTTCTTAATGACTTAGATGGTCTTGATTGGCCAGAAAAAGTTAAAAAGATGCAAGCTGACTGGATTGGTAAAAGCTATGGTGCTGAAATCGACTTCGAAATCGAAGGTACAGATGAAAAGATTAAAGTTTTCACCACTAGACCAGATACACTTTATGGGGCAAGCTTTATGGTAATGGCACCAGAGCATGCAAAAGTGATGGTACTTACTACAGAAAGCCAAAAAGCTGAAGTTGAAAAATATGTATTTGATGCTTCTACAAAATCATCAGTAGACCGTATGGCTGACAAAGAAAAAACAGGTGTATTCTTAGGTAGATATGCAATCAATCCTCTTAATGGAGCAAAAATTCCAGTATGGATTTCTGACTATGTACTCGCTGACTATGGTACAGGTGCCATCATGTGTGTACCAGCTCATGATGATAGAGACTTTGCTTTTGCTAAGAAATTTGATTTACCAATCATCCAGGTTATTTCTAAGTCAGGAGAAGAAGAAGAGCTTACTGAGGCTTACACAGAAGCTGGTGTCATGATTAATTCAGGAGATTTCAATGGCATGCCATCTGAAGAAGCTAAAAAAGCAATTCCAGAGTTCCTTGAAACACAAAATATTGGTAAGAAAACAACTAACTACAAGCTTCGTGACTGGGTATTCTCACGTCAAAGATATTGGGGAGAACCAATTCCAGTTGTTCACTGTGACTGCTGTGGTATTGTAGGGGTTAAAGAAGAAGACCTTCCAATTCGTCTCCCAGATGTAGAAAGCTATGAGCCAACAGGTACAGGTGAATCTCCACTCGCAGCTATTGATGAGTGGGTTAACACAACTTGTCCAAAATGTGGTGGTCCAGCTAAACGTGAAACAAACACAATGCCACAATGGGCTGGTTCATCTTGGTACTTCTTAAGATATCCAAACCCACACAATGATGAGGAGCTTATTAGCAAAGAAGATATGAAAAAATGGCTACCAGTAGACATGTATGTAGGTGGTATTGAGCATGCTGTTCTTCACCTGCTTTACGCTCGTTTCTATACTAAATTCTTATTTGATATTGGAGTTGTAGACTTTGAAGAACCATTTAAACGTCTCTTCAATCAAGGTATGGTGACTAAAGCTGGCGCTAAAATGAGTAAATCAAAAGGAAATGTTGTTTCTCCAGATGAGCTTGTTGAAAAATATGGCTGTGACTCACTTCGTATGTATGAACTCTTCATTGGACCACCAGAACTTGATTCTGAATGGGATGATAGAGGTATTGAAGGGGTTTACCGTTTCCTTAATAAAGTATGGAAATTAGTGGATGAAAATACTGCAGTAGCAGAAACAAAAGATATGGAAAGAATTCGTCATAAACTTATTCGCGATATTACAGTGCGTATGGAAAACTTCAACTTAAATACAGTAGTAAGTGGTTTCATGCAATACACTAATGAGCTTCTTGACCTTCAAAAGAAACAAGGAGGCCTTGCTAATGAAACACTTAAGGCTCTTGTTATTCTTTTAGCACCATTTGTGCCACACATTAGTGAGGAGCTTTGGGCTAAAGTAGGCGGAAGCGGCAGTGTATTTGAAAATACATGGCCAACTTATGACGAAGAAAAGATGAAAGAAGATGAAGTAGAAATCGTTGTTCAAATCACAGGAAAAATTGCTGCACGTATGATGATTTCTCCAGAAGCAAGTCAAGAAGAGGCGATTAAAAAAGCAAAAGAGCTTATTGCTGATAAGTTAGCAGGTAAGACGGTAGTTAAAGAAATTTATGTTCCAGGACGTATTGTTAACCTTGTAGCTAAATAATAAAATACAAAGTAAAAAGACATGTTACTTAAAAGTACATGTCTTTTTACTTTGTAAATAGATATGAGATTATCATAAAATTTTATAAGTTTTCTGTAGTGGGTAGTATTTCTTCTCGGAAAGGAATTGAACTTTGAGCACCTTCACGAGTAACTGTTATAGCAGCCACTTGATTACCAAAGACAATAGCTTCTTCAATGGATTTTCCTTCAGCAAGATAAACAGCTAAGGCGCCATTAAAGGAGTCTCCAGCAGCAGTTGTATCGATTGCCTTGACACTGAGTGCAGGGAAGTGACGAGCTTCTTCTAGTGTGACTAAAATGGCGCCTTTTTCACCTAAAGTCGTAATGACATGTTTAACACCAGAGAGAAGTAAAGTTTGTGCAGCAATAATAGCATCATCTACTGTAGTAACAGGTTGATTTGTTAAAGTGCTCAGTTCGGTTTCGTTAGGGGTTATATAATCAATTTTACTTAGTATTTCATTAGGTAAATGACTAATGGCAGGTGCTGGATTAAGGATAATGGTCTTATGATACTTGTGTGCTAAGGCAGCAGCTTCATAGACAGCTTCTAAAGGAATTTCTAATTGTAGCATAATAATGTCAGCTATTTTAAAGAGCTCATCATGAGCCATAATCACTTCTTTTGTTACTGTGTTATTGGCATTAGGGAGTACTACGATAGAATTATTACCCATCTTATTAAGATAGATAATGGCCATACCAGAGCCCGTTTCTGAATTTGCTTGAATAGGAGAGGTATTTACACCTGCTTTTTGAAGGCTTTGTAGGAGCTTTTCACCGGAAGGGTCCTTGCCTACAGCACCTAGCATAGTCACATGACCACCTAAGCTAGAAGCAGCATAAGCTTGATTAGCCCCCTTACCACCAGGAACTTCTTTTGCAAAATGGCCTAGTAAGGTCTCACCAGCTATAGGTGTATGATCCACTTCAATAATCCAATCCATATTTAAGCTTCCTATGACTAATATATTTGACTTTTTCATAATAAGGCTCCTTTGTGTTAATCTTATTATTCATCTTAATACAAGGATTAATAACTGTCAAAGAGCCGAAAAAGATGAAGAATTTTTGGTGAAAATATAAAGTATTTTAATGAATAGCTAGAAAAGTTTGCTAAGTAAGGTGACTCATGATATGGTAGACATAAGATACATATTATACCTAGTAGAAAGGATAAGATAATAATGGCTTACACAAAGCAAGACTTATTGCAAGCACTAGAAAAATTAAAGATTAACCCAAGAGGCACGTTATTAGTTCACTCTTCTATGAAGAGTATAGGAGAAGTAGAAGGTGGTGCTGACACCGTATTAGACGCTTTAATGATTTATATGAAGGAAGGGCTATTGGTCTTGCCTACCCATACGTGGTCTTATATTAATGCAGAAAATCCTAAATTTGATGTAGTTCATTCAGAGGTATGTGTAGGCATTTTGCCAGAGTTATTTAGAAAAAGGCCAGGTGTTGTAAGATCGCTACATCCTACACATTCAGTAGCTGCCATAGGACAAGATAAAGAAGATTTTATAAAAGATAATGAATTATGGCATACACCTTGTGCAAGACAGTCTCCTTGGGGAAAATTATTAGATAGAAATGCACAGATTATGCTTTTAGGAGTGGACCTTAGAAGAAATACTTTTATGCACGGCGTAGAAGAGTGGGTAGATATTAAAGGACGTCTGACAGATGAAATGGAGCCATTAGTTGTTATTAATGAAAAGGGAGAAGAGCTATCAGTGCCTTCTAGAAGACATTGTGGTGATCATTGGTCAGAATATTTTTGGAAAGTAGATGATTATTTTAAGGAAAAAGGTGTGATGCATCTAGGAAAGTTTGGTGATGCTACAGTTCGTATTTGCGAGACTCAGGGAGTGGCAGCGTTACTTAATGACATGCTAGCCATTAATCCTCATCTCTTTTCAAATAATGAACCATTAGAAATAGAACGTTATAGAAAGTAAACAAATTGCAAATAAAATATGACCATACTATGATTTGCTTGCAAAATAAGAACTATCTATTTAGGATAAGAATGATAAGTTTTAGATAAGGTAGGATAAGTGCATGGCAGAGCAAAAACAAAAAAAGAAAGCTAGAAAAAAACAAAAGGGTAGAAGAGTCTTCAGTAAAGGGTTTGTATTTTCTACTTTATTATTAGCAATCATTACTTTTTATGTGTGTTTAACAATAGGAATGAATATATATGATGAGATACCATTTTAGTAAAAGAAAGCTTATAGAGGTTTTTAAATAAAATAGAAAAAATAAAGGTGCTATGAAAGATTAGCACCTTTATTTTATAGAGCAATACTATGTTTGTTAAAAGCCTTTTTTTGAAGAAAGCATCTTAACGAGAGCATCAAATTGTCCTCTTTGATTTTTAGGAAGTTGACTTTTAAAATATTGAAGTATGGCAAGTTGCATCTCAGGAGTAAAGGGGATATTTTTTTGATTGGCTTCATTAGAAATAGCCATAAGAAGACCTAATATCTCTACATTACTTTTATAATTTGCACTGGACAAAATAGTTTCTAAACGACTAACAAAATCTTGATCAACACCTTGAAAAGCAGGGTTTTCAGAAAGCTTCATATCGTTTACCTCCTTTAAGAATAGTTTATATCATCGTTTATTTCATAAAACCGGAAAGTAATTTTAATAATTGAACTTGACTAGGATCTAGTAAAGGAGATAATTTATCTATGATTTGACTAGGATTGGGTGAAGTACTTTGTGTTTCTGCTGAAGTGGCAGAAGGTGTAATCGGTGGTGCCAGGGGTGCATCTTCAGGTATACCAGAGTCACTAGCATGCAAGGAATAAGTAGGTTCATCTAAACCATCAGTAGTACTACGTGGGCTTAATAAGTCTCTGGCTTCTGTAAGTTTTAAAATAGCATCTATAAAATAAGCTTTATCGCTAGAAAGATTTTGTTTAACATCCGTTAGAAAATTTTTTTCCCAACCGGTCTCTTGTGAACGGCTCATTGAACGCACAAAATCCTCACTGGAATATAAATTAATCGTATACATCAACTCCATGGCCTTAATAAGAACAGCTACAGGTCTTTGACGGTCTGCCCTTAGGTAAGGAAGAAGTGATTTAGAGATCATTAATACATCATTATTTACAGCCCGATCTAGAGTGCTCATACAAAACCTCCATTTAGGGTATCTTTTATAATGTATGATAGTTCTGAGGAAGATTAGAACCGAAATGGTTATTTTTATCTGAGTTAAAGAATAAAATACTAATGAATTCGTTAATAAGAGAGTGATCATATGGAGAATGAGAATTTAGTCGTGAATTTAGAACAGGATTTAACAGAAATAGCGGGATTGATATGGGGATATATGGACAAGAAATACATATCTCAGATGAAACGACAATTAGATGGTTATAGACAAAGCTGTGAACAAAATTTATGTAAGGAAGCGCAGCTATTAAAAGCGATGATACCCTTTATGCCAGAAGAAAGTAAATTACTACAAACTGTAGTAGACACGATTATTTATAATGATATGATTGAAAAAAGCCTGGAAGAGCATGAGGAACTAGGGAGACTTTACAGGGATGAAAATAAAGACAGGGAAAATCTGAAGAAGCTCATGTATAAGCTTGTTTTATTCAAAATTGTAACAGCAATAGAAAAAGGAAGTATGGATGCATAAAGTGAGCCTGTATAAAGGTCTTGTTAAGAAGGATTGACTTATATTGAAAAGCAGAAAGACAATGATATAATTATTTTTGTAAGAAAGAAAAACTATTTAATGAGCCATTTCAGTAAAACCTTTTCCCTAATAAGAGGCTGACTAAAAAGATGGAAAAATCCACTTTTTTGGTCAGCCTCTTCCAATTAGATAGTGAGTATATAAATGAAATAAATAAAATAGGGGGCTGTAAAAAAACAGCCTCGAAACAAGGAGCAGGTCGCCTGTAGCGACCTGCTCCTTGTTTTTTAATAGATTTATTATCATTATCACAAAATTAGAAGTCACTTATTAAGCCTATGGTTTTATAGGGTTTAAATGATGATATTATATCCGTTTTTTATGCAGCTATGGATGTCCGATGTTTCTTGTTATGATACTTATAGAGGTTGTATCCACAAGAAATTAACGTGAATTCTAAAATGACAGCTTTTTCACCTCGCCGAAATAATCTTTTATAAGATCTATCCCACTTAATTATCCCAAATGTCCCCTCTGATTGAATACTTCTGTTCATACACAATAAGGCACCATGAATTGATTCTAGATTATTTATTACTTCCTTATGTATTTCTGTTAATTCTCGATTAAGGCGTACTGTTCTATTTCCATGTGATCTTTTGCAACATTCACTACGATATGGACATCCTGCACAGTCTTCACATTCATATATTTCTTCTGTTCTACCATATTGATTTTTATATATATGCCTATCACATTTATATATAAACTTTTTATTATTAGGACAGATCAGGTTTCCTTGTTCATCTCTTTTGAAATTTACTGCACGATATGGATCATAATGATATTTTTCATTCTTAGTTTCCCTCTCAAACATAGTAAATTTCATATATTTTTCCATGCCATGTTCCTCACAATAAAGATAATTATTATAAGAACCATATCCTGCGTCAGCAACAGGATACGTTGGATAATGACCATAAGTAGCATTAAACTTTTCCATTAAAGGTTGAAAACATTCCATGTCTGAAGCATAAGGTTTTGCGTCTATTACAGCTATATATTCATCACATATGGAAGCCTGCATGTTGTAAGCAGGAAGGAGCTGGTCATTTCCCATATAATCACGTTTGATTCTCATAAAAGTTGCATCGTGATCAGTTTTTGAATAACTATTTCTTCGCTCACCACATACTTCGAGGTGCTTTGCATATTTCTTGAGGCGTTCTAGATACCCCTGCATTTCCTGATACTGTTTTTGATGGATACTTTTCTTATGCCCCGCTCCGGAAACAAATTTTGAAACCTCTAGATTTATTGCCTTCTGATAATTTTCAAGCAATGCCTCAACGTAATCAATCGCATATTCATCTCTTTTTTCTAACTTCACATTAAGAAAACTAAGAACCTCTGAATTCATTGTATCGATGAGTAATGAGATCTTTTCGAACACTTTGTTTCTATTTTTGATGCAAGATTTCTTCCATACCCAGGTATAGCGATTAGCATTAGCTTCGATCTTTGTTCCATCGATGTAAGTGTGATGTAAATCCACATGCTCTTGATCAAAAATATAAGAATTGATATCAATGAAGATTTGTTCAATTGAAGTCGTTAATTCATTACGAATAAAGTTGCCGAAAGTAGCAAAAGATGGAGCTTTCATTCCGTCAAGAAGATACATATATCTGATGTCTGTACGGCAGAGTTTTTCAATATTTCTTAAAGAACTAATGCCATGCTCCATAAAAGTGAAAAGTATAATCTTAAGCATTTTATCTGAATCACATCTTGGACGACCTGTTTTGCAGTCCTTCTCTACAAAATATCGTGTTAGGTCAATGTGATCCATTACTTCGCATAAAGTATATACTGGATCTGAAATATCAATTATTTTTTCGATATCCAATGGTAATTTTAGCTGTCTTGGTGTAAAATTATCATTGGTATTTTTGTTTAGTAGCATAAATAAATTATACCAAAAAAATTGCTGAAGTCTTACGACCTCAGCGATTTTTTCGTTAGGGGAGTTTTTTTACATCCCCCTATTTTTATTTATTTTATTAAGCCTATTGAATATCGTTTCTTAAGAAACCACAAGGTGATTTACAGAAGCACATCCAAACAATAACAATAATGATAATCCACATCCAAGCAGAATTGTCACAGCCACCAAAGAAATTATTGAATAAGCAATCTAGGTTAAAGCCGCCACCACAACTGCCTTTACCGCAAAATAGTAAGAAGAATGCTATAATAATGATAATACAAGTACAGTTATCTTCTAAGAATCTAAAATCTTCCATGATATTGCCTCCTATATTTAAAAATTTAATCTATAATATTCCTTTACAAAGTAGACAAACAACTCCTAGCATAATAATAAGACAACCACATTCACCTAAGCAGCAAATAAGAATAAGAGCCAAAATGATAAGGGGTAACCAGGATGAACAACTTAAGTGACATTGGTTACAGCAATTATGCTTAAAAGTGGGATGACAGTCAGAATATGAATGTGTGTTACAGCCCGAATTGCAGCAACCATTAAAAGCAGACATATTTGACCTCCTTATGAAAACTATATTTAATTATATGAACCTTCTATTTAAAAAATTACTTATATTACCAAAATAGTAAATGATAATATTTTTTTCTAGAAATAAAAACAAGTTTTGAGAAACTTTGTTCTTAGCTTCTTCATTAACTATAGTATGAAGTATGGAAAAAAATGTTACTCTTGTAAAATATTTTTTTATTTAAAAAATTATAATTTAATATTTAATTTTTTATTGACATGAATAGTATGATTGTATACAATTATACATAAGTAATTTTCAGATAATTAAAGGATTAAAAATAGAAAGATGCAAGGAGTGATACTGTGTTTGAACTAAATAAGAGAACTAATTTACTTACTAGCCCTGAAAAGAACCATTTATTAGAGGATAGAGCTGAGGCGAATATGTTTAGGGAATTTTTCCCTTATGATGAAATTCCTAGAGTTGCCTTCAACGATGTACATGTGCCTATGACTATGCAGGAAAAGATTTATATTACAGATACGACTTTTAGAGATGGTCAACAGTCAAGAGCGCCTTATACAACTGAGCAAATTGTTGATATTTATAAAATGTTACATCGATTAAGTGGGCCTAATGGCATTGTTCAACAAAGTGAATTCTTCCTCTATAGCGAGAAAGACAGGCAAGCTGTTTATAAATGTAGAGAGTTAGGTTATGAGTTTCCACAGATTACTTCTTGGATTCGTGCATCTGAAAAAGATTTTCAGCTTGTAAAGGACATGGAGATTAATGAAACAGGTATTTTAGTAAGCTGTTCAGATTATCATATTTTCCATAAGCTACATATGAAACGTTCAGAAGCAATTGAACACTATACAAAGATTGTTAAACAATGTATTGATAAAGGCATCATTCCTCGTTGCCATTTTGAAGATATTACAAGAGCTGATATTTATAAATTCGTCGTTCCTTTTGCCAGGGAACTGATGAGAATTAGTGAAGAAACTAAGATGCCAATTAAAATTCGTGCTTGTGACACAATGGGCTATGGTGTAAGTTATCCAGGTGCTATGATTCCACGTAGTGTCCCAGGTATTATGTATGCACTTCATCAATATGCTGGTGTACCTCATGAATGGATTGAATGGCATGGACATAATGACTTTTATCGTGCTGTAGCTAATTCAACAACAGCATGGCTTTATGGTTGTAATAGTGTTAACTGTTCTTTATTTGGTATAGGAGAAAGAACAGGTAATACACCTCTAGAAGCAATGGTTATGGAGTATGCACAGTTAAAAGGTACTTTAGATGGTATGGATACAACAGTAATCACTGAGCTTGCAGAGTATTTTGAAAATGTAATTGGAGAGAAAATACCAGAACGTACACCATTTGTAGGTAAAAACTTTAATGTAACAAGAGCAGGAATTCATGCAGATGGTTTACTTAAAAATGAAGAAATCTATAATATTTTTGATACTGAAAAACTTTTAAATAGACCTGTACGTGTCTCTATTAGTAATACATCAGGCCTTGCAGGTATTGCTCACTGGATTAATAGTAATCCTGATTGTAGTGAACTAAAAGGTATTGATAAAAATGATCCACTCTGTATTAGCATTAAAGATTGGGTAGATACACAATATGAAGATGGTCGTACGACTGTTATGAGTGATGAAGAATTAGAAGAATACATTAATCATTATCTTGCTCAAAAATAGACATCTAAGGCAGCATGAGAAAATGACTTGAAGAAACACAAAGTATTTAGGTTAAAAAATGTAGTTGGAGATGTTGAAGTTAAAGCAGCATCTCCATTATTTTTTTATAAGATTGTGATATAAAATTTAGACAAGTGCATATTTATTCTGATATAATAGAAAAGGATATAAAACGGAAAATTTAGGAGGTATATAAGATGGATAAGTTAGAAGCAGCAAAAGCACACTTTGCAGCCTTAGTAGAGGAACAATTAGCTAGAGTAGAAAGAATGAAAAATGATACAGGGGCTGTAGATTACAGTAAGCTAGATCAAATCATTATCGGCTGCTGTGGTGGAGATGGTATTGGACCTGCTATTACAGCAGAAGCTGAGCGCGTTCTTCGTGCTGTACTTAAAGATGATGTAGCTAGTGGCAAAATTATATTTAAACAAATTGACGGCTTAACGATAGAAAACCGTATTGCAGCTAATAAAGCTATTCCAGATGATGTGCTTGCTGAGCTTAAAGCTTGTGATATTATTTTAAAAGGCCCAACGACAACACCAAGTAAAGGTGATGGCCCTAATATTGAAAGTGCTAATGTGGCCATGAGAAGAGAGTTAGACTTATTTGCTAACGTAAGACCAGTAGCAGTACCAGAAGAAGGTATTGATTGGACCTTTTTCCGTGAAAATACAGAGGGTGAATATGCACTTGGCAGCAAAGGGATTGCTTTAGATGCTGATATGTCTTTTGATTTTAAAGTAACAACTACTCAAGGCACAGAAAGAATAGCAAGACAAGCTTTTGAATTCGCGCGTAAAAATGGTAAAAAACGTGTAGCTATTATTACAAAAGCTAATATTCTTAAGAAAACAGACGGTAAATTCTTAGAGCTTTGTTATAAAGTAGCTAAAGAATATCCAGAAATAGAAGTAGATGACTGGTTTGTAGATATTATTTCTGCTAACCTTATTAATGAAAAAGTAAGAAAGAATTTCGAAGTATTTGTACTTCCTAACCTTTATGGTGATATCATTACAGATGAAGCTGCTCAAATCCAAGGGGGTGTAGGTACTGCAGGTAGTGCTAATGTAGGTAATAAGTATGCGATGTTTGAAGCGATTCATGGTAGTGCACCAAGAATGGTGGAGACAGGAAGAGAACAATATGCTAATCCAGCAAGTATGATTAAAGCAGCAGAATTACTTCTCCGTCATATTGGCTATAAAGATGAAGCTGACCGTGTTATTGCAGCGCTTAAGATTGCAAATGATACTATTAAAATGACAGGTAGAAATGATGGTGCAACAGGAGCAGAATTTGCTAACTGTGTTATTGAAAACTTATAAGCTTCTATACATAAGATGATAAGTCAAGGTGCCTTTTATTACTTAGTGATAAGTAATGAAAGGCACCTTTTGCTATGACCTAGTTATTTGGATAGAAATTTGAATAGAAGAAAAAGGCTTTTTAAGACTTATCAAGTAGAATCATTAAATGCTAGAAAGCAAACTTTAAGAGGTTAAAAATGAGGTAGAGAGATTAAGCATATGCTAAAGATGCAGAAAAAGTGAAGAAATAGTGAACATGAAAAATAAAATAGCATAAAATCACATACTTCACAAAAGAAAAAGCAACAAATATCAAATAAAATTTGTTATAATAAAATTAAACATAAAATAAGTCACGACTAGGAGGAAATAAACTTGAAAAATAAGTTGGATATAGGAACAATAATTGCAATTGTTTGTGGCGTTCTAGCCGTTGTTTTTGCGGGGCTAATGTTACTGGGTAAGGTGACTGTAGACCTAGCAATTGTAGTGGTTGGAGCAACCCAAGTACTTAGTGGTTTAGTACAAATGCAAATGGTTAAAAAAGCTGAGTCAGAGGAAATTGGCGCGGAGAAATTTAAAGCAGCAAAGTTTACATTAATCTTAGGGGTGGTTTTCTTAGGATTAATGGCATTTAAATTAGTCTTTGTAGCACTTAATACATAAAGAGCTGTAAATATATACTATAATGAAGAAAGTTAATACAATGAGATAAGGCACTTCAGAAGAAGTGTCTTTTTTATTAAAGTTGATATAAAAAGTGTTGACATATGTAAATAGTTCATGTAATATAATAAAAGTCAACACGGCCCATTGGTCAAGCGGTCAAGACACCGCCCTTTCACGGCGGTAACACGAGTTCGATTCTCGTATGGGTCATTTGTTAGTGATGATACCCATCTGGAGACAGACTGGGAAAGTAAATAGTTGCTAACATAAAACGGGGTGTGGCTCAGTTTGGCTAGAGCGCCTGATTTGGGTTCAGGAGGCCGCAGGTTCGAGTCCTGTCACCCCGATTTCTCTTGTAAAAGAGAGTTTGGGTCACTAGCTCAGTCGGTAGAGCACTTGACTTTTAATCAAGTTGTCCCGGGTTCGATTCCCGGGTGGCTCAGTTATAAATAAGAGGCGTATTATTTTGTGCAGATAATACGCCTCTTATACTTTAAGGAAAGCGTATATAAATCCAAGTGAAGAATAGAATAGTGAAAAAGCCTCTTATAGACGATAAATAATCTATAAGAGGTTTTTTACTAATCGTATATTTTTAAAATAGAGGAAGTTAAAAATGAACAATAAAGCGTTAAAAGAACAAAAAAATCATGGGACGGCGTATTTTCCTTGTGTATTATATGAGCATGATCATAATCGTATAAAGTTAGAAGTTAACCACCATTGGCATAAAGAAGTAGAACTTATTTATTTGGAAGAAGGACAGTTTTTAGTAGATATCAATATGGAGCCAACTTGGCTAGAAAAAGGTTTTTGCTTTATTAATCAAGAAGAACTTCATGCCCTTAAGGCAGAAGGAAATGTAAAGGAAAGTGCCCTAGTCTTTAACTTAGAAATGTTAGGCTTTAGTATGTACGATGAAGTACAAGCACGTTTCATCCAGCCTCTTTTAGAAAATAAATTACATTTTCCAAGATTCATAGGTATAAAGAATATGGTGGGAAAGGAGATTTTAATTCATTATGAGAGAATCGTTCAGTGGCATCAGCAAAGCGGACAGTTTTCAATAGCTACTGGAGGAAGTGTAGCAGAAGGCTTAAGTGCCCAGCTAAATATTAAGGTAGAACTCCTCAATATATTAATGATTCTTCAAAATAATGGGTTATTTTTAGAAGATAAAAGTGGTAGTGTAGATTATAAGGTTGAATCTATTAAAAAGGTTCTTAGTTATATAGAAGAACATTATAAGGAAGCATTTTATGTGAAAGATTTAGCAACTATCTTAAATATGAATGAGCAATATTTTAGTAGGTTTTTTAAAAGAATGATAGGTAAAGCACCTATGGCTTATGTAAATGATTACCGTTTAAAGATGGCTAAACAGTTATTAATAAAAACAGACATGCAAATTACGGAAATTTGTTTAGAAGTAGGATTTAATAATATGAGTAACTTTATTAAGTTATTTAAAAACAAAGAGAATTGTTCGCCTATACAATATCGAAAAAAGTCATAAAAGCATAAAAAGCGGTCAATATTTGAGAAGTATATAGGCTTAAGAAATGGTATGATAAGAAGAAATAACAGATTATTGGAGGTTGGGAAAATGGCTCTTTGTACAGAAATATCTCTTAGAAATCAAGTGATTTACTCAATTTATGTTCGTAATCATACCATGGAAGGTACTTTTAAAGCAATAGAAAAAGATTTAGATCGTATTAAAGCTCTAGGAACAGATGTGATATGGTTTTTACCTATTCATCCAATTGGAGTGGAAGGTAAAAAAGGGAGCTTAGGTTGCCCTTATGCTATTAAAGATTACAGGAAAGTAAATCCTGAATATGGAACGCTAGAAGACTTTCAGCATTTAGTAGAAGCAATACATAAAAGAGATATGAAGTGTATCATAGATGTGGTTTATAATCATACCGCTATAGATTCGGTATTGGTAAAGGAACATAAGGAGTATTTTTATAAAAAAGAAGATGGAAGTCTAGGTAATAAAGCAGGTGACTGGGCAGATGTGATAGATCTTGATTATCAGAATAAAGCTTTGTGGGATTACCAAATAGAAACTTTAAAAATGTGGGCAAAGCTTGTAGATGGTGTACGCTGTGACGTAGCTTCACTTGTACCACTTGCATTTTGGTTAGAAGCAAGAAGTGAGGTGGAAAAGATTCACCCTGGTTTTATTTGGCTAGCAGAATCAGTACATCCAGGGTTTGTAAAATATGTACGTCATCTAGGCTTTAATGCTTGTTCGGATAGTGAAGTTTATCAGGCCTTTGATATAACTTATGATTATGATATTTGGGATGAATTTGAGGCTTATATAGAAGGCAAAGCTACACTTACCTCGTATATTACAGCATTAAAAAAACAAGAGGTCATTTATCCTTCTAACTATGTAAAGCTTAGATGCTTAGAAAATCATGATCAAGCTAGAATTAAACAGAGGGTTCAAGATGAAAAAGCCCTTAAGAACCTAACAGCTTTCATGTATTTTCAAAAAGGAACAGCTCTTATTTATGGTGGACAAGAAGTAGAAGCAGAACATACACCAAGTCTATTTGAGAAAGAGCCGATTAACTGGGAAACAGGTCATGATTTAACTCATTTATTACAAGCATTATATAATATTAAAAAGCAAGACATTGTCGCTAAAGGCAATTATGAACTTGAAGCTTATGATGAGGCACATATAGTAGTAGGCAGTTATCAAACTAAGGAGCAAATCTTAGTAGGGCTTTTCACTTTAAAGGGGAAAGAAGCGTGTGTAAAGGTGCCTTTACAAGATGGAAGTTATATCAATTTAATAAGTAAAGAAAAGGTAGAGGTTACAGGTGGGTTACTAAAGACCTTCGGTGAACCTATTATCATAAGTCATACTATAAATGAATAAGTAAGAAGGGATTAAGAAAGGAAAAAATATGTCTACGATTTTGTTAGTAATTATTTATATTTCATTTATTAGTTTAGGATTACCAGATTCTATATTAGGTTCAGCTTGGCCTATGATGCATTTAGAACTCAATGTTCCGGTTTCTTATGCAGGGCTTGCAACAATGATTGTGGCTGGAGGTACGATTATATCTAGCTTATTCAGTGAAAGACTTATTAAAAGATTTGGGACAGGAAAAGTAACAGCCATAAGTGTACTAATGACAGCTTTGGGCCTTATAGGAACTTATATGGTACCTGGCTTTTGGGGAATATGTTTATTAGGTATTCCTTTAGGTCTAGGAGCGGGAGCTGTAGATTCGGCCCTTAACAATTTTGTGGCATTACATTATGAAGCAAAGCATATGAATTGGCTACATTGCTTCTGGGGAGTAGGAGCTACTGCTGGACCGTTTATTATGTCTTTTTGGTTATTAAGAGAGAGTGGTTGGAGAATGGGTTATGCCACTATTGGCTTAATTCAAGGTATTTTAGTCATCTGTTTATTTGTAACTTTACCATTATGGAAGAAGATGGAGAAACAAGAAGAGAATAAAGAGAGTGAAAAAAGTAATACACGTATAAGTGAATTATTAGAAATGAGAGGCGCTAAACCAGCGCTTATAGCATTTTTCTGCTACTGCGGTGTAGAATTAACAACTGGACTCTGGGGAAGTACCTTTTTAGTAGATACATTAGGTTTATCAGCTGAAAAAGCAGCAAAGTGGGTATCCATCTATTATCTAGGGATTACAGTAGGGCGATTATTGGCAGGCTTTTTAGCTATAAAACTTAATAATATTAAAATGATGCGTTTAGGTCAAATCATTTGTTTACTGGGAGTTATTTTACTAGGAATGCCATTTACGAGCTATTGTCAGTTAACAGGACTTATGCTTATTGGTTTAGGTTGTGCACCTATTTATCCTGCCATGCTTCATGAAACACCTCAGAGATTTGGAAAAGAGCAGTCTCAAGGCATTATGGGAATCCAAATGGCTTGTGCTTATGTAGGCAGTACCTTTATACCTCCTGTATTTGGTTTTTTAGCCAAAGGAATGAGTTTTAAGATTATGCCTGTATTTCTTATGATATTTGTTGTACTTATGTTCATTTGTTCAGAAATGGTAAATCGAGGAACAAAAAAACCAAATAATATATAAATACCAACAAAAAGAGCTATTATTTAAAAGTAATAGCTTTTTTGTTGGTATGAAAAATCTAAATAATTAGTAAAAATTGGAATTGGGTGCTATAATAGAATTAAAAATAGATAGAGGTGAGGGAAAAAGAAATGTCTCATTGCTATATACAATTGTTACAAATAATAGTTCTGACAATAAGTATGGGCCATTCTCAGGTTATTTCAGGGGGAAAGATTGATGAAAATTTTAAGCAGTCACAAAATGTTTGGCAATATGTAAAGGAAGCGACTTCACAGGTAGATGAGGTATTAGGACAATGGCAAGAAGCGCTAACACCCCAGACGATACAGCTCACCACTGTAGGAGATATTATGATGCATGAGCCTCAAATCACAAGTGGATATGATCCTAAGACTAAAACGTATGCATATGATTATATGTTTAAGGAAGTAGCACCTTATTTAAAAGCAGCAGATTTAACCATAGGCAATTTAGAACTAACACTTTCGGGAAAAGATAAAAAGTATACAGGCTACCCCCGGTTTAATGCACCAGATGAGCTTGCTGATGCGCTTAAAGACGTAGGTTTTGATGTTTTAACAACGGCTAATAACCATAGCTTAGACAGAGATTTTGAAGGATTAAAGAGAACGATAGATGTTTTAGAGCAAAGAGGTTTACAATGCACAGGTACATATCAAACAAAGGAAAGTAGTGAAACTATTCTCATTCAAGAAGTAAAGGGAAGTAAGATTGCGTTTTTAGCTTATACATATGGCACCAATGGTATTAAGGTAAGCAAGGGGAAAGAATATAGTATCAATTATATTAATAAAGAAAAAATAGCTGCAGATATTAAAAAAGCAAGAGATTTAAAAGCAGAGCTAGTTTGTATAAGTATACATTTTGGTGTGGAATATGCAAAAACGCCTAACAAAGCACAAAAAGAAATGGTGAATTTTCTAGTAGAAAATGATGCAGATGTGATACTCGGGAGTCATCCTCATGTACTGGAGCCTATGGAAATACGTAAAACTCAAATGAATGGAAGATCAAAAGAAGTGGTTATTTTATATTCACAAGGTAATTTTATATCCGGGCAGAGATCTCGCTATAAAGAAACAAGTGCCATTTTTAATATCATTTTAAATAAAGCACCTTTAACAGGAGAATTATCCATAAAAGAGGTGACTTATATTCCAACTTGGGTAGATTATTCACGGGTCAAAGGGAAATATCATTATCGCATTTTACCAGCTAAAAGAGCTGTACATCTTTATGAGGCAGGGCAAGACCCGCTTATATCTAGCTCAGATTATGAAAAATTAAAAATTGCACTAAAGGATGTAAGGTCTATGTTTAAAAGTGATGATAAAAGAATAGTAGAGCAGCAAACCTTTATTAATTAAGAATATTGTATATGATAAAAGGAAAGCTTATAATATGGTATAAATAAAAAGTAAATAGAAGGTAGGGGAAAACATGAATGATTTAAAGGCACTTTTAGCAGAAGCTGGTTTCCATGTAAGAGTAGTGCCAGAAACTTTACTGCCCTTTCAGGAACTAACTGCTTTGATCATTAATGATAATCTTAAGTTCGTTTATGAGGAAGAAGCAGATGGCACGCTAATGATTAGGGAGATTAAGGTAGACGAGGCTTATTTGAATCTAGGTTACACAACACGCTTATTAGAGTTTTTACATAAGCAAAGTGTTTATAATATTATTTTACCTTTTGTAACGACACCAAAGTTAGTGCATATCTGTGATAAATTGGGGATTAAAAGAGATGATCACTGTGTTGATCAATATGGTTATAATAGTGCTTTTTATGCTATAGCAAAGAACTATATCTTTTTTGAAGGAAAATATGGTCATTATGTAGTAAGAAGGTTGGGAGAATAATGAAGAAGCTTATTTTAGTAGGATCACCACCTGCAAGTGGTAAAACCTTTGTGGCTAAAAAAATTGCAAGTAGTTTAAGCCAGCCAGTTTATCTAGATAAGGATACCTTTATTCCATTATCAAAAGCAGCATATGCAGCAGCTCATCAGCCCTATAATAGAGATTCTGATTTTTTTAATACGTACTTAAGGGATGCTGAATATATTGCAGCTATGGAGGTTGCACTTGAAGCACTTATTTATAATGATCAAGTTATTTTAAATGCGCCTTTCACTAAGGAATTTAGGAATAGGAGCTATATAGAAGCACTAGAGCAACGTTTAGCTCCAATGGAAGCAGAATTAAAGCTAGTATGGGTATATTGTGACATAGAACTTATTCATGAGCGTATGATTTTGAGAGCATCAGATAGGGATACTTGGAAACTAGAAAATTGGGATGCCTATGTTAAAACAAAGGATTTTTCTATCCCTACAATGCCAGGGATCGAAGTAATAGAAAATACAACAGAGGAAGAGGTAACAAAACAAGTTAAAGAGCTACTTGCTAAGTGGTAAGGCAAAGACATTTTTGTAGCGACTAATAAATGAAAAGGCCATTATAAGATTAACTTATCCGTTAACCCTATAATGGCCTTTGGTTATTTTGTATTAAAGTTTAAATGAGCTTTTAAGTGGTACAATACGGTTGAAGACAAGTTTGTCCTCTGTAGAGTATTTACCATCAACACAGAAGAAACCATTTCTTACAAGTTGGAATTTATCAAGTGGTTTTGCATCCTTGAAAGCCACATTTTCAATAAAGCCTTCTAATACTTCAAGTGAATTTGGATTGATTTGCTCTAAGAAGTGTTTACCTTCATTTTCTGGAGCATCATCTAAAATAAGAGGTTCAAACAATCTAAATTCTGCAGGAACGGCAGTAGCAGCATCTACCCAATGAATAGTAGCTTTTACTTTACGACCTGTAAAGCCAGAACCACTTTTTGTTTCTGGGTCATAAGTACAGTGTACTTCTACCACATTACCAGCTTCATCTTTAATAACATCTGTACACTTAACAAAGTAAGCGCCTTTAAGACGTACTTCGTTACCTGGATAAAGTCTAAAGTATTTTGGAGCAGGTACTTCCATAAAGTCATCTTGTTCAATGTAGATTTCACGAGAAAATGGAATCATGCGTGTACCTTGTTCTGGATCTTTTGCATTATTTTCAACTTCTAGAAGTTCTGTTTGTCCTTCTGGATAGTTAGTAATCACAAGCTTCAGTGGTTTTAAAACAGCCATAGCTAAAGTAGCTTTTGGTTGGAGATCTTCACGAAGGAAGAAATCAAGCATTTGACTATCTACTGTAGAGTCAGCTTTGGCAACTCCGATTTCTCTGCAGAAGTTACGGATAGCTTCTGGCGTATAACCACGTCTACGAAGACCAGAAATAGTAGGCATACGAGGATCATCCCAGCCATCAACTACTCTTTCATCAACGAGTTGTTTAAGTTTACGTTTACTCATAACAGTATTAGTCATATTAAGTCTAGCAAATTCGATTTGACGAGGTTTTGCTGCCATTTCACATTCTTCAACAACCCAGTCGTAAAGTGGACGATGCGCTTCGAATTCAAGAGTACAAATAGAGTGAGTAATTCCCTCAATAGCATCTTCAAGTGGATGAGCAAAGTCATACATTGGGTAGATACACCATTTATCACCTGTATTATGGTGAGAAGCATGGGCAATACGATAGATAATAGGATCACGCATATTCATATTAGGAGAGCTCATATCGATTTTAGCACGAAGTACTTTTTCACCGTCAGCAAATTCCCCTTTTCTCATACGTTCAAATAAATCTAAGTTTTCTTCAATGCTTCTAGAGCGATAAGGACTTTCTTTACCTGGCTCTGTTAATGTACCACGGTATTCTTTAGCTTCTTCTGGTGTTAAATCACATACATAAGCTTTTCCTTTTTTAATTAAAAGGACAGCACGATTATACATTTCTTCAAAGTAGTCAGAAGCAAATAATTTTTTCTCCCACTGAACGCCAAGCCATTTAACATCTTCTTCAATAGATTCAACATACTCTGTGTCTTCTTTAACTGGGTTAGTATCGTCAAAACGAAGATTGGTTTTCCCATTAAATTCTTCAGCTAAGCCAAAGTTAAGTAAAATAGATTTAGCATGACCAATATGAAGGTAACCATTTGGTTCTGGTGGAAAACGTGTAATGATTTCATTATGTTTGCCACTTTCTAAATCTCCAACAATAATATTGCGGATAAAATTAGAAGAAGTATTTTCTAACGACATATTTACAACCTCACTTATCATTTGATTTATACCAAGATAAATATATGTAGCATACATCTATCTATTTTATAAATAGAAAATTTAAGAATAAATAATTAGTATCATTATATTCTAATCTAATATTGGAAAAAAATAAAGGGGCACTTATTTAAAACCTAAAATAATTTAATTGCAAACGGAGAACGAATGTTCTATAATTAGTAATTATTTGAAAATTTATTCATATATTATGGGGGGAACGTATGGAACAAATTATGATAAAAGTAGATCATTTGACCAAAGAGTTTGTTTCTAATAAGAAGTATAAAGGTTTAAAGGGCGCATTTAAAGGGTTAATTTCATTTGATAAAGTAAAAAAGGTAGCCGTAGAAGATGTTTCCTTTAACATTCATAAAGGAGAGATTGTAGGGTATATCGGAAGTAATGGTGCTGGTAAGTCTACCACTATCAAGATGATGACAGGTATTTTGATGCCAACTAAAGGGACGTGTACTGTAAATGGCATTGTTCCGTATAAAGCAAGGCAAAAGAATGCGCAGAATATAGGAGTAGTCTTTGGACAACGCACACAGTTGTGGTGGGATTTGCCACTTTCGGAAACGTTTTCAATTTTAAAGGAAATATACGGTGTAAGTGATGAGGATTATAAGGAACGTATGACCTTTTTTAATCAAACTTTAGAGCTAGAATCTTTTATGGAAAGTACAGTAAGAACCTTATCCTTAGGCCAAAGGATGAGAGCTGATATTGCTGCAGCCCTGTTACATAACCCTAAAGTACTTTACTTAGATGAACCTACCATTGGTTTAGATGTAGTAGTGAAAGATCGTATTAGAGTAGCTATTAAGGAAATTAATGCCCGTTATCAAACAACGGTTGTATTAACAACACATGATTTAGGTGATATTGAGGAGCTTTGTAATCGGATTATCATTATTGATGGTGGCAAACTCATTTATGATGGTACTATTGAAAAGATTAAGACCTTATTTGGAGCTAAGAAAACAGTTAGTTTTGATGTAAAAGATACAAAACCATTTGAAGGGATAGATTATAGAAAACGATTTGGATTGTCAGAGGATGCGCTAAGCTATGAGCTTCATCCGTCAGAGATTAGCTTTTGCTTTAAAAAAGATCAGCTCCACTTTACAGATTTGATGAATGAGGTAGCTAAAACCAGTGAAATTAGAGATGTGAAGATGAAAGATACAGATATTGGCGATATTGTAAAAAGTATTTATAAGCATGGCATGATAGAAGAGTAGGGGAGGATTATATGAAAAAACTTAAACACCAGCTTCGTATTTATATCCCTTTTATGAAAGCAAAGATTCAGACTTTTTTAGCTTACCCTATAAGTGTTTATCTCTTCATTTTTTCCAGCTTTTTAGAGGTATTAGCTAATTACTATTTGTGGGTGGCTGTATATCAAAATAGTAACCAACAGATATTAGGTGGCTTCACTATAGATGAGATGATTACCTATATTTTTATGAGCTATGTAACGGGAAGTATTGTTCGCGTGGGAATTGCAACAGATATTGGAATAGATGTTGTAGAAGGAAGTATAGCGAGTAATCTCATAAAGCCTATTAACTATAAGGTAAAGCTTTTGTTCGAATCTCTAGGAGGGATGTTCAGTCAAATAGTTATGCCCGCAGGGTTTGTGTGGCTAGGCCTTATTCTAGTTAATTGGGTAGGTAAAGGAATAATACCACCTTCTTTAAGTACTATAATTTTTTATATAGTAAGTGGGTTGATGAGTTTTCTCATTTTGTTTTTCTTTGAGTTTTGTTTTGGTATGATTGCTTTTTATACTCAGTATGTATGGGGAATGGCAATGATTAAAAATGCACTGTTATTATTCCTTACTGGACAGATTATTCCAATTGTATTTTTTCCTGAGGCAGTAAGACATGTATTTGATTATTTACCCTTTACTTCCATGAATTATACGCCGGTTATGATTTATCTAGGAAAATTACAAGGTAGTAGCCTCTATTTAGCTATGGGCAAACAAATTGTATGGGTAATATTACTCTATATATTAAGCTGCATCGTATGGCATAAGGCAACTAAGAGACTTACGGTACTGGGAGGATAAAAATGAAAGAATTAAAAAAGTATGCTAAATTGTATAGGTTGTTTGTAGCACAGTATTTAAAGACTTTAATGCAGTCCAAGGTGGATTTTATTATTGGTTTATTAGGATACTTATTAGTTCAAAGCTGTGGCATTATTTGTCTGGCTTTGATTTTTAATCAAATTCCACAACTAAATGGTTGGAATTTTAATCAATTACTTTTTATCTATGGATTTGCACAAATCCCTAGGGGGATTGATCATTTACTAACAGATAATGTATGGATACTTGCTTTTAGAATGGTTATAAGAGGCGAATTTGATCGCTATTTATTACGTCCTATGAATCCTTTTTTTCAGCTGATTAGTGATAAGTTTCAACCAGATGCTTTAGGAGAATTGATGGTAGGGTTTCTCTTAGTAGGGGGATCTATTCAAAAAGGAGTTGTGAGTGTAAATCTCCTTAATATTGTTTTATTTATTATTTCAATAGGAGCAGGTGCACTTATTTATACAGATATAAAATTATTTTTTGCTTCTTTAGCTTTTTGGGTAAAAAATAGCGGAGGTATTTTGCAGCTTACCTATGATATGTCTGATTTTGCAAAATACCCGGTTTCTATTTATTCAAAGCCTATACAACTAGTTTTATCAACGATTGTGCCATTTGCTTTTGTAGCTTTTTACCCTGCAAGTTATTTTTTAACGGGAGAGGCAGCTCTTAAATTAATAGGTGTAGAGGTACTTATTGCACTTGTAGGATGGGGAATTGCTTACGCTACCTTTAATAAAGGAATTAGTATTTATGAAAGTGCCGGTAATTAAACCGCTGTAACAGGTGTATTTAAATGGGTGGTATCATTTAAACTAACAAGCATGGGCCTTTGCGCCTCGTCAAAGCGAATAGTGGTAATGCAAGTATTGCCTAAAGCAAAGTGATGATACATATTCATTTTCCAATCAAAAAGACCAATAAGAGCTGATTTAATAAGTCCACCATGAGAGACCATGACAATGGTTTCATTAGGATGTTTTTGAACGATGCTGTAAATACAAGCTTTAGCACGCCTGCTGACATTTTGAATACTGCCATCTCCATCGTACATAGGTCCAGTTGATTCATCTGTGAGCCAGGTGTTGAAATGTGTTGGATATAACTTGGAGATTTCCTTAAAGGTAAGGCCTTCCCAAGAGCCGAAATCTACTTCTTTTAGTGCTTCTAAAGGTATAGGACTAAGCTGTGTTGGTTTGCAAATAATTTCAGCAGTTTCAAAGGCTCTATGTAAGGGGCTAGTGTAGACGGCAGTAAATGCACCGTTTAACCTTTCACTTAACAAAGAAGCTTGGGCTTTTCCAGTTTCAGATAAAGCAATATTTTGACACCCTTGAACTTTAGCTAAAACGTTCCAGGGTGTTTCTCCATGTCTAATGAGTAATAGGGTTGTCATATTTACCTCCTACTTATATGTAAAATAACTTAGATTTGTTTAAACATTTAATCACTATAGCATAAATGAGATATGAAGGTAAATAGGAGAAAGATAAGTAGATTAGCAATAGATTCGAAATAAGGTGTATATTTTGAAAATATTAAGTTTTAAAATAGTAAAATAATATAAAATAATATATAATAGAGTCGAAATAATGTGCGTTATAACAAGGGATAAGGAGGAGCTGAATGAAAAAATCACGAGGTGGAATGAGTAATGAACAGCTTTTAAAAATAAGTATGATTGTAAGCTGCATGGCTGCTTTAATGATTGTTGCTTTGGGAACAATTTTTTTAAGAGCTAAGATTAGTCATTTATCGGTAGCAGAAATGACGACCTCGTTGGCTTATGATAAGCACTATGTTTTTATTTCAGGAGGAGCAAGTGATTCTTTTTGGGAAAGTGTTTTTGAAGCAGCTAAAGAAGAAGGGAAAAAACAACATATTTTAGTCGAAAATTTAGGAGAAGAATTAGGTAATGATTATTCAGTTAATGATTACTTACGAATGGCTATTTCTAGTGAGGTAGATGGTATTTTAGTTGTTCCAGAAGATAAAGAAACAACGACACTTTTAGAGGAAGCAGATCAGAAAGGCATACCGGTTATTACTTTGTTGTATGATGGCGTAGAGGGGAAAAGAAAGAGCTTCGTGGGGATTAATAGTGTTAATTTAGGGAAAGCCTATGGTGAGCAGATTAAGAAAATTGAAACGCCTATTAACAAGGTAACAGTATTAGTAGATGCAGAAGCAGAAAGTAATAATCAAAATATGATTTGCCTAGGCATTAAAGAAGCTTTAGAAGAAGAGAAAATAACAGTAGAAACAAAAGCAATTAATAGAGCCAATGCCTTTAGTGCGGAAGAATCCATAAGAAATATTATTTTGAGTCCACAGAAAGTCACAGATGTCTTAGTTTGCTTATCTGCAGAGGATACGCAATGTGCTTATCAAGCTTTAGTAGATTATAACCGTGTAGGTGATATTCAAATCATGGGTTACTATAAGTCGGATATTATTTTAGAGGCTATTGCTAAAAATATTATTCATTCTACAATTGCAATTGATACAAAACAAATGGGTGAAAAGGCCATAAAGGCGCTTGAAGATTTTAATTTAAAGGGAAGAGTAAATGAATATTTATCAGTGGACATTAATGTCATTGATGCAGAGAATATAGATACCCATAAAGTAAATATGAATTAAAAGGGGATAAGGATGAATAATAAGATTAATCAGTCTATGAGCCGTAAACTTGTTTTTGTGTTTATTTACACTTCGGTAATTACCTTAGTAGCTCACTTTATTACCTATGTGAATATTAATTATACCATTAATAAGTTTGATTCAGTTTATACAAGTAATACGAATCTGATGCAACTTTCAGAAAGTTTAAAGAAAGTACAAGAGCATATGTACCAGTATTTAAAGCTTAAGAACTCTTCGGACTTAGAAGCTTATTACATCAGTATACAAGAGTTCCAAGGAATGTTAAGAAATCTAAATGAAAAGCCTTCAGATCATACTAGCTTAATGATGGAAAGTCATATTCGAAAAATGTCTACAGACTATTTAAGTAAAACCAATGAAGCTGTCCAAGCAAAACGAGGAAGAAATATAAAAAAGTATAATGATTGTTATAACAGCGCTAATCAAATCTATGGCTATATTAATGCTTATATTAGCCGTTTAAATAGTGCTCAGTTTCAGTATAATTCCTACAATTATTTAAAGTTACGTTCGTCGCTTAAATATTTAGAGTTAGCAAGTACAATTATTTTATTGAGTGTTATTTTCTTTAATGGCGTGATGTTAGTTATTTTATCTAGACGTATTACACACCCTTTAATACTTTTATCTAATCAAGCCAATGAGATTGCTAAAGGTAATTTAGAAATAGATTTAATGCATGTAGAGACCGGTGATGAAATAGAAATTTTAGCAAAAGCATTTAATAAGATGATTGGTAGTATCAAAGACTATATTCAACGTTTACGAGAACGTATGGAAATAGAAAGTCAAATGAAAGAAAAAGAGCTTTTAATGGAAAATCATTTAAAAGATGCTCAGCTCAAATATTTGCAAGCTCAAATTAATCCTCACTTTTTATTTAATACCTTAAATGCAGGGGTACAGTTAGCCATGATGGAAGGTGCTGAACGTACATCGGAATTTATTGAAAATATGGCAGAGTTTTTTAGATATAATATTGCCAGAATTAATCAAGAAACCACCTTAGAGGAAGAAGTGCAATTAGTAGATTATTATATTTATATTATTAATGTACGTTTTTCAGGTGAGGTAAGCTACATGAAGGAAATCGATGACAAGTTACTGCAAACCAAGGTACCTAGTATGATTCTTCAACCTATTGTAGAGAATGTCTTTCAATATGGTATCAGAGATATTGAGTGGCAAGGTAAAATCAAACTTACCATTGCTGAGAAAGAAGAAAAAATCTGGATTAGTGTGAAGGATAACGGTAAAGGGATGAGTAAAGAGAGAATTAAACAAGTATTATCAGGTGAAACAAGCAAGGAAGAAGAAAGTAGGAGCTCTAATGGGATTGGTCTACATAACGTAGTTAATCGCTTGTGTTTATTTTATGGAATTGAGGAAGTTTTAGAGATTAGTAGTGAAGGTATGAATAAAGGAACAGAGGTTGCTTTAAAAATTCCTTTAAATCAGTCAGTAGAGGAAGGAGTGGAGGCGCGTGTATAAGATTTTATTAGTAGATGATGAGGGAATCGTTATAGAGTCACTTAAGATGATTATTCAAAAGCATTTTAATGAAGTTTGCGCTATTGAAAGTGCTAAAACAGGACGCATTGCTATTGAAATAGCAGAGCACTTTAGACCAGACATTGCGTTAATGGATATTCAAATACCAGGTATTAATGGCATGGATGCAATAGAGGAGATTAAAAAATTTAGTCCGTATACCTATTTTGTAGTCATTACAGCATTTGATCAATTTCATTATGCCAAAAGAGCTATTGATTTAGGGGTGATAGAATTTTTAACAAAACCTTTTAACAGTAATAAAATAGTAGATATACTAGGAAAAGCAATGAAGCGTGTAGATCAGCAAAGACATGTGAGGGAAATTGAACTTAAGAATAAAGAAAAATTAGAGGCGGTTGTACCTGTTATTGAAAATGGTTTTATACACAGTATTTTATTTCAAGAGGACTATGATAATCAGCTTAACAATTTTAAAGAGCTTTTAGATATTGAGGCTAATAATGGCTATATAATGATTATAGAGTTTGGAGATGAGATTAAAGAAAAAAACATGACTAATCCAACAGGAGTAACAGTAAAAGCACAAAAGTTTTATGAGGAACTTAAGGAGATTATTAAAGAATTTTTTTCTTGTGTGATAGGTCCTATTATGGCTAATAAGGTAGTTGTTTTTGTACCGGAATTACACCTAGAGAATGAGTATAACGAACGTGTTAAAATCATACAATATACAAGAGATATGCTAAATAAATTAAAGACACGTATAGATGTGAGGTTTCGAGCAGGGATAGGTAGTGTACAGTCTATGGAGAAGCTTTTTATTTCTTATAAGGAAGCTGTAAGAGCATTAAGGTCATTAGAGGGAAGTGTGGTACATATCAATGACTTAGTCTTATCTCATCATAGTAAGCAAAACTACATAACAGAACTAGAAAACCACTTTTTAACCCTTGTACAAAAAGGAAATAGTACAGCTGTTTTAGCAGAAGCCAATCATTTTTTAGGAGAACTTATAGAGTTTTATGGTGCCAATGAGGTAGTGCTTAAAGTCAAATTACTAGAAACCATTATTCTTATTAAAAGACAAGTAGTTGATACAACCTATTATACAGAAGAAGAGGGTTTAGAACGTATTTTTCAGCTTCAGGGAGATGAAGCACTAAGCGGTTGGTTTCAAGAAACCCTTTCGGGTTTAGTAAAACAGGTACAAGCTGTTAAAGAAGAATGTTATAGTGAGAGTGTTTCTACAGCAAAACAATATATTGATGAGCATTTTAATCAAGATATTTCCTTAGATGGTGTATCAAGATTAGTTAATATTAGTGCTTACTATTTTAGTAAAGTATTTAAAGACGAAACAGGAGAAAATTTTATTGATTATGTGACACAGGTACGCATAGAAAAAGCTAAACAACTACTAATGATTAAGGAAATGAGTATAAAGGAGGTATGTGTAGCAATTGGTTATAAAGATCCAAATTATTTTAGTCGGTTATTTAAAAAGCAAATAGGTGTAACGCCGACTGAGTACAGAGAGGAGCTATAAGATGAAGAGAATAGGAGGGATTTTACTTGCTACTTGTATGTGCGTACTAATAGGGTGTGGACAGCCATTAGAAACCATAAAGCAAGAGAATGTAGAGATCAAAATAGGACTGTCTTTTGATTCTTTTGTGGTAGAGCGATGGTACAGAGAACAAGATGCTTTTATCTCAAAAGCAGAAGAACTAGGGGCAGAGGTTTATGTGCAAAATGCAAATGGGGAAGTAGGAAGACAAGAAGAACAAATAGAGTATTTAATTGCAGAAAAAGTAGATGTGATTGTATTAGTAGCGACGGATGCAGATGCACTTACACCACTTGTCAAAAAAGCAAAAAATCAAGGGATAAAAGTGATTGCTTATGATAGGCTTGTTAAAAATGCAGATGTAGACCTATATATTTCTTTTGATAATGAAAAGATAGGTGAATTATTAGCAGAAACAGTTACAGAGCAGGTGCCTGATAATGGTAACATTATTATGATATGTGGTTCACCTACAGATAATAATGTTACCATAATAGAAGATGCTATTTTTAAGGTTTTAAACAAAACTAAGATTAAGGTGTTACATAAGGCATATGCTGAGAATTGGTTAAGAGAAGTGGCTTTTGATGAAGTATCTCATTGGGTGGAACAACATGGTGCTATCGATGGTATTATTTGTGGCAATGATGATCTGGCAGGAGAAGCTGTAAAGGCTCTAGCAGAATATCGCTTAGCAGGAGAAGTATGTGTGGTAGGACAAGATGCAGACCTTGCAGCTTGTCAAAGAATAGTAGAGGGCACTCAAGCAATGACTATTTTTAAAGATGTTACCAAGTTAGCTAAGGAAGCAGCTGAGCTTGCAGTAACTCTTGCTAAAAATGAGCCAGTGCAAACAAAGCAAACTATAAATGATGGTAGTTACGACATCCCTTATCGTGCTTTGACACCAATTAAGGTAACCAAAGAGAATATGGATGAAGTCATTATTGATGGTGGATTTCATTTAAAAGAGGATGTTTATCTCAATATGATGGATAAGGAATAGGATTTTTTTGTAACAAAAATATCCTATTCCTAAAAGAAAAATGAAAACTTCATAAAAAAGTACAGATACTTATAAAAAAACTCCTTATACGCCTATGCTACAATCAATTTATCTTAAGAAACCGTAAAGGAGTAGGTGCTATGAAGAAAAAGATTTTAAGCCTTGTTTTATGTATTATGATGGTTTTTTGTTTTTCAGCATGTAGCAATAAAGGAGATAGCAAAGCAACTGGTGGTAATTCTGGAAATATTGAAGTAGGCATTGTTCTTCCTACAAAGGATGAGCCAAGATGGATCCAGGACCAAGGTAAGTTTGAAGAACTTCTAGGTAAAGCTGGTTTTACAAATCAAGTACTATTTAGTCAAGGTTCATCAGCTACAGAAAAAGCTAATGTCGAGACTTTAATCTCAAAAGGTATGAAAGTATTAATCATTTGTGCACAAGATGCTTCAGCTGCAGCAGCAACGGTAGAAGCAGCAAAGGCAGCAGGTGTAACTGTTATTGCTTATGACCGTTTAATTACAGGAACCGATGCTGTTGACTATTATGTGACTTTTGATAGTGTTGCTGTTGGAGAAGCAATGGGTACTTTCTTAAGTGAAAAAGCATCAGGAACAGGTAATCCATTATATCTTTATGCTGGAGCAGCTACAGATAACAATGCTTTCTTATTCTTCCAAGGGGCATGGAATATCTTACAACCTAAAATTGCAGACGGTACCTTCGTTATCAAAAATTCTTCTGAAGCTTTAGCCTTAAAGGATACGAAAGAACTTACTCGTGATCAATTATCAACTATTATTGGTCAAGTCACAACTGATTGGGACTTTAACGTTGCTAAATCCAAAGCTGAAGCTCACTTAACAGCAGTTAGCGCAGCAGATAAAGGAAATGTATTTGTACTAGCACCAAATGATGGCACATCTCGTTCAATTGCAGATGTATTTGCAGCAGATTCTGATGTATCAAGTTATGTTATCACAGGTCAAGATGCAGAGGTTGCTTCTATTCAATATGTAATCGATGGTAAACAATCTATGACAGTATTTAAAGATACAAGAACTTTAGCTGCTGATTCTATTAATATGGCAGTATCTATTTTAAAAGGTGAGACACCAGCAACAGATGCTACATATGACAATGGTAAAAAAGAAGTGCCATCTAAACAAACACCAGTTGTAGTTGTAACACAGGACAATGTGAAGTCAGCGTTGATTGATTCAGGCTATTATGATGCTTCTAAATTCACAGGTTTAAACTAATTAGCACCGTGTTATGAATAAACATTAAGATTAAGACCGGCAGTTTATCAGCCGGTCTTAATTTAAAGGAGGCATAGGCATGGAAGAATGCATCTTGGAAATGAGAGATATAACCAAAACCTTTCCAGGAGTTAAGGCATTAAGTAACGTTAACTTCAAGGTTAAGAAGGGCGAAATTCACTGTTTAGTTGGAGAAAATGGAGCAGGTAAATCTACTTTAATGAAGGTGTTATCAGGGGTCTATCCAATAGGAACGTATTCAGGTGATATTGTTTATAGAGGAGAGGTGCAGGCCTTTAAGTCTATTGCAGATAGTGAAAATGCAGGTATTGCCATTATTTATCAGGAGTTAGCACTTATTCCAGAGTTAACACTGTATGAAAATATCTATTTTGGACATGAACTCATGAGTGGCAAGATAATCGATTGGAATAAAACAATTATTGAAGCTACAAAGGCACTTAGAAAAGTACGATTAGATATTAACCCTTCTACAAAAGTCAAAGCTTTAGGAGTGGGAAATCAACAATTAGTAGAAATTGCAAAAGCTTTAAGCAAGAATGTAGAATTACTCATTCTAGACGAACCTACAGCAGCCCTTAACGAAGATGATAGCCAAAATCTATTAGATTTATTAAGAGAATTAAAAGGTCAAGGAGTAACTTGTATTATGATTTCTCATAAGTTAAAAGAAATCATTTCTATAGCGGACACTATTACAGTCCTTAGAGACGGAGCAACCATCTGTTCAATGGATACTAAAGAGCAAGAAGTAACAGAGCAAGAGATTATTAAATATATGGTCGGAAGAGAAATAGAAAATATTTATCCAAAGAGAGCTAAGAAAGACCAGGGAGAGATTTGCTTTGAAATCAAAGATTGGACGGTAGAAGATGTTACTAAGGGAAGAGAGATTTTACATCATATTAGCTTAAATGTAAGAAAAGGAGAAATTGTTGGCATACAAGGGCTTATGGGGGCTGGACGGACAGAACTAGCCATGAGTTTGTTTGGTAATCCTAGTGGCTATAAAATGACTAGTGGTGAAATACTTTTAAATGGCGAAGCCAAGACTTTTAAGCATCCTAAAGATGCAATTAAAGCAGGTATCGCTTATGTAACCGAAGATCGAAAGGGTAATGGGCTAATACTTATTCAAGATATTAGGTATAATACCACTTTAGCAAATTTAGAAGTATTAACTAAGGGTAATGTGATTAATGCTAATGAAGAGATTAATGTGGCTAATCAGTATAAGGATTCGATCAATATAAAAGCACCTTCTATTGAACAAAAAGTAGGTAATTTAAGCGGTGGTAATCAACAAAAGGTTTCTCTAGCTAAATGGCTATTTGTACAGCCCAAAGTACTTATATTAGATGAGCCAACAAGAGGTATTGATGTCGGTGCTAAATACGAAATTTATACGTTGATGAACCGATTAGTAGAAGAAGGCATGAGTATCATTATGATTTCTTCGGAATTACCAGAGGTACTGGGTATGAGTGACCGTTTATATGTTATGTCTAATGGAACAATTACTGGAGAACTTACAGCAGAAGAAGCAACAGAGCAAAAAGTAATGGCCATGGCTACAACAAGATAGGAGGAGAGCATGAGTAACTTAGAAAAAAATAATAAGGTATTGAATCAAAACTTAAGTTTAGGTCAAGAGATTTGCCAGCTTACAAAAAATAATATTCGTGATTATGCCATGTACATTGCACTTGTTGTGATTTTTATCTTTTTTACTGTTAAAACGGATGGTGTCTTTGTACAGGCAAGAAATATTTCTAACTTAATTAATCAAACGGGTTATGTGGCAGTACTAGCTATTGGTATGACACTGATCTTAATTATTCGACATATTGATTTATCAGTAGGTTATGTGGCTGGCTTTACAGGAGCCATAGCTGCTATATTAATGACAAAGGCTCAATTGTCGGAGTGGCTAGTCATTCCTATTGTATTATTAATTGGTTTACTAATTGGGTTTTATCAAGGAACTTTAGTAGCTAAGATAGGGGTACCAGCTTTTGTAACGACTCTAGCCGGTATGTTTATCTTTAGAGGATTATTATCACTAGCTACACAAAAATCAGGAACCATTATTGTACCGAATGAAGGATTTAATGCGCTATCTAATGGATTTATTCCGGATATACCTGTTAATGCAGGCATTCATGTCATGACACTTATTATTGGAATTATTGCTGTTATTTTAACGCTTTACTTTAAGTGCAAAGCTAGAAAGAATAAGCAAAGATATGAGTTTGATGTGATTTCAAAACCTATATTTATATTCTCGCTCATCTTCACTTCAGCTTGTATTTTACTGATTATTGGTGTGCTTGCAGGTTATCAAGGAATTCCTTGGACAGCAGTTGTTGTGAGTGTTGTACTATTTGCATATAACTTTATGCTCAATAAAACGAAGCTCGGTAGATATATTTATGGTATTGGTGGTAATCCAGAAGCAGCAGAATTATCTGGTGTGGATGTAAAAAAAGTAACTTTATTTGTTTTTTGTTCAATGGGAACACTAGCGGCTTTAGCAGGTGTACTGTATACTTCAAGATTGCAGTCTGCAACACCAACAGCAGGTCTTTCCTTTGAACTAGATGCCATTGCTTCATCTTATATTGGTGGTGTATCTGTAAGTGGTGGTATCGGTAAAGTAACCAATACGATTATTGGTGCACTCATTATCATGTCACTTACTAATGGCATGAATTTAATGGGAGTAGATGTTTCTTTTCAATATATTGTTAAAGGTGTTATCTTTATTATTGCTGTAGCATTTGATGTAAAAACACGTAGAAAATAGTAAGACATTTCTTTTACTACTTAGTATAATTCATATAAAAAAGGCATAAGCTAGTGGAATCCCCCAAGACCTATACTAGCCTATGCCTTTTTACAGTGTTTTAAATAGCAAGATAAATACTTTTAATTTGCCAGCCTGTTTCACTTACTTGCAAGGTAATGTCACCGGTATAGTCGCCAGCTTCAGGAAGGGTATCATCATTCCAAAGGGTACTTGCAATAGATTTAGGACCAAAGTTAGCAACGACTTCAGAAATACGATGATTTTTAGCGTATTTTGTATTAAATTTAAGAGAGGCATCTTTAATGAGTAAAGTAGGAGCACTATTACCAGCACCTGTAGGTAAGAAAAGCCTTAGTTGTTTTTCTAGTTCATTAAAGTCGTACTCATAAGCGTTATAAATACATTTATCCACGTAAATCTTTGGTGTTTTATCATGTTCTGTTAAAGAGGAAGCCTCGTTAACAGCTTTGGCAAACGCGTGAATTTGTTCTACAGTGGAAGCTTTAAGACCACAAGCCATAGGGTGACCACCACCACCATCTAATAAATGAAGAAAAGGCTTGAAGCTTTGGAACATATCATATTCTTCGATAGAGCGTCCAGAACCTTTATAAGTACCATGAATAGTGCGTGAAAAAACAACAGTCGGACGATAGTACTTTTCTTTAATACGCCCAGCTACTAAGCCAACCACACTTTCATGAGCCATTTCATCAATGTCAATAATAATATCGGGTAAGGTAGTCATGGCTTCAACCTTTGCATTGACTCTTGCAATAGAGTCCATTTCCTCATCTTGGCGCTCTTTATTTAAGCTGTCTAAGCGTTGTTTAAAAGGATAAAGGGTATTAGGATCAGTGGTACGTAAGTATTCAAGAGCGGTTTCGGCACTTTCAAGTCGACCACAAGCATTTAATCTAGGACCAATTTGAAAACCTAAAGTTCCCACAGAAATACGAGAATTAATCATGGTAGCGGCAGGTAAGGCACCTTTATTAAGTGCACCCAAACCTGTTTTTACCATATGACGATTTTCTCCAACTAAAGGTGCTACATCACAGACAGTACCTAGTGCAACTAATCCCTGAATACGTGCTACTAAAGCTGGAGCAGGTTTTAATTTAAAGTGAGAGATTAAGGCTTGACCTAATTTATAAGCAATACCTACACCTGCCAGACTTTTATAAGGATAATCACAATCTACTTGATGTGGATTAATGATAGCATCTGCTATTGGAAGCTCATTAGGCAGCTCATGGTGGTCAGTAACAATGACTTTCATTCCAAGTTCCTTAGCACTAGCCACAGCTTCTACCGCAGAAATACCATTATCTACAGTAATCAGTAAGCTTACACCATCCGCATGAGCATTAGCTACAATATCTGGGTTTAACCCATAGCCGTCCTTCTCGCGAACCGGCAAGTAATGACTAATATGAGGATAATTTAAGGCTTCGAAGACAGTGAGAAGAACGTAAGTACTCGTTACACCATCTACATCATAATCCCCTACAATACGAATTTTTTCGTTAAGTGATATACTTTCAGTAATAAGGCTTATAGCTTTTTCAATATCTTTTAGGCCTTTATAGCTTTTAGGTCTCGTAGTACCTAAAATATATTCTTTTATTTCATCTAAGTTAAAAGCATTGCGCATGCAAATGATAGCAGCAACAAAATCATAAAGTTTGTAAGTTGAAGATACCTCATCAATAACGCACTGCTCTTCCTTTGTATAGCTTTGCTGTTTATGTTCTAAAATAGTTTGCATATGAATCTCCTATCTGTATCTATACAAGTATTTTAGCTGAGTAGCTTTATAATTTCTAGTATTAAAATTTACAAGAGGTGTTGAAACTCATAATAGGCTATATTATAATGGGTAGATAGATGAAGGATTATCAAAAGTTAAGATAATCGAATATATTAATGGTATAAGAATAAAAGCAATGAAAGAAAGAGTATTATGAAAAATTATGTCAGAGAAGACTCGGTTGGTGAAAGAGTTTCATAGTGATTCATAAGAAGTGCATTCTGGAGCTGGATATGTGAAGTAGTTTAGCATATCTCGTAGACTGACGTTACCAGTAAATGAGATAGGGGATTTATGTCCCTTAATCAGAGTGGAACCGCGAGTGACTTCGCCTCTGAACAAGGAGGGGGAGTTTTTTTATTGTCTAAAAGACAGTGGCTATTTGTAGAAGTAGCAAGTAGTTCATTTATTTTTATGTGAAACAGAAAATTTGCAGGAAAAGTAGTAAAAAAGGGATCTTTATAAGTGGGAGGAGAAGCAAGCTATTATGGGATATGTAAAAGAACAAATTCGTGTCATTAAAGAAAGAGATCCAGCGATTAAAACAAGTGCAGAAGTCTTTTTGTACCCTAGTTTTTATGCTTTATTGTTTCACAAATGGGGACATTGGTTTTATAAGAAAAAGCATTTTTTTATAGCCAGACTTATTTCCCAGATTGGTAGAGGGTTAACAGGAATAGAAATTCACCCAGGTGCAATCATTGGAAAAGGATTATTTATTGACCATGGCATGGGAGTCGTTATTGGTGAAACCTGTGAGATAGGAGATAACGTTACGATTTATCATGGTGTTACTCTAGGGGGAACAGGAAAAGATCATGGCAAGAGGCACCCTACCATTGGTAATAATGTGATGATTAGTACAGGCGCTAAAGTATTAGGACCTTTTAAAGTAGGAGATAATTCTAGAATAGCTGCTAATGCTGTAGTGCTTCAAGAAATACCAGAAGATAGTACGGTAGTAGGTATTCCAGGAAAGGTTGTTAGAATTCAAGGAAAACGTATTAATCCTTGTGAAGACTTAGACCAAGTTAAGTTGCCAGACCCTGTGAAAATGGAAATTTGCACATTAAGAAGAACAGTAGAAGGTTTAGAAGAACAGCTTAAGTCGCTAGAGCATCAAATGGGTTTGTCTGATAAAGAACTAAAGGGAATGAAAAAAGCCGTTGTTTTAGATGAGTCACCAGAGATTTATGTATCACCAGAGTTTTGTGAGCGTATGCAGCAGACTGAATTCATCAGACAACCGAATCAACATCGTTGTGAAGATGAAAACTGTGAGAATAAAGAAGCTTGCAACGACTATCAAGAAAAGAATCAGTAAGGAGAAAAATAATGATTAAAATTTACAATACTTTAACAAAGCGAAAAGAAGAATTTAAACCAATTGAACCTCATAAGGTACGTATGTATGTATGTGGACCAACGGTGTATAACCTAATTCATATAGGTAATGCAAGGCCTTATATTGTATTTGATACAGTACGCCGCTATTTTGAAAGTGTAGGCTATGAGGTTAACTATGTTCAGAACTTTACAGATGTAGATGATAAAATCATTAAAAAAGCTAATGAAGAAGGTAGATCTACAAATGAAGTGGTTACACAATATATTGAAGAAACCTTAAAAGATGTAAATAACCTTAATGTAACACCAGCAACTCATCATCCTCGTGTAACAGAGGAAATGGACCGTATTATTGAGATGATTAAGGAGCTTATAGAAAAAGGTTATGCTTATGAAATAAATGGGACTGTTTACTTTGATACAGCAGCATTTGAGCAGTATGGAAAGCTTTCTAAGAAAGTACTTGAGGAATTAGAAGCAGGACGTAGTGAAAGAGTTGCACTTACAGAAGAAAAGAAAAATCATATGGATTTTGTGCTATGGAAGCCTAAGAAAGAAGGAGAACCTTATTGGGAAAGTCCATGGAGTAATGGCCGTCCAGGGTGGCATATTGAGTGTTCAGCAATGGCTAAACGCTATTTAGGAGATACAATAGATATTCATGCAGGTGGTGAGGATTTAGTATTCCCACACCATGAAAATGAGATTGCACAAAGTGAATGTGCTAATGGTAAAGAATTTGCACATTACTGGATGCATAATGCATTTCTTAATATCGATAATAAAAAGATGTCCAAATCACTTGGTAATTTTAAAACTCTACGTGATGTAGGAGAAATGTATGGCTATGATGTGGTACGTTTCTTCATGCTTAATGCACATTATAGAAGCCCACTTAATTTTAGTGCAGAACTAATAGAATCAGCAAAAAATAGTTTAGAACGTATTAAAAATGCTAAAGCTACTTTAAGTTTTGCCTTAGAGCATAGCCAAATAGCAGATTTAACAGAAGAGGAAAAGGCATTACTTAAAGAACTAGATGATTTTAAAGCACGTTTCCATGAACATATGGAAGACGACTTTAATACAGCTGATGCCATTAGTATCATTTTTGAACTTGTTAAATTTGCCAATACTTATGCCAAAGAAGGTGCTTCACAACCATTCGTAGAAGCTGTATTGAAACTATTTAATGAGCTTACAGACATCCTCGGTTTAATTTATGACAGAAAAGGCAATAATGAAGACGGTTTAAGCGATGAAGAAATTAAAGAGTATATTGAAAAACGTACAGCAGCTAAAAAAGCAAGAGATTTTGCAGAAGCTGATCGTATTCGTGACTTTTTAAAAGATCAAGGTGTGCTGATTGAAGATACGAGAGAAGGTGTACGTTTTAAACGTATATAATGAGAAAGGTACAAGAAGTCCAGATGGAAAATACAATAGAAAATCTTTTAACATTAACAGCAGGAAAAATGAATCATAAGGCGAATACGTATTCACCATTAGCACTAGCTTATATAGGTGATGGTGTTTATGAGATTTTTATCCGTACTTATGTGATGAATAAAGGCAATGCACCTGTTAATAAATTACACAAAGCTTCGAGAGAATTAGTAAAAGCCAGTACCCAGGCAAAGCTTTACTATGCCATAGAAGACATTTTAACAGAAGAAGAAAAAGCTGTTCTTCGTAGAGGACGTAATGCAAAAAGCTATTCTTCACCTAAAAATGGTGATATTGGTGACTACAGGCATGCTACAGGTGTAGAAGCTCTCATTGGTTATTTATATATAGATGGGCAAGTAGAACGGATTAAAGAATTGATTGATTTAGGGCTAGAAAAGATGTCACTTTAGGTGACTTAAAGGAGAAAAAGAAAGCACATGAGAAATGAAATGAGAAACGGCAAAGCAAAAGGAAAGAAACAAGAGCGTACAGATAAACAACCAAGTCAAGAAAATAAGTTTAACAAACGAGAAAGCTTTAAAAAAGAAAAGCCAGAGTTTACTAGAGGATACAATAGAAGGTCTGTGGTTCCAGAGGATTTTGAAATAGACGAAAATATTTTATTTGGTAGAAATGCAGTGATTGAAGCCTTAAAAAGTGAACGTGAAATAGATAAAATCCTTATTCAAAAGGGTGAAAAGGAAGGCTCAGTTATTAAAATCATAAGTGCGGCTAAAGCAAAAGGCATTGTTACATTAGAGGTAGAAAAAAGTAAGTTAGATGAGCTCACAGGAAGAGAAAAGCATCAAGGTGTTGTTGCTTATGTAGCTGCACATGAATATGTAAGTGTAGAAGAGATCCTAGAAGATGCAGCAGCTAAAGGAGAGCCTGCCTTTGTACTTATCTTAGAGAATATTCAAGACCCACATAACTTAGGTGCGATTATCAGAACAGCTCATACAGCAGGTGTGCATGGTATTATTATTCCAAAAAGAAGGGCAGTAGGTCTTACTGGAACAGTTGCAAAAGCGTCAGCAGGCGCCCTTGAACACACTAAGGTAGCAAAAGTAAGTAATATTGCTCAGACTATAAAAGATTTACAACAAAAAGGCTTGTGGATTGCTTGCGCAGATATGGATGGTAAAGTCCTTTTTGAAGAAAATCTAACTGGCCCTATCGGGATTGTAGTAGGAAGTGAGGGCGAAGGCATTTCAAAACTTACAAAGCAGACTTGTGACTATGTAGTGAGTGTGCCAATGTATGGAAAGGTTACTTCATTAAATGCATCAGTAGCAGCTAGCCTTATGGTTTATGAAGTTGTAAGACAAAGGAACTTTAAATAAGCTATTAATAAGAAAGAATAAAAAACTGAGAAGAAAAGTCTTCTCAGTTTTTTGTTGAATAAAAGTATTTATGATATCTAAGTCTGATAAGGTAAAGAGATATTTAAGATATATGCGTGATTATGCATAGTATTAAACAGAAGAAGTAGTTTATAAAAGTAAAATTTATAAAATATTAATAAAATTATTTACAATTATAAAAAATACAGATATAATTAGTGTATAAATAGTGTATTTTTTTTATATTTCAAATGGGAACGTTTCTGATTATAAAAGAAACGGATTTTTAAATTGAATAAATGGAAACGTTACCAAAAGCAAGGAGGGGTTAATATGAAAGTAAAGAAGAGGCATTTTTTTGCAAAGCTAATGGTATTTTGTATGCTGCTGCAAACAACATTAGTTTATGGAGAGTCAACTCTCGATGTCAATGGGGTTCCTACAGAAGTAAGTGGTAATGAGTATGTACAACTAAATGTCAAACAAGATGGAGAAGTAATTCAAGAAATTCAGCAAACTTTAACTAAGGGGACAGAAACGGGTACGGTAGTTATTTATGTAAAAGCTTATGCCTATAAAACAGGTGACCAAATCAAAACAAGCACAGTAATTACTTATCTAACAGAAGAAGGTAAAATGAGAACAGAGGATTTTGATCAAATTGGCACTTTAAGTCAAAGTGATATAGGATGGCCAACTTGTAAGGACTTTTATATTGAAGTAGACAAACCATTAGAATTTGATGGACCTAATGATAACCAAAGAAGAGTAATTGTTTCATTTAAAACGTCTACAGGAAAAAGTTTTTATAGACATACAGAAGAAAATGTTAAATTTTCATCGGCAAAAGACAAAGTATCTTTAACAGCTTTGAATGGCGGTGTGGATGCCATTGATAACTTTACTACCTATTTGGATCCAACAAAGCTTAATAGCAATGGAAAAACTTTCGATACTACTAAATATGTTAAAAAGGATTCTACGGTAAAGGTATCCTTAGACATAACAGCATCATCTTTATCAAAAGACCCTATGTATCAAGTGATTACATCTGAAACGAAGCCTACACTTCCATTAACCTCAGGCACATGGGAAAAGATGGGTGATTTATCTTCTGTTAAAGATGGTATTAAAAAATATGAAGATTTAATTAATACACCTAATCTATTAACAGTACAACATTATATTTATACGACTGGCTATGATAAAGCTCCAGATGACTATGGCAGTGGTGCACGAGACCGTGAGGAGGTATTTAAATATCCAGTAAATAGTCCTGTTCAACAAAGTACTACTTTAGGAAGTAATACAACATATTCAACACAGGAAGGAACGCCAGCGTTCTTCCTTAAAAGTACCATTTATGATAAAACAAAGTTAACTGCAACTTTTGTTCCACAAGTGAGTGGAAACTACAGATTTTGTGTATATTCGGCAACTGGCTCATATGGGAAAATAACCATTAATGGTAAGGATGAAGTTTTTGTAAATAATTTTAACCAGTATAAATCAAGAACTCCATATTATCACCGTACGTCTTATGATAGCTTTTATTTAGAAGCAGGAAAGTCTTATCCTATTTATTTAGAAACACAACATAAAAGTAGTAAAGATACAGCACCTTGCTTTATGTATGCCATTGAACCTGCAGGAGGTTGGCCTAAAATAAATAGTAGTGGTAACCATAGTATTAGTCAAAACAAGCACACATCTAGTTGTTATATGGCAGCAGAAGAAAAGTTATGGAAAATAGTAACACCAGATCTACTTAAAAATCAAAATCCAAGTAACGGTTCTAATAGAGCGGCTAAATTATGGGGATTTATTGTGCCTAAGGTGAGTGGAGAATTTAACTTTGGTTTATTTGCTGATGATGGAGCTTATGGCTATTTAGTAGTGGATGATCAGAAGAAAGTATTTGTTGATTCTTTTGGTTTAAGTAGTGCTGTTAATCAATCCAATGGCATTAAAATCAGTATTAAAGAAAATGTTCCATATCCATTTTATCTTGAGTGGTATGAAGGATGTCCTACTGAGCAAGCACTCGCTCCAAGATATAGAGAACCTAACGGTGATTGGAAAGATATTCCTTCAGATTGGTTTAGGCCTAGTTCAAATTTATCCATAGGCAAAATACCATTAGCAATGTATGAGGGAAGTAAAGTAGATAAAGAAATCCCATTACTTAATACTCAAGGAAAACAATATGTTATTCTTAAGGTAACAGATAAGGATGGCAATGAACACCAGATACCTTATGGTCCATTTTCTGTTGCAGTTGGAAAGGAAGTAGTAGAGATTGCACCAGCTGGAACAACTGATAAAAATTATATTGTTCCAGAAAGTGTATCTAATGTAAATGCAAAAGTAACCTATGGAACAGACTGCAAAGAAGTTAAGTATACTATTAATTTGGATAATATAGCAGGTGTTAAAGTAGGTGGAAAAGATACCTTCAAGTTAGATTTGAGCAAAGCCGTGGTAGAAATAACCGATAAAACAGGCAAGCAAATTATTACAGACACAAATACAATTTATGAGAAGCAAATAGTAGATAATATTATAGTAATTAAAGTAAAAGATAATAATGCTATAACTCATAGTGGAGAAATACATCAATTAAATGTCTATTTTCCTACAAGCTTTACAAATGATGTTATATATTTTAAGAGTGTGACTAACAGTAATACTTATATGAATTTGATAGAAAATCAGTCAAGTGCGCCTGTTAAAGTTAATCTCACTATTTCGAGAAAACCTAAGACAAGAGAGGCTGTAATAGATACAGATACAGGAATTGTTATTCTGCCAGAAGAATATGCTTCAACACCAAGTGAAGATAATGTTTTATTTGAAGTACAGTTAAGAGAAATCCCAAGTATTCACTAATTTAAGTAATTAAATATTAAAGAGAGAAGAATTTATAGAGGAGAAGTGTAGATAAATACAACACATCTCCTCTATTTGCTTTACTATATGAAATAAATTGTAGTATAATAAAAATAATATCTTAAAATAATCTAGTAGAAATATGGGTGCATAGAGTTTTTAGAGTATTTGATGCATATAACATAGAAGGACAAGGTAATGGTTTAGGAGTAGGCACAATAAGGAGAGTTTCTACTGAGTTAAAGGTTAAGCAGAAAGTAAGAGGTGTCATATCAATGCACATGTGATTATTAAGAATGAGTCCATTAAAGGTTGGACGAGTCAAGAAACTTTAGAAAAATGGTAGAATTACTTAGAGATCATATTGAGTAAGGAGCAGGTTATGGCAATTATTCAGGGAGTATCAAAAGAAAATAAAAATCTGGAACAATTAACCGATGAAGAATTAATACAAAGATATCGAGATGGAATAAATGAGGCAATTGAAGTGCTAGTACAACGATATAAAAGGTTCGTACGTACTAAAATTAAAGCAAATTACTTTATTGGTGTAGATAAAGATGATCTCATTCAAGAAGGTATGATTGGTTTATTTAAGGCTATTTGTGATTATGATGCTCATAAAGACACAAGCTTTAAGTCTTTTGCTACACTTTGTGTGACGAGACAAGTAAGTACAGCTTTCAAAGCAGTTTCAAGACAGAAGCATATTCCGCTTAATACAAGTATATCCCTGAGTATTCCTATTAATCATAAAGGGAATGAAGAGGACGATGAAGGGATTACTTTATTAGATACAATTAAAAACAATACATCTATGACACCAGAAGATGAAATGATCAGCAAAGAAAATTTAGAGGTTCTTAATAATCAAATTATAAAAGCATTAAGCAAACTAGAATGGCAAGTATTAAATCTTTATATTAGTGGGAAGAACTATCAAGAGATTGCTAAAGAACTTGATAAATCACCTAAATCTATTGATAATGCGTTGCAAAGGATTAAGAAGAAATTAGAGAGTGTTTGTAAATAGCCAACCAATCAAAATGTTTGCTTTTAAAGGTAAATTGTATTTAGTATAAAATAAAGTTAAGAAGTTTAAGGTTAAACAAAAAATGCAGCAGATAGAAAATCTATCTACTGCATTTTTTGAAAGAACTAAAAGCAACGAGGAAGTACATCTTCAATGTTATCAATGCGGTTAAAGTTAAAGTATACAATTCTTTGTGTGCAAGGGTTAATCGTTTTTAGGAAACATTTGCCGATTCCTACGATAACAACACACATTTTGCAGCCGTCTACATGAATAATAACTCTTTGATTAGTTAATTTACAAGCAACATCTCTTAAACTATCTTCGCAGAGACAATCATTATTATTCTGAAATGGGCAAGAAATACCAGTAAAGTCGTCATCACGACGTCTATCACAGCAGTCATCATCATCGCGACGTCTATCACAGCAGCGGTCATCATCACGATGTCTATCACAGCAACGGTCATCATCAAAGTCATCACAGCAAACTCTGTGATTATGAGAAAAGAAATTTCTATTATTTTTTCCACAACAACTCATATTAAGTCCTCCTTATTTCATTATAAAATTATGAGACCGAATTAGCACTGAGGTAAACATTCCTCTATATAATCAATGCGGTCAAAGTTGAAGTATCTGATGTTTCCGCAACCAAGTTCTAATGCACGAATATAGCAAGGGCAAACTTGAGAAATAATGACACAGAAGCTACAACGATTGGAGTGAATAATAACTTTTTGGTTTACAAGACAAGCTAAGTCATGTTGAAATCCCATATAAATACCTCCTAAGACATTAATAGTACAACTATTTTATAGAGAAGCAGGGGGTAAACCTGCGTTACATTTCTCTAATATAAGGTATGAAACTTTTGGAATTAATGTTACAAAAAAGTCGAAAATAATACATATCCCCTATAGTTAGAAAATTTAAAAATATGAACAAGTATTAATAATATTTTGCAATTACTATATAAAATGTTATAATAGAGTGATATAAGCTCACAGTGAATAAATGGAGAAAGGGAGATTAAACATATGCTATATACAAGTACACGAAAGAAATTAGAAAATATTACATCAACAAAGGCCATTTTACAAGGTATTTCTGAAGAAGGTGGTTTGTTTATTCCTACAGAACTACCTAAAATGGACTTTACTTTAGACGAGCTATCAAAATGGGGATATCAAGAATTAGCTTATCGTGTGATTAAGCTTTTCTTTGAAGATATAAAAGAAGAAGATCTTAAACATTGCATTACTCATGCATATGATGAAAAATTTGATACAAAAGAAATTACACCACTTGTACATACAAAAACAGCAAACTTTTTAGAGCTTTTTCACGGTCCTACTATTGCATTTAAGGACATGGCATTATCAATTCTACCTTATTTTATGCTTGTAAGTAAAAAGTATAATAAAGAAGAAAAAGATATTGTCATTTTAACAGCCACTTCTGGAGATACAGGTAAAGCTGCTTTAGAAGGATTTGCTAATGTAGAGGGCACTAAAATTATTGTATTTTTTCCACAAGATGGTGTAAGTGAGGTACAAAAACGCCAAATGCTTACTACAGAGGGGGATAATACTTTAGTAGTAGGTGTAGAAGGAAACTTTGATGATTGTCAAACAACAGTTAAAGAGATTTTTGCAGATAAGGAGTTTGCTAAGGAAATAGCGGATAAGAATTATAAATTTTCTTCTGCTAACTCTATTAATATCGGTAGACTTGTACCACAAGTAGCCTATTATTTTGCAGCTTATGGAAAAATGATGAAGGATGGAAAGCTTAAAGCCGGTGAAGCTATGAATGTAGTTGTACCAACAGGCAACTTTGGTAACATTCTTGCAGCTTATTATGCAAAACAAATGGGACTTCCAATTCAAAAACTTATCTGTGCATCTAATACGAATAAAGTACTTTTTGATTTCTTACAAACAGGTACTTACGATAGAAATAGAGCATTCCATTTAACAACTTCACCTTCTATGGATATTTTAATTTCTAGTAATTTAGAGAGACTCCTTTATCATATTAGTGGAGAGTCTACAGAAGAAGTCTGCAGTTTGATGAATGCTTTAAAAACAAAAGGGCAGTATACTATATCAGATGAAATGAAAGCTAATTTAAAAGATTTTTATGGTGGTTATGCAGATGACCAAATGACAAAAGATTATATTAAGAAAGTATATAATGAAGAAAATTACCTTATGGACACGCACACAGCTGTAGCTTATGCTGTATATGACACTTATGTAAAAGATACAAAAGATCATACACCAACAGTGATTATATCAACAGCAAGCCCCTATAAATTTACAGGAAGTGTAATGAGTGCAATTGATGAGAAGTATGAGGGGGTTAATGACTTTACTTTATTAGAAGAAATGCATCACCTTATTCAAGGAGCTATGCCAAAAGCTATGGACCAAATAGCGACAAGACCTATTAAGCATAAAAAAGTATGTGAAGTACAAGGTATGAAGCAAGTTGTTAGTGATTTTTTAGTATAATATAGGGTCTATGCCATATTTTATAAATGCACCCTATTAAAAGGAAATATTTTTATAGGGTGCATCTAAAAATAAGGAGTGGTAAATAGGAGAGAAATAATGTATAATAGATATGCTAAAGAAGTAATAACAGCATGAGCTAAAGGCGCTTTTTAAATGTGACCGGCCAAGGGTGAAGCATACCATGACGATTGCTAGGGGAATAAAGAGAGTACGTAGTAAAGCCAGTAGTTTTAGTAATGGTGAAATCCTAGGCACATATTTAAAGTAAGAAAAGGAGAATACTAATGACATTATTTGAATTATGGAATAATTACGGTGAAGATGCAAAGGAAAGATCTGTAGAAGAATACAAAAAAGTTGTAGAAAACTACTTAGGTAGAGAAAGAGACGTTTATAGCCATCTTCTTTCTAATGTTGAAGAAGTGGTAGAAGGAACTATTGCAGAACTTGGTAAACGTTTTAATATGAACGAAGTAGAATTTTTAGGTTTTGTTGATGGTATTAATACAAGCTTAAAAAATGGTGAATATGATTTAACAGACTTTACAGGAGAATCAGCAGTAAGATTAGAATTTGACCTTAAAAAATTATACTGGAATATGTTAGACGCTAAAGCTGAATGGCTTTATGGTTTACCACAATGGAACACACTTTTAACAGCAGAAGAAAGAGAAGAAATTAAAAGAGAATACAATAAAACAAAAACAGTTGTTAGAGGTAAAAAAGTAGGACGTAACGAACCATGTCCATGTGGAAGCGGTAAAAAATATAAACAATGCTGTGGAAAATAACTGCTCATATGAGCAGTTATTTTTAGAATTCTGCAAAGCAAGTAGCATTTAAAGTGGAAGGGAGCCTCAAAATGGATATAAAGTGGTCCTATTATTTAGTTGTTATCATTTATGTATTAGTACTTGGCCTTCGTTTGACTAATATGATGAGTACAAGAAGATTTAAGAATCAATATAAAGAATATAAAACAGTATTTTCTATAAAAAAGGATTTCTTTACAACTGTAAGTACCGCATGTATAGTGACAACAATAGCTATTAATGTAGCGGCGCTCATAGGAGGAAGGCCCATCAATAAGGATAGCATTATCATTACATTACTTGTAATAGGCTTTACTATTATTAATAGTTGTTATACTATTATTTTCACAGAAGCAACAACAAGTGTGTGCTGGTTAGGGTATGAGCTAAAACAAGGAGATCTTGAAGACGTAAAAATCAAAGAAGGACATTTAAAAACAACAGTTAATATGACATTAACCAGAGAAATAGATAGTTATAATTATGCTAAGCTAGTTGTGTTTGGAAAAAATAAAAAGGCATTAGAAACAGTTTTAGAGGATTTAAAAGTAAAAAAAGTAACTGAGTAAGAAAGCGCTTATTCTACAAATAGTATTGTGGAATAAGGGCTTTTTTTGATGTTAAGAAAGGATAAAGAAAATGATAATGGCTATTAAATAGGTAAATAATGATTTCTAAAAAAGGTATTACAAGATTAATGAAAAACGAACTAAAACTCAAATGGTATTAGGAAAGATATACAGATGTAAAAGTAGAAATTAGGCAAAATACAACAAAAGAATAAAAAATGCATAAATAAAAGTGCTAAAATTAGTCGAATTAAACATAACAAGATAGATATAAAATTATAATCATGTTAATGAAATGTATATAATTAAAAAATAATCTTCCTTTTTTAAAATAAAGTGATAGAATAATAAAAGTAATAAAATTAATAAAACAAACAACACTAGTAAGAACAGAATATAATGCTATTTTAAGTGAGGGATTGTTATGGAAGATATCATTAAACAAATTGTTCAAATTGACTCTGTAGCTCTGAATACCAAAAAAGGAAATGAAGAAGCCTTAAGGTTAAAAAAAGAACAATATGAAAAAGAAATCGCAAGTTATAGACAAGATACGTTACAGAGAGCTCAAGAAAGAGCAAATGAAATCTATGAGCAAATTGTAGCAACTGGCGTAAGTAGGCACAATCTCGAAGAAGAAAAGTGTAAGAAAACTGCTCTTGCTGTAGAAAATCGTTATTTACAAATAGAGGAACAATTATTACAAGAAGTCTTTGAAGAACTTCTCGGAGTGGAGGGATAATAATGAATCCTTTTGCAGCATATAGAGCAATTAATACTAAGATTCACGGGAAAAGAAGAGTACTTCTTAACCAAAGTGAATGGTCAAAGGCTATTGAGTACAAGAGTATAACTCAAATGATTGACTTCCTAAAGAAAAGAGATGGTTATAAAGAGTTAATAGAAGCCCATAAGGGTGAAGAACTCCATCGTGCTGATTTAGAGATGTTATTAGACGGTTATGTTGTAAGCCAAATAGAAGGGATGCTTCACTATTTTTCAGGTAGCTATAAGGAATTTTTTAAAACTTTTCTAATGGAATATGAAATTAGTGACCTACAGTTACTTCTTAGAATTATTTCAAGAAATGAAGATTTAGAAGAAGTTCGCCATTTATTTGTTCACTCTGAAAGATGGGGAATATCTCAGTATAATAAATTACTAGCTTGTAAAACAGTATCTCAATTTGTTGAGGCTCTAAAAGGAACAATCTATTATCAAGCTGTTAAAAATATTACTCAAGACGACATGGATAAAAGAGAATTTCATATGGAAATGCAGCTGTATATTCTATTTTATAAAATGTTAATGGAAAGAGCTAGCAAACTAAGTAAAGCTGATGAAGCAATAGCGAAAAAAATAATAGGTACAAAAGCTGATTTTATTAATGCCCAATGGATTTATCGAGCAGTTAAATATTACGATATTTCATCAGAAGAAATTCTTATTTACAGCTTACCTTGTGGAAACAAGTTGACTTATAAAAAGCTTAAACAATTAAGTTATGCAAAAAGTGTAGATGAGTTAAAGAAAATGATACAAGAATACCTAGACTATCCTCTATTTGAAAAAAATGAGGATGCCTTTCTTCATTGTATGGCTGATCGTTATCTATTGAAATATGTAAACAAAATAGGAAGAGAAGGCGAGAGTATTCAAGCACCTATAGCCCATATTTATACTTTACAAATAGAAGTAAATGATTTAGTTGCACTAACAGAAGGTGTGAGATATGCTTTGTTAGAAAATGAGCTAAGGAAGTATTTAGTTCATACAATATAATGAGTGGAGGAAGTTGCACATGGCTATTGAGAAAATGAAACTCTTAAGTCTAGTAGGCGCCCTAGATGAAGAATATGCAATACTTCAGGAGTTAGTACTTTGTGAAAAGGTACATTTGAATTTAAGTCATAGCGAAGCTTACGATAATAATTATTTAATGCATGAATATGAGGCTATGATACCAGCTAGCAGTAGCGTAAAAGAAGAAAATTATGCAGAACTTGAGAGTAGTTATTATAACATTTTATCTAATTTAGAAACTATGGCTATAGATTTAGAATTACCAATGCATTTTATTAAAGAAGATATAAAGGCATATACTAGGCAACAAGCACTTGAGGATTATGAAAAAGTACAACAAAGTATTGGACCCAATATCGAGGCAATTAGTGAAAAAAGAGAACAAATGAAAACACTGGAAACACTTAATCAGAATTTAAGTTGTATTAACAGAGACATTGATTTTGCAGAGCTCAATCATTTGAATTACTTTAAATATCAAGTGGGGATGCTTTCTAGAGATAACAGATTACATATTAAGAAAAATCAAGAGAACATTAGTGCACTTATTTTTGAAATTGGAGAAATTGAGGCATCTAGAGAAGACATTTATATTATTTTTTATTTAAGGGAATTGGAAGAGGAAACAGAAAAACTACTAAAATCTTTAAACTGGAATAAGTTAGAACTTCGCCCTGGTGCAGAGGGAGAAGTAGTTGCTTGTAGAAAAGAAAATGAAAGTAAGATAGAAATTCTGAAAAAGCAAATTGAAAGACTAGAAAAAAATATCTTTGAAAATAGAGGGGAACTTATTCTCCTTTTAAATAAAATTTATACCAGAATAAAGCTAGAGCTTAAAATTATTGAACTAAAGAAACAAGTCTTTAGGGGAAATAATGTATTTGTACTTTCTGCTTGGATTAGATCCAAAGATTACCGCAGACTGGATGAGCGCATCGGTGATGTCACTGATAAATATGTCATGATGGCTAAAAAACCAAGTGAGTTAGCTCAAGATGTAACACCACCAACCAAGCTTAAGAATAATTGGTTCTTTAGGCCGTTTGAACTTATTGTGCAGCTATATGGTTTACCAACATATCATGAAATAGATCCAACACCATTCCTAGCTATTACTTTTTGCCTGATGTTTGGTATTATGTTTGGTGATATTGGCCAAGGTTTTATTTACTTTCTAGCTGGCTTTTTGATTAGCAAGAAGATGGAAACAGCAGGGGGTATATTAAAGCGCTTAGGTGCAACTTCAATGATTTTTGGATTTGTTTATGGTAGCGTTTTTGGTTTAGAACATTTGCCAGTTATTTCTGATATTGCCCTTGTCCAAGGAGGCCCTTTGAATAAAGCTAATATTATGCCGATTTTAATTGTAGGTGTAGCTTTTGGTGTGGCAGTGCTTACTATATCTTTCTTGATGGGAATTATTAATGCTTTAAAAAGGAAAGATTTAGAGCAAGCATTTTTTGGGAAAAATGGTATTGCAGGATATATATTCTTTATAGGACTGATTTCAGTGGCGTTATGCTTAGTAAAAGTAATTCCAGTCCCAGTATATGTACCTGTATTAGTAATGCTGCTCATGTTAGTGGTTATGGTTTTCAAAGAACCACTTGCACATTTAATGGAGGGCAAACGTCCTCTCATACATGGTGATAAGGGGTCTTACTTTATTGAAAGTGGGTTTGAAGGTATAGAAACCATACTTTCAACTTTAAGTAATGCCATTTCCTTTATTCGTGTGGGTGCTTTTGCACTTAACCATGCGGGTTTATTTATGGCTTTTTCTGTTATGGCAGAAATGGTACCAGGGATTCCACTTAAGATTATTATTTTAGTACTTGGTAATGTACTCATTTTAACGTTAGAGGGATTAGTCGTATTTATTCAAGGATTAAGACTTCAATATTATGAAATGTTTAGTAAGTACTTTGGTGGCGATGGTATAGCCTATGAACCAATTCAATTAGAAAAATAAATGTTTTTATATGAAAGGATGAATAATAATGATGCAATTAGTAATCGTTTTAGGGACAATGATAGCAGTAGGAACAATTCTTTATGGCGTAAAGGCAATGAAGAGTAATAAAACAGGAAATTTAAGAACACAATTACTAACATCTATAGGTTTATTTTCAGCTATGGTAGTAGCTTTTGTAGTAGTAGGTGCTGATCAAGTTGTATTAGCAGCCACAGCAGAAACAGCTAATACTGCTGCAGCTACTGGACTTAGTTTAGGTGATGGTTTTAAATATTTAGCAGCTGCTCTTAGTACAGGTCTTGCAACTATTGGTACAGGTGTTGCCGTTGGTTCAGTTGGTTCATCAGCAATTGGTGCGGTATCAGAAGATCCTACTATTTTAGGTAAAACTTTAATCTTCGTAGGTATGGCAGAAGGTATTGCTATCTACGGTATGATTATTTCTATCTTAATCTTATTTATCTAAAAGATACCAATTTGAGTGTAAGTGACTAGCTTTATAGCTAGCCACTCCGCCAACTGGCGATATCAAATAAGGAGGCGGAAGTAAATGAAATCCTTTTTAATTAGTGATAATCATGATACCTTAGTTGGAATGAGACTCGCTGGTATTGACGGCATCGTGCTTCATCAAAGAGAAGAAGTGCTAGAAAGCTTAAAAGCAGCAATGAGTAATCCTGACATAGGTATCATTATTCTTACAGAAAAAATAGTTGATTTAGCCCATGATGAAATTATGACTTATAAAATTAAGTATAAAAAACCATTAATTATAGAAATTCCAGATAGACATGGAACGACTAGAGGCTCTGACGTTATAACAAATTACGTAAGAGAGTCTGTAGGCATTCGCATATAGAGGTGAGAAGAATGGTTACGATTGAACAAAAACTAACACTGTTTTCAAAGTTGTTACATCAAGACATCAAAGAAGAAACTGATAGAAAATTTTATGAATTAGAAAAAGAATATGAGAAGATTAGTGCGGAAAGCAGACTGTGTACAGATAAGGAAGCTAACGAACTTATAGAACAAGCTAAGAGAAAAGCTGAGAGCAAGAAAATCGAGCTGATTAGTAAAGGTAAATTATGTAGTAAAAAAGAAACGATGTTAACGAAAGAAAAGGTTGTAGAACGTTTTATAGCAGCTTTAGAAGAGCGAATTAAAACATTCATTTTAACACCTGACTATAAATCTTATTTAACCAAAGTTATTTCAGGATTAGGTTCTTTAAAAGGTTATGCTAATCCATTGGTTATTTATGTAACAGAACATGACCTTGAAACAAATCAAGAATTTATTAAAGAAGCTTTAATGAAAATTGGTATTTCTTCTAACAAGCTATCTTTTAAACAAGTGGGAGAAGAAATATTAGGAGGACTTATTATCGAAGACCCAGCACTTAATATGCGTATCGATGAAAGTATACTTGCCATGCTTGAAGAGAATAAAGATAGCATTGTAGAGAAGATTACATTAGCAATTGGAGAGGTAGGTGGCAAAGATGAGTAGTGGTTTTGGTATTGTAGAACTCATTAACGGCCCAGTTGTTAAAGGTACAGGTATGGCTGACTTTAAAGTCAATGAAATGGTAACAGTAGGTGAAAGACAACTCATAGGTGAAGTTGTTTCATTACAAGAAGATATTGCAACTGTTCAAGTTTATGAAGAAACAGAAGGACTTAGTGCAGGGGAGCATATTACCTCTACAGGGGCACCACTTTCATTAAGCTTAGGACCTGGGATGCTTAGTAATATGTTTGATGGTATACAAAGACCATTAAAAAAAATACAAGAAATTTCTGCTGACTTTATACCAGAAGGTATTGGTTTACTTTCTTTAGATGAAGAAAAACTTTGGGAAGTTAAAGTAACTGCAGAAGTAGGTATGACTTTAAGTGCTGGTATGGTCTATGCAACTGTACAAGAAACTGAGAGTATATTACACAAAATTATGGTGCCACCTTCTATAAAGGGGACTGTTGTAACGGTTAATCCTAGTGGTGAATATAAGCTAAATGATACTATTATCGTTTTAGAACTAGCTAATGGTGAAACAATGAACTTAACATTAGTACAAAAGTGGCCAGTAAGAAGACCAAGGCCGATTAGTAAGAGAGTACCTATTTACAAACCACTAGTAACAGGGCAGCGTGTTATTGACACCTTTTTTCCTATTGCTAAAGGTGGAACTGTAGGTCTTCCTGGTGGATTTGGTACAGGAAAAACTGTAACGCAGCATCAATTAGCAAAATGGAGCGATGCAGATATTATCGTTTATATTGGTTGTGGAGAACGTGGTAATGAGATGACTAACGTTCTGGAAGAATTCCCAGCTCTTATTGACCCACGTACTAATCGTCCCTTAATGGAAAGAACCATATTAATTGCTAATACTTCTAACATGCCAGTTGCTGCACGTGAAGCAAGTATTTATACAGGAATTACCATGGCAGAATATTTTAGAGATATGGGATATGATGTAGCGATTATGGCCGACTCTACTTCTAGATGGGCAGAAGCGCTTCGTGAAATATCAGGGCGTTTGGAAGAAATGCCAGCAGAAGAAGGTTATCCTGCTTATCTTCCTTCAAGACTTGCCCAGTTCTATGAAAGAGCAGGTTGTGTAGAGACTTTAGGTGGAGATGAAGCTTCAGTTACTATTATCGGTGCTGTTTCACCAGCGGGTGGAGATTTCTCAGAACCGGTAACAGAAAATACAAAACGTTTCGTAAGTGCCTTTCTTGCACTAGATAAAAAATTAGCTTATGCAAGACACTATCCTTCTATTAACTATTTAACAAGTTATAGTAGTTATGTTTCTATATTAGAGAATTGGTATAGTGAAAATGTAGCACCAGATATGCTGAGCTTGCGTGCTAAAATGGTACGTTTATTACAAGAAGAAGAAAAATTGAATGAAATTGTACAATTAGTGGGTGAAGACGTACTTCCTAATGATCAATGTCTTGTACTTGAAATTGCAAGAACGATTAAGAAAGGCTTCTTACAGCAAAATGCCCTACATAAGGATGATACTTACGTAAGTTTAGAAAAACAATATAAGATGCTACATGTTATCGATGACTTATATGAGAATGCGCTTAAATGCGTTAAAATGGGTATTCCTTTATCTACTATACGTAAGGAACAAGTTTTTGAAGATGTTGTTAAGATGAAATATGATATTCCAAATGATCATATTGAGTTATTAGATGAACTTCGAGGCCGTATTGTTAGTGACTATGATGCATTAATGAAGAAGTACCAATAAAGGAAAGGGGAAAAATATGAGAAAAGAATACTTAAAATTAAACAAAGTAGAAGGGCCCCTCATTGTCCTTTCCAATATAGACGATGTTGCTTATGATGAAATGGTTCATATTAAATTAGACAATGGGGAAATGAGAAAAGGTAAAGTTATTAAAGTAGAAGGTAAAACCGTTGTGGTTCAAGTTTTTGAAGGTACAGCCGGTATTTCTACAGGTAATGCTTCTGTTAAGTTTACAGGAGAGCCTTTAAAACTTCCTTTATCAAAAGAAATATTAGGACGTTCTTTTAATGGGATAGGTGAGCCTATAGATGGTGCTTATCAAATTATCTCTAAGGACAAATATAATGTTAACGGACGTCCTATTAATCCAGTAGCACGTCGTTATCCAAGAAACTTTATTCAAACAGGTGTTTCTGCTATTGATGCATTAATGACACTTATTCGTGGTCAAAAACTACCTATTTTCTCTGGTAATGGTATTGCTCATAATGAATTAGCTGTTCAAATTGTTAAGCAAGCTAAGATTGAAGGAGCTAATGCAGATAACTTTGCTGTTGTCTTTGGTGCAATGGGTGTACGTCATGATGATGCATCTTATTTTACACGTAGTTTTGAAGCAGCTGGGGTACTTGATCACGTTGTTATGTATCTTAATCTTGCAGATGATCCTATTACAGAAAGAATTTCTACACCACGTTGCGCATTAACTGCAGCAGAATACCTTGCATTTGAACAAGACATGCATGTATTAGTCGTATTAACAGATATGACTAGCTATAGTGAAGCACTTCGTGAAATGTCTTCAACTCGTGGTGAGGTACCATCTCGTAAAGGTTATCCAGGTTATCTTTATAGTGACTTATCTACGATCTATGAAAGAGCAGGAATGCTAGAAGGAAAACAAGGGTCTATTACACTGATTCCTATTTTAACCATGCCAAATGATGATATTACTCATCCTATTCCGGACTTAACAGGCTTCATTACTGAAGGTCAAATTGTATTAAACCGTGTACTTAATCAAAAAGGGATTTATCCACCGATTGATATTTTACCATCACTTTCTCGTTTAATGAAGGATGGTATCGGAGAAGATTATACAAGAGAAGATCATGCTGCTTTATCTAACCAAATTTTCTCATCTTATTCCAAAGTGCAAGATGTACGTTCTTTAGCACAAATTATAGGAGAAGATGATCTAGGTGATATAGATAAGCTTTATCTTACATTTGGTAGAGTTTTTGAAGAAAAATTTGTTGCCCAAGGTGCTCATGAAAATCGTACGATTATGGAAACTTTAGATTTAGGTTGGGAGATTTTATCTATATTACCAAAATCCGAGCTTGACCGTATTGAACCAGAACTTTTAGAGAAGTACTATAAAGGTGAAAAGGAGAGGTAAGCTATGGCTGTTCTCGTTGCACCTACTAAATCTAACCTTATTAAAGCTAAAGCAGCACTTGATTTATCTAATAAAGGCTTTGAGTTATTAGATAAAAAGAGAAATGTCTTAATCAAAGAAATGATGAGCCTAGTAGATCGGGCAAAAGCTATTCAAGGAAATATTTATGTTACCTTGCAAGAGGCCTATGATCAACTTCAGAATGTCAATATTACAACAGGTATTAAGAATGTAGAAAATATTACGCGTAGTATTCCTAAGGATGAAGAATTTGATATTCTTTTAAAGAGTGTTATGGGGGTCGATATTCCTACTATTAAGTATTCAAAGATGCCTGTAAAACCTAGTTATGGTTTTCATAACACGAATCCAGCACTAGATGCAGCAGCAGAACGTTTTAGAACTGTACGTTATATGATGTATGAATTAGCAGAAATTGATAACTCAGTTTTTAAGTTAGCTAAAGAGATTCAAAAGACTCAAAAAAGAACCAATGCACTGCAGCATATTCAAATTCCACGTTATAAAGAACAAGTAAAATATATACAAGAAGCACTAGAAGAAAAAGAAAGAGAAGATTTCTTTAGACTTAAACGCGTAAAGAAACGTTCAGCACAATAAATAAGAAGACATAAAAATCTAATTTGGTTTTTATGTCTTTTTTGATTGCCATTTTAATTGAATAAGGTAAGGAAGTTATTGGAATCTATTAGGAGAAAAATAAACTTGCAAAAAAGGTAGAAAATGATATAATGAAGGTAACAAAAGACAAATTACCTGGGGTGTACGACAACCTGTTATTTTGAACCTACAAATTATGCACGGGAACTTGATTTACTTACTAGCTATGTCAGGCCACAAGATAATTCCCTTTGGGCAGTGGAAGGCAGAATAAGTAAGAAAGGTACCCACCTAGAGTAGTCTAGGGCGTCAAAATCGCAGGACCGGCATTTTGGGCATTGTATGAGCATCAACCTATAAGAGGTTGATGCTTTTTTGCTAATAAAAATAATGACTAAATACATAAAAATAAGAAAAACATAATACACTGAAAGAAAGGAGCAAGATATGGTTTATCGTATTAAGCAGTTTGTTTGGGCTATGGTGGCTAAGATGAGTATAGAGGAAAAAGAATTTGTAAATCATTACTTATCTGAGAAAGAAAAAGAACTCTTTTACAAGCTTAGGGTTTATGAACAAAAACATAGTTTACGCGTCGCTAATGCGTTAAAAAAAAGAGCAGGAAAAGACCAACAAGTAGAATATATACGTTTAGGGCTGCTACATGATATTGGAAAAAGTGAATATCCACTCAATCCCATAGAGAAAAGTATTATAGTCGTATTAGATCACTTAACAAAGGGAAAAATACAAAAAATGAGCCATTTGAAAATGGTGAAATGTTATTATTATCATGGGAATATAAGTTATAATCTTTTAAGTGAGGCAGGTGACTATAATCTTTTGTTCTTAGAAGCAATTAAAGATCATCATAGCGCTAAGGAGACATCTAATTCATTACTTAAAGCTTTAAAAGAATGTGATGATTTAAGTTAATTCTTGTGAAACTATTGCAAATGATTCGCAACAAAGCTATAATGAAAATGTAAATGCAAGTTATTTGCATATAGGAGGTCTTATGGAATTAATAATAGATGCTTTATTAGATAGTATAAAGCTATTACCGTTTTTATTTTTAGTTTATTTACTTATAGGTTATTTAGATAGCAGTACAGATAATCGTTTATATAGGAGGTTAGTAGGCGCTAAATGGTTAGGTCCTATTATAGGAAGTACGTTAGGATGCTTACCACAATGTGGCTTTTCTGTGGTAGGAGCTAATTTATATAGTAGAGGTATGATTAGTATAGGTACCTTGTTAGCTATTTTTATTTCTACTTCAGATGAAGCCATTCCCATTTTATTTGCTAATCCTGGTATGCTGAGCAGTGTAGGAATTGTACTTGGTCTAAAATTTATTATTGCAATCTTTATGGGGTTAGTGATTGAAGCCATAATGAGAATGTTAGGAAGGTCTACTTTAACACCCAAACAAATGGTATCTGAAAACGTGGAAGTACAAGGTGGATGTAAATGTCAAGACGGATGTCATAGTCATAATGGTGGGATTTGGAGAAGTGCACTTTTACATACTGTAAAAGTATTTATGTATATTTTGGTGATAAATCTTATACTTAATGCTATAATTGAAGGGATTGGTGAAGATTCATTAAGTCAAATCTTACTATCCAATAGTATGTGGCAACCAGTGCTTGCAGCATTAGTAGGGCTTATTCCTAATTGTGCAGCTTCTATCGTTTTAACAGAGATGTATATTGCAGGTACATTAAGTTTAGGCTCGCTTATTGCAGGATTAATACCAGGTGCAGGTATGGGGCTCGTTATTCTTTTTAAAGCTAATAAGTCTTTTATAGAGAATATAAAAATTTTAGGAATACTATATGTGACGGGTGTTATATTTGGTATGCTACTACAAATGATTTCATAAAGTACTTTGCAAGTGAGGGATAAATATGAAGCAAGAGCTATTAGCAAGTTTAGGGATAAAAGTAACTAAGCAAAGAAAAGTGATAGTAGCTATTCTTGAAAAAAGTAAAGAGCCTATTACAGCAGAGGAAATTTATAGCTGTATTGATGTACAAGAAGGCATTAATTTTTCGACTGTATATAGGACCCTCAATACCTTGGCTGAAAAAGGTGCGGTTACTAAGACAGGTGAACCAGGAGGAAAAATTTATTTTCAGCTCAAAGAGCATCATCATGCACATGAGTTAGAATGTTTAGCTTGTCATAAGCATATCATGATAGATGAGTGTCCAGTGGAAAGTTTCAGCCGGACTTTAAATAAGGAAACGGGTTTTGTCGTAACAGAACATCATTTACAATTAAAAGGTTTGTGTGCTGAGTGTGCAAGCCATTCCGATAAAAGTGTCTAAGCTTATAAGCTTAGGCACTTTTATTATTTTGTTCTTACATAAGACAAGCTAGCATAGACTGTAGTATAAGGAGTTACTAAGGAGGCAAATAAATGAGCAGAAATATGCATCGGGTTAAGCGCTATAAGAGGCGAGTAAAACGAAGAGGGAAAAGAAATGATGCAACCTTATGGGCGGTTCTCTTTATAGTAGCGCTATGGTACTGTTTGATAGGACGAGAGCTTTTACCAGGATTTTTTTTAGGGAGGGAAGTAGTAGCTGTAAGTGAAGAAAGCAGTTTGTATGAAGTACCTTGTACACAAGCTAATATGGCAAAACTTTTGGCATGTACATTAGATGAGAAAGAAACAACAGGTAAGCAGGAAGACAAATCTGAGACGACTTGGTATAGTTCATATTATGCAAGTTTGCAGCAACAAGGTTTTAAGGCGTTAAATGAGAAGGAGGCTCTCCAATTAATGGATGAACAAACTCTAAGTAAAGTTTTATCAGAAGTAGTTGGAGAAGGCTATGAGGTTACGGCAACTAAGAGTGAAGCTAATAAAGATAAACATTTAAGCATCCATGAGGTCATTAATACCTATTATTCAGCAATGAATCAAGTAAAGAAGGATTCTCATATGAAGTACATAACCTTAGTCATCTTAGCAACGCCTTCAGATGAACAGCTGGGAGCATGGCAAGTCGTTACTGACCAAGGTACCTTCGGATTTAAAGGATTGATTTTAGAGCCACTTAAAAATCAGACGATACAGATAGCAGTAAGGGGGCAAGAAATATTAGGCGTCATGAAAGTGATAAGCAAAGAAGGTACTATAGAGAATTGCGAAATTAAATTAGTAACTGACCAGATAGTTACAGCAGTAGTCAAAGGGAAGAGTATAAGCTTTCAAAATAAAGGAGTAGATCTCCAGCAAGAGGGGAGTATTGGCAAGCTCACTATAAGTAGCGAAGGAGCAATTGCATATGAACCAGAAATATATGGAGAAAAAGATATCGTAACAAAAGTAACTAGCAATACTATAACTTTAGAAAAAGCAGGCGTATTAAATTATAAAGACGTAACAATTTCTGACAAAACGGATTTAGGAAATTATACGTCTATTAACCAGTTACCCTATGGCGTACAAATTGCTTATCAAAAAGAAGGTAATGAGCTTGTTGCACTTCAGGTAATAGGTAGAAGTAATAGAGAAGGCTTGAGAGTGGTACTTGCTAATAAAGAAGGAAGCTATGTTCATAAACAAGTAAAATTAGTAAGTACAGCAGAATATGATCTTATATATAATGGGGAAACATCTAAACTAGCACCAGAAGAAGTATGGGATAGCCAGACATTTAATTGGAATAAGGAGGCTGCAGTGGTACGTTTGGTGCCAAAAGGAGACACTGCTATGAAGCTTTTGACTGTAAATAAAAGTCAAGGTTTTCCTAAATATAAAGGATGTATGGAAATAACAAAAGTACAAGATGGCTATCATATTGTGAATGAAGTGGATATGGAAAATTATGTAGCAGGTGTTATTCCTAGTGAAATGCCAACAAGTTATGGGATTGAAGCATTAAAGGTGCAAGCTATTGCAGCTAGAACCTATGGGGTAGCTAGTAAGGAAAGCAGTAAGTTTGTTCAGTACGGTGCACAAATCGATGATACAACAGCCTCACAAGTTTATAACAATTTAGCACCTAATCCATTAGCTTATGAAGCAACAGCGGCTACTGAAGGAAAAGTATTAACTTACAAGGGAAAACTATTAAGTAGTAAGTTCTTTGCTACTTCTTGTGGTTACACGGCTAATTATGGAGAGGTATGGGCAGCAGGAGAAACCTTTCCTAGTGATACACCACCCTATATGATGGCTGAAAAGCAGTATACAGGTGACAAGATGGTAGAGAATATGAAGGAAGAGAAGACGGCTTATCAGTTTTTTAAGCTAACAGCAGCGGATATAGATGCTTTTGATGAAAATTCACCTTGGTTTAGATGGCAGGTACAGTTATCACAGGAGGAATTGAGTACTTTAGTTAATAATGCTATAAGTAAGCTTACTAATGACTATCCAGCACTAATCAAAGTGAAAGTAGACAATGAGTGGAAGAGTCAAGGTATAGAAGGTATCGGGGAGATTCAAAATCTGCAAGTAGTTGAAAGAGGAGAAGGTGGAAATGTAATGACTCTTATTTTAAAAGGGTCTAAAGCAACTATTAAAGTATCAACAGAGTACGTGATTAGGCGATTACTTGGTGGTGCTGGTAATCCAGGAGTTGTAGTAACAAGAAGTGATGGTAGTATCACGAATCCTATGTCACTTTTACCAAGTGCTTTTTTTGCACCTGATATTACCTATAATAATCAAGAGCAATTAAAACAGATTGTTTTGTATGGTGGTGGTTTTGGTCATGGCGTAGGTATGAGCCAAGATGGTGTAAGAGGAATGGCTGAAATGGGGTATACTTATGATGTGATATTAAAACATTTTTATAAGAATGTAGAAATAGTAACTTATCAATAGGTGGAAGGCTATCTTGATAAAATAAGTATATATGTAGTTTAATAAGATGGTATAATAGTCTTAATATAAAATATATTTTATCAAAAAGGTTGGGATATAAATGAACATTTTTACACAGCTAATAGAAATTGATAATAAGATAGCCTTAGCCAAGGAAAAGAAAAAACAGCAACAGCTTTTTCAAGTAGGTATCACAGAGCAAATGAATGTTAACTTTTTTAATAATGAAGAAAGTTTTCGAGTGAGCCCATTAATAGAAGCACCTATACCAGAAAAAGAAAAAGTTACTCCTCTTATTTCCGGATTTGGACCATGGGTATGGTAGAAGGGGAGAAAAGATGAATCAGTATAGCTTATTATGTATTATTTATCAAATAGTAAATGAGGAAGATAGAAAACAAGTTTTAGAACTTGTAAGTAAACAGGAGTCTTTTAAAAATTTATCTTTTGGAACAGTCACAGAGGGAAAATACCAGTTAGAATTGCTCTGTCATCAACTTTCAAAGGCTCAAAAATTGATGATATATAATTATGGATATTTATATCAGTACTTAAAGGGCAGTATGGGTATAGAGAAGTTCGCTGAAAAATGGGGGAGGCTGTTACAACTTGAAAAAGCTGATATGAAAACCATAGAAAAAGAATGGAGCGAAGAAAGGGTAAATTACATTAAAAATAGATGTAAAGAAAAGCAATATACGTCTGTGCAATGTATTGTGGAGCCAGAAGAATACATAGAAGAGTTTATTACTAGGCTTATAGAGCAGCTATTAGTTGAAGTTTATAGTACGGATATAGATGAAAGGGAAGCAGGGAGAATTACACAAAGAATCATTTTGACAAATCTTGACGCTATGGAATATGAACATCCAGAAGATCATCGTTTATTAGAAGTATTACGTGGTAATAAGATGCTAGAGGCACCCCTTAAATTGTTTGTAGAGTATGATATAGAACGATTTATTAAGGTTCAGTATACAGGCAGTAATATTAAAGTAACACCAACCAATATGCCTTATATTTATGAAGCTGTTAAAACAGCTTGTCGTATATTAAATCTTAATAAGATGCCAGATGTTTATGTGCAACAAGGGTTTCAAATCAATGGTTGTACAACTGGTATTGAAAATCCTATCATTATATTAAATGCTGGATGTTTAAGTCTACTGGATTATGATGAATTACTGTTTATCATAGGGCATGAGATAGGGCATATTAAGAGTCAGCATTTAATGTATCATATGATGGGACAAGCATTGCCATATTTAGCGGAAATAGCAGCTCAAATGACATTAGGGTTTGGCAGTATCATTGGAGCAGGACTTCAAATTTCTTTATATAATTGGTATAGAAAGTCAGAACTTACGGCAGATAGAGCAGGCCTACTGGTTTGTCAAAGCCACAAAGCAGCTATTAAGGCGTTAATGAAATGTGCAGGTTACCCACCACAATTTTATGGGCATATGAATGAAATGGATTTCTTAAAGCAAATGGAGCAATTTGAGAACTTAGATTCAGAGGCTTATAATAAAGTGGTTAAGGTATTAAGCTCTTTGTATCAGACACATCCTTGGACAGTACTAAGAGCTAAAGAGCTACATGAATGGTATAAGCAAGGTGAATATGATCAGATTATAAGTAGAAAGATCTGTTTAACAAAAGTAAGATAGGAATAGTTGAAATCAGAACGATTTATTTATAAAATAAAGTAAAAAGACTAATCTTGTAAAGACAGAAGGCGAGTGAGAATATGTTTTGTAAGCGTTGTAAAGAAAAAGGGAAAGTAAGAAAGCAAGTCCTTATTCGTTGTAAGCAGTGTGGGGAAGAGACATATGTACCACTTTATAACAATGATAAGTGTCAAAAATGTAATGAAGCAGCAAATACCTGTGAAGAATGTGGTAGGAAAATAGATTCATAAGTAAAAAATAGAATAATATATACAACTAAAAAGGTAGGTTGCCCAATAGGGAACCTACCTTTTTAGTTGTATATAAAAGATGAGCGTTTTAATGTGATCTTCTTGAACGTGGAGAAGTGGATTGTGGGTTAGGTGCAGAATCACTAGAGGAAGCATTTTCAGTTGTTAGACGATGACTTAAAAATTCTTCATAAAGTTTAAAGGCCACGGCACAAAGTGGAACAGCTAATAAGCAGCCTACAACACCAAAGAAACCGCCGCCAACAATAACAGCTAACAAAATCCATAAACCATCCAAGCCAGTAGAGTCTCCTACTATTTTTGGACAGATAAAATTACCATCAATTTGTTGAAGAATCGTAATAAAGATGACATACCAAATAGCTTTAGTAGGTTCTACCATTAAAATAATAAGTACACAAGGCACAGCTCCAATAAATGGCCCGATAACAGGAATAACGTTAGTTACTCCAGCTAGGAAGCCAAGAAGGATAGGATAAGGAAAACCAAACAAGCTAGAGCAAACAAAGGTAATAATACCAATAATAAGTGCATCTGTTAGTTGACCAATAATAAAGCCTCTAAAAGTTTGATCAGTTACTTCTAAGACATGTTTTAACTTAGTCTTTGTCTTATTGGTAGCAAAAGCATCTAAGGTGCGTGTGACAAGAGACATCAAAGTTTCTTTACTTGCCAAGAAGTAAACAGAGATAAATAAAGTACCCAGCAGGTTAACTAAACCAGAAGCAGTACTAGTAACGACACCAATTAAAGAAGGTAATAAACCTTTAAGGACTTCTACGAGAGACATAATTGCTTTTTGAATTTCATTCCATATAGAAGGCTCTAATTTAAGTTTAGTAACAATATCAGTTAAGTAGTTCTGTAAAGTCTGATAGTATTCAGTAGAGTTAGCCATGAATATATTAATACTTTCACCTAATTGAGGAATAAGCATAGAGAAAATAAAGCCAATGATGAAAAAGAAAATTAAGTAGGAAGCAATGAGTGACAAAGACTTCTTTAGTTTATAACGAGGATCTCTCTTATTGTTTTTAAACAGTTTAGTTAAGAAATAAGTATAAGGAATATTAAGAATATAAGCTAAAGCAAAGCCCCAAATAAAAGGTTTTGTAAGATTTAAGAGTTTGAGCATGACTCCTGAAAAAACTTCAAATCGTAATAAGAAAAAATATAAGATTAAACCATAAGTTACTAAAAAAACAGGTTTTTTAAAACGATTCATAAATACCTCCTCCATTTTGTAATCTATCTTATTCTAAGGTATTTTTGAGGTGCAAACAAGTATTTATTATTGTTTAAGCACCTCATTTTTTGCCTTGTTCGCAGGTAGGTTAGATAAATTACCTTGGAGTACCAAACTTTTACCTTGTTTTGGGTTTTCCAAAGAATAATCAATTTAGCACTATTTATAAAAAAAATATTGATTTTTGTTGGTTAGTAATAAAAATTTTTATTTCCATGACAAATACATTTATTTCATGTAAAATAAAGATAATAGTGTAAACAAAATAAAGTGATAATAGATGTTTATACTAATATAAATTAATAAATATGAATAAAATTTTGAATTGAAATAGAAACGAGGAAACGACTATGGATATGCTTAGAAAGTACATCGAAGAGCTCATTGATAAGAGTACACCAGCTAGACCTATATGGAATATTGAAAAAATATTACAAGGTAAAGAGCCAACATGGAATTACATAGATGGATGCATGATTAAAGCACTTTTAGAAATGTATGCCATTACTAAAGGGGAAAAATATTTAGCTTTTGCAGATGATTTTATTAGTTATCATGTAAGAGAAGATGGTCAGATTAATCACTATGATATTCATGAGTTAAACATCGACAATGTTAATGCAGGAAAGGTGCTTTTTGAACTTTATGAGTTAACAGGTAAAGAAAAGTACAGAAAAGCTATAGATACAGTTTATGAGCAAGTTAAAATACAGCCTCGTACAAAGGAAGGTAACTTTTGGCACAAGAAAATCTATCCAAATCAAGTTTGGTTAGATGGACTTTATATGGGGCAACCTTTTTATATGGAATATGAAACAAAGTTTAATAATAAGAAAAACTATAAAGATATTTTCAATCAGTTTGCTAATGTTGAAAAAATAATGAAAGATTCTAAAACAGGCTTATATTATCATGGTTATGATTCTTCAAGAGAAGCTTCATGGTGTGATAAAGTAACCGGTCTTTCTAAAAATTTTTGGTTGCGTGCATTAGGTTGGTATGTTATGGCACTCTTAGATACTTTAGAAAAGATGGATTCAACCTATACAGAAGGTTATACACAATTAAGCAATAACTTTAAAGATATTATGGAAGCTATAATTAAATTCCAAGATGAGAGTGGTATGTGGTATCAAGTAGTAGACCAAGGTAATAGAGAAGGAAACTATCTTGAAACGAGTGGTAGTGCTATCATGGCATATGGTATTCTTAAAGGAGTAAGAATGGGCTTCTTACCAGAGAACTATAGAGCATATGGTGAAAAGGCATTTAAAGGTATTTGTGATAAATATTTATATGAGAAAGATGGAGAGCTTTGCTTAGGAGGCATTTGTCTTGTGGCAGGATTAGGTCGTCCAGACAGTAGAGATGGTACTTTTGAATACTATATTTCAGAACCAGTTGTTGAAAATGAAGCTAAAGGTGTTGCACCACTTTTATTAGCTTATACTGAAATTTTAAGATTATAATGATAAGAAGCTGATTTCTAGTATCTAGAAGTCAGCTTTTTAACAAGGAGACAACAAGATTTGAGATTAAGAAAAAAGTGAATGATTAAGGGTATAAAATAAGTAAACTGGCGCATAATAAGCTTGTACAGAAGATATCTCAAAGGTAATCTTACTGTATATAGGTTAGGAGATGGTACCCTTGGAGAGTGGAATGCAGTAGCAAACTAGTTAAAGAGAGTTATCACAACCTAATATTGCCTAGCTAAAACATAGTTTATTAATGCTAATTCAGGAAGCTTAAGCTAGTAGAGTCTAGCCATACTAAGAAACATCTTAGGCCGTGATCGTTTGAGTAACTACTTATTGATCATCACCATAACTTAGTCTGGGGGCTACCCAAAGTAAGCAAACTTACAAAGTTACAAGGAATGAGAATAAAGGTGAAAGATTTAAGCGAATAATTAGCTGTGAACTTTATTTTAATGAAGGCAATCAACGAGAGCTGTAAAAGGCTCTCGTTTTGTTTTGATTTAATCTGAAGTTTTTGTAGAATTATAAAGAATTATTACTAATACAACTTTCTTTTTATAGGAAAATAGTATAATATTTATAGTACTAATAGTAAATAATGTCTAATGAAGAGGTAGTTATGATAAACAAGAAGAAGCTAGAAGAGCAGCTTGATAATATAAAAAAGGATCCTACTTATATAGATGGTTTTATTGCATTAATGACAAGAAGTTGGGGGGGGGATATAGAGGATAATATTGAGGCTATTAAAGGCGCTATATCCCTTATTCATAAAGAAGAAGGTAAAAAAGCTTATATTGAGCTATTAATGCTACAAGCAAAATATTATTTTGTTTTGGGAAAGTATAGCCAGGGGATAGAGGGTTTATTAGATGGCGTTCAAATCCTACAAGAGCCTAAAAATGAGGTAGAGAAACATCAACTTATTCAACTTCAAAATATGTTGTTAGTAGGCTTTACAAAAAAAGAAGAGTTTGCGCTAGCTATTGAATATGGTTTACAAGGCCTTGAGAAAGCTGAAGCCTTAGCAAGGCCTGAAATTAAAGTAAAATTATTACTAAGTATTTTAGATTTATATATTGCTATTAAAGCTTACAAAAAAGCAGAATTTATTTTACAGAATATCGTTGCCATAGACTATATTTTAATGGATACAACTAAGCTTTATATTGAGATTGCTTGGCTTAAACTTTTTTTGTGCCAAAAACAATTTGAACTAGCAGCTGAATATAGTAAGAGAGCTTATGATTTAGCCAAGAAGAATGAAGAACAGTATGCACTTGAATTGATCCAGATTTTAAGTTTAAGAGCAAAACTTAATGTAAGTCGTGAATTATATGCACAAGCAGAAAAGGACTTTAAGGATATAAAAGAAAGAATTAAGAAAATTAGATTTAAAGAAATAGAAGAACAAAGTTTATTTGAATGGGCGAAATATGATAAAAAACAAGGAAGAATGAATGAGGCTATTCAAAAATTAAAAAAAATTATTGAAGAACAAGATGAATCACTGATTTATGTTAAAGAAAGTTATAAACTATTAAGTGAAATTTATGAAGAAACTAACGAGTGGCAAGATGCATACAGGTATCTGAGAAAATATGAAAAAAGTAAAGAGAATATATTAGATGAAAATGTACATAAATACTTTGATAAACTGAATCAAATTAATATGACTAAAGAAATTGAAAAATACAAATTACTTTATCAAGATATGCAAGTTCTTGCACAGATAGGCGTTGCTTTGACAGAACATTTAAAACCAACAGTACTCAATAATAAAATATATAAGCAGCTGAGTAAATTATTTAAGATGGATTTATTCAGTATTCTTATATTAGATCAAGAAGTACCTCGATATATTTTGGTTGATCATAAAGGTGATATTGTGAAAGAACGTAAAGAACTTATTAGAAATACAGAGTATTTAGCAGAATACTGTACCAAGGAAAGAATAGATATTTCAGTAAGTAATGGAGATTTTGAAGCATATCATATAAAAGAGATAGGTGAAGCAGAAGAGTTACAACTACAATCAGTTCTTTTTACGCCACTTATCATAAATGATAAGGCGATAGGGGCTGTTGGAATAGGAAGCTACAAGGTCAATATATTTAATAGTAATGACCTTAATTCATTACGTGTAATTGCGTCTTATTTGGCTATCACAATACAAAATACTACTTTATATCATCAAGCAGAGTATTTAGGAATGCATGACTCGCTTACCGGTCTTTTAAATAGAGGTGCTTTATTAAAGCAAGGAGAAATACTATTTAAGAAAAATCATAAACAACATAAAAGCACAGTTGTGATGATGTTAGATACAGACTATTTTAAGCAAGTAAATGACCGCTATGGTCATCAATTAGGCGATGAAGTACTAAAGAAAATAGGAAAAATCCTAAAAAAAGTGGTTAGAAAGCAAGATTATGTAGGACGATATGGCGGAGAAGAATTTTTAGTGATATTAGATGATTTATCGGAAAAAGAAGTCGTTAAGGTATGTCAAAGAATTAAAAAAGCCTTAAGTGAAAGTTGTTTTGAAACTAAAAAGGATACCAAGATTAAAGTAACTGTAAGTGGAGGGTTTTATATCTGTAATGAGTATACCTTAAACTTTAGTGATGCTATTCAATTTGCAGATCATGCTTTATATCGTGCTAAATTATTAGGTAGAAATCGTATGATTAGTTATTGTTTAGGAGAGAATGAATCTTAGAAGAAAGTTGCTAAATTAAAATAAAATGTTATACTAACTGTAAGTGTATTTTTATAAAGAAAGGAAGGTATGCGTATGTCTTTTGAAAAAATGAAAACAGTTAGTGATCAAGAAGTGATTCACGAAAGAAGCTGTATGATGCTGTATTATTTTACCCAAGCAGAGCTTAAACAGATTCAAATGGTGGCTAGAATGGCAGGCGTAGGAGATCAAATTATACTTGGAATGGAGCATGGTGAATGCACTTTACAAGCTATTTTAGATAATCAGTTAACTTCTAGTACAGACGCATGTTTAAAACAAAAAGCCATTATTTTTAATAATATCTCTAGTACAAGAATAAGTGCTTTTATAGAAGGATTAAAGAAGTTTCGCATGAATAGGCCATTAATAGCAGTTGTAACTGAAACTTCTATTAAATGGACTTTAAAGGAGCTTTTGCTACATTTAAATGAAGAGCATCATGCAGTAAAGAATAATCAATTTAATGAGCATTAAAAGAAGAGACTTCTCCGTTTATTTTGGTACATTGTGCATAGGCGTGTACTACTTAGTAAAGTAGCTGAACGGTAAGAGCTTTATAGGCATAAAAACCATGTATAGCTAGGATGTTTTTAGTTATACATGGTTTTTATTTATAAAAGTTATTAGCTGTTTATTTTATTACAGCTATTTCTCATTTCCTATTCCAATAAATCTTTTAAGAGGATATCTAGGGGAATTGGTTCATTTTGTAAGCTATTAGCAGCTTCTAAAGCAGAGGTAGCAAGTAGGTCATCTAAGTTTCGGTAACCACTTCCACCATATTTTGCAATAAAATCCTCTATGGCTGCATCGAATACAGCGTTTTCTTGGGAATGCGGCTCACAAATTTCTTGTAAGGTTTCCTTAAATTCATTTTCTAGAGGTGCTAGGGTGTGAGATAAATCCAGTTGTTTTTTAGCCATGTTGAGTTCCCTTGTCAATGATATGATTATTCGTAGTTTTTACCAAATTTATCTTGTGCAATAAGAGATAGTGCATCAGCTAGCGTACTTGTATGAGAAGCATGTGATGCATCCTCCTTAAAAGAGGTATTCTTTTTGTGCGATTTAAGTTTAGCTTCAGGTACTGGTGTAGAAGCAGTAGAGTTTTTCTTTTTTTCGCTATTAAAGCCTTTAGGATATTTATTACGTTTCTTTGATTCGGATTTTTCTAAAGATGGTTTTTGATGGCTAGGGTCACAAGAAGCAACAATCTCACCTGTTTTTAAATCTCTAACTTGTCCTTTAATCAGTTTAATAGGTATAATTGTAATATTGAAGTCACGTTCAAAAATACGTATGGCACCTAAGTCTTTAGGTGTAGCTAAGCAAATAGAATGACCTTCTTTAAAGCCTCTTGCACTACGACCTGCACGATGTAAATACTCATGAGCGGTTAGTGGAAAATCAAAATGAATGACATGAGTAATATCTGGTACATCTAAGCCTCTGGCAGATAAATCAGAGGAAATAAGAAGTTTTACTTTACCTGACCTGAAGGCTGTTAAAGCAGCTTTACGAGCTTCTTTAGTAAGCTTACCAGAAATAGTGGCTACAGAATGTCCATGATGTTTTAGCTTTTCTACTAAGGTGGTTGTATCTGTATTTTGACTAACAAAAATAAGAGCACGCTGCGTATGAGTAGCGACTAAAAGCTTACGAAGCATATCGAATTTCTCTCGTTGTTCACTTACTAAACAAAAATGCTTAATGCGTGGGTTAAGAACAGTTTGCTCTGCAGTACGTACTATAACAGGATGAGTCATAAAAGTTTTAACAGCCTCTATAGCAGTAGGGCTCATACTAGCTGAACATAAACAGATTTGACGGTCTTTAGGTAAAAGATAAAGCATTTTTTTAATAGTATTAGCTTGGTTTTGATCAAGTAAATGGTCTGCTTCATCTAAAATCACGGTTTGGATAGTAGAGGCAGTGATTTTTTTCTTAGTCATTAAATCTAGAATACGACCAGCAGTTCCGACAATAATTTGAGGCTTATCACGAAGTTTTTTGATTTGGTGGTCTATATTGACCTCCCCTATGATTGGACAAGATTGAATATTTAAGCTACTATTTTTGGCAAGTACAGTGATTTGTTCATGAATCTGCATAACAAGCTCATGGGTAGGAGCTAAAATAATGGCTTGCATTTCGCGTTTTGTCAGATCAATTTTTTCAAAAAGAGGGAGGACAAATGCTAAAGTTTTACCGCTTCCGGTATGTGACTCGATGATGACATCGTGGCCTTCTAGAAAAGCTGGTAAAGTAAGCTCTTGAATAGGCATAGGTGAAGTAATACCTTGGTGTTTTAGCCCTTCAATGAGAGAATGATTTATTTTCAATGCACTAAAAGTATGTGTCATAGTAATCTCCTTTGCATACGGTATTTAGGTCTATAATAGTATACACCATATGTAAATACTAGGCTAGTGAGGTGATTTGAGATTTTCAAGTTCAGTATAAATTTTATACCAACGTTCAAGGCCGTTTTCAAGGCGATAGTAATGACGAATGTAAAACAGGAGAGTAATAAGTAAAATGAGGTCAAGTAAAAACAACAGCGGCATAGGTGCGCAAAAAGTGGCAATACAACTACATAAAAATAAGAAAGCAAAAAATAAGGTAATAAGCAGGTGAATAAGACGTTCATGTTGTATAAATAAGATTTGAGTTTGATGATAAGTAGAGAGCCAGTTTAAGTTTGCAGAAGGGTCTTTTAAAGCTTCAATCATAAAAGCCTCATGTTTTTTTAAATAAGTATACATGGTTTTACCTCCTATCAATGGACATCAATTTATTCTATAAGATTAATTATAGACCTTTTAGAATCAGTATGGAATAGCATCTAAGTGTTAAGGATGCTATGACTGATGATATTTTTCGAACAAATTCATTGCATTATGCTAAAATAGTATTAAAAACATAAAGCAGCCTTGTTGAGGGGGAGAAGAGACATGCATCAAGTAATGGAATATTTAAGAGAAGTAAATACAGTATCGATTATTTTTAGATTACTACTAGCTACTTTATTTTCTGGAATCATTGGAATCGAAAGAGGTACAAAGAAAAGGCCAGCAGGTTTTAGAACACATATATTAGTGTGTATAGGCGCCACATTAGTGATGCTTACTAGTCAATACATGGTAGATGTGTTAAAAATACAAACAGATGCTACAAGATTAGGTGCTCAGGTTATTAGTGGGATTGGTTTCTTGGGAGCAGGGACTATTATTGTAATAGGGCGTAATCAGGTAAAGGGACTTACAACTGCAGCAGGTCTGTGGGCCTGCGCATGTATGGGGCTTGCTATTGGCATAGGTTTTTATGAAGGTGCAATTATTAGTTGTATTTTCTTATATGGTGTTATGATTGGACTTCATCGTTTAGATGAATATGTTCAAATGCATTCAAAAGTGATGGAGATCTATTTAGAGTTAGATAATATGAGTGCATTAAGTCATTTTATAGAATATGTAAAAGCTCAAGGAACTAAGGTTTCTGATTTGGAAATACAGCGCATTAAGCAAGATGGAGATCAGATTGTAGGTGCTATGATGACTTTGGTATTATGTGATAATTGTGATCATACTCAATATATTTTTGAACTTCATCATTTAGATGGCATTCGTGCGATTCAAGAAATTAGTTAGTAGAAAAAGATGAATAATTTACTAAAGAATTTGCCATACTAGGCTCTAAAAGAAACATTATTTTAATGCAACAAAAGGAGCCTTACTATGGAACAAAAACCTAAGAATCTCATTGCATTATTCGTTATATGCTTGATTTTGATTCCAACTTTAATTTATGGTGGAACGACAAAGGTAAGTAAGGGGCAGGTAGCTACAGTGAATGCACCAATACTTAAGCGTATAGTAGTTTCACCAAAAGCGATTCAAGTGCCTGTAGGTACTAGCGAGAAGGGCTTTAAAGATATGCTTGAAGTTAAGGCGTACTATAAGGATATAGCTGAGCCTAAATTGATCAAAGATTTTATGACTAACTTTGCTACTATTAAGCCGCAAAAGGGAAGTAAAACCGTAGTCATCAAGTATACTGAAAATGGATGTACCAAAAGTAGTAAAATCTGTGTGACCTTCTGTAAGCCACCAATAGATGAAAGTACGCAAACTGCCATTAATTTTCCTTATATCAGTGGTTATCCAGATGAGACGTTTAGACCAGATCAAGCCGTGACAAGAGCAGAGCTTGCCACAATGATTGCTAGACTATTAACTAAAAATGATATTCCAGTTCAGCAAAACCAGTTTAAAGATGTGCCTGAACTTAAATTTAGTACAGATGGGATTAATTATGTAACTAAACTAGGCTTGATGAAGCCATATGCAGATGGAACCTTTAGACCAACAGAACCTGTAACCTTAACAGAAGCAAGGGAGATTATGCCACGTTTAGCTTCGTATTTGAAAACAACCAACGTAGATGTACCAGCAGGAACAGGAGACTTAACACGGACACAAGCAGTTGTGCTTCTTAATAAACTATTTGATATTGAGTGTGATACCAAAAATAAAACGAGTGGCTTTTCAGACGTAACACCATCAACACCGTACTATAAAGATATTATCTGTGCTACACAACAGAGAGCAATACCTAGAAGTCATTAATAGTTAGTCATATTTAATAGGCTTATAATGAGTACTATAGGGATATCTCTATAGATTTAAAAATATAAAAATAATAAACAGGATGTGTTGACATCCTGTTTATTATTTTTATATTCAAATTGATTAACAGTTAGCTAAAAGTAAAGCAATTTCTCTAATTACTTTGCAAGCTACAGCAGTAGAAACACCACTTGCATCATAATGAGGTGCTAATTCTACTACATCGGCACCAATAAGATGCGCTTCTTTAAGGATAATAAAGACTTCTAAAAGTTCTTTCATAGTGATTCCACCTGGTTCTGGTGTACCTGTTCCAGAAAAAATAGAAGGGTCTAATACATCTAAGTCTAGGGTAAAGTAGATAGGCTTTCCTTTTAAGCTTTGCATCGTTTCTTTTAAAGTGACAGTATCAAAAGGATGCAAATAAGTATGTGTTTTAGCCCATTCGAATTCTTGTTTCATACCAGAACGAATACCGAACTGAAAAATACGATGATCCCCTAAAATATCCCACGCACGTCTTAAAACAGTAGCATGGGAAAGTTTTTCTCCTAAATAATCATCTCTTAAATCTGTATGTGCATCTAAATGAATAATATGTAAATCAGGATAATGATGTGCAAGAGTTTCAATAACAGGTAAGCTGACTAAATGTTCACCACCAATCATAAGGGGTTTTTTACCATGTGAAACGATTTCTGCTGCCACAGCTTTGATAGCTGCTAGAGCTTTAGGGGGATTACCAAAAGGTACATCCACATCTCCTATATCACTAATTAAGAAGTCTTCTAAATCTAAATCTAAATAGGGAGAGTAGGTTTCAAGGCCGTAAGAATCTGGTCTAATAGCGGTAGGTGCAAAGCGTGTACCAGGTCTATAGCTAGTAGTACCATCAAAAGGTGCACCAAATAAAACCACCTTTCCTTCTTCAAAAGGCTTATCACAGCCAATAAATTGTTGATTTGTATAAGTATTAAACATTTTCAAGTCCTTCCTTTACATAGGTAGGGAGCATAAAAGCTCCTTGATGCAATTTTGTATTATAGTATTTGGTATAAAGCCCAAGAGATTCCCATTTATCACTTTTTAAATCTTTTATAGGATCATATTTCTTAGAAGCAAAGCCAAAGAGCCAATGACCTGAAGGATAGGTAGGCATATGAAATTGATAGACTTTTGCGATAGGGAAGCTAGCTTTGATCTTAGCGTGAGAACGCTTCATTTCATAGGCATCACTTTCATAATAAGGGCTTTCATGTTGATTAATTAAAATACCTACATTACTTAATAGACGTTCACAATGATGATAAAAATCATAAGTAAATAGTCCTTCACCAGGACCAATAGGATCTGTAGAATCTACTAAGATTAAGTCATAGCTATTATTTTTAGCAGTTTGAACAAAATCTAATCCATCTTGAAAGTGAAGAACAAGCCTATTATCATGATCAAAAGGTGCAGCTGTTAGAGGTAAGTATTGTTGACAAAGCCTTACCACACGTTCATCAATTTCAACCAAATCCACTTTTTTAATGGTTTTATATCGTAAAATTTCTCTAGCTGTACCACCATCGCCTCCACCAATAATAAGCACACGCTTCACTTCTGGATTAACAGCCATAGCTACGTGTGTAATCATTTCGTGATAAATAAACTCATCTTTTTCTGTAACCATCATAAAGCCATCTAAGGTGAAAAAGCGTCCAAAGGTTTTACTATCAAAGAAGTCAATTTGTTGAAAAGGGGTTTTTTCAGAATAGAGGTGCTGGGTGACCTTCACTGAGAATTTCACATCTTCCTCATATTTTTCGCTATACCATAAATCCCGCATAAGAGCCTCCTAATCTTCTAAATTAAACATAGCTTCACGTACAACAGTACCATAGAAAATTTCATCCATTTCTTTTTTTACTTTTTTAGCAATTATTTTTGCTTCCCCTTTATGTAGTTCTTCTTGAGTATACCCAAATAAATAGTTGTCTAGGTCAAACTGTTTTAAGCGGCATTTAGTATGAAAAATATTTTCTTGATAAACATTAACATCAATCATGTTATACATCATGCGAATATGTTCAGGAATAAAGTTTTGAATAGAATCAATAGGATGATCTATAAAAAGTTTATTACCAGCAATATCTCTAGCAAACCCACGTACTTTATAATCTAAGGTCATGACATCAGCATCAAAGCAGTGAATAAGATAATTAAGCGCTTTAAGAGGAGAAATTTCTCCACAAGTAGCAACATCTATGTCTGCTCGAAAGGTACTAATTCCTTCATAAGGATGATATTCAGGATAAGTATGTACGGTAATATGACTTTTATCTAGGTGGCCTAAGATAATTTCAGGAATGGGTCCTGGAGAAGCTGACTTAGCTTCATCATGGCGAATTTCAGGAACGGCACCTTCAGAAATAAGAATAGTCACACTAGCTCCTTGAGGATCATAATCTTGTTTGGCAATGTTTAGTATATTAGCACCAATCATTTCTGTAACTGTAGTTAGAATTTGAGTTAATCGCTCTGCATTATATTGCTCATCAATATACTCAATATAGGCCTTACGATCTTCAGCAGTTTTAGTATAACAAATATCATACATATTAAAGCTAAGAGTCTTGGTTAAATTATTAAAGCCATGTAGCTTTAATGCGTTAGAGTCTGTATTATTCATCTTATTCCAAATCGGCTCCTTTACATAGTAAATAGTAAGGTAATTATAAGATAAAAAATTAATAAATTCAACAAAAAATAGTGTAATACAAAATTTAAAGTTTAGTAATAGTGTGCTTTTTGGTATGAAAAAGATATAATTATCTATAATCTTGGAAAAATATAGCTGTGGGTATTTTTTAATAGGTTTTCTACAAAACTTATGTTAATATAATAGTTATCTATAAAATCAAGTAAAGGAATATAATGACCATGGAAAATAATAAACCTTATGCACTTGTATTTGGTATTGCCATATACGATATTTTTGGTTTTTCTTATGCAACCTATAGACCCTATGATTCTAATCCAGGAAAAGTAAAAGTGTCTTGCGGTGGTGTTTGTAGAAACATTGCAGAAAATATGTCTTTAGTAGGAACAAATACACAGTTTATTTCTATTTTAGGTGATGATGAAAAAGGCAAAGATATTTTAAGACAAGCTGAAAAAGTAGGCTTAGATATGAGTAACACTTTAATCGTACACGGTGGCTCCACACCTACTTATATGGCCATATTAGATGAAAATGGAGAAATGGTATCAGCCGTGGTTGATACAAAATTAGCTAATGAGTTTTCAAAGGAAGCTTTAAGTGAGCGTGCTTCTATTATTGAAAATGCAGAATATATGTTTTTAGGTGCAGATAACCCCCCTTTTATTGAGCATATTGTAACGACTTATCAAGGTAAAACAAAATTTGTTTTAGATCCAGTATCAGCTGCTAAAGCAGCTAGGATTAAACATTTACTTCACTATTTTCATACAGTAAAACCTAATAGACATGAAGCAGAAGTGTTATGTGGCTTTGAGGTAAAAACACATGAAGATGCTAGAAAAGCAGGTGCTTACCTAAGAGGTTTAGGTGTACAAAATGTATTTATTAGTCTTGATGTAGATGGTGTTTATTATAATGATGGTAAGGAAGAAGGTATTATTAAAGCAAATGCTTTAGAAGTGATTAATGTTACAGGGGCTGGTGATGCTTTTGTAGCAGGCATTGGAGCAGGGTATATGGCAAATAAAAGTACAGTAGAGATTGTTAAATATGCTATTGCTATGTCTAACATCACGATTGCTCATGAAGAAACGATTAATCCTAATATGGCAGCTGATTTAGTAGAAGCTTATGTTAGAGAAGCACAATGGCAATGTACGACATTTGAATAAGCACAATGATGAAAAAGAAAAAGCAGGTATAAGGTGATAGGCCTTATAGCTGCTTTTTTTGTAGTCTAGGGAAGTATTTCCTGCCGTATTCAGGAGGGTACTCAGCTGACATGTTTTTTTGTCAGCGCCGAAGGAAAGCTAGGGTTCCCTAGCGGAAGAAATGTGGACACTAGTCCACTTTCTTGCTAACAACCTAACAACCTTTTAGTTACTTGTAAAAGTTAAAGTGTTTGCCTAATAAAAAAGAATATAATAACTGATAAACAAAATAGATTGTATAATAATAAAATTTTATAAAAATTTAAATAATAGGGAACTTATTTATCTTTACTACGTCTAATGAAATAAGATGAAAGGGGGTTATAAAATGAGAAAAAAATTTTTATTGTTAACGGTGATAGCTATGTTAGTGCCACAAGTCAGTTTTGCTAATGGAGAGACGCAAGTTTTAGAAGCATTACTAGGAAAAGTTAAGGCTAAAATAGAAGTGCCAGAAGCTTTTACAGAGTTTAATTATAATCAATCAGGTGAAGATTATCGTTTCATATGGCAAGATCAAGAGGGTAAGCAGGGAAGTCTATACGTAGAGTGTGAGAGTGATGGGGACATTCTAAGTTATCGCTTAAATCTATATCATACAAGTGATAGCACTTTAGCAAAGATTGATTGGGAAACAGGAAAGGCTAAAGCAGAATCTTTTTTAAATCAAGTAGTACCTGAATATGCCAAAGCTTTAGTATTAAGAGAAAGAACGGCACCAAGTAGTGATTATGACTATACTTATGTATATGATTTATATCATGAGGGAGTTAAAGTATTTAATCAGGTTATTTATGTTAACGTTAGCAAAGAGACAGGTGAAATAAGGAGTTTTTCAGGAATAGATTTCTCTGAGCGTACGTATAATACCAGTCAGCCAAAGATTACTCTAGAACAAGCAGAAGTAAGTTATCTAAAACAAATGGACTTACCAGCACTTTATAAAACCTATTATGATTGGAAAACCGAAGAGAAAAGTAGCTTTTTAGTTTACAAACTCCATAATGGAGAGAGGAAGGGGATAGATGCAGCTACAGGTGCATTAGTAGTCCATTATAAAGATGAAGACAATGAGTTATATAAAGAAGCAGCTACGGAGGAAAGTCAGTCCATTACAGCTAAAAATGATAGTGGTGCTTCAGGTTTAACACCTTCTGAGAGAAAAGCAGTAGAGGAAACAAAAGGATTATTGGGCGTAGAAGTGATTCTTGACAAGGTAGCTAAGCATTTTCCACGTGTGAAATCAGCTACAGTCAGCAGAAATAATCTTTATAAGCAGCAGGAAACTTATGTAAGGCAAATAGTTCTAAAGGATGAGGTTAATAAGACAAATGTTAGTTTAACGGTGGATGCTAAAACAGCAGAGATAGAAAATTATTACTTTTGGAGTAGTACGTCACCAGAAACGGCTCAGTATCACTGGAGTGAAAAAGAAGCAGCCTCATTTTTAAGTCAAGTGGCACCACAGCAATTTAAAGAAACGAAGTTAATAGAAGATGATTATACAAATGAAGACATGACTACAACAAACTATTATTATGGACGCTTAGTAAATCATTTATTGGTAGACGGAGAGGGATTAAGTATTACCTATGACCAACGTTTAGGGGAGGTCACGTCTTACTCTAAGAACTGGAGTCAAATGAGTTTTAAATCACCAGAGGGAATGATGAGTAAGGAAAGCGCGGTTAAAAATATAGGCTTAGAGTTAGTTTATATGGAAACAGATCAAGGGGTCTATCGTTTAGCATATACCACCAGAGAGAGCTATATGCTTTTAGATGCTTTTACCGGCAAGGAAGTAGATTATTCAGGAAAAGTAATTGAGGAAGAAGCACAAAAGTTTTATACTGACTTAAAGGGACACCCAAAAGAAGTATTGATTAAGAAGTTATTTGATAGTGGTATTTATTTAAAAGGAGAAAAGCTAAAACCAGATATGCCTGTTTCTGAAGAAGATTTTTTAAATCTTTTATGCCAAGTAACACAAGGCTATGAGCTTGATGAAAATGAAAATGTGAGTGAGTGGTATAAAGAAATTACGGGTAAAGCAACTATTGAAAAGAAACAAACTTTAACAAGAGAAAATGCTGTTTATTATATGATTAATGCAACTACCTATAAAAAAATAGCAGGAGTTTCTGAGTTATATGTGTATCCTTTTGATGATAAGCAATATGATGAAGCATTGAAAGGCTATATAAGTTTAGCTTATGGTCTGAAGTTGATTCAAAAAGATGAAGAAGGTTTATTTAGACCAGAAGATAGACTAACTAGAGCCGAAGCTTTAGAAATGATGTATTATTTGCTATTGAGTACAGAAACTGAATAATAGCATGAAAAAGGAATTAGAAGAGTAGAAGCCTTCTAGTTCCTTTTATATTTCTGAAATTTATCTCCCGATTAATAATATGCTATAATGGAGTCAAGGAGAGTAGAAAAATGAAAACAATTACAAAAATTAGCAGACAACAAAATGGAGAACGTTACAATATCTTTTTAGATGAAGTATTCTTTTGCGGCGTTACAGAAGACACGCTGATTCGTATGAATTTGAAAAAAGGTGCAAAAATAGATGAAGAAGCTTTAAAAGCTTTAGAGGAAGAAGAAAGTAAAAACAGGTGTTTTTCCTACGCTATTTATCTTTTGGGTAGACAGAACTATTTTGAAAAGGTTTTAGTAGAGAAACTCAAAAGGAAAGAGTATAGTGAAGAAGATATTCAGTATACATTAGAAAAACTAAGATACTATAATTATTTAGATGATAGTAGATTAACAGAAGCCTTTGTAAGGGATAAAAAAAGATTTTCTAAAAAGGGCCCCAGATATATTGCAGAGGCCTTAAGAAATAAGGGTGTTTCCCAGGAACAAATTACAAAAGCTTTAGAAGAGAATTATAGCACTGAAGAAGCTTATGAGAATTGTATTGGCATAGCGGAGAAAAAACTTGAATATTATAAAAAGAAAACAGACGACTTGTATCAGCTAAAGAGCAAGCTGTATGCTTTTTTAGCACAAAGAGGTTTTTCTTCTGAGGTGATTAAGCGTACCATAGAAGAGTTAACAAAAGATGAATAAAGTAGAGGTGGATAAGGTGAGAAGAGGTTATACAATTTATGAATCTTCTTTATTAGGACCTATTGGCATAGTGGTTTGCGAGAAAGGTGTAGAAGCTATTTTCTTAAAGGAAGATGGCTTTAAAGCCTATCAAAAAACAAATCCTGATTTAGAAAGAGATGAAATGTTGTGTGGTGAAGCAAAAAAGCAAATAGAGGAATATTTTAAGGGAGAACGTCAAGTATTTCAGTTAGATTTGGTAGTAGAAGGAACGACTTTTCAAAAAAAAGTATGGGAAGGCTTAAAACAAATTTCTTATGGAGAGACTATTAGTTATAAGGAATTAGCTGAAAGAATTGGGAATCCTAAAGCGCAAAGAGCAGTAGGAGGAGCTAATGGCGCTAATCCTATACCACTTATTGTGCCCTGCCACCGTGTTATTGGTAAGAATGGCAAAATGGTAGGTTTTATGGGGGATCAAATAGATATTAAAGAGAAGCTATTGGCTCATGAACTGAAGTATAAGTCATAAATGAGAGTGTGAGGAAAAAGATATTGTTAAAGTTAATAAAGGCGGTCATTAGATTTGTGCGGTGGGTAATTAGTATTAGTGTTACCTTAGTACTCATTGCGGCAGGTATCTATATTTATGCAAGATACATAGAGCCGGAACTTCTTATTATAAAAGAAGAAAAGCTAGTTACACAAAGTATAAGCATACCAAAGGACACTTTGAAAATTGTACAATTTAGCGATGTTCACTTAGGGGAAGACTTTACCATTACCGATTTGAAACGTGTAGTAGAACGAATCAATGGACTTAAGCCAGATTTGATTATTTTTACGGGTGATTTAATAGACGATAATAAGGGTTTTACAGAAGTAGAAGAAGCCAGTGTACTTTTAGGGCAGCTTCAAGCAACTTATGGGAAGTTTGCAGTTTATGGTAATCATGACCATGGAGGAAATGGCACTAAAAGATATGCTAAAATATTAGCCGCAGCTGAGTTTAAGCTTTTGGTCAATGACAATCAATATGTTACTTTAGAAAATGGGGAACGTATTCATTTAATAGGTATTGATGATAAACTTTTAGGAACGGTAAATATCGAAAAAGCTATGGAAGGAATCCAAAAGTCTAACTATAATTTATTTATTTCACATGCACCTGACGTGGCAGATGAAGTGACAGGTTATCCTATTGACTTGCAGCTTTCAGGACATAGTCATGGTGGGCAAGTGCGAATTCCTTTTGTAGGAGCTCCTTTTACACCACCTTATGCCAATAAATATATTAAAGGTAAATATACATTTGAAGAGAATGAACGTATGGTGTTATACGTAAATTCTGGAATAGGAACCAGTCAAGTACGATATCGTCTTGGCAATATTCCGGAAATCACCTGTTTTTTAATAAGTAACTCTTAAACAAGAATGAGATGCAAATAAATAACTAACTAATAGTAAAATAGCTTGTAAGCGCTTAAAAGAGTTGTTGAATTGATATAACAGCTCTTTTTTTATGTGAAAAAATGATTAAAATAAGCGTTGATTATGAATAAAAATACAATTTTGTTCATAAAAATAGAAAAAAGGTATTGAAATAAAATAAAAAATATTTATAATTATAAACATAATAAAAGTTTTTTCGTTAAGTGTATAAATAGATATGGAGGGATTCGGATGAGATTAATACAAGGAAGCATTACAGCACCAAAAGGGTTTAAAGCAAATGGAGAGCATATTGGTATTAAGAACAAAAAGAAAGATTTAGCGATTATTTATAGTGAAACACCTTGTACGTATGCAGGTGCATTCACACAAAATGTAGTAAAAGCAGCACCAGTACTTTGGGATCAAATGGTTTTAAATGAAGGAGAAAAGGTGCATGCCATTGTGGTTAATAGTGGTAATGCTAATGCTGCAACAGGAGTACAAGGGGAAAAAGATACAGAGGAGATGGCAAGTCTAGTTGCAGAGGCCTTTAATATTGATAAAAAGCAAGTCTTAGTATGTTCTACGGGTGTTATTGGTGTAGATTTACCAATGGAGGTTTTAAGAAAAGGTATTGGTCCAGTAGCAGTTAAAGTAAGTGCAACTCATGAAGGAGGAGAAGCTGCTTCAGATGCCATCTTAACAACGGACTTAGTTAAGAAAACCATTGCTTTAGAAGAAAACATTAATGGTACGACGATTACTGTAGGCGGTATGGGTAAAGGTTCAGGTATGATTCATCCTAATATGGCAACTATGCTAGGGTTTATTACAACTGATGTTAATATCACTAAAGAGATGCTTCAAAAAGCACTGAAGAAAGCAATCGATACCTCCTTTAACATGATTACAGTTGATGGGGATACAAGTACTAATGACTCGGTGCTTGTTTTAGCCAATGGGATGGCAGGCAACCCAGTTATTGATCAAGAAGGAGAAGCTTTTGATAAGTTTTATGCAGCGTTATATGAAGTATGTAAATATATTGCTATTTCAATCGTTAAAGATGGCGAAGGTGCTACTAAGTTATTAGAAGTTAATTTAGAAGGTGTTAAGAGCTTTGAAGATGGTAAATGCATTGCTAAAAGTATTTTAACTTCTAATTTAGTTAAAACAGCATTCTTTGGAGAAGATGCTAACTGGGGAAGAATCTTTTGTGCTATGGGATACTCAGGTATTAGCTTTGACCCTGCAAAAGTAGATATTAGCATAGAAAGTATTGCTGGCAATGTAGCAATGCTCAAACAAGGCTTACCTGTTAAATTTAGTGAAGAAAAAGCTAAAGAAGTACTAGAAGAAAATGAAATAAAAATTCTCGTGACCATGGGTGAAGGAAAAGAAAGTGTAACAGCTTGGGGCTGTGATTTAAGCTATGATTACGTAAAAATTAATGGGGATTATAGAAGCTAAATATTGGGAAAATAGAATTGACCTTAGGGGGATTTAATAATGAATGATGGTTTAGAAAAAGCAAAAGTTTTAATAGATGCATTACCTTATATTAGAGAGTTTAATGGCAATACAGTTGTCATTAAATATGGTGGCAGTGCCATGTTAGATCCAGAAATTAATAAGACGATTGTACAGGATATCGTACTTCTCAAATTAGTAGGTTTAAAACCAGTCATTGTTCATGGTGGGGGACCTGAAATTAATAATATGCTTAAACGTTTAGATATCCAGTCTGAGTTTATTAATGGACTTCGTGTGACAACCAAAGAAACCATGGAAGTTGTGGAAATGGTATTAGCAGGTAAGGTGAATAAACAAATCGTAGAAATGATTTCAGGGCAAGGGGGCTGCCCTGTTGGGTTAACAGGTAAAGATGGTAAGATTTTAAGAGCTAAAAAGCTCAATAAAGATGGTGTAGATTTAGGTTTTGTAGGGGAAATTGAAAAAGTGAATACAAGGCTCATAAAATCTTTAATTGATAATGATTTTATTCCTATTATTGCACCTATTGGATCAGATGAAGAAGGGAATACGTATAACATTAATGCAGATTATGCTGCAGTTGCTATTGCAGGCGCACTTAATGCACAAAAATTAGTATTTCTTACAGACGTCGAGGGAGTATTAAAGGATAAAGATGATCCAAAGTCACTGATCTCTTTCTTAAGTGATAGTGAGGCTAAAAAGTATATTGAATCAGGTATTATTGCAGGTGGTATGATTCCAAAAGTTGAATGTTGTATGGAAGCAATAGAAGAAGGTGTTTCTATGGTGCATATTCTAGATGGTCGAAAAAAACATGCACTCATTCTAGAAATTTATACACCTAACGGTATTGGTACTATGATGTATAAAAAGGAGGCATAGGAATGGAGCAACTGGTTAATGAAGGCGAAAAATATATCATGCATACTTATGGACGTTTTCCATTAGTACTTGAACATGGAGAAGGCGTTTATTTATATGATGAAAAGGGTAAAAAGTATTTGGATATGTACGCAGGAATAGCTGTTAATGCATTAGGATATGCACATCCTACGCTTACTGCAGCATTACAGGAGCAAGTAGAGAAAATGATGCATGTCTCTAATTATTACTATACAAAGAATTTAATAGAAGCTTCTAAGCTTTTAGTAGAAAATTCACCTTTTGATAAGGTTTTCTTCTGTAATAGTGGTGCTGAGGCCAATGAAGGAGCTTTAAAACTAGCGAAAAAATATGGTAAATTAAAAAGTGAAGATAAAGTACAGATTATTGCTATGAAGAAATCTTTTCATGGTAGAACCCATGGTGCTTTAGCAGTGACAGGCCAAGAAAAGTATCAAAAGAGTTTTATGCCACTTATACCTAATGTAAGCTACGCAGATTATAATGATATTGATAGCTTAAAAGCCATTATGAGTGATAAAACTTGTGCAGTAATTTTAGAGGTCATTCAAGGAGAAGGCGGTATTATTCCCGGAGATCCTGCTTACTTACAAGCAGTAGAAGCGCTTTGTAAAGCTAATGACGCACTTCTAATTGTAGATGAAGTACAAACAGGCATTGGACGAACAGGCACCTTATTTGCTTTTGAACAATTTGGCATTAATCCAGATATAGTAACCATGGCAAAAGGACTTGGCGCTGGTGTTCCTATTGGTGCTATGGCATGTACCAGTAAAGCAGATGTACTGGTTCCAGGAGATCATGCTTCTACCTTTGGAGGGAACCCACTGGTGACAGCAGCTGCTAAGGTGGTTTTAAAAGAACTTACAGTTAATCATTTACTGGACCATGTGAAAGAAGTGGGGGCATACCTTAAAGGAGAACTCCTTAAACTCCAAAAAGAGTTTGACTGTATAAAAGAAGTAAGAGGACTCGGTATGATGTTAGGTATGGAATTGACTCTGCTAGCTTTAGAGGTAGAGAAGAAATGTATGGATAAAGGCATGTTAGTAGTTGGTGCTGGGGAAAAGGTTGTTCGTTTTGTACCACCACTTATTATAGAAAAAGCACATGTAGATGAAGCTATAGCTATTTTAAAAAGTGTTTTGTCTGAAATGTAAGAAACAATAGATGTATTTGCCTCTCATAAGTGGTACAATACATCTATTATTTTTATTGAAGAAAGGGAGTTAACATGTTAGGGACTATTGTTAATACAGTTGCTATTTTAGCAGGAAGTATAGTCGGTTTATTTTTGAAAGGTGGCATTTCGAAACGTTTTGATGATGCCATTATGAAAGCTTTAGGTTTAAGTGTTTTATACATAGGCATATCAGGAAGCTTAAAAAGTACAGATACATTGCTACTGATTATATCTTTAATTATTGGTGTCATTATAGGTGAGGCTATTAATTTAGAAAAAGCTCTTAATAGACTAGGAGAAAAAATAGAGGCACGTTTTAAAAAGCTCAATAAGGGCGGTAGTATAGCAGAAGGCTTTGTTTCAGCTAGCTTACTATTTTGCATTGGTTCCATGGCGATTGTAGGTGCCATTCAAAGTGGGTTAGAGGGCAACCACGAAATGCTTTTTGTAAAGTCCATGCTAGATGGTATTACTTCTATTATTTATGCTTCTTCCATGGGAATAGGTGTAACTTTTTCAGCAATAGCAGTTTTATTTTATCAAGGGGCAATTACTATTGCAGCAAGTTTTTTAGGTAATGTTTTAACAGAAGTACAAATTACCAATATTGGGGCTATAGGAAGTGTAGTTATTGTGGCATTAGGATTAAATCTTTTGCAAATTACAAAGATTAAAGTAGCTAACTTCTTGCCAGCATTATTTATTCCTATGATTTATTACATAGTGCAAAGCTTATTTTAAAAAGGATAAAATCTAGATTATAGAAGATAAAAGGTTACTTAATAAGTGGCCTTTTTTACGTTATAAGAGTAAAAATCCAAAAATAAACATATAACTAAGATGAAAAAAGACATCTAGGAGGTTTATTATAGCATGAGAAAATCAGTTTCAAAGCGTTTTACTCAAGGCATATGCTTAGTACTAGCAGTTATCATGCTTTTAGCACAAGTAAGGGTAGTATTTGCAAAGGAGCCCTTTGTAGTGTGCATTGACCCAGGACATCAAGCAAGGGGTGATTCTAAAAGTGAACCTATTGCTCCAGGTTCAGGTAGTAGAAAAGCAAGGGTTTCCTCTGGAACAAGTGGTGTTGCCACTAAGAAATCAGAGTATGCTGTTAATTTAGAAGCAGGACTTATATTAAAAGGTTTACTAGAGGAGAAGGGTTATGCCGTAGTGATGACAAGAGAAACCAATGAAGTCAATATTAGTAACGCTGAAAGAGCTCAGGTTGCTAATAATGCTAAGGCTAACATGACAATTCGGCTTCACTGTGATAGTATTGGAAACAGTGGAAAGTCAGGTGCTGTTTTGTTAGTACCTTCTAAAACAGGTAAGTATACAGCAGGTATTCATCCGGCTAGTAAGGCATATGCGGAGCATTTAAAAACAGCCTTACAAGATGCTGGTGTCAAAGTGAATGGTATTTTTGAAAGAAGTGATATGACAGGTTTCAACTGGTCTAGAGTACCTGTTGTGATATTTGAAATGGGTTTTATGAGTAACTGGAATGAAGATCGTATGTTAGCAGATAAAGCTTATCAGACGAAGCTTATGAAGGCCGTTGTTACTGCTATTGAAGCTTATGAGAAAACAACTTCTTCTGATACAGGAGTAACAACGCAGTAAATTCAGTATGTTAGATAACATATGGAGAAAGGTATTTATAAAATAGGGAGAAGCAATCTAAGTGGTTGCTCCTCCCTAAAATATTGAGTGAAAAAGGAAAGGAAATGATTAAAGCAAGTTAATAATAAACATTAATTAAATGAAAGCGAATGCCCTTGTTACTCCAACCTAAGTCATAAGGCACCAAGAGTCTATCTGTATTATGGCAGGTTACAAGAGGATAACCCTTAGAGTCAAGCCCGGTAATAGTAGAAATATGGGTGATTTTCCCCTTCTTTTCGTAAGCGACAAAATCACCAGGTCGAAGCTTATAGGCTTCTTTATAAATCTCTTGATAAGTGCCTCTAGCTAAATAGCCGCCACGCCCACTACATATAATATAATTTTTAAAGCCTTGTGCATTCACCCAAGCTTTTGTACCATTGCGGTTATCATAATTCCAGGTGCCATTTTTTCTAAAGCCTCCACCTTCATATAAGATTTGAGAAGCAAAGTTAGCACAATCACCACCATCAGGATTGAAGTTCTTATAAGCTTTATTGTATTTAAATAAATACTCTGGATGAGGTCCTACACCACAATATTTATGAGCATAATCAATAGCTTTTTGCGTACGTTCATCAGGTGAGTAATCAGGAGCTGTATGATTTAAAATATAATTTCTTATCTCATCTGTTTTAAGGGTGTTAAGATTTAAGGAATCGGCAAATGGATCAGTGTACCATTCCTTGGTAATGATATAATGATCACCATCCTTTTTTAAATTAATATAGTGGGATGTTCCTAGATAAAAGGTATTAGGGACATCAGGCGTATCTAAATAGCTATAGGTAAAAGCTGTAGAATTAAAGCAAAGAATACCATAAAGGTCTTTTTCCTTTTCTTTAACCTTACGTACTTTTACTACAGATTCAATATGATCAAATTTAACAGCTTGTTTATCACACCAGTTTTTAAAATATTTAATTTTTTGTGCTTCACTTTCGTAAGCCCAAAGGCTTACCTTGATTTTTAGGTTATAGGAAGCTTTTAAGCTTTCTGCATCTAGATTTTGGATGCATTGATTACGGTTTTTTACAATATCACTGACAATGGCTTGAAAAGTAGCTTTGAGTTCTTCTTCGGAAAGTTCGGTTTTACTTTGTGATTCTTCTCCAGTAGACTTAGTAACTTCATGGTCAATTACATATTGAGAAATGGAATGTGAAGCCATGGTAGGTACCGAAAAAAGTTGAATCACGCATAGACCTATTATTAGGAAAAAATTTAACTTTTTCAATTTTTTCTCCCCTTTTAAATGAAATTTTCGCTATAATATAGTTTGTACTAATTACAAAAAAATATAAATGGAAAAATTATTTGTTTGATGTATAAAGCTTCCAAAGGAGGATTCAGATTGAAAATGAAAAAGATAATCAGCAGTTTAATCGTAGGTGTTATGACTTTGGCCTTAGGCGTTGGCTGTAATCAGTCTGCAGAGCAAACAAAAGTACTTAAGGTAGCAGCCTTAAATGGACCAACAGGTATGGGGATGGTACAACTTTTAGAGGATAAGGAACAATATGAAGTAACACTTTATCAAAGTCCAGATGAAATTGTAGGAAAAGTTGTAAGTGGAGAAGTAGATTTAGCTTGTGTCCCTTCTAATATGGGAGCAGTACTTTATAATAAAACGCAAAAAACAGTGAGTTTAGTAGGCATTAATACACAAGGTGTACTTTACATAGTAGAGAACGGCAATAGTATTAATAATTTAGAAGATTTAAAAGGAAAAACGATCATAGCTAGTGGAAAAGGTGGCACACCTGAATATGTCCTTACACAGCTACTTAAGTCAGCGGGTTTAGATCCAGACCAGGATGTGACTATTGACTATTTAACGAATCATACAGATGTTGTTACAAAGCTAGTAGCGGAAGAAGGAACAATTGCAATTTTACCAGAGCCTCATGTAACGATTGCTACAACTAAACAAGCTTCGTTGCAGGTAGCAGTAGATTTGAATGAAGCATGGCAAGAGAAAGAAGGAAGCACTTTACCAATGGGTGTTATCTTAGCACAAAATACGTTGGTGAAAGAAGATGAAGAAGCATTATCAAGCTTTTTAAAAGACTATGAGGCTTCTGTTAACTTCGTTAACGAAAAAAGTGAAGAAGCAGCTGCGCTTATGGAAAAGTACGGTATTATTGCTAAGAAAGAAATAGCAATTAAAGCTATTCCGAATTGCCATATTGTTTTAGAGCAAGGAGAAACCGCAAAGATACATCTAGAGACATTTTATAAAGTGTTAGAAGCGCTTAATCCAAAGGCTATAGGAGGAACTTTACCAGATGAAGCCTTCTATTATAATAAATAAGCTAAAAAAAACATTGATTTATAGCATTTGGTTAGTGCTTTGGCAAATAGCTTATTTATGTATTGATAAAGAGGTATTGATTCCTTCACCAATGCATACTTTTACCAAGCTATTAGAAATGTTAACTACAACCGTGTTTTATTTACAAATAGCGGGTACTTTTTATAGAGTATTTATGGGGATTGGTAGTTCACTTATTTTAGGAATAGTAAGTGCCTATCTGGCGTATAAAAGTTTGTTTTTTAGAACTTTTATTAAACCCATGATAAACTTTATGAAGTCTACACCTGTAATGGCTATTATTATCTTAGCATTGCTTTGGTTTAAGTCAGAAGAGGTACCTATTTTTGTATGCTTTTTAATGTGTTATCCTTTGGTTTATACCAATATTTTAAATGGGCTTTTAGAATTAAGTCAGGAACTTAAGGAGCTGAGTAAGGTTTATGAAGTAAAAGCTTTTTATTATATAAAAGAATGTGTTTTACCTCAGCTAAGACCTTATTTAAGGACGGCCATGCAACTGGTAGTAGGTATGGCTTTTAAGGTAGTGATTGCAGCAGAAGTTTTAGCAATTCCTAAATATGCAATGGGATACGAGCTTTTAGATGCCAAAATTTACTTAGAGACCACAGAAGTATTTGCATGGATTATTGTTATTATTTTACTTAGTCAGTTTTGTGAATACATAGTTGACCTTCTATTTAAAGAAAGGAGGAAAGTATGATTGAAATTATTGGACTTTGTAAAAGTTATAAGGAACAAAGTGTGTACAATCATCTTAATCTTTCCATTAAAGAAGCTCAAGTTACCAGTATACTAGGGCCATCTGGATGTGGCAAGACAACACTATTAAGAATATTAGCAGGGCTTGAACCGTATGATAGTGGTGAGATAATAGGATTAGAAAACAAGCGAATAGCTTATATGTTTCAAGAAGACCGGCTGATGCCTTGGTTAAATGTATGGCAGAACATTGCATATGTTCTAAAAACAAAGTATAATAAGCAACAGATTGAAGAAAAGATAGAACGTTTATTAAATATTTTACAATTAGAACCCTATAGAGATTATTCTATTGACAAGCTTAGCGGGGGAATGAGAAGGCGAATTGCTTTAGGAAGAGCCTTAGTTTATGAGAGTGAAATCCTTTTACTAGATGAACCTTTTAAAGGTTTAGATGAGGCATTAAAGGAAAAATTATATGAAGCTATTTTAAAAGAAGTAGAAATAGATAGGCGTACAGTTATTTGTGTAACACATGATGTTAACGAAGCTAGAAGCCTAGGTGATAGTATTTATTTATCTTCCTCGGAAGTAATAAATGAAATAAGCTTGAAAAATTCAATGAAATAATGGATATACTAAGAATAAAAAAAGAATAAAAAGTGAGGTATGACAGTAGTGGAAGTCATTAGTATTATCGTACCTATATATAATATAGAGAAGTATTTATCTAGAAGTATAGAGAGCCTTATTAATCAAACCTATCCCCATCTAGAGATTATATTAGTTAATGATGGGTCAAAAGACAATAGTTTAGCCATTTGTGAGGCATATGCTAAAAAAGATAGGCGTATTGTTGTGATTGATAAAGTTAATGAAGGTGTATCTATTGCTAGAAATACAGGATTAGAAGCAGCTACAGGTACTTATGTTGGTTTTATTGATCCAGATGATTGGGTAGAACCTACAATGTACGAAAAGCTATACAAGCAGATTAAAAAGTGGGATAGTCCTGTATGCCTATGTAATTATTTCAAAGATACTAAAAAGAAAAGTTCACCTAAAGTATTTTCTTTTAAGGATGAAGTATTAGAAGATAAAGTCATTATTGAAAAATTGGTAAATAATATGGTGGGTATGCCAGATTTAATGCCTACTTATGTTTGTGTGATGGGGTGTGTATGGCGTGGTTTATTTAAAAAGGAATTTTTAGATACCAACCAATTAAGGTTTGCACCAGGTGTTAGTATTATGGAAGACTTAGTATTTATGGTACAAACACTTTTAAAATGTCAGAGTGTAGCTATTGAACAAGGTGTTTACTATCACTATGTACAAAATCCAAGTTCTACACTTCATACCTATAATAAAAAGTTGTGGGAAGACCAGATAAAGGTTTATGAGCTATTAGAAAAAAGCTTTATCGAATCACATCTTGAAGAAGAAATGCGTAATCGTCTAGATTTTAGATACATTGGTATGGTATTATCTGCTATTAAAAACGAAACCTATATGAAAAAAGATAAAGATAGTGATTTAAAAGATACGGTAGCTCATATTAAACAAATTTGCCAAGATGAGAAGCTTAAATTTGTATTAGAACGTGTAAAGCCTATTCAAGTATCAGAGAAGAAACCAGCAGCTAAAGAAGGTGGTAAACGATTAAGGGCTATTTATAGTGATAGAGTCGTTATGCCTAAGAAGCCAAAGGAAAAGAAAAAAGGAACTTATATCACTAAAAAGGCATCTCAGGCAAAAAAGCTTGAAAAGCAAGCTAAGCTATCAGAAGCAAAAAGAAAACCTAGAGCCAAAAAGTCACTTAGTAAAGCAAAGCATTATGAAGTTGAATAATGAAGAGAAAAGCTAAAAACTCTTATTATAAAATAAGAGTTTATTATTTTAAAAAGAAAAAGGCGCTATTCTAGTGCTAGGGCAGAATACTAGGAATGCTTTACAAGGTTCCTAGAGATAGGTATAATTGAAGAAAGAATAAATAACGAAAGCAAGGGAAAGTGGGTATAAGTCCACTTTCTTGTCATGTTAAAATAGGTGATGAACACTTATAACCCAATGAGCTTCATCCAATGAAAAGACTCCTTGCAATATAAAAATGACAAAAAGGTAAGGTGAAATCATGAGTTTACAACAATTAGCTGAATTAATTTTCCCTGATGTAACTAAAACACCAGAAGATTATTTAAAAGCTTATCCAAAAAGAATACTTAAAGAAGGTGCAAAGGTAACACGTTATGCACCTAGTCCAACAGGATTTCAGCACATTGGTGGTGTATTTGCTGCCCTTGTTAGTGAAAGAATTGCAGTGCAAAGTGGTGGGGTTTTCTATTTAAGAGTAGAAGATACAGATCAAAAAAGGGAAGTAGAAGGGGCTATTGAAGGTACTATTGCAACCATGCATAACTTCGGTATGGACTTTGACGAAGGAATGACTGGTGAAACAACTTCAAAAGGTAACTATGGTCCTTATCGCCAAAGTGAAAGAGCAGAGATTTATAAAACTTTTGCAAAAGACTTAATCATAAAAGGCTTAGCTTATCCATGTTTTATGACTTCAGAAGAGTTAGAAGCTATGCGTGACAAACAAGTAGCTGCTAAATTAACCCCAGGTTGCTATGGTGAATATGCAATCTATAGAGACTTATCACCAGAAGCAGCTATGGAAAAAATCAAAGCTGGTGAGCAGTATATTATTCGTCTTAAATCACCTGGTAATGCAGAAAACCGTGTGAACTTTGTAGACCTTATTAAAGGGGAAACCTCTTTTCCAGAAAATATACAAGATATCGTTATTATTAAAGCGGATGGTCTTCCAACCTATCACTTTGCTCATGCGATTGATGATCATTTAATGGGAACAACGAGCGTTATTCGTGGAGAAGAATGGTTATCATCACTTCCAATTCACGTTCAATTATTTGACGTACTTGGATTTGAAAGACCAGAGTATGCACATATTCCAAATGTTATGAAATTAGATGGCGATTCTAAACGTAAACTTTCAAAACGTAAAGATCCAGAAAGTGCTGTAAGCTATTATAAAGAAGAAGGTTATCCAAAAGCTTCAGTTGTAGAATATTTATTAAATATTATTAACTCTGCCTTTGAAGAATGGAGAATGGAAAATCCAACGGCTGATTATCATGACTATCCAGTAGCTCTTGATAAAATGAGTAAAAGTGGAGCACTTTTCGACCTTGTTAAATTAAATGATGTGAGCAAAGACGTGATTTCTAAGATGCCTGCTGAAGAAGTGTATAACCTCTATACAGAGTGGGCAAAAGAATATGACAAGGTAATGTATGACTTAGTGACAAAACATGAAGCCATGTCAAAAGAAATCTTTAACATCGATAAAGAAGGACCAAAACCACGTAAAGACTTTGGTAAATGGTCAGAAGTTAAAGAAAAGATTTGTTACTTCTACGATGAGCTATTTAATGCTGAAACTGAAGTAGAATTACCAAAAAACATGACTTTAGAAACAGCTAAAGAAATCATATCTTCTTATAAGGAAGTTTATAACTTTAATACAGACCAAGAGACTTGGTTCAATGAATTAAAAGAACATGCTATTAGTCTTGGATATACAGCAGATCGTAAAGCTTTCAAAAAAGATCCAACAGCCTTCAAAGGAATGGTATCAGATGTAGCAGGTGCTGTAAGAAGTGCTATTAGCCATAGAACAAATACACCAGATTTATATACTATTATGCAAATCATTGGAGAAGAAGCTGTAAGAGCGAGATTTGAGGCTTTTTTAAACAACTAATAAAACAATAATAAGATGCCTACTCATATTATAAAGTATGGGTAGGCATTTTATTAGGCTCTAACGCCTTCAATATGGATGAAGCGTATCTTAGTGAACTCATAAGAAGAAAGAGGTCTATTAATAGCATCATAACTATGAGTAGCAATTAAAATTTGATCATAGGTAGGATCAGGGGTTGTTTCTAATACTAATAAGGAATGGTGATAGCCATTGATATCATTACCAAATTGAATGACATCACCAGGAACAATTTCATTTAGCGTAACATCTCTACCAAAAGGACCAGATCCTTTATTAGTGGTTAAGAATTTATGTAGGAAATTTACTCCAGTCCAAGAAGCTGAACGATCATTAGCGTTTCTGTAATACCATCCTGTAATAGGGGTATAGTTCATAATATGACTTCCTGCGTATAGACATTGAGAAATAAAATTAGTGCAATCTCCTCCTAGCTGGGTAAAGTCTAAATACATAGGATTACGAAGTAAGCTCCATCTTTTAGCATAAGCAATAGCAGCAGTAGCATTATAGGGTAGGACTTTATCCATTTGCTCACATCCTTTCTTATTACTAGGTATATGAGATAAGAAGAGAAAATATAATAATGCAAATGATTTTATATTACATAAAATAAGCTATAAAATATTGATTATTTGTCTGAAATATGGTAAAGTAAACAAGTGTCAAGCTGGCATAACTCAGTTGGTAGAGTAACTCATTCGTAATGAGTAAGTCGCGGGTTCGAGTCCCGCTTCCAGCTTTATCAAAGGTTTAGGTGAACAAAAAATGACTTGATAATGGATTTACAGTACAATTTACAGTGAAATATTTACAATGATAAGGAAGAGACCTAAGTATTTAGAGAAAATGTTTAGGTCTTTTTTATGTATAAGTAAGCGATTTTTGATTAGCGAAATGAATATTTAGATAAGTGTAATATGAAAGAGAGGAAAAAGTTATGACACAAATGCCAGGGGAACGTCTAGAGGTATTTATTAGTTCTGCTATGAATGATGAAAAGGGTACATCTTGGCTAACGATAAGACGTAAGATAAAACAGAAATTGCAAGCAAACGAATACATTAATCCATTTATTATTGAAGACCGTAATAGTACTTTACCATCAGTGCAATTTTTTCAATTTATGGTTGCTAAAAGTGATATAGTCATCCTTATTATTAAAGAAGAATTTAGGCAGGGTACGCAAACTGAATTTTCGGTGGTTAAGGAAAAAAAGAAACCGTGTTTAGTATATATTTATAATGGAAAAAATGCATCGACAGAAGTGGAGGTATTGAAAGAGGAACTTATTTCAAATGATTACTGTTGTTTTAAGACTTTCTATAGTTTTGATAACCTTGAGGAGGAGATATATGAAGATGTAATGAACGAAGTAATTACTAGGTATAAGTTCATGCAATGTTCGAGTATTTCAACGGTTCAAGATAATAGCAAAGGAAATGATTATATAGAAGCACAAATTATTGATTACAATAAAGATGTTACTATAGAAATAGATGAACTTGAGAATTTTAGTACATGTAAAGGAACAATCTTACAAGTTGATGGACTGAGCCAAAAAAAATTACAAGAAGTTAATAAAGAACCTAAATCTATACTTGGAAATGTAGGAGAAAAAGTACTTAAGTGGATTTGTTGTGGAGATAATTATTTAGATGACAATGATATTGAAAAAATAGTAGAGTTAAAAAATCAAGATAGTAAATATAACTGGTATAAATATCGGTGTCAAGCTATGAAATGCTATATGAATAATATGATTGAAGAAGCACTTGAGTTTGAAGACAGGGCATTAAGGATAGCAAAAGATGAAAAAGCTGCTGATTGGATTGTCAATGATATATTAATTGATTGTCGAAATCTCAAAAATGAGTTAAATAGTAAATACCATACATATGATAATCAATATCAAGAAGAGATACAACATTGCAAGGAAATTATACATTTACCTGTAGTGGATAGATTCATGGAGAATGCATACAGTTTATTGTTGAAAGAAGAACAGAAATATAGATATAAAAGTGATAAATCAACACTTTTTAGTAATGATATATATCGAATATTTGACAATATTGAAAATAGCATTTTTGTTGCAATTCTATATGGTTCTAGCACTCCATTAATATTAAGTAGAGGGACAATTTCTGATATATATTTAAAGCTTGGAGATATACATGAAGCTCCAGCAATTAGCGTTATAGCTATAAAATACCTTATTTTAGGTGGTGATAGTAAAAGGCTTGAACAAGTTATAAGGAAAGAGTGGGGTAATATACAGGAATATCTCATTGCAGATGTAGAAAAGATATATCAATATGTAAAAAAGACTAATATTAATTCATATCAGAGTACAAAAATAAAGGTATTTAAGTTGTTTGGTTTATATATGCCTGATAAGATATATCAGGATATTCTACAGGATATTATTACTCTAGGTGAAAATATTGATCTTCTCGAAATACCTAACTACATGGAAGCAATATGTGCTAATAGATGTAGGATTATAGATGATATTTTAATTAAGATAGTAAATATGGCATTAAGAAAATGTCGTGTAAATAATGAGAAAGCAATACCTAGAATATTATCAGAGATAGATATTTCTAATGTAGAAGATATGGAATTAGTTAATCTAAAGGACAATCTACAAAATCAGTTGATCAATATGATAAGTTATGGAAATGAAATTCAATTTGTTGTAAATTTAGTTAATCAAAGACCTGATATTTTTGGAGCAACAAAGGATATTTTATTAGATAATGCCTCTGAAGTAGAAAGAACTCTATATAATATTAATTGTAATATTGATATTAAGAAAAATTGGAGAGAATTTTTTATATCAAGTATAGAAAATGCGGAAGAGCAATTTATTGTGAATAATAAACCTGGGGTAGATATAGGTTTTGGAAGTAGACCATTAATAGATATAGAGAATATATTGGTGAAAAGTCCTACTAACTATATAGCTGATTTAGTTACCGGTAGGCTTATTCCTTTAGGTAAGAAGATTATTTTAGGTAATGCACCAATTAAAATGAAAGCAGAAAGTATTAGATGTTTGACACAAGCAGTTATTGGATTTAGTAAGTATCATATAGAATTTGATTGGAAGAAGGAGTTTGCATGTATTGATAAGAGTGATTGCGAAAAAAATGCTTCCTTGTCTCTATTTGCATATAATTCAATAAAATCATATATATTACAGATCATCATGTTCAAAACATTAATAGGACTAGATACAGAAACGGAAATTATGAATTGCTATTTAGAACTGTTAAGATTAAGTAATTATGAAAGATTAACTATGATACAGAATACATATAATTATATACAATATATGCAGCAGGAAGAAAAGGAAGTCGATAGGATATTTGAATATATTAGTATAGCATTATGCAATGATTCAGAGGAGCAAGTGAGAAAGTTTGCATATCAGTGTATTGTTTTGTTAAGTCGTAATAGTGTCAGTCAGGCAATTAGAGATAAATATAAGGAACTATTATTAGATCCTTCAGCTGAAATAAAGAATATGGTTTTAAATTTAATAAGAGATAATAAAATAATGAGCAAGGATACAATTATGTGTATAAAAGATGTATATGGAAAAGATGCAAATTACTTTATTAAAAAGAAAACTGAAATGATACTTAATGAACTAAGCATGAGAGAATAAATCTTTTTATATGACTAAAATATTATGTGATTTTGAAGAAAGTATTGCCATGATACTGGAGTTTATTATTAACTAGATTATAATAGACCACTAGCAACTTAAGGCTATTATATGTGGCACGAAAATCATTTGTTTTAATAGAGTAAATATATGACCCTAGGTGTTTATAGCGCGCTTAGGGCCTTTTGCAATTTATGAATTGCATCTTTCTTAGTATCATCAGTAGAGTGTACATAACGATTTAAAGTAATCTTAACATCTGTATGCCCTAATAACTGTGAAACAGTCTTAACATCCACACCTTGCTCAATAAGCCTTGTAGCAAAGCTATGACGAATACCGTGAAAAGTAATGCCTTTATACTTGATGATAGATTCTCCATTGGAGCCTATTTCAGTATAAGGGCGTATTTTTGCCTTTTCGCAAAGTAATTTATGGGCTTTGGCAATACTATCATATTTAATCTGGTTGCCTTTGCTATTTTTAAAAACGTAGTCATCATCCTGACCATTATGTTCAGCTTTATAGGCTGTAAGTTCTTCTGATAAAGAGGGATGTATCGGTATATCACGTATACCTGCTTTGGTCTTAGGACTCTTAGTAATAACTTTATCTTCTCCGTTGCCTTCTGAGTCATATTCCTTAACGAGTCTAGAGGATTCTTTTACATGAATCATATGGTCTATTAAATCCACATTATGCCATTTTAAGGCCATGATCTCACCGACACGCATACCAGTATGGAGTGCTACTGTAAAGAGCATCTTATAGAAACTTTCATTAACCACACCCATAAAAGCTTTTTGTTCCTCATGAGTTAAGACTTCGATTTCCTTTTCTACATAAGTTGATTTAGGGAGCGTAATCTTTTTCATTGGGTTAATACGAATAAATTGATTGGCAATGCCGTGATCAAAGGATTGATTCAGTAAATATTTGAGCATAGAAAGACTTTTACTTGATAGTTCAGTTTTACTATTAAAGAATTGCTGCACATCACGTTGCAATATCTTTTGAATATCACGCTTACCAAGAGCAGAGTCTTTGATATGGGTATTATATAGGCTCATATAGCGTTCAAAGGTGCCAAGGCTAACACTTGCCTTAGTATTTGTAAATAAGTGGTCATACATCAAATCTGAAAGCGTTATTCGCTTCTTAACGAGTCTAGTGCCATATTTAATAAAATCACTTTCATAATCACGAATCTTATCTTCACATTCTTTCTTACTTTTGCCATAAACTGTTTTAGGTTTATAGGAATCTAAGTTGGACTCACCTACCCAACGAACATACGTTGTTCCGTCTTTTCTCTTATAAGTTCTTTTAAAATAGGTTGCCATAGTAGATTATTCCTCCTCTTTTGAATCTGTTGGAGGAACAATACCTACCCCTGTAGCAGGATCAAAGCCATAGCGATAAGAGAGATATTGAAGGAAGTTCACTACATCATAATAGTATTCTTCGCGGATATTTGGGTTGTTATAAGCGTGCTCAAGTGTTTCTAAGATAGTAAGTGTGTAGCCGTAAATTCTCTGAGCTTCTTCACTGGCATATTCAGGTTCATCTATTAATATAGGTCTAAGCCAATCAATACATTGCTTAAAGTAAAATTCATCCTTATATTCCTTCATGGATTCATCTAATAAGTGATACATAGGCGTATCTAATACCTTAGCAATTGCAGTTAACGCTTCTAATGAAGGGTTATTTTTTTTGCCTGATTCAATTTGTTGAATATATGAAATAGATAAGCCAGAAAGCTCAGCTAGTTCTTTTTGAGATATTTTCTTTTCTTTACGAAGTTGTTTTAATTTTTCACCATACATAAGTTGGCCTCCATTTTTGACATATAGATAGTATAACACATTATAGTGTATGTATGCATATGTTAATTTTTAACAATACACATTATAGTGTTGACTGGTTCCTTTGTTTATGATAGGATACATCTACAAACACGTACTATAGTGTATAAAAAATGGTTGAAAATATTTCAATATAGTTGGATTTAGTTCAAAATAGTTCACTATAGTGCATGATTGTTCATAACATTATTGATGGCTAGAAAGGAGTTTGCTGAAAATGAATGTAAAAATTGCACGATTAAAAAAGCATATGACACAAAATGAGTTATGTGAAAAAGTAGGCATCTGTAGAAGTTTTTTATCACGTATTGAGAATGGAAAAGATGGTAATGTCACAAAAGAAGTGATGTTGAAATTAGCAAGTATTTTAGAAACAGATGTAGTAGCGTTATTTTTTGAGTAGAGAGAAAGGACATCAGGGATTAGCAATGAAAAAATTATTAAGAGCAAAAGATATTGTAGAAATGTATGGTTTTAAGCAAACAACAGCTTATAAGATCTTAAACACAAAGGGCGTACCTATTATGCGTATTGGAGGCATAATTGTGGTTAAGCAGGAAGACTTTGAAGAATGGTTAGAAAAACAGAAGGTATGCTAGTAAGGAGATTAATGTTTGAGATTAGAGGAATTACTATATAGATTTGAAAAAGTAAAATCGAATGGGGAAAGATCATATATTTGTTGTTGCCCTGCACATCGTGATAAAGAACCGAGTCTATCTATAAAAGAAACAGATGAACGTATTTTATTACATTGTCATACAGGATGTAGTACTGAAATGGTAATGACAGCAATAGGACTGGAACTTAAAGATTTGTTTAAACAAAATAACACCCATACTCTGACCTGGCGGGAGAAAGTAAGGGTGTGGCACGATCCAAAAAAGGGAGAACTTAAATTAGAAGCTCTTTATCCTTATTATGATGATGAATCGCAACATGTATTGTACTATAAAGCACGATATGAGAACAAGGAAATTCGTCATTTTCGTATAAAAGAAAATGAAGTGATATGGAAAAACGTGTTTAGTTCGGTTGATAAGACACTTTATAATAAATCAGTTTTTGATAAGGCCATTAAATTACAACAGCCTATTTACTATGTAGAAGGTGAAAAAGATGTTCATACTATGCAAAACTTAGGTCTTTTAGCGACTACAGCAGGTGGTGCTACTGCATGGAATAAGGTATTTAGCAAGTACTTTGAAAATCTAGATGTCGTTATTCTTCAAGATAATGATGAAGCAGGAGAGCAGTTAACGAGGCAGATATGTGCTGATATAGCATCAGTAGCAAAAACGATTAAAGTTGTGATACCAAGTAAAAAACCTCATGGCGATGTCACTGATTATTTAGAAGAAGGGCATACAAAATATGAGTTATTACAGTTAGTGGAACAAGTAGAGAAGCAAAAGTTATTAAGCGAGCCCTATAAAAATTATCGTTTAGATGATACAGATAATGCACAGACCATGGCAGATATGTTTAGAAGTAAACTTTGTTTTGCTTATGATGTGAATAAATGGTATCTCTACAATGGTGTGAAGTGGGAAGAAGATCGGGTTGATGGTGTAAGGCTTTTAGCTAATGAAATGATTGATCGTATGAGTAATGACTTTGCTTTGATACTTGGAAACATGGAAGAGGGCAAAGAAAGGAAAAAACAAGCGGTCTTATATCAAAATCATTTAAAGAGCTGTAGAAGTCATAGAGGAAAAACATCCATTCTTAATGAAACCAAGCATTTGCTTCCTATTGTATCAACAACCTTTAATAGTAGACGTGATGTGATCAATACGCCAACTGGTACGTACTTGATCCATGATAAAGAGGTAAGACCACATTGCTATAAAGACTATCTTTCACAAGCAACACAAGTTTCTGTGGTAGAAGATGCAAAAGCACCAACTTGGGAAAGGTTTATTAATGAGATTTTCTTAGGAGATCAAGAGCTTATTCGTTATGTGCAGAAGGCAATAGGTTATAGTTTGACAGGCTTTACAAGAGAGCAGTGTATGTTTATAGGCTATGGGGATGGTGCCAATGGGAAAGGGGTATTTAAGGATATTCTGAGTTATATTTTTGATGACTATGTTAAATGCCCACAAGCAGAGACAATCTCACAAATTAGACAAGGTTCAGAAGCTAGTCCCGATATTATTAATCTCATGGATGCACGACTTGTAGTATGTGTTGAAAGTAATAAAGGGGTTCGTTTCAATGAAGGACTTATTAAACAGTTAACAGGAGAGGACAAGGTTACAGCAAGGAGATTGTATTGTGAGCCAATGTCTTTTATGCCACAGTTTAAGCTATGGCTCTTTACAAATCATATGCCGGAGGTTGTGGGAACAGATAAAGGGATTTGGAGACGATTAAAAGTCATACCTTTTAAATTAGATTTACCTGAGCATAAAAAGGATAGACAGCTAAAAGATAAGCTGATGAAAGAAGTAGAAGGTATTTTATGGTGGTGTATTGAAGGGATTCATCTTTATTTAGAAGAAGGACTAAAAGAGCCAGAGGCTATTATTGAGTTAGTGCATGAATTTAAAGAAGAAAGCGACACGTTAGGGCTTTTTCTTAGAGAATGTACGATTAATAAGGTGGGTTCTAAAGTACAGGCTAAAGACCTTTATACAAGATATGTGGAATGGTGTAGAGCCAATAATGAAGTGCCAGACAATAAGACAAGGTTTGGCTTAGATATGAAGAAGCGAATCACTAAAGAAAACGATGGCAGGCATGTTTTTTATAAAGACATTGCTTTGCTCTTATCAGTCAGTCAATTTGTAAGTGTTTAAACAGGAGTATGAGTGAGGTATTGCAGTAGCTAATAGAAACTTAAAGATAAGAATATCAAGGGATTGAGATAGTATAGAGAGTTTTATAGATAAGTAATATAGAAATGATATTAAGAATATAAAGGCTATAAAAGCCTTATAGTAAAAGGAAAGTTGTAAGCTAACTGATGAAACTACCGTAGGTTATGAGTATCAAAGGGATTTTGCATTGGTACTGTAGCTAGAAGTCCTGCAAGAGGCAGGAAAATTATAACGAAAAAAGAAATTCAAAAGGAGAAACGCATGTTTATAGATTTAGATCAAGATAAATATATTAATAGTTATTATGTGAAAAGGATGGAAAGAGAAGGCACAGACGTTTATTTTAGAGATAAAGATGAGAAGCTTTTAGGCATTAAGTCATTTCAAACTGTAAGTGAAGCTGAGAGGTACTGCGAAGAAGAGTTTTGCAGAAAGATAAATATTTTAGCTGAAATAGCTTACCAAATTGAAAATATGTGTGATCATATGAGCGAAAATACAGAGCATTTATATAAAGAAATAAGGCAAATAAGAGAAGTTTTATACTTTGTATTAGCACCATAAAAAGGATTTATTAGGGACAGAGATTAATGACAAAATGCCATCCCCCCCTAGTTTCAAGGGAAAAAGGTGAATATAAAGGTCGACCACGAGAGGCTATATGCTCGCACAAAATTCCTGAAATGAAATTTTTTGAGGGGGATAATTTTTAAAAGTGAAAAACATGAGTGAGGATATAAAACAAGATGACTAAAAGAGAGAAAATAAAGATTGCAAATTGCCTTGTTAGGGCGATTAAAACAAAAGAAGCAGTTAATAAAGAAACGCATAGCTTTCTAGCAAACTGGATCTATAGTGGAGAAGATGGAAGGCGAGCAGAATGGCTAGAGGTGTGGGAAATGGTTTTAGAGAAATATATACCAGAAGAAACACCTGCACTATTTAGAGCAACCGATTACATTAATGATGGTAAGATAGAAAGTTATACAGGGAGAATGTATGCAGCAGAGCGATTTTTAAAAAACTGCGGGGAGGAAGGAAAGCTTCTTATTTGTGATACAGAGAATTATTATGGGGTGAGATTTTATCCATTAACACAGTTGTTGAGAAATGAATTGGAAATAGAAGACTCACTCTTTAATAAAGGATTTATGGTGCAATATATAGGGGAAGATGAATATATAATGCGAACGGATGTAGAGTGCTGTTCAGTTTATAAGAGAATAGGATAAGAGATAAAAATTGATTATAGGGTAGTTGATTGTGGCTGCCCTTTTTCTATGGAATGATGTGTAAAGGAAAACAGATGTTTTCGTTAACATATTTATAGATGAAAAAAAGTATTAGAAATGAAGTGAAAATGTAGCGAATGTGTAAAAGAAAAAGAAATGACCTTTTGGTTTACATATTGAAGAATGACATTAAAAAAGAAGAGGATGGAAATAACAATGGCGATATATGGATACGCGAGATGCTCAACTAATGAAAATAAGCAAGATATTAATAGACAGAAGAGAGAATTAAAAGCATTGGGTGGTGTGGTTGAAAAGAATATTTATTGGGAGTATGAGAGTGGCACAAAAGTAGATCGCATTGAGCTTAATAAGTTATTAGAGAGAGTAGCTGAAGGAGATACAATAGTGGCAACAGAAGTATCACGTATTACTAGGAGCACAAAGCAATTATGTGAAATTGTTGAAACTGTGAAAAGGAAGCATTTAAAGTTAATTATTGGTGGATTTATAGTTGATTGTAGTAAAGGTGAACTTGATGCAATGACAGATGGTATGCTTAAAATGATGGGCGTATTCGCTGAGATGGAAAGAAATATGATAAGTGAACGTGTAAGAAGTGGTATGGCAAATGCTGTTATAAATGGGAGACAAATAGGCAGGCCTAAATTATCGGAAGAAAATCTACCTAGTATTTTTATTAAACATTATCCAAAATATAGATACAATCAGATTAATAAGACAGAATTAGCTAAGATATGTGGAGTAAGTAGGCAGTCTATATATAAGTATATAGGTATTTATGAGAAATTAAGTAGGCAATAGATGCTTTAATATTGGAGTATAGTCAATAGTTTGGACACGATTTGTAACGAAAAAATTTGTTGAGATCAATAATTATGCGTGCTGATCCCAGTATTCTGCTTCTAACTCATTTGGCGTTTTATATCCAATCGCACCGTGGGGAAGACGATTGTTATATAGATTTTCAATGTACTCGAAAATATCTAGTCGAAGTTCCTCTAGGGTATGATAGCTTCTGCGATTGGTGCGATTCTTTTTGAGATATTTGAAAAAACTTTCACAACAAGCATTATCGAAAGGGTATCCTTTTTTAGAAAATGACTGCACAACATTATAGGAATCTAAGAGATTTCTAAATGCAAAAGCAGTATACTCAGCTCCCTGGTCAGAGTGAAATATGAGTCCATACTGAACATGACGGCTTTTATAAGCCTTATTAAAAGCTGACATTGTTAAGGTGACATCGTGGTTGCTAGCTATGTGCCAACCAATGATTTTTCTAGAAAACAAGTCCATGACAATGCAAAGATAATACCATTTACCATTAACTTTTATGTAAGTGAAATCACTAGCCCAGACAAGATTTGGAGCCTTTTGGTTAAATTCCTGATGGAGGTGATTATCGCATTCTCCCTGATTGTGATGTTTTACTCTACAAGGTTTATCTGTAGACATTTTAGGAAGAGACATTGATTGCATCAGTCGGTACACTCGTCCCACGCTGATGTTTATACCATAATCACGACTGAGGATATATGTAATTTTATAAGCACCAAGACATTTATCATAGTCAGAATAAATCTGAAGAATGACACGTTTGATATTTAGATTCTCTTTTACTCTTGGAGCAGGTTCGGAGTTGAAGTGCTTATAGTAAGTGCTGCGATTTACGTTAAGTACGCGGCAAAGGGTTTTAATATCATGCTGAAAACGTAGTTTATAAACAGCATCTAGTCGCTCAGAGAGTGTGGCGTGAATATGGCAATCGCTTTTTTAATATGAGGTTCTCTTCCTCAAGTTGAGCCATTCTTTTTTGCATTTCTTTAATTTGTTTAGCAGTTAGGACTTTGCCATCATCGGTTTCAACAGTAGAATATTGTTTAATCCATTTAGCGAGAGAAGTCTGTGAAATATCATATTCTTGGCAGAGAGAAGTCTGAGTTTTGCCATTATGATAAAGTGCAACGATTGATTTTTTAAAATCTTCATCATAACGAGTTTGTTTAGTTGCCATGTGGGCACCTCCTTTTGTGTCTACTTTAATATAATCACTAATATCAAATCGTGTCTACTTATTTAATATAGATCCATATAGAGCTAATGGCTATATATGATATAGCATAACATTATAAGAATACTATTTGATTTTGATTTTGATTTTGTAAAATATACTTAAATATTAGAATTTACATTTGCGAAAATTGAATATAAATGACAAAAAGCGACAATAATTTGAAACACTAATATGCTATATTAATGGTATAAAGAAATGATAACTTTGATATATAAAGTATGGAAAAAGGAGTGTTAAAATGAATGCTAAAATGAATGAGTCAGATATTGAAGTTTTGATAGATGAAATAAACACTGTAATGGAAATTAAAAAGGAAAATAAAGGATATAAGATGATTGAAAATATTTTGATGGCATATAAGAGAAGACTAAAAGATATAAAAAGGATACTTACTAAAAAAGAGTATAAATTAGTTTTTATTGGTTCACCTGGAGATGGAAAGACTACTGCGATTTGTAACTTATTGAATCTTTTAGAAAAGGAAAAAGGAGGGAAAAAATTAGATGAGATTTCTTTACTCTCCGTAGGTGGAGGAAGAACTACTATAGCTGATGTTAAGATAAGAAAGACATCTGGTAAAACAAGTATTATTATTGAACCTAGATCGGAACAGGTACAAAATAATTTGATAAGTGATTTTTGTAGATATTATTTATCTAAGAAAAGAAAGCAAGATATTTATAATCAAGAGGATAAATATATTAACAAAAATGTAGATTTAGATGAGGTAGAACATTCATCTGAAATTTTAAGATGCATAAGAAATATGGCAGGATTCTCCAGCGAAAATCAAGTTATAGAATATATTAAAAATGAAGATATTAAAACTAATGATGAATTTGAAAAATGTATTTTAAAGAGAATTGGTTTAGAAAAAAGAAAAGATAATAAGATTGAATTTAACGAAGAAGATTTTTGTGTATGGTTAAAGCGAGAGTTTAATAGAATAAATTTTGGATACAATGAAAAAATAAGTATTCCAGAAAAGATTAATATTTTAATTAATGAAAAAGATTATAATTTAAAACTTGCATCTTATATTAAAGAAATAATTGATACTAGGGGAATTGATTCTAGTAGTAGGGATGGTTTATACAATTATTTATTTCAAGAAGATACTATTTGTATTTTGACTGATCGATATGAACATGCTCCTAAAGCAGAGAATAAAGAAATCCTTTCAAAATGGATATTAAAAGAAAATAAAGATGTCATTGGAAAAACAGCGTTAACAGTACTATATAGAAAAGGTGAGTTATCAACAGTAAATGAATGCAACAATGATGAAAATGAAGGTGAACGTATAAAAAGAGAAGAAATGGAGCAAATGATAGATAATCCACATACTCCATTAAATTATAATAGTGAAAATACTATTTTTATTAACCCATGTTCTTGTTATAAAATTAATAAAACTGAAGAAGAAAAAAGGATTGATGGTAAAATAAGGCTTGTCGAAAAATCAATAGTTGATAAATATTATTCTGAAATTGCAGAACAAAATAATAGAGATTTTTTTGAATGTATAAATAATATTATTATAAGAAATAGAAATAGATTACTCAAAGAATGTGACAAGATCAAAGAGAATATAGATAGTTTAGTGAGTAAGAATACATTAGAATTAAATACAAAAGAACAACAAGAATTAGACATAATTGCACAAGCGATTACGGATGCGACTAAAATAGCACTAGATGCAGATTATGGTTTTGAGGGAAAGTTTTATAATATTTTACAGCAATACTACTATAGTACTTTAAGAGCATTATCCATAAGATATGGTGGAATTAATCCATATACGTGCTCTAGAGATGATAAGGGTAAAGATTATTATCATTATCGAAACAATATTTATGATGAGACAGAAATTAGTGTAAAAAATCAATTGCTTGAAAATATTAAGCAAGCAAAGTCTTTAATAGATTTAAAGTTGGCTGCTACTACAGACGATTTTGTAAAAACATTAACGGATGGTTTTACCTTAATTATTAATGAAAAATATTTACAAATGTTAAATGAAATTTCATTAAATAGATATAATGATATGTTGAAGATATTTACTCCTCTTGATGATACAAATCACTTTTGGAAAAGAGTAGATGAAAGAGTAAGAGAAGGGGGCAGAGGAGTTAAAAATGACGTTATTGATATTTATAAACAACATATAAGATTACAACAAATGGATGAGGTTTTCAAAAAAGGGACATTGGAGGAACTAAAGATATTTTTTAAATATATTAGTGATCTTTTTGTTTAGTGAGGTATTTTTTTAATACATTAGATTGAAAATACAATATATGTGGATATATTAAATAAGTTAAGGAAGAGATGGAAAGTAAAATGGCTATTCCAAGAGTGTTTGTGAGTTCAACTTGTTATGATTTAAAGTATATAAGGGAAAATATAAAATATTTTATAAGGACAATTGGGTATGAACCTATATTAAGTGAAGAAGGAGATGTTTTCTATAATCCTTTGATACATACACATGATTCATGTATAGAAGAAGTAAAAAATTGCCAAATTTTTGTACTAATAATAGGAGGGAGATATGGGGGGAAATATAACCAAACAGAGATATCAATCACTAATATGGAATATAATAAAGCTGTAGAAATTGGTTTGCCTATATTTGCATTAGTAGAACAATCTGTTTATTCAGAACATCATCTGTATACGATAAATTGTAAAAAAAACGAAAGTATATGTCAAAAGATAGAATATCCATCGGTTGACAATATAGCTATATTTAAATTTCTTGATAAAGTCCGTAAGAACTCAGTTAATAATGCAATTTTTGCATTTAAGGATTTTTCTGATATTGAGGCATATTTAAAGAAGCAATGGGCGGGCATGATGTATAGTTTCTTATCTAACAATAAGCAAGTAAAAACTGTTACTGGATTGTTTGAAAGTATTTCTGATGCTACAAAAAGGATTGAGCTGTTTACTAAAGAAATCGCTAAGCATGCTGGAAATGAGACAACTCAGGCAAATATTGAAATATATGATGCAATCTTTAAATGTGATGTTATAAGAACTATGACATTGTGGAAAATAGTCCCCACTCCTGAAAGAATATTAAAGAATGAGACATTTGATGAGTTTTGTAATAATGAGTTACAAATATTTGATGAGGATAATGAAGAGATGTTAAACACAATTATTGAGGGAGGCCCACCATATCAGATAGGTGCTTCACGTTGTTATGAGAATAGGAAACAATATGATGAGTTAAGAAGTAAGATATTAAGTATTCTTGAGAATAGAAAAATAGATAAAGATGAATACATAAAAACGAATATTTAGGAATAAAGATTATACTATTATTTGCATTTAGTGGTTCACCTATTAGGGGTGAACTGCAAATATTATTGTAAATAAATATCCATGATTTAAAGTGAGTAATGAAAGAGAAAAAATAAGAAAGTAGGTATTTTAAATACTTGAAAGATATAGTGTTCTATTGAATATTAAGGACTTTATTAGAATACATTTTCCGTTCTCTCAAAGTAAAATCATTAGCTGAATTTTTACAGTATATTTACAGTAAAAGGGTTACAAATAATATTAATAGTAGAAGATAAGTATAGAAAAAGTAGCCTTCAAGTATTGAAATTAAGGGATTTGAAGAGATATCAATACTTTTGTGCTAATATCTGTTTTGAGTAACTCATTCGTAATGAGTAAGTCGGGGGTTCGAGTCCCCCTTCCAGCTTTATTGAAGCTTCCAAGGTGATTGATGAAAGTAAAATTGAAGCTTATACGTAAGAATATACGTAACAGAAAGCTTAATACATAAAAATAACGAGCATACGTAAGTTAGATACGTATGCTCGTTATTTTATTTAGCGACTCTATAACATCTTTTTTGTTTTTTTGGTTGTTTTTGATGATGGCCAAAGTTACGAATATGTAGAAACAGAAATGGAAAGCGAAGAAGAAGAGGGAAGAAGCTGGAGCAGTTTTAAATATGCCAAGCTATTCATGGAGTGCAAGAGCAAGATGAAGAATAAGAAGATCTAAATGTAGAAGTTAGCCTATCAAGATGGAATAAAAACGAAGAGAATGTATGGTCAATATCATTTAGCAGGCAACTTGATTTAACATCATTAAGACATATGGATGACTTCACAATTTATTTAATGAAGCTTGCACAAAATGGAACGCAAAGTGATTGTAGATACATGGAGTGAAAGTGATGAAGTTACACCAAGTAAAGAACCAGAAGCTGATTGGAATTAAAACAAAGTGTTTTTGATATATGCTAGATGCTCATAAGAGTGTCAACTTTATATCGCTGGACAGAAGAAAAGCACTAGTTGTAGGACCAGTGCTTAACATATGGGAGTTACGAAAATTTTTATGTACTGTTGTATATTTAATATATCACAAAAGAAAATGAAAATCAATATCAAAATTTAAATTATAAAAAGTATTTTTTGTTGATAAGGAGGAATATGAATGACAGATAGTGAACAAAGATATGTTGATACACTTAAAATAGAAAATCAAAGACTTAAGGATGAGATAGCTGCAAAGGTACAGGAAAAGAACCAAGAGAGGGACATAAATAGAAGGCTTAAGAATGTGATTAAAACCATAGCAGATATGCTATAGGGGAGGAAAACAAAGTAAAAACAGTATTAATTAGTGTTCATGAGAAGTACTGGCACATGATCAAGAACGGAGAAAAGACACTAGAAATCAGAAAAACTAAGCCAGCAGGCATTGAATATCCTTTTAAAGTACTTTGCTATGTAACAGGTGGCAAAGGTATACAAGGAGAGTTTATTTGTAAAGGTACATTAGTAACTAATGTTTTTCAGCAGCTATGCAATAGAAGTTATCTGAGTCTATATGAGTTATTTGCATATGCAAATGGCAAGGACTTGGTTGCATGGGATGTAAGTAGCGTTAAGTCTTATGATATACCAATACAGATTGAAGAAGTAGGTATTAACAGGGCACCACAAAGTTGGGGCTATATAAAATAACTTTTTTAATCAGTAATAGTGGAAGAATTAAAAAAACGCTATGGTTTATAAATAGCGGTTGAAGAACTATATGTAGAACTAATTTGAGTCTTCTCTATCAATATGATTCGTATCTTTACTTTTCATATTATAAGAGACTACTAAGAAAATTATACCAGGGAGCAAGAAACATATTACAGCCATAATCACAGAGGCTCCAAAACCTAATACTGGTGGACGATTTGTTATTTTCATAAAATAATAATCTAGGTAAATTGATACAAAGAATACAAGAGTAAATAATATTCCAAGGACACACAAAATAACTCTTGCTATTTTTTTTAGTGTTTTTTTCAATGCAATCATCCTTTCTTTAAGGTGATTGTATAATATTTAGAAAATTTATTCAATATAGGTTTAAAATTAATCTTTGTTCTTTTTAAACAGGTTTATAGCAGCAGTATATAAAGTTCCTACGATAAACATAAGAGGAATTATGAGTAGGTAGTCCATTGAGAACGAAAATATGTTTTTGGTTATAAGGTCATAAAGCAATATTGTAATAAAACATGGGATAAAGATATTCAAAAATTTCAAACAAATCACTCCTTTAAAAAGAAGTATAAGGGAGAAAATAGATAATAGCAATTTAAATTTGACTTTTGTTTAGGTTGGAAGGAGAGAAATTATGGATATTTACAAGAATGAAGAGAAGAAATGTGAGTGTTGGAAGTGTGAGCTTCAAGATACTTGCCCTTATAAGGACAAATATCAGAGACTTACAAGAACATCAAAAGGGGCATTAGGTCTTTGTAAAAAATTGAAATAAGGTGATCATTTGAAAATATATGAGGGAATGGAACTAAAGTTCAAAATACCTGGACATATATGCGAAGGTAAAATTGAAAAGTTCTGGTTTAGGGAATCTCTTTACCCAGGCGAAAATGAAAAAGAAAGATGGCTAATAATTAAAGGTAAAAGAGAAGATGGACGTGGATGTGGATTACTAATACAGGATAAGAATTTAAAAGAGTACATAGCTAAACAAGATACAACAAATGTATTAGTAGATAGAGTTAAATTTGAACAGTTAAGCATTTTTTAGAAGGTGTATCAATGAAGGGAAAGATAGAAGGACAAGTAAGCTTAAATACCTTATATAGGACACAATGTTTACTAGATAAGATTAAACCATGCAACATCTATAACGCTGGTAAAGTGGCTATAAACTGTGGAGAAGATTGTAAGTTTGGATGTTGCAATAATTGTGAACAAAAAGGAATGTGTGGAGCAGCATGTAATAACCGAATAAGGTAAAACAAAATGAATTTTTAAATTATGATTATGGCTGTAAAAGGACCGGATTAAAAAATACCCCATAAATAGACTATGGAGTATTAACACCTGTAATAAACCTTTAATTAAAAGTGATATTTTCAGCTACAAATAGCGCTTCATCACAAATATCAGATACTTCACCGCCTACTGCTGTTGCTGAGATTATATACACATACTTATCCTTTATAAATCTAATAGCAACAGTACTTTCAAATGAAATTTTCTGGTTTTCTTGAGTTGGTTCAGTTGTTGATTCATCATAAACAACTGAACCATATGGCATTGTTATTACTTCAATCTTATTAAGAGTTGATTCTCCTAGGACGTTAAAATTTTCTTTAATACTCCTCTCAAGATCTTTAGCTGAAAGGCCTTCATATTCTGGGGCTTCCACTTTATAGATATTTATAACTTTACGCGGTTTACCAACTTTATAAAGAGTATAATCTTCTCTAATTTCAGAACCACCAATTACGTTCCAACTATCAGGTGCGACAAAAGTAAAGCCTTCACCTTGGATAGTATCACCTGCTCTTATAGCTGAGGTATTTGTAGAATTTCTATCACAGCCTACAAATACGGATGTTACTGCTAGTAAAAGTACTAATAATTTTCTTAATTTATTCATAAAATTTCTACTTATTTTGAATCATCATAATAGTTTTTAACTGCAGTATAAAATATCAAAATATTTAATAAAATAAGAATTTGGTGAGGTGGATTATGCAAGAGTTTTTTAAAAATTATGTCGATTAAGAAAATAAAATATATGATTACTTAGAAGAATTAATCACAGAAGGTTTTCATATAGATTCTTTTTCTTATCAGCTTATACCAAGTGAGAAAATCAGATATTCGTGTGTAGTGGTGGCAAGTGATTAAATTCCAAAGTTGTTGAGATAGAAATATTAAGTTTGAGCAGCACAGACTGAAAATCCTATAAAAAATATAGCAAAGCATATATGGAAAATGGATTTACCTTTTTCATCAAGCTTATAAAAATTAAAAGAAATTAAAGCTTGTTGTATGCCCGAACAACAATAAACAGGCCAAAATAAGCGAGTGGAGCTGAATGGTTTGAAGAAGTAAGTTATAAGATAAATAATTAGTAGTGCACTGACAATGAAGTAAAACACTTTATATTTAGGACTATAGAAATTCATAGTGTTCTCCTTTGGCGAGGATATTTGGATAATTGTATCACGTTGTCAATAGAAAAAATAGAGTTTCATGAAGTGGGGCTATTAAATAGAATCAGAGTTTGGGAGGTTCATTATTATTGGTAGAGGTTATATGTTTTCCACAATGGGGGCAATAAAATCCATGAGATGATATTGAACGATGATCTATATGTTTTTTACAAAAAGGACATTTATGATATGCCACATCAAAGTATACGAATAAAATAAAACCTACAATAAAAAACAAAAAGTTATCTAATAATTCATTTAAAATCTAACCCAAAAGTAGAGAGCTGAACATGAAATAATTTGAAAGTAGGATTTTATTAGTTGGACTGAGTTTCTTCAAAATATCACCGCCTTTATATGGTTGATAATATTTTAGAATATTTAATCAAATAAGTAAATGATAGAACAAATATAAGTTTGGTGGAGTGGGAATAGACGCAAATAAAAAACCTCACCGATGAAATAGTAAGGTTTTTAATTTACAACAGCTATTTGCTAAGTATATTTGATTTTATAAGTAGTTCTATAAAGCGTTCGCATTCTTCCAGGTGAGGTAGATGTGCAGAGTTTTCTAGCACGATTAAATCTTTCATAGGTGCTTCTAATTCATCATAAAATTGTTTAACCAAAATGGTTGGTGTAATATAATCATACTGGCCAGCAACAAAGAGTGTTGGAACGTCTAAATTTTTAATTTCATTAAAGAAGTTTATTTTTGCAATTTGAGGATACATGGTGTTGGCCGAATCTAGGCAGCTCTTTTGATAATTTAGTTTATGAATCAAGTTATATTCTCTTGATAATAGCAGTGATAGTCCCATACTTCTAGGTGGACTTGTCTTTACTACACCACCAATTTCCTCCTGACAAACTGCTCGTATCATAACCTCTTTATGAGAGTACGGTGGTTCACCTATTTGTTCAAGCTGCTTAAGTACTTTTTTATTGTTTTGTTTGATAGCCTGTGATTTTGTGTAATGATACGCTATTTTTTCACTTTCTTCTGAATTGACGACTTGACCAATTCCAATGTAAGCACTATATTTCTCGGGATAATACTTTACTGCGTAAGTAGCAATAACTGTTCCCCATGAATGACCTGCTATTATAATCTTTTGCTGATTAAACCGCTGAATTAAATAATCGGTTACTTCATTCAAATCTTCTACAAATGTCTCGATAGTAAAAGTGTCTTTAGGTATGGTTTTGGAGTAAGATAGCCCTGCACCTTTTTGATCCCATCGTACAACAACAAAGTGTTCTTCTAATGCTTTTTGATATTCTCTAATATAGCCAATTTCTGCTTGTCCTGGTCCTCCATGAACAAACAGAACTATGGGCTTTTTAGTATCTTTGGCTCGTATCATCAAATACTGATCTATTCCGCCAATTGTTATCTTTTTAATTTCAGCAACACTACTTGGGTATATATTACCTTCATCATCTTTAATTTTAGGTGTTTTCATCCACAGCCTCCCATTATATTACTAATCTTTGCAACAATTATCTGATTATTTACTCAAGTATAACAAATATAGATACCAGGTTCAACAATTAAACAATTTATTATTAGAGCAAACAAATCTGATTTTGAATAAATAAAAAACATATCGGCATAATGCCGATATGTAAAAATTAGAAGTATGAAAAATCTTTCTCTACTAAATTACTAGCATATAGGATAGCTCGAAATAAATTATATTGTTCTTTAGCATCTAAAGATGTTAGTAATCTTTTTAGAGTACCGCTAATATAAGTTAAATCATCAGTAGCATCCCTCAGTATTCTTAATTTAGTTTTTTGTTCTGGTGTGACTTTTGATTGGTCTACGGCTTTTATTTTATCACTTATAGCATTTAACTGAGAAATATATATATCTAAATAGCCTGGATCAGGTTTACTAGTAGTAGTGCTTATATTACTAATAAAATAGTTCTCTATTATATTTAACATTTGCTTGTGAATATTATTAAGCGAGCCATATGATTCCTCTATTACTGTATTTGTATCAACAGTAGTAATGTTTTGTGCAAAAAAATGTGATGAATGAAAAGTGAAACATATTAAACATATAAGAATTAAATAACGTTTAAAGTGATGTTTAGTCATTTTATACCTCGATATAAGTAATAATTACCTAGATATTATAAGTAATATTTTAATTTTTATTCTATAAACAAATTCGACTTTTGAATCGGCTACAATAAACTGGACAGTTATTTTAGGGTTATGTGCAATCAACTTATATTAAAGAAGAGATGAGCATGCCCAATTCTAACCCAACCAGACCACGACGTACATTTACAACTGAGTTTAAAGCACAAATCGTAGCACGCTATCATAATGGCAAAAGAAAATGTGATAAAAAATAACCTTTACAAATACTCTGTATCAGCAATGTGTAAAGTCCTACAGCTATCTAGAAGTACCTATTATTATGAAGCAAAACAAAAAGAAAGTGAAAATATTCTTGAGGCGCCTATAATGAAGATTTTTAAAGATAGTCGTTCTAATTATGGTGCACGCAAAATTAAGATTGAACTAGAAAAAGAAGGCTATCAAGTATCTGGACGAAAAATTAGTCGTATCATGAGAGCTAGTGGACTTATCTCAAAATACCTATTGCACAGTTTAAACCTCATGTTGATAAATGTAATGAATCTAAAGTTTCTAATCTAGTGAAACGTGAATTTAAAAATCAAAGCCACTTAATCATAGTGGTTAGTGATTTGACTTATGTCCTGTTGATATGAGCTAGCACTATATTTGTATACTTACACCATATCAATACAAACTGAATAGCCTTAAAAAGGTTGTCTAGTTAAATGTTGACAATCCAATACAATTTTTAATCACCAAAACATTATTTTGATATTTAAAATATCATTTTATATAAAAGAATAACTTTTTATAGGACTAGGTGAAAGAATTAGTCTTATTTTTGTTGCACAAAATGACAAAATACAATACATTTAAAGTGGTACATTATATAATACCTGCATATACTTAAGCAAGCAATATGGATAGATATTTTTGTAAGTTTATAAATTAGTATTTAATACTAAGATTAATTATATCTTGAGAAGGTGGTTGTATAGTTTATGAATAAAAGTAAAATTATATTTTTTTGTGCGGTATCTGAGATTTTAATCATTATATTTATTTCCATTGCGAATATGTTTGAGGGAGTAGTGTTCGGTATCTTCTATAATGTGTTATATGGTCTTGTGATAAGTACAATACTACCAATATTCCTTCTTCTTATAGACAAAGAGGACTTCTCTTCTGTCGGCATAAAGAAAATAGGTGCCCGTCAGAGTGTTGTTTTAGTTGCTTTTGTTGTTTTTTCAATTGGCGGGCAGTTAATTCCAAAAATAATAGCTAGAGAATACATAGCGTGGACTAGGCTTCCACTTGCTATTGCACCTCTTATCATGACAACGTTTTTTGAAGAGTTCTTGTTCAGGGGATTTGTTCAAACCAGAGTAGAAAAGAATTTTGGAGCTATCATTGCTATTCTTATTTCTGCAGTTATGTTTTCTGTCTATCATTTAGGTTATCCAGGTTTTAGAACTGTCGGAGATATATTGCTATTGTTTGCCGTTGGCCTTGGTTTTGCAATTGCCTATAAGCTTTCTGACAACAGCTTGATTGTTTCTTATTTTGTAAATCTACCAAATGCATTTGTTACATATGTGTTTAAATCGGAACAGTTCCCGAAGTTTACTGTTGAAAGTAATACTTATGCTATGCTCACGATAGTAGCTGTTTTCATTATACTTATTGTGTCAAAAGAAAGAATGAAAAGATAGTTTTAGTTAACTGATGGCCTAGTGGCTATCAAGCATACATTTTGGTGAGTAGCCAATAAAAACAGTGGAAATGTTTTCAAGCAAATCACAAGAAACAACAAAACTGCTTAACTATAACTATCCTATGAGGGTAGAACAGTATGCTTTTAAACAAGTTAATAGATTAATACACAGTTAAATTTTGTTTTATCGTAATAAATAGTTATTTAAACCAGCAATTAAAAGAATATTTTTGTATAATAGATAAAAGTGATATTTTGTAAATTAGTTAAAGTATAAATATTAAGGAGGATAAGAATGATACAAATTTTAGGAGCGATATTATTTGGAATTGTAGCGATATTGACCATGCTAATAGGTCTTGGATTGCCTTTGGGGGAGTTTTCAATGGGAGGAAAATATAAGGTGATTCCATCAAAATTAAGAATACTTTGTTGGATTTCTTTAGTAATTCAATTGTTCGCAATTATAGTGATCTTGCAAGCTGGGAATATAGTACCTCTCTGGTTCTCTATTAAAACAACAAAATACATAGTATTATTTTTTGCTATCTATCTATCCCTAAATACCATTATGAATTTACTATCAACAAGTAAGAAAGAAAAATATTGTGCGACCCCATTATCTGTGATAGCTGCCATTTGTTTTTGGATTACGGGATTAAATATGTAAAATGAATAATAGGGTTGGTTTTAAGTATTTAACGAAACAAATCAAATAGATATTTTATAGAATTATGACTTTCAATTTAAAAGGAGAAGACTTTTGATGATAGAGATAAGGCGAGCCTCTGTAACATCTAAAGAAGCAGTATGCTTTTATAAAAGTATTGTTTAAATTTCGATTACATAAATTTAAAAGAGCAATAGACTCATATATTTGAATTTATTTATTTGGTAGAGCTTAGGGGGATTATATATGAAAGCAATAATATTAGATATGTATGGTGTGATTTTAAAAGACTCAGGAGACGGATTCTATTCATTTGTAAATCGCACATTCCCTGATTTAACTCCAGCTGATATATATCCGATTTGGGATAAAGCAGATGTAGGAGAAATATCTTCTTTAGAAGTTTTTAAAAGATTAGGCTTTAAAGGTGATTTATGCAAAATTGAAAAAGAATATTTAGATACAGTAGAAATTGATGAATCATTTTCCGAATTTGCATCAAGCATAAAGAAATATTATAAATTAGCTTTGATATCAAATGATTCAAGTGAATGGAGCAGATATTTCCGTGATAAATATAAAATTAATGATTATTTTGATGTCATAACAGTAAGCGGAGACATAAAAATCAAAAAGCCTGATAAACAAATATTTAAGCATACACTTGAAAAACTGGGGTGTTTAGCGTCTGATTGTACCTATATAGATGACAGAAGATATAACTTAGCCGCAGCACAAGCGCTTGGTATGGATACCATATTATTTAATAGTAGAAATGTTGAATATGATGGGAAAGCTGTTACGAATTTCAAAGAACTTGCAAATAGGCTAATAGTTAAGTGAAAGTGACAAATTATAATTTATCAAAATAAATATTCCTGTTTTGCTGTATATTAAATGGAATTATGAGTTGAGGAAAAATAAGTGTATGACTTGGTTCTATTAAATAGAATTTCAAATTTAGAGATAAGTGCTAGTGTCTAGCTTGTTGATAGTAGTTATATGTATTATTTTTACATTAACTGTGGAATAAGTAAAGTTTGAGAAACCGCTTCTAATTGTACAGTTTTCTTTGTTTCCATCAGTATTCTCCCTTGTTTGTAAAATGAATGCCGCATATAGGGCAGCTGGTATCTGAGGCTTGAATCTTTCGATTTCCACAGGATTGACATTCAAAAATATCATTTCCTAGTTTCAGTTTTTTGTTTTTTTGACTGTCATAATAGAGATTCAGTTTTCTATCTTGTCTTAATTCGATTGTCAAAAGTAGAATAAGAAATAGCAAAGTAAGTAGGCCTATAAGAAGTGATATTTTGCCGATATATTTATAAACGACATGCCTACAGATAGGGGATATAATATAGGTGATCATAGGGATGAGTAGGAGAAAAACCATGCCAGTCGCAAGGATTTTACCACCATATCCAATTGAATTAATTTTTTTCATAGCGGCATTGCTAGCCTCCCTACAATTTGATTTATAATTGTACTTGGCAAAATAGTTCATAGGCATGAATGAGCATGCTTTTCTTTTCTTCCCAAGACTGATTGAGTGCATGAAATGTAGACATCATAATCATACCATTGGCATAGATAATCATATCCATATTAAAGTTTATTTGACGAGAAGTAGCAAGAGAGTGAATAAGTCTATAAATTTATAGTTGAGAAGATAAAATGATTTTTTCTAGGCTATTGGTTATAGGTGGACGTTCTCACTACGGAAATGAAGGAATAGATATTTTATCAAGTAGTATTGTTGTATTGGGAATTAAAACAAGAATAATAATACTTATTTGAAAGATAATGTAAATTGAAAAAATATCCCATAAATGATATAATAAAATAGAAATAAAGTAAAAGAAGAATAGCTGAAGGAGTGGTGAAAATGACAAGTATAAGCAATGTAGAAACAACTTCAGGTTCAGGATTAGAGGGATATGGCTTAAATCTGATATAAGGGGGGACAAGTATGCGCGCATTTCATTCAACATGGACAGGTCCTTTTTTTAAGTCACAAAAAGGTGATTTTTATGTGGAAGATTTTGAGCTACTTACGACCGTTTTATCTGCCCTTAAATGGCAGGAGTTAAATGGAGATATAAAAATGATAACAGATCCAATAGGTGCAGCTTATTATCGAGATTTAGGACTAGAGCATCTATGGAATTTAGGAATAGAGGAAAGATTGGCGGATATAGATCCACATTTAAATCCAAAGGTGTTTTGGGCAGCAGGAAAGATTTATGCCCTAGCTGAAGAAGAAGCACCTTGTGTTATGATGGATACAGACTTTATTGTTTGGAATAAAGTTGAAGAAGAATTAAGGAAGCATTCAATTGCAGTTATTCATAAAGAAGAGCTTCAGACGAATGTTTATCCAGCCAAAGAATCTTTACATATGGCTTCAGGCTATGAGGCTTTTTCAAGATGGAACTGGGAAGTTAGGCCGTGTAATACAGCCTTTATGTACATAGGTGACGAAGATTTTAAACAGTTTTATGTAAATGAATCTAAAGCGTTTATGAGAGCAGCGCAAGGGGACGACCCTCTTACATATATGGTATTTGCTGAGCAACGATTACTAGCGATGTGTGCAGAAGAAAAGCATATAGAACTATTTGCTTTTGCAGAAGTAGGGGAGCTTTTTAATGAGCATCAGCAATGTTTTACCCATATTTGGGGACATAAAAGATACTTACGTAGCCATCCGGAAAGAAGAATAGCTTTTTGCAAGCGTTGTATGAAAAGAATAAAAAAAGATTATCCAGATTTTTATCCGGTATTGCAGCAGATAGAAGTTTTAAAAGTATATGATGAATCGTAAACCAATATAAAAAATAACAGAATACTAATAAGCTATGTATAAAGAAATTTAAAATTAGTCATAAAGTGGACAACTCCTGAGTACATTTATAAAGAGTATTAAATGTTAAAAGGGGGATAAACTTATGGCAAAATCTAAAAGAGGCAAAGTAATTAAAGCAGAAGGAAACTGGAGAGGAACCTGCCCAGTTTGTGGGAGAACAAGAGTAAAGATAGTATGGCCTGAAAGTGGCGTGCGAGGGGCAAGAAAAATATGTAAGGCCTGTTATGCAAGGGCCCATAGACCATAAAACTAGCGTGTTCAACTCCTAAGAAATATGATATACTAGAAAAAAGGTTTGTTTAAATAGTGATATCTTAAAAGAAATAGGATAAGCTATCTAAAGAAGCAAAGCTTCATGGCTAAAAATAATAGCCAAACATACAATTAGGAGGACGAGAACAATGTCAACACCACATAACGCAGCAAAACCAGGGGATATTGCAGAAACTGTCTTATTACCTGGAGATCCATTAAGAGCAAAATATATTGCTGACAACTTCTTAGAAAATGTTGTTCAGTACAATACAGTAAGAAATATGTTTGGTTATACAGGAACATATAAAGGTAAAAAAATCTCTGTACAAGGAAGTGGAATGGGGATGCCATCTATTGGTATTTATTCTCATGAGCTTATTCATGTATACGGATGTAAAAATCTTATTAGAATTGGTTCAGCAGGAAGTATGAGTGCTGATCTACCATTACGCCACATTGTATTTGGTATGGGAGCTTGTACGAACTCTAATTATGCAATTCAATACAATTTGCCAGGTACTTTTGCACCAGTTGCTAGCTATAGCTTGTTAGAAAAAGCAGTTGAAAAAGCAAAGGAAAACAATGTACCTTATCATGTAGGTAATATCCTTTCTTCTGATATTTTTTATAATGCAGATACAACAACTACTGAAAGATGGTCAAAAATGGGCGTTTTAGCAGTAGAAATGGAAGCAGCAGCACTTTATATGGAAGCAGCAGCAGCAGGTGTTAATGCCCTTGCTATGGTTACTATTTCAGATAACCTTATTACAGGAGAAGAAACAACAGCTGAAGAAAGACAAAATACATTTACCCAAATGATGGAAATTGCTTTAGAATTAGCTTAATCAAATAAGAATATTTAAATGCAAATAAGGAGCTATGAGATGAATCATAGCTCCTTTATTATGTATTAAGGTTTATTCATTAATAAGAAATTTGTTTTTTCCGGAACGTTTACAAATATAAAGATTGCTATCAGCTAGTTTAATGACTTCGTCTAAAGAAAGAGCTTCATCAGTTTTAACATACACACCAAAGCTTGCAGTTACAGAAGATTCGAAACCATCACCAGGTATAGAGGTGGTTTCAATCTGATAACGCATTTGCTCTACACGTTTAGCAACTAAAGACTTATCAATGAAGTTATTAAAGTAAATTATGATTTCTTCCCCACCATATCTAGCCACAATATCATTAGGGCGTGTATTATTTTTAATAATGGAACAAATGGTTTTAAGCACAATATCTCCATAAGGATGACCATAGGTATCATTAACCTTTTTAAAGTTATCAATATCTATCATGACAATCGTATAGTATTGCTGAGACAAATTGGGGATAGATAGAATCGTATCAAAAAAGTATTTTTTATTAAAGATATTAGTTAGACCATCTTTACATGCACTTTCTTTGATTTGATTATAAAGCAAGTTATTTTCAATAGCGACACCTACATGGTTAGCGAGCGAAGACAGAAAGGTGGCATGATCTTTAGAAAAATAATTTTTTTCACGATGCTGAATTAAGATAAAGCCTAGAGGTCCACTATTAATTTTGATAGGTACACCTAAGCAAGAGTATATAGCTGTTGAGGCATCTTTTGCAGGATAAATAGGCTCTGTACTATTAATAATGAACTCTTCTTCATGGTGCTCAAATATAAGTTGCTTTTCCATTTCAATACAATCATAGGAAAAATTCCTAGAGGTCACTTGCACATAGTCATCATCTGATTTAATATAAATGGTAGAATATTTAGCTCCAAATACACCAATGAGCATATCATTAATTAATGGAAATAAGTTTTGGCTTTTAATATATTGATTAATATAATTACTAATTTCCAAAAGGTTAGTAAAAACATTAAGCTTTTGCTCTAGTTCAGTAATTTGCTGAGAAAGATCAAAAATAGTTTGTTCTGTAAAACGTTGATACTTTTCGAATTTCTCAGAATCCATACTATTTAGGTCTAAGTAGGTATTATTTGCAGTTTTATTATCCATACCATCGTACCCCTTTGTTATACAATAATTAGTTAAATCAGTACTTTGTTTTGAGTTGTTGTCTGACTTTTTTTAAGTAACGTTTAGAGAGATGTTTTTTATTGATTTTCCTATAAACATAGGATAAGTTAAAGTAATTTTGTATATCAGTGCTATAATATTTTTCTATCGTTTGATAAGTAGCAATAGCAGAATCATATTTCTTAGAAGCAATATGGCATTCTGCTATATAAGATAAATATTCTTTATTAGTAGGCTCCATATAGGATGCTTTTTCAAAGTATTCTAAGGCTTCACTTACTTGCCCCATTTCTAATAAAATGGCTCCTAATTCAATGTAAGCTTTTGGGTCTTTCAGATTAAGCTTTAAGTATTCTCTGTAATAGGGAAGCGCTTGTTGCAATTGACCCAACATATGATACGAATAAGCTTTCATGTAGACCAAGTCTTTTGTAACTGGATTAAGCTTTAGATATAAATCACTATAAGCAATACATAATGGATAATGATCCTGAACCATGGCTTTACGTGCTTTTGCTAAAAAAGGTTTTTGCTTTTGCAACATAAGTTCTTTGTAAATACTGGCTAAGCAGTAAGGAACGTGAACATTTTTTAACAGATTTTCTAACTCCTCAAGATTACAAGCATTGATTTTTTGGTAATAATCTATACTACGACATAAAATATATAATGAACCATATTTATATAAATACTCTAATTGTGATACAATAAGCTGACTGCAACTTTGAAGAGCACCTAAATTAAATAGTATACGTATTTTTTGATAAATGTAAAAAGGAGAATTACCACTAAAAATAACGGCTGCATCTATAGATTGTAAAGCATCTTGCAGTTGCTCTTGGCGAAGCAAGCTTAAAGCATTTTTTAAGTAATTTTGAGGAGAAAGATGCAAGGCTTGTTGTGCATTCAGAGTCTCCATAGAAAACCTCCTTGTCGTAAAGATACTTATTATATATATTGTAATGCAAAAACAAGATATATACAATATAATGTGATTATTTTGAATGTACTAAATTAGATTAAAGGAGATTATGAATGGAAATACAGATAAAGATACTTCAGTTTTTTGAACAAATAAGAACAGAAACACTAACTTTGCTAATGACAACAATTACCATAATGGCTGAGAGCTTATTTATTGTAGCTATTTTAGCAGGATTATATTGGTGCGTTGATAAAATAAAAAGTAAACGTCTTGCATGGTTTGTGTTATTTAACTTTGTAGGTAATGGAATGATTAAAAATTTAATCCAAATGCCTAGGCCATTTGATTTAGGTGTTGTAAAACCCATAAGAGCAGAAACAGCTACAAGTTTTTCATTTCCTAGTGGACATACGCAAACAGCTACAAGCTTTTGGAGTGGTGCCATGCTAGTGTTACGCACAAAAGGAATGTATGTTATGGGAAGCTGTATCATTTTATTAACAGCACTTTCTAGGGTATATTTAGGGGTACATTGGCCAATGGATGTATTAGGCGGTATTTTCTTTGGAGTCATTTTTACTTTATTAGCCAACAAACTCTTAGGTGATAAGGGTGAAATTAGACCAGCCCATGTTATAGGTGTTAGTATTGTAGTATTATTGGTAATGATTTTTAAAGTAGATGCTGATTTATATAAGGGCGCAGCAGCTTTATGGGGTATGACTTGTGGTGCTTACATTGAACAGAAGTATATACAATTTGAAGCAGTTCAAAATTGGCGTATTCAGCTGAAGAAAATACTTATTGGTTTCGGCGGTCTTGTGCTGATATACCTGATTTTAAGTAAGGTACTACCAGCTGTTAAGATTGTAAAGATGATTAAATATGCACTTCTATTGCTATGGATTACAGCTGGTGCACCTTTTATTTTTAAAAAGTTAAAATAATGCCAAGTATATTTATTATAAATCAGCAAAAAATAAACTCATCACCTTAAAGGAGTTGAGATTATGAGTATGAACATGAGCATTGGGTGTGAGGTAAAGGCTTGTAAGCACCATCATCCACAAGAAAAATATTGCACATTAGAACATATACAAATACAGCAAGCTATTAATAATAAGTCTTCCTCTATTACAGATTGCCAGCAGTTTGAAAGAAAATAACAATAGTGATAAACTTGTCCCTCCTATCATATATATAAACTATACAAATAGGAGGGATTATTATGCAAAAGAATCAAGTGAAAAATATATTAATAATCAGTTGTTTAACTGTCATCATGGGTTTTCTACTTTTAAAGAGTGCTGAATATATGTGGCATTACTACTCAAGTCCCGTGTATAGCATTGACTGTTATGTGAAAGCTCTTAATGAACAAGCGTATGAAAAAATATATCATCTATTAGATCCCAATTCTATAAAGGAAATGAACGATAAAACCGTTGTTACCCAGTATTACAATCGGTTTTATGCCAAGGAAAATAAACTCATTCATGTTTCAAAAGTAGGCTGGCTAAATGGGAAATATATCTTAGCATATGAATTTGCAGATGGTGTCAAGAAAGAGGCATTAACTCTAAATAAGAATAGGGATGGCTGGAAAATTTGTTTTCCTTTTGACTTTTCAGAGGTGCAAATTATAGCGCCTAACGGCTCGCAGGTTTCTTTGGGTGGTGTAAAACTTGATTATAAAATGGGGATAGGTTACAAAAAAGAAAAGCTTTTACCAGGTAAATATATGCTCAAGGTGGAGTTACCCCATGAAGCAGATAAAGATTATTATCAAATGATTCAAATCCCTCAGACAACTAAAGTTGTATTGCCTTATGCATTAGGGCAGATTCAAATTATTTGTGCCCCTCATTTAGAAGTACACTTAGATCAGTTAAGTGAAGCAAGTAATCAAGGGATTATTCAATTGCCGGATATTTTAGTGGGTAATTATCAGTTAGAATTAGTTCACCCAGAAGGTTATTTAAATCCAGTTAAAATACCTATTCGAGTTACTGAAGGAAATAATATGATAGATATACAAGAGTATAGTCTTTCCAAAGCAGGCAGTGCTAAGTGGCAACAATTCTTAAACGATTTTTACCAAAACTATGAAGAAGCTATTACTAAACATACAAGTGAAGGGATAGGTCCTTATTTTTTAGAAACACAAAAGGAAAAACAATTAAATTTATTTAATGCGTGGTATATTGCAGAAAAAAATATTGTAGGAGTAGATGTAGTTTATAAACCAGAGGCTGTAACTATAGATCAAGAGGGACGTTTACATAGTAGTATTACAGAAACTGTAGAACTAACGAATCAGGAATATGATGATTTAGAACAAAAGGAAGTAAAGCGAGTTTATAAAGTTATCATTAAATGGCAGACAATAGTGGATATTAGTACAAATGAGTGGAAAATAGTAAATCGTTCTATTAAGGAAAGTGTGATTGCTGTTAAAGATTTAGAAGGAAAATGGATTCAATATTAGGAATACCATTGTAATTTCTAGAATATTTGGTAATATATTTGTATACAAATATACAAAAGATAAAACGAGGAGGCACGACGTGATATTTGATTCCGGTTCAAATGATAAGGCGTCATTGAGAGAAAAAGTATTTAAGTCTATTAGAGAATCCATTCTAGAGGGGAAATATAAGCCTGGGGATGCTTTAAGAGAAGCGACGATTGCAAAAGAGTTAAATGTAAGTAGAACACCTGTAAGAGAAGCTATTAGACAATTAGAATTAGAAGGTCTAGTACAGTCTATTCCTAATAAGGAAACGGTTGTTACTGGTGTATCACAAGAAGATGTACAAGATATTTTTATGATTAGAAGTCGTTTAGAAGGTATGGCTGCCAAATTAGCAGCGGAACGCATTACCCTTGAAGAACTAGAGAAACTAAAGGAAGTACTTGAGCTAACTGAGTTCTATGTAACAAAGAAGGACTTAGTACATATAGGTGAATTAGACCATCGCTTTCATGATATGATTTATAAAGCAACTAAAAGTAAAATACTCAAGCAGATGTTATCAGATTTTCATACATACGTGCAAAAAACAAGAATGGAATCTCTTGCAACACCAGGTAGAGCAACATGCTTGTTAAAAGAGCACACAGCTATTTTTAAAGCAATACAAAATCAAGATGGCGAAAAAGCGGAAGAGCTAACCAATAAGCATATTGAACAGGTAAGTAAAAATATGCATTTAGATGATGCTCCAAGATATCACTAATTAGAAAAGCTAAAATCTTTGAAAAACAATAAAAGTGCATAAAAATAAAATAAAGCAAACTAATATTTGGAAACTCATTAAGCAGTATGAACAATAATGTGAAAAAAATAGCAATAAAGAAAGTATTAATAACAACAAAAAATAACCCGCATTAAAAATAGATAAAAAATATAATAAAATTTAAAAAAGTTAGGGCAATCTTATCGGGAAACACTTGCTATAATGTACTTGTAACTTCCCCCAGATGTTACAGCAAATATTTAATTATTTGCTACCCCTAGAATAAAATACCTTCTCTCAAGAAGAAAGGCCCGTCGTCTTTCTTCTCTTTTTTTGCTCGTTTTCCATATACTCACTAATGAAATAGGCCTAGTACCTAAGTTATAATGCTCTTACAGCAGTGTACTAGCTTTTCTCTTGTGTAAGGGGAGAGGACTTGAAGGGGGAAATATGAATAAAAAGAGAGTAGGAATCATTGTTAGTGTTAGTTTAATAGCTTTACTAATGATTATAGGTATTTATAGTCAGAAGCATAAGAACGATAATAGTGTCAGCTATTATGACTTTATAAATCATTTAAATGCTAATAAAATAGAACAAGTCACTTTAAGTAGCGGCCCAAAATTACTATTTAAATTAAAACAAGATGACACGGTTTATATAACAGATAACCCAAGAAAGGAAGGCTTTAAAGAAGAACTTCTCTTAAAGCAAATTCAAGTAGAAGAAGCAACTCAAGAGGCGGCCTTTACCATTCAATATATAGCAAGTATGGCACTTATGGTAGGTTTATTCATTATGATTTTTAGGAGTGTTAAAAAGGTTGGAGCCGGAAGTGGTGGCATGAAAATGAGTCAAAAAGCTATTGAACCTAAGGATTTAAAAATAGATTTTTCTCATATTGCCGGAAATGTAGAAGCTAAAGAACAAGTGGAAGATGTTATCGATTTTATGAAGAATCCAGAGCAATATGCCAAAATGGGTGCTAGAATGCCAAAAGGACTTATTTTGTATGGACCACCAGGAACAGGGAAAACTCTTATGGCTAAGGCTATTGCAAAAGAAGCTGGTGTAGCATTTTTTTCAGCCAGTGGTTCAGACTTTGTTCAAATGTATGTGGGTGTGGGGGCAAGTCGTGTAAGAGATATCTTCAAAGAAGCGAGAAAACATGAAAAAGCAGTTATTTTCATAGACGAAATAGATGCCATTGGTAAAAAAAGAAGCCAAAATGCAGCCCAAAGCAATGACGAAAAGGATCAAACCTTAAATGCTTTATTAACAGAAATGTCAGGGTTTAAAGACGATGAAGGGATTATAGTGATTGCAGCTACTAATAGGTTAGATATGTTAGATGATGCTCTTCTTAGACCAGGTCGTTTTGACAGACATATTGAAATCGGTTATCCAGACTTAGCAGCTAGAGAATCCATTATTAAATTACACCTGAGAAATAAACCGATTTCTAGTGAGATTAGTGCTAAGGAGCTTGCTAAACAAACGGTATTCTTTACAGGAGCCATGCTAGAAAATTTTTTAAATGAAGCCGCTATTTTAGCAGCAACTAAAGGCCAGGCTATTATTGATGAGAGTCATATTGAAGCCGCGTTCTATACGGTTATTGCAGGGAAAGAAAAGAAAGACCGTAGCAATATTAGTGAAATAGACCGTAAAATCACAGCTTATCATGAAGCTGGTCATGCTTTAATCACTAAACTTGTAGCACCAGAAAACAGTGTGACAAAGGTAACGATTATTCCGAGTACTAAAGGCGCAGGTGGCTTTAGTATGAATGTACCCAAGGATAAAATGTATCTAACTAAAAAAGAACTTTTGGGACGTATTCAAATTAGTCTTGCTGGGCGTGTGGCGGAGGAAATTACCTTTGGAGAAGACTATGTTACTACAGGTGCTAGTAATGATATTGAAAAAGCTAGCATTGATATGAAGAATTATATAGTGAAATATGGCATGGATGAAGAATTTGGCCTTGTTAATATAGAAGCCATTATGGGTAAACAAACTATTGACTATGATTATCTTCTAACCAAGTGTCAAGAAAAAATGAAAGCTTTGTATGAAGAAACAAAAGCTTTAATGAAAGCGCATGAGGAAAAGCTAGAAAGCTTAGCTTCAGCTTTATTAGAAAAAGAAACATTGAATGAAAAAGAAATAGCTAGCTTCTTTAACTAGAAGCTAGCTTATTTTAGCTGCTGTGTTTTCTCTGTAATAAACTCACAATATCGTTTTTCCAATACAGTCTAACGCGATTGATCGTTTTAATGGGGGTAATCTTACCTTTGCTTACAAGTTCATCAAGATATTGTCTGGAACAATTGAGCATCGTTGTTGCTTCGGCTGTGGTAATAATTTCATTACATATAAAGTTGATTAAGTGTTCTTTATCATCGAAAGTATATTTCATTTTTTATTCCCCCTTACCCAATATATTTACTATTGTAAAGTAAAAGCGATAAATTATCAACAATTATTAATTTTGTAAAATCAATTATTGATAAATTTTATAGGCTTTTCACTTTCTTCATATAGTTGTTTTATAATAATAAAAAACGGTTATATTAATCCCATCTAGAAAGGACGATTAACATGAATATATTAGTAATAGAGGATGAAGAACGCGTAGCTGATATTATGACCAAATATCTTGAAAAAGAAGGTTATAAGGTATTTACTTGTTATACCGGTAGAAGTGGGCTAGATTGTTTTTATAAAAATAAAATAGATATTGTACTCCTTGACTTGATGCTTCCAGATATACAAGGAGAGGAAATTTGCGCAGAAATGAGACAAGTATCTAATGTGCACATTTTTATGATTACGGCTAAAGGTACTTTAGATAGTAAAATTGACGGCTTTGACAGAGGCGCTGATGAATACCTGGTAAAACCTATTAGCCCAAGAGAAGTAGTAGCTCGTGTTAAAGCACTGGATACGAGAAAACAAAGAGAAGAAAATAAAGAAATGCTTGTTTTTGACAAAGGGCACTTTAAAATTTTCTTACAAGAACGTATTGTGCAAATCAACAATGAAGAAATCACCTTAACACCCAATGAATTTGACTTGCTTTATGAATTAGCTTCAGCACCAGGTCGTGTATTTAGTAGAGACCAACTTATAGAAGCTGTTATGGGAATTGACTTTGATGGCTTTGACCGTACTATAGACGTGCATATCAAAAATTTAAGAAAGAAAATCGAGACAGATACTAAAAACCCACGTTATATCAAAACAGTTACAGGAGTGGGGTACAAGTTTGAAGGGGAACATGCATGATATCCATTCGTAAGCAGCTTTTTTCTATCTTCTTAAGCATTGGTTGTATTATGGTATTTTCGACTTCTTTGATTGTTAATATCAGTATTAAAAAGAACTTTGAGATTTATATTGATAATAATATTAGAGAAGCTGGTAATAGTATTGTAGCTATTGTAGAGAAACTTTATGAAAAAGGAGAATTAGAGAACAATACAATGCAGCAAGGTTTATTAGAAAATTATATGGGTAATTTTGCTGTAACGCTTCTAGGACCAGATAAGCATTTTATATGGGGAGAGACTGAGCAAAGCTTTATAGAAGATCTTAATCAAAAATATCCGAATCAAGTAGATCCTAGTTTATATAGGCAAGAAGAACGTCCGGTTCATAATAAAGCAGGTGAGATTATTGCTTATGTGAAGATAGGCTATTATCCAAGCGATATACTAACGAAAAACGACTTAAAGTTTCAGAAGAACGTTAATGTTAGTATTGTTTGGTGCTCTAGTATGATTTTAATGTGGTTTATCTTAGCTGGTCTTTATGTATCTAGGTTATTTACTTATCATATTTATGGTATTAGCAAGACCTCTATTGCTTTAGCAGATGGTAAGCTTAATGCAAGGTATCCATTTAAAAGTAAGATTAAAGAAATTGAAACCTTGCGCCATAGTATGAACTATTTAGGTGAAAAACTAGAAAGACAGGATACCATTCGTAAAAAGCTTATTTCAGACGTTTCACATGAAATACGTACGCCACTTCATATTTTACAAAGTAATCTAGAAGCCATGATTGACGGTATTTATCCTATCGATGAGGAACAAATGAACGTTCTTTATCAAGAGGTTGTACGTTTTGGAAAACTGCTTAATAATCTAGACCTTCTTAAAAATGTTGAAGAAAATGAATCACGTATGAATTTTAGGGTTATTAATTTAAATGAAAGCGTACAAGAAGTATTTGATGCTTTTAAAATAGTGGCTAAAGAAAAGAAAATAAACTATCATATAAAACATACTGAAACAGAAAATGTTATGGTATCAGCAGATAAAGATGCACTGAAGCAGCTTTGGATGAATCTATTATCTAATGCCTTTAAATTTAGTGATCATAAAGGAGAAATAAAAGTATATACAGGTATGCAAGGAAAAGAGTGTACCATTACAGTAGAAGACCATGGGATTGGTATTGCAGAAGAAGATTTACCCTATGTATTTGAACGTATGTATCGCGGTGATAAAAGCAGGGAGCAGTACCAAGGTAGTGGCATAGGCCTTACAATGGTAAAAAATATTGTAGAGAAGCACAATGGTAAAGTAGCTATAGAAAGTGTGGAAGGAGAATATACTAAGATTATAGTAACACTTCCTATCCATACGAAAATGCTGGAACCTAATAATATTAGTGGTAAAATGCGTAACTATATGAAAATGACTAAAAATTAAAGGGGTGTTGCTAAGCAACATCCCCTTTTTCACTATGGACAGTTGGTAAATTAAGTATTACTGATGCTTATTATTAGATAATTGTACGAAGCTTTCTTAAATGACCACCTAAATAGTTAAAGATACCACTTAGTACAATCGACTCTACTGGAATAAGTAATATATTTTTAAGCATTCTAGGCTTAAGTAAAACCATGAAAGATTTTCCTATAACCATACTAGTCCAAATCGTACCTAAGATTAAATTACAGAAAATAGCTACAATACTCACGGCCAAAATTAAACGTATATGGAACTTTAAAGAAGATGATGTAGGCCATTTTTTGTAATAAAGGAAATACCCATAAACAAAACCGGAAATAGCCGCAGAAAGGGTATAACCAGGGAAATAAGCAAAGGTTTGAGGAAAGCCAAAGTAACCCAAGATATCTCCTATAGCACCCATGCCGGCGCCTACCCAAGGACCGAATAAGTAGCCTATTAGGGCATTGACTACAAAAGCAAAGGAAATACGTACAATAGTAAAGTCGATAGCTAAGTAGCGCCCTAATATAATCTTAAGAGCAAGTAATAGACCTAATAAAGCTAAGTCTTTAGTTGTTATTTTTCTATTCATTTTAGCAACTCCTTATAATTAATGACTTTAGCTAAAAAAGCTAAAGGTAAAGAAGCGCTGCTTTTGGCAGCGGAATGCGACATAAGTACCGCAAATCTAAAGAGATTTTTCGTCTAGTGGCAACTTCCCGTCCATCTAGCACTTAACGCACTTACATCTACTCTGCCAACTGATCTATAGTGATAGTAATATTATAACAAAAATAATAGTGAGCACAATAAATAAAAATACACAAAGAAAACTCATACTAATAAAGAAATATAGTAGCCGTTTACAAATTTTATTTAGCTACCTATAATAATATAAGACGAACAAGGAGGAAGAATATGTTAAATCAAAAGGATCCCTATTTATTATTAAGTGTTGTTAATATGAAGCTTAGAGATGAAGCAGATAGTTTAGACGAACTGTGTAAGACTTATGATCAAGACCCGCAACTATTAATAGAAAGATTATCAACTATTGGCTATCACTATGAAGAAGGTCATAATCAATTCGTAGCTGTGTAAAATAGATGATAACTATAAAGGAGATAAAGTTATGGATTTAAAAAGTAATTTATACAAGTATGCCAAACTAGTAGTAGAAGTAGGTGTTAACGTACAAAAAGACCAAGTATTAGTGATTCGTACACCTATTGAAGGAGCTACCTTTGCCAGAGCCATGACAGAGTGTGCTTACAAAGTAGGAGCTAAAAAAGTTATTGTAGAGTATAGTGATGAGCAAATTGGAAAATTAACTTATACTTATGCTTCCGAAGAAACTTTAGGAGATTTTCCGGCATGGGAAGTCAAGAAGTATGAGGATCTAGTAGCACAAAAAGCAGCTTTTATTAGTATTAGTGCAGGAGATCCAGATTTGCTGAAAGATATCGAGCCTAACAAAATTGCTATCGCACAAAAAGCTTCTGGCAAAGCACTTACAGTATTTAGAAAAGCAGTAAGCAGTTCGCAGGTGTGTTGGTGCGTGGTATCTATGCCTACACCATCATGGAGTAAAAAAGTATTTCCAGATGCTAGGGAAGAAGAAAGAGAAGCAATGTTATGGGATAAAATTTTCACTGCCACTCGTATTTATGAAGAAGACCCAGTGGCAGCTTGGAAGGCACATACGGACAATTTGGCTAAGAAATGTGCTTTCTTAAATGAAAAGAAAATTAAAACCTTACATTATGTGGCTCCAGGAACAGATTTAACAGTTGAACTTCCAGAAGGACATAAGTGGGAAGGGGGAGGAGAATGCAGTGGTAAGGGAACTTACTTTGTGGCTAATATGCCTACAGAAGAGATTTTTACCATGCCTCACAAATATGGTGTCAATGGTACCTTAAAAGCAACTAAGCCACTTGTATTTGGTGGTAATCTCATAGAAGATTTCAGCTTTACCTTTAAAGATGGAAAAATCGTAGATTTTGATGCGGCAATAGGCAAAGCTGTCCTCGAAAAGCTTATCGAAACAGATGAAGGTGCTTGTTACTTAGGAGAAGTGGCCATTGTACCAGAAAGTTCACCTGTTTCTAAGACTAATACCATTTTCTTTAATACTTTATTTGATGAAAATGCGTCTTGTCACTTTGCTATTGGTAGTAGCTATCCTACTAATATAGAAGGCGGCACAACTATGACCGATGAGGAATTAGAAGCAGCAGGAGCAAATACTTCTATTACCCATAATGATTTTATGGTAGGAAGTAGTGCCTTAGATATTAAAGCAACGACAACGGCAGGAGAAAGCTTTTATATTTTAAAAGCTGGAGAATGGGCATTTTAAGTATGCTTCAAAGAAGCTATAGCAAACCGATGTAGAGAGGCTATGGCTATTTAGAAGATTTCTTGGTATACTTAGGTTAAATGATGTTTTGAGGCTTCATAAGAAGCTATTTTTAAACGAATCAAGGGGGTTTTGGAATGGGATTTTTTAAAAAGCAACTTCTAGACATTATTCAGTGGTTAGATGAAAGTAGTAATACACTTGTTTATATGTTTCCTATGGAAGATCAAGAAATTCAAAATGGCGCACAGCTTACGGTTAGACCGGGTCAAGTGGCCATCTTTGTAGAACAAGGACAAATAGCTGATGTTTTTGGCCCGGGTATGTATAATCTAGAAACTAAGAATTTACCACTTTTAAGTGACTTAAAGGGATGGGCCTATGGTTTTAAATCACCTTTTAAATCAGATGTCTACTTCTTAAATATGAAAGAGTTCTTAAATAATAAATGGGGGACCAATAATCCAGTTTGGATTCCAGATAGCCAGTTTGGGCAAGTTCAAGTAAGAGCACATGGTAATTATGCCTTTAAGATTGAAAATCCAGTTGTTTTTTTAACGAATATTGTGGGTACTAAATCACGTTATCGTTTAGAAGACATAACTGAACAGTTAAGAGGATTCATTGTCAATCAGTTTACTGATATCATTGGTAGCCTACAGTTAACAGTAACTCAAATTGCATCTAATTATAATGAAATTGCAGCAGCTTTATCAGACACTTTAGGGGAACCTTTCGGTAAATTAGGTTTAAGTGTGACACACTTTACGATTGGCAATATTGGTTTGCCAGAAGAAATTGAAAAGCACCTTAAAGAATTAACAGGCATGAATATTTTAGGTAGTGTTCAAAATGATAAATTAAGTAAGATTCAAATCTTAAAGCAGCTAGAGATTATGAGTAAGTCAACCGAAAATGATGGGCTTAATGCTATGATGCAAAATGGTATGGGCTTAGGCATGGGGCTCCATATGGGCAATGCCTTTGCAGGAGGGTTAAACCAAATGAATGCCAATCAAATGGCACAGGCTGCCGCTATGAATGCTCAGCCAGTAAGTACACCAGTGGCTCCAGCAACACCAGCAGGGGAACTTATGCCATGTCCTAACTGTCAAAGTATGATTAAACAGGGGAGTAAATTCTGTCCTGAATGTGGTCAAAAGATAGAAGTGGCAGAAAAGAAAAGATTTTGTACAGGATGTGGGAAGCAGGTAGAAGGTGGCGTAAAATTCTGTCCTGAATGTGGAACAAAGATTGGAGAATAATAGCATGAAACTCTGTATACTAGATGCATTGACACTAGGAGCGGACATAGATATTACACCCTTTGAAAGCTGTGGTGAAGTGGTCGTTTATGACTTAACAGCACCAGAAGAAGTGGAAGAACGTATAAAAGATGTAGATGTTATTATTACGAATAAGGTTGTATTAAATGGAAGTAATTTAAAGCATGCGGAGCGTTTGAAATTGATTACCTTGTTAGCTACAGGCTATAATAATATCGATACTTCATACGCTAAAGAAAGAGGTATTGCAGTAGCTAATGTGGCTGGCTATTCAACAGAAAGTGTAGCGCAGCATACTTTTGCCATGTTACTGCATTTAATTGAACATAACAGTGCTTATGATGCTTATGTAAAAAGTAAACGTTATGCAAGTAGTGAAACCTTTACTTATATTGCATGGCCATTTCATCAGCTTTCGGGGAAAACTTTAGGTATTATTGGACTTGGTGCAATTGGTAAAGCTGTAGCTAGAATAGGTATAGCTTTTGGGATGAAGGTGATTTATTATTCTACTTCAGGCAAAAATATCAGTGATACTCAATATGAGAATGTTACTTTGGAAGAACTTTTGGCATCCAGCGATGTTGTTTCTATCCACGCACCTTATAATGAAAAAACTCATGGCTTAATAGGATATAAAGAAATAGCACAAATGAAGTCAACGGCTTATCTACTTAATTTAGGTCGTGGTAAGATTGTAGTAGAAGAGGAATTAGCTAAAGCATTAAATGATAATCTGATTGAGGGTGCTGCATTAGATGTGCTGGCTAATGAACCTATTGATGCAGAGAATCCTTTGTTTGAGGTGAAGGAGCAAGAGAAGCTTTTCATCACACCTCATATAGCTTGGGCTAGTGTGGAAGCACGTCAGGTGTTAGTGCAGGAAGTGATTGAAAATATTAGAGCTTTTGAAGTAGGCGAAATGCGTAATCGCATAGTTTAAAATAAAAATCAAAAAATAGTTAAAGACTTATAGGAATAAAAACTATAAGTCTTTTTTTATTTATATTTTTTAGTGAAGCGACAAGTCAGACTTATTTGAAAAGTAGGTGAGTATGATATTGGCACTTATGTATACTTTTTAGGTGAAAAATACTTAAAAGTTATGTAATCAGATTAAGAAAAGAATTGGACAAATACAAAAGAAATTTGCAAGATAATCAGCAGACTTCTGTCAAAAAACATCGTCCAATAGCATAAAATAATGGTTAAAATAAAAAAATGGCGATACTAACTTGCAAAACATCATAAAATAATGTATTATGTTAATCAGTTAAATTAATTGGATTTGAATTAAACAATCAGATATTTGAGAGAAGGAGGAAGGTTATGTTCAAATATAGTTTAAAACGTATCGTATCGATGCTCATAACTTTATTTTTAATTGCAACGATTACATTTATCTTAATGCGTTCTATACCAGGGGGACCATTTACAAGTGAGAGAGCATTAACGCCAGAAATTGAGAAGGCCTTAGCAGAAAAATATAACCTAGATGCACCTTTATGGGAGCAGTACTTAGATTATATAGGAGATTTAGCAAAAGGAGATCTGGGGGTTTCCTTTAAAAAGAAAGGTGTAACGGTAAATGAAATTATTATTAAAACTTTCCCAGCATCAGCACAAATCGGTGCTCTAGCTGTTGTTTTAATTTTAGTAATAGGTATACCGTTAGGCGTACTTTCTGCACTTAAACAAAATCATGCAATAGATTATGTGATTATGATTATTGCAACTATAGGGGTAACTATACCAAGCTTTGTTATTGGTACATTCATTATGTACATATTCGGAGAGAAACTTGCATGGATTCCTGCAGGCGGACTTGAAAGTTGGAAGGGGTATATTGGACCGGTTATTGCTTTAGGAGGATTTTCAATAGCTTATGTAACAAGATTAACACGTTCTAGTATGTTAGAAGTATTACGTCAAGATTACATCCGTACAGCAAGAGCGAATGGACTTAGCAAGTTGAGAGTTATCGGTAAGCATGCTCTTAAAAATGCACTTATTCCAGTTGTAACTTATGTAGGACCAATGGTGGCATCTATTCTTACAGGTTCTTTTGTTGTAGAAAAAATCTTTGCTGTGCCAGGTATGGGTAAATACTTCGTAGAAAGTGTATCTAGTCGTGACTACACCGTTATTATGGGACTTACTATATTCTATGCAGCAATTTATATCGTAATGGTCTTTATTGTAGATATTGCTTATGCATATATTGACCCTAGAATTAAAATTAAAGGTTAGGAGGCAGATCATGAGTCAACATTCAGAGTGGGAATTATTAGATAACAGCGAAAAACAATCACAACAAATATCGAGACCAAGTCATACTTATTGGCAAGATGCATGGCGTATGCTTCGCAAAAATGTATTAGCTATGATAGGCCTTGTTACAATTATATTAATCACATTAACAGCGGTTTTAGTACCGATGTTTTCAGAGGTAAGTTATTCAGACCAAAAACCAGGTTTTGGGAATATACCTCCGAAGTTCCCCATTACTAAACTTTGGGATGGTCAATATGTATATGTACATAATGAGTACAAACTTATAGAAGTAAGTGAAAAGGGTGAATTACTTGCAGCACCAGATACTATAGAAGAAGATATGGCTTTTTCTACTAAAACCTATGAAATTGGTGGGAAAGAAGTTGTTCTTGACTATTCTTATGCTAAAAAAGCAAAGAAAAATGGTGGTGTTAAATATAAAATTTTTGTAGAAGGTAAAGAAATCGATACAACACCAGTAAAAACGGTAAGAAATAGAACTAATTTATTAGGGACTGACCGTTTAGGAAGAGATGTTTGGATTCGTATTTTATATGGAGCAAGAATTTCTTTAACAGTAGGTCTTGTAGCTTCATTAGTTAATTTATTTATCGGTGTTATTTATGGTGGTATCGCCGGCTATGAAGGCGGAAGAGTAGATAACATCATGATGCGTATTGTAGATATCATTAATTCAGTACCGTCTTTATTAGTGGTTATTTTATTAATGGTTGTTTACAAACCAGGTCTTACAACGATTATTGTAACCATTGGTCTTATTTATTGGGTAGGTATGGCTAGACTTGTACGTGGACAGGTACTGAGCTTAAAAGAGCAAGAATTCGTTCTAGCTGCTAGAACTATTGGTGTATCTAAATTCAAAATTATTATGAGACACCTTATTCCAAATGCTATGGGACCTATTATTGTTTCTTTAACAATGAGTATTCCAAGTGCTATCTTTACTGAGTCTTTCTTAAGCTTCATTGGTTTAGGGGTATCTGCACCAGAAGCTTCTTGGGGAACACTCGCTAATGATGCATTAGGTGGTATTCGTTCATACCCTTACCAACTTATTGCACCAGCAGTAGCTATTGCGATTACTATGTTTGCATTCAACTTCTTGGGTGATGGGCTTAGAGATGCACTAGATCCAAGACTCCGTAAATAGAAAGCGAGGTTATTAAAGATGAATAAAGAAAAGATATTAGAAGTCAGAGGATTAAAAACTTCGTTTTATACCCATTTAGGAGAAGTTCAATCTGTTAGAGATGTAGATTTTGATTTATATAAAGGAGAAGTATTAGGGGTAGTAGGAGAATCAGGAAGTGGTAAATCTGTTACTTGTTCTTCTGTTATGAGATTACTTCAACATCCAGGGAAAATTAAAGAAGGAACAGTACTCTTCAAAGGTGAAGACCTTGTTCAAAAATCAGAAAAGGAAATGCGTAAGATTCAAGGAAATGAAATCTCAATGATTTTCCAAGATCCTATGAGTGCACTTAATCCTGTCTATACCATTGGAAATCAAATGACAGAAGTGATTCGTAATCATAAAAAAGTAAGTCAAAAAGAAGCAGAAGAAATTGCTATTAATATGTTAACTTTAGTAGGAATTCCTTCACCAGAAGAACGTATGAAGAACTATCCTCATGAATTTAGTGGTGGGATGAGACAAAGAGCGGTTATTGCAATGGCACTTTCTTGTGATCCGGAGCTCATTATTGCAGATGAACCAACTACAGCTTTAGACGTAACCATTCAAGCACAAATTTTAGAGCTCATGAAAGATATTCAAAACCGTTTAAATAGCTCAATTATTTTCATTACACATGACTTAGGGGTTATTGCTCAGCTTTGCACTCGTGTCATTGTTATGTATGGTGGGATGGTCATGGAAGAAGGAACAGTTGAAGAACTTTTCTACGATGCGAAGAATCCTTACACAATGGGATTACTGAACTCAGTACCAAATCCTAAATCAGATGTTAAAGAAAGGCTTGAACCTATTCCAGGAACACCACCTGACCTTTTAAATCCACCAAAAGGCTGTGCATTTTGTAACCGTTGTAAATTTGCAATGAAAAAATGTTTAGAAGAGATTCCAGAAGTTTATGAAGTGACTAAAACGCATAAATCAAGATGTCATTTATTACATCCAAATGCACCAACAGTAGAAGGTTTTGTAAAGGAGGCTAGAGCGCATGAACATAGATAAAAGAGACAACTTAATAGAAGTTCAAAACCTTAAGAAATACTTTACTAAAACCAGTGGGCTATGGGGAAAAAATGTACAATACATTAAAGCCCTAGATGATGTTTCTTTTTATATTAAAAAAGGAGAAACTTTAGGGCTTGTAGGAGAATCAGGTTGTGGTAAATCCACAACAGGACGTACACTTATTAAGTTATATGAACCTACAGATGGGAAGATTCTATTTGATGGTGAAGATATTACTAAATACTCTGAAAAGCAAATGCTACCTTATAGAAAACGTATGCAAATGGTATTCCAAGATCCCTATGCTTCACTTAATAGCCGTATGACAATTAACGATATTATTGGAGAAGCTATTGAGACACACCATATTGCCACAGGAAAAGAAAAAAATGACCGTATTCACTATCTTTTAGAACGAGTAGGATTAATGAGAGATCATGCTAGTCGTTATCCTCATGAATTTAGTGGTGGTCAAAGACAACGTGTTGGAATCGCACGTGCTTTAGCAGTAGAGCCTGAGTTCATCATTTGTGATGAACCTATTTCAGCACTTGATGTATCTATTCAAGCACAGGTTATTAATATGCTTGAAGATTTACAAAATGATATGGGACTTACTTATTTATTTATCGCCCATGATTTATCTATGGTAAAACATATTTCAAATCGTATAGGGGTTATGTATTTAGGTAACCTTGTAGAGATAGGTGGGAGTGAAGAAATTAATAAACACCCTGCACATCCTTATACCAAGGCGCTACTATCAGCAGTACCATTACCAGATCCAGATCTCGCAAGAGGTAAAAAACGTATTGTACTAGAAGGGGATGTACCAAGTCCTCTTAATCCACCATCAGGTTGTCGCTTCCGTACACGTTGCAGTGAGTGCATGAAGATTTGTTCAGAGGTAACACCAACACTTCAAGAGGTGGCACCAGGGCATCAAGTTGCTTGCCACTTATATTCGAAATAATTAGTGCACTGTCATTAAAAGATAGGCCTATTTATAAATAAATAGTTATTAAACTAAATAAAAATAGATATTAGGAGGAAAGAATATGAAGAAGAAACTTACACTAGGACTTGCTATGCTTATGGCATCAAGTATGGCGCTTGCTGGATGTGCCAGTAAAACAGAAACAGCAGGGGGAAATGCAACTGGTTCAGAAGCAACTACAGGTGAAACAGGAACAGATTCAGATGAGGACTATGTACTTGCTGCAGACCAAACACTTCGCTATAACTTAGGAGCAGACCCATTAACATTAGACCCACAACTTAATTCAGCTACTGATGCTAGCCATATCATTAACAATGTTTTTGAAGGACTTATGAGGGAAAAAGATGGAGAGGTAGTACCAGGTATTGCAGAAAGTTATACTTTATCAGAAGATGGTCTTGTATATACTTTCACATTAAGAGATGCAACTTGGGCTGATGGACAACCTGTGAAAGCTGGTGACTTTGAGTTTGCATGGAAGCGTGGTGCAAATCCAGCAACTGCTTCAGAATATATGTATCTTTTTGAATCAGCAAATATTTTAAATGCAGGTGCTATTGCTAAAGGTGAAAAATCTATCGATGAGCTTGGTGTTAAAGCTATTGATGATAAAACTTTAGAAGTAACACTTAGTGCACCAACAGACTACTTCTTAGGACTTACAGGCTTTGCTACGCTTATGCCAGTAAGAGAAGATATGGTAGATGATGAAGGAGCATGGGCTAAAGATACAGCTAAATATATTGGAAACGGTCCATTTAAAATGTCAGAATACAAAATGGGAGACCAAATTGTACTTGTTAAAAATGAAAACTACTGGAATGCAGAAAATGTAAATCTTGAAAAAATTGTAATGTATATGATTGTAGATGAATCAACAGCACATACAAGATACACAGCAGGCGAATTAGATGTGAATGAACTCATTCCAACAGATGAAATTCCAACACTTATTGCAGAGGATCCAACATTCTATATCATGCCTAAAATCGGGACATACTACTATGCATTTAATATGAATAATGAAGCGCTTAAAGATGCACGTGTACGTCAAGCATTATCACTTGCAATTAACCGTGAACAAATCGTAAAAGAAGTAACTAAAGGTGGACAAAAAGTAGCTTATGGTTTCATGCCAGAAGGTATTACAGATAATGAAGGAAAATCATTTACAGAAACAGCTGGAGACTACGGTGTTAATCCAAAAGGTGATGTAGAAAAAGCTAAAGCATTACTTGCAGAAGCTGGTTACCCAGATGGAGCAGGACTTCCAGAAATTGAAATCCTCTATAACACAAGTGAAAGTCATAAATTAATTGCAGAAGCAATGCAAGAAATGTGGAAACAAAACCTTGGTATTAATGTTAAATTAACTAATCAAGAATGGGCTGTATTCCAAGAAACAACTAACAATAATGCCTTCGATTCATTAGCACGTCGTGGTTGGATTGGCGATTACAATGACCCACAAACAATGCTTGAAATCTTTGAATCTACTAATACACAAAACATTGGTCGTTACAGCAGTGAAACTTTTGATACAGAAATGCAATTATCAAGAGAAACAATGGGTGCAGAACGTATGGAACACTTATACAAAGCTCATGATATCTTAATGGAAGATATGCCAATAATTCCTGTATACTACTATGTAACAAACATGATGATTCAAGATTCTGTACATGACTTAGAATTAACATCAACAAGCAAACTTTGGTTTGGTGATGCTGAAATGATTGAAGTACAAGAATAAGAAATTAAAGAAGAAATAGTTAAGAAAAAAACCGTCTCATATGAGACGGTTTTTTCTTACTTATCAACTATTTTGATCCTTTGTAGCTTTCAAACACTTTTTGTACGATTGTTCCACCGATTTTTCCAGCTTCTCTAGCTGTAAGGTCTCCGTTGTATCCTTGTTTTAAAGGTACTCCAACTTCTTTTGCTACTTCGTATTTCATAGATTCAAAAGCTTGTTTGTTTGACATAATGGTTGCCCCCTATAAGGTTTTTAGTTTTTTAGTAACCACGAAATATTCTATGCTCTTTGAAGAGGTGGAATGTTTTGCGGTTACTATGGTATTAATATGTGTAGTATGATTTTTTTTATTCTAGTATTTTTTTCCTATTAGGTTGGGAGTAGTCAGCAGTTAAAATTAAAGTAACCGTTTATAAAAAATTATATTTTTTGTAAAGAATTCTAAAATCAAGTTTATGAACAATACATTTATTATATGCACTAAAAAAAATGTTATACTTCAAATAAGACAACAAGTATAAAGTAGCAAATCAAAATAAAAGAAGGTATTGCAAATTTACAATACCTTCTTTTATAAAAAGAATTATGCTTGGCCAACTGAGCCGAATAATTCCATTTTTTCTTTTACAGTTGCTTTAATAGCTTCAAAACCTGGAGCTAATAATTTACGTGGGTCGAAACCTTTACCTTGTTGGTCTTTACCAGCTTCGATGTAACCACGTGTAGCAGCAGCGAATGATAATTGACATTCTGTATTAACGTTGATTTTAGCAACGCCTAATGAGATTGCTTTTTTAATCATTTCTTCAGGGATACCTGTACCACCGTGAAGTACGAGAGGAGTAGTTCCTGTTACTGCGTTGATTTGTTCAAGTGCATCAAATGCTAAGCCTTTCCAATTTTCTGGGTATTGACCGTGAATATTACCAATACCAGCTGCAAGCATTGTTACACCAAGATCAGCGATTCTCTTACATTCTGCTGGATCAGCGATTTCGCCAGCACCAACAACACCATCTTCTTCGCCACCGATTGAACCAACTTCAGCTTCTAAAGAAAGTCCTTTTTCAGTTGTGATTTTAACAAGTTCAGTTGTTTTAGCAACGTTTTCGTCGATTGGATAGTGTGAACCATCGAACATAATTGAAGAGAAACCAGCTTCGATGCATTTTAAAGCACCTTCATATGAACCGTGGTCTAAGTGAAGTGCTACTGGTACAGTAATGTTTAATTCTTCAATCATACCATTAACCATACCTACGATTGTTTTATAACCACCCATGTATTTACCTGCACCTTCAGATACACCTAAAATAACTGGGGAATTATTTTCTTGTGCTGTAAGAAGAACAGCTTTTGTCCATTCAAGATTGTTGATATTGAATTGTCCAACAGCGTATTTACCTTCTCTTGCTTTGTTTAACATGTCTTTTGCTGAAACTAACATATTACGCCCTCCATCTATTCATTTTTGAGAAAATAATAATCACTATATTATTTGTCTTCCTGCTTTTATTATAACGGTATTTTGATAAAAAATAAACAGCAAATTAATCATTAGGAAGTACAAAAATTTGTTGTTTATCATAAAATATTAATTAATTTGGCTTCTTTATAAAAGTAATTATAAGAAAAAGCTGAATACTATACAAAAAATACAAGAAATACTTGTTAATATGTTACAATTTCACTTACTTATAACCAATAAAACTCAAAAATAGATTTTGAAATATTTCTTTAAAGTTTTAACTCATAAAATGGCAATAATGACAAAACATGATATAATAAAAAAGCTGTATATTATAAAATACGACAAAAGCTAGAAGGAGAGAGTAGGAAAAAGTATGAAAGAGCATTTTGGACTAATGAAAATAAAAACTTGGATCAAAAAAGAAATAGTGCTTGTAGTAGCAGTAGTATTAGCGGTTATTTCTTGTTTCTGGGAAGCACCCAAGTGGTCATACATAGATTTCAAGGTACTTTTGTTACTTTTTAATTTAATGGTTGTTATAGCAGCTTTTAAAGAGCAGCTCCTGTTAGACTATTTAGCAGTTAACCTGTTAAGGCATTGTCAAAATAGTAAGCAAACGGGTTTGGTATTGATAGGTATTACTTTTGTTGCAGCTATGTTTATGACAAATGATGTGGCACTTATTACCTTCATCCCTCTTACGCTGATTATAGGAAGAAAACTCAAAATCGTACCCATTAAGTGGGTTGTATTTCAAACGCTAGCGGCTAACTTAGGAAGTAGCTTAACGCCTATGGGAAATCCGCAAAACCTCTTTATTTATACTTATTATGGTGTGCATTTAGGTGAGTTTTTAAAAGTAGCTACTGGCCTAGTTATTTTATCTGCTATTTTCCTAGGCTGTTTATTGTTAAAAGAGAGAAAGACAGATATTACCATAGTTCTAGAACCAGTACAGATGAAGGCACCTAAACAACTCATGGTGTTTCTAATACTTTTTATCATTATTTTAAGCTCTGTTGTTGGCGTTTTAGATTATCGTATTGCCTTTTGTATAACCATTATTGTAACACTTTTAGTAAATAGACATTTGTTATTTCAAGTAGATTATACACTTTTATTGACATTTATAGGTTTTTTTATTTTTATAGGTAATTTGGCAGCTATCCCTGCAATTAAAGCTACACTGCAAAGTTTTTTAAAAGAAGAGGGATATACCTATTTAAGTGGGCTCGTGATGAGTCAGGTCATTAGTAATGTACCGGCTACCATGTTACTAGCACCTTTCACGGAAAATTGGCAAGAGCTTGTATTAGGTGTAGATATAGGTGGCATGGGAACGCTGATTGCTTCTTTAGCAAGTGTTATTTCTTATAAACTCTTTGTCAAAGAATATCAGCAAGAAGCGAAAGCCTATTTTAAGAGTTTTACATGGTATAATGTGTTAGGACTAATTTTATTAGCACCTCTAGGTTATGGACTATTGCAGCTTCTACATTTACTATTTTAAATTTTGATGATAAACTAGAATTACTAAGTTTTAGAGGCAAAAAGGAGAAAAATCATGAAAATTGTATTTATTAATGTACCATGGATGAAATATTATACAGGTGAAGGTGATGAAGAAAAGCTAGTGCCTACATGCGGCTATAATTTTCAACACGTAAATGGTTATTATTATGGCTATGGTGAAGGCTTAGACCAAATTGCCTTAGAACAAATAGACGATGGTTTAGCAAATGATACACAAGTAGAAGATGTAACAGTTGTATGGACTTCAAAGAACAGAGAAGGCGAAAATAAAGTGATCGGCTGGTATAAAAAGGCTACCATTTATCGTGAAGCTAAGACTTATTTGAGTATGGATGGTGAACGTTTGTTTTTTAAATATAGCATTGTAGCACCAGCAGCAGAAGCATTATTATTACCTGTAGAACTTCGCTTATTAGATGCAAAAGAAATGTCTGAAGGTATTTCTTTTGAAAAAGATGAAAAAATCATTGCAGATGTGGCTATGTATATACATAACTATGCAGGAGATAAAATGAATTACCTCTTTGCTAAAAAAGACTTAGAAGGTGCTTCTATTTTAAATTTCCCTGAATATGAAATGTATTTTGCTAAAGCAGATGAGTTTTTAGCCAAAGATTTATATGGAAAGGCAGTACGTTGTTTTAATAAAGCTATTGTCCTAGAACCTGAGCTAGCTATTGGTTACGAATGTAAAGGAAGCATTTTCTTAAGTCTTAAGATGTATGATGAAGCTTTAGAGGTTTACAAAAAAGTACTTGAAATTGAACCTGATAATGAAAATGCACATTATTGTTTAGGTCTTATTTATGGGCTCATTGGTGATTATAAAAATTGTGTGGAAGAAATGAACTTCTATATTAATAGAAGAAAAGATGATATGAATGCCTTGGCAGAAAGAGGAATTGCATATTATCATCTAGGTGAAAAGGAGTTGGCAAGTAAAGCTTTTAAAAAAGCTTACGCTGCTGAACCAGAAAACCTGATTTTTAAACAGCTTGTAGACTGTTTAGGATAGATAAGAACGCTAACTAGATCGTTAATTAAATTAATAAAACCTGATAAGGTCAGATAGTAAAATGGATTTTGTAGATTCATTTGCTACGTGACCTTATTATTTTGGAATGAAAATAAATACTTGTATAAAAAAACGATGTGGAATAAAATGGATATAGCAATTATATTACCTAACTTATAATGGATAATCAATTTTAAAAAGTAAATAGATAAAATTGTTAAAATTGTGTATAAAAAATTAAAACGTGTGCTATAATTGTAAAGATGGAAAATTTAGATAAATAGGAGGGGGTAAGCATTTGGGTGTATTTTTAATAGGTGCTATTATTTTTGCTATAGGGGTAGCAATTTTAGTAGGTTTTAGTTTAGTAAGAACCTTAAAACAGAAAAAAAGCAATAACAATGTAAGTATGCATTATCAGCATAGTTCACTAGAATATATAGAGCCATGGAAAGAAGAAAAAGAAGTTGTTTCCTCGGAAAAGATTAAGTTACTTAAAGAAAAGGAATTAGACAAGAAAGCGAAAGAAGAAACTAGAAGTAAAGAACAAGAAAAGCAAACCTATAAAGAACAAGAAAGAGGCAAAATGAGTGAAGTATTACAATCACTTGAAGAAGTTAGACCAGGAGAAGTACAAAGAAATGGGCAAGAACAGTTTAATTTGCGAAAAGATGAACAGCCTACTATTAAGTCTGATGAAGATGGGAAATGGTGGGTTTAATCATATGAATTTCTCTTAAAGGTGCCAGCGGCAGTTTATCACGCTAGGCACTTTTTATTAGTTATAAAATAGCATAAAATAGAGGAAGAAAGTGACGTGAATGGAGGGAATAACATAGTGACTGGAATAACAGGTTGGTTGATAGTGAATGGATCACTTAAAACGGACACATTTATGGAGATGGTAGATCATTATAAAAAGGCGGCTGCTCAAGTAGAATTAGGACTAGAACTGATTTTTAATAATGAACTCATAATAGGAGTAGGAGAGGATCAGCTGTTTTTAAAAGGTGCTAAGCCTAGTCAGCTTCCTAAATTCGTCTTATTTCTAGATAAGGATATAAGGCTTGCCATGCAATTAGAGCAACTTGGAGTAAGGGTATTTAATAGTGCAAAGGTAATAGAAATTTGTGATGATAAAGCAAAGACCTTTCAGTATTTAGCAGGTAAGGGGATTCATATGCCTAATACCATTATGGCACCTTTAATGTTCAGGGAAGTAGAGAAGGAGGAAGAGTATCTCTTACAGGTAGAAAAAATATTAGGTTATCCCATGGTAGTTAAAGAATGCTATGGTTCTTTTGGAGAACAAGTTTACTTAGTGACAAATAGAGAAGAGTTGGCAGCTAAGAGACAAGAATTAATAACAGTACCTCATTTATATCAGCAATATATTGACTATAGCAAAGGGAAGGATATAAGAATTTATATAGTAGGAAATGAAATAGTAGCAACGATGTTAAGGACCTCTGAAACAGATTTTAGAGCCAATATTAATAATGGTGGTATAGGAGTAGCTTATGAGCCACCTACTGCTTTTAAGCTGTTGGCATTAGAGGTAAGTAAAGCTTTAGGAGCAGATTTCCTAGGGATTGATTTGCTTTTTGAAGATGAGGAGACGCCTATATTATGTGAAGTAAATTCCAATGCACATATTAAAGCTATTCAAAGTTGTACAGGTGTTAATGTAGCAGAGAAGATTACAAGTCATATAATAGCACAGTTATAATCAGGTGATAGATTGGTAGGCATATTAAAAAAGTAGGCTTAATTTAGTGATATGAACGAATAGTTAACTTGTGTAAGCCAGATTGTTGTAATAAGTGGAAGCCAATATAAAAGGAAGAGGTATTACTTTTGAGTAATCCTCTTCCTTTTATAGTTATCTGTTTTTAATGACTTTAGCTAAGCGTTTAATACCTTCTTCAATCGTTTCACTATCTGAATTAGTATAGTTTAGGCGGAAGGTACGAGAAGTAAGTTCTTCTGTATAAAATGGCTCACCAGGAACAAAAGCAACATTTTCTTTAGAAGCTAAGTCGAATAACTCTAAAGAAGACGTTCCTTCTGGCAAGGTAGCCCATAAAAACATACCACCCTCAGGAATAGTGATTTGAATATTGCCAGGGAAATACGTTTTAATAGCGTTTACCATAGCTGAGCTTTGTTCTTTATAAAGTGACTTGATTTTACGAATATGTTCATCTAAATCGTTGTGGGCAAGATAGTCAGAAATCACACATTGTGAGAAGAAATTTGTATGTAAGTCAGAAGCCTGTTTGGCAATAATAAGCTTATCCATAAGCTTACTGTCTTTTGTACAAATCCAGCCAATACGCATACCTGGCGTAACAATCTTTGAAAATGAACCTAATAAAATGCTATGTTCTAACCCGCGGGAACCAATATAAGGTAAATCTTCTCCTGAAAAACGAAGTTCTCCGTAAGGGTCATCTTCAATAAGATAAGTCGAAGTTGTTTTAAGTAATTCACAAATCGCTTCACGTTTTTCTTTACTGTAGGTAAGGCCTGTAGGATTTTGAAAGTTAGGTACAGTGTAAAGTAATTTAGGAGCATAAGCTTTAAGTGCTGCCTCTAAAGATTGTATGTCTAAGCCATCTTCTAATAAGTTAATACCGTGAAATTGAGGCTCATAAAGTGATAAAGCTTGAATGGTACCTAAGTAACCGGGTTTCTCAATGAGGATGTGGTCATCTTTATTGATTAAAGCCTTGCCAATAAGGTCAAGGGCTTGTTGAGAACCACTGGTGATTAAGATATCATTAGGGCTTACTTCTAAACCAAAACGTTTTTTATAACGTGTGGCAATTTGTTCACGTAAAGGTAAGTAACCTTCTGTGGTAGCATATTGAAAAGCATTACTGCCATTTTCATCTACCACTCTGTTCATAGAAGTTTTAAGTGCTTCTATAGGAAAAGAAATAGGATTTGGAAGTCCACCTGCAAAAGAAATGACCTCTTTATTTTGGGTAACTTTAAGAATTTCTCTAATAAAAGACTTCTTGGTATTTAAAATACGATTTGAAAACATTTCACTCATGTGTATCCCACCTTTAGTTTTATTCATTGATATGTTCAAGGCCTGTATTTAAAATCGCCGTTACATGTGAGTCGGCTAAAGAATAATAAACAACTTTTCCCTCTTTACGTGGTTTGACGAGATTATAGGCCTTTAAAACACGTAGTTGATGTGAAATAGCTGAATGTGTCATGTTTAAGCAAGCAGCGAGGTCGCAAACACACATCTCAGAACATTTCAGGGCATTTAAAATTTTAATACGAGTAGCATCACCAAAAATCTTAAAAAGTTCAGCTAAGCTGCTAGTTGTATCAGCGGGGAGCATCGCTTTATAAGCAGCTTGTACAACATCTTGATGAATGACGGTACAGGTACAAGTATCTATCTTTTGGGACATTGTGGACACCTCTTTTATGTGAAGACACATTATTTTAATATTTAGGGTACATAGTTTTTAAGAAACTGTCAAGTCACAAGGCTTAAACATTAATAATGAGAAAGCAAAAAACTTTAAAAAATATAGTAGAATTGAACGATTTATATTGATAAACTAAATGGTACGTTGTACTATGAAATAAGAATAATTGACAATATTTATATAAATTTTATTTTTAGAGGGAAAGAGGGGGAAAAATGATTAATTTTGAAAAAGAATTAGAGAAATTTAGACCTATCCTTAATGTAAATCGTATTGAGGAGCGCATTAGCCAAGAAGATATGATGGATATGATAGATATATTTAAGTTTTTTGATAATGACATTTATAATGAAGCAAGTGCCTTAAGAGAGATGAAGGATGGGGAATAAGATGATGGAGTATGTATGTCCATATTGTGGAAATAAAGCAAAGCATGACGTTTATTGCCATACCTGCCACCGCAAAATAGACTGGGTCAAAGAAATCTGGGAGAGAAGCATAGCTTACTATAATAGAGGTTATTATGCAGCAGAAGAAAAGAATTTGACTTTAGCAATAGATTATTTACAGAAAGCACTTCATCTTAATAAATATAATACGGAAGCAAGGAATTTATTGGGGCTTATTTATTTTGAAGTGGGAAGAGTAGGGGAAGCATTAAAAGAGTGGATTATAAGTCATTCCTTAAATAAGGAAGATGAAGTATCTACGCACTATATTAATGAAATTCAGAAATCACCTAAACAGCTAGTTAGTTATAAGGAAGTGATTCATTTATATAATAAAGCTTTGGAGTATTTAAAGCAAAAAAACACTGATGTAGCCATTATTAGATTAAAGAAGGCAGTAGGTGTCAATCCTAATTTTGTAGAAGCAAAGGTTTTATTAGGTTTATGTTATATACAAGATAAGCAATTTTACAAAGCAAATGAACAAATAAAAGGTGCACTAAAGATAGATAGTGGACATCAAAAGGCATTAAGATATTTTAAGGCATTGAGCGGTGAGGACACTTCTACAGTTCAGCCTTATGAGCTAGAATACATTCCAACTAACCAGTCTCATAAAAAAGTAAAGCCAGTCCGTGTTATTGATCGTAGTATATCTTTAAGGTATTCAGTGCTTTATTTTATTATAGGGCTTATAGCTATGTTTGTGATTTATCATTTCCTCATACATCCTAATCAAGTAAAGTCCTATGAACAAGAAATTACAAGACTTACTAATAAGCAAGATGAGTTAAGTGATGAACTTAATCAAATTATTAAAGATACTAACTTAAAAGCTGCTACTTTAGAAGCTGATAATACAAAATTAAAAACACAGACACAAGAATATGAAAAGCAACTAGGTGCTTATGTACAAAAGGATAAGCTAGTTACAGCAAAAACACATATAGAGGAAAGAATGTATGTTGAAGCAGCAGAAGCTTTATATAATATTGCACCTTCTTTATTAGATGAAGAAAGTAAAATGACTTATGAGGCTCTTAAAGAAGCTTGTTATGAAAAGGCAGCAGCGGAACTGTATAACGAGGGATATCAATTACTTAGTGGAGAAGATTATGCAGGGGCTAAAGGGAAATTAGAAGCTGCCCTTATATATGACGGGACTTCACAAACAGCTAGAAGAAGTTTATATTACTTAGGTGAAACAGAAGAGAAACTAGGGAATATAACAGAGGCACAAAATTACTATAACAAAGTGATCACAGAGTTTCCTGATACTTATGAAGCAAGACGTGCAAAAGAAAGGATTCAATAATTAGTTTTAAAGTACTAAGCCATAAAGTTACGATTGATGATAGTGGCAAAATGGTTACGAATAGGAATATAAATACATAAAAATGGCACTAATCATAAAAATACATGATATTAGTTAATAACTGGAAAATGATTGACAATTATTGGAAAAGGCGCTATTCTTATAAGAGATTAAAGATAAGGAGGCGCGAGGACATTGCGAATGGAATTTATTATGGTGGAGCGAACATTAGTGGTTGTCTTAGAAGGGGAGATTGACCACCATACTTGTGTTGAAATTAGACGCGAGGTAGATAGGGAATATCAAAAAAATAGAGCAAAAGATTTACTTTTTGATTTTGAAAAAGTGAATTTTATGGATAGTTCAGGTATAGGTATGCTTATGGGAAGGTATAGAAGTGTGGCTATATGTGGGGGAAGTATTGGATTATACAACGTTTCAAGAGAAGCAGGAAGAATACTCAGTATGTCAGGTATTTACAAATTAATGAAAACTTATAATAGTAAACAAGAAGCACTGGAAGCATTAGCAGCTTTTGCTTAAGAGAAGCATGAGGGGGACAAAAAAGTGCCAAAGAAAAATCAAATGCAAATACAATTTGCAAGTAGTTCTATTAATGAAGGTTTTGCTAGGGTAGCTATTAGTTCGTTTGTTTCTCAATTAGATCCAACAATTGAGGAACTTTATGACATTAAAATGGCCGTTTCAGAAGCTGTTACAAATTGTATTATTCATGGTTATAGTAATAAAGAAGATGGCTTAATTACCATTAGATGTGCTTATGAAGAACGCACTGTAGAAATAGAAGTTGTGGATGAGGGGAAAGGCATACCGAATGTAGATGATGCTATGACAGCACTTTATACTACTTCATTAGAAGAGGAAAGAGCAGGTCTAGGCTTTACGGTAATGCAATCCATGATGGATGAGGTCGAGGTATTCTCACAAATGGGCAAAGGAACAAGTGTAAAAATGAAAAGATCTCTCGCGGTCTAAGCCCGAGGTAAAGGTGGGATAATATGGATCATACCTTAGAACTCATACAACGTGCACAACAAGGTGATGAAATAGCCAAAAACATATTAGTACAAGAGAATCTAGGACTAGTTTGGAGTTTAGTAAGAAGATTTAGTAATCGTGGTTATGATATGGAGGACTTATTTCAAATAGGGAGTATTGGACTTTTAAAAAGTATTGATAAATTTGATTTAAGCTTTAATGTTAAATTCTCTACCTATGCAGTGCCTATGATTGTAGGAGAGATTAAACGTTTTTTAAGGGATGACGGCATGATTAAGGTAAGTCGTTCTCTAAAGGAAACAGCTTATAAAGTAAGAATTCTAAAGGATGAGCTTATAAGGGAACTCAATAGAGAACCAACGATTAGTGAAATTGCAGCCGGCTTAGATTTACAAGTTGAAGAAGTGGTAGAGGCTTTAGAGTCAAATGCAGAGATAGAATCTTTAAATGCTGTTATTTATCAAGGAGATGGCAAGCCTATTACGTTATCGGATAAAATCGATGAGGTGCCAACACTCCAAAATAGCTTAGTAGACAAAATGATTCTGACAGAGCTCATAGAAAGGCTACTACCCATTGAAAGAGAGATTATTCATATGCGATATTTTGAAGACCGTACGCAAACAGAAATTGCTAGTGCCTTAGATATATCCCAAGTTCAAGTGTCGCGAATTGAAAAACGTATTTTAAAGAAAATGCGAGAAATGTTAGGAAGCTAAAGCTTAGCTCTCTATAAAAATAAGAAATAAAAAGGCTAGATGAAGATAAGTTGCGCTGAAGCAACACTTGGTCTAGCTTTTATTTTGCGTATAAAAAGACATGTTACAACTGATAAAACCGAACAACAAATAAAGAGCTAGAATGAAAACGTTCGGTAAAATGCCTGCATAAGGGAAGTGTAACCGAGAAAAAAATTAAAAAATATAGGGTTAAATGTTAAAAATATCCAAAAAGCGAGACACATGTCGAACGATAAATAAAACTTAAACTATATTGTTCGATAAAATGATTGACGCTATTATTAAATTATGATACGCTTACAATAGCTAATTAAGGTTAATTCATACGAAAGGGGAACCACGATGAGTGTTTTCAGAGTATATGTAGAGAAGAAGAATGGTTTTGATGTAGAAGCGAAGCGTATGGAGAGCGAGTTAAAAGAGTTTTTACATATAAAAGCTGTTAAGGGAGTAAGAATTTTAAACAGATATGATATTGAGCATATTACAAACAAGGTTTATGAAAAAGCATTAAACACGATTTTTTCAGAACCTCAATCAGATACATTAGTAGAGAAACTGGCTTTAACAAGTGGCAAGGCTTTTGCTGTAAGTTATTTAAGAGGACAATATGATCAAAGAGCAGACTCTTGTGAGCAATGTATTCGTATTATTGATAGCACCCTTAAACCTACTGTGAGAACAGCCAGAGTTTACATTGTGGATGGCGAATTAACAAACGAAGAATTATTAAAGATTAAAAAGCATGTGATTAACCCTGTAGAAGCTGAAGAAGTTTCTTTAGAGCCAGTAGCAAGTTTAGATATGACTTATCCTGTTCCAGAGGATGTCAAGGTATTAGTAGATTTTATTAATATGGATGAAGTAGCTTTAGAAAATTTTAGAAAAGAACAAGGCTTAGCAATGAATTTGGATGACCTTATTTATTTCCAAGGTTATTTTAAAGGGATTAATAGAAATCCAAGCTTTACAGAATTAAAAGTAGTTGATACCTATTGGTCAGATCACTGTCGTCATACAACTTTTATGACGGAGCTTACTAAGATAGAGGTTGAAGAAGGTGAATATGCAGCACCTATTAAAGCAGCTTTAGATGAATACTATGGTATGCGTGAAGAACTAGGACGTAATCATAAAAAAGTATCTCTTATGGATATGGCAACCATTATTGTAAAACATCTTAAAGCACAAGGTGGCTTAAAAGAATTATTCGAGACAGCGGAAATCAATGCTTGTACAATTGTAGATAACATTAAGGTAGATGGTAAAGATGAAGAATACCTTATCTTATTTAAAAATGAAACACATAATCACCCAACTGAAATCGAACCTTTCGGTGGTGCAGCAACATGTCTTGGTGGTGCTATTCGTGATCCACTTTCAGGACGTAGCTATGTTTATCAAGCTATGCGTGTAACGGGTGCAGCTGATCCTAATGAATCATTAGAAAATACAATGGCTGGTAAATTACCACAACGTGTGATTACAAAAACAGCTGCTAATGGTTATAGTGCTTATGGTAACCAAATAGGACTTGCAACAGGTGAAGTTAAAGAATATTATCACCCAGGATATAAAGCAAAACGTCTTGAAGTAGGAGCTGTAGTAGGAGCAGTTAAACGCTCAAATGTAAAGCATGAAGAGCCAGTCCCAGGCAATGTGATTTTACTTTTAGGTGGCGCAACCGGTCGTGATGGTTGTGGTGGTGCAACAGGTTCTTCTAAAGAGCATACAGAAGAATCATTACATACTTGTGGTTCTGAGGTACAAAAAGGTAATCCAGTAGAAGAAAGAAAACTTCAAAGATTATTTAGAAACCCAGAATTTTCAAAACGAATTATTCGTTGTAATGATTTTGGTGCAGGTGGTGTGTGTGTAGCAATCGGTGAAATCGCTGAAGGGCTTCGTATTAACCTTGACCTTGTACCAGTTAAATATATGGGACTTGATGCAACAGAACTTGCTATTTCTGAGTCTCAAGAAAGAATGGCAATTGCCATTGATAAAAATGATTTAGATTTGATGATTAATCTAGCTAATAAAGAAAACTTAAATGCAGTTTGTGTAGCAGAGGTAACAAAGGAAAAACGTCTTGTAATGACTTGGAGGAACAAAGAAGTTGTTAATATTGATAGAAGTTTCTTAGACAGCGCAGGTGTAACACAGCAAAGAGAAGCAAAAGTAACAGCTCCTGAAATTGAAATTGAAGTGAAGAAACTTTCAAAAGATAATGTACTTGCTACCTTAAAAGACTTAAATGTAGGTCTCCAAAAAGGGTTAGGGATGCAGTTTGATGGTACCATTGGAGCAGGTTCAGTACTTATGCCATATGGCGGTAAAAACCAATTAACAAAAGAAAATGGTATGGTGGCTAAAGTGCCTTTAGTAAAAGGTGAAACAACAGCAGCAACCTTTATGACACATGGATTTGATCCATATCTTTCAGAAAAATCACCATTCCACGGTGCTCTTTATGCAGTAGTAGAAAGTATTGCAAAAATTGTAGCATTAGGTGCAGATTACAAGAAGACTTACCTTTCTTTCCAGGAATACTTTGAGAGATTAAATGGTGAAACGAGCTGGGGTAAACCAGTAGCAGCACTTCTTGGCGCATTAAAAGCTCAAAAAGAATTAGGGCTTGCAGCAATTGGTGGTAAAGATAGTATGTCTGGTACTTTTGAAAATATCAGCGTTCCTCCAACACTTATTTCTTTTACCTGTAACTTAGGAGACGCTAAGGAATGTGTAAGTGGTAGCTTAAAAGCAGCAGGTAATCGTCTTGTTTATGTTGCTATTCCAAAAGATAATGTTTACATGCCAGACTTTAGTATAATGCATGAAGCTTATAGTAAGATTTATGAACTTGTTAAAGCGGATAAAGTACAAAGTGCCTATGCTATTGGTGCTGGAGGAGTAGTAGCTGCACTTAGTCAAATGGCTATTGGTAATGAAATCGGAGTAAAAGTAGAATTACCACCAGAAATAGCACCATTTGTAGCATCCTATGGAGATATTGTATTAGAAGTAGCACCAGAAGTAGCAACAAGCTTAAAAGAAGATTACGTTACTGTCATTGGTGAAACTGTAACAGAAAAAGTAGTAACTATAGATGAAGTGACTTTAGAAATCAGTGAAATCATTAAAGCCATGTTAGCACCAACGGCTAATGTCTTTACTCAAAAAGTAGATAGTCCATTAGCAGCAACAGATGCAACCTTCACTGGGGAGCGAAAAATCTATGTGGCTAAACAAAAAATCGCACAGCCGGAAGTACTTATTCCAGTATTCCCAGGGACTAACTGTGAAGTAGATACAAGACGTGCTTTTGAAAGAGCCGGTGCTAAGGTAAATGAAGTACTATTTATTAACCGTACAAACAGTGACATTGAAGATTCAATTGAACGTTTATACCAAGGTATTAAGTCAGCACAAATTATTGCTTTCCCAGGTGGGTTCTCAGCTGGTGATGAGCCAGATGGTAGTGGTAAGTTCATTGCTTCCACTTTTAGAAATGAAAGATTAAAAGAAGCCATTCATGAACACCTTTATACGCAAGATGGATTAATGTTAGGAATCTGTAATGGGTTCCAAGTACTTGTTAAATTAGGGTTATTACCATATGGTGAAATTAGAGAAATGGATGGAGAATGCCCAACATTAACCTTTAATACGATTGGTAAACATATTTCTCTTATGGCTAGAACAAAAATTACAAGTGTGCAATCTCCATGGCTTAACGGGGTTAGCTTAGGTGATCTTCATGAAATCCCACTTTCACATGGTGAAGGTCGTTTCGTAGCACCAGAAGCTATGTTGAAAGAGCTTATTGCTAAAGGTCAAGTATTTAGCCAATATGTAGATGAAAATGGTTTTGCAAGCCAAGATGGCAATGTCAATGTGAATGGTAGTATGCATAACATCGAGGGGATTATATCTGCTGATGGCCGTATTATAGGTAAGATGGGACATAGTGAACGTGTGGGTAAATTTGTTCATAAAAATATTCCAGGTAATAAAGAGCAAAATCTGTTTACATCTGGGGTGAATTACTTTAAATAAAAAACAAGCTATGTGAAGCGTAGTTTTAAATAGATGGTTTATGAAATAGCAGAGAATAGATAGTCGGTTATATAGTCTAAAAAGAGTAGATTACAAGAGAGTGTAACTTAGGAGGTTATTATGAAAGTAGCTTTTGTTATGGGAAGTGACTCAGATCTTCCAGTTGTAGAAAAAGGTGTAAAAACAGTTAAGGATTTTGGCGTAGAGGTAGAGGTTAGAGTTATTTCGGCTCACCGCACACCTTATGCTGCTGAAGAATTTGCGAGAGATGCAGAGAAAAATGGCATTGGTGTCATTATTGCAGCAGCAGGTAAAGCGGCTCATTTAGGCGGTGTTATTGCTGCTTTTACGACATTGCCTGTTATTGGGCTTCCTATTAAGTCTAGTACTATGGATGGTCTTGATTCACTTTTATCAATGGTACAAATGCCTCCAGGTATTCCGGTAGCTACAGTGGCTATTGATGGTGCTGAGAATGCGGGGATTTTAGCTGTTCAAATGCTTGCTTTAAGTAGCCCAGAATTAAAAGAAAAGTTAGCGCTTCACAAGAAAAATATGGCGGAAAAAGTAGCAGAAAAGGATGCAGCAGTAAGCGCTAGATTCCAATAAATCAATTTAAAAAATAAATTCAAAAAAGAAGAATTAAAGAAGCAAGAGCGTGATAAGGGGATGAGTTAACTCATTCTTCCCTCTTGATTCTTAATTCTTCATTCAAAAAATGGAGGGAATTTAAAATGGAAAAAAGAGAGCAACTTTACGAAGGAAAAGCAAAAAAAGTATTTAAAACAGATGATGAAAGATATTACATTGTAAGTTATAAAGATGATGCAACAGCATTTAACGGTGAGAAAAAAGGAACAATCGTAGGTAAAGGTGTTGTTAATAACCGTATGAGCAACATTATGTGTCGTATGTTAGAACAAAATGGTATTGAAACACACTTAGTAGAAGAACTTAATGATAGAGAAACAGTTGTTAAGGCTGTAGAAATCGTACCATTAGAAGTTATCGTACGTAATGTAGCTGCTGGTTCATTCTCAAAACGTTTTGGAGTAGAAGAGGGAACAGTACTTAAAAATCCAACACTTGAATTCTGTTTAAAAGATGATGCTCTTGGTGATCCAATGATTAATGACTATCAAATCTTAGCACTTGATATTGCTACAGAAGAAGAGCTTAAAGTAATGAGTGAGATGACTTTCAAAATTAATGAACTTCTTAAAGCATATTTCTTAAAAATTGGTGTTAAACTCATTGACTTTAAAATCGAGCTTGGCCGTGTAGATGGCAAGATTATTTTAGCTGATGAAATTTCTCCAGACACATGCCGTTTCTGGGATGCTGAAACAAACAAAAAATTAGACAAAGACCGTTTCAGAAGAGATCTTGGCGGTGTAGAAGAAGTTTATGCAGAAATGCTCGCAAGAGTAACCAAATAATAGGGGAGCGGTCATATGAAGTTTTTGCAAGATGATTCACTACATGAAGAATGTGGCGTAATTGGAGTTTATAGAGAAGAAAAAAGTGCCTCAAGACTTGCGTATTATGGACTTTTTGCTCTTCAACATAGAGGGCAAGAGTGTGCAGGTATTGCAGTTAATTGTGAAGGGGACATTGAAGTTAGAAAAGGCATGGGACTTGTAGCAGATGTATTTGATGAAACAGCTCTTAATGAACTTCAAGGAAATATTGCTATTGGCCATGTACGCTACTCGACAGCAGGAGATAAAGATGTGAGAAATGCACAACCTTTGGTAGCTAAATACAAAAAAGGTGATATCGGACTTGCTCACAATGGAAACCTTGTAAATGCGGAGAATATTAGAGAGATTCTAGAAGATAGTGGTGTTATTTTTCATAGTACCACAGATACTGAATCTATTTTAAACTTGATTGCTAGATACAGTAATAAAGGCATTGAAACAGGGATTAAAAATACGATGAGTCTTTTAAAGGGTGCATATGCCCTAGTTTTAACCACAGGAGAAGACCTTATTGGTATTCGTGATCCACATGGTCTTAGACCACTTTGCATTGGAAAACTTAAAGATGGATATGTATTTGCCTCTGAAAGCTGTGCACTAGATGTATTAGATGCGGAGTTCATAAGAGATGTAGAACCAGGAGAAATTGTGGTGATTAATAAGGAGGGTCTAAGAAGTATAGAGCCTTCTAATATGTGTCAAAAACATCTTTGCGTGTTTGAACTTATTTACTTTGCACGACCAGACAGCGTTATAGATGGGGATAGTGTGTATGATTTTCGTGTGAATGCAGGTAGAATGTTAGCAAAACAGAAAAAGATTGAAGCAGATATGGTGATGCCAGTACCAGACTCAGGCGTACCATCAGCTATTGGATATGCTAAGGAATCAGGTATTCCTTATGGAGAAGGTCTTGTAAAAAATAGATACATAGGAAGGACGTTCATCCAACCTACTCAAGAGATGAGAGAAAATGCAGTAAAAATTAAGCTTTCTCCACTTAAACAAAATCTTGAAGGTAAACGAGTTGTTATGATTGATGACTCAATTGTAAGGGGAACCACTTGTAAACGTATTGTAGAACAAGTGAGAAAAGCAGGCGCTAAAGAAATACATGTTTGTATTACTTCACCTCCAGTACAATATTCTTGTTATTTTGGGATTGATACACCTTATAGAGAATTTTTGATAGGAGCGCAAAAATCAGTCGATGAAATTTGTGAATACTTAGGAGCAGATTCTCTAACTTACTTAAGTGAAGATGGTCTTCGTGAAGTATGCAATCATAAGAGTCAATTCTGTAAAGCTTGTTTTAATGGTAAGTATCCAATGGAAGTACCTATTGGCACACCACCTTCACAATGTTAATAAAGAAAGTACCCTAGATTATCATCTGTCTAGGGTACATTCTGTTATAATAGTGAATGAAATACTTTTCTAAAAATGATAAAATATAAAAATAATAGCTATAGCGTGCTATGGCTGATATAGGAGGAAGAAAAATGTCTAATAGTAAAATCACATATAAAGATGCTGGGGTGGACGTTCACCGTGGATATGAAGCAGTAGCACAGATGAAAGAGCATGTTAAATCAACTTTTATCCCAGGGGTACTCACAGATATCGGAAGCTTTGGCGGTGCCTTTTCGCTTGGTGCTTTTGCAGGTATGAAAGAACCTGTACTTGTATCAGGAACAGACGGAGTTGGTACTAAATTAAAATTAGCTTTTGATATGGACAAACACGATACAATCGGTATCGATGCAGTAGCCATGTGTGTGAATGATATTATTTGTGGTGGCGCTGAGCCTTTATTCTTCTTAGACTACATTGCAACAGGACGTATTGCACCAGAACATATTGCAAGCATTGTAAAAGGTATTGCAGATGGTTGTAAAGAAAGCTTATGTGCCTTAGTTGGTGGTGAAACAGCAGAAATGCCAGGTTTTTATCCAGATGGTGAATATGATGTAGCTGGTTTTGCTGTAGGTATTGTAGATCGCCAGGAAATGATTGATGGAAGCACTATTAAAGTAGGAGATGTGATTATTGGACTTCCTTCAACAGGTGTACATAGTAATGGTTACTCACTTGTTAGAAAATTAGTGGAAACAGCAGGTGTAGACCTTAAAGCATATAGTGAAGAACTTGGTGAAACTTACGGTGAAGCACTGCTTAAGCCAACTAAACTATATGTCAAAGCAGTCAAAGCAGCAAAAGCAGCAGCTAGAATTAAAGGGATTGCACATATTACAGGTGGCGGTTTCATCGAAAATGTACCACGTATGCTTCCAAAAGGTGTAGATGCTAAAATCAATATCAATGTTATCGAAAAACCTCCTATTTATAAATTTTTAGAAGAAACCTCAAACCTTGATGTTAATGAACTTTATAATACTTTTAACATGGGTATTGGTATGATGTTAGTAGTTGATGTAGCTGACAGCGAAAAAGTATTAGCAGCACTTCATGGGGCAGATGAAAAAGCATTAGTTATCGGTGAAATCGTAGCAGGTAACAAGGGTGTGATCTTATGTCAAGATTAAGAATAGGTGTACTTGTATCAGGTGGCGGCACCAATTTGCAAAGCATTATAGATGCAGTAGAAAATGGTACGCTAGCAAGTAAGGTTGTCTGTGTTATTTCTAATAAAGCATCAGCTTATGGGCTTGAACGTGCTAGAAAACACAATATCCCTGCTTTTCATGTGGATCCAAAGAATGGGCATTATGATGAGGAGTTGCTGGCTTTACTATTAGAACAAAAAGTAGACCTTGTAGTTTGCGCGGGATACTTAAAAATCATGGATGAAAAGTTAGTAAATACCTTTAAAGGACGCATTATTAATATTCATCCTTCACTTCTTCCCAAATACGGGGGTATGGGTTATTTTGGCATTCATGTCCATGAAGCCGTAATTGCTGCAGGTGAAAAAGAAAGTGGTGCAACTGTTCATTATATTGACACAGGTGTAGATACGGGTGAAATTATTCTTCAACGTCAATTAGAAGTATTGGAAGACGATACACCAGAAAGCTTACAACAACGTATTTTAGCTGAAATTGAACACAAAATTTTGGTAGAAGCTATCAAACAGATAGAGGGGAGCAACTAAACCATGAAGATATTAATCATAGGAAATGGTGGGAGAGAATCGGCCATTGCACATACAGTGAGACGTTTTCATCCAGAAGCTGAGATTTTTGTAGCACCAGGTAATGGGGGAACAGAAGAGGCTTTTACAAATATTCCTATTAAAGTAGAGGAACTTGAAGCATTAGCCAACTTTGCAGAAGAAAAGCAAGTGGATCTTACTATTGTAGGGCCAGAAGTACCACTTGTATTAGGTATTGTAGATGTTTTTGAAAAAAGAGGTTTAAATATTTTTGGGCCTAATAAAGAGTGTGCTCAATTTGAAGGAAGTAAACACTTTACAAAACAGTTTTTAATTCGTAATGATATTCCAACAGCAGCATACGCTAGCTTTAAAAGAGATGCAGTAGAAGCTTGTGTAGCAGAAGCAAAAAACTTTAGTTTACCAGTAGTTGTTAAAGCAGATGGTTTAGCTGCAGGAAAAGGAGTATTAATTTGTGAGACATATGAAGATGCAGAAGCTGCCATAAGAGAAATCTTTAGTGGTAAATTTGCTGAAGCGGGTAGCACTATCGTATTAGAAGAATTCCTAACAGGAACAGAAGCCTCCCTTCTTTGCTTCGTAGATGGGGATAGTATTGTACCAATGGAAACAGCTAGAGACTATAAACGTGCTCTAGATAATGACAAAGGGCTCAACACAGGTGGTATGGGTGGCTTCTCACCAAATCCAATTATCACAGCAGAAGTTAAAGCCAATATTGATACACAAATTCTAGAGCCAATTATAAGTGGCTTCAAGAAAGAGAATCTTAAATTTAAAGGGGTGCTTTTCATCGGCTTAATGATTGAAAACAATATACCAAAAGTGCTAGAATTCAATGTACGTTTTGGTGATCCAGAAACTCAAAGTGTACTTCCAAGATTAAAAACAGATCTAATAGAAATCATGCAAGCTTGCATCGATGGCAACCTTGCTAGTACACCTATTAAATGGGATGAAAGACAAAGTGTGACTTTAGTACTTGCTAGCAAAGGTTATCCAGAAACCTCTCATAAAGGTGATGTTATTACAGGTCTTGATGATTTAAATGAAGATACTTATTTATTCCATGCTGGCACCAAAAAAGTAAATGGGACTATTCAAACAGATGGTGGACGTGTATTAGCCATTACAAGTTTAGGGGCTAGCTTAAGAGAGGCTAGAGCGACTATATATGAAGAAGTAAAAAAGATTGAGTTTGATGGTATGCAATACAGAAGTGATATAGCAAAATAGGTTTTTTTCCTTTGATAGTCAAGTGACTATGAAATGTTGGGACAAATTTAGGACAAATAAAATTTAAAAAATAATTAAGGGTAGGCGAAAGCTTATCCTTTTTTCTTTATTTTAGAATAGATATCATCAAATTCAGTAGCAACTCGTTTATCCCTTTCTTCAACCGTATGAGTGTAAAATTTAAGAGTTGTAGCAATACTTTTATGCCCTAGACGTTTGCTTACTGTAGCTATGTCCATATTATTATTAATCATTAAGGTAGCATGTATATGCCTTAAATCATGAAATCGTATTAGTGGAAGGTCATTGGCGATTAAGACCTCTCTTAAGTGATTACTAAGTGTATGGCTATTAATAGGCTTGTTTTTTGATATGGTGAAGATAAGAGCATTTATAGGTATAGCAGGCATACTGTCAATATGCTCCTTAATAGCTTTCATTACAAATTCAGGAGCATATATCTTTCTTTTGGATCCACTTGTTTTAGTAGAGGTGAATAAGTCCTTTTCATCATCATAAAGGCCTATTTGCTTATCAACAGTAATTGTATTTAGGTTGAAATCTATATCTTTAAGTGTTAGTGCCCTTATCTCACTATTTCTAAGACCACACCCAACAGCTAGAAAGAAAGCTGCTCGATGTAATGGCCATTTATCATTTTCATATAGTTTAATTAGTGTTTGAATATTATCTAAACTCATTAACTCATCTAAGCTTTTACTTTCTGCTTGTCCTAGTTCAATATGCTTATAGGGAGAATTAGAGATAATCCCCCATTTTTCAGCAAGAGATAAACAAGTATTAAGTTTAGACATTATTACTCTGACAGTATTGTATTTATACTCTTCTAAAAGGTCAGTAGCAAATTCTTGAATGTCTATAGGTTTTATATCACATAGTTTCATATCGTCAAATGCAGGTCCGATATGGTTGTCATATGAATTTCTATAAGTGATACGTGAATTAGCTTTGAGTTTATCAATATACTCTCGCTGAACCTTTTTGTATAAATCCTTAAATAACATATTTTCACTACTACCCATCATGCCTTTATCAATTTGGTATATAAAATCTTTCTCAGCTTGCTCAGCTTCTTTTTTGTTTCCAAAGAAGGTAGTTTCATATTTATGACCATTCCTAGTAACACGTATTCTCCATTTAGCTGGCTTTCTGCCGGATTTATCTTCTAAATTAGTTCTTTTTGTTAGTGCCATTTACTCACCTTCTTTAGAATTCAATGTAGTAAGTTCGTGTAGCTTATATTTTATAAATTCATTTATTGCATTTATAGCATCTAGGTATTTATTCTTATCAACATTTTCATGTTTTATTGGCAGGTTAGAATATGTTAAAAGTTCCGATAAAGATTCTAGTAATCTTTCTGTATGGTAGGAATAGCGCGTAACAAAATCTTTTTCATTCTTATTTAAAGAAATATATATACTTCCCACTAATGAACTTATAGGTACTTCTAACCCTGAATAGCCACGTGTATTTTCCTCAATTTCCTTGATACTATTTAGATCAGTATCCATCATGCCACGCCAATAATCTACTGTTATATTTTTTTGAGTATCACTTACAATATCAGATATTGTAACATCTAAAATTTCACAGATTTTTTCAATAGTTTTAAGGTTTGGCTCTCGATTGTTATTTTCATAATTTGAATAAGTTGTACGATTAACACCTATTTTTTCAGCCATATATGCTTGACTAAATCCTTTGGATTTCCTAATTTCTTTTATTCTAGTTCCTATTTGTATAAAATCATTTATTCCCAAATTATCACCTTCCTATAGATGAATAATAATACATATGATTCAAAAATACAACATTATTTAAAAATATTTATTGACAGATTCAAATACGAATCATATAATGTTATTATTAAAAGTGATTCGTATTTGAATCGTTGATAAGGGAGGTGAATCATAATGGGATTGAAATTAAAAATTCGTCGTATTGAATTAGGGATAAAGCAGGGTTTTGCAGCTAATGAAATAGGGGTTAGTCAGCAATACTTAGCTAATCTTGAAAGTGGTAGAAGTACAAATCCTAGTCGGGAAGTAATGTTAAAGTTAGCTAAATTATATGGATGCTCGGTTCAGGAACTTTTCTTTACTGAAGATCAGTAACAAGCCTTTCAATGTAGCAAAAACATAAAAATATGAGAGGAGTATAAAAATGGTTAGAGGTTTTTATTCATTAAATGCATTAAGAAGAAAAGCTAAAGAAATAGGCTATAGTATCAAGCAATCAGAGGATGCAGCATTATATATATTAATCGAAAATGAAAGTGGTTCAAAGTCATTACCTTTAGAATTGAATGAGGTTGAAAAGATGGTTCTTGAATTATATAAGTCTTCAAAAGAGAACTTGAAATGATGCTAAAGTATCAAAAGAAGTAATGCTAAAACTGGCTTCTGTTCTTGATAGTACTGTAGATTATTTATTCTTCAGTGAAGAAAATTAATTCACGAAGTAGTGAAAATGTAAAAACTTAACCTGGCAGTGTGAGGGTAGAACTGCCAATGTCCAAACAATATTAAAAAATAGAAAATCAAAGGAGAAGATGAAAATGAAAAGAGAAGCAATTGAAAAGGTAGTTAGACATGGAGTAGAGATGGGTATTATTAGCTCAAAGGATTTTAGTATCCCAGAAGAAGAGCGCATAGAGGAGATTGTGACCATAATTCAAAATAATATTGAAGAAGAAAAAGGTAAAACTATTGCAGCCTTAAGATATGATTTAGGCGAGTTTATTAGAGGGATAGAAAACGATACAAAACAGGATGATGTAACAGGTGAATCAAGAGGTTTAACTTTAGGCGAAGCTATCAATATAATCTTGCATGAATACTGGACGACCCAAGGACTCATCGATGAAATTTTGAGTGAGTAATTAAAAAATAAGGAGATCAGAGCAATGACAAGACAAATGTTAATTGACAAGATTGTATATATGCTGAGAGAAGAAGGAACACTTGAAAAAAGCAATTATTGCACAAGGGTTGAGCAATGCCAGGATGTAAAAAAAGTTATAGAAAAATGCCTTGATGGTTATGAGATTATTGAGGGTAAAGTGCTTTTAAGAGAGGGGGTTTAGCAATGAGTATAGAGGAGACTATAAAAGAAAGTGTTAAAGTAGCAATTGCAGAGGCGCTTAAGGAGTTTCAAGTAAAGGCAGGATATGATGAACTACCTGAAATTATGAACGTAAAGCAAGCAGCAAAATTTTTAAACGTGGGAACTAGTTTCTTATACCTTAACATTGAGGCTATACCTCATTTTCAAATGGGTGGAAGTTATAAGTTTATTAAGAGTGAGCTCATGAAGTATTGCCTAGATAAAACTGGTAGAAGCTTCAAGGTTGTTAGAAGTAATAGTAAGTAGAAAAATTACATAGAGAGGAAAATGGCATGGAAGGATGGATAAGCTTATACAGAAAAGTTATGGATAATCCTATTGTATGTAAAGATGCTGAATACTTTTCGGTATGGGTATATCTACTGCTAAATGCAACACATAAGGAATATCCTGCAGTGTTTAAGGGAGAAAGAATAACTCTTAAACCAGGACAACTTATTACAGGTCGTAAGAGCATATCAGAGAAATTTAGTATTAATGAAAGTAAGGTTCAAAGAATCTTAAAATCATTCGAAAACGAACATCAAATTGAACAACAAACAGGAAATAAAAACCGACTAATATCAATAGTTAGATGGGAAGAATATCAAAAATATGAACATCAAACTGAACTTCTACTGAACAACAACTGGACAACAAGTGAACAACAACTGAACACAAACAATAATGTAATAACAAAACAACATAATAATGTAAATAAAAAAGAGAGTAGTCGTTTCACTCCACCTACACTAGATCAAGTTAGAGAATACTGTTTAGAAAGAAATAACATAGTAGATGCTGAACGATTCATAGACTTCTATTCATCAAAAGGATGGTGCATAGGTCGAAACAAGATGAAGGACTGGAAGGCAGCTATACGTACATGGGAGAGAAGCGATAATAGCAAAGGAGGAAAACAAGATGAGTCTCGTGGAAGAAACGCTGAAGAAGAAAGAGCAATGGAAGAGCACAGAAGAGAAAAAGGACAATGGCTTATTGACAACGGATATGTATAAATTTGATCCTGAAGAGTTTATACCAGTTAATTCAGAACTAGAGCAATATGTACCTGAGTCTACTCCTTTTTGCTTAATCAAGGACAAGAATGGAGTTTGTATTCAATATTCAATGATGGTTCCATCATTAAAAAATAGGAATAAGTTAAGTAGAATCGAATTTGGAGGATCTCCTAGTGATAATACTTTTATTCAAGGAGATAGGTTTACTAGATCTAATGTACCTCATGAATTTGTTAATAAGGGTATAAAGGAATTTAAAACTTCTTTATACAACAATACTAAATTCGCAGAGGAGTCACTAAAAGCAGCATGTACATACATAAGGAAATTTAAAGAACTTGATACTAATCTGTACATATACAGTAAGTCAGCAGGTTCCGGAAGAACTATGATGGGGTCATTAATACTCAATGAAATTATGAAACGGTATAACATGCCAGGTAAATACATTTTAATGCCAATGTTAATCAACGAGCTTAAGAAGCAAATTAAGCAAGATGATCCTTACAATCAAAAGAATTCTCTTAGAAGTGCTATAGATACTCCACTATTGCTTTTAGATGATTTGGGAGACGAGGTTAATTCTAAAAATGGGTGGGTTGATGAGATACTATTGAAAATACTTAACGAAAGAGAAAAGAGCAAGTCATTAACAATTTATATAAGCAGGTTTACTCCGGACCAACTTAAGTATAACAAGTCTATGATCAGCAGAATTAAAAATGCAATAACTATTGAGCTACCGGATGAAAACATTAGGGAAAACTTTGCAACAGCAAATAATATTAAATTCGAGAAGCTGATGAAAGAAATAACATAAAAAATAGCCTTAGTTAACAGCACATTAACAAAAGGCTACAGTGATTTATTAATCTCGCAAGTTAATAATATCAGGAATGTAGGATGAAATCAATAGGGGAAGATAGGGGGATAAGGGGCATGGAGACAAATGAACTAATATCAAAAACAGTTGAAGTATTAAAGGAATTGCCAGACCAAAAGATAGATTATGAGAAAGTAGAGGCTTTCTTAAATAATGAGAACGTGACAGAAGAACAGAAAGATTTATTTAGACTATTTATAAGAATAGAAAAATCACGAAGACAAGTTGCATGTTAAATTACCTTACATCGCTTTTGGGGTACAAAGGAAGAGGAGGAGTGAAGCTGATGAAGTTGTTAGATGTTAATATGTTTAATCAAATAAGGGTACCAGGTAGTAATCATATTGAAAACATAAATAGGATAGATAAGGCAAATAGAGATAGTGGACATGCTCCTATATTTGGTTTAATTGCTGCTTTTCAATATGGACTTATGATTGGCAAAAGGGAAGAAAGGGCCAAGAGAACAGAGGATAAAATTGAAAGCATATTAATAACTGATGAAGCGACTATTGATATGTATCATATTTTTCATGAAAAGATGCTTGAATTAGGGGTAGAAGATGATGAAGTTGAATCTTTTATTGAGAAATACAAAGAAAGCTTACTGGGCATATTTGATGGGAATGTTCCTGACTATGTTATAAGTTGCGTATACAGAGCTAAAGAGATTGAAATTTTAGCAAGAAAAGAAGTAGCTGCTAAATGATTAATTAGAACTTGAATAATAAATTAGGAGGGACAGACATGAGGATTAGAGCCGAACCATACTCAGTATTGATTACTACATATGGAGGGATAGAGAATGAAAGACTCTAAGTATAGTAAAGTAGAGGACTTACTTTATAGCTACCCAATGCTAAAGGTAAGTGTAGCTAATCTTAAACTTGACCTTGAAGAAGCTGTGGAAGAGCTTCAACTAGACATGCAAAGTAAAGATAAAGTAAGTTCCTCTAAATACGATAATGCCCCTAATAAAGAGGCTGCCAATATTGTAGCACAAGATAGAGTGAAGCGTATAGAAAATAGTATCAGAAATAAAGAGCGTACTATCAAGAAGATAGACAATGCTTTAACTGTTCTATCAGAAAAAGATAGGAAGGTAATAGAATTGTATTATTTTGAAAAGATGATGTTTGAAGGTGTTATGAATTACCTGGAGATTAGTACAAGCAATGTTACGTTTCATAAGAAGAATGCATTGTCTATATTGCAAGATGTTCTTTTGATAGAAGGTGAGGAGTAAAATGGACACCACAAAAGAAAAGATTAAGGCTATTGAAGGATTATTATTTAGCTATTCAGATATTGATGTTCGTGTAGAGTCTATGAGAACAGAGATAGATATAAGACAGAACGACTATGATACCTTATATGGAAACAATGATAACCAAAGAGCAAGCACACCAACAAACCAAACAATTAGTCTTGTAGAAAGTAAGGTGACAAACAAGGAAGCTAGGATTGAAAGCCTTAAGAGAAAGATTGATATAGAGTTGCTTAACAAGAGGTTAATTGATAATGCTATGAAGGTGCTAAATGAAGAGGACAGAAAGTTTATTGAGGATAGATATTTCAAGAAGATAAGTCCTAGTGCATTAGCAGACCATAAATACTACTGTAGTCATTCTTATATTTTTATTAGAAGTAAGAACATCATAAAGAATCAATTAGCGGAATACATACGTATTATTCAATAGCATGTAAGCACGTATAATCGTCATGGACAAGCCTAAAGTTTGAGTGGTAGTTAGTGAGGGTAGAGGGGTATAAACCTCTACAACACTCGTGAGAGAAGTGTAAAAGGTACTGTGGGAGGATTAAAAGGACTGCGGGTGCGCGATGCCACATATTTTTTCTAGTTGCCAAAAATTTTTTCGCCGATTTCCTTTCCGCTTTGAAGGAGGGGGAGACTATAGAGAGGGAGAAAGGATTATTTAATAATTAATAAGGTATAACATAGTTGTCAGATTAAATTATTTGAAGTAAAAGATGAAATTTTAAATATGAAAAAGGAGAAATGGAATCATGCAAAATACAGAAAAAATGATTAGTGAATTTTTGGAACAAATTGAGAGGGATAAAGTATTAGCAGCTGAGAAACTTAATGCAATGGAAGAACAAAAATGTGTTTTAGATAGGGAGCGTAGTGAGATTTCAAAAGCAGTAATCCGTTTGGAGAATGAGGGGGACCAAGAAGCAGTACAAAAACTTACTAAAGAGTTATCTAAGAGAGTTAATGATATTAGCGTATTAGCTAGCAAGATTGAAGCTTACAAAGAGATGGGAAACAACTATGAAGCCGAAGCTGAAAAGGTATTTGCTTTAGCTGCTAAGGAATTTAATGAGGAGCAAGTGCAAAGAGAAAAGAAATGTAGGGAAGGGATTAGTAAAGCTGAAGTGGAAGTGAAAGAAGCAGAAAAAGTACTTGAAGAAAAAAACAAGATATTAGAAGAACAAGAAAGAATCTTTGATTCAGTTAAATATGACAAGCGCAGATTAATTGAATTTCAATTACCTGGAATTATGAAATACATGCCCAGAAAAATTAGAGATTTTAATCCTAATGTTAAGGTTACTGTACCTACAAAAGTTCCAGGAGGGACTGTATATAGAGATAACTATGTAGAGTTCTATGGACAAGAAGGACTGGAGGCACAACTTAATTACTATTATCAAAAAGTATTAAATGGTGATGGTAAAGAGTCGGTACCAAAAAGAAAATCAGTAGTTGATAAAATTTTAGGTCGTTAGGTGATTGGCATGAAAACAATACCTATAAGAGCTAGTGATAGTACGATAGAAAAGATTAATTACATAAGAGAAGCATTACAATGCTCAAGAGCTGATGTATTAGAAGTATGTGCAACAATTGTATATTCGGCAATCGTTGCAGAGCAGAAAAAAGAAGGGAGAAAGCACAATGAATTTCATGGATAGGATGACGGAAATTTTAAATGAGGAACGAAGAAGGCACGGAAAACCTCAGTTAAACGGTGCTGAAATAGAAGGCGCAAAAGATTACTTTGCATCAAAGTTAGAAGAGATAAAGGATACAGAATGGTATAAATCAGCTTCAGCGGAGGATAAGTGCCGTCTTAATGATTTTGTCATTGGGAAAACGGAGCAAAGACAGAGCATGCCTACCTGTAGTATCAATTCAAATAATGGGGGTATTAAGGTAATGAATGAAAAAGAGCAAATTAATAGCTTTAGGGGTTTAGGGTATGACAACATTATTGAGGATGGTTTAAGTAAAGGTTTATCAGCAGGAGATATTGCAATTAAAATTCTTAATGAAATACCGGCTAATAGATACGTTGATCAGCAGAGAGCTATTAATTTATTAGTTGAAGCTAGTAAGAAGATAAGAAAAACAAATAATGACATAGGGAATATAACTAAAGCATCTAATGTTTCTGAGCAACAACAAGCAGTTAATTTATTAGTCAATGCAGCTAAATCAATTACAGGAGGTACAAAATAATGGAGTATGCATGTAAACAAGTAGGAGAATATAAGCCAGACAAGCTTATTGCAGGTAACACACATCCCATAGATACAAAAGGGATAACATTGTCTATGGGAAGTGGTACATATTTAAGAGGGACTTTGATTAATAGGCAAGGAACTATATGCAACATTCAAATAGTGGAAGAGGAAGAAGTGCTTGATCAACCCATTGGTATTTTGACTGATGATATAAATCTTTCAGAAACAGATGTAACAAAAGTAGTTATTTATATTAGTGGAGAGTTTAGAGCAAGTGAAATTATTGTAGGTGATGACGTTACCATTGATGATTTTGAAAGAGATTTAAGAATGCTAGGTATCTTCCTTAAATGATAAAGGAGAATAAACATGGAATTAGAGTTTTATGGCATGATAACGGACATCATGTACTGTAAAGAATATGAAATATGTAAATTTACTATAAGAATGCTGAGCAAGAGACAGTATAGTGTAAGATGTACAATCGTAAGAAGAAATTTAGATCTATATAAAAAGCTAGAACTAGGTAAGATGGTTAGAGTGGTGGGAGAGCTAACCGAGTATAGAAAGCCTTCTAGTGATGGAACTGAGTTAGTTGGTAATAATTTTTATGTATCTAGTATTGATTAGTAATGAAATACATAAAGGGCTTAGTGTAACAGCTAGGCCTTTATTAATAGGAGGAATTTGAAGTGAATAAACAAGAAGATGAACTATGTATAAGTATTACTTTATTTGATGAAGATGATAGCAAGAGAAAAGAATACAGGACTTCAAGTATAAGTGTTGAGAGTTATGAACAGGCTTATGAACTGAATGAGAAGATGCTTGAAGGTGTTTGTAATAAGGATGATCTATTACATGAATTGATTAATTTTATAATAGAGTTTTTTGATAACCAATTTACATATCAAGATGTGGTATTCGGTATTAAACCAGAAGATTTAAGTAAGCTAATAAGTGTTTTGTTTATGATATGTGGAAGCCAGATGGCTTTTGAAGGACAACAAGAAAAAGCAGAAAGATTATTAGGAGCAGCAACTAACTTATACAATGAGGTGGTGAAATAAGATGGCAACCCAAGATATAGAAGGCTTAGCAGTCAGAGCCACCATGGAGGATAGCGACCTCAAAAAAGGGATGAAAGACCTTGCATCACAACTAAAATCAATTAAAAGCGAGTTCACATTGGCACAAGCTGGTGTTAAAGGATTTTCTACTAGTTTAGAAGGTATGAAAGCTAAATCTGAGAATCTAGCTAAACAGATCAATGTGCAATCTCAAATGGTTGATAAGTTTAAAGAAGCACTTAGTAGATCAGAAACTGCATTAACTAATAGTAAAAATAAGCAAGAAGAATTAAGGGTAGCAATGGAAGCTACGAAAAGGCAGTATGACGAAGAAGTAGCTGCTAATGGTAAAAGAAGTGACAAGGCTAAAGAATTAAACGAAGCCTATAAGAAACTAGAACAACAGTATGCTAAGAACACATCTAAGATGCAAAACAATAATAAGTCTGTAGCAGATGCTAATACCAGGTACAATCAAGCACAAGCAACCCTTAGAACCATGACAGCAGAATTAGGTGAAACCAATCAAGCAATAGTTAAACAATCTAGTGCATGGTATGCGTTAGCAAAAGCTTGTGAAGCATCATCGAAAAAACTTAGAGCAGTAGGCAATACAATGAATAGCGTAGGTAATTCACTTTCTATGTACGCAACAATGCCTATATTAGCAGTTGGAACAGCTACCGTTAAAGCTGCATCAAGTTTTGAAGCTGCAATGAGCGAAGTAAAGGCTATAAGTGGAGCCACAGGAGAGGAATTTGACGCGCTAGTTGAAAAAGCTAGACATATGGGAGAGACAACAAAATATTCAGCTACACAGTCAGCAGAAGCCTTAAAATATATGGCTATGGCTGGATGGAGAACCCAACAAATGCTAGATGGACTTGAAGGTATTATGTACTTAGCAGCCAGTTCAGGAGAAGAACTCGGCTCGGTATCAGATATTGTTACGGATTCTATGACAGCTTTTGGAATGAGTGCCGAAGAAGCTTCACACTTTGCAGACGTATTAGCGGCAGCATCGGCAGCAAGTAACTCTAGTGTTGCAACCATGGGAGAATCTTTTACATATGCAGCACCTTTAGCTGGAACATTTGGCTACTCTATCGAAGATGTTGCACTAGCATTAGGATTAATGGCCAACAATGGTATTAAAGCTTCACAAGGTGGTACAGCACTAAGAAAAATATTTGCTCAAATGTCAGATGATATTGAAGTACTTCAAGCAAATGGAGAGAAGCTAATTGTTAAAACAACCAATGCTGATGGAAGTATGAGAAGCTTGGATAGTGTATTAAGAGACTTAAGAGCAGCATTTAACGGTATGAGTGATGCATCTAAAACGGCTATTAATGATGATCTAGTACAATCTGCCAAAGACTTAGGTGTTGAGCTTACAGATGAAAAAGGAACATTAAAAGATACAGCTACGTTATATGGAGAAGTTCAAGAAGCAGTAGAAGCATTAACTAAAAGCACAGATGGTTTAACGGATGCTCAAAAAGTGCAAGAAGCCGAAGCTATTGGTGGTAAAACTGCTATGGCTGGGTTACTAACTCTCATAAATAGTAGTGAAGAAGATTACAATAAGCTATCTGATGCAATATATAATTGCGAAGGTGCTGCCGAAGAAATGGCCGAAATAATGAACGATAACCTACAAGGTCAGTTTGTTCTTCTAAAATCACAATTAGAGGGTGTTGCCATTCAATTAGGAGAAACATTTATCCCTATGTTTAGGGATGCACTTACAACGGTATCCGGATGGATTACTAAGTTTAGTGAGTTAGATCAAGAGACTCAAAAAAATATTATCAAGTGGACTATGTTAGCCGCAGCTATAGGACCTGTACTTAAAGTAGGTGGTACCTTCTTAAAATTATCAAGTAGTATTATTTCAGGAATAGGCAAGATAAGTGGGAAGATGGATGGTTTAATCAGTGTTGTTAAAGCTTCTCCTAAGGCATTCACCGCAGCTGGTCTTGCTATTACAGCATTAGTTACAGTTCTGGCACTTTGGAAGAAGTCAGCAGATGAAGCTAGGGAAGCACAAGAAAAAGCCTTAGAGTCTGCTAGAAACTATAGTAAAACAGCTAAGTCACTTGAAGATTTAAAGAAACAGTACAAGGAAGTTAACGAACTTCAAGAAGATGATAAGGATAAAAAAGAACAACTTAAGGCTATACAGGAAGAACTTATTGACTCATATGGACTAGAAGCAAGTGGCATTGATATTGTAAATGGTAAGTATAGTGAACAAATAGAGCTACTCAACAAGTTAAAAGAAAAGAAAAAAGTTGATGCTGGAATAGCATTAGGTCAAGAATTAATAGACTCTAAAGATGAATTAGACAAATTAGCAAAAAGTAGTTGGTTTTCTGCTGGCTCAAGTAATTTGGGTGGGAACAAAAACATGGAGGCATGGGGTAAAGCTCTATCTGAGATAAGCAAAGAGTACAAGGACTTAATAGAAATATCCTCATACAATGGTAGTGGTATTCAGATGAAATTTGACTCTGAAGATGCAGAAAAATACAAAGATTTGTTAGGAGAAATCGTTCAGAATGCTAGAAAATATGGAATAGATGACACAGGGTTGTATGACAAATTATATACTGAGTGGTCTAATCTAAGTGAAGCACTTGAAAGGTATTCACAAGCGCAATATGAAGCTTTTAACTTTGATTATTCTAATCAACTTAAAGAAGTCAAGAAACAGTTAGGGCTACAAGAAGTGGTAGAATATACAGAAGAACAATCCAAAGCTATTAAAATGATGTTTGGACAGTCTATATTAAACATGGATACTGAATATCAAGAATTTGTAGCAGATATGCTTAAGTCTTTGCCTGTTGTAGGAAAAGCTATGAATGATAATTTAGATCCTAAAGGTGTTGCTGACGGACTGGAAGATCTCGGAGAAGAGGCAGATGAATTAGCTAAACGACTAGAAGAAATCTCAGGAAAGACTGAAACCTATTCTGGTAAACTGGATGAACTCGAAAAGGTAATACAAAAGGTTAAAGAAGGCAATGAATTAAGTGCAGATGAAATCATCAATCTTACCAGGCAATATCCAGAATTAGAGGCATGTATTGATAGCACAACAGGTAAATACACTTTAGAAGCTTCTGCATTAGAAAAGGTTAAAAATGGACTTACAACCTCTACTAAGCAGCAACTAGAGAATGAAGCGTCAAAGACAAAGCAGGTAATGACTCAAACGCAAGCTAGAATTAAGTTGTACTTGCAAGAAATCAAAGCACAGCAAGCATTAAGTGGACTGAAATTTAATGATGATGGTTCTATTCAAGATTCGGGTGCATTTACATATAAAATGTCTCAAAGTAAAGAACTTCAAGATATGTATAACGAGTACAACAACAAACTTATCGAGTTTAAGAAAATCCAAGAAGAAATTAAAAATATAGATATTGTAACAGCCAATGTGGGGGCAGGTGGTTCTTCTAGTGGAAAAGATAAAGACAGTCCTTTAAATAAGGCACTTGAAGCGTTTGAGAAAAGTAGAAAAATAGGTGAAGTAGGCCTTAATGAAGAAATGACCCAACTTGAAAAGATTAAAGCAGCTTATGCTTCTACTGCTGAAGAAAAAGTAGATATTGAAGAGTACATGTATAACAACTATCTTGACATCATGGAAAGAAAGAGAAGTCTAGGTCAACTTTCTTATGATAATGAGATTAAAATGTACGAAGAAGCTTTGAACAAGTATAGTTTTACAGAATATCAAAAAGCTGAAATCTCTTCTAAATTACTTGATACTAAAATTGAGAAATCTAAAGAATGGGTTGAACAAGAAAAGTATTACAATAGGTTGTCTTTGGAAGAAGAGAGGAAAGCTTATGAACGTATCGCAGAGTACTCTAAGCAATCCGCTGAATACAAGAAAGAAATGGCTAAGGAGATTTATAGAGTTGAAAAAGAACTAGCCGAACAGCAAGAAGAACTTGAAAAAAAGAAGCAAGAAGCTGTTAAAAAGACTGTGGAAGCTAATATTAAAGCCAAGGAAGAGGAATACAACAAGACTATTGCCATGATTGATGATGAATGCAATAGGAAAGTTGAAGCTTACCAGGCTCAAATTGATGCCTTACAGGAGCAATACGATAAGGAAGAAGAGCTTCAAAAGCAAAAAGAGTATGATGAAAAAATAGCTGACCTAGAAGCTAGAATGAAAAATGCTAGAACTCAAGAAGAGTTTGAAAAACTAGCAGAGGAACTTAATGACACACAACAAGCTAAAAGAGATTATACAAGACAGCAACAGCTTAAGAGTGATAAAGAATTGCTTCAAGACAAAATAGATCAGACTAAAAATGAAGCCACTATTGCTAAGAATGTTGAAAAAGAGAAGTTGGATGCTTATAAAGAGACTCAAAACAAGATGTTAGAAGAGTCTACAAGGATAGAAACTAGCATCACTGAAATACTGAAACAGCAGCTAACAGAAAGAGAAAACGCTTTTATAAACAGTATAAAGGTGCAGCTAGCAGCAGCTAATACTTTGAAAAGTGCATTTAGTAGTTTAGGTTTAGGTGGTGCAGGAGGTATTGCTGGCGGTATAAGTGGAATGACTTTAGCAGCTGCTTCTAATAAGCTTCAAAGTGCATCTAGCAATAACTATAATACATCTTCTTATAGTACGAATAATAATACAAATGCAAATATGACAGTGACAAATGTCGTTAAAAATTCTAGTGATATTAGCAAGATTATGAACCAATTAACAGCATTCATGCAACAGTTAAATAGGGCAAAAGGAATAAAGTAAAGCTTAAGCCTATCATCCAAGCTAAGGCTAAGGAAAGACAAGGTACAAGAAATGATTTAAACATAGTGCAGAAATCTGCACCAAGTGAAAATAAATCACTTAAAGCGCGTGACGAACTAGCCAAACTAGCAGGAGTATCCCACACTATAGAAAAGGAAAGAAGCTTAGCGTAAAAACTAAGGTTCTTTCCTTATTATACATATATCGGAAAGTTGGCAGTTGAAGTATAGACATATTCTAACTTGGCTATAATATATCTGAGGTGATTATATGAAATACATTATTTTACTTAATGGTAAACCTATAGAAGAAGCTACACCAGAAGAACGAAGGGCACTAGAAGAAAAGGCTAAAAAATCTTTTGAGAAACATTTAGGACTTAAGTACATAGGAGATGCAATGGCAAATAATATAGAAGATAAAAGGTAGGGCAAAAAGCCTTACCCTTCTTTTTTGCCTAAAAACGTAGATTTTTTCAGGTAGATTAACTAATAATAAGACAAAATCGTGTGGTTGTGAAGGAGTTAGGATAGCAAAAGAAGAGAGAGACAGGATACAATCAAGTAATTTAGTAGAAAATACATATAACCGCCACACTTAGGACATTTTACCATATACATTCTCTCCTTTATAAAATACAGATAACAGACTGTGTATTGAACAAACAGCCATTCATTATGGTATTATTGTCCCCCCTTGGAAAGGGCGTTATCACTTAACCCCTTAAATGACTTCATAAGCATGGCCATTTCCTAATTTGATTATAAAAAACAGGTACACCTTGTTAATAAAAATGGGGTTATTGTTTTAGCACATATATGACAATCATTTTTTCAGTTTCACCTATTCTTTTAATGGAAAATAGGTTGTATTGAAGTTCATTCAATTGAAAGCTGTCTCCAAATTCCTTAACAGCATCTAAACTATCAAACGTTTTGATTATCTTTTCTTGTAATACATACACGACTTTATAATTATTTGTATTATCTATTCGTTCTATATAATCCAAGGTATAATTAAGCATATTAATTTTTATTGTATCACCTTGTTCTTTGAGTAGATTGAAGTCTTTATAGATTTTTATTACTTTTTTAGGAACTTCTCTTTCAGTATGAGTGTTTGCAAATAATGGCATACTAACCATTATAAGAATTATTATACTAAGCGTAAAAGTATAGTTTGTACGAAGTTTATTCATAAAATTCACCTCCTTAATCAACATAGTAATAATATAGACAATACCATAAATAAATAAAATTTTCAATATTTATTGATTTGTATACAAAATTATAGTATATTAAGATTATTACATCTATTTAGGAGGTTTAAATATGAAAAAACTATTTTTAAAATTATTAATTATGACATCTTCTCTAATGCTTTTATCAGCTCCTGTCTTTGCAACAACACCATCCGTAGCTATTGAACAACAGTTGATTTCTAATGCTCAAGAGACTTCAGTATCACCAAGAGCTGTTTTTAGGTATCCAAAGACAGTTAGAAGAACTTATCAATCAACCTCAGAAATTCCAAATAGTATTTTTTATGAAGAATATCATAACGTGTATGGAACATGTAGAGGGACTTTATATTTCGATTATGCCCAAAGTTTATCAAACGGATGGATTGAAGTTTTTTATACAGGGACTATGATGTCAAACAATATTTAGTCTAATACATAATTTATATTCAAAGAGTAAAAGAGGACGTATGAAAGGGCCTCTATAATCGGGCAACATGAAGTAGAAATAAAGGTAAAAAACGCATCTAATCACTAACATTGTATTAGATGCGTTTTTTTACATATAATTTTCAATATTTAATTACTGAAAATTATTGAATCAAGTAATATAATTAGTTCATAAACAAATATTTCATTTGATAACCGAGTGTTTATTTTACAACAATTTTCCGATGAGGTGGTAAATAGATACTTATTTGATGCTGAGCCAATAAGTAATTTAGAAGAAGCCGATGAAATTATAGACTTCTATTTACAACCCGAGCCACGAGCACAGCATCGGTGGGTTATTGTATTAAAGAATAATGACGTTAAAATAGGAACTTGTGGATTTCATTGTTGGAGCAAAAAGGGAAATTGCGTTGATATAGGCTATGATTTACAAGAAGAATATTGGGGAAATGGCATAATGACAGAAGCATTAAAAGTTATCATATCATTTTGTATCAACAAAATGGGAGTCCATAGAATAAATGCACATATTTCTGTAGATAATGCAAGATCCATACATTTAACACAAAAACTTGGTTTTGTTTTTAATAGAAAGACTAAAATGTATTCTTTTAGGGGAAAAGAATATCTGCATAATATTTATACTCTAGACTGCCTTTCGAAAAATGAGTGTCAGCTAAACAAATAGTTATTTAAATCAGTAATAAAAAGATAGTTTCTGTAGAGAGCCATAGATTAATCTCTGGCTTCTTTTTTATGCCCCAAATGCGAATTTTATTGTGGTACAGTAAATTCGACAAAAACTTATGTAGATACATGGTATTATTAAGTAATTATTAATCAAAGGAGTGATTTTATGGAATTATTTGAAGTTACTTTTAGTCTCATTGTAGGTCTTGTGTGCTTTATATTAGGAAGTATTTTGAAAATAGGGTTTCCAGCGTACATAAGCAAAAAATTTGATAATATAGCAACAAAGGAAGATTTAGTAGCATTAACAGAGATACCAGAAAAAATTAAACTTGATTTTCAAAAAGAATTTGATGATTATACTAGAAGTAACACATTTCAAAATGACTTTTATTATAAAAGGTATACGGAGTTATACGCACCTCTCTATAGTATTGTATGTCAATCAGAAGGGTTCAGGGTATTTTCAGAAGATACCCAAAATAAAGCGTATAGTTTTAATGAATTTCCATTTCTAGAAATATGTAAAAAGAGAAGCCGAACAAAGACAAATCTCTTTAATCAACAAGTTCTATCACATGAGGAAATAGTGGTAGAAGATGAATTAACAAAATTCAACAAAAAAGAACTTAGCCAATTCATAATAGATCACGAAGAACTGGCATCTCCTAAATTAATAAAACTAGCTATATTTTATAGATATGTAAATGAAAATTATGGAGGAAGTGAAAAAAAAGTAGAAGAAGCATATATAGAATACTTTAATAAAAAAGAACTACAGTTAATAAGGGAAATCGTATCTCAGATAGTTAGAGAATATAATCAATTAAGAAGAGATTTAAATCTTGATTATGATCAACATGAATTAAATAATGGTGAATTTAACAATGAAATTTATAGAGCATAACTAGATGTTTTAATAATAAAAAAATTTACACAAATAATCATTTTAAAAGGTGTAAAAGCCACGAATTCGTGTTATACTATGAAAATACACGAATTCGTGGTAGCGGAATGCACGTACACGAATTCGTGTAGTAAATGAAAAGATTAATGAATTCGTAAATTGGAGTGATTATATGAGTGAATTAAATAATGTTATTACTATTGCAGAAGCTGCTCAAACTTGGGATATGGCGACTTCTACATTACGCCATGCTATCAGCGATAATAAATTCAATGAGAGTGAAGTAAAAAAGAGCGGAGGTACATGGCTAATTCTTAAAACGGCTATGTATTCAAAATATGGTGACCCTAATGTAAAAAAGGGAAAAAGAGATGTAACCACACTATATACTATAGGTTATGAAGGGTTAACTATAGAATCATTTATATCTAGACTAAAAAAAGCAGGTGTGAACTATATTTTAGATGTAAGGGAGATACCTTTAAGTAGGAAAAAAGGGTTTTCCAAAAACACATTAGCAGAGGAACTAAAAAAAGCAGATATAAATTATAGTCATTTTAAAGTACTTGGAAGCCCTAAAGATATTAGAGAAAAACTAAAGGCTACACATGACTATGATAGTTTCTTTAAAGATTATAAAAGGTATATATCTACACAGAAAGAAACTGTGGAGATATTAAATTCTGCAATAAGTGCTAATTTAAATATGAAGTTTTGCTTACTATGCTTTGAGAAAGACTATACTACATGTCACAGAATAGCTTTAGCACAGGAACTTATTAAGGGGAAGGAAGATAAGATGTGTATTAATAATTTATAATAGTGGTATTTAGGGGAGGAAACTAAATGATTCCAGATTTGCAGAAGAAAAAGATGTTGATGATTGTAAAAACCTATCCTACACCTAGCATAAAATATGGGGAAACAGTTTGTACTGCAGGAATAACGGATGAAGGTGAATGGATAAGATTATATCCTTTAAGATATAGAAGATTAAATAAAAATCAGCAATTTAATAAATACACATGGATAGAAGCGACAGTTTATAGAAATCCTAAAGATTTAAGGGTGGAAAGCTATAAAATTGACGAGTCAACATTGAAAGTGTTAAATAAACTAGATGCAAAAAAAGACATGGATGAACGTAAGAAATGGATATTACCATTGTGCAAAAATTCACTAGAAGAAGTTATAGAATCACATCAACAATTCAATACTTCCTTAGGAATATTCCAACCTAAAGAAGTACTGGATCTAGTAATTACACCAGCAGATAAAAACTGGTCTTCAGAACAAGAAATGTGTTTAAACCAAATGGGGTTATTTGAAGATCAAAATATAGTGAAATTACAGAAAGTTCCATGGGATTTCTCATTTAAGTTTACCTGTAATAATGGTTGCAAATCTGTACATAAGTTAAAAATAACAGACTGGGAGATTTATCAAACGTATAGGAATTTTAAAAAATATTATGGAGATGAAAAAGTAGCATTAAAGAAGCTATCAGAAAAATGGATGAACTATTTTAATAATGATAATAAAGATTCATATTTTATTGTTGGTACGGTGCATCCATGGCCTACTTTTATAATATTAGGAGTAGTATCATATTCTAAACAAAAAGTGAATAAAGAAAAAATCAAGACTAGTAGTAAAGTTAATAATCCTATAGAAGGACAGATAACGTTTATATAAAAGAATAGTTTAATCTAGAGCCATGGGTTATTCATGGCTCATTTTGACATCGATCCTACAGTGGTAATAGAATTAACAATAAAAAATAACAAATTCATCATAAAACAAAATCTATTGCATACAATAAAAGTGTAGAATACATCATTACCTATCTAGTTGGTCCTGGTTAGGTAAAGAAGTAAAAACAGCAGTAAGATAATTGTTATAGTGTCACTTGAGTAGACGTTTAGTGTAATATTAAGCATAATATTTTGTGGACGTAGGAAGTTGATAATTTGTGAGATTATCTTTTTCATGACATCCTCTTTTTAATTATGTTCTCTTTTATACTTTATGCTATAAACAATGACGCTATAACTAAATCTTATAAATATGTAAGATAGTTTTATTTTGATGTTCAAATATAAAATAAAAGAATAGTTTTAGTAGGACCAGGTGAAAACTTGGTTCTGTTTTTGTATAATAGAGAAAATATTTATTTTATAGAATTATAAATTTGAATTTGAAAGGAGTTCAAAAATGGCAAATTTAGAAGTAAACGTGGAATATATAGAGCAACAGACGATATACGGACTATGGCAGAAATCAAACGATAAAACAATTTCTAAAGACATAAAATCTCTTTCCCAAAAATACCATATGGCGGTTTCAGTACCAGAGGGAGAGGTACTTCCCTATTTTGTTCTATCTAGAAACTACGATGAACAAAGTAACAATTTTGAAATGTTTATAGGCAGTACTTTTGATAAAGACGGCTTGGAAACCTTTATACTCCCTGCCAGTGAGTATGCTAAAATTACAGTAAAGCCGAAACTTGGCTTTTTGTGGGGTGCTTCCATTGGAGAAGCAAAACGATATTTTTACACAAAATGGCTACCTAAAAATTCTTATGAAGCTTTGAATATGGAATATGAATATCACACAGAAAAAAGCACTGGAAATCAGCCAACGATTGATATTATTTTTGCTATTCAAAGAAAGTCCTAAATTCCAGTTTATCGTAATAAATAGCTATTAAATTAGCAATTAAAAAGATAGTTCGTTAAGGCTAGAGAAAACTAGCCTTATTTTAGTGGATAAATTTCAAGTTGCTAGTCAATAATTTAATTATCAATCATAAAGGAGGATTATAATGGCAGCTATAGTTGTGAATGGATGGAATGTTAGAAGATTTATAGGAGGGGTTCCTATAGAAGAATTCACTCAAGAAGAACTAGATGCATATTTTGAAAAGGCATTAGATGCAGCATTTTTAGCAATAGGATATGTGCCTGTAAAAAATGATATAAGTAAGGATTAATTTTTAAAAGGATGAGAGGGGATAATATGGGAATTGTAGAAACATTTTTTGATGATTTAAAGAAGAATATTAATGAAACTCTTAAGGATATGATAAGGGAGGTTATACATGAAGAAACAACAGATAAATGGCTTAATAAAAAGCAGCTTGCTGAATATTGGGGTGTGAGTCAAGGTTATATAAATAAAAATCTTAATGAAATCCCTCACTCTAAATCAACTCCAATTGCTTTTAAGAGGTCACTTGCAGATCAGTGGAGAATGGGAGAACTTAAACGATTAGAAGTTGAGAAGATGAACAAAGTAAGTATCAAAAATTATAAGAGTAACAACTTTAAAGTAGGACAGTGATGTAGCTACAGGTACAAAAGGTAAGGAGGTCGAGAATATGGCCAAAAAGAAGTTTGATGTAAATGCTTGGACTATAGAAAGATATATAAATGATATCCCAATAGAAGAGTTTTCAGAAGAAGAAAAAGAAATACTATTTACTCATATGCGTATTGATGCAGTCCATGCAATAGGATATGTATTTGAACATGAAGATGAAGAAGAAGATACTTTATTAAGAATTAAGGCATCAGAAATAATAGATAGACATAGCAAGGGATTAAGTGAATGATTTAAACTTATGTAAGTACCTAAGAATCTACAAATTAAGACTTCAAAAGGTGCTATACTGTATAAAAGATTTGACAGGGGGAATACATATGAAGTTTGGGATGAGAACACCTAGTTTAAAGAGGTCTATTAAAGCAAGGACTACAGGAAAAGCTAAAAGAGCAATTAAGAAAGCTATTGATCCTACTTATGGGAAAAAGGGAATGGGGATGATTAAGAACCCTAAGAAGGCTATTTATAATAAGGTTTATAGAAAGACTACTTTTTCTCTAGGAGATTTGTTTAAGAAACTATTTAAATAGTCTTTTTAGGGGACAAATTTAGGACAAATTTGGGACAAATAAGTAATAAAAAATGAATAAAATACACTATAAATCATAAAAGTAAAACATTAAAAAGTACGGTTTATCAATACTTTGTATAGTATGATGAACCGTACTCTATTTAGAAGTGATATAGCAAAATAAAACGAATAGATTTGAGCCTTACAATTACTTGATTTTCAATAATTGTGAGGCTTTTTATTTTGAATCAATGATTAGGAAGTTTAATTAATAGCACTATGTAGTTTTTGCAGAAATGTTCTTACAGAAATTGACATTTACTTTAAAAAGATGTACAATATCTGTAACAAAATGTAATAAATTGTTAATATATACAACTTGTGGTGTGAAAATGGAGGTTTTTATGTGGAATAGAAAGAAAATAACATTGATATTAGGAGCTAGCATGATGATGCTTCCTCAGTGTGCATTTGGTAAAACAGTAGGAACTGTTAATGCAAATGTTCTTAATGTGAGATCAAATCCTACAGCAACCTCATCTATTGTTAAGAAGGTTTATGCTAAAGAGTCAGTACAGATTGTTGATTTGATAGGAACAAGTGATGTATGGTATAAAGTTGATATTCAAGGTACAAAAGCTTATGCTAAAAGAGAATACCTAACACTCACAAAGGCTGATGGGACTGTTAAAGCAACAAGTTTAAATATAAGGAGCTATCCGGATACTCAAAAGTCAAAAGTTATTGGAAGTTTGAAAGGTGGAACTAATGTTGAAGTTTTATATAAAGTTAATGACTTTTATAAGATTATGGTTAATGGCAGTGCCGGGTTTGTGTCGAGTCAATATATAGACTGTAAGTATGGAGCTTATATTAGTACCCAGCCACTCAGTAATGTTGGAGAGATTCCTGTATGGACAGGTGGCACAACAACCACTAATAGTTCAAAAGGTGAAAAAGTGGTTGATACAGCCATGAAGTATTTAGGAAACCCTTATGTATATGGTGGGACCAGTCTAACAAATGGGACAGATTGCTCTGGTTTTACACAAGGTGTTATGAAAATTCATGGAATAACTATTCCAAGAACTTCAAGTGACCAAAGCAAAGTGGGAGCATTAATTGCTAAAGAAAATCTTCAAAAAGGAGATTTATTATTCTTTGGAAAAAGTACATCTGCGATTAGTCATTGTGGCATATATATAGGAGACGGTAAGATGATTCATGCAAGTACACCATCAACAGGTATTATTATTTCAGGTGCTTATACATCTGGCGGCGTACCACTTCAAGTAATTAGAAGAGTAATATAAAATATAAAAATGTAAAATATTAGAATTTGGTAGTTTTCCTAAATTATGTGTCATAAAATGATTTAGAATAAGTAAAAAATAATAGGTCTCTCAAGATATTGCTAGTTAATGTCTTGAGAGATTTTTGCGTTAGTAATAAAATAGTGCGTATTTTAAGTAATTGCAGGTAGTTAAGATGAGTTTTATATATTGCAACATTAAAGGGTAAGTATGAAAGACATCGAAGTCTTATATAGACAAATTCATTAGTTAAAAAGTCAACCTGTAAGTGAAAAGAATACTACAAGTTGATTTAAACGGTGGCATTAGCCATTATTGCTGTTATTAATCTGATTGTACCAAACAATAAGATTCTCTTTTAAAAGTGCAATACCTTTTTGAATCATTTCACAGGAAAGGTGGCTGTAGCCTAAAATAATACTGTTTTTGGGGTAATCTTTTCTTAGAGAGTGAATCCAAATAGGATAAATAGCAACACCGTTTTGATAAAGAAATTTTATTAGAGGCTCTGTAAATTCTACATGTTTAAACATAGCTATTAAATGTAACCCCGTTGATTCTCCTTGAATTGTTACGGAAATATCGAAGGTACTTAGGAGTGATTCAATAAGTGTATTATGGCGCTTAAAATATAGCTTGCGCATTTTAAGTATGTGTTTATTAAGGGACATATTATCTATAAATTTAGAAAGAAGCAGTTGATTAAGGGTGTTGGTGAAATAGTCACTTCTTTTTTTATATTCGCAAATGCAATCAACCAATTCGTAAGGAAGAATCATGTAGCCTATACGAAGAGAAGGTGAGAGAATTTTACTAAAAGTACCTACATAAATGACACGATTAGGAGCCAAATCATATAAGGCAGAAACAGGAGAGCCTAAATAATGAAATTCACTGTCATAGTCATCTTCTATAATATAGCAATTTTTTTCTTCAGCATATTTAATTAATTCAATTCTACGTTGAATAGAAAGTAGACCACCTAATGGGTATTGATGTGAGGGTGTCACAAATATAAATGAAGGATTAATATTTTCAGGAAGAAAAGCAGTAAGAATACCTTGTTCATCTACTGGAACACTATAATGATTGATGCTAGCGGCTTCAAAGGTTTTTCTGATTTCATAATGCAAAGGATCTTCAATGATATAGGAGGTATCTTGAGTCAGTAGAAGTTTCGATAGAAGAGAGAAGCTTTGAATGGACCCACTGGTAATAATAATTTGTGAGGGATCACAAATTAGACCACGTGTTCGTTGGAGGTAGGTACAAATAGAGGTGCGTAATTCAGGAGTTCCTTGAGGCGTACCATAATCAAAGCAATTAGGGGATGTCTCTAAAGCAAGTTGAGATTCTAAAGTATACCATTTTTTTAGGGGGAATAAGTCTAGTGCAGGAATGCCTGAACGAAAATCTATGGTTTTTTCATTAGAAATAGAGTTTTTTGAAATTAGAGGAGATGATAAGTTTTGAGAAGGAGTCGTTAGAGTGTTGTCTAATAAGATGCCTTCTGCAACAAAAGTACCAATAGAAGGTTTACTAATAATGTATCCTTCTAATAATAGTAAATTGTATGCCTCTAAAATCACGTTTCGAGAAATATGTAAGAAGATAGCTAATTCTCTAGAGGAAGGTAGTTTATCACCTGATTTTAATTGACCATTTAATATTTTACTTCGTAATTGCTGATAAACTTGTCTAATTAGGGGGAGTTTTTTTGTTTTATCTATTTCTATCCAAATCATAGAGAGTATCCTTTCGTAAAAAGTTGGTTTATTCAATGTGGTACTAGAAAAAAAGTAAAATTGTGGTACTAAAAATAAATTTTAGTATATGTTATATTATATTAGAAAATTTTAAAAAAATAAACTATACTAAGGGTGATTTTATGGAAAAAGAGTTTAGAAATACTGTTATAGACTATATAGGAAACACGCCATTGATTCAGTTAAGAAGAGTGGCGTCAGAAGATATGGCTGATGTGTATGTGAAATTAGAAGAATTTAATGCAGGGGGTAGCGTAAAAAGTAGGGTTGCAATTCAGATGATTAGAGAAGCCCAAGAAAAAGGGGTGTTAGTTCCTAACTCTAGACAGACAATTATAGAGCCAACAGGTGGAAACACAGGAATAGGATTGGCTATGGCTGCGAGCATATTAGGGTATAATTTAATATTAGTTATTCCTGATAATTATAGTAAAGAAAAGATTAGGATGTTAGAAGCATATGGTGCGAAGGTATATTTATCAGATAGTAGTACAGGAAATGATTCACATATTAGATTAGTTAAAGAAATGTTAAATGAACATCCAGAGTATATATGGCTAGATCAGTTAAGTAATATGGGAAATGTAGAGGCACACTATAGGGGGACGGGAAAGGAAATTGTTAGTGAATTGGAACAAATAGACTGTTTTGTTGCAGGAATGGGAAGTAGTGGAACTATAAGTGGTGTTGGAAAAGCTATTAGGGAGAAGTTTAGTAATGCAAATATAGTAGTAGTGCAGCCTAAAGGATGCCAGTCTTTAGAAGGTAATTCAGCTCCTCATAAAATCCAGGGTCTTTCAATAGGAATGATACCGCCTATTCTTCAAGGCGAGGTTATTGATAATGCCATTGATATAACTTATGAAGAGGCTAATGAAATGATGAAACAATTAGCATGTAAAGAAGGCTTACTTGTGGGAATTTCAGCAGGTGCTAATATTTGTATAGCATTAAAGTTTGCAAAAGAATTAGGAAGGGGAAAAGTAGTGGTTACAGTCGCTCCGGATAGTGGGAGAAGTTATTTAGAACATTATTAATGGGAGATAAATAGTTTATTGATGGGGACGATATAGGAATAAAAGGGGAAATGGACGGATGGTTAAAAAAATTTATAAAATAATAAAAAATCAAATAGAAAATTTATTTTATTTATATCTACCGAAAGAAGAATGGGATGATATCGGAATGATTACTGATATTAAAAATCAAGTTATAGATGAAATATGTACGCGTGTAGGAGATGATTTAATAGCACTAAGAGAAAAAGATCCTGCAGCAAATGACTTGGAGTATGTTTTTAATTCATATTTGAGTTTTAGAGCAGTTGTATATTATAGAATGGCTAATGCGATTTACTATGAAAAGACATTAGAAGAAATTAAACGTAGACAAATCTCACGTTTAATTTCTGAAGAAGCTAAAGTAAAGACTCATGTAGAAATTCATCCAGCAGCTCAGATTGGAAAGAGATTTGTAATTGATCATGGTGTAGGTAGTGTGATTGGAGAAACTGCAATTATAGGAGATAACTGTTATTTGTTGCAAGGTGTAATTATTGGTTCTAGAAGGATAGCTAATAATAAGCCGGGGAAAAGACATCCTACAATAGGTAATAATGTTCAGATAGGTGGAGGTGCAAGAATATTAGGACCTATAAATATTGGAGATGATGTCGTCATTAATCCTAATTGTGTTGTAACGACGAATATTCCTTCTCAGACTGTAGTCTCTATTTCTAATCAGATGCAAATTATGTATAACAAGGATAGGGAAAAGGTCTTAATTTATGGAGTAATACCTAAAAGTAACAATAAAATAGAAATACATGGGAGAAATTTAACTAAACCAAGGGTTTATTTGGTTGATGAAAATAATAATATAATATTAGGTGTTCAGCTTGAGGTGACTACTATTGAAGATAGTGTAATATGCTTAACAATTAAATTTACTGAAGAAAAAAAGAGTCCAGAATGCAAGAAAATGAATATACGAATTGATTTTGAGGATGATTTTCAAATAATTATTATAGAGGCAGTGGCATTAGGAAGAGAGGGTTATAAAGAACAGATAGGATGATATTAAATATTAAAAGAGAGAGGTTTGCCATGAAGAAGTTAAATCAAAATAAGCAAATGTTTATATGGGGACTAAAAAAAGGCATACCTATATTAATAGGTTTTATACCTATATCAATTGCATTTTCGGTAATTGCTGTTCAAACAGGATTATCTAAGCTTGAATGCATTGTCATGTCAATAATGTTGTTAGCAGGAGCTAGTCAATTGATGGCAGTGAATATGTTATCTGTCGGTGCTGGAAGTTTAGAAATTATAATTGCTACATTAATTATTAATATTAGGCATTTAATTATGAGTACTTACATAATGAATCGATTAAAAAATGTACCTATATGGTTGCAATGGATATTGGCATTTGGCGTAACAGATGAAACCTTTGGAATTATGTCTATGGAAGAAGATAGCCATTGTAATCAATACTTTTTTGGTGGATTAGCATTAATAACATATGTTTCTTGGATTGGTGGAACCATATTGGGGACAGTTATCATAGATATTATTCCAACAAGTATTTGTTCAAGTATGTCTATTGCACTATATGCTATGTTCATTGGTTTAATTATGCCAAGTATTCATGAAGATTTTAAAGTTTTATATGTAGTACTTATCAGCATCTGTATCAATATATTATTAGGAATAATTATGAAGTCTAGCTGGGCAATTGTTTGTTCGACTATACTAGGTGGTGTTATAGGTGCCGAAATATTACGTGATACTAATGAAGAAGGGAAATACACTATGAGCAAAATCGACAAGGAATAAAAGGGATTTTACATAAATTAAAATTTGCTTCAAATGGAGGGAACTCAATGGATATACAAATAGTTTTTATATTAATAGGAATGTCTTTAGTAACATATATTCCAAGAGTACTGCCTGTAATGATATTAGATAAAATGCATATATCTCAGAAGTTAGAAGGTATTTTAAAAGCTATACCCTATGCAGCATTAGGATCTTTGATATTTCCAAGCATTTTATCAGTAAATACAAATTATCCTATAATAGGTATAGTAGGTGGATGTGTAGCAGTCATACTTTCTTATGCTAAGCTAAATATAACATATACTATTTGCGGAACAGTAGCGGTAACTATTTTAATACAGTTATTTTTTATTTAAGGAGATATTAATGATAAAAACAGAAAAAATATATTATGATGATTTGTATTTAACAACATGTATTGCTACAGTAGTAGAAGTTAGTGAAATGGGTATTGTATGTGACCAAACGGTAGCTTTTCCAGAAGGAGGAGGACAACAGGCAGATAAAGGATGTTTTTTAATAGAAGATAATTTTAAGCAAAGGTTAAAAATTCTTTTTTTTAATGTAAAAAAAGGAGTAGGAGATGTTTTCTTGGAGCAAGACTTTCCAACTATATCTGTTAATACTCCTATTTATCATTATATAGAGGTTGAATATCTAAGATATTTTAAAGTAGGAATGAAAGTGAAGATTTGTATAGATGTAGAAAGGCGAGCTAGATTAACTATTTCACATACAGCTATTCACCTTGTGCTAATGGCAATTGATAGAGTAAGGAAAGGAATAATAACGTATGTTAAAGGGGCAGATATTAGGGAAGATTTAGCTAGGCTGGATTTTTTTATACATGATAAATTGAATGATGATGAGATAATGAAAATTACAGAATGTGTAAATGAACTTATTTTAAACGACTACAAAATAGAAACATATGCTCATGTTAAGCAAAAAGAAGCTGTTTACTGGAAATGCTTAGATTATGTATGTGCATGTGGAGGAACACACTTACCTTCTACCAAATATATTGGTAATGTGCGTATCACTAAGAAAAGTAAAGGAAAAAATCTACAAAGAATTACAATAGAATTCCCTAATCATGTGTTACCAATGGAATTGTATCATAAAGATTAAGAAGGTTAAATTTTTATTAGGGATTCCACTTTTAGGGTACATATAATAGGTGTAAAAACATAACAAACAACTGCCATGGTATAATCACCACAGTATCAACTTGACGAACTGACCGGGCTTGGACTAAGTCTCAATCTGCCTTGCAGGTACCTCTAGCTTTAAGGAAAATGTTCGCTTGTGTGCTGCAAGGGAGGCACCACTTATAAGTTGTCAAAAAACGTTTTTATAAAGTCTACAATTAAATAAAGTTTTAAACCAGAGTCTTAAAGTCTTAGTTTCCTAACATAAGGGTGCACCGGCTAAGACTTTTAAGAGCTCCTCACTCTTCGTTGAAACTTTTATAACTTATGCTATCAGGCCTTTGAAGTGCAAGGCGTACTGAGGAGCTATGACTATGCCCTTTTTTGGCAATAGCATAAGTAAGAAAAAGTGAATAATGAAGTGCTGGAGCATAAAAAGAGCCAAATGACAAATGTTGTTTGGCTCTTTTTGCATGCTAAAGTCAGATTGCCACACTAATAGCATTAAAAAATAATTTATGACAAATTCGTAATGAAAATAGTAAGTGGATTGTTATAAAGAATTGTTAATCTAGATATATAGCAAGTTTATAAAAATTTAACTGAGCGTATCAAAGGGAGAATGAGCGATGAAAAAGAAAAATGTATTAGTAATCTTTGGTGGGATGTCAAATGAATATGAAGTATCTTTAAAGTCAGCTGCAGCAGCGATAGAAAATATGGATTTAAGCAAATATAACTTAATGATGTTAGGCATTACACAAGAAGGAAAATGGTTAAGGTTTTTCGGTGATGTTGAAATGATAAGAAATCATACATGGCTTACTGATAAAAGTTGCGTAGAAGCATTTATATCACCTTCTAGGGAACAAAAAGGGCTAATTGAGCTAAGTCCAGAAGGATATAAGGTGACTGAGGTAGATGTAGTTTTTCCAATCTTGCATGGAAAATTTGGAGAAGATGGAACGATACAAGGCCTTTTAGAATTATCAGGAATTCCTTTCGTAGGGTGTAGGACATTAGCTTCGGCAATCTGTATGGATAAGGCAATCACTCATCGTTTAGTTGCAAAAGAAGGGATTAAAGTAGCTAGATCAATTGTTTTATATAAGGAAGATAGAAATGCAGAACAAAGACTTGAAGAAGTAGACATAAAGCTACCAGTTTATATCAAACCAGCAAAATCAGGGTCTTCAATAGGCATTACCAAGGTGTTTCATTTTGAACAGTTAGAGGATGCAATAAGTAAAGCCTTCTTAGAAGATGATAAGGTTGTTATAGAGGAAAATATAAATGGATTTGAAGTTGGATGTGCCATATTAGGGAATGAAAATCCTATGATAGGAGAGGTGGATGAGATTGAACTCATGGGAGATTTCTTTGATTTTAATGAGAAGTATATGCTTGCTAATTCAAAAATCCATATGCCAGCTAGAGTGGAAAAAGAAGTGGCACATCAGATTAAGAAAACAGCAATTAAAATATATGAAATCCTATCTTGTACAGGACTTGCCAGAGTAGATATGTTTTTAACACAAGGTAATGAAATCTATTTTAATGAAGTCAATACGCTACCTGGTTTTACAAGTAGCAGTAGATATCCTAAAATGATGTCTTCCATTGGTCTAAGTTACACAGATGTCATTACGAGACTAATTGAGCTGGCTTTAGAGGAGGTATAGATATGCATAAAATAGAAGAAAAGTTTTTAATTGATACAGCAGAGTATGTAGAGATAAATTTAACTAAAGAAGCTATTTACTCAGGAAATCTCATACTTGTTAATAGTAAGCATGAGTTTGTGAATCAACCACTTGCATTAACTACATTATCTCAGATACATTTTGAGAGCTATAGAAAAGATGATATTTCTATGAACATAGAAGCACATGAAAAACTAATCGCTTTAATCGATGCATGTGATGCTAGAAAAAGGATGGTTGCTGTAAGTGGCTTTCGTACGGAAGAAGAGCAAAAAGAAATTTATGTCAATTCTATAGCAGAAAATGGTTTAGCTTTTACTAGACAATATGTGGCAAAGCCTATGGCAAGTGAACATCAAAGTGGTTTAGCTATAGATATAGGTGAGCAAGCAGATAGCATAGATTTTATTTCTCCTTCTTTTCCTAATGAAGGCGTATGTGGCGAATTTAAAGCGTTAGCAGAGCGGTATGGGTTTGTTAGAAGATATGACCAGGATAAAACACATATAACAGGTATTTCAGAAGAACCATGGCATTTTAGATATGTAGGTATATCTCATGCAAAGTTAATGAACAGACTAAGCTATTGCTTAGAGGAGTATATTGACTTTCTAGGTGGATTTGAAATGAATCATAAACATCTTATTGTTGATGAGAAAGAGCAAATAGTGGAAATCTATTTTGTAAAGATAGGAGAGACACCTAGTAAGTTGTTTATAGCTAAGGATAAGAACTATGAGTTATCTGGCAACAATAAAGATGGGGTGATTGTGACAATAGTGACACCAAAGGAGCCATGGCAAGATGGAATATAAGTCAAAAAGCGGTGGTATTGACCTATTTAAATTTGCAGCAGCACTACTAGTAGTTGCGATTCATATAGATCCACTCAGTTCTTATAGTGAGTATAGTAATTACATTTTATGCCGCGTTATTGCTAGGGTAGCAGTGCCTTTCTTTTTCATAGTATCTGGCTATTTCTTTGCATTAAAATTAAGTGATGATAAGAAAAATAAAGAAGTGTTATATGCGTTTATCAAAAAAATAGGGTGGCTATATTTAGTAGCAAGCATCATGTATTTACCCTTAAATATTTATAAAGGAGATTTTACTAACCCTTTTACATTATTAGAAGGGATTAAGTCTATCGTCTTTAATGGGACATTTTATCATTTGTGGTATTTGCCGGCTCTCATTTTAGGCATGAGTATTGTTTATGGGTTGAAGCAAAAACTTTCCACAAGATTGGTGTTTATAATCTGCATTGTACTATACATCATAGGTTTGTTTGGTGATAGTTACTTTGGGTTTACTCAAGAGGTACCAATAGTGAGTGGTTTATATGAAGGCATATTTTCAGTATGCGACTATACAAGAAATGGTATATTTTTCGCACCTCTATTTATTGCAATGGGTATGAGTTTTACTAAGCTTGATAAGTCTAATAATAAGAAAGATAGAATGCTACTTATGGTATTTGGTACCTTATTATTAATAGAGGTGTTATGTCTCAAAAGGTATGAAGTACAAAGACACGATAGTATGACGATTTTTTTAGTACCTACTGTCTATTATTTATTTAAATTATGTATGGAAATAAATTGTAAAGAGAGAAAAAGCTTGAGGCTAATCAGTCATTGGATTTATATACTTCATCCAATGATGATTGTAGTCATAAGGATGCTAGGAAAAGCATTTAACATAACGTATCTGATTGTAGATAATAGTTTGATGAATTATATAGGGGTAGTAGTATTGTCACTAGTGGGATCTGTAGTGATGCTATTTCTATCTAAAAAGAAAAAGAAACTGAGTAATTAGACGAGCATAAGGGGGATGACATAATGAGTAATAGCAAAGTAAATATTGAGTTACTAAGGGCATATAGTGAGATTAATCTTTCTAATTTAGAACATAATCTTGGACAACTTCAAGAGCAATTACCGGCCATGTGTAAGGTGATAGCTGTAGTAAAAGCAGATGCTTATGGACATGGGGCAGTTCAAGTGTCTAGACATTTACAACGTTTAGGAATAGAGCATTTTGCAGTAGCCAGTATCGATGAAGCTATAGAGTTAAGGATAAATCAGATAGAGGGAGAGATCTTAGTTTTAGGATATACACCTATAGGACGCAGAGAGGATTTAATCTATTATCATATTACACAGGCACTGATTGATGAGAGTTACGCAGAGAAAATAAGTAAAGGGAAGGGAAGACTAAGAGTACACATTAAGTTAGATACAGGAATGAATAGACTAGGGTTAAGAGCAACAAATCTAGATGCATTAATGGCTATTTACAGAAAAGAAAATTTAGAGATTACAGGCACTTTTAGCCATTTATCAAGAGCAGACAGTTTATGTGATGAAGATAAAAGCTTTACCGAATATCAAATTAAAACCTTTTATGAAATAATAGGCAGTCTTAAAAAGAACCATATAGAAGTTGGAAAAACCCACCTTCAAAGTAGTTATGGCATTATTAACTATCCTCAAATAAAGTGTGATTTAGCTAGACCGGGAATCCTTTTATATGGCGTGTCTTCAAATCCGGAAGAGAATATAGCAGAGCGGTTAGATGTAAGGCCTGTTCTATCATTAAGAGCAAAAGTTGGCTCCATTAAACATGTGGATAAGGGTGAAACGGTAGGATATGGTAATCATTTTAAAGTAGAAAAAGAAAGTGTCATTGCGATCGTGACCATTGGTTATGCAGATGGTTATCCACGTTATTTATCGAAGAGGGGGTGTAAGGTATTAATTAGAGGACGAGAAGTACCTATCATTGGGAATGTATGTATGGATCAAATGATAGTTGATGTGACATCTCTTAATGATATAAAGGTTGGAAGTCAGGTTACATTAATAGGAAAAGATGAAGAAGCTTATCTATCAGTTAATCAAATTAGTTTATTGACCAATACGATAAATAACGAAACGCTTACTGGTATAGGGCAAAGGGTTAAAAAAGTATACATTTAAAGTGATAGAAAGTGATAGGATAAAGAGGAGCCAAATGATTAATGATGTAGCTTTTCTTGCATTAAATGAGGTAACTTCATATGAGATAAATGAAAGTTTTCTATTTTTATGATGAATTGTGATATAATGAGACTATAAAATGACGATACATTGACTGGAATGAACTAAGAAGAAAGTATAATAATAAGAAAAGGTATGAATAATATACAAGATAAAAGTTTTAAACTTCATAAAAACGGAAGATTTTTAGGGGGGAGATAGTGGGTGAAAGAAAATACCTGGCCCATAGCCTTATTTAATGGAACTGTAGCAACAACAAATGGACTTTATGAAATATCAGACATTGATACTGATACAGCTAGAGAACTTTTACAAACCTATGGATTTATATCAGCTATTGGTCATGAAGCAACAGCAACTATTATGAGAGAATTATTAGAGCAACCAATAATGATGAACCGAATTCAATTTCATCAAGAGGTGGGACAAATAGCCATTGTTTTCAAACTTAAGGAAAGACCAGATGAAGGCGTTGTCCTTAATCGGGAAGAAGTAGAGGATATTGGTTATTGTTTAAAGAGAATGGTTCGTCTTAAATAGTAATCAAGAAAGGGATTGACCTTGGCTTTTACCAAGAGTGACAGCGGTCAGATAATTAATGTGGAATTCAATTCTATAACATATCAGATTACTTTTTTAAGTGCAGGGCATGCTGAGGGATTACGGCTATGCCTTTTTTTGCTATACAATAAATCAAAAAGAATAATGAGATGCTGGAACGCAAAGAAGAGTCAAATGATAGATGTCATTTGGCTCTTTTTTACATGGTTGTTGTAGCCCGAGAAGGTATCAGTAAATAGTAAGCCATACCTTTATGACTAAAATAATAGAAGAAGGTAAATAATATTTTTTAATTGCGTTAAACTTTTTGAGACTATATTTACACAGCAAAATAGATTAAAATACAATCGGTAGGTTACATAAATAATAGACAGGAGATTCAACATGAAAAAAGACACAAGTATAAAAGACATGATAATTATTGGATTTGCATTGTTTGCAATGTTTTTTGGCTCAGGTAATCTTATTTTTCCACCCTACCTTGGGCGTATGGTAGGTGATCAGTATTGGATAGGATTAATTGGATTTATGATTATGGGCGTAGGGCTTCCTCTACTAGGTGTTATGGCAACAGCTAAAGTTGGAGGGGATTTCAGGGTTGTAGGAAACCATGTAAGTAGTTTGTTCTCTGCAATTTTAATCACATCACTTATGCTAACTATAGGCCCTTTTTTTGCTATTCCAAGAACAGCTGCAACAACCTATGAGATAGGGATTAAACCTTTTTTTGAAAATATCAATCCTGTAGCAATTATTGGTATATATTTTCTAATAAATACCTTCCTTGTTATTAGTCCTATATCTATTGTGGATTTAATAGGTAAGTTTTTAACACCGATTTTATTAGTTACTTTAGTGACACTAATTGTTAGAGGGAGTATATCACCTTTAGGGCCAGTAACAGAAACAACTTTAGATAATGTATTTGCAGACTCTTTAATAGAAGGGTATCAGACCATGGATGCTCTTGCAGCAGTGTGCTTTGGTGGTATGATAGTTCATACGATTAAATCCAAAGGTTATAATGAGCCTAAGGAGATTATAACACTTACGTTAAAATCTTCTTTAGTAGCTATCATTGGCCTTGGCATTATTTATGGAGGATTGATGTACCTAGGGATGTATACAGGTCATATGAATGAAACAATAGAAAAAACAGCTTTAGTTGTATCGCTTGCACATCAAATTCTAGGTAAAACGGGATCAGTTTTTCTTGCTATATCAGTATCTTTAGCTTGTTTAACAACCTCTATAGGGTTAACTGCTACAGGAGCAGAGTATTTTTCAGATTTAACAAAGGGGAAATTACCTTATTGGTTAGGAGCTATTTTAATTTCGATTGTAAGTATGGGCATAGCACTTATGGGAGTAGATCGAATTGTAGGGATTACACTACCAGTGCTTAAAATTCTTTATCCTGTTATTATTGTACTTATAGGATTTACATTTGTAGACCAATGGATTGCTAGTGATAGGGTTTATCAAATAGCAGTTTATACAACCCTAGCCATATCTCTATTTGATGTTATGGGACAAACATTAGGGATTATACCGTTACAAAAAATAATTAGACTTATTCCTTTAAGTAGTATGGGATTTCCATGGGTTGTACCAGTTCTAGTAGTATTTATGGTTTATAAACTTGCGGATTTGAAACAGGTAAGAGAGTAATATTAAATAGCTAGCTCCTTCGTTTCTTCACAGCGCTTAAAAGGACAAGATCTTGGTGTTAGACGAAACATATAGCTCTGACAGGAGTTCAACTTGATGTTGTACCACCTTGTTGGAGCTTTTTCATACCTTAAATATTACCTAGTAATTTTTTTGTTTTTTTATTTTTTATTTTAAACATAAAATTCTAATAATTAAGACGATACCTTTATTTGTACAAGTAGTAATGCTATACTAATAGTGATAAGTAAGGTCTGTACTTTGCAATGCAAACGCTAGTAGTGAAATTTTTAAAATAGAGGTCGGTGTAATGAATAGCGTATGATTGTTGTTGAAAAAGCAGGATATGATTTTAGTCAGATTACTGATATTCAAAGAGAGATAGATACTATCCAGAATTAGTTAATTTGTAGGTGGTAATTGTTAATGAAGAATGGATAAAATGATTAATGGGGATAAGAGGAGATAAAATGAAAAAGTTTCTTTCGGGTCTTTTTTTAGGTGCTATTTTAAGTGCAACTATTATAGGAGAGGTTCAAAAAGTTGATGAAGATAGACCTGATTATACAGAAGACTATGAGTGGTCATATGATGAAGTGACTCAGGAGGAGTTATATGAAGATGCGCTAAAGTCTGTGGAAGACTATCTTGAGGAACATCCAATAGATATTAAGGCAATGATGTACAAGGCAGCTATTTTGAATGAACAAGATAGGTCTGAAGAAGCAATAATGTTAATTAATGAGGTTTTGACACTGGATTTGGATAATGATGTAGCTTTGAATAATAGAGGGATGTACTATAACGAACTGGGACTATTTCGATTTGGGCTAGAAGATATTGAAGCTGCCATAGGCATCAGTGGTGGGACTAGCCAAGAATATGCCAATAAAGGAAATGCTTTGCTAGGACTAGAGCGGAATGAGGAGGCATTAGAGGCTTATACTATGGGATTGGAGATAGAACCTGACAATATTTTCTGTCTCTATGGGCAAGGTATGATTTATAAAAACAAAGAAAAATACGAAGAAGCCTATGAATTATTTGGGAAAGCATTCATGCTGAATCCAGAAGACGATGATTATTATTATGGAGTGATTCATATAGGGTATTAACTAAAAAAATATGAAGAGTTGCTGTCCGTTGTGGAGCAAAAGGCTCAGGTGTGTTCGGATACAGAAATGATAGATTATTACAAGGTGGATTTGAAGTTGATGCTTGCCCAATATGAAGAGGCCCTTGAAGCAATAGATGTTTATATTCAGAGGAGTGAGTATCCAGAAGAGGGTTATTATTGGCAGTGTAAAGCGTACATAGGGTTAAATGATTTGGAGGCTGCTTATACAAGTCTAAAAAAGTGTGTTGAACTAGATTCAGAATACTATTATTATATTTAGCTTGAGGATGTAAAGGCACTAGTAGGCTATTCGGATTTTGATGAGGTATTCAGTGAGATTCATATGAATGATTATATGCATTAGTGTTTTTATAATTATTTTTAGCGCATAACAAGCAGGCTTAGTTACATAAGCTTGCTCTTTACTTGTCCTGAACTAGCTAGATATATAGCTTTTCATTTATGCTAATTTAAGTTAGAATAGGAATTTGGCAAGATGAACAGTAGTTGAGAGGATAAAATAATGGACACTAATCAAATAATGGCAGTATTTAAAGCATTTTATTTTGGTTGTGAGAATATGGAAAAGATTGCAAGACGCACTAAAGTATCTCGTGAAAAGGTAAGAGAAGTCTTACGTGGGGCACGTGAGTGCGGACTTATTAAGTATAGTACAAAAGATTATAATGAAACATTTACTCATGTAGAAAATAAGAAGCTAGGTGCGTATTTAAGAGCGAAAGGGTATTATAAAATAAAAGAAGCAGCTTAGTCCTTCATTATGAAAGGCTAGACTGTTTTTCAAAGTTGCTGAGGAGATTATGGAGATGTTTGAAGAAATCAATGCACAAGAAACCTGAGGCTATGGAAGAATATACTAATCAAACTTATAAATAAACTCCATTTCATTTTCTAATAATAAAGAGAGATAGCTTTTTGTATAAGCTCATCTAAGGAAAATGGTACTGCAAAATAAAAGGAGAGCATAGTATGGATAATAATAAAAATAGAGTAAAAGATAGAGAAAAAAGTAATTCCGAGTTAAGAAAGATGGATCCTACCACCTATGCTGATAGAGGAAGAATTAATGGTGACAAAATAGGTGTACATGGGAAACATGAAAAGAGTAATTAGTATAAATCAATTTTAAAAGACAGTGTTTACTAATAACACTGTCTTTTTTGTGGGTAAAAGTAGTTTCAGTTAAGATGAGCATGATTAGAAGGTTATTAGCTTTTTAAAAGAGAAAAACTTTGCTTAATTGTACTTATTTAAAAGTTATATGATACAATAGATAAGTAATAAGAAAAAGCATGATGTAAGTAGAGGGGGCATAATCTATGATGGTAACAAGAAAGATGAAAAACCTAGGAATTGATCTTTCTCTTTTAGGATTTGGCTGTATGCGCTTTCCAATGAATGAGGGAAAGATTGATGAATTAGTAGCAACGAATATGATTAAAGAAGCTATGGCAAAGGGTGTTAATTATATTGATACAGCATACCCTTATCATAATGGTGCAAGTGAGCCTTTTGTAGGGAGAGTCCTCAATGAATATGAACGCAGTAGCTATTATTTGGCTACAAAGCTTCCTATGTGGTTAGTTAATTCTGTAGAAGACGCAAAACGCTTGTTTGAAGAACAGTTAGAAAGGTTAGACAAAACGTACATAGATTTTTATTTACTCCATGCCCTTAATAAAGGAACCTGGCAAAAAGTATTAGATTATGGCATTATTGAATATTGCGAGCAGCTACAAAGAGAAGGAAAAATCAAGTATTTAGGCTTTTCTTTTCATGATGATTATGAAGTATTTGAAGAAATTGCTACTTATCGTCAATGGGACTTTTGTCAAATTCAACTCAACTATATGGACACTGAAGAACAAGCAGGTGAAAAAGGCTATGCCTTAACTGAGCAGCTTGGGATTCCACTTGTGATTATGGAGCCTATTAAGGGTGGCAGCCTGGCTAATTTCTCTGACGATATTAATGCTCGTTTTACAGCTATGGATGAAACAGCAAGTATTTCTTCTTTTGCACTTCGTTGGGTAGCAAGTCATCCTAATGTAAAAGTGATTTTAAGTGGTATGTCTACGCCAGAACAAGTAGCGGATAATTTAAATACTTTTTGTAATTATAAGCCTATGACAGAGAAAGAGAAAGAAGCAATTAATGAAATAGTAGGTATTTTAAGAAGTCGTGTACAAAATGGTTGCACAGGGTGCCGTTATTGTATGCCATGTCCAGCTGGGGTAGATATTCCTTTTAACTTTAAGCTGTGGAATACTTATCATATATATCGAAATTATTGGGCTGTAAATTGGGATTGGGAGAGAAATTTAGGAAAAGCCAAAGCAGATGCGTGTATCAAATGTGGTAAATGCGAGCAGCATTGTCCGCAAAAGATTGCCATTAGAAAAGATTTAGAACAGGTGATGATTGACCTAGAAAATCCTAAGTGGAAGCCTTAAAAAGATGGCAGGTGCTGGAAAAGGAAAAGGTGATCAAAATGAAGGGAGAACAAAAATGAATGTTAAACGTTTAGCAGCAGGAGGATTACTATTGGCCATGGGGATTTTAGTTCCACAAGCTTTTCACTTAACAGGTGTTCCAGCCTCTGGAGCTGTTTTTTTACCTATGCATATTCCTGTATTAATAGCAGGTTTCTTATTAGGACCGCTTTATGGTTTAATAATAGGCATGATTTCACCCCTCATTAGCGCCATGACAACAGGCATGCCGGCCATAGCAAGGTTACCTTTTATGATAGGAGAGTTAGCTACATACGGAGCTATTAGTGGTCTGTTATTTGAACAATTAGGTTTTTATAAAAGAAGATTTGGTATTTACATAAGTTTATTAGGTGCTATGTTGGTTGGAAGAATCGTTTATGGCTTAATGATAGTTGGGGCAATTTACTTATTTGGTGTTAAAGGTTTAAGTATAGGGATGGTAGGAACGGCTATTATAACAGGTATACCTGGGATAGTCATTCAAGTAGTATGTATTCCTGTTCTTATTTTAGCTTTAAAAAAAGGAGGCGTATTAAGTGACATTATTAGACAGGGCAAAAAAGCTTCTTAGGGAGACAGACTCTACTTGTATAGCACTTATAGGAGAAGAAAGCTATCTTTCAAAAGAGAGGGGGATTTCACCTATATTAAATCAGTTAGAAAAAAATGAACAGTTCTTTAAAGGAGCTATTGTAGCTGATAAAGTAGTAGGTAAGTCAGCGGCAATGCTTTATAAAAAAGCACAAATTCATAGTTTGTATGCAAGTATTATAAGTGAGCATGCTCTAAGGGCTTTAAAAGACACAGAGATTATAGTAACCTATGAAAAAGTAGTCCCTTATATTATTAATCGACAAGGCGATGGTATGTGCCCTATGGAAGCAAGTGTGCTCGAGATAGAAGAAGTCAATGAAGCTTATGAGGCTCTTAGAAATAAGATGGCAATGATGAGAAAAAATCAATAGCTTTTCATTTATGCGAATTTAAGATAGAATAGAGCTTAAGCCAGAGGCGCAGAAGTTGAAAGGATAAAATAATGGACATTAATCAAACAATGGCAGTATTTAAGGCATTTTATTTAGGTTGTGAGAATATGGAAAAAATCTCAAGGCGCACCAAGGTATCTCGTGAAGAGGTAAGAGAGGCCTTACGTGGTGCACGTGAGTGTGGTCTTATTAAATATAGTACAAAGGACTATAATGAAACCTTTACTCATGTAGAAAATAAGAAGTTGGGTGTGTATTTAAGGGCAAAGGGTATTATAAAATAAATAAAAACAGCTTAGGCTTTAAGTGTGAACGCCTAAGCTGTTTTTTTGCAAAGGCAATCTTTTAGAAGCGGTGAATTAATAGTGAAGCAAAGAAAATAGATGGAAAATGCTGTTATTGATTGAGGGGAATAATTTCAGAACATACGTAATACATATAAAGAAGGGTTAGAATACTTAGCAGGGGGATACTTGCTAATTTAACTTTGGGAATCGGGTATCTTTGGCTTATTCCTTGTATGAATATTACAATGGCTAATGTATATAGGCAATTAAATGATAAGGAAGAAGTTACAGCCCAAATGGATCAATAAATCAATTAAAGAAGACAGTGTTTATCCATAACACTGCTTTTTGTGAGCAAAAATAGCTACAGCTAAGATGAGCATTGTTATAGATAAGTTTAACGTGATTTTAATACAGAGCATCTTACAATCTTAACACAGTTCTGTTTTAATAAGGGAAACAGAGCTTTATTAAAAAGAGGTGAGGTTATGATGCAGGAAGAGATTTCAGAAGAAGTTTTGAATGAATGCTTATCACTCATAGAATGAAAAGAACACATTGACTGAGAATAGTCAGTGTGTTCTTTTCATTTTATAAAAATACTTTAATGTTTGGCTTTTGATTGTGTGCTAGTTTTACTTGAAGTAGCTTCTTTAGCTGCATCAGTAGAAACCCTGCTAGCCGCTAAACGTTTGTTGATAGACTTTTTATGTGACATAGACAAGGACCTCCTTTGATGAAGATTTCAGCTCTAAAAGTTGATACCTACATTATAGTCCTCTTATTTAAAAATGCAAGCCTTAATAAAAAGACAATTCAATAATATTTTTAGGAATGTTAAGAATATATAAATATTCTGGAATCTATATTGCAATTTAAAAAATGAATGTTAGAATGATTCTTGATAAAGGTCAAAGGCGATCTTGCATCATGATGATGCGAGGTCGCCTTTTTGCGTTTCAAAAAATTGAAATTGTAGGAGGGTGAAAAAATGAATTTACAAATTAATGCAGGAGATACAGGATTTATAATGATTTGCTCGGCACTGGTATTTTTAATGACACCAGGGCTTGCTTTCTTTTATGCTGGGATGGTAAGAAGAAAAAATGCTTTAAACACACTTTTATCTTGTTTTTTTATTTGTGGTTTAGCTTCATTAATGTGGATTATTTGTGGCTATTCTCTATCTTTTGGAACAGATCATGCAGGTGTTTTAGGCGGTCTTAATCATTTGTTCTTTAACGGTGTTGGGATGCAGCCCAATGGTGACTATTCAGGAACGATTCCCGAAACCTTATTTGCAGCTTTTCAAATGATGTTTGCTATTATTACACCTGCTCTTATCTGCGGAGCTGTGGCAGAACGTATGAAGTTTTCTAGATTAGTTATTTTTATAGGTATATGGTCTTTATTAGTATATTACCCATTAGCTCATATGGTTTGGGGTGCAGGTGGTTTCTTAAGAGAGTTAGGTGCACTTGATTTTGCAGGTGGTAATGTTGTACACATTAGCTCAGGTGTAACAGGTTTAGTAGCATGTATCATTCTAGGTAAACGCCGTGGTTATGGTATGCTTTCCTATAAACCACATAATATTCCTTTTGTTGTTTTAGGCGCAGGTTTATTATGGTTTGGTTGGTTTGGTTTTAATGCAGGTAGTGCTTTAGCTGCCAGTCCTTTAGCGGTTCACGCTTTCCTTACAACCAATACTTCAGCAGCAGCAGCACTTATTTCTTGGTTAATTGTTGAGAAGATTGTTTATAAAAAGGTAACGGTATTAGGTGCAGCAACAGGTGGTGTTATAGGACTTGTAGCCATTACACCAGGTGCAGGCTTTGTTCCTATTTGGGCTTCTATTATTATAGGCCTTGTAGTAAGTCCACTTTGCTTCTTCTTTATGTCAAAGGTAAAAGGTAAATTTGCTTATGATGATGCATTAGATGCATTTGGTTGCCATGGTATAGGTGGTATTTGGGGGGGGATTGCAACAGGTATTTTTGCACACCAATCTATTAATCCAGATGTCATTAAATGGAATGGTCTTATTTATGGAGAAACAAAATTATTTGGAGCACAACTTCTTAGTATTGTTGTAACAATCGTTATTGCAGTAGTAGTAAGCTTTATTATCTTAAAGGTTATGAAATGTTTTGGGGATCTACGTGTAAGTGTGGAAGCTGAGGGTGTAGGACTTGACTTAGCAGAGCATAATGAAGCAGCTTATCCTGCTTATAATGGTTTAGATTAACACCATGAGTGATTATAAAGAGAAAAGAGGGAAAGATGATGAAAAAAATTGAAGCCATTATTAGGCCAGAAAATTTAGAGCAACTTAAAGAGGCTTTATTAAAAGCAAATATTCCAGGAATGACCATTAATCAGATTTATGGGTGTGGTAATCAATATGGTTATACGGAGCATGTTCGTGCTAATGAGATTATTGTTAATACCTTACCTAAGGTAGAAGTTAAACTTATTATTCCAGATGAGCGTTTAGATGAAATGATTAAACTTATTATTTCAGTGACACAATCAGGTGAGTTTGGAGATGGCAAAATTTTTGTATATGATGTTGTCGATTGTATTCGTATTAGAACAGCAGAGCATGGTGATAAAGCACTATAGATAGAAACATTATTAATGAACCGAAAAAGAGTATTACCTAGCTAAATCAAGGTTGGGTAATACTCTTTTTATATACGAATTTTTAGAGTATTAAAATTTTATTGAATTTGATATAATGATTATATTGATAAATGAGAATGGTAAATAAAGGAGCTGGTAAGAGGTGAAGACAAGAAAAATAGGCGTTGAAATAAAACTTTTAATCGCCATAATTGTCTTGTGTATGATTACTATTTTAATGATAAGCATGATTTCTTATAAGACTATGTCTAATTATTTAATCGGGACCAATAAGTCTCACATGATGGAAATCGCTAAAGTGATTGCTAAGCAAATTGATGGGGATATTCATGATGGTATTCAAATAGGGGAAGAAGATTCAGAGGCTTACATAGAAATCTTAACTTGTTTAAGAGATTTTTTGGAAGATAAAAAGATAACCTATATTTATACCATGAAGCCTTTAGATGGAACCTATGTTCAATTTGTAGTGGATGCAGATGATGCAGACACGAAAGCATTAATCGGCGATGCTTATGAAGCTTATCCAGAACTACTTGAAGCCTTAGAAGGTCATGTAACGGTAGACCAAGAGATAACGAGTGATAAGTGGGGGACTTATTTCACAGCATATGCACCTATTTATAATAGGCAACAAGCAGTAGTTGGAATAGTAGGTGTTGATTGCGAAATTGCTACTATCCGTAATGAATTACAAAATCTTATTAAATATATATTAATAGGATCAGTTATTTGTATTTTACTTTCCATTGGAGTTGCTTTACTGATTGTACGTCAAATAGGAAAGAATTTAAGAATAGTTAATAATAAGATTTGTGATGTGGTATTTAGCGATGGGGATTTAACAAAAACTGTAGATATTCATACAGGAGATGAGTTTGAAGTAATAGCAGACAGTTTAAATGCTATGTTAGATAAAACTAAACTCACCATAACAGAGGTAATAGACTCTTCCACGCAGCTAGATAGCAGTACACAGCGAATGACACAGGCTATGGTTCAATCTAGTGATGAAGTAGCTCGTATTGCTATGATGATGAATGAAATGAATCGAGCTACAGAAGGTCTGGCAAGTTCTTTAGAGAAAGTGCAGGTATCCACAGGTAATGTACGTTCTACCACAGAAGGTTTAGTATCTTTAACAGAGGAAAATACTTCATTAATTAAAAGTGTTTATCAGAAAACAGAAGACTTAAATCAAAAGATAACAGATTCAAAGTTATTGGCAGAAAAGACTTATACACACATTAACGAAGTTCTTGTAGAAAAACTAGAACAAGCTAAAGAAATTGAGGAAATAAAAGTTCTAACCAATAATATACTGGGGATATCTGCGCAGACTAATTTGCTGGCACTAAATGCTAGTATTGAAGCTGCAAGGGCCGGAGAAGCTGGTAAAGGTTTTGCAATAGTTGCAGGAGAGATCAGTCAGTTAGCCGCTTATTCTAAAAATGCCGCTACAGAGATACAGGTAGTCAGTGAGCATATTATTATGATTACGGAAGATTTAGCAGAAATGGCTAAACAAATGCTTGCTTTTATTAATCATCATATATTAGAAGAGTATAATGAGTTTGCAAATACAAGCAAGTTCTATACCAAAAATATGGAGAGCATTGAAAAAAGTATGTGTGACTTGGAGGTCAAAACAAATAGTTTATTTAGTGCCATTGAAGGTGTACAAGAGGCGATAGATACTATTGCTGCTACTTCAGAAGAAAATAATTCAGAAATTGAAACGGTCACTCATAGTATAGAGTATCTAGAAGGCAATATGAAAATGGCAGAGAAATTAACAAAAGCTAATAGAGAAATAGTGAAACGTCTCAATCAAGAAATGATTAAATATAATGTAAAGTAGTATAAAGAAGACTTCTAGCTGATTTAAAATAAAATGGCTAGAAGTCTTTTAACATAAATGAATGATATGAATTGATAGGTAAAATGATATAATAAGACAGACTAGGATTAAAATAAAAGGAGCAACATGAATGAAAAAAGGAAAGCAGAAAATTATAGACGCAGCTTTTAACTTGATTCTGCAAAAAGGAATAAAAGAAACTTCTGTTCGTGACATAGCTAAAGCAGCAGTAATTAGTGTGGGAACTTTTACTTATCATTATCCGAGTAAGGAAGAATTACTATTTGATATTTTTGAGATGACTACCGAAAAGCAAGACTTATTACTACAAGAAGCTTTTAAATGTAATACCTTGGAAGAAAAAAAAGTAGCATTAGAAAATGTTTTTCAGCAAATGACATCAAGTGAGTATTTTATGAAACTGGATTATTATCTGATGGGAGAAGCTTTTTCTGGTAATACAATTATGTTAAAAAAAATGAAAGAAAAATATCATTTGTGGAGAATACAATTTGCAGAATATCTTTATGGAGAAATTAAAGCACAAGATAAGGAGCACCTATTAAGTGCCAGCTTACTGCTAGCCATTATTGATGGTATTGCACTTCAATTGTTACTGGATGAAACTAGTGTAGAGGTATCTTTAGTAGTTCATAAGGTAATTGTTATGCTGTATGATTAAGATTGACATAGGTTAGGCGGTATGATAAAGTGAATCTTGTCGTACGAATGTACGAAAGAATTGAGTTGATTTTATTAGGAGGAATAAGGCTTATGGATTTACTTCATGAAGATACACGAAAGCTATTTTTTAAATACTTATTGCCATCTATTAGTGCAACCTTAGTCACTTCTATTTATGTACTAGCAGATACCATTATGATTGGAAAAGGTGTTGGCCCTAGAGGTATAGCTGCTCTTAATTTAATTTTACCTGTATTTAACTTGTTTTTTGGAACAGGGTTACTATTAGGTGTAGGTGGCGCAGTTCTCATGTCTGTAGCTAATGGGAGTGGTGATAGAAAATTAGCAAATAGGTACTTTACACATTCGGTTATAGCAAGTAGTGTGATAGCCATTCTTTATATGGTGATTGGGAGTATTTTTTTAGAACCTTTAGGTTATGCCTTAGGCTGTACGAAAGAAAATATAATACTATTTACAAGCTATGGTAAGTATTTGGTGAACTTTTGCCCGATATTTGTATTTTCTAGTTTATTACAAGCCTTTGTAAGAAATGATGGTGCACCGAAAACAGCAATGGTAGCTGTTATTACAGGTGGTGTAACCAATATTATATTAGATTATATTTTTATCTTTGATTTCAATATGGGCATGGCAGGAGGTGCTATAGCAACTGTTTTAGGGTCTACACTTTCAGTTGGTATTTTGCTGACTCACTTTTTATCACATCATAATAAAATGAGGCTTATGAAAGAAAAGTGGAACTGGGAGATTATGAGGAGAATTCTCCATAGTGGTTTACCAAGCTTTTTAATAGAAATTGCCAGTGGTATTGTCGTACTGCTTTTCAACCTACAGCTTCTTAAATATATAGGAGAAGTAGGTGTGGTTGTATATAGTATTATTGCTAATAGTGCTATTGTAGCCATGTCACTGTTTAATGGGGTATCACAGGGAGCACAGCCTATTATGGCTACTAACTATGGTGCTAGGCAGTTAGAACGTGTGGCAAATGTAAGAAGATTAGGGGCTATAACAGCTTTTGTTATTGGACTAGTCATCTTTTTATTAGGGGCATTGTACCCAGATATAACAGTTGCATTATTTGTTAATCCAACTTCAGAAATTTTGACTTTAGCCAGAGATGCTATAAGACTTTATTTTGTGGCCTTCTTAATGATGAGCTTAAATATCTTTTATAGCACCTATTTTCAATCTGTCTTAAGACCTAAGATATCATTGATTATTTGCCTTTTAAGAGGAATTGTTATTTGTGTGATTTTAGTATTTATATTACCAATATGGTTAGGGGTTACAGGAATTTGGTTAGTAATGCCTATTACAGAGCTGATTACAGTAATAATTGCTATGCTATTAGTAAAAACGAAAAAAATATAAATTTAAAATGATTTGTGTTCATAAAAATAAGAATAAATACGGCAAAAAGTCTCCAAAATAGTATAGAAGGATTTCTATTTAAAAGGAGAATAAAGATGCCAACTTTAAAATGTGATGTTAAGAATTGCTCGTATAATGAATGCAATTATTGTTCGTTAGATTATATTCATGTAGGAAAAGAAGGTGCAACTAATAAAGAAGCAACTTGTTGTGAAAGTTTTAATGAAGGCGAATATGTAGCTAGCAATTGTGCAAAAGAACCAGAAGAAGTGGTTCAGATTAAATGTAGTGCAACTCAATGTGTTTACAATGCTAACGAGGAATGCAGAGCGGAATATGTGCCTATTAGTAGTACAAGTACAGCCTGTTGTGCTTGTGAAGATACTTTATGTGAGGCTTTTATTAGTAAATAAACAGAAAAAGAAGTTATCCTTGAAAATCAAAGGATAACTTCTTTTTCTGTTTATTAAAATAACTATTTATTATAAGACAAGGGTGTTAAGGAGATGATTAGCTAATCATAATTTTTAAGATTTCTAAATCAGTTTGTTTCATTCCTTCTTTACCAATATAACCTACACAGCTAATGGTTTCTTCAATACCATCTTGAACAATACCTGTAAAAGGTGCATAAGCCTTATTTTGCATGGCTAAATAATGAGCCATCATAGCAGCATCTAAACTAGAGGCAATCTTAGAGGCACAAGAGGCTTTAGCACCATCACAAATAATACCAGAGATATTAGCTAAGGTATTTACTATGGTTTTTTGAATTTGTTCCATACTGCCATGCTCTAGATAAGTGATGGCAGCGCCACTTGCACAGGAAGCAGAAACAGCACCACAAAAAGCAGATAATCTACCAATAAATGTCTTTTGATGAATGGTTAGAAGGTTAGAAAAGACTAGAGCACGATAAAGCTTTTCCTTAGAGATGCCCTTTTCCTTTGCATATACTACAATTGGAATAGAAGAGGTTAAGCCTTGATTACCGCTACCTGAATTAATAATAACAGGAAGGACACAGCCGCTCATACGTGCTTCAGAAGCAGCAGAAGTATAAGCTTTTATATCTGTTACAATACCTCTAGAATAAGACTCTAAAATGACTTTGCCAATGCCTAGACCGTAATCGCCATTTAAACCTTCCTTAGCAATCGCCATATTATAAGCTATTTGTAAATCCATAAGAGGCGCAACATCTTCTAGGTTAACTGTATCTGCAAAAGCTTTAATAGCTTTTAAGCTTAAAATGCTACGGTCCGTAAAAGTTCCTAAATATTTATCATCAGAATCTTCACCGCTATAAAGAAGTTTTCCGTTTTTTATAATCTGAGTGATATGGATATGACTATGTTTAATTTCTAACATCACTTGCTGATCATCTTTAAAGACTTCCAGTTGGATATGGAGTTGTAATGGACTTTCTAAAAGCTCTACTTTACAAAAGTCTTCTGATAAGAGGTGCTTTACCTTAGTAAGTTGCTTGGTTGTAGCAGATGATAAAACTTCCATTTCTTTTGAAGCGTCACCAGCCACAATACCCATAACAACACTGGCTTCTATACCTACTAAATCGTCTGTATTAGGAATAGTAACGCATTTAACGTTCTTAATAATGTTACCACTACATTTGGCAATTACATGGTCAGGAAAATCACCTAATACTTCTCTAGCTTTAGCAGCAGCAAAAGCTAGGGCAATAGGTTCTGTACATCCCATTGCTGGGACTAATTCTTCTTTTAGTATGGCTAAAAAATCTTGATAATGATGTGTGGTCTGCATCGATTGGCCCTCATTTCTAGTAATCAATAATGTTTAAACATATCTATAGACTAATTGTAGCATAAAGAAAAAACAGATTCAAAAAATTAAATTTGGAAGTTTGAATATCAGATAAAATTGAATTTGGGTTATTTATTAAATTTTTATAAAGTACATTGACTTGGTAATAGAAAATGATATCATATTAATATGATATCAGAATGATATTAAAAGTATAAGAAGCGGAGGAGTGAATGTGATGGAGGATAAGAAGAAAATATATGATGAAAAAGAAATGAAAACCAAAAGTGGGATGGGAATGTTATTGGGAACTATATTATTAATGGTTATCTGCATAGCTGCATTTCCATTAAGTATAGGCTTTGTTGCGAAAGTTTCTGTAGCATTAACAGTTACTATTTGCATTGTAGCAGGTATTGGCTTTATTTCAACCTTCTTTCTATTTGCAGGACTTAAGGTAATCAATCCTAATGAAGCATTAGTACTTACATTATTTGGAAAGTATCAGGGTACATTAAAAAAGGAGGGATTTTATTGGGTAAATCCATTCTGCACAAGTATTAATCCAACTGTTAAATCAGGGGTTCAAGTAGCTACAGCTCAAGGAGCTAATGATATTAATATTCAAGGGATTGAAACGGGGAGTAAAAAAGTATCTCTTAAAGCGACTACATTAGAAAATAAAAAGCAAAAAGTAAATGATGAATTAGGAAATCCTATTGAAATAGGTGCAATTGTTATTTGGCAGGTTAGAAATTCAGCACAGGCTGTCTTTAACGTAGACAATTACAAAAATTATATTTCTACTCAATGTGATTCTGTGATTCGTAATGTAGCAAGATGCTATCCTTATGATGGCGCAGAAACAGAAGGTAGTGATGAAAAATCTTTGCGTGGCAGTAGTCAAGAAGTAGCTGACATTATGAAAAAAGAGCTTCAAGAAAAAGTTAATATTGCAGGTATTGAGATTTTAGAAGTACGCATCACTCATTTATCTTACGCACCAGAAATTGCTTCAGCTATGCTTCAAAGACAGCAAGCAGTAGCAATTATTGCAGCAAGACAAAAAATTGTTGAAGGTGCGGTAGGCATGGTAGAGATGGCGCTTAAACAACTTAATGAGAATAGTGTGGTAGAGCTAGACGAAGAACGTAAGGCTGCTATGGTAAGTAATTTACTTGTGGTACTTTGTGGGAATAAAGATGCACAGCCAATCGTTAATAGTGGTACGATCTATTAGAAATCATATATAGAAAGGACCTAGAGGATATGGACAGCAAAGCGAAAGAAAAAGAAAAAAAACAGGTTCTACTGAGATTGTCACCAGGTCTTTGGAATGAGCTAGCAGCTTGGGCAGAAGATGACTTTCGCTCGATTAATGGACAAATAGAATATTTACTTACCGAGTGTGTAAAAAAGCGTAAGAAAAGTGCTACAAAAGAAGAATAAATAGAAAATCATAGGTAATTAAGGAGAAAAGCATGAGGGATAATGACATCATACAAGCAGAATATGAGGAATTTGAAGGGGATGTGAGGAAACTTGAAGAACTCATAGGACAACTAGAACTTTGGAGTGATGAATATACCATTAATCATAAAAGAGAAGAAGTAAGGCTACCGGAGTATGTAGAGCTTCATTTGAATTTAGAAGCCTTAAAAGAACAGTTATTTGCTTTTATAAATCAGCAAATAGCCAAGGAGGGTAAAACTGAATGGAGCATAAAGGCTGAGACAGATATTAAATATCGATTAGCAAGTTATAGGCAGACAGAAGCGCATATCCATAAGTGGATTAGAGATATTAAAGATATTTATATCTTAATAGCTAAATCCCCCCTGCTTGAGAAGAATAGAGCTTATATAGAAGAAATATTAAAGACAGATTAAGCAAAAGGGCTAAGTCTATTGCAGTAACATGAATAGACTTAGCCCTTTTAGTGGGTCTAGTTTTGCTCTTGGGAAGTACGAATTAAAGAAATAACGACCTCTAATAAACAATCTAGTGCTTGAAGTTGGTCTGAACTAACACTAGACGAAATAAGTGATTCAATATGGGAATAAATTTGGTAATCGCCCTCTACGATTTCTTTTCCCTTTGTGGTTAATTGAAGATAGTACACACGTTTATCTTCTTCTGATTGAACCTTTTCGATAAGCTGGTGCTTTTGAAGTCTTTTTATAAGTGCAGAAATAGCTGGTTTAGTGAGAGATAAAACGTCTGCCACATCTCCAAAATTGGGATGCTTCATGTTATGAATAGCTAGAAGATAATAGTAGTCACTAATATTGAAGTCGGTTTCAGTTGCCAAAAGATGATTAATACGTTCTGAGGATTGACGCCATAAGTAGCTTGTTATGGCTTCGAGATTTTGAGATATCACATTAAAACTCCTTAAATATTAAAAATTAAACATAATAATATATTAGAATATTTAGTATAAATAGTCAATTGCATTAAATACCATAATTATTTACAAAAAAATACCCATAAATTGTCCAAATATAGGTGAACATTTTTGGGTGTTAAGGCATATTGGCATCAGTAAGATGATTATAATCATCAGAAAAGGCAACAAGTGCAGTAATAACTTGTGATTGTCTTTTTAATGCAGCATCATAATGGTTACTAAGTGCATAAGCTGAAGGCGCTTGAGGAAGTCCTGCTAATAAAGTGGCTTCATCGAAAGTAAGCTCTTTAGGTGTTTTATTAAAGTAATTTTGACTAGCCATAGTAATACCTGTATTGCCATCTCCATAATAAATGGCGTTGACATAAAGTTCGAGAATTTCTTCTTTACTATAAAGATTCTCTAATTCATAAGCGATAAACATTTCCTTGAGCTTACGTTCTAAAGTTTGTGTTTTATCTAAAAAGAGATTTTTGGCTAGTTGCTGAGTGATGGTACTGCCGCCTTGCTCAATGTTACCACAGACCACATTCGTAATGAGTGCACGGCCAAGACCAATAAGGTCTACAGCACCATGCTTATAAAAGCGATGGTCCTCAATGGCCACGATGGCATCAAGAAAAGTAGGGCTAATTTCATCAAAGTGTGTATAGTTCTCACTATTTTGAAGTGCTACGATTGTTTCTTTTATGGGATAGGCGTTAATAGTGCGATGATAAGCAAAGTAACCATAGCCTATGCCACTAATAGTTAATACAAGTAGAAGAATGAGCATACCTTTAAATAGATTTTTAATATATTTCATAGTAATAAGCTCCTTTCTTTTATTTATAGATTTATTATAAAGCTAAATGAATAGCTAAACTATAGGATTTTGGTGACAGTTTTCTTTCAGTTTTGTAACATTTAGAAGCTAAACATCATAACTACATAACAAATAGATGACAAACATTTACAAATTGTGGGAGTCCCTTTATAATTTAAAGAAGAAAAACCTAAAAAAAGCTAGAATATCGCCAAAGGAGGAAAGAAAGTGAAAAAAGTAGTTTCAGTATTCACTGTGTTTATGCTCATAGTGAGTATGTTTAGTGTGAATGCACTAGCCCAAACACAAAGTAAACAATTAAGAGGGATTTGGATATCGACAGTTTATAATTTAGATTATCCAAGCACTAAAAATAATATAAGTGCTCAAAAAAGTGAGTTCACCGAAAAGTTAGACCAGTTAAAAGCCATAGGTATTAATGCTGTTTTTGTACAAGTAAGGCCAAAAGCTGATGCCTTATATAAGTCTCATATTAATCCTTGGTCAGACGTATTAACAGGCACGCAAGGGCAAGAGCCAGGCTATGACCCATTAGCTTTTATGGTAGAAGAAGCACATAAAAGAGGAATGGAACTTCATGCATGGTTAAATCCTTATCGTGTAACAACCAGTGGCACAGATGTTAATGCTTTAGCAATTAATCATCCAGCTCGCTTAAATCCTTCTTGGTTATTTAGTTATAATAATGCACTCTACTATAATCCGGAGTTAGAAGAAGTTAAAGTACATATTGTAGATACAGTTAAAGAAATTGCTACAAACTATAATGTAGATGGGATTCATTTTGATGATTATTTTTACCCTTCTTCTTATCCACTTCCAGCAGGTGAAAGCAAAGATGGCACCGTAGCTAATCATAGACGTCAAGCAGTTAATGATATGGTATCTCGTGTAAGCTATGCTATTAAAGCGATTAATCGTTCTTCAGGAAAGAATATCAGTTTTGGTATTAGCCCAGCAGGTATTTGGAAGAATAATACTTCTGATCCTTTAGGCTCAGCAACATCAGGTAATGAAGCGTATTATTCGGTATACGCTGATGCAAGAACCTGGATTCAAAATGGTTGGCTAGATTACATTACACCTCAAATCTATTGGGAAACAGGTCATGCTAAAGCAGATTATGAAACTTTAGTGAAATGGTGGTCTAATCAAGTAGTAGGTACTTCTACTAAGCTATATATTGGACAAGGGATTTATCGTGATGTAGTGGCAACTCAAATTGACACGCAATTAGCTGTCAATGAAAAGTATACCCAAGTTGAGGGCAGTATTTACTTTAGTTTGAGAGATCTTTTGAGTAATCGTATGGGAAGCAAAGATAAAATTAGCAATTATTACAAAGCAAACCCAGTGACAGGTACAGGAAATACAGGTTCTGGAGGAAACAGTAGTAACAATGGTAATAGTAATACTGAAAATGGTACAGGTTCAGGTTCTTCTAGCAGCAATGTAAATCCTAATGCTGTGGGAAAAACAGGTGTTGTATCTGCAACAACTTTAAATATTAGATCTGGTGCTAGAACAGATAGACCAGTTGTTGCAAAAGTAAGTAGTGGAACTAAGGTTACTATCCTAAGTATTTTAGGAGATTGGTATAAAGTAAAGTTGTCTAACGGCACAGTGGGTTGGGCAAGTGCAGCGTATATCAAGGTAGATGCCAGTCAAAGTACAACTAATAATGGCAATACAGCTGGTAGTACAACAAATACTAGCAGTTTTCCAAAACAAGGTACAGTTAATGCGACGAGCCTTAATATCAGAGCAGGAGCTAGAACAGATAGAGCTATCGTAGCTAAGTTAGCTAAAGGAACAAAGGTTACGATATTATCTATATTAGGAGATTGGTATAAGGTGAAATTAGCAGATGGCACCATTGGTTGGTGTGTAAAGACTTATATTAGTTAGAGACGTTAGTAAATACTAGAAAAGTAAGAATATGAGGCATTCAAGCCTGTATTCTTACTTTTTTTTAATCTTTTTGTTATTTATAAACTATTGATTATTTATTTGATATTATATAAGATGATAATAAAATAATAGATACTAAAAGGAGAGACAAAATGCAAACAATGAAGATAGGACATTCTGATTTAGAAGTATCTAAAATAGCTTTAGGAACCTGGGCTATAGGTGGTGGTTCTTGGTGGGGAACTAATGATGATAACGAATCTATAAAAACCATTCGCACGGCATTAGATAAAGGAATTAACCTTGTAGATACAGCACCAGTATATGGATTTGGTCATAGTGAAGAAGTGGTAGGAAAGGCGATTAAGCCTGTACGTGACCAAGTGGTTTTATCAACAAAATGTGGTTTAATGTTCGACCGAACTGTAGGAAGCTATTATTTCTCCAGAGATGGTTTTGATGTCTATAAAAACTTAACAAAACAAGCTATTATTGACTCTGTAGATCAAAGCTTAAAGCGCTTAGGTACTAATTATATAGATATCTTATTTACTCACTGGCAAAGTGTAGAGCCTTTCATTGTGCCTATAGAGGAAACAATGGAAGCCTTAATGGCACTTAAAAAAGCAGGTAAAATTAGAGCTATTGGTGGATCCAATATGTCTGCTTGGCATATTGAAGAGTATGTAAGATACGGTGAGCTAGATATTATTCAAGAAAAGTATAGCTTAATTGATAGACGTATTGAAAAAGAAATTTTACCAGCTGCCGAAAAGTATGGTGTTACTTTTCAAGCTTATTCACCACTGGAACAAGGTTTGTTAACAGGAAAGATTCGTAAGGATTATGTACCAGAGTTAGGTAGCTCAAGAGACGGTAAGAAGTGGTACAAGCAAGAGAATTTAAGTAAGATTGTAGATGGTGTGGATTCTTGGCTACCACTTTGTGATAAATATGGTTGTACGCTTGGGAATTTAGCTATTGCCTGGGTGGCAGCACAAAGCAATAATATGAACGTATTGTGTGGTGCTAGAAAATTAGAACAAATAGAAGAAAATGCTTTAGCAGGTAATATTACACTTGAGACTGAGGATGTGGCATTTATGAGAGATTCTATTTGCTTATAAAGTAGAGATATACTAAGAGATTCATAAAAACAAAAGGGATGTTGTGAGATGAGCAACATTCCTTTTTGCTATTTAGAAAAGATTTCATTTTACATTTCATAGATCATAGGAGCTAACTAGTGTGTCTGCTATCTTGCTTAGTTAAAGACTTGATTCTTAACGAGGAAATTTATTAAATTAATTGACAAATTAGTTTTGACTGAATATAATAGGCATATGAATAGTTAGTAACAAAAAGTTACTAAGTTGAAAGTGGTTGTATTTAACACTAAAATAAAGTTTAAAGCATGATGATTAAAAGGAGGATGATAGTATGAAAAAAGTGCTTATAGTAGTCGATATGCAAAATGATTTTATTACAGGAAGCCTAGGAACCAAAGAAGCTGAGGTTATAGTGCCACGCGTTGTCAAAAAGATAGAAGACTATAAAGCTAGGGGAGAAATGATTTTCTTCACAAGGGACACTCACTTCGAAGATTATTTGACGACTCAAGAGGGGAATAAATTACCAGTAGAACATTGTATTAAATCTACCTGGGGTTGGGAATTAGCAGAACCAATTGAGAAGCTGGTAGAAGCTCATACACCAGTGATTGATAAACTGACTTTTGGTAGCATAGCTTTAGGGGAGCAGATTAAAGTACTTAATGATAAAGAAGCAGTAGAGATAGAGCTTGTTGGTTTGTGTACAGATATTTGCGTTGTTTCTAATGCCATAGTACTTAAAGCTTATTGTCCAGAAATCCCACTAACAGTAGATGCTAGCTGCTGTGCAGGTGTAACACCTGAAACCCATACAAGTGCCTTAACAACCTTGAAGATGTGTCAGGTAAATGTTATTAACGAAAATTAGAAATGGCTATCTAAGGTTTTACATTCATTTACTTTAGCAAAAGGGAAGAGGCATATGACAAATGAGTGTATAGGATAAGGATAGTAGATAAAGGAGGCATAGGTATGATTCGAATAAATGGTAAGCAAATAGAGCCAGGCTATTTTCCAGATGGTACTTTACTTATAAAACACTTCACAAAGAAGAATGAAAAGATACACATTGATTGGCAATACGAAAACAATGAAGAACTTTTAGTAGTGACTTTTTTAACAAGGCATTTACAGGATAAGGGGATTCATGATATTGAGTTATGGATGCCTTATGTGCCAAATGCTAGACAAGATCGCACTAAGAGACCGGAAGATGTGTTTACTTTAAAGTATTTTTGTGAAATGATTAATGCCCTAAATTTTAGTAAGGTTCATGTACTAGACCCTCATTCAGATGTGACCAGTGCGCTACTACATAGGGTAGAGCAGATGTCAGTGAAGCCTTATGTAGAAGAAGCAGTTAAACAAAGTGGCATAGTAGCTAGCAAGGATATTATTTTTTATCCTGATAGTGGTAGTCAGAAACGTTATAGTGAACAATTTCAATTTCCAAATGCTTTTGGGATTAAGCAAAGAGATTGGGAAACAGGTGAGATTAAGGGTTTAGAGGTTTCAGGGCATCTACCTAAAGAGCCATTTAATGTACTGATTATTGATGATATTAGTAGCTTTGGTGGTACCTTCTATTTTTCAGCTTTAAAGCTTAAAGCTTTGGGTGCAAAGCAAATTGATTTATACGTTACCCACTGCGAAAATAGTATTTTAGAAGGTAAACTTATGGAAGGCGATTTAATTCGCCGCATTTATACAACTTCTAGCTTATTAACTAAAACACATGAGAAAATTACAGTGTTACCAGTTAGTTATAGATCACAATAACTTAATCTAACACGCGCTATGAAGAAATCAGAGGAGCGCTTTGAGGACATTTATCTTCTTTCATTTTAAAAATTATATTGTATTAAGTTACTTTTGTAATCATAGCAGGACCATGAAAATAGGTATTAAGAAATAGGAAGAGATAAGGGGAGATTAAAAATGAATTTTGGAATCAATATCAATCCACTATTATTATTGGATTATTATAAAACCACACATGCCGAGCAATATCCTAAAGGGCTAACGAAAATGGCTTCTTATTTTACGCCTCGTATGAGTAGAATAGAGGGGGAAGAACACCTTATTATGTTTGGGCTACAAGGTTTTATTAAGACTTATCTGATTGGGGCTTTTAACGATAATTTCTTTAATAGACCTAAAGAGGAGGTACTGGCTGAGTATGAGAGGCTGCTAACGGCTACCTTAGGAAAAGGGGCTTATGGCTTAGAGAAAATTGCAGCACTTCATGATTTAGGATACTTGCCATTAGAAATCAAAGCGGTGCCAGAAGGAACGAGAGTACCTATTAAAGTACCTATGTTAGAAGTAAGTAATACCCATCCAGATTTTGTATGGCTTGTGAATACTATTGAAACCAATATTTCCTGTAATTTATGGCATACAATGATAAGTGCTAATGTAGGATATAAATACCGTCAAATTGTTAATCACTATTATGATTTAAGTGTAGAAGACAATGTACCAAGGAGACGTGCTTTAGGAGATTTTTCTATGAGAGGTCAAGAAAGCACAGAGAGTGCTATTAAAAGTAGTGCTGCCTTTTGTTTATCTTTTGTAAATACTGCCACAGTCCCAGCTATTAGTTATTTAGAGCATTTATATAACTGTGATTGCACCAAGGAAGAGGTGGCTTTTGGAGCTATTAGCACAGAGCATAGTGTGATGTGTTCTAACTATGCTGTAGATGGCGATGAAACAGTGATGATTAAACGCCTTTTAACGGAAATTTATCCAAAGCATCATTTTTCTATGGTAAGTGATAGCTATGATTACTGGCGCCTAGTGACGGAGCTTCTACCAGCTTGTGAAAAAGAGATTATGGCTCACGAAGGGACACTACTTGTTAGAGGAGATAGTGGCGATCCTGTGGATATTATTTGCGGTACTAGCAGAAACAGTGGTGAAACACCAGAAGAAAAAGGAACGGTTCAGTGTTTATGGGAAAGTTTTGGTGGCAGCGTTAATAGTAAAGGTTATAAAGTATTGGATTCACATATTAAAGCAATCTATGGAGACAGCATTACACCACAACGTGCTATTGCCATTTATGAAAGATTACTAGAAAAAGGATTTGCTTGTAACAATGTAGTATTAGGTGTAGGTAGCTTTTCTATGCAATGTCTTCAAAATGAAGATGGTAGCTTCAACCCTTATACTAGAGATACCTTTGGTATTGCCATTAAAGCTACTTATGCGGAGCAAGAAGAGAATCGTATTGAGATTTTTAAAAATCCTAAGACAGATACAGGTAACTTTAAAAAATCTCAAAAAGGATTATGCTATGTATATGAAAAAGATGGTGAGTTAACATATATCGATGGCTATGGTACTAGCTTTAAAGAAGAAATCACTGCAGAAAATCAATTAAAGACCGTGTTTAAGGACGGAAAAATGACGAAACAATACACATTGAGGGAGATTCGTGATAGACTTCATAGAGGAGACTTTTAAAAAGGAGATGACGACTATATGTATGGCTTTGTAAAGCTAGCAGCTGCAGTACCTAGTGTAAGAGTAGCTGATTGTTACTATAATAAAGAACAGATTTTAAAGCAAATTCAACTAGCTGATCAGGAAGGGGCGCAGGTCATAGGATTTCCTGAGCTTTGTATAACGGGTTATACCTGTGCTGATTTATTTTTCCAAACAACCCTTTTAGAAAGCGCTAAAAAGGCTTTAGGTGAAATCGCCAAGGCAACTAGGAAGATGGAAATGTTAATTGTTTTAGGTCTTCCATTGATGATTGAAGACGAACTTTATAACTGCGCGGCTGTTCTTTTAAAAGGAAAAGTGCTAGGGGTTGTACCAAAAAGCTATATTCCTAACTATAATGAGTTTTATGAAAAAAGATGGTTTGCCCTAGGAACGGATTTAGGTATAGGTGAAATGACCTTATTAGGTGAAAAGGTACCTGTAGGCACGGATTTGCTTTTTGAGTGTGGTGAGTTAAAAGTAGGGGTAGAAATCTGTGAAGATGTGTGGACACCTATTCCACCAAGTTCTCTTTTGACACTAGCTGGTGCTAATGTAATTGTGAATTTATCAGCAAGTAATGAAATTATTGCCAAGAGAAATTACCGTCGTCAGCTGATTAGTCAGCAATCTGCTCGAACCTTATGCGCTTACCTTTATGTTTCAGCAGGGGCAGAAGAATCTACAACAGACCTTGTTTTTAGTGGCCATAGCTTAATTGCTGAAAATGGAGCTATTATCAAGGAAAATGAAAAGTTGATTGATACGGATTATGTACTTGTAGCGGATATAGACTTAGAACGTCTTCAAAAAGATCGTATCAAAGGAAAGAGCTATGGAGATAGTAGAAAGCTTTTTATGCCAGAAGTAAGGCGCATAGAAGGCGAGACTTTAAGCTATAGAGGAACTTTCAAAGGAAGGATTGCAAGAAAACCTTTCGTGCCTCATGCTGCAGAAACGAGAGATAAACGCTGTGAAGATATTTTTTCACTTCAAGTAGCAGGACTTAAAAAGCGTCTTAGTCATACAGGCAGCAAGCGTGCTATTATTGGTATTTCAGGTGGTTTAGACTCTACCTTAGCACTACTGGTAGCTGTTCAAGTTTTTGATGATTTAGGTTGGGATCGCAAGGGGGTTGTAGGTGTAACTATGCCAGGCTTTGGAACTACTGACCGTACTTATGAAAATGCCCTTCAACTCATGAGAGAGTTAGGCATTACCATGAGAGAGATTCCTATAGCAGCAGCTTGCAAACAGCACTTTAGTGATATTGGGCATGATGAAAATGTTCATGACATTACTTATGAAAATACCCAAGCTAGAGAGCGTACTAAGATTTTAATGAACATTGCTAATCAAGGTGGAGGTATGGTAGTCGGTACAGGAGACCTAAGTGAGTTAGCACTAGGTTGGTGTACTTATAATGGGGACCATATGAGCATGTACGCCGTTAATACAAGTGTACCAAAAACTTTAGTAAGAAGCTTGGTTTATACTATTTCTAAACGTCAAAGTGAAAAGGTAAAGGATACTTTGCTAGATGTGTTAGATACTCCTGTTAGTCCTGAACTTTTACCTGTTGGTAAAAACGGGGAGATGCTTCAAAAAACAGAAGATACAGTAGGGCCTTACGAACTTCATGACTTCTTCTTGTATTATTTATTACGTTTTGGTTTTAGTCCAAGTAAAATTTATTTCTTAGCGAAAACAGCTTTTGCAGTTAAAGAAGAGGAAATAGATGAGCTTTATAGTCATGAAACCATTTTAAAATGGCTAAAAGTCTTTTATCGTCGTTTCTTCAGTCAACAATTTAAACGTAGCTGTTTGCCTGATGGACCAAAAATCGGAAGTATTTGTTTATCACCAAGAGGAGACTGGCGTATGCCAAGTGATGCTTGTAGCAGTTTATGGTTAAGTGAAATAGAGGAGCTGAGTGAATAATGAAGATTGAAAAAGTAGCCATTATTGGTATAGGTGCAATCGGTGCTTTTATGGCTTCTAAGCTTTCTTCTGTATTATCAAATGGGAAATTAGTTGTTATTGCTGAGGGAGAAAGAAAAGCAAGATTAGAAAAAGGTCTTTTAATCAATAGTAAGTCCTATCAATTTCAAATTGTTACACCTGAGGAAAAAAGTGAGCCTGCGGACTTAGTTATGATTGCCACTAAATATCAAGGGTTAGATGCAGCTACAAAAGCTATTAAAAATCAAGTAGGTAAGCATACAGTGATTATGTCCCTTTTAAATGGGGTAAATAGTGAAGAAAAGCTTCAAGAGGTCTATGGTGACAAGGTTATTTATGCTTTAATGCGTTTAAGTAGTATTAGAACAGATGAGGGCATTTCGTTTAATGAACGTAATGGGTATATTGAGTTTGGAGAAGAACGTAACGACGTGTTATCAGAACGTATTTTGGCTATTAAAACGCTTTTTGAAACAGCAGGAATTCAGTATAAAATTCCTCTAGATATGAGAAAGGCACTTTGGCATAAATATGCTTGTAATGTAGCTGAAAACCAAAGCTCTGCCATATTAGGTATTCCCTTTGGGGCTTGGCAGGTAAGTGAAACAGCTAATCATTTAAGAGAAGCAGCTATGCGAGAAGTGTTTGCTGTGGCAGCTAAAAAAGGTATTATTTTTACGGAAGAAGAATTACTGGCGCAAAGAGAGTTACTTAGTCATGTTCCATATGGTAATAAAACCTCTATGCTGCAAGATATTGAAAATAAAAGAGCAACTGAGGTAGAAATGTTTGCAGGTGAAATGATTGCCATGGGTAAGGAAGTAGGTGTACCAACACCTATTAATGAAGTGTTCTATGATGCTATTAAAATTTTAGAAGAAAAAAATAAAGGGCTTATTTAACTGGTGGATTGGCAAAGGTTATAAGCGGGTTTGAAATAAAAACTTTATTAATGTGACATGCTGTTGTCATATTCATCTCCTTATAATAAGTCTATCAAATAACTTATTATAAGGAGGTTTTTTAAATGGAAGAAAAATATTGTCAATCTTGTGGTATGCCTATGGGGGAAACAGATGAGTTATATGGTACGGAACAAGATGGAAGTAAAAGTACAGATTACTGTAAGTATTGCTATGACCAAGGGGATTTTATCCGTGATGTGACTATGGAAGAAGAAATAGAAAACTGTGTACCGATCTTAGTAGAGGAAAAAGTATGTGCCACTGCAGAAGAAGCAAGAGCTATGATGAAGGAGTTCTTCCCTACCTTAAAGCGCTGGAAACAAGCATAAAGCCTCTGAGACAACAACCACCAATCATGCCGGAAAATAAATGATGTTTGAGATGAAGAACCAAGAACTATTAGAAGACATGGAAAAACTCTTGCTTATAAAAGAAAGCCTAATAAAAAGTGAGAAAAGAATACGTCATTATGAAATTTGATAGTTGATCAGTAATATGATAAGTAACATAAAATAATCCAAGGATTTCTAGTGATTTTAGAGATGCTTGGATTATTTTATGTTAAAAATACTAAATTATTCGGATTATATAGTAAATTACCCCCCCCGAGTATATAATGACTTTATGTTGATCAATGAGAATATAACGAGAAGAATATTGAAGAACGAGGGAAAATATGTGTAAAAATGTAATTCATATTTATGGGGCATCAGGCTCAGGAACATCTACATTAGGGAAATTCATAGCTAAGCAGCTTGGATATACGTTTATGGATACAGATGATTATTTCTGGTTACCCACAAATCCAAAGTATACTACAAAGCGAGAAGTGACAGAGCGGCTTCAGATGATGAAGAAAGATATATCGCGCTCAGATAAGGTGGTTATTTCAGGTTCCCTTGTGGATTGGGGAGATGAATTGATTCCATTATTTACACTTGCAATTCGTGTAGTAACAGATAAAGATGTTCGTATTAGGCGCTTAAAGGAAAGAGAAAAAGTTCATTTTGGTTCAAGAATTGAGCTAGGTGGAGATATGTATGAGAATCATCTAGAATTTATGGAGTGGGCGGCTGCATATGACAATGGAGATGTGAACATGAGAAGTAAGACTAAGCATGATGAGTGGCAAAAGCTGCTAAGATGTAAACAAATAGTTGTAAATGGAGAAGATGATTTGAATGATAATCTAGAAATTGTAAAAGAGATTATTCAATCAAATAAGAAAAATCCAATTGGTTAAGGAGGAAGTTTTAATGAATCCACAAGGAACAAAACAATTAGAAACACAACATTTGTACCTAAGAAAATTTGTCGAAGATGATAGTGAGCAATTATATTTTAATGTAATGTCTGATAGGAATGTATTTAAATACTTTACATTTTCTATCCACAAAAGTATTAGTGAGACTAGGCAATACATTAAAAATTGAATACAGGAATATAAAAAAGAAAACACATATATTTGGACTATTGTTGAAAAAGAAAGTAATCAGGTAATAGGAAATATTAATCTTGATAGCCTTACCGCTACTACAGGTGCGAGAATTAGCATAGTTTAAATACGTATATAGCATAGGGAGAAAAAATGAAAATAATAGAAACTAAACGATTAATCATTAGGAACTTTCAAGAGGAAGATTGGAAAGATTTACAGGAATACTTATCTGATCAAGAAGTTATTAGATACTCACCTTATATGGTACATACAGATGAAATGGCTAAAGAGGAAGTTCATAGACGAATAAATACTGATGATTTTATGGCAGTGAGTTTAAAGCAAACTAATAAAGTTATAGGTGAACTAATTTATGAAAATGGAGAATTTGATTCAAAGGAGGTAGGATTCTTTTTTAATACGCAATATCAAGGGGTGGGCTACGCTACAGAAGCTGTATCAGCATTACTAGATGTAGCTTTTAATAGCTTAGGTGTACGGAGAATAACTGCTAGATGTGATGCATTAAATATAAAATCACAAATGCTATTAGAGAGGCTCGGTATGAGAAAAGAAGGAATGTTTATAAAACATCTTTATTTTAAACATGATGAGAAAGGAAATCCGATTTGGGCAGATACTTGTTTGTATGGTATTTTGAATGACGAATGGAAGCTGGCATAAGTTTGAAATATACTATAGGGTAAACTGAATCTCCTAGTTATAAGAGAATGAAGTTGGAAATAGGGGGGAATGAAAAGAAATATTTTTGAACGAATAGGACTGTATATTTTAACATTTTTTATAGTTAACTTTACAAAAAGCTAAATGAACTATGCTGATAATAGTGAGAGAACTACAAAAGATATTAAGAGAGATTATTTAAGGAGCAAAAATGTGGAAATAAGAGAACTTTTATCAAATGAATATGAAATGGCATTACAATTAGCTTGGACAGTTTTTCAGGAATATGAAGGCCCTGATTATTCTGAGCAAGGAATAAAATCGTTTTATGATTCATTGCACGACACTGAATATATAAAAATGCTTAGAATATATGGAGCATTTGAACATACTAAACTCATGGGTATTCTTGCGACTCGTAGCAATGGAAATCACATTGCTTTGTTTTTTGTAGATGGCAAGTATCATAGAAAAGGAATTGGAAAACAGTTATTTGAAAAAGCTTGTTTGGATAATAGTTCTGGTAATATGACAGTTAATTCCTCTCCTTTTGCTGTGAAAGTCTATCATCATTTAGGGTTTATCGACAGTGATATTGAACAAGTCACTGATGGCTTAAGATATACACCTATGATCTATCGTCTAAAAAAGGATAATTAAAATAAAGTAGATAAGTCAAAGATATATTAAGCAGAAGCAGTACAAGTATCTCTATCTAGAGGAGATTCTTGTACTGCTTTTATATGATGCAGCATTGCTTCTGAATGATGAACATTAATTTTATAAAATAAAGATATTATCCTCTATGATGTTAATAGGAGAGAAAAATAACTAATATTTTGCTTAAATAGCACAGTAAAACGAAAAAAACAAAAAAAAATATTCTAAAAAATAGACAAAGCCCCGTACAGATGAGTAGCAACTAAAAAGTCACTATTATGAAGTGCTAGAAGAAAAGTAATTAAAAAAACAAAAAGGATAACTTTTCAGATAAATAAAAAATACTGAACAAAAGTTTAGTATGTATAAACAAAATAGTTAGAGAAAATAAGATAAGGTATTGCTATTTTTTTTTGTCTATTGTACAATGTGTAACGAAATCCATAAATAGGTGTTAGCCTATGGTATAACAAGCTGTAGGACGTGTGTGTTAGATGGGGTTATCTATTATTACTAAACAAATAACTTAATATTACATACACTACAAATAGCGGGAAAAATATATTTGTAAAGGAAAATGAATGATGTATAAAAGTTCTCAAGAACGTATGCCTATTTATGAGGCCTTACAAAAATATAAGGATACGCGTATTGTACCTTTTGATGTTCCAGGTCATAAACAAGGAAGAGGGAACAAGGAACTTACACAGTTCTTAGGTGAATCTTGTATGCAAATTGATGTCAATTCCATGAAGCCTTTAGATAATCTATGTCATCCAGTATCAGTGATTAAAGAAGCTGAGCAATTAGCAGCAGAGGCTTTTGGAGCAAAACATGCTTTTTTTATGGTAGGAGGAACTACCTCATCCGTACAAGCTATGGTGATGACAGCATGCAAGCGAGGGGATAAAATCATTATGCCTAGGAATGTTCATCGTAGTGCCATTAATGCTTTAGTTGTATGTGGCGCTGTTCCTGTTTATGTGAACCCGGGGGTTAATAAGGAATTAGGAATTCCTTTGGGCATGTCCTATGAAGATGTTAAAGCTGCTATTTTAGAAAATCCAGATGCCAAAGCTGTGCTCATTAATAATCCGACTTATTACGGCATTTGTTCACCTCTTAAGCGTATTACAGAGCTAGCTCATGAATATGGTATGCTAGTGTTAGTTGATGAAGCGCATGGTACACATTTTTATTTTCATGATGAATTACCTGTTTCAGCCATGAGCGTAGGAGCAGATATGGCAGCAGTAAGTATGCATAAAACAGGTGGGTCTTTAACGCAAAGTTCTTTTTTACTGATCAATAACAACGTAGGTGAAGGTTATACACGTCAGATTATTAATTTAACGCAGACCACAAGTGGTTCTTATTTATTGATGTCTTCACTTGATATTTCCAGAAAAAATCTTGCTTTAAATGGCAAAGAGATTTTTGATAGGGTGATAGAATTAGCGAGTTATGCAAGAGAAGAAATTAATAAAATGGGTGGTTATTATGCTTTTGGTAAGGAACTTATTAATGGAGACACAATATTTGATTTTGATGTAACTAAGTTATCCATACATACAAGAGATATAGGCCTTGCAGGCATTGAGGTTTATGATGTTCTTAGAGATGATTATGATATACAAATAGAATTTGGGGATATTGGTAATGTGTTAGCTATTATTTCGGTAGGGGATACAGATCTAGCTATAGAGCGTCTTATCTCAGCATTGGCAGAAACGAAAAGGCGTTATCTTAAAAGTCCATCAGGTATGCTAGATCATGAATATATTAATCCACAGGTGGCAATGACACCTCAAGAAGCTTTTTACGCAGATAAGAGGTCTATACCAATAGAAGATAGTACAGGTTATATTTGTAGTGAGTTTGTTATGTGCTATCCTCCTGGCATTCCTATACTAGCGCCAGGTGAAAGAATTACAAAAGAGATTTTAGATTATATTCACTATGCCAAAATGAAAGGCTGCTTCCTAACAGGAACAGAAGACATTCATATTGAGCATATCAATGTGGTGAAAGAGTAAGAGGCGAAAGGAGCGAGTTTAATGGAGTTATGGTATACAGAAGAACATAGCCCTTATGTTCGTTTTTCGATTAAGGTAGATCGTCACCTCTATGCGAAGCAAAGTAAGTACCAACGTATAGATGTGATGAATTCATATGAATTTGGTACTTTTTTAACCTTGGATGGATGTATGATGCTTACTGAAAAGGATGAATTCATTTATCATGATATGATTGTTCATGTGCCTATGGCTACAAATCCAAAGATTAAAAAAGTGTTAGTCATTGGTGGTGGTGATGGTGGTACGGTAAGGGAACTGATTCGCTATGAAGGAATAAAACATATTGATTTAGTAGAGATAGACGAAATGGTAGTAGAAGCTTGCAGACTGCACTTGATGCAAACAGCTTGTGGCTTAGATGACCCAAGAGTTCATATTTTTTATGAAGATGGCCTTAGATATATCCGTCATATAGAAGGAGAGTATGATCTAATTATTGTAGATTCTACAGATCCTTTTGGCCCAGGAGAAGGGCTATTTACAAAAGAGTTTTATGGTAATTGCTATAAAGCTTTGAAGGAAGATGGGATTTTAGTGAATCAGCATGAAAGTCCTTACTATCAAATGCATGCTAATTCATTAAGGAAAGCACATGAGAAGATTGTAAGTTTTTTCCCTATTACTAAGCTTTATAGTGCCCATATTCCTACTTATCCATCAGGGCACTGGCTTTTTGGGTTTGCTTCTAAGAAGTATGATCCAATAAAAGATTTAGATGCTCAGGCTTGGAACGAGTTAGGAATAGAGACACAATATTATAATACTGAGGTACATAGAGGAAGCTTTGCTATGCCAAATTACGTTAAAAAGTTACTAAAATAATGAGTAAAGAATAAATACATAACGAGGAGATGATTAAGAGATGGGAAGAGCATTAATTATTGGAGCTGGCGGTGTTGCTAGTGTCGTAGTACATAAGTGTGTACAAAACTGGGAAGTATTTGAAGAAATTTGTATTGCAAGTCGTACCAAATCAAAGTGCGATGCCCTCAAGGAAAAATTAGATGGGGGTAAAACAAAGATTACAACGGCTAAGGTAGATGCTGATAATGTTGATGAGCTTATTGCCCTTATTAATGATTATAAGCCAGATATTGTTATCAATGTGGCATTACCTTATCAAGATTTAACCATTATGGATGCTTGTTTAGCTACTAAAACACATTATTTAGATACTGCTAACTATGAGCCTTTAGATACTGCTAAGTTTGAATATAGCTGGCAATGGGCTTATAGAGAAAGATTTGAAAAAGCTGGAATTACGGCTATTTTAGGTTGTGGTTTTGACCCAGGTGTAACAGGTGTCTTCTCAGCGTACGCACTTAAACATTATTTTGATGAAATCCACTATATTGATATTTTAGATGCCAATGCAGGAGATCATGGCTATCCTTTTGCAACTAACTTTAATCCTGAGATTAATATCCGTGAAGTAACAGCTAAAGGAAGCTATATTGAAAATGGTGAATGGATAGAAACAGAGCCAATGGAGATTAAAAGAGTGTATAACTTCCCAGAAATTGGGGATAAAGATATGTATTTATTACACCATGAAGAGTTAGAATCACTTGCACTTAATATCACAGGGATTAAGCGTATCCGTTTCTTTATGACTTTCTCACAAAACTATTTAACACACCTTAAAGTCCTTGAAAATGTAGGAATGACCTCTATTGAACCTATTGAGTATGAAGGTCAGCAAATTGTACCTCTTCAATTCTTAAAAGCTATTTTACCAGATCCAGCATCTTTAGGACCTAGAACAAAAGGTAAAACCAATATTGGTTGTATATGCCAAGGCGTTAAAGATGGGAAACCTGTGCAATATTATGTGTACAATGTATGTGACCACGAAGAATGCTATAAAGAAGTGGGTTCACAAGCCATTTCTTATACAACAGGCGTACCAGCTATGATTGGAGCGATGATGCTTCTTCAAGGTAAATGGAAGAAACCAGGTGTATATAATGTCGAGGAGTTTGATCCAGATCCATTTATGGAAGCACTTAATAAGTGGGGCTTACCATGGAAAGAATCTTTTGCTCCTGATTTAGTAGAGTAAGGAGATGACTATGGATTTAGATTTTACAAAAGTACCTACCCCTTGTTATGTGGTAGATGAACGTCTTTTAATAAAGAATCTAGAGATTTTAAAGAAGGTAGAAGAAGAAGCAGGTTGCCGTATCCTTTTAGCGACAAAAGCTTTTTCTATGTATGAAACCTTCCCTCTAATAGCCCAATATTTAAGTGGTGTGACTTCAAGTTCTCTTCATGAAGCTAGGCTTGGCTATGAAGAAATGGGAAAAGAAGTTCATATTTATGCAGCGGCTTATAAAGAAGAAGAATTCGATAAGATTATGCATTATTGTAATCACATTGTGTTTAACTCCTTTAGCCAGTGGAATAAATACAAAGAAAAGGTAAAAGCAGCAGGAAAAACGATTAGCTGTGGACTGCGTATTAACCCTGAATATGCCGAAGTGGAAACAGAAATTTATAATCCATGTGCCCCTAAGTCACGTATGGGGATTACCTTAGAGTATTTTGAAGGTGAAGATCTAGAAGGAATTGAAGGTTTACACTTCCATGCTATGTGTGAACAAAATTCAGATACCCTAGAACGTATTTTAAAAGTGGTAGAAGAGAAGTTTGGCGCTTATCTTCATCAAATGAAATGGATTAACTTTGGTGGTGGCCATCATATTACAAGAGCGGACTATGATTTAGAAAAGCTCATTAAGTGCATTAAGCATATTAAAGAAACCTATGATATAGAGGTTTATCTAGAACCAGGAGAAGCAGTGGCTTTGAACACAGGGTACTTAGTAAGTACGGTTTTAGAAACACTTCATAACGATATAGATATTGCAATTTTAGATACCTCAGCAGCTTGTCATATGCCTGATGTACTAGAAATGCCTTATAGACCACAGATTATTGGCAGTGGCCTAGCAGGAGAAAAAGCTTATACCTATCGTCTAGGCAGTGCGACTTGTCTAGCTGGTGATGTGATAGGTGATTATTCATTTGACGCACCACTAAAAGAGGGTGACCGACTAGTATTTTGTGATATGGCACACTATACCATGGTTAAGAATAATACCTTTAATGGAATTAATCTTCCAAGTATTGTACTTTATAGTGAAAAAGAAGGATTTAAAATCATTAAAAGCTTTGGCTATGAGGATTTTAAATCACGTTTATAATGAAGAAGAAAACCTTTGAATCCGATGGATTTGAAGGTTTTTTTCTTAAAAGAGAATATAAAACTATTAATCAATGCTAGGCATGTAAATGCCTAGATTAGGGAACTACATATGCATCATTTATGGAAGAGCTGTTGCACTTAAATTGATAAATCATCGTATAAAAATTAAGGTTAAATTAAGCTTTGTATATTAAACTATTCTTGTAAAGTTGATTAAGGTTATGGAAGGGAGCATGTTAAAATGAATTTTAAAAAAGTAGCACCTATTTTAGCTTTAGTGGTAACAACGAGTCTTTTAGGCGGTTGTATTACAGATACAACTTATGAAGCACAAAGTACTCAAGAAGCCACTACTTTGCAAGAAAACAAAGAAGAAAAAGTATATGTCGTTAAGGTTCAAAATATTACAGACCATACAATAACGGCAGTAACTGGCGAGTTAACACAGGATGGGCCACCTGCACTACCCAATGGAGAGACGGTGACAGGAGATGGGCCACCTGCATTACCTGATGGAGAGACTAAGGCAGAGAGTATACCATCTGCATTACCTGATGGTGAGGCAATGACAAATAATACGCCACCATCTCATGGAGGTGGTATGCAATCATTTAGTGCTTCCCAGAAAACTATTAATTTTACTATTGATGATACCACAGAAATTACAATAGAAATGTTACAGGGAACACAAGAAGGTACTCTTGATCAAATTGGTGTCAATGATATTTTAGAAGTAGCACTTAATGATGATCATATAGCTAAAAGCATTATTGTCAAAAATCTTAATGCAGGGGGAGGCTTTGGTGGAAGTAATACTGTAACTCAAGGTACATCGGCTAATACAATTGATACGGATAAAAATATAACAAATGGAAGATATATTTCTACTGGAGATGATGAAAATGCACTACGTGTTGACAATGCAAAAGTAACCTTAGATGGTATTACAGTAGAAAAAACACAAGGAAACTCTTCTAACACTGAAAATGGTGATTTTTATGGACAAAATGCTGGCTTACTTGTAACAAACGGAGCAGAGGCGACTATTAAAAATAGTACAGTCAATACAACGGTAACAAATGGAAATGGTATTTTTAGTTATGGGGAAGGAACTGTTGTTAATGTATCAGATAGTGTCATTCATACAACAGGTAATAATTCAGGTGGTATTCAAACTACAGGTGGTGGCACTATGAATGCTACTAACTTAGAAATTGAGACAAAAGGTAACTCAGCTGCGGCTATTCGTAGTGATAGAGGAGGCGGTACTGTAAAAGTATTAGGTGGAAGCTATATAACAAATGGTACTGGTAGTCCATCGATCTATTCTACAGCTGATATTTCTGTAGCTGATGCTACACTTGTAGCTAATAATTCTGAAGCACTTGTAATAGAAGGTAAGAACTCTATAGCTCTTGAAAACTGTAATGTAACAGGTAATATGGATAGTAGTAATCTTGATGAAAATGATAGCGTACACAATATCATGATTTATCAAAGTATGTCAGGTGATGCTGCCATTGGACACTCAACTTTTACTGCAAAAAATGGTAGTATCACAGCTAACCAAGGTGATATGATTTATATTACCAATACAACTTGTACAGTGGAATTAACAAATGTTGCACTTACTCTAGCAACAGATACACTTCTTAATGTATCTGGAAATACAAGTTCAAGAGGTTGGGGAACACAAGGAAGTAATGGTGGTGATTGTACCTTTATTGCAACCAATCAAGTGATGAATGGTAAAATCCGTGTAGATGATATCTCTATATTAGATCTAACGTTACAACAAGGAACACAATTTACAGGATCAATAAATACTGAAAATATGTCAGGAGCAACCACAGTTACAATAGATGACAGTAGTAAATGGGTGCTCACAGGAGATTCTTATATTACTGAATTCACGGGTGACTTAAGTCAGATTGAAACAAATGGTTATAAACTATTTGTAAATGGAGAACAAGTAAAGTAGTTTAAAAATTATTAGGAGTTAGGGAATCCTAAGTATACAGAGGTATATGAAGGATTTTCGGAAATTTAATTTTAAATTTCAAGGCCTCATTAAATCGTAGGGATTCAATGAGGCCTTTTATCATAATTTAAAATAGCTTAATCAGTGCTTCTAAGTCGTCACATAGTATTTTAGCACGTATAAAATCGTTATCTTTTAAAGCCAGAGCTACTTTTGTTTCAAGCGCCTTTTTCTTTTGTTCAAGTTCTAGATAGTCTTTATCAAAATGGCTTGCATAAATCATTTTTCTAAATTTACGCATACTTATTTTTCTGATGGTCTTATCATCAATGATTAAGGCGTAATCCATACAGTTAACGATAGAATAGAAGTCATGTGAAATCATAAGAATAGCACCATTATAATTTCCAAGAGCTTTTTCAAGAGCTAATTGTGAGTAGGTGTCTAAATGACTTGTAGGCTCGTCTAATAGCAGTAGGTTTGCATGGCTTGTTGCAATTTTGGCTAATTGAAGGAGATTCTTTTCTCCACCAGATAAAGCCTCAATTCTTTGATAAAGCATTTCTTCTTCAAAGCCATAGTTTATAACATGAGAGAGCACCTCATCAGCATTTTTAAAACCAAGTGCTAGGAATTCTTCAAGAATCGTATGAGACTCATCGAGCATTTCACCTTGGCGTTGAGATAAATAAGCCACTTCAGTGCCTTGGTTAAATGCAATGCTTGGATGATCATTCTTAAAAATTTCTCGTAGTAAAGTCGTTTTTCCAGTGCCATTAGCGCCAATGATGGCTACTTTATCAGTGGATTTAATTTCAAAGCTGACATTTTCTAAAAGTATTTCTTCAAAGGCAACGCTGAAATCCGTTACTTTTAAAATGGTGGTTTCTGGGTCTGTTTCATGGTCAGTAACTAAATGAATAGCAGGCTCTTTGATATAAACAAAAGGTGCTTTTATTCTGCGTGCTTCTAAGCGTTCTTGAAGCTTTACTCTAGCTTTTAGAGATTTTCCTTTAGAAGGGTCAGCTAGATTCGTTGCGGCAGTTCTAAGTTTCTCAATAACTTGAGCATTTCGTTCAATGGCTTCTGTATCAGCTTGAGCCAGTTCTTGTAGTTCAATCTTTTTCTCAAGGAGTGAGAAGTTATAATCCATATAGTTACCGTCAAATTCTTGTAGCTCCTTATTTTCTAAGTGAATAATCTTATTAAAGCAATAATTGAGTAGATAGCGATTATGGGTGATGACAAGAAGTGTGCCTTTGTGGGCATTAATAAGGTTTTTAAGGGCGTTAAGATTTTCGAAATCTAAAAATACATCTGGTTCATCCATAATCATTAAATGTGGGTTACTGAGCATTTCCTTAATAACCTGAACAAGCTTGAATTCGCCACCACTTAGCTGAGAAACCATTAGGTCTTTATGATTCATAAGATCAGCTAAATTTAATTTTTTATTAATGTTACTTTCAAAATCATCTCCACCAAGTGCTTCAAAAGCATCTAACGTTTCTTGATACTTTTCAAGTAAGGCCTCAATATCAGAAGAGGTTTCCATTTCAGTACAAATGGCTGTTAATTCATTTTGTAACCCAATACATGGGCCGCCTATATACTCAAATACAGTCATATCTTTTGTTTGTGTAGGTTCAATGAACTGACTCACATAACCAATGCGGCAGTCAGGTGTTATTTCTAAATCACCCTCGAACATATATTTTTCTGAGTTCATGATTAAATCAATCAAGGTGCTTTTTCCACTACCACTTACACCTATAAAAGCACAGTGCTGACCTTCTTCTAATGTAAATGAAATATGATTAAAGAGATCTTTTTGGGGAAAAGAGTAGGATAAGTTATCAACGTTTATCATAGAATGTCCTTTCTTGTCTTTGCTACTAAAAAAGAGCCTATCAAAATAAGCGCTTCGATATATTATTTTATAAACTACAATTTTTTACTCATTTTTGTATGTAAATCTGTTTTGTGAATTTGCTTTAGTAGTATAACATCTTTTAGGATTACTATCAATCTATTCGTTTCGAAGGAGCTATGAAAGAAACAGATAGATGTGCATGACTAGGACGAAGGTGGAATATAATGAAGCAAGGTGGATAAGCTAGGAGGAAGACTATGTACCTTGTTCTTATATTGTTAATATTACTAGTGGGGCAATTAATAGTAGGGGCAAAAAGTAAGCAATTATCTTTGAAACATGTAGTGAAGGAATTCTTTTGGGTAGAAGGTAGTTGGCAAGATCAAATGATAGATTTGCTGCAAAAGGGTGTTGTGATTTTATTAAGTATTGGTAAGGTCTTAAAACAAGAAGGTGAAATTCAAAAAAGCATTGTGTTTTTACTAGCGTTTGTAATGTATAGTTTATTACTAAAACTACTTATCAGTTTTACACTGTGGCTGGAAGAATACTTAATGAGCATGACACTTGATATTGCATTTTCTATTTTAATACCTACTGTGATTTTGATGTTTTTTTCAACAATTAATACGGTTATTACAAGACAGGTAGCTTTTATGGCACTTATTACAAGTGTTGTCATGGTGTATTTAGAAATGCTTCATTTTATAACAGGCGAAGTACCTTATAAGCCAGATACAAAAAGAGGAAAAGCATTAAAGGTAAAGAGTATTATTGCATGGCTGGTTATTATTTTAAGTAATCTTTATACCTTATTAGTTCTGGTTCAGTTTACAGGACACTCTAGAATTCATCATTTTATACAAGCTGAAACCTTTAATCAGCAAAGTGCGGTGGACTTATTTTATTATCTGGTGATTACGTTTACTACAGTTGGGTTTGGGGATGTTTACCCTCAAACAACTTTGGCTAAGGTACTCACCATAATGATTGCTCTTTCTGGCATGCTATTTTCAGGAATGTTTATAGCAACAATCTTAGCAGTAGATGAAAGATAAAATAGTAAAAGAGCTATAGAAGCACTACCTTGTCAAAGGAGGCGTGCACCTTATAGCTCTTTTAAAGGATATGTTATTAGGATAAGTGAGTGTACGCCCAAAGAGGAATACACTTACCTAGCTAAGAAGATTGATTGGTTATGTGTGAAGCAATAGAGGTTGAGATGTAATTGGTATCTACTGTAATGACTGTATAGTAGTCTGGATTAATTGATTTAATAGCTGTATCTAAAGCTTTAGCTAACTCAGAAGGTGATTGCTTAAAACCTATAGGAATAGCAATATCAAAAATAATATTACTATGAGTAGGGCCCATGACCATACGGAAATCATGAATGGAAAGTCTGGGGTCTATAGTTTTAGCGAATTCTTTAACTTGTGCTTTTAAGTCATTAATAACAGGGTCGTTAGTGACAATAGGATCCATATGAATGACCATATCAATCCCCATTTCTCTTTGAAGGTCACGTTCAATATTATCTATTATATCGTGACAGTGAAGTAAATTAGCATCTGCAGGTACTTCTGCATGGACAGAAGCAAACCAGCGGTTAGGCCCATAGCTATGGATGACTAAATCATGAAAGCCAGTAATTTCTTTATAGCTGAGGAGCCTGGTCTGAATAGCATTTACAAACTCAGGGTCAGGTGCTTGCCCTAGTAAAGGACTTGTAGTTTCTTTAATGAGTGAAATACCTGAATAAAAGATAAAAGCGCCTACTACTCCTCCCATTAGACCATCCAGGTTAATACCTGTAAAATAGGAAATGATGGTGGCGAGAAGTACAGCACTTGTAGCTAAAACATCATTACGGCTATCTGTGGCTGTAGCAATCATTGTGGTAGATTGAATCTTAGTACCCAGTATGCGGTTAAAGCGACTTAACCAAAGTTTGACCATAATAGAAAAGACTAATACCATGATTAAGATAGGGCTAAATAAAATGGGTTCAGGATTTAAAATTTTACTGATAGATGAACGAATAAGTTCTAAACCTAAAAGTAAAATAATAAATGAAACAATCATACCTGAAATATATTCAATACGTGCATGACCAAAAGGATGGTCTTCATCTGCTGGTTTTGCAGAAAGCTTGAAGCCAATGAGAGTTACTACTGATGAACCGGCATCTGATAAGTTGTTGATACCATCGGCAAAGATAGCCATACTTTTAAAGAGTAGGCCAATCCCCATTTTACTTAAGCATAAGATAAGATTAGCAATAATACCAACCATACTTCCTAAATTTCCATAAGCTTCTCGCACCTTAGGATTAGTAATATCTTCGTAATTTTTTATAAAACATTTAATAAGCGTTTTTGTCATAAATCTCCCTCCATTCACTTGTTTTACTTGGCTTTATTTTCCTCTGTCAAGTGAAATAAAGTATTAATAACCAGTTCTCTAATAGAAGGAGGAACTGGCATACCAGCAGCTTTTGCATGACCGCCACCACCGAAAACTTCTGTAATATCTGTAGCAAGGTTCACATTATCTTTGACAGTACGGCAGGAAACACCGCCGCCCACATTAATCATAGCAATAAAGTCTAATTCTGGATGGAGTTCCCCTAGCTTATTACCGAGTTCACTTTGAAAACGATTAGCAAAAACAATTCCTGCTTTATAACCTAAAATTGTTTTTTCAATAATTTCTTCGTTACGTGCCTCAATATATTTATCAATTTCATTTTGACGAATTTCTAAAAGAAGCTGTTGCGTTTCATCGAAAGTAAAAGATCCCTCATCTGTTTGAAGGCGTTCCCACCAATAAGTCATAAAGCGTTCATTACCTAAAATAGAAAATAAGTCATTGAGCTGTTTTGCTTCAAGATCTCCTAAAGGTTGCCAATCCCAAGTGTCTAGACGTCTTACTTTTTCAACATAAGCAGCTGTAAGAGGATTTAGAAGTAGCTTACTTGATGCATGTGTTTTAAGATAGTCAAAAAATAAAGAAGTACCACTACATTTAATACCTGCTTCATCTTGAATACGTACTTGACACCAAGGGAAAACTTCTAGGGCTGTAGCAGAAAGGTGGTGGTCAATAAGCTGAAAATGTGAAGCAGATAGGTCACTATCAGTAGTGTCAATCAAGCTTTGAATCGTTTCTGCTAAATCTTTGGTAATAGAGATATCTGTAATATAGCAATGTTCATAATTTAAATAGTCTTTATTAGTAATATAAAGAGAGACTTTCTCATTAATATCTTCATAAGAGCAGTTGTCAAAACTCACTTCGTTAGGTCCATAAGCTAATTGTGCTAAAAGTACACAACTATATCCATCTAAATCATTATGTGAAAAATGTTTAATCATATTTTAATCTCCTATAAGTTTTAATCATATTCTACAAATAATAGTAAAATGTATCAATCAGCCATCTTCAAAAAAGTAACTTTATACCATATTGTTTTCTGATTTTTTCTAAGATGTGTAATGATACAATTCAATAGGGCTGTATGAAATGTCAAAGCCGTCATAAGTATTATGGCATTTTACGTGACTTATATGTAGAACAATTGCTTTTAGTATAAACCACTCCTAAAAGAGATTCTAGTAGGATTTCTAAGAAAACGTGTAAATTTTTCAAAACAGGTATATAATAAGGACTGATGGTAAGAGAAAACTTATCTAGTAGGGAGGAGTAAAAAGATGTCAATTGACCGTAATGACCCATGCTGGTGTGGTAGTGGGAAAAAATATAAAAAGTGTCATTTAAGCTTTGATGAAAAGCTTAAACATTTAGAATTACAAGGTGAGGAAGTGCCGCCTAGAGAAATTATCAAAGGACAAGCTGATATTGAAGGTATGAAAAAAGCTGCCGAGATTAATAATGCTATACTAGATTTAGTAGGCACAAAGATTAAAGCGGGTATGTCTACAGAAGCAATTAATCAATTAGTTCATGAGTATACAGTAAGTCATGGTGGTATTCCAGCACCTCTTAATTACGAAGGCTATCCAAAGAGTGTTTGTGTATCTATTAATAATGTAGTTTGCCATGGTGTTCCTTCAGAAGAAACCATTTTACAAGAAGGCGATATTGTGAATGTGGATGTAACCACTATTGTAGATGGTTATTTTGCTGATGCTTCTAGAATGTATATGATTGGTGAAGTCAGTGAAGAGGCCAGGAGGCTTGTAGAGGTAGCTAAAAAATGCCTAGAAGTAGGTATAGCGGCTATTAAACCTTGGGGACATCTTGGAGACATTGGGGCTGCAGTACAAGCTTGTGCCGAAGCAAATGGATGCTCTGTCGTAATAGATTTAGGTGGACATGGTATAGGAAAGCTATTCCATGAAGAACCTTTTGTTCCTCATGTAGGAGAAGAAGGAGAAGGAATGCTGCTTGTACCAGGGATGACTTTAACGGTAGAGCCAATGATTAATGCAGGTGATTATCGCGTCTATATTGATGACGAAGATGGATGGACTGTTTATACAGAAGATGATTCACTTTCAGCACAGTGGGAGCATACTATCCATATTACAGAAACAGGCATAGAAATCATTGCCTATTAAAATATAGAAAAATAGTTTTTATAGAACAAAGGAGAGCGTAGCAATCTTATATTTAAGAAGCTACGCTCTCCTTTCTATAGAAACCATTATGCTTAATAAATCGTATTAAAACGTTTGATACCTATAGTTTTAAGTAGATAAAGACAGAGGCTATTTAAAAGGAGCAAAACCACAATAACACCTATGAAAAAGAGGGTAAGGTTTTGTGGCTCTAGTAAAAAGAAAAGGCCAACTGGTGCTCCTATGAGTCCCATACCTAGGAAAACAGAAATCATACTACTTGCACTTTGCTTAACCACAGCAGTTTCATTACTCCAATTCAGTTTAGGAAAAAAGAGATTAATGAGTAAGCCGGAGGTAGCAGTTAAAAAGGCATATAAACTAGGGATACTCAAAAGATAAAATATATCGACTAGGCCAAGTTTAAAGTTAAAGGCAAATAACAAGCTAGCTAATAAAATAGCAGGTAAACAAACGGTTAGGTTCAGCAAAATTTTTGCAGCAAATAAAGTTGTGGGTGTTACAGGTAAGGATTTAACAATCCATAGGTTTTTACCTTCCATTGAAATAGAAACAGAGCTTGTAAAGCTTATTGCTGCACTACCGGCTAAGATGGTGACTAAACCACCTACTAAATAATTTTGAAGTTCTGGCATTTGTAATAAAGCTTCAAGCTGATCAGGCGAGAAGAAGAAAGAACCTATAGCCATAATGACAACTAAAAGCATACCAATAGAGGTATTCATGACATAAATAGGTGAGGCTAAATAGCGTTTGACTTCTTTATGATACAGCGCTTTAATAACGGATTTTGTTTTTAAATGACCTAGTTTATAGTTAGCCATTTGATGTGTTTCACTTAAATTGGCTACAATTTTTTTTAGGCCTTTAGCCAGTAAAGCAAGAATAATGGTAGTAGGGATAATAGAATAAAGGCCAAAGCTTATAAGGGCAACGCTATTTAACTCAACCAGTGCCGTTGTTAAGTAATAAGCAGGTGGATAAAAACGTTTGATACTTTCAAAAATCATCTCATGATGGGTCAATAAAAGTGGTAATAGTTTATTGGCATTTAATTGCAAAGCAAAAGCACCAAGTGTTAAAGCAACCATTAAAAATAATACGACCATAGACCCATGCTTTTTAGAGCGAGAAGCAATAAAAGAGGTGCCATAAGCAAGGATAGTTGCTATTAAAGTAGGAAGTAACGGTACTAAAACGATGGCGAAAATCATCATAACAAATATCCAAGATGAACAAGCTGTTTTCAAGTAGTAAATAATCATAATAGGTGTAAAGAAAGCAGCTGTTAATAAACAGTTCATGAGGTAAGTAAAAAATAATTTACTCAGTAAAATAGCTAAAGGTTTAATCGGTAAAGAAAAAAGTAAGGAATAGTCTTTAGCAGTAAATACACTACCTTGGATACTATAGGTAGAAAAAATAATAATGATTAAACTAATAAGAGTTAAACCAAGAAGTGGTAAAAGGTTTAATCCACCTATACTTTCTAGACCATTAGCTAGCACAAAAGCATACCAGGTTGAGAGTCCTACAAAAACCACAGCAGCATAAAGCATTAGTATACCCATAGCAATCATTTTAGCTTTTTCGGTTTTGGACTTGGTATAACGTAATTGATTAAGCCCTAATAATTGTTTTAAATAAGCTTTAATTAATATTGGATAAGGATTCATTATCAATCAACTCCATAAATACATTTTCTAAACTTTGATTACCAATAACATCAGCTACTTTACCTTTTGCCATAAGTTTGCCTGCTTTAATAATGGCAATTTGGTCACAGAGCTTTTCTGCTACCTCTAAAACATGAGTGGAAAAGAAAATAGCAGAGCCCCTATCGCAAAACTCTCGCATCAGCTGTTTTAAGGTATGACTGGCCTTAGGGTCAAGTCCGACAAAAGGTTCATCCAGCACTAAGAGTTTAGGGGAGTGAATAAAAGCAGAGATTAAAGCTAACTTTTGTTTCATACCATGAGAGTAACTGGCAATCAGGTCTCCTAGGTAAGGTGTAAGTTCAAAAGCCTCACTGTATTTTTTGATTTGATTTTCTCTTTCCTTGGTTGACATACCAAATAGGTCAGCAATAAAACTTAAATAGTCAATACCTGTAAAAGCATCATACAGATCAGGATTATCAGGAATATAAGCAAGGGTTTGTTTACAAAGCAGAGGCTCTGATTTGATAGAATGACCATTGACAAAAATATCTCCTTCCGTTAAGTCTAAAATGCCTACGATGGCTTTAATGGTGGTCGTTTTACCTGCACCATTATGACCGATAAAACCATAGATTTCGCCTGATTGTACATCTAGAGAAAGTTGGTCCACGGCCTTATGTCCATTTTTATATGATTTACTATAATTCACAATACGTAGCATAGGAGCGCCCCCTTTATTAAAATATAAAAATTATATTTGTTATATATATTGTATAACAAATATAATTTACTAAGTCAATAGCTTTTTATTTTTATAGTTAGAACAAGAAGAGAAAATCGGGCCTTTTTATGTCGCTAAAAAAAGCTTAAGTATCGAACTTAAGCTTTTGGTACCAAGTAGCATAAAGAGCAATTTTACTAGGTAGAGTGGCGTATAAACTTCCTAAACGAGCTTTGGTAAGTTTAATTGTTTCGGATAATAAGGAGGGCATTTCGGCAAGTGGCTCGCCATAATAATCGACATAATAATCATTTTTAGCTTCATGCTTAGCATGAGTAACAGCTCCGTATTTAGGACCAATGATGGTACTTGTACCTGGATAAGTAGCTAAAATATCACCCGCTTTACCATATTCTGTTCCGCTTAGATTAGCAACCAAAATAAAAATACTGTTAGTATCAGCCACATACTCCAGTTGGTTTTTGTAAGCCATTTTGAAGTAAGGTGAACTCTGATCAGTGTGAAGGGTAGGTGAATCATGAGTAGCATTTAAGACGATTTGACATCCCATACCTGCATAATACCGAATGAGTTCTGTAGAAAGTTCATCATCTATACAAACACCTATTTTGCCAAATTCAGTTTCAATGATAAAAGGTGTTTCGCCTGTTTCATACCAAGAAGAACTTGGATCAGGATGAATTTTTCGATACGAGCCAATAATGCCTTGGGGACCAATAATAGCTAAAGCATTATAAAATTTATCATCCTCTGCTTTTTCAGGCATGCCTAAAATTACATAAAGGTTGTACTTTTTACAAAGAGCTGCTATTTCCTGAGTGGAGGGCCCAGGAATAGATTCAGCTAAAGTTTCTTGCATAGTAGAAGTACCATTTTCATCTAAGCTATAACCAGACAGTGCAAGCTCTGGAAAGAGGAGAAGCTTTAGGCCATCTTCCCCAGCTTTTATAATAGCTTCTTTAATCTGATTTAAATTATCAGTTTTATTACCCCATACGGGAGTAAAGTCCATAACACCCACACGAACCTCAGCAGTAGAAGGCTCTTCTTTATCAGCAGAAGCTAAAAAGGTGTACCAAGTCTGATAAAGAGCAGGTTTATACATTTCGGTAGAAAAGCCTTCCAAAGTGGCTAAACTTAAATCAAGGGTAGCTAAATAAAGACCTTCCTCATCATTAAGTGGTTTAGCAGGAATATAAGGGGAAGAAGCACGAACACCGTAATAAGTAGAAGGTAAGTCTTTTGAACTACCAGAAGGCCCAACGATGACACTACCTCCAGGAAAGGTATTATCAGCAATCGTACGATCAATAGGAGCAGTTTCTTCACCAATTAAATTAGCACTCGCAATATAAAGACCGTTAGTATTAACAACACCTTCTAAACGATTGGTATAATACCAAAACCATTTAGTCATATCATTACTAGCGCCACCATAAGCCTTTGAACTTGCTGTAGGATTTAAAATAAGTTTGCAGCCTTTAGCGCCATAATAACGACTAAGTTCTGGATAAGCATAGGTGTCATAGCAAATACTAATACCTATAGGTCCCCATTTTGTGTCGAGTACAAAAGGATCACTACCAGCTACGCACCAAGAAGTTTCTGGTTCAATGGGGTTGATTTTTCTATAAGTACCTTCTACACCAGAAGGAGAGATAATGGCAGCAGCATTATAAACAGTATCATTACTAGGGTCTCTTTCCGGCAGTCCATAGACCACATACATATTGTATTTTTCACATAAGCCAGCAATTTGATTAGAAGAAGCTAGAGGGTCTAAACTAGGAACGGTTTCAGCTAATTGAACATGCATTTTTTCATTTTTTCTAAGTCCGTTTAAGTAAGCGCCATCGCGTTTTTCTTCATCTGAATAACCGGTTAAAGCAAGTTCAGGAAAAACAAGAATATTAACACCGTGGGTAGACGCTTCTTCAATATAAGTTTTCATTTGTTCGATATTAGCTGCCTTATCACCCCACTCACTATGGAAATTAACAACACCTACCACAATAGAGTTTTGATAGGTAGTAGTATTAAAATAAAGAATAAATTTTAAAATAAAGATTAAAACAATAGCACATAAAGAAAAATATGTAAATAAATTGAGTTTAATTATTCTATTCATATAAAAAAATCCTTTTCATTGTGATGATTTTAGTATAAACATACAAGATATAAATGGCAATATTTATGTCAATGATGAAAGGACATTAGAAAATAAACGAGTACCCTTATTCTGATACTAAGGGAACTGAGTTCCCCTAGTAGGAAGAGAAAAACACTAAAGTACGCCTGCTATATAAATAGGTTAATATAATTCTTATTTTTTAAAACGATAAAAATAAGGTGTAGTGGTATGATCAATGGCTTTAAAGATATAGCCTTCTTGTTTGTAGTAAGTGATAATATCATTTAAAGCTAAAGCAGTATTTTTATTATTGCCGTTACAATGAGCTAAAATAATGCGACGCATACGACCATCTTGACATTTTTTTGCATTTTTCACAAAAGTAGAAGGGGGTAAGGTACCTTTAATACCATCTTGTAAATCAACGTTCCAGTCATAAATACAGTATCCTTTGGCGCAAAGAGCGTTATAGAATTTAGTATTAAGTCTACCAGCACTACCGCCAGGAAAACGAATGGCTTTAATATCTAAATGAGTTCCTAAGGTTTCGTTAATGGTAGATTTAACCTTTTCCATTTCCATAATAAAGGATTCAGGATTTTTATAAATAATCTTGAAGTTGTGACTATAAGTATGAAGGCCAATACCGTGGCCTTCTTCATAAATGCGTTTTAAGATTGCTTCACGACCTTTGATTTCTTTGCCTACTATAAAGAATGTAGCTTTTACATCATTTGCTTTTAAAACATCTAAAATCTGTTCTGTTACTTTAGGTGTTGGCCCATCATCAAAAGTAAGATAAACAACTTTTTCATCTGTTTCTTGAGGAGGAGTTATGCTGCTAGCTGAAAGTGAAAAAGGAAAAATAAAGCATAAGCTAAGAAGAAGTAAAAATAAAGTTTGAATAATACGCTTCATTACAAAACCTCTCTTTCATAAGTCATATTTGTTTAGTAGTATGCGTAAGTTAAATGAAAAATATTTACTTGATAAAAACACCTTGATTTATATAAGAATATGCAGGCTGTCTATTGTAATCTATAGATGAAAAATGTATAATAACTATAATATAAGCAAAAGGGGATGAAGCATATGAGACTTGATTTTTGCCCAACTTGTGGGAAACCACTTGTAAGAATCACTACTAAAACAGCATTTTACAAGGCAGTATGCTTAGATTGTGAAATGACATACAAGCTAAGTGGTGAATTACAAGGACTAGAAACTATTAAGTTTAAACCAAGTTCGCCTTCACAAATGACAGAGGCAGCTATGAATAAACAAAATCAGTAATATTTGGGTATTCTCAATCTCTAACGATGGTGTTAGAATTGAGGATTTTTAATTTATACAGAAATTAATCTTTTACAGTATAAGAAAGGCATAGATAGGCCTATAATGATAGTAAATGACACTATAATGACTTGATAAGGAGACCGACATGAAACAGAACTACATACCAGAAGTAACTAGTAACCTTAGAAAAAACTATGTGAAAGTACCAGAAGCCACACGGTTATGTAGTGGTATTCGTATCTTTGGAAAGCGTATTAAGTCTTTTATTTTTACAACAGATGTTGCTATTATTAAAAATAATAATGCAGATGCGGTTATGGCAGTATACCCTTTTACCCCACAGTCTACGATTACTCAAGCCATTTTAGCAGTATCAGATATTCCAGTAGTATGTGGCGTAGGTGGTGGATTAACTCATGGTATTCGTTCCGCTAATATTGCCTTACATGCTGAATTTCAAGGTGCTATAGGTGTTGTTTTAAATGCCCCAGCACCTCATGAAACGATTACTCATGTAAAACAACACATTGATATTCCAGTTATCGTAACGGTTGTAAGTCGTGATGCAGATATAGCAGGTAAAATTGCAGCAGGTGCTGATATTATCAATGTAAGTGGTGGGAAACAAACGGCTGAGATTGTAAAAGTTATTAGAGCTCAATATCCAGAATTGCCGATTATTGCAACGGGGGGACCGACAGAGGAAACAGTAAGAGAAACAGTTGAAGCAGGCGCTAATTGTATTACCTATACGCCACCTAGTAATACAGAACTTTTTAAAGCTAAAATGAGTATTTATCGTATGGAAGAATAAGAAATATGACCAGTAGTAATGACTTCACTAAAGAAGCTGCTACTGGTATTTTTATGCCATCCTTTTACTACTAAGCTCACTAACAGTTACATGTAGTTTTTCAAAATGACTAATAGTATATGAATTTAATAGGCTCGGATGGTTACTTTCAAACAAGTATTTAGTTATAATAAAGCAAAGAGGAAATCCTAAAAATAATATGAACGTTTGATATAAAGGAGCGGAGAAATGGCTAAGATTTTAATTATTGAGGATGATGTCAAAATTAGGACAGAGTTAAGTAACCTATTAACTTGCTATGACTATGAATGTATTCTGATTGAATCTTTTGAACATGTAATAGAACAGGCCTTAAGTAGTGAAGCAGATCTTATTTTATTAGATATTAATTTACCTTATGTAGATGGTTATCATATTTGTAAAGGGATTAGAGCAGCTTCGAGTATCCCCATTATTGTTGTCACTAGTAGGGATAGTGAAATGGATGAATTAATGAGCATGAATCTAGGTGCGGATGATTTTGTGACCAAGCCTTATAATATCCAAATTTTATTAGCACGTATAGCTTCAGTTTTAAGAAGAACTCAGAGACACCAAGAACTTAAAGCCATTACTTACAAAGGGTTAACTTTAGATTTATCTCAAAGTAAAGTTAGTTTTGAAAATCAAGAAGTAGAACTGACAAAAAATGAACTTCGCATTTTACATTTGCTGATGAAGCATCAAACAACCATTGTATCTAGAGATGAAATCATGAATGAACTTTGGCAATCAGATGAATTTGTAGATGACAATACTTTGACCGTTAATATTAATCGATTAAGGCGTAAATTAGAGGATGTAGGGGCTAATGATTATATCATGACAAAACGTGGTCAGGGGTATCGTTTATGAGCTTAAAAGATTATTTAAAGGATAGAAGTTTAGATTTAATGATTAAGGCTTTTGTTTTTATATTTATAGCAGCCTTATTAAGTGTACTTGATATAGGTGGTTATGCTATTGGCTTTATTATGAGTATTTTAATAGGTGCTGAATGGTTGGTGTTTTTACATAGTTATCTAAGAAAATATCATTTTTATAAAAAATTAGCGAAACAATATGAGGGGTTGGAGAAGAAATATCTGTTATCAGAGGTAATGGAAAGACCTACCTTTGAAGAGGGTGTTTTTTTGTATGATTTGTTTCGAGGAACTACTAAAAGTATGAATGATCAAATTGCTCTTTATAAATACTCAGCCAAGGAGTATAGAGAGTATATCGAGACTTGGGTTCATGAAGTGAAAACACCTATTGCAGCTAGTAGACTAATGTTGTCTAATCATCCTTCATCTATTTCAAAAAGCTTGGGCGAAGAAATGGACAAAATAGAAGGTTTTGTTGAGCAGGCGCTATTTTATTCAAGAAGTAGCGATGTGGAAAAAGATTATATTATAAAGAAGGTAAATCTAGAAAGTCTGGTTAAAGCAAGTATTAAAAAATATTCGAGAGTACTCATAGAACATAAAATAGCCATTGAATTAGGAGGATTAGATTATAGTGTTTATACAGATAGCAAGTGGATGGACTTTATATTAGGACAAATCATTGGTAATGCTATTAAGTACCGAAGTAATCATCCTCAGCTTTCTTTTAAAGCAACCATCTTAGAAAATAGCATTGTTTTGCAGATACAAGACAATGGTATTGGCATTAAAGAAACAGATTTATCAAGAGTATTTGACAAAGGTTTTACAGGAGAAAATGGTAGACGCTATAGCAAGTCTACAGGTCTAGGACTTTACCTTGCAAAAAAGCTTTGTAGCAAGCTAGGACTAGAAATAGGCATTAGGAGTACAGAGCAAATAGGAACTACCGTTAGCATTGTTTTCCCTAAGAGTAAAATGCATCTATTGGTTTTGTGACATTACTGTAAGGTTATTGTAAGTAAAAGCCATGGAGCCTGACTACTTAGAGATTTAAAATAAAGGTATCAAAAAAAGAGGTGAAAACAATGGAGAATATATTAAAGGTAAGTCATATAGAGAAATACTATGGCACAAGAGGAAATATTACACAAGCTGTAAATGATATTAGTTTTGAAGTAGAATCGGGTGAATTTATAGGGATTATGGGAGCTTCAGGAAGCGGTAAAACAACACTTCTCAATTGTATTGCTACTTTAGATCAGGTTACTTCAGGTCATATTTTAATTAAAGGGAAAGATATTACTGCTTTAAAGAGTAAGAAGCTAGCTAGCTTTAGAAGAGAGGAGCTAGGTTTTATTTTTCAAGACTTTAATCTGTTAGATACCTTGACTGCTTATGAAAACATTGCGCTAGCGTTAACCATTATTAAGACGCCAGCAAAAGCTATTGATGATAGGATTAAAGAAGTTGCTAAGAGGTTAGAAATAGAAGAGGTTTTAAATAAATACCCTTATGAAATGTCAGGGGGGCAAAAGCAAAGAATAGCAGCAGCAAGAGCGATTGTGACCAAACCTAGCCTTATTTTAGCAGACGAGCCGACAGGGGCTTTAGATTCAAAAGCAGCTAGGATGCTTCTTGAGAGCTTTGAAAAACTGAATAAAGAATTACAAGCGACTATTTTAATGGTTACTCATGATGCTTTTACAGCTAGCTACTGCAGTCGTATTTTATTTATTAAAGATGGAAAGATTTTTAATGAAATTCATCGTGGTAACCGTAGTAGAAAAGACTTCTTTAATCAAATCATTGAGATTGTGACGTTACTAGGGGGTGACTTAAGCAATGTTTTTTAAGTTAGCGATTAGTAATGTGAAAAAAAGCATAAAAGATTATTTAGTTTATTTTTTGACCTTAAGCTTAAGTGTTTGCATTTTTTATATTTTTAACGCCATTGACAGCCAAGAAGTTATGCTGAATATCTCCAGTTCTCAAAAAGAAATCTTAGATCTTTTATCAGTAAGTATAGGTTATGTATCTATTTTTATTTCAGTAGTCCTAGGATTTTTAATGGTATATGCCAATAAATTTTTAATTAAAAGAAGAAAAAAGGAACTAGGTTTATATCTCACACTAGGAATGAATAGAGGGACTGTTTCTAGAATGCTGATTTTAGAGACCTTTATTATTGGTTTGTTTTCTTTGGGTACAGGATTATTAGTAGGTATTTTTGCCTCACAGGCTTTATCTGTCGTAACGGCTAAGCTTTTTGAAGCTAATTTAAAAGCTTTTGTATTCATTTTTTCTAAAGGGGCTTTTTTAAAGACGATTTGCTATTTTAGTATCATATACATTATTATTATGATTTTTAATACCATGACTATTTCTAAGTGTAAGTTGATCGAACTAATTTATTCCGGCAAAAAAAATGAACGCCTACGAGTAAAGCGTATAGGCGTTTCAGTAATTTTATTTATTTTAGCAGTTATGAGTTTAGGCGTAGCGTATTATCTTATTTTAGAAAATGGCTTAATGCGTATCAACGAGCAGTTTATTTGTTCTATTGTATTGGGGATTGTTGGAACCCTTCTTTTCTTTGTATCATTAGGAGGCTTCTTAATTCGTTTAGTGGAAACAAGTAAGTCTGTTTATTTTAAGGGACTAAATTTATTTGTCTTAAGACAGCTTAATCATAAAATTAACACTGCTTTTGTATCAATGTCAGTCATCTGTATCATGCTCTTTTTAACCATAGCAGGCTTAGCTAGTGGCTTTTCAGTAGCAAGAGCATTTAATGGGGAGTTAGAAACTTTAACGCCTTTTGATGCTACCTTTGAGGCTTATAGTGCTTATAAAGGAGAGCTAGGCTTAAAGGAGGGTATTCAAGCGAGCCTGGAAAAAACAGGTTTTCCTTTTAAGGAGCTAGTTAAGGAGTCTTCAGAACTTATCCTTTATCGTACAGAAGTAACCTGGGAAGACCTTTTAGGGGATATAGAGGAACTAGCTGCAATGGAAGCTTGGGAGTATACTAAGGAACAGCCTTTTTATGTGATGAGTGCTACAGACTATAACAAAGCCTTAGAGATGCAAGGTCTAAGTCCTATTGAGCTAAAAGAAGATGAATTTGTGATGAACTGTAACTATGGTCAAACCAAGCCTTATCTCAAACAGTTTTTAATAAATAAAGGGCAAATAACAATGAATGGCAAGCTATTAAAAGCAGCTACCAAGGAAGTACTTACTACTACTTATGAAAATCAAAATATGGCTATGAATGTGGGAACACTAATTGTACCAGATCAATTTGTAGAAGAGGGAGACATTTATATTAGGATACTGAATGTTAATTACCCAGGAAATACACAGGAACAAGAAAAACTATTTAATACAGCCATTTATAAGCTATATCCAACCAGTGAAGTGAGACCGTATTCTTTGCTGATGACACGAATAGGTATTTATGAGAATAGTGCGGGGCTATCAGCCATGGTAACTTATTTAACGATTTATATTGGTATGGTATTTCTTTTAGCTTGTGCAGCTATTTTAGCGCTTCAACAGCTTTCAGAAGCGGCAGACAATAGTGAGCGTTATGAACTGCTTAGAAAATTAGGGGCAGAAGAAGGCATGGTTAATAAAGCTTTATTTATGCAAATAAGTATTTATTTTATAATGCCTCTTGTTTTAGCGGTTATTCATTCGATTGTAGGTTTAAAAGTAGGAAGTGATGTGATTAGTATTTTTGGAGGATATGAGCTAACTAATAATTTGTTTCTTGCAGCAGCTGTTATTTTAGTGGTGTATGGTGGCTACTTTATAGCAACTTATATGAGTAGCAAAAATATTATTAGAGCTAAACGTTAGTAGAGTAAATATAAGAGTATAAAAAGAAGGCTTATACAAAAATAAGCTTTTTTTTTGTGCTCAAACTAGTATAGCTTATTCATAAGCTGCTACTACTACATCTCATCTTTAGGATAGCCCATCAGCTTCCTGAGTAAAGGCATAGAATAGATAGGGCGATAGTTAAAATTAAAATAAAATTACTTATAAAATCCGAACAATGATATGTAAACTTGTTTTATTGTTCGAAAATGTGTATAATAAAATATATACAATTATAAAATAATGTTTAACAGGGAGATATCAAATGGGTGGAATTTTTGGAGTAGCATTAAAAAAAGATTGTGTCTTAGATTTATTTTTTGGAACAGATTATCATTCACACTTAGGTACTAGAAGAGGAGGAATGGCTGTTTATGGGGAAAAAGGCTTTAACCGTTCAATCCATAACATTCAAAATTCACCCTTTCGTACAAAGTTCGAAAAAGATGTAGAAGAACTATCAGGAAATATTGGCATTGGGTGTATTTCAGATACTGAGCCTCAGCCTTTATTAGTACAATCACATTTAGGGAGTTTTGCGATTACAACGGTTGGAAAGATTAATAATACGGAAGAGCTTGTGGAAAAGACCTTTCAAAATGGTAATACACACTTTTTAGAAATGAGTGGGGGCAATATTAATCCAACAGAACTTGTAGCTGCTTTAATGAATCATAAAGATACCATTGTGGAAGGGATTCAATATGTTCAAGAATGTATCAAAGGATCTATGACTTTGATTGTGATGACTAAGGAAGGTTTATACGCAGCCAGAGACCTCTATGGCAGGACACCTTTATCAATAGGAAAAAAAGAGGAAGGCTATTGTATTGCCTTTGAGAGTTTTGCTTATATTAATTTAGGCTATAAAACCCAATACGAATTAGGGCCTGCTGAGATTGTCTATGTCACACCAGAAGGGATGGAGACCGTCAGCCCGGCGAAAGAAGAAATGAAAATTTGTACCTTCTTATGGATTTATTATGGCTATCCTACTTCTACATATGAGGGGATAAATGTTGAGAAAATGCGTTACGATTGTGGTAAAATGTTAGCTAAAAGGGATCATGTAACACCAGATATAGTAGCAGGTGTGCCAGACTCAGGAACTGCCCATGCCATTGGATATGCCAATGCTTCAGGTATTCCTTTTGCAAGGCCATTTATTAAATATACCCCAACATGGGCAAGGTCATTTATGCCAACTAGTCAAAATCAACGTAATCTCATTGCACGTATGAAACTTATTCCAGTAGATGCATTAATTAAGGATAAAAGCTTATTATTAATTGATGACTCTATTGTACGTGGTACTCAGCTGAGAGAAACAACAGAGCTACTATATGAAAGTGGCGCAAAAGAAGTACATATTCGTCCGGCTTGTCCACCTTTATTATTTGGCTGTAAGTATTTAAATTTCTCTCGTTCTAATTCAGAGTTAGATTTAATTACAAGAAGAATCATATTAGAAAGAGAAGGAGATAAAGCTGAAGAAATGCTAGAGGATTATGCTAATCCAGATAGTCAAAATTATAAAGAGATGATAGATACCATTTGTAGACAATTGAAGTTTACTTCTCTTAGATTTCATAGATTAGATGATATGATTGAATCTGTAGGTATCAAACCTTGCAAGCTTTGTACTTACTGCTGGAATGGAAAAGAGTAAAATCTCCTTTCATTATAAAGAAGAAAAACTAGAAGAGGTGTTGCTCATTTGTAGCATCTCTTCTAGTTTTTATATTGTAGTAAATAGGCTTTGGGAGTGGTATGAAACTCCTTCTTAAAAGCCCTAGCAAATTGACTATAGTCTGTAAAGCCACAACTTATATAAACTTCAGAAGGAGGTATACCATCTTGAAGGAGATGAGAAGCCTTAATAAGACGCTTTTTTTGTATATACTGATGTAAGCTATATCCGGTTTCTGTTTTAAAAAAATGCATTAAATAGTGTTTGCTCAGATAAAAGGTAGTAGCTAATTCACTAATAGGAAGAGGTTTTTCTAAATTGATATTAATGTAGTCAATAAGTTGAGTAATACGCGGATGATAGACAATATCAGGTGAAGTTACTGAATGATTTGCTTCTAAGATGTAACGATTAAGCCAGATAAGCAGCTGGGTTAAGTGAACAGTTTCTAATAACTCATGGGCGAAGAGGTTATCTTTTTGAGAGGTTTCTAGCTGTTCTAATAAGTGGCGAAAGTGTTTTTGATTTTTAGTAGTAAGACGTAATAAATGTGATTGATTGCAGGATGTATAAAAACACTGCATACAATCTTCTGAGACTATATGTAAATGAGGATTAAGCCATAAAACAATACGTTCATAGGGTTGTTCATGGTGAATAAGTGGTTTATGTAGAGCATTGTTAGGAACTAATAGTAAATCACCAGGGCGCAAATGATAATATTTTCCTTCTATACAATACGTGACAGAACCTTCTATAAAGAGGATGAGCTTATGAAAATCATGATAATGCATAGAGAAAGTTTGACTTTCCTGATCCCTTAAATGAAAAAATAAATAATCCTGATGCAAATAACCTTTGCGTTTATTTAAGCCATCTTCTGTATTATTCATAATAACCTCCTTGTATAAGTTTGCTTTATTATAGCACTTTTTACATAGTAAGAAGCATTTTTTGCAGAGATAATATGAAAAAAGTAGCATACAATTAAGTAAATACTAGGGAGGTGACCTATAATGATAGGGAAAAAATTAGTGGATTTATTAGCGGGTGTGGATTATAAAGTACTACAAGGAAAGATAGAGCACGAGGTAAAGCACATAGCATGGGATACAAGAACCATGGTAGAAGGCGCTTTATTTATTTGTGTTAAGAATAGAAATGTAGATCGTCATTGTTTCGCACAAGAAGCAATTAAACAAGGGGCAACTATTTTAATGATTGAACATGAGATTGATCAAGTACCTGAAAAAGTAACCATTATTCAAGTAGATGATAGCCGTAAAGCGATGTCTATTATCGCCCAAAATTATTATGAAAAACCCGGTGAAGCTTTAAAAATGATAGGTGTAACAGGAACTAATGGAAAAACTTCGATTACCCATTTTATTGCACAGGTTTTAAGTACTTTAGGTGAGAAAACAGGTGTTATTGGAACAATCCGTAATACGCTAGAGGGAGAAAAGCTAAAGACTAAAAAAATTAATCCCACAACACCGGATGCCATTGAACTACAGGCTAGCTTAAAAGAGATGTTAGATAAGGGAGCAACCTATGGTGTGATGGAAGTAACCTCTTCAGCTTTAGCTCAAAATAGAGTTTATGGGATGGCCTATCAAGTAGGGGTTTTTACGAATTTAACTCAGGATCATTTAGAAGAACATGGCACGATGGAAGCATACGGGGCCGCTAAGTTAAAGCTTTTTAAAAATTGCCGAATAGGTATTGTTAATCAAGATGATCTGATGGCGGAAAAAATTAAACAAGAAGGTCACTGTAAGGTAATTACCTATGGCATTGATAAAAAAGCAGATTTTAAGGCTGAGCAGATTCATCAAGGATTAACCGGTGTAGACTTTAAGCTCATCTATTTAGGAAAGCAATATTCGATTAACTTTCCAGTACCAGGACGTTTTAGTGTGTATAATGCACTAGCAACAATTGCTACTCTTGTGAGTTTGGGATATGAATTAACTAACATTCTAGAGGCACTTCATTGGATTAATGAAGTACCTGGGCGTTTTCAAATCATTCCTAATACCAAGGGTGTTTTAGTAGTAGTAGATTATGCACATTCGCCTGATAGTTTAAAACAACTTTTACAAACGACAAAAGATTTAATTTCAGGGAAGCTTACTGTGGTCTTTGGATGTGGGGGAGATAGAGATACCAGTAAAAGAGCTGAAATGGGGACTATGGCTGGAGCTTATAGTGACTTAACCATTATCACCTCTGATAATCCAAGAAATGAAAAACCAGAGCAGATTATGGCGGACATAGAAAAAGGTATCTTGGAAGTTAAGGGAAGATATGAAATGATTAAGAATCGTAAATTGGCTATTGTGGCGGCATTAGCAGAAGCTGAAGAAGGAGATGCAGTAGTTATTGCTGGTAAGGGACATGAAACTTATCAATTGATAGGTAATCAGAAGTGGCATCTAGATGATTGCGAAATTGTGAGTAATTATTTAAATGCTTAAAATAAAAATGGGTGCTGAAGTATTCAGTACCCATTTTTATTATGAATGGCTTATCATCTTAGTTAACGATATTTTTGGATAACAGCAGCTAGTGTGTCACCCATTTGTAGTTGCCCATAGCTATTATTAGGATGAATACCATTAGAAGCTTTAATCACAGGTATTGTAGCACCATCGATGGTTTCAGTAGTTTCCTTATAATCAAAGCCGTTAGTTGTATCTAAGGTAAGATGCATAGGGGCAATATAAATACCTTGTTGTTTGCTTTGTTCATTATCATAGGTTTTTAGTAGATAATAGGTGGCAATTTTCATATTGCGATCGTATTTGTTATAGAAAGCTTGATGACTATCTGTAACAATTTCTGTATTTGGTGCTGGCGTAGGGGTACAAAGAATAATCTTAATATGAGGATCATAGGCCTTAATAGAAGCGATCATTTGATTAAGCTTACGTATATACCCCTCCATATCCTCTAGAGCGTTATTATAACCAAAATCATTGGCACCTAGAAGAATACTCACATGAGTAGGAGCACCTTCGGTATAAGCAGCTGCAAAGCGTTCCATATATTTTGAAAAGCTAAATTCAAAGGTTGTAGGCTGAATGGCCATAGATTCCCAACTAGTGCCTGTCCATTCAATCCATTCGCTTCCTTTAGGACGGCTAGGATCTACCATGACGTCACCTTTTAAAGGATACTTATAATAACCATTCATATCATAAAGGTAAGGACCTTTACTTTTCCAATCTCTAGCGATTGTTTGGAAACCAGCATAAATAGGATTTGTAGAGTCGGTGTAGCAAATATTTTTCCAATCACGGGTGTTACCTTTATAGCGAGCCCCATCAATAGTTGTAGGAAACATAAATGGACTATCTAGCTCAGAGGAATTAATGGCAGTAAAATAACGATTTAAGGTCCAACCACCACGGCCTTCTCTGGCAGAGATACCGTCTGTTTCATAAACTCTTGTTCCCAATACTTTGACATTAGGAAGTTTCTTTTCAACTTGATTTAAATAAATACCAGCTCTAGTTAAACTGTCACCAATAGCAAGCAGTCTTACAGGGGTTGTGTTCGAGGTATCTACCAATTCAACAGAAACATTTTGTTCTGCAAGAGTTGTATCATTACTTAGATAAAAGTTTAAATCAAAACGTTTATTTAAAGGATATTCATTTAATGAACCTGTTTTAAAAGACCAAGAGTCTTCTGAAGCTACCCCATAAGATGATACAACGCTTAAATTATAGTTAGAAAATTGAGATAAAAATGCGTTTTTATTAAAAATAGTATAGTTCTCTACAGTTGTATTGGTGCCTTCTAAAATAAAAAGCTCTTTAGGTACAAGAAGTCCTTCCACATTTAAATTCGTATAATCTAAAACCGTTGTATCGGTTTTAAGGTTTTCACTTGTTAAAGTTTGATTTTCTATGGGATTAAAGGTTGCTCCTAAAGTAATCTGACCTGATAAAGTTGTAGATAGTAACAAAATAGCACATTGTGTGACAAGACGTTGTCGTAATTTCATAGTTGATGCGCACCTCCAAGCTATAGTTTAGCGTGAACTAGCTAGTTTTACAATATAGTCAAGTGGAAATGTTATGAAATAGAAATAAAAGAAGCCTATTTGTTATAAAAGTAAAGTTAAAAAGTAATAAATCCACTGATTTTTAGTAAAAAATCTTCTCAATATGATATAATAAGTGATAAAATAGATTGATAGTATAAAATGATACTAAGTAGAAAAGTGGTGAGTGAATGGAACTCCTAAGAGATAAAAATGGATTAACGGAGCAAGAATTTTTACAAAGCTATGATTTAGCTAAATATGAGAAGCCTTCTGTAACTGTAGATATGTTGTTACTTACAGTAGGAGATAAGGAAAATACCGATATTAGGAAACTGCCAGAAAAAGAACTAAGAGTACTTCTAGTAAAAAGAGGTGAGCATCCTTTTCTAGGAAATTGGGCGCTTCCTGGTGGATTTGTAGGCATGAAAGAAGGCTTAAGGGAAGCTGCTTATCGTAAAATTAAAGATGAAACGAATGTAACAGATATTTATCTAGAACAGCTTTATACCTTAGGGGAAGATCAAGAAGAAGTAGAAAGGGACCCTAGAACCAGAGTTATTTCTACTTCCTATATGGCATTGGTAGACGAATCAAAATTGAAACCAAGTGCACATCGTACAACAGATGAAGTAAGCTGGTTTAGTGTTAAGAAAAAACCTACTTTTAGTGGAAAACAGGGCTATGCCTTTGTAGAAACCTATGAGCTTACTTTAGAATCAGATGATGGCGCCATAAAGATAGGCTATCAAATTAAAGAAGTATACGAGTCAAAGACGCCTTATCCTGTAAAAACCACTAGATATGAGAAGCTAGATGGTTATGAAGATGGTTTGGCATTTGATCACTATAAATTAATCGACAAAGGTTTAGAACGTCTTAAAAATAAAATTGAATATACACCTTTAGCATTTACACTTTTACCTGAATACTTTACTTTAAGTGAACTTCAAAAGGTATATGAAGTTATTTTGGATAAAAAACTTTTGAAAGCTAACTTTAGAAGAAAAATTGCTCCAATGGTAAAGAAAACAGAAATCATACAAAAAAGAGGACATCGTCCAGCTAATTATTATCAGTTTAATGAAGAATGGCAACATGATTTTATGGGATAATCAAGTGAAAAACAGGCAATAAGTCTATACAATGAAAAAACACTATCTTACAGTATGTTAAATGTGCTGAAAGATAGTGTTTTTTATTGTGATAATTCTAAATAATTTGCAAGTCATATTGACAAGATATTAACAAAGTAGTAATCTGAATAATGATTATTGTTAATAAATTAACATAAATTTCAAGTTAAAGCACCAGTTAAAATAAGGAGGCAATTATGGGAGAAGTTATTAAGTGGCATGAACTAGATCAGATACTTGAAAGAAATGGGTTAGAGCCAAGTAGTATTATTAGTATTTTACAAGATATTCAAGAGATTTATCGCTACATACCAGAAGAAATTTTTCCTTATTTATCAGAAAAATTAGGGATGAGTACTGCCAAAATTTATGGTGTAGCTACTTTTTATGAAAATTTTTCATTAGAACCTAAGGGAAAGTATGTTATTAAGATATGCGATGGTACAGCCTGCCATGTTAGAAAATCAATTCCTATTTTAAATGCCTTAAGAGAAACCTTAAGTTTATCAGAAGAAAAGGTAACGACAGATGATTTATTATTTACAGTAGAAACGGTTTCTTGTTTAGGTGCTTGTGGACTTGCCCCCGTTATGACCATTAATGATAAGGTTTATGGTAGTATGACACCGGAAAAAGCAAAAGCTTTATTATCTGAGCTAAGGGAGGAAGACTAAGATGCTAAAAGATAGAGCAGATTTAGTGCAAATGAGGATAGCTTGCAAGGAAGCACTTGAGTTAGAAAAAATAAAAATCTTAGTTTGTTCAGGAACAGGTTGCATTGCAAGTGGTTCTTTAGAGATTTATGAAGAAATGCTAAGGTTAATGAAGAAAGAAGGACTTAATTGTAGTGTGAATTTAGAAGAAGAACCACATGACTCTTCAATTGGTATGAAAAAAAGTGGTTGTCATGGTTTTTGTGAAATGGGACCTCTACTTCGAATAGAGCCATGGGGTTACTTATACATAAAAGTAAAGGTAGAGGATTGTAAAGAGATTATAGAAGAAACGATTAAAAAAGGTCAGTGTATTGAACGTCTTATTTATAAAAAGGATGGTAAGGGCTATAAAACCCAAGCAGAAATTCCTTTTTATAAAAAACAGACAAGGCTTGTTTTAGAGCATTGTGGGCATATTGATGCTACATCTATAAAAGAATATTTAGCTGTAGGGGGCTATGAAGCCTTAGAAAAGGCTTTATTTGATAGGGATGATGAAGGCATCATTCATGAAATTACAGAATCCAATTTACGAGGTAGAGGTGGTGGTGGTTTTCCTGCTGGTAGAAAATGGACACAGGTAAGACGTCAAGTAGAACCTACGAAATATGTTGTATGTAATGGAGATGAAGGAGATCCAGGTGCTTTTATGGATAGAAGTATTATGGAAGGTGACCCTCATCGTATGTTAGAAGGTATGATGATTGCAGCTAAAGCTTGTAAGGCAAGAGAAGGGTATATTTATGTGAGGGCAGAATATCCATTGGCTATTAGTCGTTTAAGAAAAGCAATTGATGAGGCCAGGGAGTATGGTTTATTAGGTGAGCATATTTTAGGAACAGACTTTAGCTTTGATATTAAGATTAATAGAGGAGCGGGGGCTTTTGTTTGTGGTGAAGGTAGCGCGTTAACCGCTTCAATTGAAGGAAAACGTGGGATGCCTCGTGTGAAGCCACCACGAACAGTTGAACAAGGTTTATTTGAGAAACCTACTGTACTTAATAACGTAGAAACCTTTGCTAATGTGCCACTGATTATTTTGAATGGGGTTGACTGGTATAAAGGAATAGGACCAGAGAAGAGTCCTGGAACTAAGGCTTTTGCTTTAACAGGTAATATTGAAAATACAGGACTTATAGAAGTGCCTATGGGAACCACCTTAAGAGAAGTCATTTTTGATATTGGTGGTGGTATGAGAGATGGTGCTAATTTTAAAGCTGTTCAAATTGGAGGGCCATCAGGAGGTTGCTTAACCAGTGATGATTTAGATTTACCACTAGATTTCGATTCTTTAAAGAAGGCTGGTGCTATGATTGGCTCAGGTGGTCTAGTAGTTATGGATGAAAATACTTGTATGGTAGAAGTGGCACGTTTCTTTATGAACTTTACTCAAAATGAATCTTGCGGCAAATGTGTACCCTGTAGAGAGGGAACTAAACGTATGCTAGAGATTCTAGAGCGTATCGTAGTAGGTGGAGGAGAAGAGAATGACTTAGACCAGCTTTTAGAATTAGCAGATACGATTTCTTCTACAGCACTTTGTGGGCTAGGAAAAACAGCTGCTTTTCCGGTGGTAAGTACGATTAAGAAGTTTAAAGGTGAATATCTAGCGCATATTGTAGATAAAAAATGTCCATCTAAAACATGTCAAAAGCTTCGTCAGATTTATATTGATGAAGTACTTTGTAAGGGCTGTTCAAAATGTGCAAGAAGCTGTCCTGTAGGGGCGATTTCAGGACAAATTAAGAAACCATTTAAAATTGATGAAAAGAAATGTATTAAATGTGGTGCCTGCATCGGGGCTTGTGCATTTAAAGCAGTGAAGGAGGATTAAAGATGAGTGGACAGTTTATGTTAATAGATGGCATGCCTGTAGAAATTAATGGAGAGAAAAATATATTAGAATTAATTAGAAAAGCAGGAATCGAGCTGCCTACCTTCTGTTATTATTCAGAGCTTTCCGTATACGGTGCCTGCCGTTTATGTGTGATAGAGAATCAGTGGGGGGGAATAGAAGCATCCTGCTCTACACCACCTAAAGCAGGAATGGAGATTTACACAAATACACCTAGACTTAGAAAATATCGTAAAATGATATTAGAGCTTATTTTAGCCAATCATTGTAGAGACTGTACGACTTGTGAAAAGAATGGAGACTGTAAACTTCAAGAACTTGCTATGCGATTTGGCATTAATCAAGTTCGTTTTAAAAATAGTAAAAAAGAAGTGCCATTAGATACTTCTTCTAGAGCCATTGTACGTGATGAAAGTAAGTGTATTTTATGTGGCGATTGTGTTAGAATGTGTGATGAGATGCAAAATATTGGTGCCATCGATTTTGCTCATAGAGGTACCAATATGCGTATTAGTACAGCCTTTCATAAGCCTATTAGTGAATCTAAATGTGTGAGCTGTGGCCAATGCGCGGCAGTATGTCCAACAGGAGCTATCGTTGTGAAAAATGATACACAGGCTATTTGGAATGTAATAAGTGATCCAGAAACTAAGGTGATTGTTCAAATAGCACCAGCTGTAAGAGTGGGCATTGACCAATCTTTAGGTGAAGAAAATGGGCATAATGTTATGGGAAAAATTATTGCTGCTTTAAGACGTATGGGCTTTGATGAAATTTTTGATACAACGACAGGAGCAGATTTGACTGTATTAGAAGAAGCCAATGAACTCTTAGAACGTATAGAAAGAAAAGATACATTGCCACTTTTTACTTCCTGTTGTCCAGCATGGGTAAAGTATGTAGAGAACAATCATCCAGAGCTCATCAGTCAAGTTTCTTCTTGTCGTTCACCTATGGAGATGTTTGGAGCTGTTTTAAAGGAACATTATAGTCATTCTAGGCGTAAGGTTATTGTTGTAGCAGTGATGCCTTGTACAGCTAAAAAGGAAGAAGCTGCAAGAGATGAACTGAAGCGTGATGGCATTCCAGATGTGGATTATGTACTTACAACTAGAGAACTTATTCAAATGGTAAAAGAATCCGGTATTGTCTTTAATGAGTTAGAGCCGGAAGCTGTAGATATGCCTTTTGGTGTAAGTAGTGGTGCAGGTGTTATTTTCGGTGTAACAGGTGGGGTAACAGAAGCAGTTATTCGTCGTCTAGCTGATGACAAATCAACAACTAGCTTACGTAGTATTGCTTTTAACGGTGTAAGAGGCATGGCAGGTGTAAAGGAAGCAGAGATACCTTTTGGAGAGAACTATTTAAAGGTGGCCATTGTAAGTGGACTTAAAAATGCAGAAGATTTGATTATAGCTATGAAATCAGGAGAAAAGCATTATGACTTTGTAGAAGTAATGGCTTGCCCAACGGGTTGTGTGGGAGGAGCTGGTCAGCCATTTGCCAGAAATGAAGAAAAAGCTATACGTGGGAAAGGACTTTATGAAGCCGATCGTTTAAGTAGTATTAAGCGTTCTGAGGAAAATCCTCTTATTATGTCTCTTTATTCGGGCGTTTTGAAGGGAAAGGTACATCAGTTATTACATGTGGATTACATAGGAAAGGAGTAAGTTATGGAACTAAAAATTTGTATAGGAAGTGCTTGCCATATTAAAGGGTCCTATAATGTGATCAGCGCTTTTCAACAACTTATAGAGGAATATCAAGTTTTTGAACAAGTGGAATTAAAAGCAGTATTTTGTTTAGGTCACTGCACTGAGGCTGTATCAGTACAGATTGATCAGGGGGATATTTATAGTGTGTCAGGAGCTACGGCTAGAACGTTTTTTAAGGAAGAAGTGCTTACGAGATTAAATGGGGAAAAATAGATAGTAGTTAAGGTTGAGTGATAAAAAAGCATTGTCAATAATGGCAATGCTTTTTTTGTATTTGAATAAATTACCAGTAATACATAATGTTAGTTAATCGTTAGTTAATATTTACGTAACATTTATAAGATAAAATGGCAGAGATAGCTTGATATAGCTAGAACTCAAATTAAAAGTAAGAGAAGGTGAGCAATATGCCGTCCTTTGTGGAACAGATTAAAAATAATAAAAAAGTAAATAAAATGATTATAGGTGGTGTAGTCATTACTTTGGTGGGTGGAAGCTTACTTTGGTATAATACTAGAAAAAATGCTTATGCACTTTCTGTAAATGGTGAGGTAGTGGCTGTCGTAAAAGAAAAAGAACAAGCTACAGCAGCTTATGAAGAACTTGTAACATCGCTTAAGAAAGATATAGGGGTAGACATAGCAGTTAATGAAACCCTTGAATTAGAGCCCATACATAGTAAGGCATCAGAAATGAATACTTATGATGAATTAGTCAAAGCTTTAAGTGAAAATATTAGCTATGGTGTAGAGGCATATGAAATACTTGTAGACGGAAACAGCTATGCGGTTATAGATAGCCAAAGTGCAGCAGAAACAATCTTAACAGAAATCGCTAAAGCTTATTTACCAGCTAAAGGACAGTTAACATTAGAAGTTGCAACTGTAGAAACTGAAACATCAGGAGAAACAGAAGTTAGTCAAGGTGAAAGAGCTGAGGAAGAAAATAGAGCAGAAGCACAAGTTACACAGTCGCCTAATACAGAATCGACTGAAGTAACAACAACTACAAATAATCAAGAAATAGAAAAGGTAGAAGTAGCAGATGCATTGCCACAAGAAGAGGTAACTAATAAAGTATCTGTAGGAAACATTCAAGTCGAAGAAAATGCAGAAGAAACGGAAGAAACTGAAAAGCAAGAAGGTCAAAAGATTCAACGTACAATGCATGGTTTGGATTTTAATGAAGAAGTAACAGTACGCAATGTTTATGTTGATCAAAGTGAGATTTTATCAGCAGAAAAAGCAAAAGAAGTATTATTAGATAAGCGTTATGAGACCATTACTTATGAATTAAAAGAAGGCGATAATATATGGGATATTGCAGTTAAGCATGGGACAACCATGGAGAGAATTTTAGAACTTAATTCTCAAATTGTAGATGAAACGAGAATGCAAATAGGGGATGTTATTCAATTAGAAGTACCTAAACCTATTTTATCTATTTCTACAGTAGAAGAAGCTACTTTTAAAGAACTTATCCCAGGTGAAATAGAATATGTTGAGTTCTCTGACTTATATAAAGATGAGACTAAAATATATCAAGAAGGAAATGATGGACTAAAAGAACTTACAGTAGAAGTAACAAAGGTGAATGGTGTGGAAGTGAGTCGTCAAACTATTTCTGAGAAAGTATTAAAAGAACCTAAAACGAAAGTCATTGCTTATGGAACAAAAGAAAGACCAGTAGTTACTAAACCAACTACCAATAGTGGAAGTAGTTCAAGTAATAATGGAAGTAGTTCAAGTAGTTCAAGTAATAGTTCAAGTAGTTCTAATAATTCAAGTAACAGTGGAAGCAGTAGTAAACCAAGTACTTCTTCAGGGAAATTTATTCATCCATTAAAAGGTGCAGGAAGAGTTTCATCTGGTTATGGTTCAAGATGGGGAAGCTTCCACAAAGGAATAGATTATGCAGCATCAGCAGGTACACCTATTTATGCGTCAGCAGCAGGACAAGTTATTTATTCAGGCTATAATAATGGTGGCTATGGTAAACTTATTATTATAGATCATGGTAATGGCTATCAAACTTATTATGCACACTGTAGTAGCTTATATGTGAATGTGGGAGCTTATGTTTCACAAGGACAAAACATTGCAGGAGTAGGTTCTACAGGAGATTCTACAGGTAACCATCTTCATTTTGAGGTGAGAAAAAATGGAACACCTATTAATCCGACTAGTGTGTATTAGTTTAATACAAAAATTTTAAATCAATAAATTAAATCGATTAAAACAATTGAAAGAATGAAATTTGATAATACAAAAAAGAGTTACGATAGATAAATCGTAACTCTTTTTGTATAAATGAAACTAAGCAAGAATAATTTTAGTAAAATTGCAAGTTTAAAGCATGAGAAGAAGGCACTTTTTTAAGAGTTTCCATAGTAGAGCAACATTTATCAGCTAGACATACAATATAGGTTTCTTTGTAACGAGGTGGCTTAATTGTTAAAGGCCACATGTGCTTTAGTATAATATCTTTTTCTTTGTCGTTAAGCAAAAAATACTTTTCTGCATTAGCAAGAGCAGCTTTAGGATGGGTAAAACCATGGAGACCTTTACGGTCGCCTTTGTCATGCCAGTCATAAAGGAAAAAGTCATGAAGTAAAGCACCACGAATAATACTTTTATAGTCTGTGCTTAAATGGAGACGTCGAGCAAGATAATAACTATAGTAGGCCACGAATAAGCTGTGATCCAAACAGGAGGTATGACCATGTTGGGTATAGCTTTTCATCTGCTGAATATAAGGTAATCTAATCAATTCTTCTAAGATTGTTTTAAAGTAGATGGTTTCATCATCATTAAGTCTCATTACAAATCCTCCTTTCTAGAGTGAGTAGATTTGCTTTTGGAATTATTTTTTTTGAGTTTAGATAAGGAGAGTCTAGGGAATGCTTTAAGTAAACGTTTTTCGCCTAAACTATATTTGTTAATTTGCTCGGTATACTTTTTGTGTAAAGCCGAAATAGCTTGACGTAATTTTTCAGAAGATGAATCACTAGCTTCTGTTAGTTGTAGTCGAAGTTTTTCCATAATATAAGAAATTGATACATTAGATTTATAAGTTTCAGTCCATTTCCTTAATTCTTCAGCTGTGGTGTAGAGCTTGCTTTGTTCTATTATAGTAGACAGTTCATTACGTAATATAGCTAATGAAGGCATTCTAGTACTAAGTTTAAAGGCTGAATGGGTACTAAAAATGCAGTCTATTATAAAAAGAAACGTTAAAGTATAAAGAAAAATGATTCCAGGTATTTTGGGGATTTTTCCAATGAGTATTACAAAAAAAGGCTGAATATAACAAGTAAATACAAGTGCAAGTACTCCCCAAGCAATGGAAATACGAAGACATATTTTGCCGTTGAGATTACATTTAAAATGGCTATAATCCCACCATGAAGCATGAAAGAGTTTTTCCATAAGCATACCGGTTATATATTCAATTAAGGTAGCAACAACTAAGCCAACTATAAAAACTAAAAAAGGATTGCTAGCAAAAGGTGAGCAGAATAAATAGATGCTACACATACCTACCCCATAAATAGGACAATAAAAACCAGTTAAAAAACCACGATTAATAAATGTTTTATGCTTAATAGAATTAAGTGTTGTTTCCATAAGCCAACCTAAAGTACTATATATAAAAAAATAATAGATAAGTTCATAAAATGATGTAGAAGACAAAGAAGCCATAGATTCTTTCCTTTCTTATATAGATTGAGTATATGAAATAAATGATGAAGAATAAAAGTTCAGCAGTATTTTAGTTAACTAATAGTTACGTTGTCTTTCTTTATTGTTTTTAAATGTAGCTTTATAATTCATATTGTATTTAAAAATAATAAATGTTTTGTAAATATGATAATATATAAAAAGAAGATATGCAAATATTAGTTAATATAAAGGAGTAAAAATATGATTGCAGCATTTTTTGATATTGATGGGACGATTTATCGTGAAGGTCTTATAACAGAAGTATTTAAGAAGATGATTAACTATGAATACATTGATGGCAGTCAATGGTATAGTGAGGTAAGGCCAGCTTATATGAATTGGGATAAGCGAGTAGGTGACTATGATACGTATCTTTTAAAGATGGTAGATATCTATAAAGAAGCAGTAAAAGGCTTAAATGCTGAACAAATGGCTTATGTAGCAAGACGTGTTATTCAGCAAAAAGGAGAGCGTGTGTATACTTTTTCAAGACAGCAAATTAAATGGCACCAAAAAGAAAAAAATAAGGTTATTGCCATTTCAGGTTCTCCTAGTGAACTAGTTAAGGAAATGTCTAAGAAATATGAGATGGATGATTACAGAGGAACCATTTATGAATTAGATGAAAAAGGTTATTATAATGGCTCAATTGTACCGATGTGGGATGCAGTTAGCAAAAGAAAAGCTATTTTAGAAATGGTGGAAAAGTATGATATAGACTTAAGTAAAAGCTACGCATATGGAGATACGGCAGGAGATTTAACGATGTTAAGTATGGTAGGACATCCTTATGCCATTAATCCCACAAGAGAGCTAATTAGTAAAATTAATCAGGATGAAGTACTCAGAAAAAAAATTAATATTATTGTAGAGAGGAAGGATGTTATTTATCATTTAGATATTAATAATTTAAAATTAATAGATTAGTATATTTGTTCGGATTAATTAAATATTAAAAATGTTAAACAAATGTTACGGATAGAAAACAAATGCATTAAAAAACGTTGAAAAACTTAACTTTTTGATGAAAAAACTTTGTAATATTTCTCTGCTTTTGTTATAATGGAAGAGAATTACAGTGGCCTAAAAGTATTTTCATTAAGGAGGAGTGACATCATGAGTAAAAAATTAGGTATAATGCTACTTGCAGCGACTTTATTCTGCACGAATGCAGTGCCAACGACAGCTGCTACTATTGTATATGATGGTAGGGCACATGAATATAATTTACCAGCTATATCACTTTATGTGAATGGCAATAAAATAGCAACAACAATGGATCCGATTCAACTAGAAGGAAGGGTGTTAGTACCAGCTAGAGAAGTATTTACACCAATGGGGGCTAAGGTAAGCTGGGATGCAAAAGCAAAACAAGTAACAGTGGCATATAAGGATACGACCATGCTTTTAACAGTTAATCAGAAGGAAGTCTGGTTAAATGGTAAAACGGTGAGCTTAGATGTACCAGCTAAGATTATTAATGATAAAGTAATGATTCCAGTTCGTTTTATTAGTGAGCAACTAGGATTTATTGTAGATTGGAATGGCAGCAACCGTCAGGTATCTATTACAGAACCAACATCACCGCCAACGGAAGAAGAAAAACCACCAGTGGAAGAAGAACCGCCAGTAGAAGAGGAAAAGCCAAGTATATCTAATGAAGAATACATAGGGACGTCTAACAAGCACCAAATTGAACTTCCTTCTGCATCATACAGTCAAACGAAAGTAATGGAAGTATCAGTGAATGAAAATAATGGTCAACATACGACTTTTATTAGCGCAGCTTCACCTATTTCAAATGCAAAAATAGAGTTACAAGCAGGCAAAGTGATTATTGATATAGGAAATAGTAAAAGTCAATTAAGTAACACTATTTCTCCTACTAATAATACTTATATTAAAAATATTAGAACTAGTCAATTTACAACTGATACAACGCGTGTTGTACTGGATTTAAAATCAGGCGCTTTAGTAAAGGCAGGGTTCAGTGAAGATAGAAGTAGCATTATGGTTCAGCTTAGTAATCAAAAGATTGAACAAATTAAATATATGCAAAAGAATGGGGCAGATACTTTATATTATAAAGGCTTAAGTAAAGATCAAATTATTCTAGATTATAATGAAAAAGAAAATCTATTAAACTTTACAGTTCCGCATACAACAATAGAGACAACTATTAATTGGACACAATTAAATGGCCGCTATATTGACAAGGTAACTATTAACGGTGAAGACAATCAAGTTAAAGGTAGTATTTGGCTTAAGGGAAAAGTGGATTACCAGTTAACTAGCGATTATCAAGGAGCAACGCTTACTTTATCTGCTTATACAGAAGTGCCTCCAGTAGAAGAGGTTACAGACAGTTTAGTATATGTATCAGGCGATAACCCTACCATTCAACTTTTTAACATACCTGGCTTAAATAAGAATGCTATTAAAGTTACAGATGATTATCGTAATAAGACGTTAGTATTTGATCTTGGCAAAGATTATAGCAGTGTCCTCAAAAATAATAACATGGTTATTAATGATACAAGAATTAATAAAATACAAGTTGCTACTAATGGAACAACTAAAATCACAGTAGTAACCCAAAAGGTATATGCGTATAATTTCTATGAATCAGATGGGAAAATTTCATTACAAATGGTTAGACCAAAGGAAAAGTATAATCAAATTGTTGTGTTAGATGCAGGTCATGGTGGCTCTGATAGTGGAGCAGTAGGTAATGGTTTAACAGAAAAAGGGATTAACTATAAGCAAGCCATGGCACTTTATAAGTTATTAGAAGCCGATTCGCAAATTAAAGTTTATATGACAAGAGAAACAGATGTTTATCCAACACTCCAATTTAGAACAGCTTTAGCCAATGATATCGAGGCGGATTTATTTGTAAGTATTCATAATAATTCAGCTTCAGCATCTATTAGAGGAGCAGAAACACTATACTTCCCTAGTACTACAGATACAAGAGGAAAGCAAGTGGCTCAAATTGTACAAAACGCTTTAGTTAATAAATGTGGCATGATTAATAGGGGGATTAAAGCACGTTCAGACTTATATGTTTTACGTACAAGCAATATGCCAGCAATACTGATTGAAACAGGGTTTATTAGTAACTCAGCAGAAGCAGCTTTGCTTAATAGTACGGCCTTTACAAACAAATGGGCCCAGGCTATTTATGAAAGTATTGTAGAGAGCTTTAGATTTTTGTAGCATCCTAGTGTGTTAAATTAGATTAGTAAATAAAAGAGAAAGTATTCTTTATAGAAGGAATACTTTCTCTTTTATTTTACACTTTATTTTCATGAAATTTTAATAAATCTATGGTATAAACAAACTAATTGATAAATAAAGTATGAGTCGTAAATAAAAGGGAAATACTAGAAATAAGTAAGAAAATAAGTTAGAATCAACAGGCTTATGAAAGATACATAGGGAAAGGATGAGAAAGAGATGAACTGGAACTTTTTGTTAGGCCCTTTAGTAGGTGCTATTATTGGTTATATTACAAATGGTATTGCCATTAAGATGTTATTTAGACCATTAAATCCAATTACTATAGGAGGTTATACATTACCTTTTACGCCAGGAGTTATTCCAAAAGAAAAAAAACGTCTTGCCAAAAGTATAGGAAGAGTAGTGAGTAGGGAGCTTTTAAATGAAGAAGTATTTAGAAAAGCACTATTAAAACCAGAAATATATGAGAGATTAGAAGAAAAGGTAGACTACTATATTGACACGTACCAAGCTAATGACAAAAAATTAGGAGAAATAGGAAACGAATTTTTGGGTAAAGAAAGGGCTATTTTTTTATTATGCGAAGCCGAAGAAAATGCCACTTCTCTTATTTATACAAAGGTTGTTAATATGGAAATAGGCAAGATCATTGTAGATAAATTAATAGGAACGTTAAAAGGTGGTGCATTAAGCCACTTATTAGGACCTATGAGTTTTCTAGTAAAAGACCAAATGTTAGATAGTCTAGGTGATAAGATTGAACCGGCTATTTCTCAAATGATTGTAGATGAGGCAGAAGGAATTATAAGACAAGCTGTAGAGGAGGAAAGTAATAACCTGAAAGAAACCTCGGTGGGAGATTGGGTAACCAAGCTAGATCCCTATAGAGACATCATCAAAAAAGTAGTCATTAAATCTTATGAAGGTTTGGTAAGGAATGGGCTTAGTACTGCTCTTGAAAAGTTAGATTTAGCTCAGATGATAGAAGAACGCATTATGGCATTTGATACTTTAGAAATGGAAAATTTAATTCTTGAGATTATGAATAAAGAACTTAATAGGCTAGTATGGTTAGGTGCTTTACTTGGTGGTATTATGGGGTGTGTAATGAGTTTTTTCTAAGAGATAAAAAGTTATTTATGATTAGAAAAAGTGCTGATTTTCATAGGGGATAGGCATATTGACTAGAATAGTGTTGAATAAACCTAGGATTAGTGGTAAGATTCAATAAGAGGAAGTATATAAAGTCGCAATAACAGGAAGGGAGATGGACAATGAGACAGCAAAGAAAATGGGCAGTTTTTCTCATTATGAGTTTAATTGTAAGTACATTTTTAGTAGGTTGTAATGGGGAGAATGGGCCAAAGCCAACACAGGAAATTGAAAGCCCGTCACCTACCGCCACAGCAGAAACGACAGAAAGTAGCTATAATAGCGCTTTTGAAAAATATAATAATAATATTACTGAACTAGGGCTAGTTATTAATGCGCCAGATCAGGAAGCCATCAATAGCTTACCTCAAGTAGAAACCTATAAGCAGATGGATACAAAAGATAATCTAATGATTATACCCAAATATAACGGTTCAAAAATTACAATTAGCAAAGTAGAGTATACAGGTGAACGCTTTATTGCAAAAGATACCTTATATGCAAAAGAAGGAACACCAGAAGGTTATGGTCTACTTCTGTATGCTGTAAGACCAGAAGGTATTCCACAGATTATGATTACAGTGACCTACAAAAATAAAAGTATTGACTATGTTATAGCTGAAGATGGAAAAAATGGTCATGAAGGTATTGAATATCTAAAGCTTGAAACAGATGATATGGGGATGCCCCATTCAGGCGAAATGATTACACCTATTCAAGATGCTACATATTTAGAAGGTTTAAATCGTTTTAGTAGTTTTGATGTAGATTTTGATTTAGATGGTAGCAATGAAACCATTGAGGTCTACTGTCAAGGAGAAATAACAGATGATGGCAGTTATTTTTTAGATGATGGCCAAGTTTGGACCTTAGTTGTCAAAAAAGGTGATGATATTTATCCGTTATTTGAAAAAAGTTATATTCAATTAGGCGGCTTAGAATATTTAGTTTATATAGATTATAACGATTATGAAAGAGTACATGTATTAGTTCAGTATAAAGCTGGAGCCGGTATGATGACATTTGATTGTGTTTATGATGAAGAAACTGGTAATTTTAGGCGTGATACAGTTTATGAAGCAAGTAATATCAACATTTTGAAAGATTGGAAGTAAGATAGAAAACTGTGTTTAAAAGTGAGAGCTTTTAAACACAGTTTTTTGATGTAATCACATGATAATAGATAATAAAGAATTGTAAATAGATGATAAGTGATTTAGTAATAGCAGAAGGTTATGATTTTAAAAGTAAGTCTATAATGTTATGAAAATAAGTCCAAATGAAACATGCCTATCAATCAATTGACAATGATTATGTAAACACTTATGATAGAAGAAGTTGTTTTGAGATAAGTGAGAAGGATAGGTGAAGAATGTTGCTAGTTGTTGGTGGGATGATAGGTCTGGGAAAAACCAGTGTTGCAGAGCTTTTAGGAGAGCATTTTGGAACGGAAGTATTTTATGAAAGTGTAGATAATAATCCAATTTTACCTCTTTTTTATACTTCAAGTGAAGAAGAAATAGAAAAGAAAAGATATCCCTTTTTATTACAATTACATTTTTTAGATACACGTTTTAGAAGTATTAAAAGTGCATTGTATCATGATAATAACGTACTTGATCGTAGTATTTATGAGGATTGGTATTTTGCTAAAGTTAATAATGACCTAGGAAGAATCTCGGATTTAGAATTTCAAATGTATGATCGTTTGTTAGATAATATGATGCAAGAGTTAAAGGAACTTCCTAAGAAAGCACCTGATTTAATGATTTATTTAAAGGGGTCATTTGAAACAGTGCTATCGCGTATTATGAAACGTGGTAGAAGCTATGAATTAGATGCACAGCTTGAAGCTTATTATAGACAACTATGGGAAGGATATGATGAATGGGTGATGAGTCATTATCATGCCAGTGAAGTTGTAGTCATTGATATGGATCGCTATGATGTAGTAAGCCGCAGGGAAGATGCGTTAGAAGTATTAGCATTAGTAGAAAGCAAATTAAAGATGATTAGAAAAAAATAGAAATTATTTCTTGACTTTTCAAATTAACATGATTATACTAAGTATCAATAGAAAAGCTTATCTAGAGAGGTGAAGGGAACAGGCCCTATGATACCTCAGCAACCACACTTAAGTGAAAGGTGCTAATTCCTGCAGGACCTAAGGTTCTGGAAGATAAGGGCGGATGAATCAAAGCAAAGTAAACCTCTCTTATTTTTAGTGATCATTAAAAATAAGAGAGGTTTACTTTGTTTCTAGAAGGAGGAAAAAATGGAGAAAGTATTCAATCAGCCAATTATATCTTTACAGAATTTAAGTAAAACCTATTCAGTAGATCAAGGAACATTCACGGCATTAAAAGATGTTAATTTAGATATTTATAAAGGAGACATTTATGGCATCATTGGTATGAGTGGCGCTGGAAAAAGTACCCTCGTAAGATGTATTAATTATCTAGAAGAGCCAACCAAAGGTAAAGTATACTTTGATGGAAAAGATTTAGGTACATTAAGTGCGGTAGAATTTAGGAAAGCCAGACAGTCTATGAGTATGATTTTTCAACAATTTAATTTGTTAATGCAACGTACAGCAGAAGATAATGTTTGTTTTCCATTAGAAATTGCAGGTATGAAGAAAAAAGAAGCAAGAGAAAAAGCTAAAGAGTTATTAGCGGTAGTTGGGTTAAGTGATAAAGCGAAATCATATCCTTCACAGCTTTCAGGAGGGCAGAAGCAAAGAGTAGCCATTGCTAGGGCATTAGCTACTAATCCTAAGGTGCTTTTATGTGATGAAGCCACATCAGCCTTAGACCCAAGTACAACTCAATCTATTTTAGCATTGCTAAAAGAAATTAATCAGAAGTTTGGTATTACCATTGTTATTATTACCCACGAAATGAAGGTTGTAGAGGAGATTTGTTCTCATGTTGCCATTATTGCAGATAGTCAAATTGTAGAGGTTGGAACAGTAGAAGAAGTGTTCACTCATCCTCAAAGTCAAGTAGGGCAGCAACTCGTTTATCCAAATGGCATGCCACCTAGTCAGTACATAGGCACGAAATGTGCACGCATTATTTTTGATGGCAGTTCAGCTTATGATCCAGCTATAGCAAGTATGATTTTAGAGTGTAAAGCTCATGTCAATATTATCTATGCAGATATGAAACAGGTAGGAGATAAAGCAATGGGACAAATGGTACTTCAATTGCCAGAGGATACAAGTCAAGCAATGCGTGTCTTAGATTACTTAAGACAAAGAGAATTAATTGTAGAGGAGGTTATGTAAAATGTGGGATGTTGAAATGATTAAGACCATTACAATAGGGATATTCGAGACCTTATACATGACCTTATTTTCTACTTTATTAGCTTATATGATAGGTTTACCTTTGGGTATAGCTTTAGTTGTTACAGAAAAAGGAAATTTATTGCCTAGTAAATGGCTTAACAGCATTTTAAATGTGATAGTCAATATAACACGCTCAGTACCTTTCTTGATTCTACTTATTTTTATTCAACCTTTTACAAGATGGGTGGTGGGAACCACTATAGGGTCAACAGCAACTGTTGTACCTTTAGTTGTAGCAGCAGCCCCTTTTATCGGGCGAATGGTAGAGTCTTCTATTAAAGAATTAGATCACGGCATTATCGAAGCAGCTCTTTCTATGGGAGCTACACCTTTTCAAATTATCTGGAAAGTGATGTTACCTGAAACGAAACCTTCTTTATGGATAGGTGCTTCTATTACAGCTACAACTATTTTAGGCTATTCAGCAATGGCTGGTTTTACAAGTGGTGGTGGACTTGGAGATGTAGCAATTCGTTATGGTGTTCATCGTTATCAAACAGAAGTGATGTTAGTAACGGTAATCTTATTAATTATTATCGTTCAATGTATTCAGGGTATAGGAATGAAAATAGCAAAAAAGCAGGATAAAAGAAAATAAATTTTAATGAAAACAGGGGGAAATATAATGAAAAAATTATTAACTTTAAGTTTAGTATCTATATTATCACTTTCATTTTTTGCGGGGTGTGGTAAAGGCGAAATAAGTAATAAAATTGTTATAGGGGCAACTACATCACCTCATGCAGAAATTTTAGAAGTAGCTAAACCTATTTTAAAAGAAAAGGGCTATGAGCTTGAAATTAAGGAGTTCTCCGATTATTCTCAAATAAACTTAACACTTGAAAATAAAGAATTAGATGCTAATTATTTTCAACATAAACCATATTTAGATGATTTTAATAGTAAGAATGGTGGACACCTCGTATCAGTAGCAGCTATTCATTATGAGCCATTGGGTATTTATCCAGGGAAATCATCTAGTTTAGATGATATCAAAGATGGAGCTAAAATTGCTGTGCCAAATGATACAACTAATGAAGCTAGAGCTTTAATGCTTCTTCAAGACCAAGGTATTATTACAGTAGATGAGTCAGCAGGTTTAGCAGCAACTAAAACAGATATTACTTCAAATCCGTATAACGTTGAAATTGTAGAGATTGACGCAGCTCAGCTTGTACGTACACTTCAAGACGTGGATTTTGCAGTTATTAATGGTAACTATGCACTTCAAGGTGGTCTTGATATAGAAGAAGATGCTTTAGCAAAAGAAGCCGCAGATTCTTTTATGGCTCAAACTTATGCTAATATTTTAGCTGTACGTGAAGGCAACGAAAATAGAGAAGATATTAAAGCACTTATTGAAGCTTTAGGAAGCAAGGAAGTAAAAGACTTTATTGCAGAGAAGTACCAAGGTTCAGTGGTAAGCTTAAATTAATGAAAAAGAGCTGTTGTATTAGCAATTTTATTTGCTAATACAACAGCTCTTTTTTATTTAGTACCATGCTATGAGATTAATAACATTAAATAGGAAAAAATTTGAATTCAACAAAATGACTTAGTAGGTGTCTTTACACATGTATTGATTATTTGAGAGGATGATGTTATATTAAATAAAGTATAACTTGATAAGTGAGGCGAGAAAATGAATGTAGTTAATACAATAGAGCAAATTAGGTCTTTAAAAAAACAAAAAAATGCACTTATTGTAGCACATTATTATGTAGATGATGCCGTGCAAGAAATAGCAGATTACGTAGGAGATTCTTATTATTTAAGCAAAGTATGCATGGATAGACCAGAACAACTGATTATATTTTGCGGTGTTAGATTTATGGGGGAAAGTGCTAAGATTCTTAATCCTTATAAACAGGTAGTTATGGCAGAGGAGCATGCTGATTGCCCAATGGCTCATATGATAGAAATAGAAAAGATTAGAGAAATGCGAGCTGTTTATAAAGATTTAGCGGTGGTATGCTATATTAACTCAACCACAGAGATTAAAGCAGAAGCCGATGTGATCGTCACTTCCTCTAATGCTTTAGAGATTGTGGGTCAGCTACCCGAAAAAAATATTTTCTTTATACCAGATGAACATTTAGGTCGTTATATTGCTGAGCAATTACCAGAAAAAAATTTCATTTTTAATGATGGTTTTTGTCATGTACATACAAGTATTACAGTAGAAAGTTTAAAGACTGCTATGGCTGCGCAACCAGAGGCCAAGGTTCTAGTTCATCCTGAGTGCCCTAAAGTCATTACAGAATTAGCAGATTATGTAGGAAGCACTTCAGGTATTATTGATTACGCTACTCATGACCCTGCTGAGAAATTTATTATTGGGACTGAAATGGGTATTCTATATGAACTTAAAAAGAAAAATCCTCACAAGCAATTTTATGCCGTAGGTCACAGACAATTTTGTCCTAATATGAAACGCATTAGTTTAGAGGATGTCTACCATGCCCTAGATACATTAAAGCATCCTATTGAATTAGACGAAGAAATGAGAAGAAAGGCAGAAGGTGCTCTTAGTAAGATGCATCAATTGGCAAAATAAAATGAAACAAGCATATGATGTAGTCATTGTAGGGACAGGTGTTTCAGGATTATTTTGTGCACTTCATTTACCTGAGACTGTAAACATCTTAATGATTACCAAAGGTCAATTAGAAGAAAGTAACTCTTTTTTAGCACAAGGGGGCATTTGTGTTTTAAAAGATGCAGGGGATTTTGAAAGTTATGTAGAAGATACCTTAAAAGCAGGAAAATATGAAAATGATAGAACAGCTGTAGAAACCATGATTCGAGAATCTAGAGAAATCATTAATGAGTTAATTGCTTTAGGTGTAGATTTTGACAAGGAAAAAGGTGAACTAGTTTACACAAAAGAAGCAGCACACAGCACGAATCGCATTTTACATCACAAAGATGTAACAGGAAAAGAAATTACAAGTAAACTTTTAGCTGCCGTTAAACAAAGAGCTAATATCGAGATATTAGAACAATGTACACTAGTAGATTTGATTAAAAATAATAAAACAGCATATGGTGTAATGGTCTATTATAAAGGAAGTTACCATGCCGTTTATGCCAAGGATATTGTACTTGCTACAGGTGGTATAGGGGGTATTTTTAAAGCAAGCACCAATTTTTCACATCTAACAGGTGATGGAGTAGCTATTGCATTAAAACATCAGATACAAGTAGCAGATATTCACTACATCCAGATTCATCCTACAACCCTCTATAGTCAAAAACAAGGGAAACGCTTTTTAATCTCTGAGGCTGTACGAGGAGAAGGCGCGTATTTGCTCAATCCTAAAGGAGAACGTTTTGTAGATGAGTTATTGCCAAGAGATATTGTATCAGCTAGAGTAAGTGAAGAAATGCTTAAATTTCAAACAGATCATGTGTACTTAAGTGTGAAGCACTTAGATGGAGAATATATTAAAAAGCGCTTTCCTAATATATATGAGGCTTGTAAAGAAGAAGGGTATGATTTAACCAAAGAGGATATTCCTGTTACACCAGCTCAACACTATTTTATGGGTGGTATTGCAGTTGACCTTAGGGGAAGAACATCACTTAAACATTTATATGCGGTTGGAGAAACAAGCCGTACAGGTGTACATGGAGCTAATCGTCTAGCAAGTAATTCACTTTTGGAAGGTTTAGTATTTGCTAAAAAAGTTGCACTCGATATAAAAGCAAGTGATATGTTTTTGGCCAAAGGGCCTATAGGGATTCCTATCATTGAGGAATCTATAGAAGAGATAAAAGCAAATTACGAGACTCTTTTATTAGAAGCAATCAAAAGAAAGGATGAAAATTTTTATGTTAGATGGTTTCATAAACAATATAAATGTGGATGAGCATATATTAAATGCAATCAAAGAAGATATCACCAGCGAAGATGTAACGACTATGGCAATTATGAAAGAGAAGCAACAGGGAGAAGTGCAACTTATTTGTAAGGAGGATGGCATATTAGCAGGCCTTAGTGTTTTTAGACGTACCTTTGAATTACTAGGAAATATTGAGATGCAAACAAGTTATAAAGATGGGAATGAAGTTAAAAAAGGAGAGATTATTGCTAGTATAAGAGGTGATATTAGAGTACTACTTTCCGGAGAACGTACAGCCTTAAATTATTTACAACGTATGAGTGGTATAGCTAGCTTTACTCATGAATTGGTTGAGGAATTAAAAGGTACAAAGACGACGTTACTTGATACGAGAAAAACGACGCCAGGTATGAGGGTATTTGAAAAGTATGCAGTTAAAGTAGGGGGAGGAACTAACCATCGCTTTAATCTAACAGATGGTGTACTTATTAAAGATAATCATATAGGGGCAGCAGGTAGTATTACAGCTGCAGTTAGAGCTTGCAAAGCATATGCACCTTTTGTACGTAAAATAGAAGTGGAAGTGGAAAATTTAGACATGGTGAAAGAAGCTCTAGAAGCAGGAGCAGATATTATTATGCTAGATAATATGGATCTAGAAACTATGAAGCAAGCAGTGGTACTTATAGGAGATAGAGCTCAGACAGAATGTTCTGGTAATGTCAATAAAGAGCGTTTAAAAGCTATTGCAGCTGCAGGTGTAGACTATGTCTCTTGTGGCGCATTGACTCATTCTTCTCCAATTTTGGATTTTTCCTTAAAGCATCTTAAACATATATAATAGAGATTCACTAAAAAGGCTGTTGCGTAAGGCGTATGGAGGCAGTTCCATAACCCCATGCAATAGCTTTTTTTCGTTAATCCTTTAATATGATATGAGTACTTTTAGCTTTCATTTGATGAACTAAGTCGCTTAATTGATGAAGTTGATGATAAAATTGATCAAGTTGTTCTTTTGGAATATTATAATTTAAAAACAAAGATTCTATATCACTAGAGACATAACCTAGCGTATTAGTAATCCCTAAAAAGAGCTCAAAATTAGAACTATTACATGCAGTTTTGAATTTACGAATATCACGCTTAATAAAGTCTATAATTTCATCATGGTTTGTAAAAAGTCCCTTTGGGAGAGGATAGGGGGAAATACGCTGTAGAAAATACTTACTTTTTGCGTTAATATTATATACATAAGAGACCGTAATATTCTTTTTAAGTTTAAATTTGATATAATAGAGGCGGCTATTAATATCTATGATATCCGTAGCACCCAGTTGTTTTAAAGGAACTAAAAGCATATCGCCCGTTGTTGCATTGACACTAAGATCCATTAGGTTGCCTTCTTTCTATAATAGTAAGTTAAAGTAAGATTATACATAAAAGATTAGAAGATAGAGGGTAGAAACAACAATAGAAACAATCATTAAAGGAAATCCAATTTTCAAGTAATATTTAAAGGAAATTTTATGACCATTGCGGGCACCAATGTTGGCTAGAACCAAGTTGGCAGAAGCACCTATTAAAGTACCATTGCCACCTAGGCATGCGCCTAGAGAAATAGCCCACCAAAGGGGCCAAGTATTAACCCCGCCTTTACCCATGGTAAGGACTAGTGGAATGAGTGTTGCTACAAAAGGAATATTGTCTAAAAAGCCAGAGACAATGGCAGAAAGCCAAAGAAGTGAAATAACGGTTAAAGTAGGATGGCCAGCAGTAATACGTAATAAGTAATTGGCTATATTTTCTATAATTCCTACAGCTTCAAGGCCACCTACAAGGACAAAAAGTCCGGCAAAGAAAGCAATAGTAGGCCATTCAATGCTGGAGAAGATTTCCTCGATATCTTGTCCACTGATGAGTAAGATAAGAGTAGCACCTGTTAGTGCTACAATACTGGAAGATATGCCAATGTTTTCATGAAAAATAAAACCAAGAAGAATAAGAAAAATAACAATAATACTTTTTACAAGTAAAGGATGGTTTGTAATGGCTTTTTTTTCATCTAATGCCATGATTTCTTCTTTTTGTTCTTTTTGGACGACTAATTGTTTACGATAAATGAAATAAAGTAAAGCTAAGGTGATTACGAGAATAACAATAATAATTGGGCCTAGATTGACTACAAAATCTAGAAAGCCTAATCCTGCAGCGCTACCAATCATAATATTGGGAGGATCACCAATAAGCGTAGAGGTACCACCTATATTAGAAGCAATAATTTCTGTGACAAGAAAGGGGATCGGATTAATTTTTAATATTTGAGTAATAACTAAGGTCATCGGGCCGATAAGTAAAACGGTAGTCACATTATCTAAAATAGCTGATAAAATAGCAGTAATAATAGCAAAGCCAATAAGTATTTTCCAAGCATCACCTTTAACAAGTTTAGCAGTATAGATGGCTAAGTACTCGAAAAGTCCAGAATTTTTTATAGTAGAGACAACTAGCATCATACCTATTAAGACGCCTATAGTATTAAAGTCAATTGTACTAGAGACAGCATCAGCTGGTAAAATACCTGTTAGTACCATTGCCATAGCACCACCCATAGCAGCTAAAGTACGATTAACTTTTTCCGACATGATGCAAAGAATAACGATAATAAAAATTAGGCTTGCAATTAAAATTGAAGCATTCATTGTATAAGCTCCTTTAAATAGATTAGTCATAGGTTGTTGTTACCGGTTGTTGTTACCTATAGAATAACTTTTTTTAACAGGTTTTATACACATGACATATTTACAACACTGTATTATAATATAGTAGTTGCTTTTGAAAACATGGAAAAGCAATAATACTTATGTTAGAATAGTAAAAAGAAAATAATAAAAAGTTAGTGAGGCCAATAAAGATGAAAATAGTAAAAAAACTAATGATGTGTGGTTTAGTAGCGATGCTTAGTGTGAGTATGGTGGCTTGTGGAGAAAAGAAAACAGAAGATACTAAGACTACAGCAGGAACAAATGAAACAGCAGGTACAGATAGTGAGGCAGCTAAAACAGTACTTGCTACTGTTAATGGTGTAGAAATTCTTCAAGGCGATTTAGATAAAGTATATAATAGTATGGTAGCTGAGTATCAATCTTATTATGGAGAAAGTGAAGAGATGTTAACTTTCTTAAAACAACAAAAACCAGGTTTATTAACAGGGCTTATTAACAGAGAACTTCTTAAACAAAAAGCAAAAGAATTAAATATTACTTGTACAGATGAAGAAGTAGAGAAAATTTACAGTGACCTAGTAAGTACTTATGGTGAAGAACAAGTACAAGAAGTTATTAAAGCTAATGGCTTTACAACAGAAACATATAAAGCTCAAATCAAAGAAGATGAAGCATTATCAAAAGTACAAGAGAAAATGCAAGAAGGCGAAATTAAAGTTACTGATGAAGATGTCAAAAAATATTATGATGAAAATATAGACTCTTTTACTACAGGCGCAGGTGCTAATATGGAGCACATACTTGTAAAGGTAGCAGATACAGATACAGATGATTATAAAAAGAAATGTGATGAAGCTGTTAAGACGATTGAAAAGGAAATTACGGATGGTACAACTTTTGATGAGTTAAAAACTAAATATACAGCAGATGGTATTGACACAAATATGTATGTTGTGGAGGATTTAGGTTTTGTACAATATGAGCAACCTAATTATGATACAGCCTTTTTAGCAGGAGCAAAAGAGGTTAAAGAAGGAGAAATTTCTAAGGCAGTAAAAAGTAGCTTTGGTTATCACTTTATCAAAGTAGAAGGTATTAAAGATAAAGAGGTAAAACCATTAGAAGATGTTAAAGCACAAATTACAACAACTTTAGAAAATGAACAAAAAAATGCTTACTATAATGCAAAACTAGAAGAGTGGACAAAAGCAGCTAAAATTGAAAAATTTGAGGACCGTATGCAATAAGATACAAGGAGCAGCTTATGAAAACTGTAAAACTACAAAAACTGACCCAATTGGTAAAGACTTCTTTTTTAAATTTATATGATTGCCAATATGAGAATAAGTTAGGTGAAGAAAAACATTGGATTATTGCATCGCGTAAAGATTATGATACATTAAGTGGACAGTACTTCAAACAAGAGGAAGAACACGTTGATGCTGTTATTCTAGTAGTACATCATGAGGAAACTAAGGAATTGGTGTTAATACGTCAGTTTAGAGTACCGCTTAATGATTATATTTATGAGTTACCAGCTGGTCTTATTGATGCAAATGAGAAACCAATGGAAGCTGCAGTAAGAGAACTTAAAGAAGAAACAGGTCTTACACTTGCTCAGGTAGATAAAGAGAAAAGTAGAGCATGTAGCTATTTATCACCAGGAATGAGTGAAGAATCTGTAGCATTGGTTTATGGCACTTGTAGTGGACAAATTTCTAAAGATTATTTAGAAGCTGATGAGGATATCACACCTATACTTGTTTCAAAAGAAAAAGCAAAAGAACTTCTTCAAGGTAATGAAAAAATGGATATAAAGGCTTATATGATTTTACAAGAATTTATTAAAGATTAGTATAAAAAGGAAGCTAATGAGCATAGAAATGCTTACTAGCTTCTTTTTTTGTTAAAAAAATTACAAAAAATGGAAAAAATGTGCTATAGTATAAATGTTAAAATATGGGAAAACAAGAGGAGAAAGACATGTTAAAAAAGTTTTCAGAGACTTTATTTAAAACATTCCTAATTGGCATTTTATGTAGTATAGCTATTGTTACTTATGGAAAAGAGAAAATGGAAATGAATCAAATGAGGTTAAAAGGGGTACCGATTATTTGCCAGTATCCGCAATTACCTACAGGCTGTGAAGCCACAGCATTAACCATGATTTTTAATCATAGTGGATTAGTTGTAAGTAAGCAGGAGGTCGCAGATGTCTTACCTAAGATATCATTGCCTCATTATAATCAAGGTAAAAAACGAGGAGGACATCCTAATGAAGGCTTTATAGGTAATCCGTATTCTCGTCATAGTTATGGTGTATATGCTGAACCGATTCTAAAGGTTATAGAAAACTATTTACCTGGAAGAAGTCAAGATTTAAGAGGAAAAAGTTTGGAACAGCTTTTAGAAGTAGTAAAAGAAGGTCGGCCTGTTATGATATGGGCTACTATTAATATGGCTAATGTTAGTTATACGCAAAGTTGGCTTTTAGAAACAGGAGAAACTTTTTGGTGGCCTAATAATGAACATGCATTAGTAATCGTAGGCTATGATGATAAATGGATTTATATGAATGATCCATACTCAGGAAAGGAAAAGAAATTTTTAAGAACAGTAGTGAATAATAGATATAATAGCTTAGGAAAACAAGCTATAGCTATATTACCAGAAGCAATCCCGTTAAAGCTGATTGTTAATGAACAAGAAGTGCCATTAGAAGGTGCAAAAACAGTACTTATGAAGCAAGGCGAAATTTTAGTACCATTATGTTATCTAGATGAACTAGGAATTATAACCCAATATCATTATGTAGAAAATGCTTGTGAGTGGCAAATACCTAATGTACAAAATGTAATTCAACTAAAAGAGAAAGAGGGAATAGGCGTAGGCTACTTAGAAGATGGAACAAAAATCAAAATTTATTATGAGTTAGAAGCAGGAATAACGAGGGTTAATTTGAAAGATTTATTGATCTTTAGTTCTTTAGAATATGAAATCAATGAAGATGCATTAGAGGTGCAACTTCCGTGCACCCCATCAATCATAGAAAATACTTAGTTTGCTAAGAGAGCATATTCTTACAACGATGCGTGTTTTTTAATAGTGTGGTTACAAAGTCCCATAGGACTATAAGAAATATAAATGCAGCTACAAAGCCCCAGGCTTTAGCAACAAGCATATATAAAGTTAAGATATATGGCTGAACAAAGAAAATAAGAAGAAGAGAGAGAAGAAGCCAGTAACAAGAGAATTCTAAGCAAACATATCCGTGAAACTGATAAGATTTGTGCTCATAATTCCAATACCGCAAATCAAGAAACTTATCTAGAAGATATGCAGATAGATATTCAATAAATGAAGGAATAATAAAACATAAAGGAACAAATAACCACATAGGGATAAGAGGGGCTAACATGACAAGTAAAGTAGAGGCAAAGCCATACATAGGTTTTAAAGGAAGCTTTAAGAAATTAGGTTTTGTAAATTTACCATTTTTACTGAGGTTAAATAAGCCCTCAATAATCCAACCTAAAAAGCTATAAACAATAAAATAAAAAAAGAGGATACGAAAAGTTGTCATTGTTTATCATACTCCTATTCCAATTAAAAAAGAATCAGTTTTTTAATAACATAAAAGTAGTATGCACAAAGGCCTCAAAAAAATACGTTATTCACTAAATAAAGAAGAAATAGGTGGAAAATGTCAACCCTAGCTGGCGGTTAGCTGATTATAGTGTTATAATCAAGGGTAAACTGATAAAAATTAATCAAAAGTAGGTGAATTAATGACAGAAAAAGACTTCTTACCTATTAGCAAAGAAGATATGGAAAAAAGAGGCTGGGAGCAATGCGATTTTGTACTTGTAACAGCTGATGCTTATATAGATCATCATAGCTTTGGAACGGCAATTATTTCTAGAGTATTAGAACATGCTGGATATAAAGTAGGCATTATTGCGCAACCTAATTGGAAGGATACAGCTGACTTTATGAAACTAGGGAAACCTAGATTAGCTTTTTTAGTAAATGGGGGCAATATGGACCCAATGGTCAATCACTACACAGTAAGCAAACGCCTTCGGGAAAAGGATATGTATTCACCAGGGGGTAAGATGGGATTACGACCAGACCGTTCTACTATTGTGTATTGTAATAAAATTAGGGAAGCTTATAAAGATGTGGATATTGTTATAGGTGGTATTGAAGCTAGTTTAAGACGTTTTGCACATTATGATTATTGGAGTGATAAGGTACGTAAATCGATTTTAGTAGATAGTGGGGCTGATCTTCTTGTTTATGGCATGAGTGAAAAGCAGATTGTTAAGGTGGCAGAAGCTCTTAATGATGGGTTAGCAGCAAAATATATTCGCTATTTAGATGGAACCTGCTATATGGTAGATAGTCTAGATGAAGTTTATGATTACAAATTACTTCCTTCTTATAAAGAGGTTTGTGAAGATAAGATTAAATATGCTATGGCCTATAAAATGCAAGAAGACGAGCAAGATCATGCTAGGGGAGTAACCTTAGTACAAGAGCATAATGGGAAATATGTGGTCCAAAACAAACCAGAAAAGCCACTTGTAAGAGAAGAGTTAGATGAAGTTTATGCGTTACCTTATATGAAGAACTATCATCCTATTTATGAAAAAGAGGGTGGTGTTCCAGCCATTGAAGAAGTTAAGTTTAGCTTAGTAAGCTCAAGAGGCTGTTTTGGTAACTGTTCATTTTGTGCCATTACGCTTCATCAAGGAAGAGTTGTAACTAGTAGAAGTCAGGAATCCATTGTAGAAGAAGCAGAAGCTATTACACATATGCCAGATTTTAAAGGCTATATTCATGATGTGGGAGGACCTACAGCTAACTTTAGAGGGCCAGCTTGTTCAAAGCAATTAGAACACGGTGCCTGCAAAAATAAGCAATGTTTAACACCCGGTCCATGTAAAGCTATGCATAAGGACCATGAAGAATATTTACAACTATTACGCAAGGTGAGAAACATTCCAGGTGTCAAAAAGGCTTTTATTCGTTCAGGTATTCGTTATGATTATGTCATGGCTGATAAAAACAATGATAAGTTTTTCGAAGAGTTAGTGGAACATCATGTAAGTGGGCAACTTAAGGTGGCACCAGAGCATATTTCAAAAGAAGTATTAGCTTATATGGGTAAACCTTCAGGTAAAATATTTGATGATTTTTGTGATAAGTTTTATGCCATTAATAAAAGGTTAGGCAAAAAGCAGTATATTATTCCGTATCTGATGTCTAGCCATCCAGGTAGCCGTTTGCAAGATGCCATAGAGCTGGCTGAATATTTAAGAGATATTCATTATCAACCAGAGCAAGTTCAAGATTTTTATCCAACACCAGGAACATTATCAACAGCCATGTTTTATACAGGAATTGACCCTAGGACGCTAAAACCTGTTTATGTGCCTAAAACAAAAAGAGAAAAAGCAATGCAACGTGCACTTTTACAATATCGTAACCCTAAAAAGTATGAGATTGTTTATGAAGCTTTAGTAGAAGCAGGTAGAGAAGACTTGATAGGGTATGGCCCAAAATGTTTGATTAGGCCTAAAGAAAGCTCGCAAGCAAAAGGAAACTTTAAGGGTTCAAAAAATAATACTAAAAATAGGCAGAATGGCAATTCAAAATCTAAAAATAATGTAGGCCAAGGAAAGAAAGGTAAGGGTAAAGAAAAAGCAATTTCGTATAAAACGAGCTCAACTAAAAGAAAAAGTAAATACTAAGTTGTGATAGAATAGACGTCATTTGAAAGGCAATAAAAAGCTTTCAAATGACGTTGTTTTATTGGACTAGTTAGTAAATTATGGTATAATTTAAAGATAAATAAATGAGTAAACTAGGCAGGACTGAGGTGGACCTATGAGATTGGTACCAACAAAAAGATTAAAAAATGGTGATATTATAGCAAGGGACATTATTAGCTATGATGGTGGTCTATTATTAAGAGAAGATACACATTTCAGAGAAGTTTTTAAGCAAAAGTTATTAGAACGGAATATTTTTGAAGTTTATATAGAAGATGAATTATCTAAAGGAATAGAACCTATAGAAATTATCTCCCCTCAAATTCGAAGAAAAATAGGAAAAGATATTCAGCAAGAGTTTGAAAAACTACAAGAGAATTTACAAGTGGACATTGGTTGTTTAAAGGAAGTATCTAGTTTATTAATTCAAGAAATTCAGCAAAAAGAACTTATTTGTGAGCTGCAAGATTTAAAGGTGAATGATCAGTATACGTATGAACATTGCATAGCAGTAGCTATTTTGACTACATTGGTATGCAATAAGCTTGGGATTAACCTCTATTTGAAAGAGCAGATTGTCATGGGGGCTTTAATTCATGATATTGGTAAGATGATTTTACCAAAGGATATTTTAAATAAGCCAGATAAATTAACATCAGAGGAATATAATTTAATCAAAACACATACAGAGATTGGTTATAAAATGATCAAAGACAGAGCAGAGTTTAATGCTGTAACTAAATTAGCAGTCCTATGTCATCATGAAAGAGAAGATGGTTCTGGTTATCCTTTAGGAAAAGGTACAGACTTACATATTGGAGCTAAAATAGTTGGCGCATGTGATTTGTATCATGCACTTATATCAGATCGTTGCTATAGACAGGGATTACCTATTAATGAGGTATTTGCTGTAGCTCAAACAGAGCCGATTAACTCTAAGATTAGAAGTATTATTGAAGGCACTTTTGCTTATTATCCAGTAGGATCTATAGTCAAGTTAAATACAGGACAAATGGCTATTGTTGAGAAAAATTATGCTAAAGATATTAAGAGGCCGCTTGTTAGAGTGATAGAGGAAACCAATAAGCAATCTGGATACAAAATTAATTTACAGGATGAGCTAAGTATTTGTGTTACAGATCGTGCTGAACTTGAGATATAAGAAATAAATATTTTACAGGTAGACAATATAAAAGTGAAAGACTAAAATAGAGAATAAAAGATAGGAGAAAATGAAATGAAAATAGGGTTTATTGGAGCAGGTAATATGGCTAAAGCTATGCTAGGCGGTATTTTGGCAAATGGTATTTTTAATAAAGAAGAAATCATTGCGTCAGATGCAAGTGAAGCTTGCTTAAAAGCTATAGAAGATAGTTTAGGAATTAGCACTACAACAGATAATAAAATTGTAGCAAAACAAGCAGACGTAATTGTTTTAGCAGTAAAACCACAGTATTATGGAAGTGTTATTGAAGAGATTAAGGATGGAGTGCAATCACATCAAATTATAGTTACTATTGCACCAGGACAAACTATAGAGCGTTTAGAGCATTTATTTGGAAAAACACTTAAGCTCGTACGTACAATGCCTAATACACCTGCTCTGGTAGGAGAAGGTATTACAGCAGTATGCAAGAACAAAGAAGTGACAGAGGATGAATTACGTTATATTTGTAAAATACTAGAAGGCTTTGGTAAAGTAGAAGTAGTAGATGAACATTTAATGGATGTAGTGGTTTCAGTAAGTGGTAGCTCTCCAGCTTATGTATTTATGTTTATAGAGGCTATGGCGGATGCTGCCGTTGCAGATGGTATGCCTAGAAAGCAAGCCTATGAATTTGCGGCACAAGCTGTTTTAGGAAGTGCAAAAATGGTATTAGAGACTGGAAAACACCCAGGAGAATTAAAAGATATGGTCTGTTCTCCAGGAGGAACTACAATTGAAGCTGTACGCGTATTAGAAGAAAAAGGACTGCGTAGCACTATATTTGAAGCAATGAAGGCATGTACTAAAAAAGCTAAAGGTATGTAGATTATTTAAATAATAAAAAACCAGCATAATGATGCTGGTTTTTTATTTAGCGTTTACCAGGATCAAAAGGTTCTCCCGCTGCTTTTGGTGCTCTAGTTGTTTTAGAGAAAATAATTAGAGCAATAAGTGTGATGACATATGGGAAAATCTTAAGAAGAACAGGTGGAATAGTAGCTAGCCCAGGAATAACCTGTGATACATTGGAAACAGTACTTGCAAAACCAAAGAAAAGGGTAGCAGCAAGGACACCTAAAGGCTTCCATTGTCCGAAGATTAAAGCTGCAATAGCTAAGAAGCCTAAACCAGATACACTACCATTGAATTCTCCTGCAAAAGTAACAAGGTAAATACCACCACCAAGACCTGCAAAAGCACCAGAAATAATAACACCTAAATAACGCATACGGCTTACATTAATACCAGCTGCATCAGCAGCATGAGGATGCTCACCACAAGCACGTAAACGTAATCCAAAAGAGGTTTTATAAAGAAGATAAGTGAAAACGGCTAAGATTAGGAGTACTAACCAAGTTGTAGAATAGCTATTGGTAAAGAAAAGAGGCCCCAGAATTGGAATACTAGAAAGTACTTTTACATTTTGTTTTGCTAAACCAACAGTTAAGACAATGTTTCCACTACCAGTTATATTTCTAGCTAAGAAAATAGTAAGACCAGCAGCAATCATATTAATAGCTGTACCACTAATGGTTTGATCTGCTTGTAAATTAATACTTGCAAAAGCATGTAGTAAAGAAAAAATAGCACCGGCTATAATAGCTACTAAAAGCCCAACATAAATAGTCCAAGTGGCTGTACCAAAACGATTTTGTAATAAAGAAATAGTTATGCCACCAGCAAAAGAGCCAATAATCATAAGTCCTTCTAGACCGATATTAACAATCCCACTACGTTCACAAAAAAGCCCACCTAAAGCAACAATTAAAAGGGGAATGGTAAAGGCAATGGCATAAGGGAAAATTTGTTCTATTATTTGCCACATGATTATTCATCTCCTTTCTGATTAGCATTAGAATCATTAGGTGGCAAGAGACCAATACTATCATGTCCGTTATCTGATTCTTTCACACTATCTGGAATCAAAGAATTATTCAATTTATCCTTTGTTTCAGTTTGAATATTCGAGGTGTTTTTTGAACCTTTTTTAGGTTTTACTTTGTTTAAGAAACGCTCTACTAAAACACTTGTAGCAGCAAAGTAAATAATAGTAGCGATAATCGTATCGGCAATTTCTGGCGGCACATCTGTCATAACACTCATGAAGCCACGGCCTGCATAAAGTAAACCAAAGAATAATGCGGAGAAAAATGCACCAATAGGGGTATTGGCACCAAGGAGTGAAACAGCAATACCATCAAAACCTTGAGAAGGCATAATACCAATTTGCATATTAGTAGCTACACCTGCATATTGTGTTAATCCTGCAAGACCAGCAAGGCCACCTGCAATCATTAAAGAGTAAATAATGCTTTTGTTTACAGAAACACCTGCATATTCAGCAGCGTGTTTATTAAAGCCTACAGCTTTTAATTCATAACCAAAGGTTGTTTTATTAAGAATTAAAGCAATAATAAGTGTAGCAGCAATAGCTACAATGATGCCTAAGTTAATATAAGAACCTCCAAATAAATCTGAAAGCCAGGTTGAACGAAGGGTTAAAGCATTTGCTAAAGGTAGTGATTCAGTAGTTTTAGAACCATTAGGGAACCAAAGCTGAACGCCATAATAAATAATCCAATAAGCAATCCAGTTCATCATAATACATGAAACAACTTCATGTACATTAAAAATAGCTTTTAAAAGACCTGGAATAAAAGCCCATAAAGCACCACCAATAAGAGCAACTAAAATAATGACTAAGAGGTAAATCGGTCTTGGGAGATTTAAACCTGCTTGTCCAACTATGGTAGCACAAAAGCCACCAAATAGCATTTGTCCCGGAGTACCAATGTTAAATAAACCTGTTCTAAAAGCAAAGGCAACAGATAGCCCTGTCAAAACAAGTGGAGTAGCAGTGGCAATAGTATTACCAATACGCTCGATACTTTTTGTTCCCCCTTGAATAAGATATAAGAAACCTTCAAAGGCATTATGGCCAGTCGCAAACATTAAGAGAGCACCTGCTAAAAGGCCTAAGACCATAGCAATGATTGAGATAAGCCCTTTCTTATTCATGTTTATGTCCTCCTTCTACACCAGCCATCATAAGGCCTATTTCGTTTTCGTTAGTTGAAGCAGCATCAACTATACCAACTAAGTTACCGTTATTTACGATGGCAATACGATCTGATACATTCATAACTTCATCTAATTCTAATGAAACGAGAAGTACAGCAAAGCCTTTATCTCGATGTTCAATTAATCTTTTATGAATATATTCAATAGAGCCTACATCAAGTCCCCTGGTAGGTTGAACAGCAATAAGAAGCTTTGGATTACGCTCCATTTCACGTCCAATAACAGCTTTTTGTTGATTACCACCAGAGAGAGAGCGTGCTATAGAAGCACCACCTTCACCAGAGCGTACATCGAAAGCTTTAATGATTTTTTCGGCATAATTATGAATAGCTGATCGATTTAAAAAACCACCTTTGGAGAATTCTTTTTCAAAATAAACTTGTAAGACCATATTATCTTCGATGGTATAATCTAGAACAAGACCATGTTTATGACGGTCTTCAGGAATATGGCCTATACCAGATAAAGTACGTTTACGAATTGAAAAACGTGTAATATCTGTACTTCCTATAGAGATTTGCCCATTTTCAATTTTACGAAGTCCTGTAATGGCTTCTACTAATTCCGTTTGTCCGTTTCCTTCTACACCAGCAATTCCTACAATTTCACCAGCTTTTACTTCAAGAGAAAAGTCTTTTAAACCTAAAACTTTTTTGTTGTTAAGTACAGAAAGATGATTAATTTTTAAAATGGTTTCAGCAGGTTTACTAGGTGTTTTTTCTACTTTAAAAGTAACAGGGCGTCCTACCATCATTTTAGCCATCTCTGCTTCAGAAGTAGCTTTAACATCTACTGTTCCGATATATTTACCGCGGCGAATAACCGTACAGCGATCTGCAATGGCTTTGATTTCTTTAAGTTTGTGAGTAATTAAGATAATAGATTTACCTTGCTTAATAAGATTTTCCATAATCTTTATTAAGTCTGAGATTTCTTGTGGTGTAAGTACTGCAGTAGGTTCATCAAAGATAAGTACATCTGCATTACGATAAAGCATTTTCAAGATTTCAACACGTTGTTGCATACCAACAGAAATATCTTCAATTTTAGCGTAAGGGTCTACATTTAAGCCATAGCGCTCAGAAAGCTCTGCCACACGTGTAGCAGCAGATTTAATATCGATAGATAGTCCTTTTTTAGGTTCAATCCCTAAAATGATATTTTCTGTTGTCGTAAAATTATGAACTAATTTAAAATGCTGATGAACCATTCCTATACCAAGATCATTGGCAATGTTGGGGTTAGAAATCTTCACCTCTTTACCATTCATTTTGATTGAGCCTTTATCAGGCTGATACATTCCGAAAAGCATACCCATCAAAGTGGATTTTCCAGCACCATTTTCACCAAGGAGGGCATGTACTTCGCCACGTTTCAGCTGAAGTGTAATATCATCATTCGCTACAATACCTGGAAATTCTTTTCTAATGCCTAACATTTCTACTACATAATCCATATTTTCGCCTCCTTTATTATATTATGTAACAATACCTCTGATTTATAAGGGTTTATAAAAAAAAGACGGAAGCTCCGTCTTTTTCCTTACGTCATAGCTGTAAGTTACATGGAATCCCAATTGATTGTAAGTTGTCAGTACCTAAAATTATTTAATAAGAGAGCCGTCATTTGTGTCTATGACAGTAACTTCACCTGCTTTAATTTTAGCATATACATCATTTACCGTTTTAATGGTATCTTCACTTAAATTAGGATTTTCAGCTGGAATACCTACACCATCATTTTGAACAGAGAAAGTAAGTGTTTCACCACCTGGAAATTGACCTTCAACCTCTGCTTTAATCATGTCATAAGTTGCTTGATCGATATATTTCATAGCTGAAGTAAGAATAACAGATGCATTGTTTGCAGTGTCATAAACACCATCTTTGTATTGGTCACTATCTACACCAATAACGAATACAGATGTATCACCTTTTGCTGCTCTACTTTTAGCTTCAGTGATAGCACCTACACCAGTACCGCCTGCAGCAGTAAAGATTATTTTTACACCTCGATCATACATTTGAGCAGCAATTTGTTGGCCACCTGCTTTGTCATCAAAAGAACCTTGGTAAATCACGTTTTCTTCTTTAATAGAAATGTTTGTTCCTAAATTTTCGTTAGCGTATTTAACACCTTGTTGGAAACCCCAGTTGAATTTTTCAACCGCTGGAAGCTGCATGCCCCCAATGAAGCCGAATTCAGATTCTTTCATTTGTACTGCAGCAGCAACACCTGCTAAGAAACCTGATTCATGTTCAGCAAAGTAGATAGCAACAGTATTATCAGCTACTACAGCATTTCCGTCGGCATCTCTAGGAGAACCATCTAAGATAACAAATTTTGCATCTGGATATTTTTCTTGAGAAGTAGCCACAGCTCTTTCAAATTTGTAACCTGGTGTAACGATGAATTTAAAGTCACCATCATAAAGGTTAGCAATACCAGTTTCATAATCAGCATCTGTTACGCCAGCCGGTTTAAGATATTTTGAATTTTTAACGGTGTCTTTGATTCCTTCCCAAGTACCTTGGTTGAAAGAACGGTCATCAATAGTACCGGCATCAGTAACCATACCTACTTTAAGGTCAGTATCTAACATTTGGAATTTTGATGTAGACTCAGCTGTTTGATTTGAATTTCCGCAACCAGCAAGTATGCCCATAGACATAACTGTACAAAGTGCGATAGCAAAAAATTTCTTTTTCATGTTTTACACCACCAATAATTTTTTAATGTGCTCATGTATGTGCCCCAACAATGTTTACATAAATGAGTACATCCTATATATAATAGTCAATTTGGATAGTAATTACAATGCTTGATATTTATATTGTTTTATTAAAAAAATTCATAATAAAGAACATAATTATTGGTAATACTTAGCAGAATGATATACAAAAAGTTTGCAAACGAAGCTTGTCTTATTCTGAAAATAAAAGTTAACATAAAAATAAATCTGTTCTGTATAAGAGCTAAAAACTATTTAATAAGAGAACCATCATTTGAGTCCATGACAGTGATTTCGCCTGTTTTAATTTTAGTGTATACATCGTTTACTGTTTTCATAGTATCTTCACTTAAATTAGGATTTTCAGTTGGAATACCTACACCATCATTTTGAACAGAGAAAGTAAGTGTTTCACCACCTGGAAATTGACCTTCAACCTCTGATTTGATGATGTCATGAGTCGCTTGGTCAATATATTTCATAGCTGAAGTAAGAATAATAGATCCATTGTTTGCAGTGTCATAAACACCATCTTTGTATTGGTCACTATCTACACCAATAACGAATACAGATGTATCACCTTTTGTTGCCCTACTTTTAGCTTCAGTGATAACACCTACACCAGTACCACCTGCAGCAGTAAAGATTACTTTTACACCTCGATCATACATTTGAGCAGCGATTTGTTGTCCACCTGCTTTATCATCGAAAGAACCTTGATAAATCACATTGTCTTCTTTAATAGAAATGTTTGTTCCTAAATTTTCATTAGCGTATTTAACACCTTGTTGGAAGCCCCAGTTGAATTTTTCAACCGCTGGAGCTTGCATACCCCCAATAAAGCCGAATTCAGATTCTTTCATTTGTACTGCAGCAGCAACACCTGCTAAGAAACCTGATTCGTGTTCAGCAAAAAGGATTGATACAGTATTATCTCCTACTACAATATTACCTTCAGCATCTCTAGGGGACCCATCTAAGATAACAAATTTTGCATCTGGATATTTTTCTTGAGAAATGGCAATAGCTCTTTCGATTTTGAAGCCTGGTGTAACGATAAATTTGAAGTCACCATCATAAAGGTTTGCAATACTAGCTTCATAATCAGCATCTGTTACACCAGCCGGTCTAAGATATTTTGAATTTTTAACGGTGTATTTGATGCCTTCCCAAGTACCTTGGTTGAAAGAACGGTCATCAATAGTACCGGCATCAGTAACCATACCTACTTTAAGGTCAGTATCTAACATTTGGAATTTTGATGTAGACTCAGCTGTTTGATTTGAATTTCCGCAACCAGCAAGTATGCCCATAGACATAACTGTACAAAGTGCGATAGCAAAAAATTTCTTTTTCATATTTTACACCACCATAATTTTTTAATGTATTCACTATATAAAGCTTTTGCAAACTAAGCTTGTCTTATCCTAAAAAATTAAAATTTAACATGAAAAATAAAATAATAGCTATCTTTTATGGTGAAAGTGTAAATTTCTGTTATAATATAAATAATGAAAAATACAACTATGGGGGTAGAAGAAATAATGAAACGTAAATGGATGACAGCGTTCTTAATAGCAATTATGATATGCTTGTCATATCAAGTAGTATATGCAGAAAAAATGCAACTTATTTATGATGGAGAAACACATTTATATGAATTAGTTCCTATTTCTCTCTATATTAATGGCGAATTAACGATTACAACAGTGATGCCTCCTATACAAATAGAAGGAAATACTTTAGTGCCAGCCAGAGAAGTATTTGCGAAGATGGGAGCAGAAGTACTTTGGAAGTCTGCAGAAAAAAGTGTTTATATTACAAAAGGTGAACAACTTATTGTTTTAACCATTGATAGTACAGAAGTTTGGGTAGATGGTGAAATTAAAGTGGCTAATATGCCAGCGAAACTTATTAATGACAAGGTAATGATCCCACTACGCTTTATTAGTGAAGCTTTAGGTTTTAAGGTACAGTGGATAGATGCAACAAAAACCATTATGATAGAAGAGCCCATAGTCGTGGCGCCACCTGTAGTTGTACCACCTGAAGAGAGTGAGATGCCAGAAGAAGGAACATCAGAAGAGTTACCAGAAGAAACACCAGAGCCAAATTTAAGTTTTAAGAATATGACTTATGATACAAGTTTAAATGCACTTATCTTAGAAAAAGCCCCAGGTTTAACAGTGGAGAGTATCACGGTGCAAGATAATTACATACAAAGACAAATTAAAATCACTTTACCAACAGCCTACATAGATTTTTATGAGGCTGGGATATGGGAAGATACGAATAGTGCAGTAAAAAAAATAGAGGTTAAACAATCAAGTAGTACTGAAATTACTTTAACAACAGCCACTATTAAAGCTTTAAATGTCTATGAATATGATAATAAAATTTACTTACAATGTGTAAAGCCAAAAGAGAAGTACGGTAAAATTGTAGTAGTAGATGCGGGACATGGAAAAGATGATCCAGGGACAACCTATGGCTCACTTCAAGAAAAGGATATTACATTACGTTTAGCTTTGCAGCTTCAAAAAGAAATTGCCAATGATTCAAGTATTAAGGTATATATGATTCGAGAGGGGGATACCTTCTTAACACCTATGGAGCGTGCAGTAGTAGCTAATGAAATTGAGCCAGATTTGTTTATAAGTATACATGTTAATTCTGTAAATAATAATGCAACCGCTAGTGGAACAGAAACTTATTATACTGCTAAAGCAGATACACGAAATAAGATATTTGCAGAAATGGTACAAAAAGCTCTGATTAATACTTTTGGTACAAGAAATCGCGGTGTTAAAGATAATACCTTTGTTGTAACAAGATATACGAATTATCCAGCTATCTTAATTGAAATAGGATTTTTAACAAATGAATCAGATAGGCAAATGATGCTATCAGCTGGTTTTGAACAAAAATATGCAACGGCAGTTTATAATTGTATCCAAAATTACTATGCTCAAGGATTAAACGAAACTTACTAAAATAGACATAAACAGACAAGTCAAGAGGCTTGTCTGTTTTTTTCTATAAAAAAAGATATAAATTTTTATGAAATCATCTTAATTATTATGCAAATATATATAATATTTTATAAAAGTTAAGTTTTATATTGTAAATACTAAAAGTGTATGATATAGTGTGTAGCAAATAAACAAATGTTCACGAGAAGCAAACAAGGAGAATAGTATGAAAGAAAAGCATCCTTTTTATGTGATTAACCGTAGTGTATTGCCAGAGGTTTTTTTGAAGGTAGTAGAAGTTAAAAACTTATTAGAGAATGATAAAATGTTAACTGTGCAAGAAGCTACTGAGCAAATAGGTATTAGCAGGAGCTCTTTCTATAAATATAAGGATGCCATTTTTCCATTTTATGACAAAGGAAAAAGTGAGGCAATTACTGTACTTATTCATTTACAAGATGAAGCAGGAAGGCTCTCAGATGTCCTCAATTATATTGCTGGTGCAGGAGGAAATGTCCTTACGATTAATCAAATGTTACCAATGAATGGTATTGCCATCATTAATCTATGTATCCAAACAGCCGGAATGAATATGACAATTGATGATTTACTTCGTGGGTTAGGAAACCTAAATGGCGTTAAAGAGATACAAATATTAGCAAGAGAGTAGCTCTAGAGTAAACTAGAAAATAAATGGGAGGGAAAGCAATGAAGATAGCTTTATTAGGTTATGGAACCGTAGGGAGTGGCGTTGTAGAAGTTATTAATTCTAATAAAGAGAGTATCGAAAAAAGAGCAGGAAAAGCTATCGATATCAAATATGTATTAGATTTAAGAGAATTTCCAGGAGAAGCCATTAATGAATTGATTGTTCATGATTTTAGTACAATCTTAGAAGATGATGAGATTGAGATTGTAGCAGAGGCTATGGGAGGAGTAGAACCAGCGTATACCTTTGCGAAATCCAGTCTTTTAAAAGGAAAAAGTTATGTGACTTCCAATAAAGAGTTAGTAGCGCTTCATGGGGCCGAGCTTTTAGAAATTGCTAGAAAGAATAAGGTGAATTTTTTATTTGAAGCGAGTGTAGGTGGTGGTATTCCTATTATTAGACCCCTTAACCAAAGTTTAACAGCAGATGAGATATATGAAATTACAGGGATTTTAAATGGAACAACAAACTTTATTTTAACAAAAATGAAGAATGAAGGTAGAAGCTTTGAATCGGTATTAAAGGAAGCCCAAGAACTTGGTTATGCAGAAAAAAATCCAGCAGCAGATGTAGAAGGATACGATGCTTGTCGTAAGATTGCTATTTTAGCATCTCTTGCCTTTGGTGAACATGTAAGCTTTGAAGATATTCCAACAGAAGGCATTACACAAATTAGTAGTGAAGATATGATTTATGCAGAAAAAATGAACTATGTGATTAAGCTTTTGGCAACTTGTCAAAAACAAGATGGTAGTGTATTTGCAAGGGTATCGCCTATGATGATTTCGAAGGAACATCCACTTGCTATGGTGAATGATGTGTTCAATGCTATTTTTGTTAAAGGTAATGTTATTGGTGATGTGATGTTCTATGGTAAGGGAGCAGGTAAATTACCAACAGCTAGTGCGGTAGTAGCTGATATTGTAGATGCAGCAAAACATTCAGGTACCAATATTATTACTTTTTGGAGTAGAGAAAAGATTGACCTTAAAGATAAAGATGAAGTGAAAGTAAGCTATTTTATAAGAGTACAAGATGAAGATGGATTAGCTGAAAATAAAGTAAAAGAAGCATTTAAAGAGATTCAGCCAGTAGAAGCACTCTCACGGGAATATGCTTTTATAACAGAAGTAATGACTGAGGGAGAATTTGCAAAACGCCTAGGTAAACTAAGTGATTTAACCATTATGAGTAAAGTACGCACTGAAAAATAAGGGGATGAAAGAGTTGAAATACGCAGTGATCTTAATGGATGGTATGGCAGATGAGCCTATTGAAGCTTTAAATGGACTTACACCACTCGCATATGCCAAAACACCAACGATTGATGAAATAGCAGTAAGAAGTACAATTGGAATGGTACATACTATTCCAGAAGGTTGTGCTAAAGGTAGTGACACAGCCAACTTAAGTGTATTAGGTTATAATCCACAAAAGTATTATTTTGGACGTAGTCCATTAGAAGCTTTAAGCATGGGAGTAAGCTTAAAAGAGTCAGATGTTACTTTTAGAACCAATGTGGTGACCTTGAGTGAAGAAGAAGAATATGAAAATAAAATCATTTTAGACCATAGTGCCGATGAAATTACAACAGAAGAAGCAAGTGAACTTATAGCAGCAGTAGAAGAAGCATTAGGAAATGAAGCTTGTAAGTTCTATCCTGGTGTAAGTTATAGACATCTTTTAGTTTGGGATAAGGGGAGTAGAGAGGTTCAACTTACACCGCCACATGATATTCTAGAAAAATGTATTAGAGACTATAAGCCACAAGGTGATCATGCCGAAGAAATTTGGGACTTGATGAAAAAAAGTTATGATATCTTAAAAGATCATCCAGTGAATATAGCACGTAAAGCTAAAGGTCTTCGTCCAGCAAATAGTATTTGGATTTGGGGAGAAGGGATTAAGCCTAGGTTACCACTTTTTGAAGAAAAATATCATGTAGAGGGGGCTGTTATTTCAGCTGTCGACCTTATTAAGGGGATTGGTATTGGTGCTGGAATGACATCTATTGATGTAGAAGGTGCTACGGGTAATGTTCATACCAACTATAAAGGTAAAGCAGATGCAGCTATTAAATGGCTTATAGAAGATAATAAAGATTATGTTTATGTACATTTAGAGGGACCAGACGAATGTGGCCATCGTAATGAAATGGATAATAAGGTTAAAGCTATTGAACTTATTGATGAAAAAATCATAAAGCCTATTAAAGCAGCTTTAGATGCTTCAGGTGAAGCTTATAAGATCTTAGTTTTGCCAGATCATCCTACACCACTTCGTTTAAGAACACATACAGGAGATCCGGTTCCCTATATGATTTATGAAAGTGGTAATGACATAGTTAATAAAGCTAATCAGTATACCGAAGAATTTGCGGCAACGACAGGTGCTGATATTGAAGAAGGTTATACTTTAATGGATCAATTCTTAGGATGATTAGGCTTATTATAGAAGGATTATTAGAGGAGGAAGCATTGTGTTAATCGTACAAAAATTTGGTGGTAGCTCTGTGGCTAACCCTGAAAGAGTTTTTAATGTAGCTAGAAGAATTGCAGAAACCTACAAAGCAGGCAATCAAGTCGTTGTTGTACTTTCCGCCCAAGGAGATACAACAGATGATTTAATTGCTAAAGCAAAAGAAATTAGTAAGAATCCAAGTAAGAGAGAGATGGATATGCTCCTTGCAACTGGTGAGCAGCAATCTGTAGCGCTTATGTGTATGGCTCTTGGTGAACTTGGTTATCCATGTGTGTCATTAAATGCACATCAAGTAGGAATGACAACCACATCTATTTATAGTAATGCAAGGTTTAAGAAAATTAAGCCAGACCGTATTCAAAGAGAATTAGATCTCAAAAATATAGTTGTTGTAACAGGTTTTCAAGGTGTTAATCGTTTTGATGACATTACAACACTTGGTAGGGGTGGTTCAGATACAACAGCTGTAGCTATAGCAGCAGCACTTCATGCTGATAAATGTGAGATTTATACAGATGTAGACGGTGTTTATACAGCTGATCCACGAGTTGTTAAAAGTGCAAGAAAATTAAATGAGATTACATATAATGAAATGCTAGAATTAGCTTCATTAGGAGCAAGAGTACTTCATAATCGTTCTGTAGAACTCGCTAAAAAATATAATGTAGAATTAGTAGTAAGATCAAGTTTAACTAAGGCAGAAGGAACAGTAGTCAAGGAGGTATGTAAAGTGGAGAGAATGTTAATTAGTGGTGTTGCTGGTGATGATGAAATTGCACGTGTATCTTTAATTGGGATTAAAGACACACCAGGAAAAGCTTTTGATATATTTGCTACATTAGCTAAAAAAGGAATCAATGTAGATATTATTCTACAATCTATCGGTCGTGATAAATCAAAGGATATTTCTTTTACAATAGCAGAAACAGCCTTGGCTGATGCACAAAAAGTTATTGATGATAACAAAGAACGTTGGGGTATTGAACGTGTGGATTATAATGAAAATGTAGCTAAAGTATCTGTTGTAGGAGCAGGTATGGCATCTAACTCAGGTGTTGCAGCTAAAATGTTTGAAGCAATGTTTAATTCTAATATTAATATCCATATGATTTCTACATCTGAAATTAAAATATCAGTATTAATTGATAAAAAAGATATGCACAAAGCAATGAACGCTATTCACGACATCTTTAACTTAGCTGACTAATAAGTAAATAGAAGTGATTATTTAATGATAAGGTAAAAGAGAAAAGGAAGGTGCTACTCAAGTGTAGTACCCTCCTTTTGTCACATTTACATATAATAAAAGACGAACCATTGCTATACAAAAAAGATAATCAACAAGAGAAATGGGTGAGAAGATGATTAAGGTAAAAGTACCGGCTACCACAGCTAATATGGGACCGGGATTTGATAGTATTGGGATGGCATTAACTATGTATAACATTGTTTATGCAGAGGAAATAAAAGAGGGTTTAGAAATTATTATTCAAGATGGTAACCCTGCCATTCCAACGAATGAAGATAATTTGATTTATAAAACAATTTGTCATTTTTACAAAAGTATTCAGAAACCAGTACCTGGACTACGCATTATTCAGCAAGATAGTATTCCTCATACAAGAGGTTTAGGGAGTAGCGCTGCATGTATTGTAGCAGGACTACATATTGCTAATGCAGTTAGTCATAGCTTCTTTTCAAAAGAAGAACTAGTACAAATGGCAGCTCAGATAGAGGGACATCCAGATAATACAACGCCTGCTTTATTAGGTGGAATGACTATTGGTGCAATGAATGAAAAGGATATGAAATATGTTAAGGCTAGAGTGGCAGAAAACTTACATTTTGCTGTTATGATCCCTGAGTTTACACTTTCTACAGAATTAGCTAGAGGTGTATTACCTACCACAGTGAGTTTAAAAGATGCCGTATTTAATGCATCAAGGGCTGCTTTATTAACAGCTTCAATGTTAACAGGTGATATGGATAATCTTGATTTAGCCATGGAAGACCGTTTACATGAACCTTACCGTATGTCACTTATTCCACATATGGAAGAAATATTACAACAAGCTAAATGTTATGGAGCAAAAGGAACATTTTTAAGTGGTGCAGGGCCAACCTTAATTGCGGTAGTAAAAAATGTAGTAGATTTTAGAAGAGAAATGGTGAGCTACTTAGGGAGCTTAGAACAAAATTGGCAGGTGCAGATGTTGCAAGCAGATAATGAAGGGGCTAAAGTCTGGATTAATGAAGAATTGAAATATTAGTATAAAAGGTAATTGCTCAATATATACAGAGAATAGAGCAATTACCTTTTATATTTTCTGTAGTGGTAGAGCCTATAGATAGATTAAAGTATATAAGAAGAAATATATAAAAATTGTAAAAAATAAAGAATAATGTTAATATATAATAAAATTACAGTTATAGAAAGAAATAAGATGTATAGTTCGAGGATAAAGAGGGGAATAGATTTGAAAAAAAATCTAGAAATTATAAGTATTATTGCTGTAGGGTTTGTTTACTTAATAGGCATTACAAAATTACAAATTTCATATGAACAAAGTGTATTACTTACTAAATATACTTGCGATTTTTTGAAAATTATCTTTGCTACAAGTATGTTAATTGTAGCTTTGAATAATTTAGATACAGCAGAAAACTTTAGACCAAGCTATTTGGCGATTAGTTATTTTTTACTTATTTTCGCAATGATTATTTCTTTAGATTTATATAATAATGGCGTTAACTGGCAACACAATATAAAATATTTAAAAATGAGATGGATTATTAGTTTATCTGAGATTCTATGGGTTCTTATTTGTGTATTGTTCATTACATCAAAAGTTCAAATGATCAAATGGATAAAATATGAAGTGTTATTGAGTAGCATAATGTGTATTTATTTATTTTCTGAGTATACACCAGTGGATTTTTTAGTGCGTCAATATAGCTATGAAAGTCTTAGTATTGTTGCACATGTTTTTAGTTTATTAATACTTATATTAGGGAACATAGTTTGTATTAATAAGGTTAAATCTCATGTTCAAATATTTAAGTATTATTGGTGTGTATTTATGACCTTACAAGTGATATCTCATGGCTTATTAATTGTATTTAGTATAAACGGATCTTTAATAAGTTTTGTGGTAGGACAAATAGCTTCTGTTATATGTTATATTTGTATTCTGAATTTTATTGAGCATATCACACTGACTATAGTATGGAAAGAAATGGATCAAGGTATAGATATCAAGAAAGAACAATTAGATGAAGAGGATTTTGAAAATCAATTACTTATTAAATCTGCTAATATTATTGAGAAAGAAGTAAAGAAGATTAATGCAAAAGCTCAGCAGCTAAAGATAAAATTAGAATCAGGAACTTGCTATTCTAATATTAGATATGTAGAAAAAATCTCAAACAACTGTAATAGATTAACAAAACTTAGTAAAAACATATTAGACTTAAATAATATTGAAAAAGGAAAGGTTAGTATTTGTCTTCAAATAACTAATCTTTCAGAGCTAGTAGAAATAATCATTGCATCCATAGAGCCTTATATGGAACGACTAGGGATTACGTTAGAATATAAAATGAATAAACATCCCATTTATTGTGATATAGACTGTGAAGCTATAGAACGTGTTGTGCTTAATCTTATATCGAATGCCATTAAGTATAATAAACAAAAAGGAAGTATTCAAGTTTATGTAACTGAAAAAAGACAAAGAGCTTTTTTATGTGTTAAAGATACAGGGATTGGTATTCCAAAAGAAAAACTTCAAACTATTTTTAATCGCTTTGAGCGAGGAGATTCGGGGCTTGCTAGAATACAAGAGGGAAGTGGATTAGGATTAGCTATAGTCAAATCAATTATTGAGATACATAGAGGTGAGATTAAGATTCTTAGTACAGAAAATAAAGGAACTTTAGTAAGTATTAGCTTACCAATTTGTGATAGTAATAAGATAGAAGCCTATAAAGCACTTAAAGCAGATGAAAAAGTCCTACAAAAGAAAATAGAAGTAGAATTTTCCGATTTAGGTATGTAACAATAGGGGAGTTAAAAAATGAATGAAACTCATAAGGAAATGATGATTGAATGGTTGGCAGTTGCTCTACTTTATGTAGTGATAAAAGTATGTTTCAGTACGAGTAGTATATATTTTTTTCAATTCGTATTTGGCATTATAGGAACGACTCTTAGTATGGGAGCGTATTTGATTACTAATCAACAAAAGAATAAGATTAATATATTAAAAATTATTTCTGTTACAGCTATTTATAAGAATATGGTCATTATTTTTATATTTGTAACCCTATTATTAGAAATTAATGTTCCTTTTAATGCTATAAATTCAAGAATACAATTAAACTTACTGGATTTATGGTGTATTTGTGTTTGTTATATATGGTTATTTAAGCGTATAGGTGCAATAGGGTGTGCCATATTAATAAGTTTAGGCTTTTGTGTTATTACTTTCTCCGGTTTTATATTCCCGATTGTAGGGCAATCTACAAGCTACATAGGAGGCAAGGTGATTTTAGAAGGACTTATGATACTTATTGGTATTTTCTGCTTAATCATAGTTGTTTTATATAAAGATAGATATAAATCTAAGAGTTATCAGGCCTTTTTTCTTTTTTTAATTTGCAAAGTAATCAACCATTTCATGATGTCCTATCAATATATAAGCCAAGATACCTTATTATTACCACCCTTTATATTGCTTGGTACTATGGAGTATTATTATATTTTAAAATGTGCTTATTTAGCTTGCTGGAAAGAGCCATGGAGAGAAAAGGTAACTAACTTAAGTAAAGCTGAGTACAGCCTTAATGACAATGCGTATTATCGTGATATGATTGTAAACTTATCCCATGAGCTAAAAACACCTATTAATGTGATTAATAGCGCTACTGACCTATTAAGATTGGATTTCGGAAATCAAAAAGAAGTTATGGAAGATTTAAAAGAAATGAGAAGGTACTGCAATGAGACAATGAGAATCATAAGAAATATGATAGATATTCATAAATTGCGAGGCGGTTATATCGAAGTTATTTATAACAAGTATAACCTTGTAGCACTTGTGGAAAATGTAGTAGAGGCCTATTCTAAAGAATATGCAGATGCAAATCTTATTTTTAATCCCGAGCAAGAAGAAATTTATAATCAGGTGGATAAGCAGCTTTTTCAGCAAATAATGATGTATTTGATTTATGCTACATTTAAGACGAGAAAAGATAAGGGTGAAATTTATATAGAAATGAAGGATTTATTAGAGGATGAGATACAAATTAAGTTATCTCATTCACAAGTGGGATCTATTGAAGAGTACATCATACATCAGGATGAAGTTGAAACGTATAATGCTGATAGTATCATGGCAGTAGAATTATTTTACTATATACTTAAATTACATGAGAGTCATATTAAAGTTAGAAGAGAAGATGAAGCAATGGAACTTACCTTATATATAAGAAAAAGTAGGCTCAAAGAAGTAGAAGAAGTGATATTAGAAGAAAACAATATAGATGACTTAATAGGCACTATTAAGTCTCATTATGTTATAGAGTAGACTATATTTTAAAATTGTTTTATGGTAGGATAAGGTAACAACAAGGAAAAGTAAGGAGAATAGTTAAAATGAACATTGTACAGATTTTGCAAGATGAATTGCAAATTAAGAGAACACAAGTAGAAAATACGATTAAGCTCATTGATGAAGGAAACACAATTCCTTTTATAGCACGATATAGAAAGGAGTTAACAGGGGGACTTAATGATGAGATACTTCGTCAATTTGGAGAACGCTATACCTACTTGCAAAACCTGTTAGCACGTAAAGAGCAAGTACTTAAAAGTATAGAGGAGCAAGGAAAGCTGACAGTAGAATTAAAACAAGCTATCGAAATGGCTACTACAGCTACAGAGGTAGAAGATTTATATTTACCTTATCGTCCGAAGAAACGTACAAGAGCAACAATTGCTAAAGAAAGAGGATTAGAACCTTTAGCAGAATTGATAAAAATGCAACAAGTATCAGATATTGAGACTATAGCAAAAGATTATATAGATGAAGAAAAAGGCGTAGGTGATGTGAAGGCGGCCTTAGAAGGTGCAAAAGACATCTTAGCTGAAGAAATATCTGATCGTGCAGACTTAAGAGGATATATTAGAAAAGCAACTTTTAGCAAAGGTCTTATAGTGACTAAAGCTAAAGATGAAAAAGAACAAACTGTTTATGATATGTACTATGACTATAATGAAAAGTTAAGTAATATGCCAGGACATCGTATCTTAGCTATTAATCGAGGAGAAAAAGAAAAGGTACTGACCGTTAAAATAGAAGCACCAGTAGAAGAAATCATGACTTATTTAGAACGTCAAGTCATTATAAAGGAAAGTACAACGCATCTATTATTAGAAGAAATGCTTCAAGATAGTTATAAGAGACTCATTGCACCAGCAATTGAACGTGATATTAGAAATGAGCTAACAGCAAAAGCAGAAGATGGTGCATTAGAGGTATTTAAGAAAAATCTTTATCAACTTTTAATGCAAGCCCCTATTAAGGGACATCAAGTAATGGGGATAGACCCAGCTTTTAGAACAGGATGTAAAATAGCTGTTGTAGATGAGACGGGAAAGAAACTAGATAAGACAGTTGTATTTCCTACAGCACCTCAAAATAAAACAGAAGAAGCTAAGGTGGTATTAAAGGATTTAATTAAAAAATATAAGGTTGATCTTTTATCTATTGGTAATGGTACTGCTTCTAGAGAAACAGAAAAGTTCGTAGCTGATATGTTACAAGAAATAAATGAAACGATTCATTATGTTATTGTTAATGAAGCAGGCGCATCTGTTTATTCTGCATCAGTTTTAGCAACTGAGGAGTTTCCTAATGATGATGTAGGCGTAAGAAGTGCAGTATCTATTGCTAGAAGACTTCAAGACCCATTAGCTGAACTCGTTAAGATTGATCCTAAAGCAATAGGTGTGGGTCAATACCAACATGATATGAATCAAAAACGTCTAGAGGAGTCCTTAGGTGGCGTAGTAGAAAGTGCAGTAAATGAAGTAGGTGTGGATATTAATACAGCTTCAGCTTCCTTATTGCAATATGTAGCAGGCATTAAGAAAACTGTTTCACAGAATATTATTGCTTATAGAGAAGAAGTAGGAGCTTTTAAAAGCCGTAGTGAGATTAAGAAAGTAAAAGGGCTAGGTCCTAAAGTGTTTGAACAATGTGCAGGTTTCCTTCGTATTACTAATGGAAAAAACTTTTTAGATGCTACAGGAGTTCATCCAGAATCTTATGCAGTGGCAGAGGAATTACTTAAAGTAGTTGGATATGGAAAAGATGAATTAAAAGCCAGAAATTTTAAAAATCTACATGAGAAAGTTGGTAATATTGAAATTTTAGCAGAGCAATTAGGTACAGGTGTACCTACGCTACAAGATATTATTAAAGAATTAGAAAAGCCTGGACGTGATCCTCGCGAAGATATGCCAAAACCTATTCTTCATAGTGAAATCTTAGAAATCAAGGATTTAAAGGAAGGTATGAAGTTAAAAGGAACAGTACGTAATATTGTAGATTTTGGTGCATTTATTGATATTGGTGTGCATCAAGATGGTTTAGTGCATATTTCTCAAATGAGTAATAAATTTATCAAACATCCTTTAGAAGTGGTTAAAGTAGGAGATATTGTCGAGGTATCTATTTTATCTGTAGACACTATTAAAAATAAAATTGCATTAAGCATGAAATCCTAACTTGTAAAAACAAAAAAGTATGTTAATATTTATGCAAGTAAATAAAAGGTAACACAATTCTTCGGGGCAGGGTGAAATTCCCTACCGGCGGTGATAGTCCGCGACTGCATCTTATGGTGCACTGACTTGGTGAAATTCCAAGACCGACAGTAAAGTCTGGATGGTAGAAGAGTTATAAGATCTACCTATTAAAGTGTATTTTAATGGTAAGAATTATAGCAACCCAAAAGAAGAATGGGTTGCTTTTTTATTGCTAAAACTACATAGTATTAGGAGGCATATCAATATGCAAAATGAAAAGAAACTATTTACCACACAAAATATGATGAGGATGGCACTATTATCAGTTATAGCAGTGCTGTTAATGCAATTTGGTGCACTTAAGCTCCCTATGATTTTCCCTAGTTTTTTAGAACTAGATTTTAGTGAAGTGCCAGCCATTATTGGGGTATTAACGATTCATCCATTAGCAGGTTTCGTTATTGTTATCTTAAAAAATATTTTGAAAGTAGTCCTTTTCCAAACTAATACGGCTTATGCAGGAGAATTAGCTAATATGGTTGTGTCTTTAGGCTACATTTTACCTCTTTCATTGATGGTTATGAAAAAAAGGGATTTCAAGACCATTACTATAGGTATTTGTGTAGGAATCATTGGCTTGACTTTAGCAGGTGCTATAGTGAATTATTTTATTACAGTTCCTATGTATGCAAAGTTATTTATGCCAATGGATGCTATTATTGGTATGGGAAATGCTATTTATTCAGGTATAGTAGATAAAGGAACTCTTATTCTTTATTCTTTTATTCCTTTTAACTTACTAAAAGGTAGTGTTGTATCTGTTGTAAGTATTATTATTGTAAAAGGCTTACAACCTGTTATTAAGCATTTCGGTTATCATATACGCGGATAGTCATTGAGTTAAAGAATACAGACATGAAAAGAAGCTACACGAAGAGATTGATGTGACCCCAAAAAGTTAGACTTTTATTGCGTAACAGATTTTTGATAAGTCTGTTACGCATTTTTATGCTGCTAAGAGGCTAATTCTGTATTGCACAGGACTGAGCCAGTCTAGTTTTTGCTTTATTCTTTTTTCATTGTAATACTTTATATATCGTTCTATTGCTGATTTTAATTCCTCATAACTATAATACACAACACCATAATAGATTTCTTGTTTCAGCAAACCAAAAAAATTCTCCATTACTGAATTATCATGACAGTTTCCTTTTCTTGACATGCTTTGAAATATTTTTTCTTCTTTCAGTCTGTTTGAATAGGCTTTCATTTGATAAGCCCACCCTTGATCTGAATGAAAAGTTCTACGATATGGACAATCAGAAGTAATCTCTATTGCTTTTTCTAAAGCCTTCATAACATTCTGAGCCGATGGTTGTCTACCCATTTCAAAGCTCATTATTTCACCACTACACATATCCATAAAGGGATCTAAATAAAGCTTATGCGTAGTCATATGACCCTTATTATCAATCTCATAATATTTAAATTCTGTTGTGTCAGTTGTTATCTTCTGATGAGGTATATTCATGTTAAAACGTCTTCTAATTCTATTTGGTGCGACAGTTCCAACTTTACCTTTGTAGGAACTGTATTTTCGACTTTTTCTAGTAAATGATGTAACCTGAAGGTTGAACTTCTGCATAATTCTTTGAACCTTCTTCTTATTTACTATATATCCTTGATTCCGAAGTTCTCCACACATTCTTCTATATCCATAGTTCTTATTATTTTTATGTATTTCTAAAATCTTATCCTCAATTTCTTTGTTTGGATTTTCTTTATTAAAACGCTTTTGCCAATACATATATGTAGCCTTAGGCATTTGACTGTACGAGAGAAGGTCTTTTAGTTTGAATTGTCTTCGGAGACTGTTGATGACCCTAGCAAGTCTCTCGTTTTTGCTTCGTCCTCTAAACGCAGTCTCCTCAGTTCTTTTAAAAAGGCATTCTCTATTCTAAGTTTAAGTAATTCATCTTCTAATTCTCGTACATGTTCCATGCTCGTATCTACTGTAAAATCTTTTGTAAGTTGCGTGACATCTTTTGAGTTAGTCTTTTCCAATGTTTTTCTCCGACCTTTCTTATGAGGTCTTAGAGCATCAAGACCTGCCACTTGGAATCTATTTACCCAGTTACAAATCAATGCTGGGTTATTAATTCCTTCTTGAATAGCTAATTCTTGATACGAAACCTCACTTGTTAAATATAATTCTACAACATGAAGTTTATAATCAAAAGAGTAATATTCTTTTTTCTTGAACGCATTAATCCTGCATCTCCGAATTCCTTGTATGCATTAATCCATTTGCGTAATTGTGAAGTAGAGCCTAATCCATACTTTGTTGAAAGATAAGGTGTTCCACCTTCACCGTTTAGGTATTCTAAAACCACTTTCTTTTTAAACTCAAAACTATGTTTTGTCATAAAAATACCGACCTCCCAATCGTTAGATTTTTGGTCTAACTTTTGGGGGTCGGTACAGATTTAATCTTCTGGTATGGCTTCTTTTTATATTTCTCTTATCATTTATTAGTTAATATTTCTTGCTGGGTGTTGAAAGTTTAAGTAAGCCGTATTAAAATGATGAAGTGTGACACGTTGAGAGAGGAAAAAAATCATGACAGTTTATGAAAGTAATAGTGAAAAACAAACCTTTGATATTGGTTATGAATTAGCAGCAGCAAGTAAAAAGGGAGCAATTTATTGTTTAATAGGAGATTTGGGTGTAGGTAAAACTGTTTTTTCAAAAGGCTTCGCAGAAGGATTAGGTATTACAGAACCCATTACAAGCCCTACTTTTACTATTGTACAAGTTTATGATGGAGAAAAACCACTCTATCATTTTGATATGTACCGTATAGAAGATCCAGATGAACTTGAAATGATAGGATATGAGGATTACTTCTATGGACAAGGAGTATGTTTAGTGGAATGGGCTAATAATGTATCTGATGTCATTCCTAAAGAAGCTATTTGGATTGATATAGAGAAAGACTTAGAAAAAGGTTTTGATTATAGAAAAATAACAATAAGGTAGGTGGCGTATGAATTTGTTAGCAATAGATGCATCAGGCATAGCAGGAAGTGTTGCTTATATTAAAGAAGATCGTTTAGTAGGGGAGTACTATATTTGTGATAAATTGACTCATTCACAAACAATCATGCCTATGCTAGAGCATATGAGAACATTACTTGAGATAGATTTAGAGACTTTAGATGCTGTTGCTGTAACAAGTGGCCCAGGATCATTTACCGGATTGAGAATAGGCGTGACAACTGCAAAAGCACTAGCGTTGGCTTTGGATTTACCTATTATAGGAATACCAACCCTAGATGTTATAGCACATAATATGACACATACCCAGCATCTTATCTGTCCTATTATGGATGCTAGACGAAATCAAGTTTATACAGCCTTGTATAAGTGGGAAGCAGAGGAACTTATAAAACTTACTGAGTATAAGGCTTGTGATATGGATGAACATTTAGAAGAACTGAAGCAAAAAATGGACAAAATCATTTTCTTGGGTGATGGTGTTGATACTTATGCTCAGAAAATCAAAGAAGTTCTAGGTGAAAGAGCACTTTTTGCACCTACATTTTTAAATCTACAACATGCAAGTACTCTAGCAGAAGTAGCTGGGACGTATTTTAAAAAGGGTGAAGTAGTAGATGCTTCAGAATTTGTTCCTATGTACTTACGTAAATCTCAAGCCGAAAGAGAGAAAGAAGAACGTGAAAAACGTAAATGTTAGAAAGATGACTATAGAGGATGTTAAAGCTATTTACGATTTATCAAAGGCGTGTTTTAGTATACCTTGGTCATTCGAAGCACTGACAAAAGAATTAAGTAATCCTTTAGCTGAATATCAGGTAGCAGAAATAGATGGGCAGATTATAGGTTATGGTGGTCTATGGTGTGTTATGGATGAAGGCGAAATAACTAATATTGCAGTAGATGGTGATTATCGAAGGCAAGGTATAGGGGAAGCTATTTTAGAAGCATTATTGCAAATAGCTAAGCAAAAAAGGCTGACAATAGTACATCTAGAAGCAAGGGTCAGTAATGTGGCTGCTAAAGGATTATATGAAAAGTTTGGATTTCATCAAATCGCTATAAGAAAAAATTATTATCAGCAACCTATTGAAGATGCCATTATTATGCAATATAAATTTTAAAGGGAAATATCATTTCTTACATTAAACATCAAGGAATGATACTTCCCTTTTTATTTGTCTTTATTGTATTACAGATAGATTACAGTTTCACAACAGACAAGCATAAAAATTAAAAAGTTAATGATTTATGCTATAATGAATAAAGTCCAAAATAATATGCGAAAGAAAACAAGAAGGTTACAAGATAAAAACTAGAAAATAAAGGAGTTTGCTATGAAAAGAAAGTTAAATTGTTTAATAGTTGCAGTAAGCTTATTGTTAAGTAACAATGTAGTATGGGGAGCAGAAACGACTATAACAGTTCCACAAACGGTTACTGCAACTGAAAATACTAATGAAGAAAATCAGTTAGAAGTATTAACAGAACAGGAAATAACACCAGAACAAGAAGCTAGTCCACAGCCTACTGAAGAACCTAGCTTACCAAGTGAAGAACCAGAACAACCAAGTTACATTAAAGGTGATCAGATTATACTTACTTTAGATAAGAATACTGCTACTGTAAATGGCAATCCATATACTTTAAACACCGCACCTATTGCTATAGAAGGAAGGACTTATTTGCCGCTTAGATTTATTGTAGATCAAGTACTACAAGCAGAGCTTAAATGGGAGCCGGAAAAGGGAACCATTACAGTAACCAAAGAAGGCAAAGAAATTGTGGTGACGATTGGTCAAACTACTGCTCTGGTAGATGGGGTAGCTGTTAATCTAGATGCACCACCTATCGTAAAAAATGGTTCAACTTTATTGCCACTTAGATTTATGAGTGATCATTTTAATATAAGTATTACCTATGATAAAGCCACTAAAATGATTACATTAACTGGACCAGACAAAGGGCCTAATACAAAACCTATAGCAGGCTTTACCTTTTCAAAGCCTAGCTATGTAGCAGGCCAAGTTGTAAGTGCTACAAGTACTAGTTATGATCCCGATGGGCATAAATTAGTAGATAAATTATGGAGTGTAGTAGGAGAAAAAACACTAACCAATAAAGAATTAAGTAATATGTTTAAGACACCTAGAGCTGGTGTTTATACTATAGGCCTTCAAGTGCAAGATCAATATGGGCTTTGGAGTGATTGGACTTATCAAGAAATTACTATTTTACCTAATGAAGCCCCAGTTATTACCTATTTAGGTACAGAAAAAAAAGAGTATGCACAAGGTGAAGATATTAGGTATCAGTTCTTTTATAACAATGAGGATTGGGAAGCTATTACAAATCAAAAATGGACTTATCGTAAAGAAGGTGAACCTGTATCAAAAGCTATTTTAGGTAAGCCAGATGCTTTGTTTACAGAAGGAACTTACATTATTAGTCTCCAATTAGATGATGCTTATGGTAATAGAAGTGAATTAGTAGAAACAAGTGTACATATTACAGATGAAGTAGTTAAGAAGGAATTAGCTTTTCGTTTTACAGAGGGACATGTAGGAGATATTATTGATAATTACCAAGGATTTAATTATCGTGATTATAAAGATATAGAGGTGTTAAATAAAACAACCGTACCCGGTACCATGTTAATGAGTGACTCGCCTGAGGTCGTATCTAGAGAAGGTATTCTTTATAGAGATAGCATAAAAGGGGCAGGTAGAATATTATTACATCATATTAATAATTTTAGTGAAATGAGTACTATGGGTGGTAATAAACGCCTTGTTATAGTGGCTGAAAATAAAACAGCTGTACCTGTTACAGTTAATTTAAGTAATAAAACGATTAGAGGACCTGTAAATGATATTTTATATTTAGGTCAAAAGATGTTAAATGATTATTTGACAGGAAGTGGTACAGAAACAATAACATTAGCTCCAGGCGAAAAGCAATATATTTATGATTCAGGTACAAAATGGATTAAAGGAAGTTGTATATCTGGGCTAATGGATGTTAACACAACAGGAGATGTTACTTTTACTATTGCTTCAGTATCAGCATGGAGTACTCTTAGTAGTATGGATGGAATGGAACTTTTTTTGAAGGAAGTACATCCTAGAGGAACCTTTGACACAACTGGGATTAACTATTCGATAGTATTAGACGGAAGTATACCAGAAAAGCTGCTCATTGGGACAGGAGAAGAAGAATGGGTAAAAGGTTATGATGCTCTATCTAATGAACCTGCTCAAAACAAGGGAAATTTTGGGGTGTCTTATTATATTACTATTACGGCTAAAGAAGATACAGGTATTATCCTTAATCCGAGAGCAGATATGTTTAGAGGCGCTATAGAGTGGCAGAATATGGGTGTCTATAATATACCAACGGTAGGTAATATCTATAGTAATACAGCAAAAGCAGTTTCGTTAGGAACAATTAAGGCAGGAGAAACTAAAACGATTGAGTATATGTTACCAAATGGTTCTTCCGCACCAGTACTTTTAGGATTTATACCAGCAAGTTACTGGGATAACTAGTTAGAGCAAATAAATAAGCAGCTTAGAAAATAGAGGGGATATCCCCTCTGTTTTTGGTTAATTGTCAAATTTAAAGAAAAAAAATAAAATAATGTAATAATTGCGAAATAATATAGGCCCCAATGAATATAGTAATAGCAGGGGGGGATTATATGAACAGCAGTAAAGAGCTAAAGTGGCATGAACTAAAACGTTTATACCAACCTTCTGATTTTTCTTTTCTTACAACAGATGAAGTTAAACCTTGTGAGACGGTTATTGGTCAGGAAAATGCCCTGCAGATGATTCAAAAAGCACTTCAGATTGAAGCTAAGGGATTTAATCTTTATATTTGTGGTATAGATAGTGAGGAAAAAGAACGAGCAATTAAAGAGGAGCTTCAAAAAGTAGCTAAGCAAAAAAGTATCCCTCTTGCTATGGGGTATGTTCATAATTTTTCTAATCCAGAGGAGCCTTGTTTAATTGAACTCAAAGCTGAGGTAGCATGGCAATTAAAAGATGATATACAAGAAATGATAGCTTTTATTATCGAAGAACTACCTAAAAAGCTTAAAACTCCTGAAATTGAGAAAAAAAGAGAAATTTTAGTAGATGCATTTGAAAAGTATAAAAGTGAGCAAATGATGGCATTGAATGAACTAGCTGATAGCCATTATATGTTGGTAAAGACTACTAATGAAGGGATCTATTTTACGCCTAAAGATGAAGAAGGAAAGGCTATTTCAAAAAGTGAGTATAGTAATTTATCGATAGAAGAAAAAGAACAAATTCAAGCTAAACTAGAAAAACTTTATGAAGCGGCTGAATCTATCAATAAGAATATTGAAGAAGAAGAAGAAAAATATCTGCAACTTTTTAAAGATATTAATCAAGAAATTGTATTACAAGAGATAGGAAGATTAATTAAATATTTACAAGAGAGGTATGGGGATACTCCAAAGCTCATAAGTTATTTTAATGGAATTGCCGAAGACTTACTAGGACATCTGGAATTAATAAGTGGTACAGAGGAAGAAGAGAAAGATAGCCTTAAAGAAATGTTTCCTTGGCTGGGGGGGAATGGGATAGATAAATTAACAAAGAAGTATGTGTTTAACCTAATTGTCTCTCAAGAGAATATAAATGGTGCTCCTGTAATTGTAGATGATGAGTGGCCACACCTTAACCTAACAGGACGCTTGCTATTTGATACAGAGCTTAACACAGTTCATAGTGATTTTTCGCAAATAAGAGCAGGTCTACTTCACTATGCTAACGGAGGTTATTTAGTTTTGCATATGCAAAGGTTAGTTGAGAATCCTAACATGTGGATTAGCTTAAAAAGAGCATTAAAAACAGAGAAGATACGTGTGGAAGGAAATGAAGAGTTAAATATTGCATTATCCAATCCTATAAGACCTGAGGCTACCTGGGCTAATGTTAAGGTTGTTTTATTAGGAAGTGAAGAACTTTATCATATGCTATATGAGGCGGATGATGATTTTAAAAAGTTGTTTAAAGTGCATGCTTATTTTGAATCAGAATTATCTAGTGATATAGAAACTATTAAAAAATTAGCAGGCGCCATTAGCTATGTATGTAGAAAAGAACACTTACCAAAAGTAACGATTGAAGGAATACTCAAACTTGTAGAATATGGAAATAGACAGCAGGAAACTATAACTAAGTTACCAAGTGACATTGATAGTTTAGTGGATATCTTAAGAGAGGCAACCCTATATGCGCAAGAAGCTATTGATGATAAGTGTATACAAATGGCACTAAAAAGTCACAATAATTATTCTCTAAAAATACAAGAAAAAATAGATGAACAATTTAAAGATGAGTCGTATTTAATTACTACAGAAGGAGAACGAATAGGTCAAGTCAATGGTTTGGCAGTTTATCATGTACTAAAATATAGCTTTGGGAGGCCGATCAAGATTACAGTAACCACTTATAGAGGAAAGCAAGGTATTGTAGATATAGAAAAGCAAGCTGAATTAAGTGGTGCTATTCATACCAAAGGCATTCATATTATAACAGGTTTTTTGGGGTATGAATTTGCTCAAGATATTCCCCTATCTTTAAGTTGTAATATTTGCTTTGAGCAGAGTTATGGACAGATAGATGGCGATAGTGCATCAAGTGCGGAATTATATGGTGTATTATCAAGTTTAGCAGAACTTCCTATTAAGCAAAGTTTAGCAACTACAGGTTCTATTAATCAATTTGGAGAGATACAGCCTATTGGTGGCGTTAATGAAAAAATAGAGGGATTTTTTAAGGTGTGTCAGCAAAGAGGCCTAAAGGGAAATGAGGGAGTCATTATTCCAAAACAAAATATTAAGGATTTACTATTAAAAGAAGAAATTATAGAAGCTGTTCACAAAGGAGAATTTCATATTTATCCCATTAGCCATGTGTGGGAGGGAATGGAACTAATGACTGATAAAGAGAAGCAAGAAATTATTACTTTAGTAAAAAATAAATTAAAAAAATTTAATAATTAATAAAGATTTGATGAGTAATAAAAGAGGGTTGTAAATATAACTACAACACCTCTTTTATTAATTGTTAAATTTTTAGTTAAAGCATTATAAAAACTATTCCATTAATGTAAAACATGATATAATTATTTAAAATATTATAAGGGTAAAGTTGGTATTGTACAGCGAGGTGAAGTATGGGGCAGACACAAGAAGTTAATAAAGCTGTTTTAGCAAAAATATTAGAAAAAGTTATTGGAGAAATTGAAGATTGGGTTATTATTGGAGATAAATATGGTAAGATTATTTATGCCAATCAAACGGTCTATTTGGCATGCAATAGTGATAAGGATAAAGTATTAGGTGATGATATGTGTATGTTTGTAGGTGTAGATTTATCCGACGATGTAACTTTACAACATATACAAAACTTTATATATAACGGGGAACGCTTCGAGTTTGTCACCAATCGATTCGTAAAAGGAAATAAACGGATCTATCTCGCAAATACCTTAACGACTATTTGGGATGAAAAGGGACTAGAATATTATGTTTGTTTATCAAAAGACATTACTAATACAGAGCAGTTAAAGGAAGAGGTATATAAGGCAAATTATTTTGACCCCTTAACACATTATCCTAATCAAAAAGTTTTTATTGAAAGTACGTTGAAACAAGTGAAAAAGTCAAAAAGTAATCATACACAATTCGCAGTTATCATTATTGACATTAAAGGGGTAGGCGAAATTAATAATGTATATGGGATGAATATTGGTGATCGCATTATAAAAGAGGTAGGAAAACGTATTAAAGAACATCTTAATAATCATCAAGAAATCTTTAAATATAGTGGTAATAGCTTTGCCATTATCCAACAAGAGATTAGCAGTGAGCAGCAAGTGGCGGAATTTCTTCAACTATTACAAGTAGCTATGGAAGAGCCTATCAAGATTCATAACAGCTCCATGTACGTTGAATTTAGAGCAGGAGTATCTCTTTATACAGATAGTTCACTATTAGGTTATCAAGTTATTGAACAAGCACAAATTGCTTTAGCTAAAGCTAAAAAGGAATTAGGTTATACAACATATACCTTTTATACAAAAGGAATACAGGAAGAAGTAAAGAACAGCTTTTTCTTTGAAAAGGAACTTCAATTAGCAGTACAAAATGATGAGTTTATAGTTTATTATCAGCCTTTTGTAGAATTAGCTAGTGAAAACTTAGTAGGTATGGAGGCACTGCTTAGAAGAAAAAAAAGAAATGGGGAGATCGTTTCTCCAGCTAGCTTTATCGGTGCTTTAGAGAAGATGAACTTGATTGAAAAAGTAGGGATGAAAGTATTAGATAAAGTATGTCATCAGTTAAAGGAATGGATTGAACGCGGCTATAATGTTGTTCCCGTATCTGTTAATTTATCAGCGCTACAATTTAAAAATCCTCATTTAGCTAAAAATATTAAAAAGGTTTTAGAAAGCTATGGTATTCCACCACGATATATTGTATTAGAAATTACAGAGACGATGGTTATGGAGGATATTGGGATTGCTCAATTGATTATTGAAGAACTTAAAAACTATGGGTTCGCTATTTCTATTGATGATTTTGGCACAGGATATGCTTCGATTGGATATTTAAAAAAGTTTATGTTTGACCATTTAAAAATTGATATTTCTTTTATTAGAGAAATAGTAGAAAATGCCGAGGATAGAGCAATTGTAGAAGCTATTATTGCGATTGCCAAGACCTTTAATTTACATACCATAGCAGAGGGGATTGAAAGTGAAGAACAACTTTATGTAATGAGTACTTTAGGTTGTGAGATGGGTCAAGGGTTCTTCTGGGATCGTCCTATTACAGCGCAGCAAATAGAAAACAAGTATCTAAAAGTTTGCTTATAGCTTGAGCAAGCTTTTTGTTAATCACTTTTTTCAGGGTGTGCTTGAAAAAAAACCTAGGGATATGATACACTAAGAAGAAAAGTGATAAATAGTTAAATCAAAGGAGTTATTAACGAATGAGTGATTGGGAAGAAATGACCTTAGTTCAGCTTCGAACAAAGGCTAAGGAGCTAGGCATGAAAAATATAAATAAAATGCGCAAAAGTGAGTTAGTGGCTAGCTTAAATAATAATAACTCCTCTTTTGTTGAGCCAGAAGAAGTGATCGTCGAAGAGATTATAGAAGAGCAGATAATACCCACAGAAGAAACAGAAGAAACCATGCTGACTCAAGATAACAATGAGGTTACCCACTTATCAAAAAGTGATCGTATGACAGGAGCAGGTATTTTGGAGATCATGGCAGATGGCTATGGCTTCTTAAGATCTCAAAACTTTATGCGCGGTGAAAATGATATTTATGTTTCAATTTCTCAAATCAGGCGTTTTAATTTAAAAACGGGTGATTGGATAGAAGGAGATATGAGAAAGCCTAAAGAAGGCGAGAAAGCAGGGGCTTTATTGTATGTGCATAAAGTGAATGGAGACAGGCCTGAAAAGGCTAAGTATCGCCCTAACTTTGAAACACTTACACCTGTATTTCCTAAAGAGAGACTTCAATTAGAAGTAGAGTCAGATATTCTATCTACACGTATTATTGATTTAATGGCACCTATAGGAAAAGGGCAAAGAGGGCTTATAGTAGCACCACCTAAAGCAGGTAAAACCGTTTTGCTTAAGCAAATCGCTAATGCGATTACCTACAATCATACAGATGTATCCTTGATTGTACTCCTGATAGATGAGAGGCCGGAAGAGGTAACGGATATTAGGCGTTCTATTCAAGGAAAAGATGTAGAAGTAATTGCGTCTACCTTTGATGAACCACCAGAGCATCATAAACAAGTTATGGAAATGGTATTAGAACGTGCTAAAAGAATGGTGGAGCAAGGAAAAGATTTAGTCATTTTATTAGATAGTATTACACGTATGGCAAGAGCTTATAATTTAACCATTCCACCAAGTGGAAGAACACTTTCAGGTGGACTTGATCCTGCAGCGCTTCATATGCCAAAAAAATTCTTTGGGGCAGCTAGAAAGATTGAAAATGGTGGTAGCTTAACGATTTTGGGCACAGCTTTAGTGGAAACAGGAAGTAAAATGGATGATGTCATTTTCGAAGAGTTTAAAGGAACAGGTAATATGGAACTCGTACTAGATCGTTCTTTATCAGAAAGACGTATTTTTCCTGCTATTGATATCTACAAATCAGGAACACGCCGTGATGATTTACTTTTAACATCTGATGAAATGAATGTGGTTTATAATATTCGTAAAGATTTAAGTCGTAATCATACATCAGAGGTAATGGAGAATCTTATTAATTCTATGCTACGTTATACAAGTAACAAAGAATTTGTAGAACGCATGAAAAAAAGTACGTAAATTTCCGGTGAATTATAGGTAAGCTACTTGCAAACAGATATGGGACATGATATAATACCCATGTTGTCACAAAATTGCTAGAGTTAAAATTAACATAGAACAGTGTCATGAAAGAGGTGAATTTTAGTGAATAAAGAAATCCAACCAAAATATGAAGCAGTAACTGTTACTTGCAACGGTTGTGGGACTGTTATTGAAACACGTTCAACAAAAGAATCTATCAACGTTGAAGTATGTTCAAAATGTCATCCATTCTATACAGGTAAACAAAGAGCAGCAGCAGCTAAAGGTAGAATTGATAAATTCAACAAAAAATTCGGTATGTAAATATCACGATCAAGGGTTGAGAGGATGGTCTCAACCCTTTTTTTCTTTATCCAGCAACTAGTATCCATCATACACTATTTTTTCAGATAAGAGTAAAGGTTACTACGTCTAGGAATAAAGATTTCTGAATTTCAAATCGAAAATGACTATCGGAAATAAGAACTCTGTTTATTTAAAAATCACAGGTATTCATGTATAATAGAGAATGCAATATAAATAGAAAGATATTTTAGGATAAGGAGGTAAGGTGATGGCGAAAGTAAATATTGGTGGTCAAGCTGTATTAGAAGGCGTTATGATGAAAGGAAAAAGCTATTATGCAGTAGCTGTAAGAAAAGCCGACGGTGACATTGTTGTAGATTCTAAAAAATCAACAAGCATTATGGAACGTGTAAAGATTTTTAAATGGCCTCTTTTAAGAGGGGTAGCAGTTTTTATAGAATCCCTTATTTTAGGAGTAAAAACCCTGAACTATTCAGCAGAACTTTATGGTGATGAAGAAGTTGAGGAGACTCCTAGTAAGTTTGAAATATGGTTATCCAATAAATTAGGTGAAAAAGGTGAGAAAATCATCATGGCACTTGTGATGGTGCTTTCTTTTGCACTATCTATTGGATTATTTATGGTATTACCTATGCTTTTAAGTGCATTACTTAAGCGTTTTATTGATATTAGCTTAGTGGTACAAAACTTAATTGAAGGTGCCATTCGTATTACATTATTTTTAGGGTATATGAAACTTGTTAGCAAAATGAGAGATATTAGACGTACCTTTGAATATCATGGAGCAGAGCATAAATGCATTAACTGCTTAGAACAAGATAAAGAACTTAATGTGGAAAATGTAAAAGGTTGTACAAGACTACATAAAAGCTGTGGAACCAGCTTTCTTTTTGTAGTAATGATTGTGAGTATTCTCGTGTATAGTGTTTTTACAACAGAAAGTGTATGGATAAGAACCGTTATTCGTGTTGGCATGTTGCCTGTTATTGCAGGTATTTCTTATGAATTTATTAGATGGGCTAGATTAAAGCCTGAAAATAAATTGGCTAATTTACTAAGTAAGCCAGGTATGTGGCTTCAAAGAGAGTTTACAACAGCTGAACCAGATGATAAACAAATTGAAGTAGCTATTGCAGCTATAGAAGGAGTTTTTAAACATGAGCCTATGTAACCCACAATCTATTTTTGAATGGATGAAGTGGGGCGAGGAAATTCTAGATGAAAAAGGTAGGCCAGATAGTGCTATAGATGCAAAGCTTTTAATGAAATATGTTCTGGCTTTTAATGAAACACAGCTGTTACTAGAAAGGCAAAAGAGGTTAGATGAGGGAATGCAGCAGATTTATAAATCACTTATTGAAAAGCGTAGTAGTGGCATTCCACTTCAACAACTTACTGGTACTCAAGAATTTATGGGATTAGAATTTCAGGTCAATGAGCATGTACTTATTCCTAGACAAGATACTGAGACTTTGATAGAAGAATTATTAGAGCAAAATAAGAATTTTTCTTTTAAGAGAGGAATAGATATAGGTACAGGAAGCGGGTGTATTAGCATAACACTAGCTTATTATATTAAAGAACTAACCATGTGTGCTATTGATATTTCAGAAGAAGCATTAAAGGTAGCCAGACATAATATTCAAAAGCATGATTTAGAAAAGCGTATATATACTTTAAAGAGTGACGTCTTAGAGAATTATGCCGAAGAAGAAAAGGTAGATTTAATTGTCTCTAATCCACCCTATATCTCAAAGGAAGAGGTAGAGACATTAATGATAGAAGTCATAGGTCATGAACCACGTGAGGCTTTAACAGATGAGGGTGATGGTTTGAGTTTTTATAAACGCATATCAAAAGCAGCTAAAAGCTATTTAAAAAAGGGTGGCGTTATTGCTTATGAAATAGGATATAATCAAGGTAAAGCGGTAACAACTATACTCAAAGAAGAAGGTTATAGCGATGTTAAACTCTTACCAGATTTGTCTGGTAATGACCGGGTCATTACAGCAAGATGGTTTATGAATTAATAGATAAATAATTTAAGGATATAAAAAGTAATCAATCAATAAAAAAGAGGTGTACTATGTTTGATCAATTACAAGAATTAGTAGATAAATATCACATCATCGGAGACCAGATTAGTCAACCAGAAGTTATTGCAGATCAAGAGAGATGGCAAAAGCTTATGAAAGAGCATAGTGATTTAAAAGAAATCGTTGAGAAATATGAAGAATATAAAGCAACTTTAGAAGCAATTGATGAAGCACTCATGATGCTAGATGATAACTTAGATGATGATTTTAGAGAACTTGTTAAAGAGGAGCTTGCAGAAAACAAAAAACGTGTAGAGCCTCTTGAAAATGAAATTAAGCTTTTACTTTTACCAAAGGATCCTAATGATGACAAAAATGTCATTATGGAAATCCGTGGTGGTGCTGGTGGTGATGAAGCAGCGCTATTTGCAGCAGAGTTGTATCGTATGTATTGCTATTATGCAGAAAGCCATCGTTGGAAGACAGAACTTATGTCTTTAAATGAAAATGGAATTGGTGGTTTTAAAGAAGTTATTTTCATGGTTAAAGGGCAAGGTGCTTATTCTAAACTAAAATACGAAAGTGGTGTACATCGTGTCCAACGTATCCCTGCAACTGAATCAGGTGGACGTATTCATACTTCAACAGTAACTGTAGCTGTTATGCCAGAAGCAGAAGAACTAGATGTACAATTAGATATGAATGATGTACGTATTGATGTATGTAGAGCTTCAGGAAATGGTGGACAATGCGTTAATACTACAGACTCAGCTGTACGTGCACTTCACGTACCAACAGGACTTATGGTTTACTGCCAAGATGAAAAATCTCAGCTTAAGAATAAAGAAAAAGCACTTAAAATTCTTCGTACAAGACTTTTCGACTTAGAGCAAGCTAAAGCGCATGCTGAAATGGCGGCAGAGAAGAAAAGCTTAGTGGGCACAGGAGACCGTAGTGAACGTATTAGAACGTATAACTTCCCACAAGGACGTGTAACAGACCACCGTGTAGGTTTGACACTTCATAAATTAGAGCAAGTTCTAGATGGTGACTTAGAAGAAATTATCTCTACTTTAACAACAGTAGACCAAACAGATAAATTAAAAGCAGTTACAAATGAATAACTAACAAAAAAGAACATTACTGTTAATAGTAATGTTCTTTTTTGTTGGTATAAGTCTACTTTTACATATTATACAAGTATAAATGACATATGAGACATTTTGCAAGATGGAGCAAAAGAGTTTAGTTATAATGAGAAAAGAAGTATGATATAGGGTCTTTATCTAAATAAAACAAGAAAAATAGCGTATGAGGAAGAAAGAGAGGAGAAAAGTTATGAAAATGAAAAAGTTTTCAATGGCATTAGCTATAATGATGGGGATTAATGGAATAGTACCTCTTTATGCAGCTACAGACGATAAGATTAAATATGAAGCAGAAGAAGCAACGCTTCATAATGTAGGATTAGGGGATAATAGCTACAAAGGTTATTCTGGAGATGGATATGTAGCAGGTATGGATACATCTGATGCCTATATAGAGTTTACTGTTACTGTCCCTAAATCAGGTCGTTATAACTTGTATGTTAACTACTGTGCACCTTATGGTGAGAAACAAGAAACAATTACTGTTAATGGTGGACAATCTTTTAGTGGACTTTTTACATCTAATAATGCATTTGAGCTTATGAATGTGGGAGCCATTAAGTTAAATGCAGGTGAAAATAAAATACGTATTTCTAGATTTTGGGGATGGACACTTTTCGATTACATTGAATTAGAAGAAGCTGGAGCCATTAATATTAATACAGATGTATCAGATGAACTCATTAATCCTAATGCCACAGAAGCTACTAAAAGATTAATGACATATCTGACAAGTATTTATGGTGAAAATATTTTATCCGGTCAATTTGCTTATACCACTAAATATACAGAAATTGATGCGATTTATAATCAAACTAAAAAATATCCTGCTATTATTGGGTTAGATTTTAGCGATTATTCTCCATCGCGAGTTGCTTTAGGATGTAATAAAGGACAGGATACAGAAAAAGCCATTGAGTGGTGGAAGCAAGGAGGATTAGTTACTTTTTGTTGGCATTGGCAATCTCCTATAGGAGCTTCTACAGATGAAGATAAGAAGTGGGGCGGTTTCTATACTAAGAATACAACTTATGATTTAGGTAAAGCAATGTCTAATCATAATTCAGAAGAGTACATAACTCTCATAAGAGATATTGATGCAATTGCGGTAGAACTTAAAAAACTTCAAGAAGCTAATGTACCTATACTTTGGAGACCTTTACACGAAGCATCAGGTGGTTGGTTCTGGTGGGGAGCTGCAGGTGCTGATAATTACAAAGAATTATGGACATTAATGTATGACAGATTAACAAACTACCATGGTATTAATAATTTAATATGGGTTTGGAATGCACAAGATAAAGATTGGTACCCAGGTGATGAATATGTGGATATTATTGGCGAAGATATTTATGCCAATAAGAAAGACTATGATTCACAAAGCAATGGGTTTTTAAAAGCTTATGATTATACAGGAATGAATAAAATTATTACAATGTCTGAAAACGGTGTGCTGATGGATCCTGATACTTTAGTAGCGGATGGTATACCTTGGTTATGGAATTGTACTTGGGGAGGAGAATTTGTTGTGCCTTGGGTAGGATCTTATGATTATACAGAACAATATACAAGTTTAGATATGTTAAAGAAATACTATGATCATAGTTATGTTTTAACAAGAGATGAATTACCAGCTTCTTTATTTGTGAATTCAGATGTCAAAGAAATGAAAGTATCAGTTACTACACCTAGCGCAGGTGATGTCTTTGATTGTAGTACAAGTTATTCACCTATACCATTAGCTGCTACTGTTGAAAATGCTAATACTTATACGGTTGAATTTTTTGTAGATGGTACAAGTATGGGGAAAGGTAATGAAGTAAGTTTCTTACCATCAGGGACAACGACTAATGCAGATGGTTTAGTTGATTATACGATAGTAGCGAAAGTGACAGATTCGGCAGGTAAGACTAAGACATCTGAACCTGTAATCATTCAAGTTAAATTACCTGTAGTAGAAAAGATGACTGTAAATGTAGTGAGTCCACAAAGTGGAGAAGTATTTGATTGTAGTGTATCAGGTACAAGTATTCCATTAAGTGCAGAAGTTAAAAATGAAGAAACGGCAACTATAGCATTTTATGTTGATGATAAGCTTGTAGGAACAGGTAATGATGTAAATTGGGTTCCTACTGATACAGTAAGTTCATCGGAAGAATTAAAAACCTATTATGTTATAGCCAAAGCTACTAATGCTAAGGGTGAAGTTGCAGTTTCAGAAAAAGTAGCTGTTAAAGTAAAATTACCCGTTAAGGAAGTAACACAAACGGTTAAAGTCACACAAAACAAAACTGCGGCCATAGGAAACAGCGTCAATATGAATTTAGAAGTAACCAATACAGGTGATGAAATGGATTTATCACAATTTGAGATTCGTTATTACTTCACAGAGCAAACAGCACTGTCACAAACGATTTGGTGTGATCATAGTGCGCTTCAAATGAATGTATCTCCATGGTATGTTACTTTAAATTCTGATTTAGATAAAAAGGTTGTGGATTTAGGTAATAGCGAATTTTATATTTCTATTAAACCAACAAGCCGTATCCCATTTGTAACCAATGGTAAATTCCTTTTACAAGCTCGTGTAACTAAATCTGACTGGTCAAATTATGATCAAAGTAATGATTTCTCTTATAATAATGGTGTTGCTATATACTATAAGGGAACTTTGATTGAAGGTATGGAACCTTAAAATAGCTAGCATAGGTGTGTTCCTCAACCATTTATGTGAAAGTGTATTAAGCTATATATTAGCTTAATACACTTTTTATATGTTATTCATTTTCAAAAATGAGTATAAAGATTTTGTTAAAAAGTCTAAATTTTATTAAAAAAATGCTTCACTATCTTTGGGATATGCTGTAATATATATGTATTAAAATTTTAGGAGGTAGTTATGGATAGTGACCCGGAGTCCCTTTATATGACTTCACAGTTTATATTAATTGGTATTCTTATTTTATTAAATGCTTTTTTTGCCGCCGCAGAAATGGCCATGGTATCTTTAAATAAGAGCCGTATTAGTTTACAAGCAGAAAAAGGGGATAAAAAAGCAAAGTTATTATTAGATTTAATTGAAGAGCCGACAAAAGTATTATCGACTATTCAAGTGGGAATTACTTTAGCAGGTTTCTTTAGTAGTGCATCAGCTGCTACAGGTATATCAGAAAGTTTAGGAGGCTATTTAACAGGACGTGGTATCTCATATGGAGAAGAAATAGCATTAATAGGTGTGACTATTATTTTGTCATATATCACCTTAGTGCTAGGAGAATTGTTTCCTAAAAAAATTGCATTACAAAATGCAGAGGCAGTTGCCAGATTTACTGTAAGACCTATAGTATTCATGTCTAAAGTAGCAAGGCCTTTTATTAAGTTACTTTCAGGTTCCACTCATTTACTTGTTAAATTAGTTGGTATGGAGCAATCAGAGGATGGAGAAACTCTGTCTAGAGCAGAAATTAGTTCTTTAGTAGAACAAGGACATGCTACAGGTGTTATTAATGAAACAGAAAATAAAATGATAAATAGTATTTTTAAATTAGAAGCTAAGCTAGCGAATGAAGTCATGACACCAAGAACAGAAGTTTACTTAATTAATAGTGAAATGCCACTTGAGAGCTATTTAGACGAATTATTGCAAGAGCGTTATTCGCGTATTCCTGTATATGAAGGTGATATTGATCATATTGTTGGTATCTTGTATATGAAAGATTTAATAATAGAAGCTAAAAAGAGTGGTTTTGAACATATAGATATAAGGAGCATTTTAAGAGAGCCTTATTTTGTTCCAGAAACAAAGCATATTAATAAGTTATTTAAAGAAATGCAGAGAAGTAAAAGACATCTAGCAGTTTTAATTGATGAATACGGCGGTTTTTCAGGTATTGTTTCTATTGAAGACCTAATTGAAGAAGTAATGGGTGATATTGAAGACGAGTATGATGAAGAAGAACCAGTTATTCAGCAAAAAGGAGAAAATACCTACTTAGTATCTGGTATGATAGCTATTAAAGATTTAAATGATAAATTAAATTTAGAAATGGCTTGCGAAAATTATGAAACCTTAAGTGGTCTACTTGTAGATGCATTGGGTTATATTCCAGAAGAAATTCCTAAGGAACCCATTGTTTATGACGGCTTAACTTTTAGAATTCAAGAAATAAAAGAAAAGCGTATAGAAAAGGTCATGATTCAGATGTAGTAAGTGGTATACTTAAACAATCTAGAAAAGCATAAAGCTATTAAAAAGGATTATTAACATAAAAAAAGTCTCTTATTTATAGAGACTTTTTTTTATTGAGTAGAAAAAATGATCTATTGTTAATAAGGAGGCTAAGGAGAAGAGGTTATATCATATTTGGAAATTTATTTAAGTAAATCATTTTAAGGTCTTTTCAGTTCAGTATAAAAAGACTACAATAAGATATTACGGGTAGATTAAAACAAAGGAGGCGAATATGAAGCGCTTTAAAAAGGTTTATATAGAAATTACAAATAGTTGTAACCTAAGCTGTGATTTTTGTCCTAAAACAAAGAGAACTTTAAAATATAATGAAGTAAAAGAGTTTCAACATATTTTAAAGACTATTAAACCCTATACAGACTATATTTATTTGCATTTAATGGGAGAGCCAACTACTCATCCAGAATTAAGAACTTATTTAGAGCTAAGTAGGCAAGCAGGGCTTAAAGTCAATTTGACCACTAATGGTACTTTATTAAAGAAGGTTGAAAATATTCTTTTAGCATCACCTGCTTTAAGACAAATTAATATTTCACTTCATAGCTTTGAGGGAAATAAACAAGTAAGAAATATAGATGAGTATTTAGATACAGTTATTCAGTTTATATTAAGGATGATAGCATCTACTAGGGTTATTTGTAGTATCCGTTTATGGAACATGGATGATGAATTATTAAAAGGTAAAAATGAACTCAATCAACATATTTTAGATAAGCTTCAAGATGGTCTAGAAGCTGAAATAGATATTAAAGAAGCTTTAAAAGAAAAAAACGGTATTAAATTAAGAAAACAAGTTTATTTAAATATGGCAAAGAAATTTGAGTGGCCAGATCAAGACAAAGAGCATTTGGGAGATGAGGTTTTTTGTTATGGACTTAGAGACCAAATAGGTATTTTAGTAGATGGAACAGTAGTACCTTGCTGTTTAGATAGTGAAGGTCATATTAACTTGGGGAATATTTTTGAAACATCTTTAGAAGATATTATTAATAGCCCTAGAGCAACAGCTCTTTATAAAGGGTTTTCGGAGAGAACGGCCGTGGAATCATTATGTAAAAAGTGTGGCTATGCCAGTAGATATCACCGAATAAAATAGAAATGAGTGCTTACCTCAAATAAGGTAAGCACTCATTTTTTTTGTAATTATATATTGTTCATGATATTGAATAAATTTTTGGATATAAAGTTTATTAGCAAAAGCTAAAACTGTACTACGTAAAAGACGTGTTTGGTCAGTTTCTTTAGTAGCAACAACTGGCATGAGCGCTTCTTTTTGTAAAAAGGTATTCCTTAAAGCATTTTCTAATTCGACACAAAAATAATCGTATGCTACCTCTATGGGATAAGTTTGAATTTGAATGCGGATTAAAGCGCAAATCTCAGGAATACTAAGCATTTTTTTAAACACACAAACTACAATTAAATACATTAAATGATGTGTTGTATATTTTTTGTTCTTAGATGGAGAAACAATACCCTGTTTCACATAATTATTAATCATGGCAGGTGTCAAAATTTTATCATCTGCATCTAGATAGCAACAGTTTAAGGTTTCGCTAATAAAACTGATAACTTGATCCATATAAAGATCAAGATGTGGTAATTCGCTAGAACGAGGACAATGAAAAAGAATCATATCCTGAACTAGATCAGAAGTTTCAAAATCCATTATTAATCCAGCCTCCCTAATAGGATGAATTTATCATAAAACTAAAGCAATGTCAATTGTATTAAAAATGGTTTGACATTATAAGTAATATAATTTAATATAGTATTAAAAACTAGATAAAATTATTTTTAGAATTAGAGGAGGAGCTATGAATAAAATCGCACTTTTAGTTGACTCATGTACAGATGTACCAAAAGAATATCAAGAACGTTATCATATATATGTTATGCCACTTATGATTATTTACAAAGAAGGGGAATATTATGATGGAGTGAATATTACTCCGGAAGAAGTATATGAACGCTTTAATGAAGAAATACCTACAACCTCTTTACCTAGCCCAGAGACAGTAATGAATACTTTTAAACAAATTAAAGATGATGGTTATACTCATGTGATTGCTGTCACGATTTCCAGTGGCTTAAGTAATACATGGAGTATGGTATCGAGTGTTGCTAGAGAATTTGAGGGACTTACTATCACAGTGATTGATACTAAAAATATTGGGATAGGTGCTGGTTTTAGTGCTATATTAGCGGGACAGCTTTTAGACCAAGGTTTGAGCTATGAAGAGGTTTGTAGGCGTTTAATGGAGAATGTAGAACATACGAAGTTATTTTTCTGCGTTTCAACTTTGGAATATTTACAAAAGGGAGGCAGAATAGGTCTTGTAGCCTCTCTACTAGGAACAGCATTTGATCTTAAACCTATTATATCTTGTAATGAAGATGGCATTTATTATACTGTTACAAAAGTAAGAGGAAGAAATAAGTCTTTAAAGAAAGCAACAGAGCTAGCAGAGGCATTTGCTAAGAAGTATAAACGTTATAATTTAACGGTCATGCATGGTGGTGCAAAGGAAGAAGCTGATAAGATTGTCTTACAACTTAAAGCAGTACTACCGAATATTCAAATCATGGTAGAAGGGCAAATTACACCTGCACTTGTTGTACATACAGGACCAGGATTAATTGGTATAGGTGTACAAAAAATAGAAGAATAAAAATAGTAGTTCTAAATAAGAGCTTGTTCCATAAAATGATTTTAGAGGGATTATCTAGTAGGGTATAAGGAAGATAATCCCCTTTTGCATATAAGGGGGATAAGCTATGGAATTAGTGAGAGTTGGCACTTTAGGGCTATTAGCAGAGGGTGGTGGTCTTAGCTTTGGGATTCTATTACTCTATTTATTTCACATTAAAAACGAACGCTTAATAGGTATGCTTTTTGGTGGAACATCAGGTTTAATGTTAGCTATGATTTGTTTTGATATTTTACCAGAAGCTTTAGAAAAAGGTAGGATTGATTTAGTATTTGTAGGGATTATAATGGGTGTATTATTAGGGACTCTACTAGATGATTTTGTACCAGAAATTCAAAAACGGCTAGGTAAAAAAAACAGTCCTTTAAGCAAAATGGGACTTATTCTAGCAGTTGGTATTGCTTTGCATAACTTGCCAGAAGGTTTTGCTTTAGGAACCATTAGCAATGTGGATAATGAATCCATCTTTCATTTTACACTGATTTTAGCATTACATAGTGTGCCAGAAGGAATTGCACTATCTATTCCATTTAAACAAGGTGGAATACAGTTATCTAAAATGCTATTTATTGCAATGGGATTAGGTATATGTATGGGGATTGGTGCCGTAGGTGGTTTTGTTTTAAGTAGTATGAGTGAAAATTTAGTAAGTACTGGATTAGGCATTGCAGCAGGTATTATTCTTTATATTATATGTGAAGAACTTTTGCCTGAATCTAAGAAAATATGGAATGGTCGTATGACAACCATTGCTACTATTTTAGGAATGATGTTAGGCTTACTTTTACTTTATTAGAATAGATTTTCTAGACGAGGATAAACTAAGTAAGAAAATCAGTAAATAAGGAGGCTTAATATGCCGCAATTAAGATGTAGTGCACAAAATTGTGCCCATAACTCAGAGCAATGTTGCTGTAGAGGTGAAATTAAGGTAGCAGGTAATGAGGCTCAGCATTCTGAAAATACTTTTTGTTCTAATTTTTATGAAGATCAAGGTGGTGCTAGAAATGCAGTAAGTCAGGAGCCAACTGTTCAAATGAATGTCGGCTGTGAAGCAACTAACTGTACTCATAATAATAATTGCAATTGTGCAGCTGATTCTATTGATGTAAGTGGCTACAATGCATGCAACTGCGATGACACTTGTTGTTCGAGTTTTTATCCTAAATAATGAAAGAAGTATAAAAGAGCTATCCTGGATAGCTCTTTTATTATTAATAGCAAAGTATATAATAAAAAACACCAAACTTTTGTTCGACTCATTGAATGAAAGAAAAACTAGTGATACAATAAGCCTAAACCATAAGAAAAGAGGGGAAAAATGAGCAAATTTGAGATTGTTTCTGAATTTAAACCCACAGGAGATCAGCCCCAAGCCATTACTGAGCTTGTAACAAGTATTAATGAAGGGCATAAGTATCAAACTCTATTAGGAGTAACAGGGTCAGGTAAAACATTTACTATGGCTAATATCATAGAAAAGGTACAAAAGCCAACGTTAATTTTAGCACATAACAAAACATTAGCAGCACAGCTCTACAGTGAGTTCAAGGAGTTCTTTCCCAATAATGCAGTAGAATACTTTGTGTCTTATTATGATTATTATCAGCCAGAAGCGTATGTTCCTTCTAGTGATACGTATATCGAGAAAGACTCAAGCGTTAATGAGGAAATAGATAAATTACGTCACTCGGCAACAGCTGCTTTATGCGAACGAGAGGATGTTATTGTCATAGCCAGTGTATCTTGTATTTATGGTTTAGGAGACCCTATTGATTATTCTGAGCAAGTTTTATCCATTCGTACGGGAATGGAAATGGATAGAGATGATGTATTAAGAAAGCTGATACAGATTCAATATACACGTAATGATATGGATTTCGTTAGAGCAAGTTTTCGTGTGCGAGGAGATACAGTAGAGATTATTCCTGCTGGAATGTCTGAGAAAGCCATTAGAATTGAGTTTTTTGGAGATGAAATTGATCGTATAGCAGAGATAGACCCTCTGACAGGTAGTGTTTTTGGCTATAGGGAACATGTAGTCATTTTCCCGGCTTCTTTTTATGCTATTTCAAGTGAGAAGATGGAAGTAGCTTTGCAGCGTATTGAGAAAGAATTAGAAGAAAGACTGAAAGAATTTAAAGAAGAAGATAAGCTTTTAGAAGCACAGCGCCTTTCACAACGTACGCAGTTTGATATGGAAATGTTAAGAGAAATGGGCTATTGTTCAGGGGTAGAAAACTATTCAAGGCATTTATCCGGTAGGGAAGAAGGAGAAACCCCCTTTACCTTACTAGACTATTTCCCTAAAGACTTTTTAATGATTATTGATGAATCTCATATGACTATTCCACAGGTAAGGGCTATGTATAATGGAGACAGAGCTAGAAAAACCGTATTGGTAGACTATGGTTTTAGACTACCATCGGCTCTTGATAATAGGCCTCTTAAATTCGATGAATTTGAAAGTAAGATTAATCAGTTATTATTTGTTTCAGCTACACCTGCTCAATACGAATTAGAACATTCACTTGCCATTGCCGAGCAGCTTATTCGACCAACAGGACTTTTAGATCCAGTGATTGAGTTAAGACCTGTTAAAGGACAGATTGATGATTTATTAGGAGAAATCAATCAAATTGTGGCTAAAGGTGAGAAAGTCATGATTACTACACTTACCAAGCGTATGGCAGAAGACTTAACAACTTACATGGGTGAATTAGGTGTTAAAATTAAGTACCTTCACTCAGATATTGATACGCTAGAGCGGATTGAAATTATTAGAGATTTACGTATGGATGTATTTGATGTATTAGTGGGAATTAACCTTTTAAGAGAAGGCTTAGATATTCCAGAGGTATCTTTAATTGCTATTTTAGATGCAGATAAAGAAGGCTTTTTACGTTCAGAAACTTCACTGATTCAGACTATAGGACGTGCAGCACGTAATGCTAATGGTAGGGTTATTATGTATGCGGATCAAGTGACCAAATCTATGAAAAATGCTATTTCAGAAACAGCTAGAAGAAGACAAATCCAAGAAGAATATAATGAGGCTCATGGTATTGTGCCTGAAACGATTAAGAAAAAAATTAGAGACCTTATCATTGCCACTAAGACAGCAGATAAGGAAAAAGGCTTGCTAGCCGAAAAAGACCCAGAGTCTATGAGTAAAGAAGAATTAGAAAAGACTATGAAAAAAGTTGAAAAAGACATGAAGAAAGCGGCAACTGAGTTGCAATTTGAAAAAGCAGCCGAGTTGAGAGATGTCTTAATTAAACTTAAGCAAACTTATTTAAAATAGTGATTGAATGAATTTAATAATAAGAAGTGGTGGTTGTGCAAGCTATGTGGATTCATGGCACAACCATTATTTTAAGTTATAATAGATGGATTTAAAGGTGAAGATTTTAATACTTCTTTGATGATATTCATATGTAAAATCATCAAAGAAGTATTATTTTTTGATTTATAGAAATAAGTTAGTATAAGTAAAAATGATAGGGAAAATAGTAAGAAAAGTAAAGTGTTGTTTGTAGAAAAATTCATGTATTAAATAAAGAAACTATGTAGTAACATGATTTTAAATACATATGAAAGTGATAGAGTAGTATGAACTTATTTTACAAACAATACATATGAGAATTGGGAAGGAATTCATATCTTATGAGTGAGAAAGATGCAAGGTTAATAAACAAATTGTTAGAGAAACTAACATTAGAAGAAAAGATTGGAATGATTCATGGTGCAAGTTTATTTAGAACAAAGGGTGTAGAAAGACTTGGTATTCCATCACTTAAAATGTCAGATGGTCCTATGGGTGTTCGTATGGAATTTGCAGATACAGAGTGGAGAGCTGTTGGAAATACAGATGATTATGTCACTTATTTACCAAGTAATAGTGCTATTGCGGCTACTTGGAACCGAGAACTAGCAGGTAAAGCAGGAGAGGTGTTAGGTGAAGAAGCCAGAGGCAGAGGAAAAGATATTATATTGGCACCTGGTATTAATATAAAAAGGAGCCCCTTATGTGGGAGAAATTTTGAGTATATGAGTGAGGATCCTTATCTGGTTAAAGAACTTACAGTACCTATGATTAGAGGTATTCAAAAATATGATGTGGCAGCTTGCGTAAAACACTTTATTGCTAATTCTCAAGAAACGCAAAGATTATGGGTAGATACATTAGTTGATGAAAGGACATTGCAAGAAATTTATTATCCCGCATTTAAAGATGCTGTTAAAAGAGCAAATACCTATTCATTAATGGGTGCATATAATCTACTTAATGGTAAACATTGTTGTGAAAATGAAAAACTGCTAGATGAAGTTTTGCGTGAACAATGGGGGTATGATGGAACGATTGTATCTGACTGGGGAGCAGTTCATAACACCCAAGCAGCAGCAGAATGTTCTTTAGATGTGGAAATGAATATAACTAATGATTTTGATGACTATTGTTTGGCTAAGCCATTACTGAAAAAAGTGAAATCTGGAGAAATTGATGAATTATGCATCGATAATAAAGTTAAAAATATCCTTAGAATGATGCTACGCCTTCATATGATTGGAGATCAAGTGGAAGAAAGAAAGGCTGGAACTTACAATACAAAAACACATCAAGAAGCTGTATTGGAAGTAGCAAGAGAATCTGTTATTTTGCTAAAAAATGATAACAATGAACTACCACTTAAGAAAAAAGGATTAAAGAAAATAGCTGTGATTGGACAAAATGCAGTTCAAATTCATTCTAATGGAGGGGGAAGTGCAGAGGTTAAAGCACTCTATGAGATATCTCCACTTATGGGAATCAAAAAGATATTAGGTGGAAATGCAGAGGTTGTTTTTGCTGAGGGGTACTATATTCCTAAAAGATGTGAAGAGAGTGACCAAAACTGGCAAGCAACTAGTATCTATGACAAGTCTTTGGAAATAGCAGATATTACAGGAGAGAATATTGGAGGTAATTCGGAAGATAGAATTGAAGAAAGAAGGAAGCAGATTCAAGATCAACTGAGAGAAGAAGCGGTAGCACTTGCTAAAGAAGTCGAAGTGGTTATTTTAATTGGTGGTCTTAATCATGATTATGATGTAGAGGGACTTGACAGAGAGCATATGAGATTACCTTATGAGCAAGATGCATTAATTCAGGCAGTTTTAGAAGCTAATCCTCATACAATAGTAGTGATTTATGCAGGAGCCCCAGTAGAAATGCCATGGATAGAACAAGCTGATTCTGTTGTGTGGAGTTATTATGCAGGAATGGAAGGTGGTACTGCATTAGCGGAAATATTATGGGGAGAAGTCAATCCCTCTAGTAAGCTTCCAGAAACATTCATAAAAAAAGAAATACAGTGCCCAGCACATTTTATTGGAGAATTTGGGAACAAGGATGTTGTTGCATATAAAGAAGGAATCATGGTAGGTTATCGTTATTACGATACGTATTGTACAGACATTCTATTCCCATTTGGATATGGATTATCTTATACGGAATTCTTATATGATGATTTAAAAGTACAATTATTAGAGAAAGAAAATGAGTTATCAGTTATTGTAGAAGCTAGTATAAAAAACATAGGAAATTTAGAAGGTGCAGAAGTGGTTCAGCTTTATATAGTTGATGTAGAAGCAAGTGTAGAACGTCCTTTACATGAATTAAAAGCTTTTGAAAAGATAAATCTTAAGCCGGAAGAAGTACATAAAATACAATTTGTTTTAAATGAAGAAGCGTTTAGTTTTTATAGTATTGAAGATAGGTGTTTTAGGATAGAAGATGGTGCATTTATGATACAAGTAGGAAGTTCTTCTAGAAATATTCACTTAGAAGAAGAAATAATAATTACCCGTAATTATTTTAAGTAACTCTAGAAATGAAATGAGGAGGACTTATGTTAGAAAAAATTGATTTAAAAGGGAAATGGCAATTCGAATTAGATCAGCAGATGAAGGGGATTGATGAGTGCTATTTTTCGAGAAATTTAAAAGATGAAATGATACTACCTACAACAACTTCAGAAGCCAAAAAGGGAGAGTATAAGCTGGAAGAAAATATGGGTTATCTAACTGACCCTTACTTATTTGAGGGATATGCATGGTATGCAAAGGAAATAATAATACCTAAGCAGTATCTCAATAAGACGATAAAATTAACATTAGAACGCACAAGAATTTCACATGTATGGATAGATGATCAATATGTAGGAAACTGTAATAGTCTTTGTTCAAAACATATTTATGAGTTGAGTAAATATATTATTAGAACTCATCATAAGATAACTATTATGACTGATAATACAGCTTATCCTACAAAGGGAGGGCATATGACGTCTCCCGATACGCAAACGAATTGGAATGGTATAACAGGTGAGATAAGTCTAATCATTTATGATGATGTATACTTGTCAAATGTAAAGCTATATACAGACATTCATACTAAATCCGTAAGGATAAAAGGTGATCTTAAGATAAAAGACACCCTCAAGCACAATAATGAGATGGTGCTTTGTGCGTATGTAATAGATGAAAAAGAGACTTTTGAAAAACAAAAAATGCAGATAAAAGATGAACGGCTTGACTGGTTATACTATCTAGGAGAAAAAGCGATTTTATGGAGTGAATACACCCCTAAAGTGTATTCTTTAGTTATAGAAATAGAAAAACAAGGTGAGTGTATAGATAGAAGTGAATATCCCTTTGGATTACGAGAGTTTAAAGCTGAGAAAAATAGATTTACTATAAATGGAAATGATACTTTTCTCAGAGGAAAACATGATGGTCTTATTTTCCCACTGACTGGCTATGCTCCTACCGATGTAGAGAGTTGGCTACAAATAATGCAAACTGCTAAGTTGTATGGGATTAATCATTATCGTTTTCATACATGCTGTCCACCAAAGGCTGCTTTTACTGCAGCAGACCAACTAGGTATTTATATGGAGCCGGAGTTACCATTCTGGGGAACAATAACTTCACCATTAGATGAGCAGCATGATGAAGAGATGCATCAGTATTTAGTTAATGAGGGATATAGAATTTTAGATGAATTTGGAGACCATCCCTCTTTTGTAATGATGTCATTAGGAAATGAACTATGGGGTAATAAAGAGGTACTCAACGCTATTCTTGGAGCTTATAAAAACTATGATAATAGACATCTTTATACACAAGGATGTAATAACTTTCAATTTTCGCCTTGTATTCTAGAAAATGATGATTTTTTCTGTGGTGTTAGATTTTCAGAAGATAGATTGTTTAGAGGTTCATATGCTATGTGCGACGCACCACAAGGACATATTCAAGTGCAGCCACCTAGTACAACACATTGTTATGATGATAAGATACGTCCTACTATGGGGGTATTTCATTCAAAAAATAAAGAAGGCTCTATAGAAATCCAATATGGTACAGGTATAAAAACGGTTAATTTGATAGAATCAGAAGAGCTTATTCCCAATGTACCAGTGATCGCTCATGAAATTGGACAATATGAAGTGTTCCCCAATTTTAAAGAAATTCAGAAGTATAAAGGGGTATTAGAACCTCGGAATTTGCAAGTATTTGAGAAAAGGCTTAGTAAGTCAGGTATGTTACATAGGGCAGACGCTTATTTTAAGGCATCAGGGAAATTGGCAGCAGCATGCTACAAAAATGAAATAGAGACAGCTTTTCGTAGTCATGAATTAGCAGGCTTTCAAATATTAGATTTACAAGATTTTACAGGTCAAGGCACCGCATTAGTAGGTATGCTAGATGCTTTTATGGAAAGTAAAGAGCTTATAACGCCAGAAAAGTGGAAAAGTTTTTGTTCAGATGCAGTTCTTATGGCTAAGTTTCCAAGTTATGTTTGTGAATTAAATGAAGTTTTTAAGAGTACTATAGAAATAGCGTATTTTAGACCTGAAATAGTTCATGATGCAAGGCTAAAAATTAAATTACTTAGTCAAGAAGAGGAATTTTATACAGAAATAGTTACAGTGGGGGATATTGCAGCAGGGCATACGGTGTTGTATGAGTTGGCCATTCAATTCCCGAATACTCTAGAACCGAGAGCAATAACATTAACAATAGAGATTAATAACACGGATATACAAAATAGCTATACATTGTGGGTTTATCCTAGTTTAATGGAAGAGATTAATAATGAAGATGAGATTGTTACTACAAGCTTAGAGAAGGCGTGTGAAGCATTGCAAGTAGGAAAACGAGTACTGTACTTACCTGAAATAAAGAACAATACTCATTCAATAGAGGGGACCTATTGTACGAATTTCTGGAATTATCCCATGTTTAGGTCTATTTCTGAGAGTGTGGGCAAACCAGTGCCTATTGGTACCATGGGTTTATTAATTGATTATAAACATCCAGCATTGAAATATTTCCCAAGTGAGTTTTATACGACACCTCAATGGTTTGATATAGTGTGCAGATCTAATTCTACTATATTAGATGGTATAATTTCGGCACCTATAGTACAAACAATAGATAATTTTGAGAGAAATCATATGCTAGGATTGATTTTTGAAGTCAAGATAGGGGAAGGGAAACTTTTAGTTTGCACCGCTGAACTGGATTACTTACAAGATAGCATATCAGCAAAATGGCTTTACTATAGCTTGAAAAAATACGTAAGTACAGAGACATTTGAACCTAAAGAGAAAATGGCTCTAGAGGTATTTAAAAGACTTTATCAAAAATAGTATTGATGCAAATTAACTAATGATATCAGATAAGTAAAGTAGTACAATGCTATTAAGTGACTTGAAAACTTTTGAATAAAACGTGGTATTAATATAGTTTTCACTTTTATGTCAAAAAAGGCTTAACGATATACTAGACGTTAGAAGCAATAAATGCAGGAATTCCTCACCTAATGAAGATATAAGGAATTCCACTATATTAGTTTATTTAGTAAAATAAGCAAGACCGATGCTACCAGGACCAACATGAAGGCCAATAACAGGGCCAATAGATTGAATTTGGATTTTACGGCCTAGTTGGGTTTCTAGTGCTTTAGCTAATGCTAATCCTTCTTCTTCACAATTGATATGATGAACAATGACATCACCTAAATCGCATTCAGCTAAATCACTCATAAAACCTTGAATAATAGCATCAATAGCTTTTTTCTTAGTACGAACTTTAGTAAAAACAGAGGTTTGTCCATCTTTAACGGTTAAGATAGGCTTTATTTGCAATAACGTTCCCAATAAAGCAGCAGCCCCCCCAATGCGACCTCCTTTTTTTAGATAAGTAAGGGTGTCGGGGGTGAATAGAAAGCGACTATGATTAATAACTGCTTGAGCAGCAGCAACTACTTCGCTTATGTTTTTACCTTCTGAAGCAGCTTTAGCAGCTTCAAGTGCAGTAAAACCAAGTTGCATACAGTTTGTGCGAGAGTCTAAAATTTCTATTTCTGCATGAGGGTATTTTTCTATAATCATATCTTTAGTAGAATGTGCACTAGCGTAGGTACCACTCATTTCCGAAGAAAGAAAAATAGCTACAATACTATTCCCTTGTTTAATTAAATTTTCGAAGGTGTCATACATTTCACCAGGAGTAGGTTGAGAAGAAGTAGGAATTTCAGGAGATTTAGCCATTTCTTCATAAAAGGTTTCATTTTTGATATCTACTTCCCTTAATACTTGGTCATTTAAGTGTACACCTAAGGAAACAATAGAAATATCATATTTTAAACGTTCTTGTTCAGGAATGTAAGACGTACTGTCTGTAACAATTTTAATCATTTTCAAACTCCTTTATAGCATACTATAAGTTTATTAAAACAATTTCATATGTATTTTATATGTTTATAATATATTCCATCTAGTTTTTTAGATGAAATCCTAGCCAAGTATAGATCACTATGTTATGATGAAATATAGTGGCTATGAGCCAAGCAAACAGAATGTGACTAGATGGAGGATACTATGAAAGAAATTTTAATCATAGGTATTGCAGGTGGAACGGGTTCTGGAAAAACAACTTTAACCCAAAAAATAAAAGAAGCGTTTAATGATGATGTTGTCGTTTTATCTCATGATTATTACTATAAATCTAATGCGCACTTAACATATGAGGAGCGTACAAAATTGAATTACGATCATCCTAATGCGTTTGATACAGATCTTTTAATTGAACATGTACGTAGACTCAAACAGGGTGAGACTATTTCACACCCAGTTTATTCATTTGTAGAACATACACGTTTAGAAGAAGTTATGGAAGTACAACCTAGGAAAGTTATTATTGTTGAAGGCATTCTTATTTTTGAGAGTCAAGAACTTTGTGACTTAATGGATATCAAAGTATTTGTAGATACTGATGCAGATTTACGTATTATTAGAAGACTTTTACGTGATGTAAAAGAAAGAGGAAGAGACTTAGATTCAGTTATTAATCAATATATTGGAACGGTTAAACCAATGCATGAGCGTTTTGTAGACCCAACTAAAAAGCGTGCCGATGTCATTATTCCAGAAGGTGGCTTTAACTCAGTAGCACTTTCTATGTTATTAGAACAAATTCGTAACTTTATAGCTAATCAAAAATAAATTAAAGGGGATGTAAAAAAACTCCCCTAACGAAAAAATCGCTGAGGTCGTAAGACTTCAGCGATTTTTTTGGTATAATTTATTTATGCTACTAAACAAAAATACCAATGATAATTTTACACCAAGACAGCTAAAATTACCATTGGATATCGAAAAAATAATTGATATTTCAGATCCAGTATATACTTTATGCGAAGTAATGGATCACATTGACCTAACACGATATTTTGTAGAGAAGGACTGCAAAACAGGTCGTCCAAGATGTGATTCAGATAAAATGCTTAAGATTATACTTTTACTTTTATGGAGCATGGCATTAGTTCTTTAAGAAATATTGAAAAACTCTGCCGTACAGACATCAGATATATGTATCTTCTTGACGGAATGAAAGCTCCATCTTTTGCTACTTTCGGCAACTTTATTCGTAATGAATTAACGACTTCAATTGAACAAATCTTCATTGATATCAATTCTTATATTTTTGATCAAGAGCATGTGGATTTACATCACACTTACATCGATGGAACAAAGATCGAAGCTAATGCTAATCGCTATACCTGGGTATGGAAGAAATCTTGCATCAAAAATAGAAACAAAGTGTTCGAAAAGATCTCATTACTCATCGATACAATGAATTCAGAGGTTCTTAGTTTTCTTAATGTGAAGTTAGAAAAAAGAGATGAATATGCGATTGATTACGTTGAGGCATTGCTTGAAAGTTATCAGAAGGCAATAAATCTAGAGGTTTCAAAATTTGTTTCTGGAGCTGGGCATAAGAAAAGTATCCATCAAAAACAGTATCAGGAAATGCAGGGGTATCTAGAACGCCTCAAGAAATATGCAAAGCACATCGAAGTATGTGGAGAGCGAAGAAATAGTTATTCAAAAACTGATCACGATGCAACTTTTATGAGAATCAAACGTGATTATATGGGAAATGACCAGCTCCTTCCTGCTTACAATATGCAGGCTGCCATATGTGATGAATATATAGCTGTAATAGACGCAAAACCTTATGCTTCAGACATGGAATGTTTTCAACCCTTAATGGAAAAGTTTAATGCTACTTATGGTCATTATCCAACGTATCCTGTTGCTGACGCAGGATATGGTTCTTATAACAATTATCTTTATTGTGAGGAACATGGCATGGAAAAATATATGAAATTTACTATGTTTGAGAGGGAAACTAAGAATCAAAAATATCATTATGATCCATATCGTGCAGTAAATTTCAAAAGAGATGAACACGGAAACCTGATCTGTCCTAATAATAAAAAGTTTATATATAAATGTGATAGGCATATATATAAAAATCAATATGGTAGAACAGAAGAAATATATGAATGTGAAGACTGTGCAGGATGTCCATATCGTAGTGAATGTTGCAAAAGAGCACATGGAAATAGAACAGTACGCCTTAATCGAGAATTAACAGAAATACATAAGGAAGTAATAAATAATCTAGAATCAATTCATGGTGCCTTATTGTGTATGAACAGAAGTATTCAATCAGAGGGGACATTTGGGATAATTAAGTGGGATAGATCTTATAAAAGATTATTTCGGCGAGGAGAAAAAGCTGTCCTTTTAGAATTCACGTTAATTTCTTGTGGATACAACCTCTATAAGTATCATAACAAGAAACATCGGACATCCATAGTTGCATAAAAAACGGATATAATATCATCATTTAAAGCCTATAAAACCATAGGCTTAATAAGTGACTTCTAATTTTGTGATAATGATAATAAATCTATTAAAAAACAAGGAGCAGGTCGCTACAGGCGACCTGCTCCTTGTTTCGAGGCTGTTTTTTTACAGCCCCTTTAATTTATTTTTGAGATAAAAAAGTATTTATACAAATGCTTTTTTTATTATTAATCCAATAGTATATTATTTCTTGATAAACATTTGTGTCCAATAATGGCCATTATTATCGTAACCAATACCAATGTGTGTGAAATTGCTACTTAAAATATTAGCACGGTGACCTGAACTGTTCATCCAACCTTTGACAACTGCTTCTGGTGTAGCATAGCCCTGAGCAATATTTTCACCAGCAGCTGTATAGCTGATACCAAATTGTTTCATCATATCAAAAGGGGAGCCATAAGTTGGACTTGTATGACTAAAGTAACCATTAGTACGCATATCCGTTGATTTAATGCGTGCTACGTTTCTAAGGCTTTCATCCATTGTAAGGGAAGTAAGACCAACAGCAATACGTTCTTTATTAACAAGGGCTAAAACCTGATCTTCAAAGCTTGTTTGCGTATTTGTAGTAGGTTCATTTATTTCAGGTTTATTTGTAACTGGAGGTGTAAGAGGTTTGGTAATATAAACACTTTTATTTTTCCAGTCTACGCTATAACCAAAAGCTTCTGCTAAAACTCTTAAAGTTATGTAGCTACGTCCATCTTTAATTTCAATACACTGAGTTAGCAATTTGCCATTTACCCATAAACTTTGTGTTTTAGAATTGATACGAACAGTAAGCATTTTTTGTGTGGATTGATGTTTTCCCGTTAAGATAACCTCTGGTGACTTCCAATCTACTTGAAGGCCTAGAACTTCGCCCACTGCACGCACTGGAATCATTGTTCTTTGTGTACTAGAAATATAAGCTGGGGTACTAGAACTGTTAATTAATTTACCTTCTATATAAATAGGAATAGATGAAGCTGCAAATAGCGAAGAACATAAAAGTAAAAATGAGAGACATAAAATAGTAAGTTTTTTGTGTTTCATAGTAAAACCTCTTTCCATTTGTAATGATGACTAATTGTTACGAAATGTTACATAATTATTACAAAATTAGTCTAAGGGAATTTGACTAAAAAAACAAGACTAAAATAAAAATTACCATCAATTAACATACCTATATATCGGAATAAAATAGGAGTATAGAAAGGGGTTTTTCTATTAAAACTAATTAAAAGAAAAAACAATCGAACAGATGTTTGAAAAAATAAATATTGCATGATATAATAAGCCATAAGAAACTAAGGATAAGAGAAGGGGAATTTATGAAGAATAAAATTGTCATTAAAGGTGCCAAAGAGCACAATTTAAAAAATGTAGATTTAGAATTAGAACGTGATCAGTTTATTGTATTTACAGGATTAAGTGGTTCGGGTAAATCCTCGTTGGCATTTGATACAATTTATGCAGAAGGTCAAAGACGCTATGTAGAATCTTTATCTGCTTACGCCAGACAGTTTTTAGGTCAGATGGAAAAGCCAGATGTAGAAAGTATATCAGGCCTTTCACCAGCCATTTCAATTGATCAAAAAACAACAAGTAAAAATCCACGTTCTACAGTAGGGACAGTAACAGAAATCTATGATTACCTACGTTTACTTTATGCAAGAGTAGGAATTCCACATTGTCCTAAATGTGGCAAAGAAATTAAAAAACAAACCATAGACCAAATGGTAGATGTCCTTATGGGACTTGAAGAAAGAACAAAGGTGCAACTTCTTGCTCCAGTTGTGAGAGCACGTAAAGGACTTCATGAAAAGGTACTCGAAAATGCTCGTAAACAAGGTTTCATACGTGCACGTATTGATGGAGAGATGTATGACTTATCAGAGGAAGAAATTAATTTAGACAAAAATAAAAAACATACCATTGATGTCATTGTGGATCGATTAGTGATTAAGCAAGGTATTGAAAAACGTTTAACAGATTCTATAGAGACAGTTATGAAGCTTTCAGGTGGGCTCATGTTAGTAGATATTGTAGATGGAAAAGAAATGCGATTTAGTGAAAGTTTTGCTTGTCCAGATTGTAATATCAGCATTGAAGAACTAGAACCAAGATCCTTTTCTTTTAACAATCCTCAAGGAGCATGTCCTGCCTGTACTGGTTTAGGTGAACATTTAGAGGTGGATCCAGAATTAGTTGTTCCTAATCCGAGTTTAAGCCTAAGGCAAGGTGCTATTGCTGTAGTCGGTTGGGGATCAATAGGTAATCCAAGTAGTTATGCATATGCCCTTATGTCTGCTTTGATTAAAAAGTATAACTTTGACCTAGATACCCCATTTGAAGAATTACCAGAAAAGGTACAACATGTGATTTTATATGGAACAGGCAAGGAAAAAATTAAGTTTGTTTTTTCAGGGGAATATGGCACAAAAGAGTATGAATACGCCTTTGAAGGTGTACTTACCAACACTAAAAAGCGATATAATGAAACCAGTTCAGAATCAGCTAAACAGGAGTATGAGAGCTTAATGACAAGTATTCCTTGTAGTGTATGTAAGGGGGCAAGGCTAAAACCAGAGTCTTTAGCTGTAACAATAGCAGATAAGAATATTGACGATTTAACGCATCTAGCTGTAGGAGAGTTAAAAATATTTTTTGATACTCTTCAGTTAACAGAGCGCCAAAATAAAATAGGGGAACTAATTTTTAAAGAAATTAAAGCGCGTTTAGGGTTTTTAGTAGATGTGGGACTTGATTATTTAAATCTAGCGCGTGCTTCAGGGACTCTTTCAGGAGGAGAAGCACAACGTATTCGTTTAGCTACCCAGATTGGATCTGGTTTAGTAGGCGTGCTTTATATTTTGGACGAACCAAGTATTGGTCTTCATCAAAGAGATAATGATAAGCTCATTCAAACATTAATTAAGCTGAGAGACTTAGGAAATACTTTAATTGTCGTAGAACACGATGAAGATACTATGTATGCAGCAGATTGGATTGTTGATATTGGTCCTGGTGCGGGGGAGCATGGTGGAGAAATTATTGCTTCTGGGCCTATTGATACGATTTTAGCTTGTGAAAAATCTGAGACAGGTGCGTATTTAAGTGGGCGTAAATGTATTGAGATTCCCGAAGTAAGAAGAAAGGGAAATGGTCATAGTTTAACTTTAACAGGTGCAGCGGCTAATAATTTAAAAAATGTAACCTTAAAACTGCCATTAGGTACCTTAACTTGTATTACGGGGGTATCTGGTTCAGGAAAAAGTTCACTTATTAACGAGATTTTATTAAAACGTTTAGCTAGAGATTTAAACGGTGCACGTTTAAAGCCAGGTCAGCATAGGGACCTAAAAGGTATAGAATACTTAGATAAAGTCATTAGTATTGACCAGTCACCTATCGGGCGTACACCACGTTCTAATCCAGCTACTTATACAGGTGTATTTGATCAAATCAGAGATTTATTTGCTCAAACTAATGAAGCTAAGATGAAAGGTTATCAAAAAGGACGTTTTAGTTTTAATGTCAAAGGTGGACGTTGTGAAGCCTGTCAAGGTGATGGGATGATTAAGATTGAAATGCATTTTTTACCTGATGTATATGTGCCCTGTGAAGCTTGTAAAGGCAAACGTTACAATCGTGAAACCCTAGAGGTTAAATACAAAGATAAATCTATTGCAGAAGTTTTAAATATGACAGTGGAAGAAGCACTTAAGTTCTTTGAAAATATTCCTACAATTTCACGTAAGCTCCAAACCATTGTAGATGTGGGACTTGGTTATATTCGTTTGGGACAACCTTCTACGACTTTATCAGGAGGAGAGGCGCAACGTGTTAAATTAGCTACAGAACTTAGTAAGCGTAGTACAGGAAAAACAATTTACATTTTGGATGAACCAACAACAGGTTTACATTTTGCTGATGTTCATAAATTAGTAGGTATTTTAGACAGACTTGTAGAAGGTGGTAATAGTGTGGTTGTTATTGAACATAATTTAGAGGTTATCAAAACGGCAGACTATATCATTGATTTAGGGCCCGAAGGAGGCACTAGAGGCGGTCAGATTATAGCCCAGGGGACACCTGAACAGGTAGCTAAAAAGGAAGGGTCGTATACCGGCCAATTTTTAAAGAAAATACTAAAATAAATAGGAAAATCTATAGACAAACATAAAAAAGGTATTAAAGCAAATTTGCTTTAATACCTTTTTGGCTAAGAAAAACAGTTAAACCTGTAAATATCAGTGTGCTTAATCACTAAAAGGCAGGTTATCTATAAGAGAAACGGCCATTTGTATCAATAGTTGCAATGATGTTACCAGTAGTTGTATCAACAACTTGACCTTCTACGTCTACACCATCATACTCTTTTTCAATATCAATTTGCATATCGTAAAGATCATCTTCGATAACTGTATCATTAGTTTGGATGCCTTTCCATTTTGTTTGAAGATCTACAGTTGAAAGTTTTACTTTTACAGTAAATAATAAAGATCTAGAACCAGTAGCTAATTCAATACCGTCAATAGGTAAAGTGAATTTACCATTTTCAGTTGAGGTTGTATAAGCTATATTACTAAAGCTAGTATAGTAACGAGAAAGGTCTCTAGCTGTATCATAGTAATTATCTGACATTAAGCTAAAACTAATTTTATTGGTTTTAGAGTATGTAAAAGTTGCTTTATCCCAATCAGAGCGACTGTCTGTAATAGAACCTACAATTTCGATATCCGAATGATTTTTACGAATAGCAGCACAAATATCTTGTGTGAAGAGTCTTAATTCACTTGAACTTAAACGATTAAATCTTGATTCATCATTTCTTGAATCATAGGAGATTTCTAACTCTAATTTTCCACTAGAATTTTGTGTTAAGTCGAATGTCCAATCAATACGATTTTCTGTACCAAAAGTTTCTTGAATGCTAGCAAGCGTTTTATTAAGAGCAGAAGTAGAAATATTGGTACCAGTTGAAGCATTATTATTACCATTATTTTTATATGTAGCAAGTTCTGCTTTTAAAGTTTCAACTTCACGTTGTGCTATAGCAAGATTGTAATTTGCAGTAGCTAACTGTTGCTGTAATGAAGTAAGTTGAGAAGAATTGTCTGTGGTTTTAGTATCTGTAATTTTAACTGTTTTACTAGCACTTAACCAGTCTACATCAGCGCCCATAATTTGACTTACTGCACGAAGTGGTACATAAGTTACACCATCTACAGTAAAAGGTTCCTTATCTAGAGTTTTTATAACACCGTTATAGCTAACTTGAATATTATCATAAGCAGCTTTTAAAGATTTATAGTTAGCTGCATCTACAATGCCTGCACTGAAAACGGTGCTTAAACCAAGTACTAAACATAATTTTTTGTAATTATTACTTATTTTCATAATAGTCCTCCTATAAATAAAGAATTTATTAATTAACGTCAAACTAAGTATAAACAATATACCTCAAAATATCAATGAATACGAGTATAAAAATACTATTTTAACTAAACTGAAATAATATGGTAATAAAACAGAATATGCTATAATAATCCTAAGACAAGTAAAGACTAGCAAGAAGGAGGCAGATATGTTTGTTATAGAAGATGAGCTGAAACGACTGCCTGAAAAACCAGGCGTTTATTTGATGAAAAACGATTTAGGACAAATCATTTATGTAGGAAAAGCCATTAATCTAAAAAATCGTGTGAGGCAATATTTTCAAAGTTCAAAGAACCATTCTATTAAAGTTAAGAAGATGGTGCAGCATATTGTGAGCTTTGAATATATTATTACACGTTCAGAAGTAGAAGCACTTGTATTAGAATGTAATTTAATCAAAAAGTATGATCCTAAGTACAATATTCGATTAAAGGATGATAAACAGTATCCCTATATTAAAATAAATACGCAAGATGCTTTTCCTCGCATGCGCGTTGTAAGGCAAATGAAAAAGGATGGCGCTAAGTATTTTGGCCCTTACACAGACGCTGCAGCTATGTGGGAGGTTGTTGACATTATTAAAAATACCTGGCCGTTACGTACTTGCACACGTAACTTGCCAAAAGACATAGGGAAAGAACGAGCTTGCCTCAATTATCATATTGGTAAATGTAATGCACCTTGTACTGGACTTATTGATGAACAAGCTTATGGTGAAATGATTGAGGAAGTCATCAGTTTCTTAAATGGTAAGTATAAAGAAGTTATTAAAAAGCTTCAAGCAGATATGATAGTTGCTTCAGAAAGTTTGCAATTTGAAAAGGCAGCTCAGTTAAGAGATCAAATACAAGCAGTTATGAAATTAGAACAAAAGCAAAATGCTACAATGAGTAGTATGTTAGACCAAGATGTTATTGCTTTTGCAAAAAGTCCACAAGATACCTTAGTGCAGGTTTACTTTGTAAGGAAGGGTAAAATGGTGGGAAGAGAACATTTTTATTTAAAAGATACAGAAGATGAGGTCATAGAAGAAGTTTTTCGTGATTTTATCGTGCAGTTTTATGCTAATGCAACCTTTATTCCAAAAGAGATTGTTATCGAAAGGATACCGAATGAAAAGGAAGTGTTAGAAAGCTATTTAGCAGAGAAGAAAGGAAGTAAAGTACAACTGATTACACCTGTTAAAGGTACTAAACATGGTTTAATGGAGCTGGCAAGCAAGAATGCTGAATTAACATTAGGGCAATTTGGAGATCAGATGAAAAAGGAACAAGAGCGTACTGAAGGGGCTTTAGCTCAGCTTCAAGAAGCTATTGGATTAGAAAAACTGCCGTATCGTATGGAGGCTTACGATATTTCTAATACACAAGGAGTACAATCTGTAGGTGGTATGGTAGTTTTTGAAGGTGGCAAACCTAAGAAAAGTGATTATCGAAAGTTTAAAATTAAAAGTATACAGGGTCCTAATGATTATGGTAGTTTAGAAGAAGTATTAGACAGGCGATTCAATCGCCTTAAAGAAGAGCAAGAAGAAAACAGTTTCAGTAAGATGCCAGATTTATTGATGATGGATGGTGGAAAGGGCCAAGTAAGCGTAGCTGAAAAAATGCTTGAGAAGTATGGGTTAGCTATACCAGTTTGTGGTATGGTTAAAGATGATCGACATAGAACGAGAGGACTTCTTTTCCAAGGTGAAGAAATTGTACTACCTAGCGGTAGTGAAGGTTTTAAATTAATTACACGTTTACAAGATGAAGTTCATCGCTTCTCTATAGAATATCACAAAAAGCTTCGTAGTAAGGCTCAAGTACAATCCTTATTGGATGAGATTAAGGGTGTAGGGAAAGAACGAAAAAAATTATTTTGCAACATTTTAAAAGCATAGAGCACTTAAGACAGGCTACTCTTAGTGACATTGAACAAGTTCCCGGTATCCCTGCAGATGTTGCAAGCAATATATATAATTATTTCCATAGGAATTAGGCAATAAAGCTGATAGGAAAAAAAGGGAGAAAATGTTATACTAGATGGGTTAATGTGTGCCAAGGAGGAAAAAGCATGTATTTTGTAACAGTAGCACAACTCAGAGAACAACTCAAATTAGAAAATCTTACACCACAAGTAGATTACAAAGAACGTAGAATCACGCAATGTGATGTCAATAGGCCCGCTTTACAATTAGCAGGTTTTTTTGACTACTTTGATTCTACACGTCTACAAATCATAGGAAAGGTTGAATATACCTATCTTGAAAAAATCGAAGAAGAAGAGCGTAATAAGAGAATTAAACGCTTATTAGATTATAAAGATATTCCTTGTATTGTTATTTGTCGTGAAGAAATTGAACCATTTCCATACTTATTGCAATGCGCGGAAGAAAACGGCATTCCTATTTTTAAAACAGATTTACCAACAACCACTTTTCTAGCTGAAGCAAATAGATGGCTTCATGTAGAATTAGCACCACGTTTATCAATGCATGGTGTATTAGTAGATATCTATGGTGAAGGTGTTTTAATCACAGGTGAAAGTGGTATTGGAAAGAGTGAAACAGCACTAGAACTGATTAGACGTGGTCATCGTTTAGTAGCAGATGATGCAGTAGAAATCAAAAAGGTATCCGCCAATACTTTATTAGGTTCAGCACCAGAAGTTATCAGACACTTTATCGAAGTAAGGGGAATTGGAATTGTAGATATCAAACAAATCTTTGGTGTAGGTTCTGTTAAAGAAATGAAAAATATCGATTTGATTGTACGTCTTGAAGCATGGGATCAAAATAAACAGTATGACCGTTTAGGACTAACTAATGAGTATACTGATATTATGGGTATCAAAGTAGTAACCAATGCAATACCTATTCGTCCAGGTAGAAATGTGGCCATTATTTGTGAAACAGCAGCGATTAACTTTAGACAAAAGAAAATGGGTTATAATGCGGCTGAGGCACTTAATGACCGTGTCATGAATAATTTGCAGAAAGGTCAGTTTTAATAGCTAAAGAGATAAGGGAGGATACATCATGTATTATTTAGGAGTGGATTTAGGTGGGACAACCATTAAAGTTGGTTTAGTAGATGAAAATTATCATATTTTACACAGTATAAGTGGTCCTACAGGTAGAGAAAGAAGTGCAGAGGAAGTTTTAAAAGATATGGCAATGTTATGTCTTGAAGTTTTAAAAAGACAAGGAATTACAGAAAAGGATATCCATTCAATTGGAATTGGTAGTCCAGGAATTGCGTCACCAGAAGAAGGTGTTATTTTATCTTCAAGTAATCTTAACTTTAATCATGTTGATGTTAGAAAAGAAATTCAAAAATATATTCAAACAGACGTATATGTAGAAAATGATGCTAATGCAGCAGCATTAGGTGAAGTTATTTGTGGTGCAGCTCAAGGAGAAGATAATGTAGTAGTTGTGACACTTGGAACAGGTGTAGGTGGTGGACTTGTTTCAGAAGGGAAAATCAATAGAGGTAGCTTCTTTGGAGCGGGAGAAATCGGACATCAAGTCATTCGTTTTGGTGATGGAGAACCTTGTGGTTGTGGTAGAAAAGGTTGCTTTGAGCAATATGCTTCTGCAACAGCTCTCATTCGTCAAGCAAAAGCAGCTGCACACCTTTACCCAGATAGCAAATTAATAAGTTTAGCAAAAGAAGGTTTAATAGAAAATATTAATGCTAAAGTTGTATTTGATGCAGCACAAGCAGGAGATGAAACCGCAGAGCGAGTACTTGAAACCTATTTCAAATATATTGCATGTGGTATAACCAATATTATTAATGTTTTAGAACCAAGTATGATTGTTTTAGGTGGCGGTATGAGTGCACAAAAAGAATACCTTACAAATCCTGTTACAAAATATGTTCAAGAAGAAATGTATGGTGGTTTAAGCCTTAAAACCAAAATAACAGCAGCAACTTTAGGAAATGATGCGGGGATTATTGGAGCAGCTTTCCTAGGCACAACTTTAAAATAAGTATTTGAAAGAGCTAACAACTTGGTGTTGGCTCTTTTTTATGGTATTAAAAGACAAATAATGATATAATAGCACTATTACAAAAGACTGGAGGCAAAATAAGTGGAAAAACAACAAGAAAACAGTTTATCACTGGATGTGAAGTTTAAATTTAAAGATGTTTTACGTTATAACACATCTGTGGCTATAAAAAATATAGTCAATGATATTGTACTGGGGATAGGCTTAGCAGTCCTTATTTTCTTCTTTTATAAAATGTGTACAACAACTGAAAGACTAGATATTTTTATTTCTAAAAATATCACCCTGCTGTTAGTACCTATTTTGATTTTTGTACTCATTCCTTGGCGAGTATGGCAGGTTACAGCTTCTCAAATGCAGATGCCAGCTTTTGCTTATGGTGTGAAGTATGTTTTTTCAGAGAAGCATATACTGCTAGATATTGGAGAAGCATCTGAAGAAATGTCTTGGGATTTATTTGTGAATATTGTGGAAACAAAGTATGACTTTAGATTTTATGTGAATAAAGTGAGTGCACAAATTATACCAAAACATAACCTAACAGATCATCAATTATCAATACTCAGAACAATGATTAAAACGGCTACTAAGTCAGGGGTTTGCCGATTAAAATAAATGAAAGTGGGCACATATGAAAAGATTATTTCATTTATCAACCACTTCTAAACAATTAGACTTGTTTGATAAAGACTGGGAACAAATAAAGGGGTTTATTGAAAAAAATCGTATGGATGGTATAGAGGTTGGATTGACCTTAGACTATCCGTTAGAGCAAATACCAGCGGGTATTGTAGAAGGTGTTCACTTGAGTTTTTATCCGATGTGGCTAGATTTTTGGAGACAAGATCAAGTAAAGTTACAACAATTATTTGAAGATGAAGAAGCTATTAAAAGTTATTATGGAGGCTTAGAACCAGCAGTACTCATTGAAAGTTATAAAAAACAGTATCGGCGTGCTAAAGCACTAGGAGCTAAATACATGGTTTTTCATGTAAGCCATGTATTGCCTGAAGATTCCTTTACCTGGCAGTTCGATTATACGGACCACGAAGTAATGGAAGCTACCTTAGAACTTGTTAACGCTGTTTTTGAAGCTGAGGAAGATGGGCCTATGCTTTTATTTGAAAACTTATGGTGGCCTGGGCTTACCTACTTAAATCCAGAACTCACACAGTGGTTTATTGAGGGGGTTCAGTATAAAAATAAAGGGTATTTAGTAGATGTTTCACACTTAACATTAACTAATGCTACTATTGGAAATGAGAAGCAGGCTTATGAATATATAAAAAAGGTGATTACTCAACTAGGCGAAACAAAAAAGTGGATTAAGGCGGTTCATTTAAATAAGGCGCTTCCCAAATTTTATATGGGACGAAGTCATCATTACTTATTAGAGCAATATCAAAAAGCAAAAGATAAAAAGCAACAATTAATGATTTTAAAAAAGCATATTAATGCTTTAGATGGACATGTACCTTTTGATCATCCATTAGCTGCGTCTATATTAGAATTAATGGATCCTATGTATTGTGTTTATGAAACAGCACCTAGCTCACGTTATGAATTAGCTTATTTTATTAAATGTCAGAATGAAGCTTTAAAAATGATGACAAATAAAAATGATTAATAAAGGGACTATCATGAGGATAGTCCCTTTATAATGTTAAGTATTTTACAAAATACCAGATTTTATAAGATTAATAAGGACGATAACTTGACAAAAACTTAAAAGTTTTTTATAATACTTTTGTAACAATTACTTAATAAATTGTAAAATGCGATAAGGTTATCGTTAATATAGTCGAACATAGTCAATCGAGGAGGATTAAAGCATGAGATTAAAAAAGGTAGTATTGAGTACACTAGTTGGCGTTGCAGCAATAATGGTGCCTAGTTTAGCTTATGGCCAAGCTTACGGAACAGTAGCAACACAAACACTTAATGTAAGAGATGGTGCTAAATTAGAAGCTAGCATTGTAAAACAAGTCGGACTTGGTGAACCAGTTGAGATTGTATGCGAAGAGGGCGATTGGTTAAAATTGATTTTAGAGGACGATTCAAGAGCTTATGTTAAAGCTGAGTATATCAATGTACATAGAGTACTAGCAGTAGTCAATGTCAATGGCGGTTTAAATGTAAGAGATTATCCTTCTACAGAGAATGGAAAAGTAATTGGTAGCTTTTCAAATGGAGATGAAATTTCTGTAAGCTATAGTGTAGGAGATTGGTATAAAGTAAGTCAAGAAGGATTTGAAGGTTATGTAAGTAAGGACTACGTTAAAAATAGCACAGAAGTAGACTTCTTAAGCTATTTGCCTAATAAACGTTTAACAGAAATTGAACGTATGACAGTAACTCAAGAAGAAGCACAAGCTATTATGGTAGAAACCGATAACAGTAGTTCTAGCAATGGAAGTACTTCAAGTAACAATGGTGCTTCAAGTAATAGTGGGTCTTCAAGTAACTCAAGTAATCAAAATTACACAAGCTCAGGATCAGGTGCAGGTGATGCAGTTGTAGCTTATGCAAAGCAATTCTTAGGTAATCCATACGTCTATGGTGGAAATAGCTTAACTAATGGGGTAGATTGTTCCGGCTTCACTTCTCAAATTATGAGAAACTTTGGCATTAGCTTAAACAGAAGCTCAAGTGCGCAATATGCTAATAATGGTTATTATGTAAGCAGTGATTCACTACAAAAAGGTGACCTAGTATTCTACGGTTATAACGGACATGTATCGCATGTTGCCATTTATATTGGTGGTGGGCAGGTGATTCATGCTAATGATGAAAGAACAGGTATTTGTATCAGTAATGTATTCCCAAGCGGTGGAAAACCATATATTGGTGCAAAACGCGTATTATAATAATAGATAAAATAACAAAGGAAGTTATAAATGTATAGGTATACATTTATAACTTCCTTTGTTATTTTAATTTATTGTAGGTCAAAGATTAAAGAAGGATTTAATTAAAGAGTAAAATCTTTTACTAAATCCATACAAACATGGACATTTAAGTAGTGATTTGATAGAATTATTTTAAAATACAAAAAAGTGGTTGATATTAGGGGGCATAAATAATGAAGCATATCTCATTTAGAAGTAAAGTAATGGTGATTACATTTATTTTAGTGATTATAAGTTTTTCTATATCTGCTATTAGAACAACTCAGGAATTAAAGCCTAGAATCACTCAAATTTTGCAAAATGATACGTTAAGTACAGAAACACAATTAGCTGAGATTATGAAGACCATAAAAATTGGACAAGGTATAGGGTATACGGTTACAGGGATATTTGTATGTCTTTGTTTATTTTTATACTGCACCGTATTGTTTAAACATTTTAAACAATTGATTGATTCATGTAGATGCATGAAAACAGGTGATTTTAGTAAATCACTAGATCCTATTCTTTTAAAACATAATGATGAAATAGGAACAATAGCTCAGGCTCTAGAAATGATGAGAGCCCATTTAAATCAATTAGTAGCTGCTACGGGACATCAAGCTAGAAGATTACTGGATTTATCATCAAAGCTTAATGAAGCAGCAATAGCCACACAAACGGCTACAGTGGCTATTGCTAGTTCCATGGAAGCTATGGTGGCTGGAAGCCAGGAACAAACTCAGCTTACATCTGAAACAGCACAAATGACAGAACATATGCATACAGATGTAGCAGAAGTGGCAGATAGTATTCAAAGTATAACAGCTTCATCAAATCGTACGTTAAGGCATGCTAAAGAAGGTAATCAAATTCTTCAAACAGTCATTGAACAAATGGCAACAATTGATCAAAAAGTTCAAAGTACTTCAAGTCAAATTCAGCTATTAAGTGATAAGTCATCTAGGATTCAAGATATTATTACACTCATTACAAGTATAGCTTCTCAAACTAATTTATTAGCGTTAAATGCAGCCATAGAAGCTGCTAGGGCAGGAGAAGCAGGAAAAGGTTTCTCGGTGGTGGCTGATGAAATTAGAAATTTAGCTACTCAATCAGCAGATGCTACTGCTAGAATTAGTCAAATTATAACAGAAATTAATGAGGAAATTAATGAGGCAACAGCAGCTATGGACGAAAATACTATAGCTGTAAAAAAGGGATTAACTTTTGCCAGTGAAGCAGGTACAAGCTTTGAAGCTATTTTAAGTGATATTAAAGAAGTATCTACAGAATTTGAAGCAGTTAAAGCAGTGAATGAACAAGTGACAGAGGGAACTTCTCATGTACTTTATGCTATCCAAAATATTAATGACATATCTCAAGCTAGTAGCACAAATACACAAGCAGTTGTTCTTGCTACTAAAAATCAAAATCAACTTATTAATGATGTTTCTCAGGGGGCGGATGAGTTAACAAGGCGTGTAGAGAAATTAATGATAGAAATTGACCATTTTATAATAGAAAAAGTACGATAATCAGTTCGTGAAGGAGATTAGAGATGACAGTAATGATGAGATGTATGACAGAAAAAGATTGGCCTAATGTAAGGTGTATTTATGAACAGGGGATAAGCTCAGGAATTGCTACTTTTCAAACAGAAGTTCCGAGTTATGAAGTTTGGAATGCTGCACATCTTACTACAGGAAGATTAGTGGCAGTGGTTGATGAAGAAGTTGTTGGCTGGGTAGCTTTATCACCTACTTCAAGTAGATGTGTTTATAAAGGTGTAGCAGAACTAAGTATTTACATAGTACAAAATGCTCAAAGAAAAGGTGTAGCCACTAAGCTTTTAAATGAATTAATTCAACTTTCAGAGCAAGAAGGTATATGGACCTTACAATCGAGTATTATTGAAGAAAATAAGGCTAGTTTGGCTTTGCATCAAAAGTGTGGTTTTAGGCAAGTTGGCTATAGAGAGAAAATTGCAAGAGATCAAAAAGGTGATTGGCATAACACCATTCTAATGGAAAGACGAAGTCAAGTTGACAACTTTTAAAGGAGATTTTATACTGAAACAAGAAGAGGAAGGTGTTTCGTATGAATGAGGAATGTAGAGAAAAAGCACAGCTTTTTAAAGCACTTTCTGATAGTAATCGTGTGATGATTTTAGAGATGCTAAAGGATGGAGAAATGTGTGCATGTCACTTACTTGAAAGGTTTCAAATTACACAACCTACTTTATCTCATCATATGAGATTATTATGTGAATGTGATTTGGTTATAGCAAGACGTGAGGGTAAATGGATGCATTATTCACTTAATACTAAAACACTGGGAGCATTAAGTGATTATTTTAAAGAGATGATCTAAAAGCTACTAATAAAGGTAGCTTTTTTATTTTAAGTAATTTATTTGTGATACTGATAGATGAATATAGTAGAGAAGTACCCTTCTTATCTATTGACGGTATTATTAAAATCAATTAAAATACATATAGATAATTATCTATGTGAAATGGGTGACATTGTGAAGAAAGTTGATTTAACAAAGGGAAGTGTTGTTCGCGTTTTATTAGCATTAGCCATTCCTATTATGGGAAGTTCGTTATTGCAATTTGCTTATAATATAGTAGATATGTTTTGGGTAGGAGGTTTAGGCAAGGATGCAGTAGCTAGTGTAGGTTCCTCTAGTTTTTTTGTTGGTTTAGGTTATGCTATTAATGCGTGTATTGTTATAGGAACTGGGATTAAGGTTGCTTACAGTATTGGAGAAAACAAAGAAATAGAAGCAAAAGAATATATACAAACAAGCATGCTTTTAAATTTATTGTTAGGAGGCATGTATGCTTTATTTCTAGTATTTGTAGGGCCTTATTTAATAGGCTTTTTAGGCATAGGAGATCAGGTCATTGAAAAACAAGCTTATGGTTACTTGTTGGGAAGTGCGCCTATGTTATTTTTTGCTTTTTTTAATGCTACTTTTTCTAGAATTTTTAGTAGCCTCGGGCAGACAAAAAGTGCTCTTCAAATTAGTATAGTAGGTATTGTGCTCAATATGATATTAGATCCTATTTTTATTTATAGTTTTAAATGGGGGGTATTAGGAGCTGCATTAGCCACTTTAGTAGCACAAATGATTATGTTTTTTCTTTATATGAAGATAGGTGGTAAGTGGTTTGAGTTTCACTGGAAAAAGGCCTTTCACAGTGAACGTATAAAAGCTATTGTAAATCTAGGTTGGGCTGTGGCTTTTCAAAGGATTTTGTTTACCCTTATTAATATTCTGCTAGCTAAACTGATTGCAAAATTTGGTCCGGAAGCTATAGCTGCTCAAAAGATAGGGCTTCAAATCGAATCAGTCACCTATATGGTAACAGGAGGGTTGAATGGTGCAGTAGCTAGTTTTACTGGTCAAAATTATGGAGCTCATTATTATAAGCGGATTAAAAAAGGGTATCAAGTAGCTATTGGTTTAAGTATAAGTTATGCAGTATTAACAACTACACTATTTATGATATTTGCAATACCTATGGCAAACATCTTTGTAAAAGATGCTACTACTATTCAAATGACATCTGTTTATCTGCAAATTATTGCTTATTCCCAGCTTTTTAATGCTATAGAAATGGTCTCAAATGGTTGGTTTACGGGCATTCAAAAACCACAAATCCCAGCTACAATAAGTATCCTTTTTACTGCTCTTAGGTTGCCAATGGCATGGTTATTGGTTATACCTTTAGGCCTTGAAGGTATTTGGTGGAGTATTTCTATTTCCACTTTACTTAAGGGGAGTATTTTATATTTTTGTTATAAACATTATCAGGGAAAATTAAAAGAGCAAGAGATTTAACAACTTGCTATAAGGGAGGAAATAATAATGAATAAACCTAAAGTAGCTTTTATCTGTGTGCATAATTCTTGCCGTTCTCAAATGGCAGAAGCTTTAGGAAAACACTTGGCAGCAGAAGTATTTGAAAGTTATTCAGCTGGCACAGAACTTAGACCACAAATTAATCAAGATGCAGTAAGAATTATAGAGGATTTATATCATATCGATATGAATGAAACTCAAAAGAGTAAACTATTAAGTGATATTCCGGAAGTAGATATAGTCATTACAATGGGATGTAACGTGAGCTGCCCGAACTTACCTTGTAAACATTTAGAAGATTGGGGATTAGAAGATCCTTCTGGTAAAGAGGATGAAGCCTTTGTTTTAACAGCAAGAATAATAGAGGAAAAAATAATAGGTCTGAAGCAAAGAATTGAAAAGGGTATTTTATAGTGAGAAGAGTTAATGTCGTTAGGCGTTAACTCTTTTGTGTTATTTAATAAGAAATACCATTATATTTATTTGCTATTAAATATAAAAAGGAAACATTTGCTGAGTTTAGCATACTATGATGTATGAAGCAGCTACTTGTAGAAAGTAGCTGTATTTTAGTGAGGAAATTATAGTAGTCATAAAAATATAAATGATAAGAAACTTATATTAAACAGAGAAAGTCAAGGAGGTGACCTTATGGTGGCAGAAATATCAGCTAATTGGTATGCAAGGCTAAATTTGGCTAGACATTTAAAAGAAGAGGGGAATAAAGAACAGGCCTATTTATTATTTAAAGCAATTTTAAATGAAAAAGAAGCTTTTCGATTTGATAAATATGTTTATGGCACATATGAGGATTATATTGTGGAGAAAACGAAATTTCTAATTGAAATTGCTTTATTAGAGCTAGAAGTCATTGGATGTTCTAAGGGAAGCATCAAATATCTAGATGATGCGCTTAATTTATTAGATGGCATGGAAAGTGTTTACCCTTATGTACGTATAGATGAAATCGAAGAACTTAGAAAGCGCTTATGTCAGTAAAGTGGTATCGCTGTTTAGCAAAACTATGATAAAATAAGCAGGGATAGAATAGATATCATAAAACATTCACATAGAGATAAACTAATAATAGAAAAAAGGGGTGAACAAATGAAGAAAGTACAATTTATTGTAGGTCGTTCGGGTGCAGGAAAGACGACCTATTGTTATGAAGCTATAGAAACAGCTTTAAAAGAAGAAAGTTTTGATCCACTACTTTTATTAGTGCCAGAACAATTCAACTTACAGACACAAAAAGACTTGGCCAAAAGGCTTTATCCAGGTCTCTTAAGAGCGGAGGTTATTAGTTTTAATACGTTAGCTAGAGAAGTGTTTAAAGAAGTAGGAAAAGCTGAAGTGGCTGTTATTGAAGATTTAGAACGTATGATTATTTTAAAACGTGTGATTGAAGCACATAAAAAAGAGATTATTTTCTACAAAAAAAATATGAATAATACAGGTTTTATTGAAGCTATTAACCGTTTTATTACAGTTTTAGAACAAGCAGGTGTGAGTAAGGAGCAATTAGGCGAACTTATAGAAAATAAGGAGGCGACCTTATTATTTAAAAGTAAATTAACAGACATTCATATGCTTTATGAAGCCTTCGAAGATTATTTGGGAAATCAGTTTGTGACTATTGAAAAAAATATGACGCTACTAGCAAGTAGTATCATGAAAAGTAAGAAACTAGAAAAAGCATGGCTTTGGATTGATGGCTTTTATGGCTTTACGTATAACCAATTGCTTATCATTAAAGAGTTAATGAAGAAGGTAAAGGGATTAACTATTACTTTACCTATGGATAAATCTTACACGAGAACAGACAAGGTAAGAAATAGCTATCCTTTTTATGAAAGTATTCAAATGCTACAAAAACTTATGGGCATTTGTGAAGAACAGCATTTAGCTTATGAAGTGAACTATGTTAAAGGCGCAGGAGAAAAAAATGAAGCTCTGGCTTATTTGGAGGGGCAGTACTTAAAACCTTATGCTAACCCTTATGAAAAAGAAAATGAAGCTATTTATCTGCAGACCTATGGTTCTAGAGCAGAAGAAGTAGAACAAGTAGCTAAGCAGATTGTGACTTTAGTGATGGAAGAGGGCTATCGTTATCATGATATGGCAGTTATTGTAGGTGACTTAGCAGATTATAAGACTTTATTAGAGGGGGCTTTTAAAGAATATGAAATTCCTTATTTCTTAGATATGAAAAGAAATATTCATACTAATAGTTTAGTAGCAGCTTTAGAAGGTGTTTTAGAAGTATTAACCTCTAATTACAGCTATAAAAGTATTATGGGACTTTTAAGAACACAAATACTCCCTATCTCAATTGAAGAGATAGATCTATTAGAAAATTATTTATTAGCCTATGGGATTAAGGGTAAGAAAAAATGGGCACAGCCTTGGGGATTTGACCAAAAAGATGAAGAGAAACAGGCACGTATTAATATTACAAGAGAAGCTATTTTAGGACCTATTCAAAAACTAGAAATGACTATTCAAATGACTAAATCATCGGGTAAAAACAAGGTTGTAGATCTTACAAAAGCTTTATATGGCTTTTTAGAAGATATTGGTGCTTATAGCAAGTTAAATGAAATCATTGCCAAACATAAAGCAGAAGGTAATCGTTTATTAGAGATTGAAAACACCCAAATATGGGGAAAAATCATGGAAGTTTTCGAGCGCTTGGTAGATATTTTAGGTGAAGAAGAACTTAGTCTAATGACCTATCGCCGTATTTTAGAAACCAGCTTTTCTTATGTAAAGATGGGAGTTATTCCACCAGCACAAGACCAAGTGTTAATTGGGTCTGTAGATAGGACGAGACTTCCTCGTTTAAAAGCGTGCTTTATACTAGGAACCAATGAAGGGGTTATTCCTAAAGTAGATGAAACGACGCCTATTTTTTCTGATATGGATAAAGCTTCTCTTAGTCAGATGTGTAAGGAAGATAAAGGACCAAAAGGACGATTAAATGAGCTAATTATTGACCAGCCTCTTTATGGCGGACAGTTTAGTATTTATTCGATGCTAACAAGAGCTACGGAAAAGCTTTTTGTAAGTGCAGCCATGGCTGATGAAAATGGTAAGCCGCTAAGAACTTCTCTCGTTTATTACAAACTGAAAAAGTTATTTGGTGAAACACCAAAACCTCTACAAGGAGATTTTCTAAGTCAAATCTATCGTCCTCTGCCTACTTTTGGTTATGTAGGGAATTTACTGAGGGAATACGTAGAAGGTAGATTAGAAGAAGAAGCCTGGAAAGACTTAGTGAGTTGGTATGCTACTAAAGACGAGTGGAAAGACCGTCTAAAGGGATTAACAGATTATTTGTTTTATACAAATCAACAGCACTATTTACAAGAAGAAACAACACATTTGCTTTATGGCAATAAGTTAGATACTAGTATTTCTAAGCTAGAAACTTTTAGGCAATGTGCTTGTTGCTATTTTATGCGTTATGGGATTAAAGCAGAAGAACGCCGTTTATTCCGTTTTGATAGAGCCAAGGTAGGAACACTATTTCATGCAGCTTTAGAGCAATATCCTAAAGAACTAAGCTTAATGAATACTACTTGGACTAAAGCTACCAGGGAAGAAATGCAGCAAGGTGTGAAAAAGGCTACAGCTTATGCGGTAGAGCAAGTAAATGAAGCCCAGAGAGAAACGGGACGTTTTCAGTTTACGGCAGCTAAGGTAGAAAAAATGACTTCTAGGGCAATTCATGCTTTAACAGCGCATTTAAAAAATGGTGAATTCGAACCTATGGGCTATGAGATTAATTTTGGAGAAGGTAAAGGCTTTCCTCCAATTGAAATTGCTATTGATGAAGTAAGAACGATATTAGTGACTGGGCAAATAGACCGTGTAGATGTGTATTATAAAGATGATAATCAGCAATATATTAAAATCTTAGATTACAAATCAGGGCAAAAGAACTTTAACTTATTAGAAGTGTATTATGGCTTACAGCTTCAATTGCTCCTTTATCTAGATGCGTATTTAAAGAAACATCATAGTTATGAAGCAGGTGGAGTTTTCTACTTCCACATTAATAATCCTTATGTAAGCTACAAAGTAGGAATGGATGAAGTGCAGCTCCAAGAAAGCAGCTTAAAGCAATTTAAACTTTCTGGGTTAGCAGTAGATGAGCCGCAAATCATTGCTGCTCTTGATAAATCAGGGACAGGTAGTACGATTCCCGTTAGTTTAAATAAGGATGGTAGTATTAAAAAAGGCTCTTCAGTAGCCACCCCAGAACAGTTTAAACTACTGGAAAATCATATTATTGACACGATTAGAGGATTAGGACAAGAATTATTAGAAGGTAAAGTAAGTGCTAAACCTTACCGCTTAAAAGGCAAAAATCCTTGTGAATATTGCATTTATCATACCATTTGTCAGTTCAGTGAAGAACAAGTAGATAACTGTTATGATACCTTAGAACAACTAAGTAAAGAGGAAATATGGGAAAAACTAGAGAAGGGGGGCTTATAAATGGCATGGACACCAGCACAGCAGGCAGCTATTGATCAAAGAGAAGCCAATATTTTAGTTTCAGCAGCAGCAGGTTCAGGAAAAACAGCAGTTTTAACAGAGCGTGTCATGAAGCGTATCATTGGAAGTGAGCAAGAAGTACCTATAGAAATTGATCGTTTTTTAATTGTAACCTTCACTAGTGCTGCAGCAGGAGAAATGAAGGAACGTATCTTGCAAAAGCTTTCGGATTATATGAATGGTCTTCAAGAAAATCTAAATGAAGAAAATCTAAAGAAGATAGATTATATTGAACGTCAAATGGCCTTGGTGCCACAGGCTTCAATTTCAACGATTCATTCATTTTGTTTAAAAACGATTAGAGCGTATTTTAATCGCTTGGATATTGACCCTAATATCAAAGTAGGTACACAAGCAGAGCTAGATGTGATGAAAAGTGAACTGTTAGATGAACTTTTAGAGGAATGTCTTGAAGACGGTGCATCTGACTTTATGGCATTAGCAGAAGTTTATGGGGATGTACAAGGCTTAGACAGCTTAAAAAACTTGATTTTGGATGTTTCTACATTCTCTAAAAGTACACCTTTTCCAGAGGTATGGCTTCATAACCAAGTGTCGCGTTTAAAAACAGTGTATACTAGTTTAAATGAAATGCCTTGGTCAGAAAGTATTCGTACCCATTTATTAAGTCAATTACAAGATGTACGCATTATTTATGATAAAGCTATAGCTTTATGTGAAAAGCCTAATGGACCAGAGCTTTACCTAGAAGCTATTCATAGTGATTTAGTTGAGATTAAAGATATTCACCAGGAGATGTCACTAGAAGAACTGATTAGACGCATTAAAAATACTCACTTTATTGCCCTCTCAAGAAAAAAGCAAGAATGTGATGTAGCTTTAAAGGAGCGTGTAAAAGCCTATCGTGACTTAGGTAAAGAAGTCATTAAGGGCTTACAAGATGATTTAGCATTTATTGAAGATCCTCTTTTAATGGCACAGTTACCTCGGTTAGGAGATCTCATGGCTACTTTAGTAAAACTTATTGAGACCTTTGAAGAACGCTATCAATTAGAAAAGCAAAATGCAGGAGTTGTAGACTATAATGACTTAGAACATTTTTGTCTTCAACTTTTAGTAGAACCTATTTTTAACGAAGCGGGGGAATTGGTAGAGGTCAGCTATACGGATGTAGCTAAAGAACTAAGTAGTTTTTACAAAGAGATTTATATTGATGAGTATCAAGATAGTAATACAGTACAGGAAACTTTATTGAAAGCAGTAGCTGAGGCTAATAAAGAAGAAGGACCAACACGTTTTATGGTAGGCGATATGAAACAAAGTATTTATCGCTTTAGATTAGCCAATCCCCTTATTTTTGCGGAAAAGTACGGAAGCTGGGAAAAGCATCAGGTGACTTCATCTACTAAAGGTAATAACGTATGTATTGATTTATCTCAGAATTTCAGAAGTAGGGATAATATTCTTCAAGGTGTTAATGACTTATTTCAGCAAGTGATGAGTGTCAGGGTAGGAGAACTTGAATATGATGAATATGCTGAGCTAAAGGTAGGCAATCATTATGAAGAAGGAAACCCAGAGTCTTTAGCAGAAGGAGCTTTATCAGAAGCGATTGAAGTACACATTTTAGAAACCAAAGAACCAGAAAATACAGAAGAAACGGGGCTTGAGGATTTAAAGAATGTGGAATGTGAAGCCATGCTAGTGGCTAACTTAGTAGATCAGCTCCTTAAAGGAGAAGGTAATCCAACCCATATTTTTGATAAGGCATTAGGGGCCTATCGTAAGGTAGAAGCAAAAGATATCGTCATTTTATTAAGAGCAACTAAAGAAAAGGCAGGCATCTTTGAAAATGCATTAATGCAAAAGGGGATAGGTGCTTACGCAGATATTGGTGGGAACTTCTTTGATGCACTGGAAATTCAAACAATGATGAGTTTGTTAAAGATTATTGATAATCCTTTACAGGACATCCCTTTGATTACGGTACTACGATCACCTATTGTAGGTGTGAGCTTAGATGAACTCGTTTACATTCGAAAAGCAGCAGAAACCGGTTGTTTTTATGAAGCGCTCTTAAAGTATTTAAAAACCTGCCAAGATAATCCTTTGTTAAATCGTTTTATGAGCATGCTAAATAACTACCGCAATATGAGTAGTGAACTAAGTCTAGAAGAACTACTAGCAAGGCTTTATGTGGAAACCGGGTATTATCGTTATGTGGCTATGTTGCCAACAGGAGCTAAGAAAAAGGCGAATCTAGAGCTATTTAAAAAATATGCAGAGGCCTATGAAAATAATCAAAATGGTAAGTTATTTGGGTTTATACAATATTTAGATCAATTAGCCCAAACACCAGATGGCTTGGCTGAGGCAAAATTAGTTGGTGAAAATGAGAATTTAGTTCAAATTATGAGTATTCATAAAAGTAAGGGTCTAGAGTTTAGTGTCGTTTTTTTATGTGATACCGGAAAGCGCTTTAATAACAATGATATGATGAAACCTGTGTTACTTCATAATGAGTTAGGCTTAGCGCCAGATTATTTAGATACTAGTAAGTATGTCAAATATCCTACGATTCCTAAAATGGCTATTAAAAATCAAATTCTTTCTGAGAATATTTCTGAAGAAATGCGTGTGCTTTATGTGGCTCTAACGCGTGCTAAAGAAAAATTATTTGTTACAGGAACACTTAGTGATGTCCAAGATGCTGCTTATAAATGGAGCTTATATGCAAGTAGAGAAGAAACAGCTATTTTACCATTAGGCGTTAAACGTGGGGGCTCATATTTAAATTGGATTGGTTTAAGCTTATACGCCCATAGTGATTTAGAAGATTTAAGGCTACTGACTCATGAAGCACCACCTTATTTATTTGAAGGACGTGGTAAATGGCAACTACGTGTATGGAGTAAAGAAGAATTGGGTAATTTACAGACTAGTAGAGAGCAAGGTATTGAAGAAAAAAGAGATTTGTTAGAAGAATGGGATACAGAAAAAATCTATGGACCTTATAAAGAAATCATCTTCAATCGCTTAAATGGTGAATACACTCATGAAGAAGCGGTATTATTACCTACAAAAGTGTCTGTTTCAGAGATTAAAAGAGACGCAATGGGTCAACTTATAGACGATGAAGTGTATGAAGTGAATTTATATCCAGTAGAAGAAGAGGTGCCAGTACCAAGCTTTATTAAAGGACAAGAGGAACTAAAGGGAGCTAAGAGAGGGACACTGATTCATAGTGTGTTTGAGCATCTGGATTTTCTAAAATTCATAGAAGTGGCAGCTATAGAGGAAGAACTTATGCATCTAGTGAATTCTCATCAACTCTCGGCTGAAGTACTAGAGGTGGTTAGTAGTAAACGCCTTGCAGAAATGGCTAATTCTGAGGTAGTTAAGAAAATGAGAAGAGCACAATATGTAGAAAAGGAAAAAGCCTTTATTTATTTGGCTAATGCGAAGTTGGTAAACGAAGCTTATCCTGAAGGAGAAGAAATTTTAATTCAAGGCGTTATTGATAGTTTTTACATTGATGAAGAAGGCATTACTTTAATTGATTATAAAACAGACTATGTTGATAAAGAACAAAAGGAACTCAGCATTCAAAGGATAAAGGAAAAATATATTAAACAACTTGAACTATATAGTTTAGCGTTATCTGATATTACAAAGTTAACAGTTGCCCATAAGTATATCTACTTGTATAATGTAAATGAGTGGATACATCTATAAGAGCCAGGAGGACAACATGATTAAGCTAATCGCAACAGATATGGATGGCACTTTACTAAATAGTAGGGGAGAACTATCACCTAATTTCTACAATGTATTTAAGCAGTTAAAAGAAAAAAATATTATTTTTGCTGCGGCTAGTGGCAGACAGTATTTTACTTTAGTGGAAAACTTTAAGACAGTATCAGATGATATGTTGTTCATTGCCGAAAATGGTACCTACATTGCTTATCGTGGCAAAGAAATAGCTGTTCACCCATTAGATAGGAGAGTAGCTCATCAGCTGATTGAAAAAGGACGTACCATAGAAGACGTCTATATTGTATTAGCAACGAGCAAAGGTGCCTATATAGAAAACGCAGATGAAGACTTTGTAAGAGAAGTAAACAAATACTATGTAAAATGTCAATTAATTGATGATTTGCTAAGTGTTGAGGGAGATATTTTAAAGGTGACAATATGCGACTTTAAAGGCGCAGAACATAATAGCTATTTAGCTTATGAGGATTTACGTAGTAAGGCTCAAATGAGTGTAGCAGGAGACATTTGGTTAGATATCATGGCTAATGGTGTTAATAAAGGAAAGGCTATTGAAGATATTCAGCAGCAGTTAGGCATCACCTATGAGGAAACCATGGTATTTGGTGACTACTTAAATGACTTTGAAATGCTTCAAAAAGCTCATCATAGCTACGCTATGGCCAATGCACATCCATCCTTAAAGAAAATAGCAAGATTTTCGGCAAAAAGTAATGATGAAGATGGGGTTATACAAAAAATAAAGGAGGTTGTATTAAAACAAGATGATGAATACTAAGAAATTTATAGTCGTAGGACTAATCAGTATGCTAGCCCTTACGGGATGTTTTAATCAAAATGCACCAGCAAATAGTGAAGCAGTAGAGCCAACCACTCAGGCGGTCGAAACCAAGTCTTTAGGTGAACAAGAAGCTAAAGAAGCAGAAGAAGCTGAAGTAAAAGCTGCAGCTGAAGTAGCAGAAAAAGAAGCTGAAGCAAAAGCAGCAGCTGAAGTAGCAGAAAAAGAAGCTGAAGCAAAAGCAGCAGCTGAAGTAGTTGAGAAAAACCAATCAGCCATTAAAGACCTAATTGCTTTAGGGAAACTGATAGGTAAGAAGCAAGCAGATGTTATTAATTTACTTGGAAAAGCAGAGTCTACTGAGAATTTAGAGGATACAAATATTCTTTTAGCAGACTACTATAAACAAACTATTTTAGACCAAGCTGTCAAAGTAGAGATTGTTTACAATGATAATAAGGGAGAAGTAAACTTTATTAATATGACTTGTAAGCAAACTGATGATGTAGAAGCTTTTGTAGAAGCTATTGCTAAGGAGCTAACGACAGAATTTGGTGAATCAAGTATTGAGAAAATTACTAATGTAAGAGGTACGAGAAGAAGACAATGGCAAGATAGTACTTTAACTTATGTACTATCTTATGTAGAAGATACCGTTACATTTGACATGTATTCAACAGATAAATAGATATAAAAGGAGTCCATTCTTATTTTAGAATGGACTCCTTTTATACCAGCTTATTTTTTTGATTCCCTATTATCCTACTTGTTTGCTACAAGAAGGATAATAGGGAATCAAAATGGTGAGGTTAGTGTATCTTAAGCTAGGGGGTAAAATGATTAAGTTTGTTGTTCCTGAGCTTCTAAAGCTTGATAATAAGCCTTTGCTAAAAGATCTTCTAATACTTCAGGGCTTCGGATGGCCTGTGACATACCTTGCGCTAGAATATTTGCTTTATCCATTCCAGATTGCCAAGCAAATAAACCACCTAGACAATTTTCGATAACATAAAGTCCTTTGAAGTAGATAGAAAGTAAATTATCATAAGAGTAAGCAAAATCACCATCTGGATCTACAATATAAGGGGCTTTAGCAATATTATCCCAACGTACAGTATAGCCATTTTTATTAATATAGTCTTTACGAAGCTCATCAAAAGTTCGTGTACTGGTAGCACCATAACGTCCATAGAAAGGTAAGCCCATAAGGATTTGTTCAGATGGCATGCCTGCATTAATGAGATTTTGGACTTGATTATCTACACTAGTCATATTACTTAAAGAAAGATCAGAAGGATAGAGATTAGATTGATGCCTACCTGCAGTTGCGCCTGTTTCACCAGCAGTAAAATCATAAGCCATTAAATTGAAGTAATTAATGATAGGAGCAATCTCAGCAATTTGAACATTGTTGATGTAGCTTGCTTCTCCAGTACCTGCTACGCTAATCCAAGCTTCATCACCGAGTACATCTCTTAAAGCTGTTAGTAAGAGTGTGAAGTTTTCTTTATCTTCTCTTCTAGATTTAATTCCCGCAGCACTACTACCAGGATATTCCCAATCAATATCTACCCCATCTAAAGTATATTCATTTACCCAACGTTGAACTTCTCTTGCGAAGGCATAACGGGAAGATGGTGTTAGAGCTGCATCAGAAAAGCCATCAGCTCCCCATCCACCAATGCCTAGAATAACAAGAAGGTTAGGATTTTCTAGTTTTAAATTGACCAATTCTCTGAGATATCTTTCTGAGTAGACCTGTAGGGTACCATCTGCATTAATAAGGGCAAAAGCATAAATAACAAAATCTAGTAAAAGTGCATCTACATTATTGGGGTTTCCAAGTACATATTCACCTACTATAGGGACATTGTCACACAGGGGATTAGTGCCAGGAGGCTGATTCTCAAGGCTCTGAATTTGAGGTCGATAGCCATCTTGAAGAGCTGTTAAATGAGTCATTAATTGACCAACTTGAGGAATTCCGAAGTTAGGAACAGTAAAGGATTTAGCAAGGGTTTGATCTGGGGTAATGATAAAAAGGTGGGTTTCTGTAGAGGCATTCTCACTTGTTTCAACACCATAAAGTTTGCCAATCTCACCTAAACGGTCATCTACAATAGGGAAAGGCATGGCATAAGAACCTAGCCTAGCTCCAGCATAAAACCATTGTAAGTGGGAAGCTTTTTTATCCATGCTTAATGTAATAAGTTCAGTGTTTTTTTCTTTAAAAGCTTTAGCATACTTAACTAAGCTAATAATTTCATTTTTTCTCCAATTATTAAACTCTGATGGATTACATAAAAGAATGACCCATTTTCCTTCGTAATTTTTTAGGTTTACAAGACCTTGGGTACTGGAAGCACTAAAGGACGGCGCTTTGTCACCTACTTTTAAACGACTACTCATAAAACCACTCCTTGTTAAATAAAATAAGGTTATATTGAATACATCCTATGTAACTGATTTAATCTATTATTCATTTTATCCTATTCGAATGAAGAGCTGAATATGATAGCTTTTGTAAATAAGCACAAGCAGTCATCAAAACAAGACAAAAGTTAATTAACAAAAAATGGAATTTATTCATATGATATAGTATTAACGTGAAAGAGGTGAAGAGATGTCTTGCTGTAATAACTTTTGTGGCGGATGTAGCCCTAGTCGCTCTCGAAAAATAATTATATGGGGTGCTTTACTAACCTTATTATTGAATGAAGCTTTAACAGATGATGGAAAGCAATTAATAGGAGGGTTATTAACCAGTGTTGGGGATTTACTTATAGCAGCACAAACGGCAGATGCTGTTTGTACTGTTCAAACAAGAAATAATGATTTCTTATAAGATAGGAGAAGTTGAGATAGAGTTCATTTGTAAAATATAAAAAAAAGAAGTGCTACAAACGGACTAAAGCGTTGTGTAGTACTTCTTTTTTTATAATTAACTTTAAAGAATCATACCTAGTAATTTATTACTACGTTCTAGGAAGTGATGCATATCTTCTGTACTTAAGCTATGATTAGCTAATTGGGCTAAATCATAAAGCTGTGCACAAAGTAATTCAGTAGTAGATTCATCTAAATCTTTATGAGCTAAAGTATCAATGAGTGGATGGTTTTGATTAAGAACCAAAGTCACCTCGTCTTCTGGAAGTGGCATATTCATACCTTGCATATTATACATTTTCATCATTTCTTGCATACGGCGACTTTCTTCAGAAATGAGAAGCATAGAAGCAACATCTTGAGATTTAAGATTTTCTACAGTAACTTTAAGCTTATCTTTGTGGAGAATAGTTTTAAATAAACCACTTAATTTTTCTTCATAAGATTTATCAGCTTCAGCACCTTTTAAAGCAGCAGAGAGGTCTGAGTCGATGCGCATGAATTTGACATCTTTGTTTTGATATTCTAAATGAGAGATAAAAGGTGCATCGATAGAATGTTCTAAGTAAACAGCACAGAGTCCATTTTCCTTGAAGAGTTTAATATATTGAGACTGAGCAGCTTTGTCAGAAACATAAAAGACTGTATTAGCACCAGTGTCTTTAACACGTTCTAAGTACTCGCTTAATGTGACATAATCTTCATCTGTTGTTTTAAATAAAAGATAGTCTTTCATTTTATCAAAGAATTTACTTTCTTTTAAACAGCCATATTTGATAAATGGTGCAATATCATCCCAGAATTTTTTATAACTATCATTTTCTTTTTTAGAAAGAGCAATCAATTTATCAGCTACTTTTTTAGTAATGTAATCAGCAATTTTTTTCACAAAACCGTCATTTTGAAGTAAACTACGTGATACATTTAGTGGCAAATCAGGACAATCGATTAGACCTTTTAATAAAAGTAAAAATTCTGGAATAACTTCTTTAATGTTTTCAGCTACAAAGACTTGATTGTTATAAAGTTTAATACGCCCTTCAACAGTTTCTAACTCGTGTGAGAGTTTAGGGAAATAAAGAATACCTTTTAATCTAAATGGGTAGTCCATATTCAAATGAATCCAGAAAAGTGGTTCATTAAAATCATGGAAGGTATCACGATAAAAAGTTTTATATTCTTCATCAGTGCAGTCATTAGGATTTTTTACATACAAAGGCTGAGAATCATTAATAGGAGTTGGTACTACTGGTGCAAGTTCCTCATCAGAAAGCTCTTCACCTTTAGCTTTGGCTTCCTCTATTTTTTTAGCCTTGGCAGCAGCATCTTCAGCTTCTTTTTCTTCATCAATCACATAAATAGGTACAGGCATAAAAGAACAGTATTTTTCGATAGCTTCTCTTAAATCATAAAAATTTAAGAAGGTATTACTTTCTTCTGTAATAAAGAGGGTAATACTTGTACCGCGTGTTGTTCTCGTACCTTCAGAAAGCTCATAAGTTGTACCACCATCACAAGTCCATTTAATGGCTTTTGTCTCTTTGTAAGATAAGGTATCAATGACCACTTGCTCTGCTACCATAAAGGCAGAATAGAAACCAAGGCCAAAGTGACCAATGATTTGGTCCTGATCCATTTTGTCTTTGTACTGAGCTAGAAAATCTTCAGCACCAGAGAAAGCGATTTGTGTAATATATTTCTCGATTTCTTCTTCAGTCATACCAATCCCGTTATCAGAGAAAGTAAGCGTTTTATTGGTTTTATTTAAAGTAACTGTTACTTTAAAAGGTTCACTTACGGTATCTGTTGCTTCACCAATATCACATAGCTTTTTAAATTTGAGAATAGCATCACAGCCATTCGAAATAAGTTCACGAGTGAAAATATCGTGGTCTGAATAAAGCCATTTTTTGATAATAGGGAAGATATTCTCACTATGAATAGATAAATTACCTTGCTTAGACATAGGTATTCCTCCTTAAAAATATAAATTTTATTTTTAACATTATATTGCAAACATTTAAAGAAAATATAATGCAAATATAATATGAAATAAATCTAATCGGATGTCAAGAGCTACGTTTAGTGCATTTTGTGTTGGATAAAAATAAGTCCAATGATACAAAGTATAGCAGCAATGATTGATAAAATAGTAATGAGCATATGGTGAAGTACAAGGACTGCTACTAAAAACTGTAATATGGTCATAATGAGTAATAAAATAAAACTAAGTTGTAGTTTTCCATAATTCATTATTAAAATCCCCTTTATTAAACGAGTTAAGTGAAAATCTAAATAAATTGATATTTAAATAAAAAGTTTTTGATTTTTTCATCCCAAAGTTGCTCACTACTTTTATCTAGGGTAAAGGTTTTATAGGCCATACCTGTACTACAACTAATTTGATTATCTTTAAAAGTAATATTCAAATAAAAGGTAGAGGCATCAGGGGATAAGCTAGCTGTTTTTTCACTATTAGTAGAAAGTATTATTTTAAAATAGGTAGGCAACTTGTTTCCTGACATCAGCTCATATACATGTTTACGTATGTCGCCCCAAGCAAGAAAATCAGAAAGAGCAGGTGTTGTATCTTCATCTATATCATTAAAATAATCTTTATTACGCTCACCAGAAAGTATCATTTTAAAAGCCATATGTGCTACAACCTCTCTTGCTTCGAAGGTATCAAATAAATCAGATTTAAGTAATTTTGCCATGAATTCCTTGCGATTAGTAATATCGAAGATTTGCATTGTAAACTCCCTTCACTAAAATAAATTTTAATAATCTACACGTTGCATACATAAACCATGTGCAGGTGCGGTAAAGCCAGCCTCACTTCGAATTTGATTGTTTAATAAAACAAGCATTTCTTCTGGAGAACGTTCACCAAGACCAACTTCTATTAAAGTACCAGTTAAAATGCGAACCATATGTTGTAAAAAGCCATTACCTTCATAGGTCAATTTAATCATTGATCCTTCCTGTGTAATATCTATATTAAATAAATGACGCGTAGTAGATTTAGTTTTTGATTTTAAAGAGGTAAAGGCTTTGAAATCATGAGTACCTAGTAAATAGTTAGCTGCAGCTTGCATACGACTAATGTCTAATGGAGATGCTAGATGATAGGCATACTTTAAAGTAAATGGATTAGCAAATAAACCATTGTCTATAGTATACGTATAACACTTACGAAGGACATTATAGCGTGCATGAAAACGAGGAGAAGCAATGCTTAATTCTAATATAGCAATGTCTTGTGGCAAGTAATTGCTTAAATAATTTAAAACAGTTGTAGGTTCCAAATAATGTTCGGCATGAAAGTTACAAACTTGGCCTTTTGAATGAACACCAGCATCAGTTCTACCAGAGGCGATAATTTGAATATCTTCCTCAAAGCATTGGGTAAGAACATTTTCAAGTCGTCCTTGAATTGTTTTTTCAGGATGCTTACTTTGTTTTTGAAAACCATTATATTTAGAGCCGTCATAGGCTATTGTTAATTTATAATTTGTCATAGTAACCTCTTTTTGTCATTAGTATTTAGCCTAGTATAGCACAAAACAAGTAGGTATGCATGTGCTACAACATAAGGAAAGCGTAAAATCTTTTAAAGCATCAACTAAAAATCGATAAATTATACGTTTGTATTAGGAGAAAAGTAGAATTAGCCTATAAAAACAGTTAAAATCGAACGAAAAAGATACTTGACATAAAAATGTTCGAAAAAACTATTGACCTTACTTATAAATTTAGGTATGATAAGCGAGGACAAACCGGTTGACATAAACGATATTTCAGGAGGCAACATGGAATTCTTTAAATTAAAACAAAATCATACGACAGTTAAAAAAGAGATTGTAGCAGGAATTACTACATTCATGACTATGGCATATATTTTAGCCGTTAATCCCGATATTCTAAGTGCAGCAGGGATGAATAAACAAGGTGTGTTTGTGGCCACTGTGTTAGCATCTGTATTAGCTACTGTACTAATGGGGTTATGTGCTAATTATCCTTTTGGGTTAGCACCAGGTATGGGACTAAATGCCTTTTTTGCTTACACGGTTGTTATTAAAATGGGTTACTCATGGCAGTTTGCATTAGCAGCAGTATTTGTAGAAGGTTTGATTTTTATTTTGCTTACATTATGTAATGTAAGAGAGGCACTTTTCAATGCCATTCCAAAATGTATGAAATACTCTGTAAGTGCAGGGATTGGGTTATTTATTGCTTTTATTGGACTTAAAAATGCAGGCGTAGTAGTAGCAGATGACTCTACATTTGTAGCCTTAGGAAGTATGATTACACCACAAACAGTATTATGTATGTTAGGTGTAGTATTAACAGTAGTTTTAATGAAGCGTAATATAAAAGGGGCTATGCTCATTGGTATTTTAGGTACATGGGTACTAGGAATTTTAGCACAATTAATAGGATGGTATGTGGTAGACCCAGCTATTGGGCAATATTCGCTTATTCCGAGCTTCTCATCACAAGGTTCATTATTTGCAGGTTTTGGTGAAGTAGCTTTTAAATTTCCTAGAATGACAGAAATCTTTGGTAGTGCAGAAAGTATTTTTAATTTTATTATCGTTGTATTCTCATTTTTATTCGTAGATTTATTTGATACTTTAGGTACGCTTATGGGTGTAGCTACTAAAGCTGGCTATTTAAATGAAAAAGGAGAATTACCTCGTATTAAACAAGCATTCTTTGCAGATGCTATTGGAACATCAGTTGGAGCACTTTTAGGAACATCAACAGTCACTACATTTGTTGAAAGTACAGCAGGCGTTATGGAGGGTGGACGTACAGGACTTACGGCAATCTCTACAGGCGTATGCTTTGCATTAGCGCTCTTCTTATCACCTATTTTCTTAGCGATTCCAAGCTTTGCTACAGCACCAGCTTTAATTGTAGTAGGTGTCCTTATGTTAGATGGTATTTTAAAAGTAGATTTCTCAGACATCACAGAAGCACTTCCAGCATTCTTAACAATGGCAATGATGCCATTTACAGCTAGCATTGCAGAAGGAATTATTTTTGGTGGTATTTCTTATGTGCTTATCAAGATGTTTACAGGTAGAAGAAAAGAAATTAGTGTGATGATGTATATCTTAGCTATCTTATTTGTATTAAAATTAGTGCTTACTTCAGTAGTGCATTAAAAGATCTTTTTACTCTAAGAAAAATAACTGTTTAAATTTTTGAAATTTAAACAGTTATTTTTTTAGTTTAATTGATTTAAGTAAAATGATAGTTAAACCGATATAAATAAGGAATATATGATAACAGTACATAGTAAACTAAAAGAAATTTGTATTTTTATAGTTATCATGATAAAATATAGAAGATTGGCAATATAAAGCGAGAAGGGGGATGGCTGTGAGTAATGAGGAGTTTATGCTAAGAATTATGGAAGAATTTAATAGCATAAAGAATTACGAGCAAAAGAGGGGGTTTTTAGAAGATCTTAATTATCATGTAGGACAAATCAAGTATTTTTATGACGAACTAACACCAAATCAAACAGGGGATCCTTCTACAACCTTTTATAGACCAAAGCAATTGCCCAAGGTACATCAAATTGCATATTTTAATTTAACGAGAGGATTTCCAAAAGAATTATATGGTGGACATTGGTGTTATATTTTTAAATATTTTAAAACTAAATTTGTAATTATACCAACTACATCAGTTAAAGCAGATTCATTACCACCAGATAAAGAATTTCAGATGGATATTGAGGTAAAAAATTTTACGAATCATTACATAACGAGGTTACAAATAGGTGATATGAGAACAGTAGATATTCAAAGGCTTTATCCAGCAAAAGGGTTTTATGATGTTATTACAGACCAAGAACTTATTATAGACAACATAAGTAGAATCTTATTAGAAGAGTAATACTTCAATATAAAAGTAAGAACATACTAATATACTGTAAAATGATACTGCTATGCACTTAAAGTGTATGGCAGTTATTTTTATCATGAAATCAGAAGAAATGGTTAGTCTTTATTTTGATAAAGTATTGTATTATAATTTAAATATTACAGAATAAATGGAGGAAGCTAAATGATTAATACTACTATCGTAGGATATGGAGAAGTTACATCCCCCAGCATTAAAACTTACATAGATCGATTGGAACAGTATCTAGCAACCTATTATCCAGCTATTTCTTGGCGTATCTACGACATAAGCTTAAAGAAATGCACATTGGGTGATTTAAAACAACATTTAAAGGAAAAAGTCTTGAACTATCATCCTAATATTATTTTTATTAGACTTTCTTCTCAAGATATAGATATTGAGCGTACTGATTTTGTAGGTAAAGAGCGTTTAGAGATTTATTTAAGGGATTTATTAGAGGAAATTGTAACTCATAATAATAGGACAGGTTTAAATAATTGTGTACCAATTCCAGTTATCATTACACCACCACTTATTCATGAAAAACCAGGTAAAAAAGGACGTACTAATAACCGTTTAAAGCAATATATTTATGCACTTAAGAGTGTTACTTTAGCAAAAGGTGGTATTGTGATTGATCTATGTGAGGAAATTAGCAAAAAGGTGAATAAAGAAAAGTATATTTTAGAAGAAGGGTATGGATTAACACAAGAAGGTGAAAACTTATTATATGATTTAGTTTTTGTAGAATTAACTAAGCTCATTGATTATCAAGGTGTATTAAAAAACAGACGGTAAATTCAATATTTTTTCAGTGAATCTTCAAAAAACCTATCACTTAAGACCTTTATCATGTACTTAAATAAAACATAAGCAAGACCTAAGGAGGTTTTAAAAATGAGTGAATGGAACAATGATTATGAAGAACAAGTTAATGAACAAATAATAGAAGAAACTAAAGAAAGTAGTGAGAAAGTAAAAGAAGAGGTACCATTAAGTGAAGCTATTCCAGTAATGCCTAGTTCTAAAGAGGAAAAACCTAAAAAGAAACATAAAGTAGGCAAAGGCATTTTACTAACTACAATAGTAGCACTAGCTTCTTTTGGAGGTGGTAGTTTATATACTTCATACCAATGGATGGAAAAATATGAAGCATCTAATGCAGCTAGTAAAGAACAATCAAACGCAGGTACTCAGACGACTATTGTACCAACTTCTGTTACAAGTGCTGGGGTAAGTGTTTCTGATGTGGCTAAGAAAGCTGCTGATTCAGTAGTAGAGATTTCAACAGAAGTAGTAGCAACAGACCAATTCTTTGGACAGTTCGTTACACAAGGAGCTGGAAGTGGCGTTGTTTTAACAGAAGATGGATATATTATTACTAATAATCATGTGATTGATGGTGCTAAGAAAATTACTGTGCGTTTAACAAATGGTAATGAATATACTGCTAAGCTTATTGGAACGGACACACAAACAGATGTAGCAGTTATTAAAATTGATACACAAAATGAAAAACTTCAAGCTGCCGAGTTGGGAGATTCAGATCAACTTATTGTAGGGGAGCCAGCAATAGCTATTGGTAATCCTTTAGGAGAATTAGGTGGTACGGTAACAAATGGTATTATTAGTGCTTTAGACAGAGAAATTACTATTAGTGGACGTAGTATGAGATTATTACAAACCAACGCAGCTATTAATCCTGGTAACTCTGGTGGTGGCTTATTTAATAGTCAAGGTCAATTAGTAGGACTAGTAGTGGCTAAATCTTCAGGTTCTGATGTAGAAGGATTAGGGTTTGCTATTCCTGTTAATAAGGTAAAAGAAATAGCAGACTCACTCGTTCAGAATGGTTATGTATCAGGTCGTCCAGCTTTAGGTGTTAAAGTAGTAGATGTAGATTCATGGCAAACAGCAATGCAATATAACTTAAATCAAACAGGTGTATATGTTGCAGAACTTACAGAAGGTGGTAATGCAGCAGCAGCAGGACTTAAGGTAGGGGATTTCATTGTAGGTATTGAAGATACACAGGTTTCAAGTACAAGTGATATTTCTAATATCTTATCTGGTAATAAAGTAGGTGATATTGTTAAAGTGACTATTTCTAGAAATGGTAAGTTTGTTAATGTACAGCTGAAATTGTCTGAATTAAAACCCGTACAACAAACAGCAAGTGAAAATTAAATCATTAAAATAGTCTTAAGGATACAATAAAAAGGTGACAATAGTCGCCTTTTTATTGTATCTACCTTATGCTAAAATAAGTAAAAAGGAGGCCGTTATGTATAAGCTATTAGTTGTAGATGATGAAAAAATGATTAGAGAACTCATTAAAAAATATGCTACTTTTGAAGGTCATGAGGTGACAGAAGCAGAAGATGGCATGGAAGCAATAGAAAAGTGTAAAATGAATCAATTTGATTTAATTATTATGGATGTAATGATGCCGGAGTTAGATGGTTTTTCAGCATGTAGAGAAATTAGAAAATTTACTGATACACCGGTTTTAATGCTTTCTGCTAGAGGAGAGGAATATGATCGTATTCATGGGTTTGAAATTGGAGTAGATGATTATGTGGTAAAACCTTTTTCGCCTAAAGAACTCATGATGCGTGTTAATGCCATTATAAAAAGAGGTAAGGTAAAAGAGGAAGCAGCAAGTAAGGATGTTGTTTGTTTTCAAGGATTAAAGGTAGATTTTGATGCACGTCTTGTTAGTATTGATGGAAAAAATGTAGAGATGACACCTAAAGAATATGAGCTTTTCTTCTATATGGTAAGAAATAGGGGAATTGCATTATCTAGAGAAAATTTGATTAGTAATGTATGGGGCTATGATTATTACGGAGATGATCGTACATTAGACACACATATTAAATTACTTCGTAAAAGTTTAGGAGAATACGCACGTCTTATTGTTACATTAAGAGGAGTGGGGTATCGCTTTGAGGAAAAATAGATGGAGTATTAGATGGCAACTGTTTGGTTATTTAGTAGCTTTTGTAGCAGGGTTACTAGTAGTGTTATGGCTTTTTCAAGTTGTTTTTCTAGAGGAATTTTATAAGAAAATTAAAATTAATGAAGTAAAAGAAGTAGGACAAAAAATTGAAGCGAATATAGATAAGGATTATCTGGTGGAATTATTAGATAATTTGGCTATAAGAAAGCAACTCTGTATTGTTCTAACGAATGCTGATGGAGAGGTATTGTATAAAAGAGATGAACTAACCAATAGTAGCATTTACCATATGACGAATTTTGAATATTATCTAGCAGGACTTAATGCTGAAAAGAGAGGGGGACAACTCCTTTATTATTTCAATTATCGTGAATTTGCTAAAAGCCTAGAAAAGAAAAATAACATATTAGAGCAAGTGCCAGCAGGGCTTAGAAATAAGGACGATTCAGTTATTTATACACGTCTATTAAATAGTCAAACAGGTAATCAATATATTGTTTTAATTAATAGTTTAATCGCACCTGTAGATGCTACGGTAAGTACTATTAGAAAACAGTTGGTGTATGTAAGTTTAATCATGCTTATTCTTGCATTCTTATTAGCTATTTTGATTGCTAAAAAAGTTGCAAGGCCTATTATTCAAATTAATGCAAAGGCAAAGCAACTAGCAGTAGGAGATGAGGCCATTGTATTTGAGGAAAAAGGATATAAAGAGATTGCAGAGCTTTCAGGCACTTTAAGTTATGCTTCAGTAGAACTTACGAAGACAGAAAAACTAAGAAGAGAATTGATTGCCAATGTTTCTCATGATTTAAGAACGCCTCTTACTTTGATAACAGGTTATGCAGAATTGATGCGTGATTTACCTACAGAAAATACACCTGAGAATGTACAAGTCATTGTAGATGAAGCTAAACGTTTAACACAACTTGTCAATGATATGTTAGATTTATCTAAACTTCAAGCAGGAACCAGTCAGTTAGAAAAAGTTACTTTTAATTTGACGAAACAAATCAATGAACTATTATTACGTTATAATACTTTAACGGCTCAAGAGGGTTATACCATTGACTTTATCTATGATGAAGAAATATGGGTGAATGGAGATGAGCTGAAGTTATCACAAGTAATCTATAATCTGATTAATAATGCTATTAACTATACAGGGTCAGATAAGCATGTCATAGTTAAACAGCATGTAACCAATGACCAAGTAAGAATAGAGGTTATTGATACTGGAGAAGGTATTAGTGAGGAATATTTGCCATATATTTGGGAAAGATATTATAAGGTAGACAAAACACATAAAAGAGCAACCGTGGGAACAGGCCTAGGTTTGTCTATTGTAAAAACTATATTAGATGCCCATGAAGCTCATTATGGTGTTACAAGTAATATAGGAGAGGGTAGTACATTCTGGTTCGAAATCAAGCTTGCTTAATATTCAGCTGATGTTCACCTCACTGTCACAAAAAAAGGATAAGCTATTATTAAAGCATATCAGACATAGGAGGACGTCAATGAAGTTACTAAAAAAGGGAATAGTATTATTAATGGTAGGGCTTTTAGGTTTTGGAGTAGTAGGTTGCAGTAAAGTAGCAGACAATTCTCAAACCAATAATAAAACAGAAGATGTTGTTATTGCTACAGTTGGTGATGGGAAGGTTACTAAAAAAGCCCTAGATCAACAACTAGTTTATCTTGATAGCTTGATGCAATGGCAATATGGTGAAGATTATGAGTCAAATGAAGAGGCTATGAATTATTATAATGAACAAAAACGTTTAATGGTAGATTATTTAGTTGAAATACAGCTTATTATTAGTAAAGCCCAAGAATATGATGTTAATGTTACAGCAGATGATGTAGATGAAGAGTTAGAACTACTTAAATCAGATTATGATACAGAAGCAGCTTTTGAGGAAGCACTCACAACAAGTGGTATGTCTTTAGAAGAACTTAAACAAATGCTCAAAGAAGATTTGATTGTTAACCAAGTCGTTACGGCTTCTACAAAAGATATTACTGTAAGTGATGAAGAAATAAAAACTTACTATGATGGTAATATTGATAGTTTCAAAACAGAAGCAGGAGCGACTATGTCTCATATTTTAGTAGCTACAGAAGAAGAAGCAAAAGAAATCAAAGCTAAGTATGACAAAGGAACAAGCTTTGAAGATTTAGCAGAAGAGTATGGTACTGATGCTACTAAAAGTCAAGGTGGCTTATTAGAATATATTCCTTATAATAGCACCAAGTATGATGCAGACTTCTTAGCAAGTGCAAAACAGCTTGATGAAGGAGAAGTATCAGAACCAGTTAAAACACAAAATGGTTGGCATTTAATTAAAGTAACCGATGTCAATAAAGAAGAGCGAATTAAGTCTTATGATGAAGTGAAAGATGAAATTAAGGAACAACTTTTAATACAAAAACAAAATGAAGTAGTAGAGAAAAAAGTAAAAGAATGGAAAGAATCAACGAATATTGTTATTAATGAAGACTTAATTTAATTAACATTATTAAAGGGTATAGGAAATCAATGAGTTGATTTCCTATACCCTTTAATAATGTTATAAAGATAATTTTATTCTACCTTAGAGGTGGTTGGAATAGGGGATTCAAGGAAAGGACCACCTACATGTTTCATATCCAAATTAACATTTTTATTAACAGTAGCATCATAAGTGTGTGCCTTCATGGCATCTGTTAAGTCAAAACCAGTCATTTCTTTTACAGATTCAATAACAGTAGTCATGGTACTAGCAACAGTTCTTGCTACATTAGTGGCACCTTGGCTGTCACCACCACCATCCATAACAATAATTTTTTCAATACGTGACATTGGCTCAGCTATGCTCTTGGCAATATCAGGAAGAATTTGAACTAACATTTCCATCTTACCAGCATCAGTATATTTAGCATATGCTTCAGCTTTCTTTTCCATAGCTTCAGCTTCGGCGAGACCTTGCATTTTAATAGCATCTGCTTCAGCTAGACCTTTTTGACGAATAACTTCAGCTTCAGCAAGACCTTGGATTTTGGTTTTTTCAGCTTCAGCTAATGCACTTAAACGAACGGCTTCAGCGCGAGCCTGAGCATCTGCAATTTCTCTGTATTTTAATGCTTCAGCATCTAATAGTTCTTTAGCTTTATGAGCTTCTGCAGGTTTAATGATTGTTTCAAGTAATTCTTTTTCTTTACGAGCAGCTTTTTTCTCAGCAAGTTCGATGTTTTTTTGCTCAGCTACAATAGAAATTTGGATTTTTTCTGCTTCTACATCTTTTAAACGTTGTTGTTTTAGAACTTCAGCATCCATTTGAGTGTCAGTCATAATTTTTTGAGTAATATTTTGTTGGATATTATAAGCTGCATCCGACTCAGCCTTAGCTGTAAACTGTTCTTTTTCGAAGTTAAGTTGTTTAATATTCTTTATTTTATTAGCTTCAGCAATAGCAGTTTGCGCTTCAATAGAAGCTGTTTCTCCAAGACGTTGTGCTTCAGAAGTTTTAATTTGAGTTTCTTTATTAGCCTCAGCTACAGCAATCTGAGCATTTTTCTTAACCTCTGCAATACGTGCTTCACCCAGAGCTTTTAAGTAACCATTGTTATCAGAGATATCTTTGATGGTTAAAGTTTTGATTTCAAGTCCCATTTCAGCAAGATCAGTTCCAGCTACTTCATGAACCTTAGAACCAAAGCTTTCACGATCATTATAAATTTCTTCTACTGTAAGTTTAGAAATAATCTCGCGTAATTTACCTTCTAGTACTTCTCTAGAAACATCACTAATAGTTTGAACGGTTTGAGCTTCCTTGGCAGCATTAAACTGCTCAATAGCTGCTAAAATAGAATTTCTATCATTGCGAACTTTGATAACAGCAACACCATCTGTGTTAATTGGTACCCCTTGACTAGTCATAGCACCGTTGGTCTTAACATCTAATTTCATACTTTCTAAAGAAATGGTATCCATTCGCTCAAAAAGAGGAATAACAATACCACCACCACCGGTGATGACACGTTTCTTAAGACCGGTAACGACGGCTGCTTTATCTTGTGGAATTTTTTTCCACATACTCAAGATAATAGCAACGATTAAAATAATAGCGATAATAATACCAATAATACCTACTGGTAATGATGAAAAAACTTCTGGCATAGCCTCACCCTTTCATAATATGTATATATCTAAAGTATACTTTAAGATATACAAGTGTAAAGAAAATTAGTGAAAAATTAATATTTAATAAAAGCTTATTTCATGAGTTCATTAGATAAAAAATACGTAGGTGAATCAGAAACAATTAGAATATGCTTCTTAATGTCTAATACTTTAACAATAGTACCTTCTTGAATAGGCGTTGCACTTTGTGCGGAATAGGAGATTTTACCGTGTTTCGTATTTAAAGCCACACTTCCAGTGCCTCCTTCAAAAATAGTAACAATAACCTTACCTTCCATGCCAATTAAATCAGCATCAGTTAAAGCATCACTATCTACTTTTTTTAGATGAGCGATAAGTGTTTTGGTTAAATAGCAAAGCAAACAGCCAGTTAAAATGGCACCAATTAGATGAAAAGAAGTTTTGTCAAAGAGCGTATACCCCATGCCGCCGAAGCCTACTAAAAAGGCACAAATTTCTAAGGGGGTGATAGGTAAAATGCCAGGAAGTGCATCAAAACTTAAGTCAAAATAACTAAGTCCTTGAAACAAATCACTTAGTCCATCTAAGATGAAACTAATAAATAAGCATATTAGACCAAAGCCTAGAGCATATAGGTAAATAGTTGACATGTAACATCCTCCTTACAAATAAGTTGTAAGAATATTATATTATATTATTGTGAATAAGTAAAACGAATCTGATACTATTTAATTTTATTGTTTGAATATTATTTTATATTTTTAATAGTTAAAAACTATAGTAGATGCTCTAATTCCTTGACAAACTTTAGAATCAATCTTATATTTTTTATAGATTGATGCAGAGGAAAGTATTAACAACAATTAGCAAATCGTTTAAAATAGAAAAGATACTACAAGAGATGGAAGTGTGATAAGGATGAAGGTTGGAATATTTGACTCAGGAGTAGGTGGCATTACAGTTCTAAAGACAGCCCTAAAACTCCTACCACAAGTAGATTATATTTATTACTCAGATAATAATCATGTACCCTATGGTACAAAAACTAAAGAAGAAGTTTTAGGCTATGTAAATGATGTCGTAGCCTTTTTAATAAGTCAACAGGTAGATGCCATTGTTATTGCATGTAATACAGCGACAAGTATTGCAGTAAAAACTTTACGAAGTCGATATCCTGTTCCTATTATTGGGATGGAGCCAGCTGTGAAGTTAGCATTCAATCATCACTCAGATGGGAAGGTGTTAGTAACAGCTACTTCTCTTACTTTAAAAGAAGAGAAGTTTAAGAATTTGGTAAATCGTTTAGGAGAAGAAGAACGTGTCTGCACATTGGCTTTACCGGAACTAGTTACTTTTGCAGAAGCCTTTATGTTTGACGAAGCACAAATCAAAGCTTATTTTAAAGAAAAATTAAAGGACTATCCGTTAGAAGAGATTGTGGCAATTGTACTAGGATGTACTCATTTCGTTTATTTCAAGAAAATATTAAAAGAATGTTTACCACCACATATTACTGTATATGATGGGAATGAAGGCACTATACGTCATTTAAAAGAATTAATAGATAGTGAAAAAGTAATGCATATTAGGAAAGAACCTGAAGTAACCTTTTATTACTCAGGTAAAAGGTGTGAATCTAAAGAACTGCTTAACAAATACTTAGATATAATAGAAGTTTGATTAATATGAAAGGCACTATAAGTAGGTGGCTTATAAAGAACCTACTTATAGTGCTTTTAAAAATGAGTAGTTTTGCTTTTTGTCAAATTTTTGGGACGATATAAAGCATAAATAAGATTGAAAAAGAATAGGATAATGCCATAATTGATAAAGGAAGTAACTTTAATATTGGTAGCATAAAATTTAACAATCTCTAATATACCAGATAAGATTAAGCAAAGAATACCTACGAGTAATCCCTGACTTAAGGGGTGCTTCTTATAAATCAATAAGGCAATGAATATAATCATTAATAACAAGTTACCACCAAGAAGAAGATGATAAGCTGGTAACAATTCAAAAAAGTTAGCTTTATCCATATACTGCAAAATAATAGCGACAATGTAAAAAACAATAGCAGGTAAGACACTTATAAAGCAATAGAGTTTTAAAGAATGTTTAGATACAATTTGATAGAAGAATAACCAAAGAGGAATAGCACTAGCATAAAAGCAAAGATATTCTAAATGATGAATAAAAGCTAGATTCTGTGTAAATAATTGCAAGCACTTAGTGTTACATAGTAACCAAATAGAATAAATAATGGCAAATATACCTAAAAATACAAAGCTTAAATAAGGTTGTTTTTGGAATTTCAAGTAAAGACTAGCCAATAAACAGACTATACCTGTAAGTAAAAACCAACTATTTAAATAAATAGTTTCAGCAGAGTCAAAGAGGAGCGTCTCCGTTAGATTTTTTTCAGTTAAAGTAATTGGAAAGATATAATTAGTGATACGGTCAAAACTATGAATATATTGAATATGTAAGGTTTTATAAGCATAATCCTTTGGCAGAGGAAATACGAGAAGTCCACTACCTACTTCTAGATTACCGCTTGTATTAATATTACCGTCATACGTATAAAGAAGTTCATTATCTAGAAAAATTTTTACATGCTGTAAAAAGATTTTAGTACGAAGGTAAGGTTGCTTTATGGAAGTAGTAGGTAAAGTAGTATAGAGATCTACCGTATCGCCCTTATGATAATAACAATCAACGTGAGTAGGGATGGAAAGAGAAACAGGAGACTTTCCATTTAAACTATAGTACCAGTTATAAGTTAAAGGTACTGCTTGTTCATGCTTAGTTGATTGATTTTGCAAGATACTTAAACTTATAAATCCAAATAAAAATAAAAAACTAACACAAATAATAGTTACATGTGGCTTATGTTTCAAAGAGAGTCACATCCTTTGGCTCAAAATATATATCATAGTATAATTAGTTATCATTCTATATGACATAAGTTATTTTTTCAAGCTAAATGAGAAGAAGAGCCTATTAATTTGCTAACTAGCAAATTAATAGGCTCTTCTTCTTAATAATACAGCTATATTTTACTGTAAAGAGTAGGTCGTCTTATTTATTTTATAGCCATAATATCAATTTCATTATGTTCATATAAATTAATAAAACGATCATTAATTTTAATAATAGGACGGTAAAGACATTGTGGATTAACAAAAACAACTTCTCCAATTTCTCCTGTATTCAAGATAACAAAGGTACCAACATAATAGGTAGCTATATTAGTACAGAAAGTTAAAAGAAGTTTAGGATCAAATTGAGGAAGTAGATCTAATAATAGGATTTTAAGTGTATCAAATATATGATGTTTGTGACGGAGTAAGTCATAGGTATCAGCAAGCCCCAATATCTTACCTAATAAATTAATATAAGGTGAGGAAATATGAACTGGGAAACCGCTGCCATCACAATGTTCATGATGAGCTAAAATGGCTTTTGGGATAATAGGATCTAAATCCTTGAGTTTACTTACAAGGTTATAACTATAAATAGGATGCTTTTCATATTCAGCTTGCTCATCAGCATTTCTGGTAAAAGAAGAATCAAAAGGATCAAATGAAAGGTTAAGCAGACCAATATCGTGTAATAAACCGGCTTTAATGGCAGAGGCTATAAGATGGTTATCTAAGTTACACCAACGGCAAATAAGCATAGAGATAAAAGCTACATTTAAGCTATGATTATAGGTGTTACAGTCTAATTGTTCAATAAGGTTAGTACAACCTAAGAGACTATAATTAGCAGTAAAGTCGGTGGGTAAATCTTGACATAACGCTTCAAAGTCACTAATATCCAATAAGCTTGTATCTTTTTGATCCATTTGATTAACAACAGCCATTAAGGCAGAACTATACTTTTTATAGTTTTCAATTGTTTCTACAGGAAGATTCCATACTTTATTGAAAGAATCTAAATAAACCCATATATCTGTATGAACAAAGTTTTGAATATTTTTAATATGCTCCGGTGTGAGTTCTTGATTTTGACCTACAATAGTAGTACCAGTTTTTAAATCAATAATAGGTCCTGAAGTAATCATACCTGGAATACATTTTGAAATAGGCACAATAATTTTTTGCATAACGTAAGCCCCCTTGTCAGTTACTTTTAATTTTATATCGACCAAATAGATAAGAAAAGTAAGAAAATAGAGCAAATAATAACTTAAATACAGAAAAATTGTATATCGTTATAGTGTGCTATGGTGCTATTTGCAAAATCTCTTCAATAATGATAAACTAATATGACGAAAATAAATCTGATTACTAGTAAGATTTAGCTTCTTAGGTGCAGTGTTCTTTAAAATCATAAACAAGTGTGATAAAATCTTCTGCTGTTGGAGCTAGGAAAAAAGCAGGGCTATTTTTTTGCTTTTTAAAAGGAATATATAGAATAAAATAATAAAGGTTAATAAGGATGATATTACAATCCTGGATTAAGTCAGTTCTAGCATTTTTAGAAAGCTTATTAAATGTATGTAAGTAACATTTCTTTAAAAGTTTTAAGTTGAGTTTTGTTTTGGGTAAATGAAAGACGGATAAAGCTTCAGGATAGGAGTGTGCTAAATCATTAAAAAGAACTGACCTATTTGTATAAGGTATAGTTGGTAGATAGTCAAATATATAAGCTTGTAAGTAAGAAGATGAATGTCTAGAACTTTCTAGAATAAAGATAAAAGATTGAATGGACTTAATGAGTTCGTTATAAGAGGTTGAATGGATTTTGCAACCTCGCTGCTCATAGAAACTCCATTTTTCTAAGACATTAAAGTAACTATGGGTTAAAAAATTAGAGTAGATGTTATAGGTAGGTAGTGTTTTAGAATAGACATACATAAACATTCCCCCTTTTAATAACTTTCTTAACGACTTCTTTATATTTATTATATAGCAGAATAAAAAGAATGAGAAGTTATTAATATAAAAATATAAATAAGACTAATCAAATGGAAAATCATCATGAGGTTCTAAAAACAGGAGGAACAAGAATGAAAAAGAAGATGGGCATAGTCCTATTATTAGGTATCATTTTAGGTGGAGCAGGAATGATATATTACAGTACTCAAAGTAAAATGACAATGGGACAAGCTATAGGGAAAGAAGAAGTAGCACAGAAATTATGTACTCTAGAGGGTAATGTAGTGCGTATTGAAATAAAAAGGGGTGAAACGACTATTTTAGAAAAAGAACATCAAAACTGGGAGAATCCAGAACATATGGACTTGACGTATGATTGGCAAGCAGTACATGAGTGGTTAGTGGCGATAAGAAAAATAGAAAGTAAGGAAGCCATTTATAAAGTAGAAGATGAGGCCCAATATGGTATAGATGATAAGTCTCTTATCATTACACTTTATGATGAAATGAATCATAGTCAAACATTTAAAGTAGGAAAGATAACAGAAGATAAACAACTCTTTTATATGACAACTGATCGCATGGAAGGCGTATATGCAGTGGCTTATAATGATGGACAACAGCTTTTAAGAAATCCGAATACTTTTGTAGTAGGCAATTTAAAAATACCTGAGTTAGAAAACATAGAGCAAATCAAACTGACACATAATGAAGAATATACTTTAAGCCTTAAGAAGCTACAGGATTTAGGTGTTGATAAATGGTCTTTAATGGACTACTATAAAGGAAGTCACTTTATTCAAACAGAAGTAATGGAGCAGTTACTCGAAACGATTAAAGAGATGAAGATAGATAGTTTTGCAGGAGCCATTACAGAGAAGGAAGATTATGGTCTAACTAAGCCACAACTTATTTTAGGTCTGAATCAGGGATGGGAATTAAGTTTTGGTAAAACAGAAGGTGATCTGGTTTATGTAAGAATGAATGACCAGTCAGTTGTTTATACGATGAAGAAAGAGGCGTTAGAGCAACTGACTAGCTATAAACCATTCGACATGATTTCAAGAGAAGTTTTAGAACTGCCGTTATCTGGGATTAAACAGATTGTGTTAGAGAATCCACAAGGTACTTATAACTTGACACTAGAGTATGGAGAAGCAGGACAGGTTGCTACTGAAATAGTAAGTCAATTAGATGAAATAGCTTTAAATAAGGAGCAAACTGCAGAGCTTATTTCAACTATTAGCTCAAGCATATGGATTGAGGCAGCACTTCAAAATCCTGAAATTGAACAAAAAGAAGAAAGAAAAGCTGAAATTACAATTACATGTACTTTACAAAATAATCAAGAGGAGACAATTGAACTTATTCCTTATGATATTAATTATTATATTTTACGTGTAGATGGTGTTACAGAATTTGCGGTTAATAAAGATAAAGTAACAAAGCTATTTAGTACACTTAGTCATATGAAAAAAGAAAAGAAGTAAGGATGAAAAAAGGAACTCCATTGATTATGAGTTCCTTTTTGCTATTATAGTATAATAAATATAAAAAAGGGAAATGCTATGTATTATATATATATTTTGAAATGTAAAGATGGTACCTATTATACGGGATACACTAATAATATAGAAAAAAGAGTGCGTATACATAATGATAAAAAAGGTGCAAAATATACGAGAGGTCGTACACCCGTTACTTTGGTTTATGAAGAAAGCTTTGCGACTAAAGCAGAAGCTTTGAAAAGAGAATATATGATTAAACAAATGAGTAGAGCTGAAAAAGAAGCTCTTATCCATTCAAAAGCTGAGGAGCTGAGGGAATGAAACAACTAGTAAAAGAATATATAGGAATTATTATAGGAGCATTACTTATAGCCATAGGACTTTATTTTTTCTGGGCACCATCAAATTTAGCAGCTGGAGGCGTAAGTGGTCTAGCAATTGTTCTAAAGGCGCTCTTCCCGATTGTACCCATTGGTATTCTTATTTTTATTTTAGATTGCTTGATGTTTATGATTGGGTTTATCATGTTAGGAAAAAGCTTTGGATTAAGAAGCTTAATGTGTAGTTTGTCTGTATCAGTATTAATGACAGAGTTAGAATTCATTTGGCCTAATTGGCAGCCTATTAGTGACGATTTACTAATCTTACTTATTTTTGGAGCGTTATTTATTGCTATAGGTCAAGCATTAGTGTTTAATTTAGAAGCATCTTCTGGTGGAACAGATATTATAGCAAAAATGATTACCCAATATACGCACCTTAATATTGGAACCTCCTTAATGATAGCTGATATGATTGTTGTTCTTTTAGCTACGGGCATATTTGGGCTTGAAAAAGGACTTTATGCGGCATTAGGGGTTTTAATTACGACTAACTTAATAGATTATTTAATTTCTGGGTTTAATGTTCAGCGCTATGTCATGATTATTCCCTCATCTTCAGATAAAGTGCAACCGATTAATACGTATATTTTAGAAACACTAGAGCGGGGTGCAACTATCTATACAGCAGAAGGAGCGTATAGTAAAAACCCTAAGCAAGTCATTACAACTGTTATCGACCGTAAGGAATTTATTGATTTAAAAAGGAAATTAATTAGAATTGACCCTTTAGCTTTTATGACAGTACAAAATTTACATGAGGTTGTTGGAGAAGGTTTTAAAGTGAAATAAAAAATGGTTAGAAATTAAAATAGAGATAGAAATTAAGCGGATAGCTTTCTTTCTATCTCTATTTTAATTTAATATTTTAATTTTATAAATAAGATTCTTAGAATTTAGTATAAAATTAATCGAAAAGGGTTGACAATTCTAGATATAAAGCATATACTACAAAACATAGAGAAATAGTAGGAATAAAGGAGGGGCTATGAAAATATCAACAAAAGCAAGATATGGTTTACGTGCTTTAGTAGATTTGGCAGTTCATTCATCAGGGGATCAAGTACCACTTATTAGTATAGCCCAGAGACAAGAGTTATCCGCCAATTATATGGAGCAAGTTTTTTCATCTTTAAAAAAAGCAGGAATTGTAAAAAGTATCAAGGGGTCACAAGGTGGCTACATTTTAGCAAAGCGTAGCTGTGACATCACTGTAGGAGAAGTCATTAGGGCTATAGAAGGAGAAATTCTTATCGTAGAAGAAGAGGAAGCTAGAGATGATGCTTCTTTAATTTATAATAGCATGAAACAGTGTTTACAAGAACAAGTTTGGAGTAAAATTACAGAAAGTATTTGTCAGGTGATTGATCATATTACCTTGGAAGATTTAATGAAGGATTATGAGAAGCTTAATCAAAAAGAAGTATTAATGTATTATATATAAAAATGGGAGGAATTAAAATGGCTAAGATATCAAAAAATATTACAGAGTTAATTGGAAATACCCCTTTATTAGAAATAGGGCAGTATGCAAAGAGTGAGGGAGTAGAAGCAACGCTTATTGTTAAACTAGAGTCTTTTAATCCAGGTAGCAGTGTAAAAGATCGTATTGGTTATTACATGATTCAGGATGCTGAAAAGCAAGGGCTTATAACAAATGAAACAACTATTATTGAGCCAACTAGTGGGAATACAGGTATTGCTTTAGCTTATATATGTGCAGCAAAAGGTTATAAGTTGATTTTAACTATGCCTGATACAATGAGTGTAGAGCGTCGTAATATATTAAAGGCATTAGGAGCAGAGCTTGTGCTTACAGAAGGAGCAAAAGGTATGAAAGGTGCTATTCAAAAGGCTGAAGAGCTTGCTAAAGAAAAAGTACCAAGCTTTATACCACAGCAATTTAATAATCCAGCTAATCCTTTAGCACATCGTTCAACAACTGCACTTGAAATATGGAATGATACAGATGGTAGTGTAGACCTTTTTGTAGCAGGTGTAGGAACAGGTGGAACAGTATCTGGTGTGGGAGAGGTACTTAAAGAAAAGAAACCACAAGTGAAAATCGTAGCTGTGGAACCAGCAGATTCTCCAGTACTTTCAGGTGGTAAACCAGGACCACATAAGATTCAAGGTATTGGTGCTGGTTTTGTACCAGCAGTGTTTGATTCTGAGGTGATTGACGAAATTATTCAGGTAAGTAATGAAGACGCTTTTGAAACAGCTAGAAAGCTTGCTAAGACAGAAGGTGTATTAGTAGGAATTTCATCAGGAGCTGCTTTATATGCAGCCACTCAATTAGCTAAAAGACCGGAAAATAAAGGTAAAAATATCATAGCACTTTTACCAGATACTGGAGAAAGATATTTATCTACACCTTTATTTGCTTAGTAATCTTTGCTCAAGTATCAGTTGAGGGTAACTTGTACAATCAATCAAAGATAAAAAATGAGAGCAGAATAAATCAAATTTTATAAGATTACCAAATAACTGCCAGTAAGCCTTAAAAGGTGAAAACTGGCAGTTATTTGTTTGCCTAAATTAAAAGTAAGTTAGCAAGTACTGCAAGAGCATAAAGGAAGAGGAATAAAAAGTTGATGAAAATAACATCCTAAGTTGTAGCCGGTAGAGAAATAAGTATGGTATATTTGAGAGGATGATATAAAAGAGGAGCGATGAAATGGTAACATTTAATAACAGCTGGGACGAACAACTAAAGGATGAATTTGAGAAACCTTATTATAAAGCTTTACATGAATTTTTAAAAGATGAATATAAGACTCAAACGATTTATCCGAATATGTATGATATCTTTAATGCTTTAAAGACAACAAGTTATGATGACGTAAAAGTCGTTATTTTAGGACAAGATCCGTATCATGGAGAAGGACAAGCACACGGAATGGCTTTTTCTGTAAAGCCAGGTGTAAAAGTACCACCTTCACTAGTTAATATTTATAAAGAACTTCAAGCTACTTTGGGGTGTTATATACCGAATAATGGTTATCTTATGAAATGGGCTGAGCAAGGCGTATTATTACTTAACACGGTTCTTACGGTAAGAGCTGGTAAGCCTCAATCTCATAAGGGAAAAGGTTGGGAAGTATTTACAGATCGTATTATTAGTTTGCTAAATGAAAGAAAAGATCCTGTTATTTTTATTTTATGGGGAGCGCCAGCTAAGAAAAAAGCAGAGCTTATTACTGCACCTTGGCATAAGATATTAACAGCTGCTCATCCTAGTCCTTTATCTGCATACAATGGCTTTTTTGGATGTAATCATTTTCAAAAGGTAAATGAGTATTTAATAGCTATGGGTAAGACACCTATTGATTTTCAAATAGAAAATATCTAGCCTTTTAAAACAAGAATGCTAAAATTGACTTGACAAAATATTTGACTGTAATTAAAATACTTATATAAATCTAAAAAATAAAGACGATGAAAAGACGAGTAAATCTTTACTAAGGTTTAAAGAGAGCCGAGGGAGCTGAAAATCGGTAACAAGGTAAGGATGGAAGAACAGCTTGGAGTTGCTAATCGAACGGCTATTGGCTTAGTAGACTTAGACGGGATAGACCGTTATATCTAAAACGTATCGAGTAATCTGTACGTTAGTGAGAGGATTTTAGTTTACTAAAGTCAATTAGGGTGGCAAACGCGAATCAACCTTCGTCCCTTACGTTTAAGGGAAGGAGGTTTTTTATATTTTAAAAGGAGGAATATGTGATGCAATTAAGAATTCCAGAAGGTTACAAAGCCAAATTAGACTTAAGAGAAACAGAAGTGGCAATTAAAAAGTTAAAGGATTATTTTGAAAATGCTTTAGCTTATGAGTTGTATTTAACTCGTGTGTCTGCTCCACTTTTTGTTAAACCAGAAACGGGTTTAAATGATAACTTAAATGGGACAGAAAGAGCAGTTGCTTTTGATATTGCAGATGATAATCATGCTATTGTAGAGGTGATTCATTCTTTAGCTAAGTGGAAAAGAATGGCGCTTGGTAGATATGAATTTGGTATTAATGAAGGACTTTATACAGATATGAATGCGATTCGTCGTGATGAAGAATTAGATAACTTACATTCCATTTATGTCGATCAATGGGATTGGGAAAAAGTTATTACTAAGGATATGCGTAATACAGAGTTTCTTGAGAAAACAGTAAAGCAGATTTACAGGGCGTTTATTAGAACACAAAACTATATTACAGAAGAGTATCCTGTACTTGAAAAATGGTTGCCAGATGAAATTTATTTTGTAACTTCACAGGAGTTATTAGACAGCTATCCAGAACTTACTGCTAAAGAAAGAGAAAATAAAATTTGTGAAGAAAAGAAAGCTGTATTTGTAATGCAAATTGGTGGGGCTTTAAGTAATGGAGAAAGACATGATGGTAGAGCGCCAGATTATGATGATTGGTCTCTTAATGGAGATATTTTATTCTGGAATCCACTTTTAGGTAGCGCATTTGAACTTTCTTCTATGGGAATCCGTGTAGATGAAGAAGTACTAGAAAAACAATTAGAAATAGCAGGGTGCCCAGAACGCCGTGAATTAGCTTTCCATAAAGGTGTTTTAGAAAGACAATTACCTTATACAATTGGTGGTGGGATTGGTCAATCTAGAATTTGCATGTATTTCTTACAAAAAGCACATATTGGAGAAGTTCAAGCATCCATTTGGCCACAAGAGATGATTGATGCTTGCGAAGCAGTACATGTTCATTTGCTATAACGCTCTTGATTAAACAATAGAGCATGTACAATCGGAGTATATGGTTTAATACTGTGTTCATATACATAGGATTAAGATAATAAGTAAATTTAGAATAAGCGATTAAAATCTGTGAAGAGAATTTTAATTGCTTATTTTTTCGTTTATTTAAGTACTTAGGAGAAATAAGCAGTAGAGGCAAGCAATCTTTAGAAAAGGAATAAAAAAACGAAGATGATGCACAATAAACGTAATAATAGAAAAAGGAGAGCATTATGTTTATTAGTATCATTACAGCACTTATATCAGGGATTCTTATGAGTGTACAAGGTGTTTTTAATACAAGAGTAACAGAAAAGTCAGGTGTTTGGTTTACAAGTAGTATTGTTCATTTTATTGCTTTTATATGTTGCCTCGGAGTATTACTTTTTGTGCGTGATGCCAATGTAGAAGGGTTTAAAACCATTAATAAGTGGTATTTATTAGGCGGTGTTTTAGGCGCAGGAATTACGTATACAGTAGTAGTGTCTATGGCTAAGCTAGGGCCTAGTTATGCTGTCATGCTTATTTTGATTGCCCAAATGACTGCTGCTTATTTGATTGAATTACTAGGGTGGTTTGGTACAGAAAAAGTGAATTTTATGTGGACAAAATTGGTAGGAGTCCTCATAATGGTTGGTGGAATTATCGTTTTTCAATGGAAAAAATAAAACGGTAGCAGGAGGAGGCAAAAATGATTAAAAATAAAGTATGTATTATAGGAGCTGGCATGGTAGGCTCTGCTACCATGATGTCCATCTTAAACTCAGGCTTAGTAGCTGAGATCGTTATGATAGATCAAAATGAAAAAAAGGCAGCAGGAGAGGCATTAGATGCCTTTCATACGACATCCTTTACATATGTGCCTAATGTGTTAATTCGCCAAGGTAACTATGAAGATTGTAAGGATGCACAAATTATAGTGATGTCAGCAGGACCTAGTGTTAAACCTGGTGAAAAGCTAGATAGACGTATTTTAACTAAAACCAATGCAGAAGTGACGCGCAGTGTAATGAAGGAAATTATTAGATATACGCAGGAAGCCATTATTATCTTTGTTTCTAATCCTGTAGATGTTGTCACTTATATTGCACAAAACGAATTTAACTATCCTAGAAATAAAATCATTGGTTCAGGAACCTTATTAGATACAGCAAGAATGAGACGTATTATTGGAGAGCATTTCATGGTAGATACAAAGAATGTGCATGGTTATATTCTAGGAGAGCATGGTGCTACAGCTATGGCTACTTGGAGCTTATGTAACTTAGGAGGTATTCCCTTAAGTGATTGTAGCAAAAAGTTTAATAAACCAGCCGTTAATCAAGAGCAAGTTCTTAAAGAGGTTATTGATGCCGGAATGAATATTTTAATGGCAAAAGGTTATACAAACTATGGGATTGCAGAAGCAGTAGCACGTATGGTAAAAGCAATTGTCTTAAATGAGCTGAGTGTCCTTCCTGTTTCAACTACATTGGAAGGTGAATATGGTATAAAAGACGTAGCTATTAGTGTGCCTTGCATTATAGGGCAAGAGGGGATTCAAAGTATTTTAGACATTCCGCTTACAAAGGAAGAGCATGACAAACTTCTAGCGAGTGCCAATAGTTTAAAAGAAATCATTAGAACAATCGAGTAAATAGTAAAGGAGCTACTACGAGGCTAACAGATGAGTTAGCTATGTAGTAGCTCCTTTGCTTATATTTTTTAGCTTTCTATAATCTTCCCTTGACTGAGATAAAGTATACGTTGATTACGAGAACCTCTGTAGAGAAGATGTTCATCCTTCTCAGCTAGGATAAACGGACCATCAATGAGTACATCAATAAAATTTAAAAGCTTTCTTCTACTAGGATTTGTAATGAGCTGTTCATAGGTATAGCCGGTATAGCACCAAAGCGTAAGGCCAGTTGCTTTAATAGAAGCAGCTAAATCTATCAAGGCCTCTGTTTGTTCAAAAGGTTCACCGCCGGAGAAGGTGATACCATCTATAAGTGGCTTGTTTTTTAAGATACGTTGAAGAATGTCAGAAGCTTCTACTGAGTCTCCATAATGAAAAGCCTGCATTTCTGGATTATGGCAGCCAGGGCAAGCATGAAGGCAACCAGACAGAAAGAGAACACTACGAAAGCCTTCTCCGTTAACAGTAGAATGATCTAAAAAACCAGCTACCTGTAAGGTACTCATACGTTAGTATAAGTATTTTTATGAGCTTCATCATGTGAGAGTCTGTCTTGTCTCTCGGCTGATTTACCACTACCAAAACGCTCATCTAAGCTGAGGTAGCCTGTTACACGGCTGATACCTTGGATATGGCTACTACCGCATTCAGGACATGTTTTCCCACAGTCTGTAACAGATGTACCACAGTCTTTACAGTATCTGAGATGAAAATTAATTCCTATGTAACTAATATTAGAGCTATCATAAGCATATGTAATAATTTTTTCAATCGTTTCTTCAGAAGGATAACCATCTACTTCTATATAACTGATATGACCCGCATTACACATACGATGGAAAGGTGCTTCGATTTGAATTTTATCTATAATAGAAATTTGATAGCCAACTGGAACATGGAAGCTATTCGTGTAATAATCCTTATCTGTCACACCTGCAATGCTACCAAAACGGTCACGATCTTGAATAACAAATTTCCCGCTAAGTCCTTCAGCAGGAGTAGCATAGCAGCTCCAGTTCATATGGGTATCTTGGGTTGCTTTATCTGTGAAATTACGGATACATTGAACGATTTGATAACCTAATTCACGAGCTGTTTCGCTTTCACCGTGATGTTTACCTGTTAAAGCAACTAAGGTTTCAGCAAGTCCAATAAAGCCAATAGACCAGGTGCCGTTTTTTAAGACAGGATCGATACTATCATTAGGTCCAAGGCCTTCAGAACCCAGCATAAGTCCTTCACCAACGACAAATGGTAAATCCTTCACCTTAAGGCGTTTAAGTACTTCGTAACGATGAAGTAAGGATTCTTTAGCTAACTGTAAGCGACTATCTAATAATACCCAAAAAGCTTCTAGATTACCTTTTGCTTCAAGAGCAACACGAGGTAGATTAATTGTAGTAGGTGCATTATTACCGCGTCTGTTAGGCCCCTCAGGACCGTTAATATTAGAGCATACATAAGTACGGCAACCCATAGTAGCTGGTAAAATACCTTTTGCATAATATTTTAAGTTAAAGTCAGCATCAATGTTCATGAAGGTAGGATTCATACGTGTACTAGCTACACGACAAGCCAGTTTAAAGAGATATTCATAAGGCGCATCCTCACCTCGGTTAACACCTTTTTTGACACGGAAAATAATATTAGGGAAGATAGGTTGTTCGTTTTTACCAAGACCTTTTTCGTATTCTTCTAAGAAAATTTGGCATACTAAAGCAGCATCATTGCTTTGTGGCAAACCAATATTAAGACTACTAAAAGGAACTTGTGAACCTGCACGAGAATGCATGGTATTTAAGTTATAAACAATGCCTTGCATAGATTGGCGTACTCTACTTACAAGTTTATTCTCTACAAAGGTAGTAAAATCTTCTTCGGATAAAGAAGACTTTAATGGGGCGAATTCTTGATTGATTTCTTCTCTTGTAAGTCCCACATAAGGTGCCATATCATTATCGAAGTTAACGTGTGATTGACCACCGAACATATCATTTTGAGAAGACTGTAATAAAATACAGCTAAGCTCTGCAGCAGATTCAATACGTTTAGGTTTGCGAATAGTACCATAACCTGTATTAAAACCATTCTCAAATACTTTACCAGTATCAATGTGTAAACAGTTAGTGGTTAAATTATAGCTATCGAGATCATGATAATACAAATCTCCTTGTTCATGTAGTTTAGCAAGGTGTTTAGGCATTTTTGATAAGTTATGCCATTTATTTGTTTCACTAGCAATACGAAGGAGCTTGGAAGAAAAGTTATTACCTACATTAGCATTATCTCTATCTGTTTCAATACCAATATTATGGACCGTATCCATAAGCTCGGATTTTAAGTCACGTATGCGTGTACGCTCTTTACGATAATTAGCATAAGAATTTTTTAAAGCTTCTAATTGTAAATCCATTAAAGTATCTTCAATCACATCTTGAATTTGTTCGACTGTAATTTCATAGCTATACAAGTCTTGAATACGGCCCGTGACTTTAGAAGTAATATCACTAATAGGTATATCAACTTCTACATTTTTTGCTGAGCGTAAAATAGCATTTTCAATTTTGGTGGTATTGAAGGTTACTTTTCTTCCATCTCTTTTAATAACATAATATTGCATTTTGCTATCCCCCTTAAAACTTTTGCCAATTTATATACTATACTATATATATAATCGGTTTTCTAAATATATACTATATCTTGCACATCTGTTTGGCAAGAATGTGTTTTTAGATTTTTTTGTCAATGTTTAAAAATGGAAAAGTTGGCTTGAATTCATAGGGAAATACTAGAGCATTATAAGATAGAGTAGCTTGTAAAAAAATTTTTCAAATAGAAACATAGTTAACTGGTTTGCAATTTATAGAGGGTGATGTACAATAGAAGATAAGAATACGTGAGAGTGAGAGTACTAAAAGGAGATTAAGATGAATAAGTATGTTGTTGTAGATATAGAAACAACAGGCGCTCATCCTGTGCAAAGTGAAATTATAGAGATTGGGGCTGTTTATATAGAGGAAGGTCAAGTAAAAAAAATATTTAACGAATTGGTGAGACCAACCCAAATAATTTCTGACTATATTATTTCTATTACAGGTATTACAAATGAGATGGTAGCAGATGCACCTCCTATTGAAGAAGTAATGCCCCGATTTATAGACTTTTGTGAGGATGTTCCTTTGATTGGTCATAATATTATTTTATTTGATTATCGCATGCTTAAAACTAAGGCTACGGCCTTAGGTTTTACATTTGAAAAAATGGGTGTAGATACATTGGTGATTTCTAGAAAAATGTTGGCACATTTACCCAGCCGTAAACTAGGTGATTTATGTGAGCACTATGCCATTTCCTTAGAAAATGCTCATCGTGCCTATCATGATGCTTTTGCTACTTATGAGTTGTTTGAAAAGCTTAGAAATGAGTTTGAAAAAAAGGAAGCAAAGCTTTTCCTACCTGAAAGGATGAAATGGGAGGTTCCTAAAATAGAACCAATGACTAAAAAGCAAAAAAACTATTTAGAAAGTCTTTGCAAGGGACATGGGTTAGTTTTACCACAAGGTTATGAAAACCTTAGCAAATCCGAGTGTAGTAAGTTAATTGATAAGATTATAGTAGGTCATGGTAAATTAATAAGATAAATAATAAAATAAATGGATTTAAGATTAATAATTAAAGAGATTGCCACATAAATATAATAAAGAACACAAGAATGCTCAAGGTCTAAAATTAGATTTTGAGCATTTTATATAATGGGGTGAATGATGGCAACTATTGATCAACAATTTATCTTGAGTAATTTAGTTTTAAGCAATTTTACTGATATACAAACGATAAGTAGCGCATTTCCTTCATTGCAGTTTGAAATGATTGCACCTAATACTTATGTCATAACGGTTCCTGCTGGGGAGCAAGCAGAAAGAGAGTTTAATACTTTAAGAAATACAGTTAATTTTATTACATCCCCTATTCCGTATGGTCTTAATGCAGTACCTGCTTTAAGTGCTTCTAATATTTCACAGTTTCATAATTATCCTTATGGGGAATTGCGTGGAAATGGGATCATTATTGGATTTGTTGATACAGGAATAGATTATACGAATACACTTTTTAAGAATGCAGATAATACAACACGTATTGTAAGTATATGGGATCAAACCATTTCGGGAAATCCTCCTTCAGGTTATAGTTATGGTAGCGTATATACGCAACAAGATATTAATGAGGCTCTTCAAAGTCCTGATCCTTTAGCCATAGTTCCTAGTCAAGATGAAAATGGACATGGTACTTTTTTAGCGGGAATAGCAGCAGGTAATGATCAAACAGGAACACTTGATTATACAGGAGGAGCACCAGATGCAACTATAGCTATGGTTAAATTACGCCCGGCAAGTGAATATATAAGAGATATATTTTTAATTAATACAGGGGAACCAGCTTATCAGAACAATGATATTATTGCAGGTATCAGTTATTTAGTTCGGTTATCACTGCAGGAACAAAAACCGATAGTCATTTGTATAGGACTAGGAAGCAATTACGGTGCACACAATGGTACAGAAATAATAGAAGATTATATTAGCAGTATTTCTATAGCAGCTAATATCATAGTGGTTATAGCAGCAGGTAATGAAGGAAGTAGCGGGCATCACTACAAAGGTACAGTGAGTAGTGGTGGCTCAGAGAGTCTAGAAATTAATGTAGGTGTCAGAGAAACAGGATTTCCTATGTTTGTATGGGTAGATATTCCTAATAAAATAACCGTTTCTATTAAAAGTCCACTAGGGCAAGTTATTGAAAAAATACCTATTATTCCTCGGATGCCTCAATCATTTAAGCTTAATTTAGAGGAAACAACAGTAACTGTCACTTATTTTTATCCAGATCCATTAACCGGAGGTCAAAAAATTGATATTAGGTTAGAAGAGCCAACACCAGGGTTATGGACATTAACAGTTTATGGAGACATTGTTATTAATGGTATTTTTCATGTTTGGTTACCACGTAGAGGATTTATTCAAAGTGATACAAGGTTTTTAAGACCTGATCCAGAAACCACCATAGAAATACCAGGGACAGAGCAATTTGGGATTACGGTAGGGAGCTATGACTATTTAGATGATAGTGTTTATGTCTCTTCTGGCAGAGGGCCTACTACAGATGGCATTATGAAGCCAGATTTAATTGCGCCTGGTGTTAATGTTCAAGGGCCTATGCCAGGAGGTGGATTTACCACTTATGTAGGTACTAGTACAGCGGCAGCCATAACAAGTTCTGCAGCGGCATTGTTAATGGAGTGGGGGGTTCTTAAAGGTAATTTTCCTAATATGAATACACGGATAGCTAGGAGTATTCTGATTCGCGGTGCTAGAAGGCAACCTAATGTAATCTACCCTAACACGATAGAAGGCTATGGCAGGCTAGACTTACAATCAAGTATTTCTAGAGCATAGGGGGGAGGAATATGAGAGTGATTATGGCACCGTGTACCAAAGAAAAGCAGTCTTTAGAGCCATGGATTTTAGAAGATTTAGGAGCCGGATATGTACTTTTAGATATTAAAGAAGAACTATCTAAGAAACGAGAAGGATATTTAGAACCTGATTTTGAAATGCAATTAGGAGAAGAACAAGTAGAAGCTTTAGGCTTGTTAAATGAGGCACCCATAATCTTTGCAACATTAGGAGTAAGGCAGATAAGTTCAAAAGTTAGTAGCTATTATGAAATAAAAAGAGGAAGATGGCAAAATAAAGAAGCACTACTAAAAGAAGGACCTATATGGATAAGTTGCTATAGTGAGCAGAGTTTTTTGGCCAGTGAATTGATTAAAACAATTCGGCTTTTAATAGAGCAGGCAAAAGCCTTGAAAAAGATTGCTATCATTTATTTAGATAGTAAGCCTAAGGAAAGTTATTTTACTTGTCGCAGTTTAACCTACAAATGCATTAATGAATTACTTGTCGGAGAAAAACATATAGTTCTACAAATAATGAGAGATGAAGACATTGGAGCCTGCTATTTACCAAGTGAGAAGAATTTTGAACCTTATGAGAATCATTTTATATATGATAAGTCATATAACAAGCTCATGACTAAGGCTATAAAAAAACTTACAAAGAAAAGAACTTTAGTGACACAAGAAAGTTTATATCAAGACCTTTTTTATGAACAAATTCCAATGTCGGAAAAACTCTATTTACCTTTGCAAAATAACTTTAAGAATAAATTAAGTGAACAAGTCGGTTTAAATACCATTTTATTAGGTCAAGACTTTTATGTTATTTATGATACTAAGGCAAACATAGAACAACAAAGAAATGATTTAAAGGACTATGTGATGCCACAATGGACTTTACCTCTAGTAGCTCAAATCCCCATACATAAGAGTAATGATCTATATATAAATGAGAATAATGTGGTGACTAATGCTTTTAAGTACAGAGGTGAAGGGGTTTATATTGGGATTGTATCGGTAGAAGGTGTTGATTGGGAAGAACCACTTTTAAGAACATCTCAAGGAAAAACAAGAATAAGCTGTATATGGGAGCAAGAACAAGCTGATAAAGGGATTTATTATACAGCATCTACAATTAATACAGCTTTAGAAGCAGAGAAAATATTATCAGATAGTAGAAGTGAAGCAACTTTTTTACTAGGTCTAGCTGGAGGAAAACAAGGTTATTATGAAGCGCCTGCTTCTAAGGCAGAATTTCTTGTAGCAAAAATAAAGCCTGCAACCAGAAACGTACAACAACTATATGGAGGAGAACCTCATCCACTGGTTGCATTAGTTCCGGATGTATTAATTGGAGCATACAAATTAATGGAATTAGCTAAGCTTAATCAAAAACCCCTAGTTCTTTATTTACCTTATCACTATTTATTAGAGGGAATAGAAGGTGTTAATAAATACGATAGAATCTTTAATGAACTCAGTCATCAGCCAGGGCTTACCATCATTATGCCTGTAGGAGAAGAAGCTGATAAAAAGCACAGATGGTTAATAGAAGAAGGTTCTTCTAAAGAGGTCAGGATACAAACGAAGGAAGAAAAGCAAAATATAGTTGGGATGATTTGTTCGAAAAAAGCAGAGGTATTTCAAGCAAGTTTACAATTATTAGGCAACGAAACACAAAGGATTTGTATAGAAGAGCAGGGAATTTATCAAACAACTGCAGGAAAAGTAGAAAGCAGTGGGTTAAAATGGGATTATCATAGTGGGCAAATAGTTATTAGATTTCGTATAGAGCAGCACACACAAAGTACTTGGCAATTGCATTTGAGCACTGAAGATAATAAGAAGCTAAGATTAAGTGTAAGCCTATGTGAACAACCAGTAAATCCAGGAGCTACATTAAGCTCATGGACGGCTTTGAATACGGCAAATCCTGCACCAGCTAAATGGGGAACTATGGGAGTAGGAAGCTTTGATACAAAGGCTTTAGTTGTACGAAGGGGTTCAGGTAGAGCAAAGCATACTAATCAAACAGGATTAAGCTGTGTAGCAGAAGGTAGGGCAAGTATCAGGTTAAAGGAACAAAATGAGATATTATGTTTAGAAGGAACGGATGTAGCAGCTAGTTTAGTGACAGGAGTAGTGGCAACCTTATATAGTAAATGGCAGCAGGAGAAGGGAAAAGCTTATCTGAATACTAAGATGATGCAAATGTGGATAGAACGGCAGCTTACGCACTTGCCTAATCAGACTTATCCTCATTTTAGTCAAGGAAGTGGTATTTTAGACTTAAAGAAGCTAGAAGCTACTTTAATCGCACCTTTAGAATAAGGGAGGTTAGCAAATGGTTATTAATAAATTAAGTGCACAAGTGCAATTAGCTTTGCGTTATGAAAACCTTTTGACACCTAATGTTAAAAGCTTATTTATAAAAGACCGAACTTTACAAATATGGGAGATTATTGTTCGTTATGTCAATACTTTAGAAGAAATAAGTAGTAAATTCGATATGAAAGTTTACGATTTAGGTCAAGGTTATGCACAGGTTATTATAGGAAGACGCTATATTAGTGAACTATCAGATGAACCTAATGTAATCTTCATTAGTTTGCCTCAGTTTATGGAGTATATAGATCTTGATTTAGCTCAGGTTTGTGCAGAGGAAACCAGTCTTCCAACAGGGAATTTTCAAATCTCAGGAAGAGGATTATTATTAGCTGTGATTGATTCAGGTATTGATTATACACACCCTGACTTTAGAAATGATGATGATACAACAAGGATTTTATATTTATGGGATCAAGGTATAGAAGGAGGGCCACCACTAGGTTTTGCTGATGGAACACTTTATACCAAAGAGCAGATTGATGAAGCATTAAAAGAACCTACCAAAGAGGAAATGCTAGTTAAAGTTCCTTCTATGGATCTACTAGGACATGGAACAGCTTTAGCAGGAATAGCAGGAGGAAATGGACGAGGAAGTGTAGGAAGAAGAAATAGAGGCATGGCTCCAGAATGTGATTTACTTATTGTAAAAGTAGGAAAACCTAATAGAGAATATGGTCCCAGAGATCTTGAAATCATGCAGGGAATTCGTTTTGCAATGGAAAAAGCCAAAGAGCTACGTAAACCCCTAGTTATTTTATTAGGTTCAGGATATAATTTGGCTAGTCATAATGGAGAAGATATTTTGGCTGCTTATATAGGAGCTGTTTATAGAAGTTGGGTATGTAATATTGTAGTAGGAGTGGGCAACGAAGGGAATAGAGGAAGTCATGGTCAAGGAAACATAGGAGAGGGAGAAACGAAAGAGATTCAATTTATTATTGATAGAGATATGAAAGAGTATGCTTGTTGCATATGGAAGCCTATAAGTGATGAAGTAGAACTAACCTTAGAGTCACCAACGGGAGAAAAAACAGAGGTACTAAGTTTGCTAACGCCAAATAGAGCATATTTATTTGATGAAACAGCTGTACTTATTAATTTTTCTGAACCTGTTATAGATATCACCCAGCAACAAATTCTTATTGTTTTACAAGGTCAAAATGGTCAATTTATCAATAGTGGTTTATGGCGTATCAGTTTAAGGGGAAAACGTATTCTACAAGGTAATTATAATATATGGGGAAGTATCGTAAGAGAATACGCTAATAATACGAGATTTTTAGAAGCTTCTATAGAAACGACTTTAACTTGCCCAGCTGATTCCGAAGGGTTAACTGGCGTTGGAGCATATAATGGTAATACCATACAATTAGCAGCTTTTTCAGGTAGGGGATATACTGCTGATGGTAGGATTAGACCTAATTTAGTAGCACCAGGAGTGAATGTAACTGTACCTTCTGTAAGAAATGGAGAACTTTATACCGTAGCATCAGGTACAAGTATTGCAGCAGCATTTGTAGCAGGTGCATATATATTGATGCAGTCTTATGGAATTATTCAATTGGGAAATCCAGGATTATATGGGGATGCCTTAGAGGTGTATTTGATTCGTAATGCCAAAAGACCAATTATTAATGGTCCTTATCCTAATAATAGTTGGGGATTTGGTATACTTTGCCTAGAGGCAGCCCTTAATAATATGAGAGAAGTAGCCAACCAAACCAATTAGGAGGGGCCATGCAAAATAAAACAGATGCAACACTAGAAATATTAAGTATTGTACCTCAAAATGAACGAGAACAGATAGAAATTGATTTAGGGCTACTGGGATTTGAACAAAAAGGGACTTGGGAGATACTTGTCAAATACAATGGAGACATTGAAGCAGTTGCCCGAAAAGTAGGAGGGGTAGCACAAATTATAAGTAATCAATTTGCTGTTTTAACCGTTCCACCTGAGCGCATACAAAAGCTTCTTAATTTTACAGAAGTAGAATATATGGAAGTGCCTAAAAGGCTTTTTTATAATATTAATGAAAGTATGTTGGCCAGTTGTATTACACCTGTTCAAAATGAAGCACCTTATAGGCTAAAAGGTAGTGGCACTTTACTCGGTATTATTGACTCTGGTATTAATTATGCTCATCCAGACTTTAGAAATGAAGATGGTAGCACACGTATCAATTTTATTTGGGATCAATCTATTTCTGGGGCACCACCCACTGGTTATTTAACAGGAACAGAATATACAAGGGAGCAAATTAACCAAGCTTTAGAACAACCTACAAAAATGCAACAGCAGGAGATAGTGCCAACAGATGATAGAGTCGGTCATGGCACTCATGTAGCAGGAATAGCAGGTGGGAATGGTAGGGGTTCAGGAGGCAGAATTGTAGGGGCAGCACCAGAAGCAGAATTTATTATTGTAAAACTAGGGCAACCAGATTTCGAAGGCTTTGTAAGAAATATAGAGATTATGTTAGGTGTACGTTATGTCATTGAGAAAGCTATAAGTTTAGGTAAACCTGTTGCCATTAACATAAGTATTGGAACTAATAATGGACCTCATGATAGTAATGCACTTTTAGAACAATATTTAGATAGTGCAGCAACTTTATGGAAGAATAATATTGTAGTAGGGACAGGTAATGAGGCCAATGCTAGGAATCATACTGATGGAAAAGTAGAACAAGGATCTACCACTACCTTTGAATTTCAAATAGGAGAAAATACGACATATTATCCATTATCTATTTGGCAAAATCCTATTGATGAATTAGCTTTTGAAATCGTTGATCCTGCTGGAAGGAGAACGCCACTTATTGTGTATGCTCAGGGACCGGTACAATATGGGTTGGGCGGAACTAAGGTCTATGCTGCTTTTGCAGGTCCATCTCCTTTAAGCGGAGATATTGAATTTGCTGTTTTTTTAGTACCTGCATCAGACAGGGTTACAAGTGGCGCGTGGCAAGTTGTCGTACATGGTCAACAGGTAGTAGATGGTCGTTTTGATGCATGGGGACCTACTACAGAAGAAGGTGCTGCTAATAATTTCTTTTTAACGCCTACAGTAGACACGACACTGACTACGCCTTCAACAGCAAGGTTAGTTGTATCAGTTGGGGCTTATAATGCTATTACTGGTCAAATTGCACCTTTTTCAGGAAGAGGTTTTGGAAGGGATAATAGTGTCATCAAGCCTGATTTGGTAGCCCCAGGGGTAGAAATAAGTGCAGCAAGTCATACAACGTCAGGTTATAGGGTTCTAAGTGGTACCAGTATGGCTACACCTCATGTGACAGGGGGAATAGCACTTTTAATGGAGTGGGGAATTATACAGGGAAATAATCCTTTTTTATATGGTGAAAATGTAAGAACTTACCTAGTAAGAGGTGCTACTAGAGATGATTCTATCAACTATCCTAGTCCATTATGGGGATATGGTAGACTATGCATTGAACAAAGTCTAGATCTGCTAAGAAGGCAATTGATTTTTTAATAAAATATTTGCTGATAGGATAGATGGAAGAGTAGGCAATGACTTTAGAAAAAGGGATGCCCACTCTTTTTTTACTTTTTATTAATCATAAAGAGAGAATATTAAGAAAAGGTTAAGGATTATGACTAAAAAGTCATAATAATGTAATCTCTATTTTATGGTTAATGATGGTTAAGTATGCTATACTGTTTGTTATATTTGAACAATTGTTTACGAAGGGGGGATAAGGTGGAACCTATTATAGAAGTTAAAAACTTGAGGAAAGTTTACCGTATGGGAAAAGAAAAAATTGTGGCGCTCAATCATATTGACCTAGAAATAGAAAAGGGTGAAATTTGTTGTTTATTTGGTACATCAGGTTCAGGTAAATCAACTTTGCTCAATATGTTAGCTGGGCTTGAAAAACCTACAAAAGGAACCATAAAAATTAAAAAAATAAGGGTTGAAAAATTAAATGAAACGCAGTTAGCCATTTTTCGCCAAAAAAATATTGGTTTTGTTTTTCAGTCTTATAATTTAATTCCCACACTAACGGCATTAGAAAATGTAGCATTACCTCTTGTATTTCAAGGAATGGATAAAAAAGAGAGAGAGAAAAGAGCCAAGGAAATGCTAGAAGCAGTGGGTCTAGGGTCAAGGCTTCATCATAAGCCAAAAGAAATGAGTGGTGGACAACAGCAACGAGTGAGTATTGCAAGAGCTTTTGTGAATCGTCCTCAAATTTTATTTGCAGATGAACCTACAGGAAATTTGGACACGCATACGACCATAGAAGTAATGGATATGATTACTGCAATTGCAGAAAAATATAAGCAAACACTCATTATTGTGTCACATGACCCAGAAATTGCTGATTACGCACATAAGATTATCACGGTGCAAGACGGCGATGTTCTTAAAATAGAAAAAAATACAGATAAGGGAAGGAAAATGATTTATGAAAAAGAAGAATAAGTGGGTAGCATGGGTGTTGAGTTTTCTTTTAATGGCTACCTATATGATGCCAAGTGATAGGTTAAATATCTATGCAGCAGAAGGAGATGGAGCATTTGGTTTAATAACCATTAATAAAGTTAGTCAAAATCAATCAAGCATCCAACCAGGTGATACATTTGGTTTAGTAGTAGAAGTAACAGCAAGTAAGCAAGGTGAAGGTAATAAAGTATACATATCTAATGCTAAAGCCACAGGGAGTGGACTGGATTCTAGCAAAACTAATTTTTCTGTTAGTGAGACTGAAGAAATATCAGGAGTAAGTGAATCTAAAACTATTACCATTAGTGGGCTAGTCTACAATGGTGGAAGTAAAGATATTGAGGTAGTAGTAGAAGTAGGAAGAAGTCTTCAAACAACTAGTCCAGACAGCAATGATACAGAATCCTATACACTATCAGCAAAATCAAGTGAAGATTTTGTAGATGTATTAACAGTGGAAAAACAAGATAACTTATTAGTTAAAACAGGGCAAACGCAAAATGTAGAGGTGAAGGTAACTAATAAAGGAACCTTTACAGTTAATCAAGCTGATATGAAACTTGCTTTAGGAAGTAAGGTAGAAGGCGTAGAAATTAAAACAAGCACTGCAACAGTAAAAAATATTAAATCAAAAGAAACTAAAACAGGTATTTTTACGATTAAAGTAAGTGAAGATGCTAAAGCAGGTGTTTATCCAGCTACAGTAAGTGTGGCAGGAAATAGCTATAGTGTTAATATACAGGTAGATAGTAGTGTAGTACCATCAGCACTTGAAGTAAGCACATCAGGCAGTAAAATCTATACACCAGGTGTAGCAAGTGAAGTGACATTTAAGTTAAGTAATGTAGGACAACGTGATGCAAAGAATATCCGTTTTGAAGTGGTTAATTCTGAAAATGTCTCCATAGTAGAGGCAAGTAATGTTAAAAGGTTAGATATTATTCAAGGCAAGGCAAGTCAAGATATTACAATGAAATTACGTGTAAATAGCAGCTTTAAAGGGGATAGTGTACCTATTCAGATTAAAGTGGATTATTTAAATTCATCAGGTGAAAAAGAAGAAGATACACAATACGTTTATTTAAGTACATCGGCTTCAAGCATTGCTTCAGAAGTTATTATTAGTAATGTGATTTCACCTACAGATACATATGGTGTAGACCAAAATTTTACCGTTAAATTCAATGTTTCTTCCAAAAGCGGAGCAGATAATCTTAAAATTTCTGTTAAAGGAGATGAAGGAATTGTACCTAAATCTCAGAATCTCTTCTTTGTAACTAAATTAGGTAAGGGAGAAACTAAACAATACAGTGTAACTTTTGCAGCAACTCATGCAGCTATTACAAGTAGTCATCCGATTGAGATTAATGTTGAATATGGTGATGCTAAAGCACCTACCACTATTAGTCAATATGGAAGTGCTAACATCAGCAATCCTAAGAAGGATGCAGAAGGCGATGAGGATGAGAAGTTAAAAGGTAAACCTAAAGTAATCATTGGAGAATATATAGTTAACCCAACTATTGTCCAAGCCGGAGAAAACTTTGAACTTCATCTAGGCTTTTTAAATACAAACAGTAAGCATACTGTTAACAATTTGAAAGCTAATATTAAAGTCATTGAACAAGGTGAAAATCAAACAGGAAATGTATTTACGCCTGTAGGTGGTAGTAATACCTTTTACATCGATCAGCTTAGTCCAGGAGAAACAGTAACTAAGGATGTAACCATGTATACCATTCCTACAGCAAAAGCTAAGACTTACGAAATTACCTTAGAAATGGCTTATGAAGATGAGGATGGCAATGAAATTACAGCAACTGAAAACATAGGTATCCCAGTAGAACAAGTTACAAAAATTGAGGCAGGTGACATTTTCGTAGAATATGCACAGGTAGGGATAGAAACAACACTATCTACAACCTTCTATAATAGAGGACGTACTGATGTAACCAATATGATGGTTTATGTAGAAGGAGAAGGCTTTACAGTAGAAAATAATAGAACGTTTATTGGTAACTTTAAGCAAGGAGATTCACAGACCTATGAGCCAATGATCACAGCAAATCAAGCTGGAACCTTAAAAGGTGAAGTTATTGTAGAATATGAAGATGCAGCCGGTAAGACTCAAGAAATTAGAAAACCTTTTGAATTCCTTGTAGAAGAGATGATGATGGAAGAAATGCCTCCTGTAGATGGAGAAATGCCTCCTGTGGAAGGAGAAACACCAACTCAAGGGCCTGTAAGCAAAAAATGGATTTTAGCAGGTGTAGGTGTAGGTGTCGTTGTAGCAGTAGCAATCACCCTTGTTATGCTTAAAAAGAAAAAAGCAAAAAAAGAAGAGATGATGCTAGATGAAGAAGATTGATTTGATAAGCATGAGCGTACGTAATTTATGGCGACGTAAGTTGCGTACAGCTCTTACTATATTAGGTGTAGTGATTGGGGCATGCTCTATTATATTAATGTTATCCTTAGGTCTAGCTATGGAGAAAAATATGGAAGAGCAGTTTGCCCAGATGGGAGATCTTACTTTGATTCAAGTATGGAGTTACGGGGGTGGTAACTCTACCCAAGAAATTGATGATAAGGTACTCAAAGAATTTGAAAAGGTAGATCATGTTGTAAGAGCTATTCCGATGCTTAATGATATTAATGTTTACTTAAGTAGTGGCAAATATCGTACGCCAGATCCTTATTGGGAAATTTATGTGATGGATGCTGTTGATATAGAGGCATTGGGATACAAAGTAGAAGAGGGGCGCAGTTTATTACCAGAAGAAACAAGAAGTATTTTAATGGGAAAAAACGTGCTTCAGTATTTTACAAAAAGAGGGAAGCAGATAGACTATTCTAAGGAACTTGAATTTATGCCATTCGATCTTGAAAAAGATAAGGTTACACTAGAAGTCATTCAGTATGATTGGGAAACAGGGAAGCCACAACTAGAAGACGTTAATGGCAATAAGATTAAAGCACCTAAAGGAACAGAGGTGAACGTAGTAGGCCTATTTCCTGAAACAAGCATGGATTTAGCACGTAAAGTTATTATACCAAGAGCTCTATATGAAGAATTGAAAAAAGAACAAATTGCTTATAAAAAGGCAATGGGGTGGTATACAGATGAAGAGGCTAAAAGAGATAAGAAACGTACTTACAATGAAGTAATGATTAAAGTAGACCACCAAGACAATGTAGTGAGTACATTAGAACAGATTAAGAGCATGGGTTATGATGCATATAACAATATGGAATGGCTAGAACAGTATAAGCAAGAAGCAGCAGCTAAGCGTATGGCTTTGGGTGGTATAGGTATTGTATCCTTTGTTGTAGCAGCGATAGGTATTGCTAATACTATGATGATGAGTATTTATGAACGTACTAAGGAAATAGGCGTTATGAAAGTGATTGGAGCCAAGCTTGTAGATATTAAATATCTTTTCCTAATGGAAGCCTTATTTATTGGCTTAATAGGAGGCATTTTAGGTGCAAGTATCTCTGTAGGAATTTCCCTTATATTAAATGCTATAGGTGAGCCAATAGCACGAATGCTAGGGATGTGGGGAGGCACTACTGTATCCTTGGTACCACCATGGTTAATTGCTGCAGGCATTATTTTTTCTACTTTAGTTGGTCTCGTATCTGGATACTTTCCGGCTAGAAAAGCAATGAAACTTTCAGCGCTTTCAGCTATTAGAACAGAATAGTGATATAAAGATAATAAGAGAATAGGATAAAAATAGACCTAATCGAAGTGGATAATCTTCGGTCAGGTCTATTTATTTTATCCAAGTTCAGCAAGTTTAGTAACAGCTACATAAATACGAGAGATTTCATACCAAGTACTTTTTCCTACAATGCCATCCTGGGGAAGATGAAAGATTTTTTGAAAAGTCTTCACTGCTTCCTGAGTTGCTTCATTGAAATTACCATCTACAGCTACTTTGGGAATGAGAGGGAAGTTCTGTGAAATACGATTCAGCTGCATTTGAATGGTACGTACAGCAGGCCCACTATCACCTAACCTTAAAGGACTACCTGGATAAGATTCAGGATTACCTTCTACCATAGGAGCAGTATTGAGGGTGATATTGCTACCGTAAAAATTTCTAAGAATTTGTTCAGCTGTATAACCTGCATCGCCTAAATCCTTACTCCCCCACTGCGTCATCCAGTTTGGACATTGAGACTTAACACCATCACAATACTGAGAAAGTAGAGGTTGAGTAACATCAGGTAGTTTAATATAGGTATCAAAAACTTCATTAACAACAGGTACAATGGAATCAAATAGGTTACGTCCATAGAAGAAAGCATGGTCATAAGCCGTAGAATTAGTAATGGTATAGGGCTTACCTTGATTACGATACCATTCTGTATAAATACGGTTTAAAGTAAAGGAATTAATGGCAATAATATTGGCTTTAATGGTTTCAATAGGCCAGGTAGGATAGATTTCAGAGCTAGCTACATTGGCGATATAGTCGATATAAGGAACCGTATAGTTAGGCGCGTTATTATCATTGGGGCTTCCAGCATGAACAATAACAAACTCAGGTACAATGACTTCGTCTAAGACGATAAAACCAGAGCCAGGAATAATAGGTTTGATAGAAGCTTCTGGAATTTTAGGTGGGTAGTTACCGTATAGGGTAGCTGGACCTATGCTAACAGTCTCCAACAATTCTCTCGTATAAGAAGCATAACGTTTAAGCTGTCTTTCAGTAGCTTGCAAAGTAATAGGCTGAATAGACTGGATATCGGCAAAAATCTGTGAGCCCATAACAATGGCATCTACGTAATTAGGAGAAGCAGTTTCAATACGATAAGTAGCATAAGGTTTTTGCGTATTAAGGGGATCTAAACTATAGTCAACTGGAGGAGCAGATAATTCTAGGGGAGTCGTCTGACCAACTTCATTAGTAACAAGCTCTGCAATGATAGTTTCTTCACCACTAGGGGAGATTTCTTTAATAGTAACATTAACATTACTAACAGGAACAAGAGGTCCTAAAAGCGTATCTGAAGAAAGTTGTACAATGAGCGATCCTAGATTTTGTCTAGAAACACTAGGGGGATAAATAGGATGTGGTATCATTTAAGTTCCCTCCTTATTAATTTACTGATAATAAGCTATGGATAATATATGAGTTTTTAAGGCTTATTAGAACAAAATGAAAGGATAAAAAGATGTTTATTGCACATCATAAGAAAAAAGGAGGCGAGTTATGTTAAAAAGAAAAAGTTTTCTTATGATATGCATTGTCTTATGTATGATTTGTCCTATATTTGGTAAACCTAATAGTCCTAAATCACAAGGTTTTAAGGAAATAAGTAAAGAAAAATACAATACCGATACAATACATACCTATCGGCATGTAGCAACAGGTTTAGAGGTTATTTGGATAGAAAATGAGGATGTGAACAAGAGTTTTGTTTTAGGTGTTAAAACACCAACAACAGACTCCACAGGTGTGAATCATATTATTGAGCATACCTTATTTACAGGTTCTAAAGACTACCCTTCAGCAAGCTTATTTTTTGATGCCAGTGAAGCTTATCCTAACACCTATATGAATGCATTAACTAGCGGAGATATGACCCTATTTCCTTTTTCTACACCTTATCTTTCCTGCTATAAAGAACTTATGCACATTTATCTTGATGCTGTTTTTAAACCTAATTTATTAAAAGAGCCTTATGGTTTTTATGAAGAGGCATTTTATTCATCTCCTATGGAAAACAGAGTAGGGGGAGTTGTTTATAATGAAATGAAGGGTGCTTATAGTAGCAAGGAGCGTACTGTTTTTAGAAGTCTTAGAAATATGATTTTTAAAGATAGCCACTATGCATATGATAGTGGTGGTAGTCCTAATGAGATTCCTACTTTAACCTATGAAAATTGCTTAAAGGTATACAAAAAATACTATTATCCAGCTAATATGAAAATTGTCCTATATGGCGCTATTCCACTTGAAGAAAGTTTACAAATGATAACTTCCTATTTAACAGATTTAACAAAGCCTAAAGAGAGTATTGACTTAAGTGTCCAAATGTTAAATCCAGAAAAAACAGCCACCTATACTGTTTTACCAAGTGGAGATAAAGGGGTCTTAGTAAAAAGTTTTGTATTAGAAAAGTCGCTCAGTCCAGAAAAGATACAAGCATTAGATTTATGGATGACTGCTTATTTAATGAGTCCTCAAACAGGATTTTGGCAAAATTTGAATCGTATTGGACTAGGTAAAGCAAGATGGATTAAAGATGAGGATTTACCTTGCCCAGTTTATTCCCTGGTTATTTCAGATTTGCCTACGAATCAGCTAGAAAATTGTGCAAGACAGCTAGATCAGCTGATTGCCAGTATGCCAAAGGATTTAGGAATGAATAACTTTACAGAACAAGATGTGCTAGCACAAGCAAATTGGCTCGTGCTTAAAGAAGATACAAGTGTCAATAGAGGCATTGATATTGCACAAAGCATGCTAGAGGCATGGGCTCATTATAAAACGATTAATCAGTATTATGAAAAGAAAGAATATATTCAAAATGCTAAAAGCTTAGATGCAGATAGCCGTCAAATTTTATTTGAACAAGCTACTAGGTATACACTTCTATTATTACCAGGTTCTTATGAACTAAAGGAACCAGAGAAATTAAGTCCTGTTTCAGATGAAGAGTGGCTAGATATTGTTCCTAAAATGGAAGCTTGGCAGAAGCAAAAAACAAAATTAGAAGCAGTAAATTTAAGAGAGCTTATTTTAAGGCCACATATAGAAATTAAAAGCAAGCAAAAAAAGAACTATACAGAAATGGTTACGGAGGTAGAAAGCACATGGGCAAGGTCGCAGCTTTATTTTAATACAGCTCATATACCTCAAAAGGAACTGCCTTATTTGTTTCTCTATGCCCACTTATTAGAAGAAAGTGCCAAGGAGATTACCCCTTTTAGTGGTATTATTACAACGGGTTGTACGGCTTATCCTAGTGAAAAGGGATATTGGCCTTGCTTCAAACTTGCTGTTTTAACAAAAGCAGAAGAAACAGATCATAGCACGTTACTAAGGGAAGCTAGATTACACTTACAAAACAAGCCAGATGAATGGTACAGACAAAAACTCATTGAATGGGTTATGGATATGAAAGAGGCAAGTGAAAATAATGTCATTGGGACACTATCACACCTCAGCTTAGGAGCAGAAGAAGGATTGAAGCGCTACTTGTATGAACAGAGTTATCCTACCTATACTTTTTGTGAGGAGCTTTTAAAAATGCATCATACAGCTTGGCGTCTGAATGTAGAGCGTATTGATAAAAAGCTGTATCATACAGGAGACCTTATTGTAGCAACAACTATTCCTGCTAAAGAATCGAATTTATATGCGAAAAGCTGGGAAGATTTTTTAGAGACATTACCTTGTCTTGAACATAAAACAGCTACCTATAAATTTGTAGCCACTTCTAAAAATTGTGTTGTAACAAGTCATGCAGCCATTGATCATAGCTACATTGGAATGGATAAGGGGATACCTTTAGATGGGCTAGATTATCTAGCAACCACTTATTTAACAAAAAACTATCTTAATCCTCGTATTCGAGTAGGTCTAGGTGCTTATGGTGCAGGTTGTCAACTCAGTTATCCATATACCATCTCTTTTTATACCTATAGAGATCCTAATATAGAACGTTCCTTGCCTATTTTAGAAAAAGCACATGAATTTTTAAGTACCAATGTAGATAGCATTGCTCTTGAGAGTAGCAAAGCAGAAGCTTTAAGTAGACTGCACAGTCAATTTCGTTTATTAGGCACACCTTTAGAGGAGGCAAATGCTCTGGAAGGACTAGTTTTATGGGGGCAAGGTCCAGCTGATCTGATGAGACTTCAAGAAGAAATTCTTAAAGCAACACCAGAAGCTGTTAAGGCAAAGGGAGCTATTTACAAAGAACTTTTTAAGCAAGGTAGAGTTTCTATTATGACTCAAAAAAGTTATACTACAGAAAAAGAATTCACTACCTACTCATATTAGACTATTAAAAAAAAGGATAAATATTGACAGATTCCTTAACCACCTATACAATAAGTGTGTATTGTTAAATTTTTGATTTAAAGAGAAATCTTTAAATAGAGATGAGTGGAAAGGAGTCATGAAAATGATGTATTCACATGAAGTAGAACAAATGTGCCCAATCGCTAAAGGACCTAACCATGGGCCAGCACCAATCCCACAAGAGGGTAAATGGGTACAAGCAAAAGAAATTAAAGACATTAGTGGTCTTACACACGGTGTAGGCTGGTGTGCACCACAACAAGGTGCTTGTAAATTAACACTTAACGTTAAAGATGGTGTGATTCAAGAAGCATTAGTAGAAACTATTGGATGTTCAGGTATGACTCACTCTGCAGCTATGGCAGCAGAAATCTTAGCAGGTAAAACAATTCTTGAAGCGCTTAACACAGACTTAGTTTGTGACGCAATTAACACAGCAATGCGTGAGTTATTCTTACAAATCGTATACGGAAGAACTCAAACTGCATTCTCTGAAGGTGGACTTCCTATCGGTGCAGGTCTTGAAGACCTTGGTAAAGGACTTCGTAGCCAGGTTGGTACAATGTACTCAACAGTTGCTAAAGGACCAAGATACCTTGAAATGGCAGAAGGCTATGTAACAAATATCGCTCTTGATGCTGACGATCAAATCATCGGTTACCGTTTCATTCACTTCGGTAAAATGATGGACATGATTAAAAAAGGTATGGATGCAAACGAAGCAATTGAAAAAGCTACAGGTCAATACGGCAGATTTGATGATGCTGTACGTACAGTTGACCCAAGACATGAATAGGGAGGTGCCAAACAATGCCATTATTTGAATCATATGATAGAAGAATTAACCAAATTAACGTTGTTTTAAATAAATACGGAATCAAAGATATTGAAGAAGCTAGAACTATCTGTAAAGAAAAAGGCTTTGATCCATATGAAATCACAAAAGGAATTCAACCAATCGCTTTTGAAAACGCTTGTTGGGCTTACGTTGTAGGTGCAGCAATTGCTATCAAAAAAGGTTGTCACAAAGCGGCAGAAGCAGCAGAAGCTATCGGAGAAGGTCTTCAAGCATTCTGTATTCCAGGTTCTGTAGCGGATGACCGTAAAGTAGGTCTTGGTCACGGTAACTTAGGAGCTATGCTTCTTAGAGAAGAAACAAAATGTTTCGCATTCTTAGCAGGTCACGAAAGCTTTGCAGCTGCTGAAGGTGCTATCGGTATTGCACGTTCTGCAAACAAAGTTCGTAAAGAAGATTTAAGAGTTATCTTAAATGGTCTTGGTAAAGATGCTGCTCAAATTATCTCTCGTATCAATGGGTTTACATATGTTCAAACTCAATTTGATTATATGACAGGTAAAGTAAATGTAGTAAAAGAAATCGCATACTCAAACGGTGAACGTTCAAAAGTTCGTTGCTTTGGTTGTGATGATGTTCGTGAAGGTGTTGCAATCATGCATATGGAAGGTGTTGACGTATCTATTACAGGTAACTCAACTAATCCAACTCGTTTCCAACATCCAGTAGCTGGAACATACAAAAAAGAATGTGTTGAACAAGGTAAAAAATACTTCTCAGTAGCTTCTGGTGGTGGTACAGGTCGTACACTTCACCCAGATAACATGGCTGCTGGTCCAGCTTCTTATGGTATGACTGATACTATGGGAAGAATGCACTCAGATGCACAATTCGCTGGTTCTTCATCAGTGCCTGCTCACGTAGAAATGATGGGACTTATCGGTATGGGTAACAACCCAATGGTAGGTGCTACAGTTGCTGTAGCCGTAGCTATCGAAGAAGCAATGAATAAATAATTCCTTTTTAGAACAATAAAAAACGGTAATCACGTATAGACGTGGTTACCGTTTTTTATTGTCCAGACTCTGGTGAAACTTTCTCAGCTCCTTAAGTAGACCTTACTTCAAGGCATAGAAATGGCTCCTCGGCACAACTAGCTAAAGAAGCAGTGACTACTTAAGAGAGCTATGAAAGTTCAAGCCATGAGTGAGGAGCTCTTAAAGTCTAGGCCCGGACTGTCCTATCTAGGAAGCGAAGACCTTAAGACTCTGATTTGAAACTTTGTTTGGTACTGCTAGGATGTAAAACTTTTTGACAACTTATAGGATGGCGCCTCCCTTGTAGCGCACCAGTGAACATTTTCCTTAGAGCCAGAGGTACCTGTAACAACAGATTGAGACTTGGTCGACCCGGTCAGTTCCTCAGGTTGATGCTGCAGTGATTATGCCGATGGAAGTTGTTTATTTTATTTTACATTAATATATATGTACTAGGACGAAATATTCCCTAACAAAAAAATAAAATTTATTCTTGTATATTTTAGTGCCTATAAAAGTGTAATAAATTGCAATAAAATCTTGTGAAAGGTATAAGATATTTATGTTTTAGTTTAAATATTTAATAATGTCATATAATTTGATTTATTGTATAATGTTATGTATAATTAAGTTAAAATAAAAGTGAAATATTAGGATGTGGTGCTGTGCAATATGATAGTAGACTAGAAAAAAGTAATCAAATTAAATCCAAAATAATAGAAAATATAAGAGAGTACTATGAGATTAATTTCAAAGATCAACAAGTATTTACACCTGGAGAACGTATTGCATATGGAGGAAGGGTTTTTGATGAAGATGAGATGATTCATTTAGTGGACTCTGCTTTAGAATTCTGGCTTACTACGGGGCGTTATAGTCAACAGTTTGAAAAGGAATTTAGTGAATTTTTAAGTGTAAAATATTGTTCACTAACAAATTCAGGTTCATCTGCTAATTTGCTAGCTTTTATGGCATTGACTTCATATAAGTTAGGGGAGCGTCGCATACAAAAAGGAGATGAGGTGATTACAGTAGCCGCAGGTTTTCCAACAACTATTGCTCCTATTATCCAATATGGTGCAATCCCTGTTTTTGTTGATGTGACATTGCCGCAATACAATATAGATGTGAGGCAACTAGAAAGTGCTAAAAGCGAGCGCACAAAAGCTGTTATGGTTGCACATACATTGGGAAATCCTTTTGACATAGAAACAGTAAAAACATTTTGTGACAAATATAAACTCTGGCTAGTAGAAGATAATTGTGACGCTTTAGGTTCTCAATATTATTACAAGGGAGAATGGCGTTATACAGGAACGATAGGTGATATTGGAACCTCTAGCTTTTATCCACCACATCATATGACAATGGGAGAGGGTGGAGCGGTATACACTAATCATATAGAACTAAAACAAATTATAGAATCATTTAGAGATTGGGGAAGAGACTGCTTTTGTGCGTCAGGACAAGATAATACTTGTAAGCATCGTTTTACAGGACAGTTTGGTGAACTTCCTAAGGGATATGATCATAAATATGTATACTCCCACTTTGGTTATAATTTAAAAGTAACAGACATGCAAGCAGCTATAGGATGTGCGCAGCTAAAAAAATTACCACACTTTATTGAGGAAAGACAAAGGAATTGGGCTTATTTAAAAAAGGGATTAGCTGATTTGACAGCGTTTTTTCTCTTGCCAGAAGCGGCTGATAAGAGTAATCCAAGTTGGTTTGGTTTCCTTATCACTCTAAAAGAAGATGTTTCTTTCTCTAGAGACGATGTGGTGCAATACATAGAAAGTCGTGGTATTCAAACACGTATGTTGTTTGCCGGGAATATTGTGAGACAACCTTGTTTTGATGAGTTACGAGAAGCAGAAGAAAGTTATAGAGTAGTAGGAGAATTACTACAAACAGATCGTATTATGAAAAGCACTTTTTGGATAGGTGTTTATCCGGGGATGACAAAGCCTATGCTAGATTACATGATTCAAGTATTACATGAGTTTGTTGATAATAACATGAAATAAGACTGAACGAGTAGGGGGAAAATATGAAATTAGTTATTTTAGCAGGGGGATATGGCACAAGATTAGGAGAAATTTCTCAGCTATTACCAAAACCTATGGTGGAAATAGGAGGTAAACCAATTATCTGGCATATTATGAAAATCTATTCCTACTATGGTATTAAGGAATTTATTTTATGTTTAGGATATAAAGCCGATTTGATAAAGAATTATTTTTTGCACTATGCCGCAAAACAAGATGATTTTACTATTAATATAGGTACAGGAGAAGTGACTTATTTGACGCATCATGATGAACAAGATTGGAAGATTACATTAATCGATACAGGCGTAGATACACTTAAAGGCGGTAGGCTAAAACGTATTGAAAAATATTTAACGGATGATATTAATCTCTTAACCTATGGAGATGGTGTAGCTGATATTAATATTAATGAATTAATTGATTTTCATTTAAGAGCCAATAAAACTGTAACGATTTCCGGGGTTCATCCACCAGCACGTTTTGGTGAACTTAGAACAGATGGAGATGTACTGGCTTCTTTTAAGGAAAAAGCACAGACCTCACAGGGGCTTATTAATGGTGGATTCATGGTGTTTAATAAAGAACTATTAAGTTACTTATCTGAGGATGAGGACTGTGATTTAGAATATGGAACATTTGAGCGATTAGCAGAACAAGGAAAAATCGGAGTATTTACTCACGATGGACTATGGGCATGTATGGATAATGAAAGAGATATTTACCACCTCAATCAAATGTGGAAAGAAAATAAGGCATTTTGGAAGGTGTGGTAATAATGGAGAATTTTAATAATATTTATAAAGACAAAGTAGTATTAGTGACGGGACATACAGGATTTAAAGGTTCTTGGCTATGTATTTGGTTGCTTGAATTAGGTGCTAAAGTAATTGGTTATGCTTTGGAACCTAATTCTCAGAAGGATATATTTGTCTTAGCTCAACTACAAGATAAAATGGTTGATATAAGAGGGGATATAAGGGATATCAATAAGTTGAAAAATGTATTTGAAGAATATAAGCCAGAATATGTATTTCATTTAGCAGCGCAGCCGTTAGTAAGAGAGTCTTACGAAAAACCTTCGGAAACATATGAAGTGAATGTAATGGGGACGATTCACGTTTTAGAATGCATTAGAAATACTCCAGCAACTAAAGTAGGTGTATTAATAACCACTGATAAGTGCTATGACAATAAAGAGCAACCGTGGGGGTATCGTGAAAATGATGCATTAGGGGGGTATGATCCTTATAGTTCATCAAAAGCAGCAGCGGAAATAGCTATTCAATCTTGGCGAAATTCTTTTATGTCTCCTGTAAATTATGAGATACATCAAAAAGCTATTGCTTCAGCAAGAGCAGGAAATGTTATAGGTGGAGGAGATTGGGCTAAAGATAGGCTTATTCCAGATTGTATGAGGGCAATATTTAGTGAAGAAGAAATATTTATAAGAAATCCACAAGCTATTAGGCCATGGCAACATGTATTAGAGCCTTTGAGGGGCTATTTGAAATTAGGAGAAATGTTAACTAAATATCCACAACAGTATAGTCAGGCTTGGAATTTTGGACCAACCATAGACTCTATTATACCTGTAGGAGAACTGGTTCAAAAATTAATCCACTGTTATGGAAGTGGTAAGGTGAATTGTATTCAAGAACAAACCTTATGTCATGAGGCTAATTGGCTTAATTTAGATATTAGTAAATCAGTATTTAAGCTAGGCTGGAAACCGATACTCCATATAGATGAGGCTATACGCTATACAGTAGAATGGTACAAACAATATCAGAAAGAAGACTGCTATTTATTAAGTGTTAAGCAGATTACAAACTATACAGACTTAATGATGAACTAAGAAAGAGAGAAGGAAGCAAATCATGATTAGAGTGGCAGATTATATCACAAAAAAATTAGTTACTTATGGGGTAAAAGATGTTTTTATGATTTCTGGAGGGGGTGCTATTTTCCTAAATGATGCTATTGGTAGAAATTCAGACCTACGTTATATCTGTAATCAACATGAGCAAGCATGCAGTATAAGTGCAGAAGGGTATGCAAAATCTACAGGTAAATTAGCTGTAGTATGTGTTACAACAGGGCCTGGAGGAACCAATACGATTACGGGGTTAATGGGACAATGGCTAGATTCTACACCTGTATTATATCTGTCAGGGCAAGTGAAATATTCTACAACTATTGCATCTTGCCCTGAAGTAGGTCTTAGACAATTAGGTGATCAAGAAATTAATATTATAGATGTTGTAAGGCCATTAACCAAATATGCCAAGATGATTGTAGAGCCAGAGGATATAAAAGTAGAGTTGGATAAGGCTATTCAAATGGCGTTAGAAGGAAGACAAGGTCCTGTATGGCTAGATATTCCTATTAATATTCAATCAGCACTAATTGAAGAAGAGGCAAAAAATGCTGTCGTGGAAATAATAGGAACAGAAATAGAAAGAGAGAAAGTGCTAGAAACTAAAATAGATCAAGTACTTGAACTACTTAAGAATGCTAAAAGACCGTTAATATTAGCTGGTCATGGCATTCGTATGGGAAATGCCATAGATTTATTTCATATGGTAAGAGAGCAATTACCTATTCCTATTGTTTCGAGTTTTAATGGTTGTGACTTGATGGAAACAGAGCATCCTAACTATGTTGGGCGTGTCGGAACTATAGGAGATCGTGCTGGAAATTTTGCTGTGCAAAATGCCGATGTTCTTTTATGCTTAGGAACAAGAAACAATATTAGGCAAGTAGGCTATAATTGGGATGAATTTGCAGCACAGGCTACTAAAATTGTAGTGGATATTGATGAGAGAGAACTAATGAAGCCTACGGTTAAACCAGATTTTCCGGTACATACAGATATTAAACTATTCTTAAGAGGGTTAATAGAACAATCAAAGGGGATGGTATTTCCTAAATGGGAAGAATGGCATCAGTGGTGTATGGATAAGAAAGAACGTTATCCTGTTGTGTTAGAGGCGTATAAAAAAGATAATAAAATCAATCCTTATTATTTTGTAGATGTCTTAAGTAGGCAATTAGAAGAAGAAGAAATAGTAATTACAGGTAATGGAACATGTTCAGTTTGCTATTTCCAAGCGGGCTTTATTAAAAAAGGCCAACGTGTGATTTGGAATTCGGGTTGTGCTGCTATGGGATATGATTTACCAGCTGCTATTGGTGCTGCTATAGCTCATCCTAATAAACGAGTGATCTGTTTAGCAGGAGATGGTAGTTTGCAAATGAACATTCAAGAACTGGAGACTTTGAAGTATTATCAGCTTCCAGTAAAATTATTTATTTTAGATAATCAAGGCTATATTTCAATTAAGCAGACTCAAGATAATTTGTTCGAAGGCTTTAAAGTAGCTAGTGATCCTTCACATGGTGTAGGGATTCCTGATTTTATAAATATTGCAGAAGCGTATGGTATAAAGACAGTATGTATCAAAAATACTAATGATTTTTCTAAAATAAAGGAGATATTAAAGGATGAAGGACCCGCAGTTTGTGTTGTTAAATTAAAAACAGATTACATTTTTGCGCCAAAATCTGCTTCACAAAAGTTAGAAGATGGCACTATAGTGTCTAAACCATTAGATGATATGTATCCTTTCTTAGATAGGAAAGAATATGTGACTAATAAGATAAATATTGAGTAGAATGGTGGAATGTATAATGAAGAAAGTCAGTATAGTAATTCCTACATATAATGAAGAAGAAAATGTAATGCTTATTACTAGTAGAGTTGAAGAAATTATGACTAGAGAATTAAATCAGTATGATTATGAAATTCTTTTTATTGATAATTGTTCAACTGATAGAACTAGGGAGTTACTTAGAAACTTGTGTAAAACTAATAAAAAGGTGAAAGTAATATTAAATGCAAAGAATTTTGGACAGTCAAATTCGCCCTATTATGCATTATTACAAACAACAGGTGATTGTGTTATTGGATTAGTTGCTGATTTTCAGGACCCTCCAGAGATGATAGTGGATTTTGTTAAGAAGTGGGAAGAGGGGTATCGAATTGTTATTGGAATAAAAACAACAAGTAAAGAAAATAAGATAATGTACTTTTTGAGAGGTTGTTATTATAAGACACTTAAGAAGATAGCTAATGTAGAGCAGATTGAGCAGTTTACAGGGTTTGGATTATATGATAGGAGTTTTATAGAAGTATTAAGAGGATTGAAGGATCCAATGCCTTATTTTAGAGGTATTGTAGCAGAACTAGGATTTGAAAGAGCAGAGATTGAATATGTACAGCCAAAAAGAGAAAGAGGTAAAAGTAAAAATAATTTCTTTACTCTGTTTGATTTTGGGATGCTAGGAATTACATCTTATTCAAAGGCAGTACTAAGATTAGCTACCATAGGAGGATTTATTATTGGGGGAATAAGTTTTGTTGTTGGGATAATTTATTTTATAATGAAACTTATTTATTGGGAGCGATTTGTAGCTGGAATGGCACCTATATTAATAGGAATGTTTTTCTTAGGAGCAGCACAACTATTTTTCATAGGGTTTTTAGGAGAATACATAATGAATATTAATGCAAGGGTAATGAATCGCCCATTAGTAGTTGAAGAAGAACGTATCAATTTTGAAAAGGAGAGAGATATACAGGGAGAGAAGAATGAAAAAGATGAATCTTAAACTAATAAGCTTGTTTAAGAAAAATAGGCAATTCATTAGATTTATAATTGTTGGTGTCAGTAATTTGACGATTTCACTTGTAACATATTATTTGATGCTTTATCTAGGGGTATATTATCAAATAGCTAATATCTTCGGCTTTGTTTTTGGAAGTTTAAATGGCTACTTTTGGAATAGAAATTGGGTGTTTAAAATCAAACAAAATAGCATTATATCTATTCTAAAATTTTATTCAACCTATTTAGGAACGTGGATATTATCAACTATTTTGCTATGGTTAGAGATAGAAATAATAGGAATTTCAGAAATGATAGCTCCATTTATTAATATATTTATTACAACACCCTTAAATTACGTATTAAATAAATACTGGACTTTTGAAAAAAGATAATATTAATAAAGACAAAGAATAGGGGATAAAATGAAAATAGCTGTAATTACAGGGAGCACGGGTTTTATTGGATCGCATTTGACTCTTAAGTTACTAAAAGAAGGTTATGAGGTATACGCACTGATAAGAGAAGGTTCGTCGTTTAAAATGGAACTAAGTCATTATAGAGGATTAAATGTAATTAAAGGTGATATTAAAAATGTAGAAATTATACTTGAGCATATAAATACGTGTGACGTATTTTTTCATTTAGCATGGGAAGGTGTAAATAGGAAGAATATAGATAATATACAAGTTCATGAACAAAATGTACTTTATTCTATGAAATGCATTGAAGTAGCGCTAAAACTTAATTGCAAATGTTTTATCCATACAGGATCTAGCGCTGAATATGGAATAGGACAAAATGGGATGTTTAAAGAAAGCCAGAAGGTAAAGCCTATTAGTGCCTATGCAAAAAGTAAATGGTTATTTTATTGTAAAGCAAGCAAGTTATGCTTAAACACTGAAATGAGATTTTTACATGTTCGTATTTTTAGTGTATATGGAATAAATGATCATCCTTGGTCTTTGGTATATACTACAATTAGTAGACTACTAAAAAACGAAGATGTAAGACTAGGAAAATGTATCCATTACTGGAATTATATATATATTGATGATTTGGTTGAAGGTATTATAGCGTTATATGATAATTCTTATAAAATACCTAAAAATGATAGTGGGATATTTAATATTGCTAGTAATGACACTAGGGTATTAAAGAACTTTGTTGAAGAAATTCATAGGATAACGTGCAGTCAAGGGAAATTGCAATTTGGAGCAATTGAACAAACAAGTAAAGAAGCAATATCAATGCAACCTAATATAAACAAAATAGGCATTATAACAGAATGGAAATCTAAAATTTCTTTTGAAGAAGGCATAAAAAACATGATAGAGAAAATGGAGGGGGATTAATGAGAAGGTGTATAGTGTGTAGTGGGGAATTCTTTAAAGAACCACTTTTAATATATAAGAATATGCCGAGTGCTGCTCAAAACATGCCCACTCAATTAGAGGTGACTAGGGACTATGGGATTGATTTAGAACTGTATCAATGCAGTTGCTGTGGATTGATACAGTTTGCTGTGGAACCAGTAAATTATTACAAAGATGTAATTAGAGCTAGTAGCTTTGGAAAAACTATCACAGATTTAAGGAGAAAACAGTATAAGGATTTTATTGAGAAGTTTAATTTGTACGATAAAAAAATATTAGAGATAGGATGCGGTCAAGGCGAATTTTTAGAAATACTAAAGGAATTCAATGTGAAACCTTTTGGCATCGAAAATAAAAAGGAGCTAGTAGATAGAGGAATTAGAAAAAATCTAAATATCGTGCAGGGATTTATAGAGGGAAAAGAGAATGTTATACAGAATGGAAAATTTGACGCATTTTTATCATTTAATTTTTTGGAACATCAGCCTAATCCTAATGGAATGCTACAAGGTATACATGAGAATTTAGTGGATGAGGGCGTGGGAATTATTACTGTTCCAAGTTTTGAATACTTTATTGAAAATGATAGCTTTTATGAATTTATTAGAGACCATATAGCTTATTATACAGAAGAAACACTTACCTTTTTATTACAAAAGAATGGATTTCAAATAGTAGAGATAAGTCGCTTTAATAGAGATACAATATCAGCATATGTTAAAAAAAGAAGTAGAGCAGACTTATCTAAATTTCAGCTGAATTTTAATCAGTTAACAGAGGATATAAATACATATATTGATTTATTAAAAAAAAATGATAATAAAGTAGCTATTTGGGGAGCTAGTCATCAATGTTTTACAATTTTATCAGCAGCGGAGCTACAAGGTAAGATAGAATACATTATTGATTCCGCAACCTTTAAGCAAGGTAAATATTCTCCAGCTACACATATTCCTATAGTATCACCTGAATTTTATTTTACAAATAAGGTTCAAGCAATTATTGTAATAGCGCCTGGTTATTCACAGGAGATTATTCAAATTATAAAAAAACATTACAATGATGATATTAAAATAGCAGTGATCCAATCAAGAACATTAGAATATATAAATTAGCTGCAAAGGTAATAAATCAGTATTAAAAATATTTAGTAGAACACGAGAGGATGAGAAAAATTAAGAAGGTTATTGTAACAGGGGCAACAAGCATGATAGGATCTGCTTTGATAGAATACTTAGTGGATAGGAATATTAAGGTATTAGCAGTCTGCAGGAAAGAAACTTCAAAAATAGAAAATCTTATTTTACATCCTAATGTAAAAGTTCAATTTGCAGACTTAAATGAATTAGATCAGCTAGAGAGTACGGAACAATATGATGCTTGTTATCATTTTGCATGGCAAGGTACAAATGCGGAATATAGAGAAGATGTATATTTGCAAAATAGTAATATCAAATATACACTAGATGCAGTAAAAATGGCTAAAAGATTAGGTTGCAAAGTTTTTATAGGAGCAGGCTCTCAATCAGAATATGGAAGGGTTGAAGGAAAATTATCTCCTGAAACTAAAATAGCACCAGAAAATGCATATGGTATTTCAAAGTATTGTGCAGGTAAAATAAGTGCAGTTTATGCAAAACAGTTAAATATAAAACATATATGGGTAAGAATAGTGAGTGTATATGGACCTAGATGTGGTGAATCAAGCATGATTATATCTACAATACAAAAATTATTAAAAGGTGAGGAACCTGAATTTACAAAAGGAGAACAAGTTTGGGATTACTTATATTGTGAAGATGCAGCGAGAGCATTATATCTTTTAGCAAATAAAGGAAAAGATCAGGAAGTATACTGTATGGGAAGTGGTAATCCAGAACCACTTATCACTTATCTTTACAAAATAAGAGATGCTATAAATCCAAACATTTCATTGAGAATAGGAAAGAAGCCTTATATAGATAATCAAATCATGTATTTGTGTGCAGATATCAGTAAACTAACACAAGATACGGGGTTTATTCCAAAAATATCTTTTGAAGAGGGCATAAAAAAAACAATTAACTATTGTAAAAAATAAGTAATAGTAGGGGATGATTTTATGATTAGAAATATTAAAGTATTTGATTGTACATTAAGAGAAGTAGGTTATCAAACCGGATGGCACTTTGATGAAGAATTTTATCATACAGTTTATAAATATGCTTTAGGTAAGTATATTGATTACATAGAATTAGGTTTCTTTCATAATGAACAGGCAGATACTAACAGAGGGTTGGGAAGGTATTGTAGCCTAAGAAATAATGAGCTAAGGGAAATATTCTCAAATATAAAAAATGTTACTAAGATATCTGCCATGAGAGATATTCAGAGACCTTTAGCACCATTATTGTCCAGAACGGAAAGCATTGTGGATGCAGTTAGAATATTAACCCGTTCCCATGAAACGGACTTTAATGTTTTAGGAAGACATATTGAAGAAATTATGAGTTTGGGATATGAGACTTTCGTCAATTTTACAAGTTCTGGCTATAATACCATTGATAAAAATCAAGCTTTTGTGAAGTTTATCAAAGAGCAAGGTGTAGATGTAGTTTATTTTGCAGATACAGAGAGTGTTATGACAATTGATTATGTTGTAGATACGATTAATATGTGTAAAGCTGAAGGTATAAAAGTAGGCATGCATTTCCACAATAAAACAGGCATGGCAGAAATTTTGACTGACACAGCTATTAGAGAAAATGTAGATTTTATTGATGCTACTCATTTAGGACTAGGGGGAAAGTGGAGAGATGGTAATTTAACCTTTGACTATTTATTGAGTAAGATGGGAACCGTTGGAGGCTTTGAAGCGACTCATTTAAAAAATGAAATGATTGAACAGATTATTAAGTATAATACTTATTCTTGTGCTGAATAAGCTAATGAGTATAAAAAAGGGGAAACTTTATGAAGCAATGTAAAGAATGGTTAAATGAAAATCGATTTATTATATTAGGTTTTTTGATTCCGTTTTTTGTTTGGATTTTTCTATGTATTATTATGTGCATTACACCCTTTGGACCATATAGCTTACTAATATCAGATTTGGAAGCGGGACATATTGATGCATTAACGAAACTTAGAGATATTGTATTAGAAGGTAAAAGTTTAGCATATTGTTGGGGACAAATACAAGGGAGTACACCTTTTGCGGGACTTGGTTTAGGTACCTTGATAAGCACATTTAATTTTATAATATTTTTTGTGGAAAAAGATCAAATTTTATCAGCATTAACTTGGATTATTATTTTGAGGATTGGATGTTGTGGTGCAACTTGTGCATTTTATTTGAAAAAGACTTTTAAACGAAATGATATAAGTATTAGTATCTTCGCGTGGTGCTACGCGCTGATGGCTTATGCCGTGATTTACTATTTCCATATTATATGGCTAGACCAAATCATGATGCTTCCTTTAGTGTTATATGGAGTGGAAAAGATCTTAAAAAATAAAAAGAACTATCTTTACTTTACAATTACACTTACGCTAATCTTTTTCATGAACTTTTATATGGCTTATATGACTGGTGTATTTGCTTTCTTATACTTTGTCTATAGATATTTGGCTGTAGAAAAAGAGTATTTATTAAAAGACTTTATAGGAAAGTTAGGCACTTTTTTAGTTAGTCCAATATTAGCTTTAGGTTGTAGTAGTGTGCTCTTAATTCCTATATTTAATATGATGCCCGGAAGAGATGGACTTTTTAATCCTGATCAAATGGCAATGTCATTACGCTACGAATTTTCAGGTCTAATGAGCAAATTATGTATCGGGAGTTTTGATACAGCCTTGCCTGGTGGATTGCCTTACATTTATTGTGGCTTAATTGTTGTAATCCTTATGTTTTTCTATTTCTTAAGTTATAGCATTACTTATAAGGAAAAGCTCCTTACCTTCTTTTTAGGCTTATTTATGTTTTTATCTATGACTGTTAATCCACTTTATGTAGCGTGGCATGGTTTTAAACCACCCGTATATTTTGAGGGACGCTTCACTTATATAGTTAGTTTTTTGATGATATGGATTGCGTACAAAGGGTATTGTGTATTTAATACCATTTCCATACGACAAGTACATACCACTTTTGGAATTATAGGTACTGCAGTTATCTTACTTAATCGACAAGTATATAGTTACATAACAGATGAATCGCTTCTATATACAGTTGTCTTCATTATTTTATATTATTTACTTATTGTTTTAGTCAAGCAAAAGCCAAGCTATAAAAAGCAAGGCACATTACTATTAGCATTATTAGTTGGATTAGAACTAGGGAATAATGCCATGATGAGTATTCAAACGATTGATAAGGGTGGGCAACTTCCTTTGGTTACTAAATATACTTCAGCATATAATACTATTAAAAGTGATGTGGATGAAATTATGGCTATGGATCCAGGATTCTATCGTATAGAGAAAGATAGTGAAAGAAGTATGAATGATGGATTTGGGATAGGTTATCCAAGCATAGGACATTTTGATACTATTTATAATTATGAAGTGAAAAAAACGATAGGTGATATGGGTGTTCAAACGGGACACAACTGGATTCGTTATAAAGGTAGTACTCCTATTACGGATATGCTAGTGAATATTAAGTATACAATGATCCAAGATGATACCTATCAAAGTTATAAGAATATAAAAGAAAAAGAATTTGTAAATTATTACGAAAACCCTTATGCAGTATCAGCAGGTTTTATGATAGCCAATCCAATCAATGAGGGTATTAGAGCGACTAATCCACTAACCTTGCAAGAAACCATTCTAAACGAAATGCTTGGAGAAAAGGATAACAATTATTATATACCTTTAACTCCTTATTCTGTTACTAAAGAAAATACAGGAAAAGTAGAACGTGAAGATAGCACAGTAAACCAGGCGAATGATGAAAAAAAAGGAGTGGTAACAGTCTATTATAGCAAAGATAATTATGCAGATTCTAAAATTAATTATAAGCTAAAAGTGGGAAAAGAGGGTCCTTGTTATATGTACGTGGATCAGATAAATGGCGGTAAGATGGCTATTATTGTTAATGATGATAAAGTTATACCAGCTGAATTTGACTACGGCAATTATGTGATGTATCTCGGAGACTTTAAATCTGGAGAAGAAGTTCAAGTAACCCTTCAACTTCTCCAACCTGAATTTGCAATGAAAAATATATGGTTTTATACATTAGACACCAAGGCGCTAGAAACGACAAGCAATGTATTAAGAGAACAGGCCTTGATGATTACAAAGCATTCAGATACCGAGCTAGAAGGAAAACTTATCGTAAATGATATAAAAAGCTATTTATATACTTCTATTCCTTATGATAAGGGGTGGACTATCTATGTAGATGGTAAGCGGATTGAGACTATAAAAGTACTTCATGGTTTCTTAGGAGCTAAAATAAGTGAAGGTAAACATACAATACGTTTAGTATACTCGCCTTATGGTTTTAAACTAGGATTGGGAATATCGATTTTATCAGGAATGGTAATCATTTTACTATTTATAATAAAATTAAATAAAAATAAAAAGCATTAATAATTAACAAAATCCTAAATTAAAATGGTTGAAAATTAATATTAATTTTACTAGTAAGTAATTGTATATAATTTAAAGAATTTTATGTTGATATTTTTGGGTAAAAAGCTTATAATATACATACAATTATAAATAAAATATGAATTTAGATTTATTAGGTTTGAATACCTTAGGTATTAAAGGGCTAGGATGTGAATTATGAAGAAGATGCAAAGAAAAAGATTGGGAGATTTGCTCTTTGAGACAGGTATGATTACCGGGGAACAGTTAGAGTGGGGAATTAAAGAGCAAAAACGTACAGGGAAACGTATTGGAGAGATTTTTGTAGAAAAAGGTATTGTCACCGAAGAAAATATCTTGGGAGCTCTAGAATTCCAATTGGGTATCCCGCATATGAATCTTGAGCAATATACTATTGATTACAATATTGCGTCTAGAGTCCCAGAAAGTATTGCAAGGCGTTATACAGTGATTGCAGTAGGCATAGATGATAACAAGTTAAAGGTGGCCATGAAAGATCCACTAAACATGTTTGCACTGGATGATTTAAAGTTAAGTACTAAAATGGAGATTATCCCTATTTTAGCATCTGAAAAAGGAATCATTAATGTTATCAATCAGACTTATACTTCTGCACAGACAAAGAGTATTGTATCCCAAGTGGAAAAGAAGCTACAAGAGGAATCTCAAAAACAAATAACTTTAGAAGTACCAGATGAAGATGAAAGTGCACCTATGGTTCAGCTTGTTAATAATATTCTAGAACGTTGTATTTTAAAGGGAGCTTCAGATATACATATTGAGCCATTTGAGTATTATGTACGTATTCGCTATCGTGTAGACGGTAGATTACATGAATTAGCGCAAACTAAAAAAGAAACTTTAAATGCTATTACAACGCGTATTAAGATTTTATCTGGGTTAGACATTGCAGAGAGACGTTTACCACAAGATGGGCGTATGTCTAAGTCTGTAAATGGTCAGCAGGTAGACCTTCGTGTGAGCATTTTACCAACCATTTATGGTGAAAAAACAGTTATACGTTTTATTTACCGTACAGGAAATAATTTAACTTTGAAGGATATAGGCTTTCATCCAGACGATTATAAGAGAGTAGAAGATTTGTTGAAAAATCCCCATGGTATTATTCTTTTGACAGGGCCTACCGGTAGTGGTAAGTCTACTACTTTGGCAGCAGCGTTAAAAGTACTTAATCAAGATTTTGTTAATATTATTACAGTTGAAGACCCAGTTGAAAATATGATAGAGGGTATAAATCAAGTAGCAGTTAATACAAAAGTTGGATTAACCTTTGCAAGTGCCTTGCGTTCTATCTTACGTCAAGACCCGGATATCATCATGATTGGTGAAATGCGCGATAGTGAAACAAGTTCTATTGCTGTACGAGCAGCTATTACAGGTCACTTAGTATTAAGTACACTTCATACTAATGATGCAGCTAGTTCTATTCCTCGTTTAGTGGATATGGGGACAGAAGCTTACATGGTTGGAGCAGCCATAAAAGGTGTTATTTCACAGCGTTTAGTACGTAGGTTATGTCCTAGTTGCAGGAGTAAACATCAAGTAACAGCTACTGAATCAAGAATATATAATGTTCCAGAGGGAACGGAAGTTTATCAGGCTAGAGGATGTAGCTTGTGTAATCAAACAGGATATAAAGGAAGATTAGCTGTACACGAAGTATTGGTTGTTGACTCACATTTAGAAGATATGATTTCTTCAGGCAAAACGAGTACAGAAGATATTAAAAACGAAGCTATTAAGAGAGGAATGAGAACATTATGGGACAATGCTTTTCATAATGTTCTTCAAGGAAAAACAACACTTGAAGAAATGCTAAGAATTGCATATGAGCAGTGAGGTAAGGAGATAAAGCATATATGGATGTTAATGATTTATTAGAAATTGTTGTAGAACAGAATGCTTCAGATATACATTTAACTGTAGGACTTCCGCCTACACTCAGGTTACATGGTCAATTAACACCTTTAGATTTGCCTACTCTAAGAGAAGCAGATACAAAAGAACTTATAGGTCAGTTACTAGAAGGAAAGCCTATTTTAATGGAGAAGTTTAGAGAAAAAGGAGAAGTAGACTTTTCTTATGCACTTCAAGATATAGGACGTTTTCGTGTTAATGTATATAAGCAAAGGGGAAGTTGGGCAACAGCCCTTCGTTTGGTTGGCGTAGATATTCCGAGAATGGAAGACCTAGGGCTACCACGAAAAATATTAGAATCTCTTTCTGATAATACAAGAGGGCTTATTTTAGTTACAGGACCTACAGGAAGTGGTAAATCTACTACTTTAGCCACTATGGTGGACTATATGAATCAAAAAAGAAGAGAACATATTTTGACACTTGAAGACCCTATTGAATATTTACATAAACATAAAAATAGTATGGTAAATCAGAGAGAAATTGGTTTTGATACCAATAGCTATGCTAATGCTTTAAGAGCCGCTTTACGTGAAGACCCAGATGTCATTCTGGTAGGAGAAATGCGTGATCAAGAAACGATTTCTACAGCTATTACAGCAGCAGAAACGGGTCATTTGGTATTAAGTACCTTACATACCATTGGGGCAGCTCAGACCATAGACCGTATTATAGACGTTTTTCCACCTCATCAGCAGCAGCAAATACGTGTACAGTTGGCTAATATTCTAAAGGGAGTTGTTTCCCAGCAGCTTTTGCCAAGATGCGATATTAAGGGGAGATGTGTGGCACTTGAGATTATGTTAGGTAATGCGGCAATAGCCAATTTGATTCGTGAGGAAAAGACGCATCAAATTTATTCTCAAATTCAAACAGGCGCATTAACAGGAATGGTTACAATGGATGCTTCTATTGTAAAGCACTATAAAGAAGGTCGGATTTCACTAGAAACAGCTAGCCATTATGCACAAATCCGAGATGAATTTAAACGTCTAATAGGACGATAAGGAGGCGGGAAAATGGAGACTTTTTTATACAAAGCAAAAAGTAGTGTTAATGGAAAAAAGATTTCAGGTGAATTACAAGCTGAAAACGAACTAGCTGTACGTGAAATGCTGATGAAAAAAAATCTTGATCCACTTTCGATTAGTAAAAAAAGTACTTTTAATGCTGATTTAAGTGAAGTAGGCATTTTTAAGCAAAAAATTAAATTAACAGATATTAACTTTTTTTGTAAACAATTCGCTTCTATGATTCAAGCAGGGATTAGTATTGGTAAAGGACTTAATATTTGTGCCCAACAGTGTTCTAATAAAACACTAAAGAAACATTTAGAGCATATTCACTCACAAGTTACAGAAGGGAAGACTTTATCAGAAGCAACAAGAGAAGAAAATATCTTTCCAGATATTTTAGTAAGTATGATTGAGTGTGGAGAAGCTTCAGGTAATTTAGATAAAGTATTACAGCAAACAGTAGATCATTTTGATAATCAATTAGGCGTTACCAAAAAAGTAAAAAAAGCTTTGGCGTATCCCACTATTGTTTTAGTTATTGTAGCTGTTGTAGTTGTTATATTAATGGTTAAGGTTATTCCGAATTTTATGGGATTGTTAACAGAAACAGGCGCAGAAATTCCAATACCGACTCAAATAGTTATTGCCGTAAGTAATTTTTGTATTGCCAAGTGGCCTATTTTAATCGGTATAGTAGTAGTATTAGTAGTTATAGGTTTTAATATTAAGAAAATACCGTCTTGTAGAAGAGCTTTAGATCGTCTATCACTCAAATTGCCTATATTTGGGGATTTAAATAAGAAGTCTATTTCAGCTGTTTTTGCTAGTACTATGTCCATGTTGGTAGAGTCTGGTATTCCTATGCTTCAAGCTATAGAGATAACTAAAAAGGTAATTGGTAATGCAGTAGCAGATGAAGAATTAGACTTAGCCATTATTTCTTTAAAGCAAGGGCAAAGCTTATATGACTCATTAAGTGGGAGTATAATTTATCCACCCATTATGTATAGCATGATTAATATAGGTGAAGAAACAGGTGCTTTAGATGATATGCTGATTAAAATAAGTGTTTATTTTAAAGAAGAGGTAGACATAGCAGTTGATAATATGACTTTATTAATAGAACCTGCATTGACCATCTTTATGGCTGTCATTGTTGGTGGTATCATGCTAGCGGTTATGTTACCAACCTTTGCAGCTGCTAATGCTATGATGTAAGCCAGAGTAAATTCCCAATTGGGATTTACATATAAAAATTTTAAGGGAGTGAGCAAAATGAAAACTCAACACAATCAAAAAGGTTTCACTTTGATCGAGTTAATCGTAGTTATTGCGATTATGGGAATCATTGGAGCCGTATTAGTTCCACAATTTGCAACAATGTCTTTACGTTCTAGAATGTCAACTGACGTATCTACAACTAAGACAGTGCAAAATCAAGCAGAAATTTTCTTTGCAGACACAGGTGCATGGCCAGAAAGTACTGCAGATAATATTGTTTCTGTTTTAGCTTCAACTAGTTACTTAGATCCTAAATACTTAGCAAATAGTTCAACTCTTAAGTTCCAAACATCTGGTGCAACACTTCAATATGATAGTGCTAGTAGCTTTTTATATGTAAGCGTTGCAGCATCTGATTACAACAAATTCAATGCAAATTCAGATAAGGGTGTTTGGATTAGAAGTAACTAACTTCATTATTTGAATAAGTTTAATTAAAGTCATCAATAAGCAGGTATTCTGTGGAATATCTGCTTATTTTAAAGGAGCATTAAAGTATGTTAATAGCGAGTTTCTTGTTAGGTTTTATAAGTAGTTGCAGTTATAATCTATTAGAGAAACGACTTATAAAAAGCTATGAGGAAATAGAGGCCCCTAAAAAATGGTCTTTTTATTGGATGTCTTTATTAGTAGGGTTGTTATTTGTGAGGGTTTTCCAAGTATATGGCTTAAAAGTAGAAGTTTGGCTATATATGTTTTTGATTTGGGACTTAGTTTTTTTAGCTTGGTTTGACCTAAAATATATGTTGTTACCATCTAAAATGATATATGTAGGTTTAGGAGGTGGAATAGCATTTCGTCTCATTCAAGGAATAATCTTAAATAACTACGGTTTAATAATTAATGGACTTATAGGAGCAGTAAGTGGCTATATACTATTTTTATTATTGTTTTATGGATCAAAGTGGCTATTAAAAAAGGAAGGACTAGGATTTGGAGATGTGAGGCTTATGGCTCTTATTGGCTTTTTTATAGGAGTAGAGTTATTACCTTTAATGCTAATCATAGCTAGTTTTTCAGCGGTATTAGTAGGTGCTTGTTTATACGTGATTAGGAAACAAAGTGAAGCATTTCCATTTGGACCTTTCTTATGTATAGGAACGCTACTAATAATCTTATTTCAAGATGAGGTTATTCATTTTTATTTGCAGTGTATGGGAATTTGAGTAAAGGAGGAGCTTATGTGAAAAAAAGAAGCAAGGGTTTTAGTTTACTAGAAGTGGCACTGGTGTTACTTATTATGGGTATTATTGGTGTAGCAGCGATACCCAGTATGCAAAATATACGTAGGCAAGAAGTAAATAAGCTTGCAAAAGAAATTTGCTTAGACCTTGTTACTCAAATGACAAATCAAAATACCAATAGAGATGAAACCTATGTTTTAGATCTAGTAAAGAAAGATGCATCGCCTACATCACCTTATTATGGCTATGTTATTACTACCTGTGATAGCAGTTTAAATCCAAAACCGGGAATTAAATCTACTGAACGTATACAACATAATAAGAATATAGAAATAGTGATTAAGGATACGAGTGGGAATATACCTGCAACACCTATTACAAAGTTGAGATTTTTGGATAAAAAGATAACAGATGCTGCGGGAAATGAATATAAAAATACGCTTCAGATTAGTTTGAAAAATGATCAATCCAAGTTAGAGATAGTATTTTATACAACAACGGGGCACTATGAAATTAGTGTGCCATAAGTAGAGGAGGGAGGTTTATGAAAAAAAGAGAGAAAGGTTTTTCCTTATTAGAAGCCGCTATTGCGCTTTTGCTATTTGGCTTAATTCTACAAAGTTTATTGAATTTCTTTTCACAAATGTATGTTAGTTCTAAAAGATTTGATCAAAGAACTTATTTGGTAGATAATGCAAGAGCAGTCAATGATTTTGTAAGGGAAAAAATAAGAATAGCGGAGAAAGTACAGATTTTAGTGGGAACGGCTATGTCTAATGATACAATCACACCTATAAAAAGTGCATCGGATAATGTAGAGAAGCAGGGTAAGTTATATATGATTCAGTTTAAAACAGGAACAGATGTATCAGCGATTGAACTTATTGCGGTACCAGCACCTGATAAAACCAAAGGAAAGTATAAACTTGTTTATACAGTAGGACCAGATACAGCTTTAATATCTGATATGATAGAAGATATACAAGTGAAGAGAAAGAAGAATTCCGATATTGTGGAGTTTACTTGTAGTTTTAATAAGCATGGAGAGACACTGGAAAAATTAAAAGTAGAAGAAACCTTCACAGAGTCATTAGCTTATAAAGAAAAATATTAAGCTGATAAAAGTGAAAGGCTATAACATGCTAAGAGTATAAAGAAGAGGAAAATTAAAGAGGTGAGAGTATGGCAGAGCATATTATGGGGATTGAGATAGGTAGCAGTAATATTAAGATTATCGAAGTATCCAAGAAAGCTGCAACATTAACAGTACATAAGTTTTCTGTTATTAATACCCCGGCAGACTGTATTAACAATGGTGTAATTAGTAATGTTCAAGCAATAAAGAAGGTCATTGCACAGGAATTAAGCGAAAGAAAATACCGAGCAAGAAAAGTAGTGAGTGTAATACAAAGTAATGGCATTATTATAAGAAATGCTGTAATGGGTAAACAACCAGAGAAGTTAATTAAAGAGCTTTTAGAGGTTAAGACTGAAGAATACTTACCTGTAGAGCGCGGTCAATATCAAATCGATTTTAAGATTATCAGGCAGTTTGAAGAAGATGGAGTTGAAAAATACGAACTTTTATTAGTAGCAGCACCTAATAGTGTAGTTTTACCAGTAGCAAATTTACTTAAGTCTCTTAAGTTAGCACCTATTATGCTTACGATTCCTTCAGAAGCATTAAGTAATGTATTTGGGAGTCAAAGGCGTCTGGTCTATGAGGCAGCCCCAAATGTACTAGTTTTGGATATTGGAGGCAATTCTACTACTGCTACAATTATTTCAGATAGTCAAGCAGTACTAACTAGAAGTATAGAGTTTGGTGTAGAAAGCATTAATAGTGCATTGAATGATGTAGCGGCTAATAAAAGCTTATTAGATAAAGAGGTTAGTGATGATCGTATTTCAGATTTGATTCGTCCTCAGATTGAATATAATATCATATCTGAAATTGAAAGAATCCTACAATTCTATTTCTCAAACTTTAACAACGGTAGTATTAAAAAGATTTACTTAGTTGGTGGTGGAGCAAGTATTAAAGGGATGAGAACCTATATAAGAGACGCCTTGAATATTCCAACTGAAAAGCTAAATGAATTTAGTACAGTTGTTGAAGCTCCTAATGTTGAATTTGAACCTTATAGGCGCTTTTTTGTAAATATATTAGGTGCCATTAATGGACTATAAGGAGGAACGGTATGAAAGCAAGAGTAAAGGGGATTAACTTATTACCCAACGAATATATCATTGCTGAGAAAATTCGTTTTTATCAAATGATTGCTAGCCTCGTTCTTTTAGTGGAAGTCGTAGGATTTGTTAATTTTATAGTGATTCCACCTAAAAGAGAAGTAAAAGAAACTCAGCAGTTATTATTGCAAAAGCAAGAAGAATTATCATCTAGTCGCTATGCAGGTGTTAATAAGACACTAAATGACTTAGAAGTAGCTAAAACTGATATGCAGAAATGGTTAAATAAATACAGTAGTTTAAAACAAGAAGGTTATATTAATGGCAAATTGTTTGACGAGTTTGTTACGCGTTTACCAGAAGGAGTGAACATCACCTCCTTTAATATTGATGTTCCAGCACCTGCAGCAGATGGTAGCAGTGAAAAAACAATAGTAATAGAATGTCGATCAAATGAGCTTCAAGAATCAATAAATTATGTAACTATTCTAGAAACCTTGTATCCATCTGACAGTATTACTCATGATATTACCTATGATAAACAAGAACATAAATATAAAGGAATCATTACAATAAAGATAAAAATAGCAGCCATTCAACCTGTAGCTACTCCAGCAGCAGAGGGAGCACTTACAGAAGAAGGAACAACTCCTGCTACAGCTGAAGCAACACCAAATAGTGAGGAGGCGAATAACTAATGAAATCAATGAAGAATATTATCTTTGGCCTAGTTTTTGGTGTGATTATTTTAATGCAAGTCTTTTATTTGTTTAAATTTTACAAAGCAGACAAACAGATGATTGCCAGTAATAGAGAAGAGATTGCTAATGTGCAAAGACGTATTGATCAGTTAGAGGAAAGACTAGCTAAGCATGAAGAAAGTAAGAAAGAGCTTGCTCAACTAGAAATTCAAAAAACAGCTCTTTTAAATACAATTCCTAGTCAAACAGCTGATTCAAAATTCTTAACAAACTTTTTTAGATACTTAGATCTCATGAAATATACGGATGGTAGCATTAAGCAGACCAATGTAGAAGTGACAGAAGACGAACTAGGAAGTATTAGAAAGCAAGAGTATGAGATTTCTTTTATTAGTACCTATACTACATCAAGAAAGTTAATAGCGCATTTAAACAGCATGTATCAAGTGGGAAATATATCAAAATTTAACTTTAGTACAGAGCCTCAGAAGAAAGATGGCGAAGAGAGGGCGGCTTACGAAGCATTTTTCGGAAATGGTATGAATGAATTAGGGCAGACTACCTTTAATTTTAGCGTCTATTATCGTTCTGAGGGAACAGTGGAAGATGAAATTTATCAACCGGGTAGATCAGTTAAAATTAATAATGAAGAGCCTTTTAAAAATCAGAAAATTATAACAGCTACTTCAACTGGAGGTGAAGTAAGCCCCCCGGTTCAGGAACCTACTAGTGAACCAGTTTCAACACCTGCACTTAGCAATTCACAGTTTAATTTAAACATAGGAGACTTGTTAAGCTCTGGGGACACTTATCAATTAAGTGGACCTGGTGATGGAGATGAACGCTACGTAGGGTTAGTTTCTCAGACCAATGCACATATAACGATTATGGTTCGTGAGGACTATTATGAATTAAGTATTGAAGATGAGTCTGGTCAAGTCAAACAAACGAGCTTTTACATACCTATTGACAGGCCTGCTTTAAGAATTGTATCAACTATGAGAGAAATACAGACTGTTATGCCTAATATTCATGTGTATGTATATAATTATTCTGGCAAAATAATGCGCGTATCTTTAGAGGGGACGCTTTTAGATAATATTCATATTTATAATGAGCAAGATCAAGAAATAACCAAAGGTCAAACTAAAGGAAATATAAGTCTTACTTAATTTCTAAGTAGGGATGTGAAAAGATGGTGAAAACGTTAAATAAAAATCAAAAGGGACTTACTTTTGCTGAGGTTGTTATCTGTATATTTATTGTAGCTTTAGTTGTAGGACCTATTACAGCTTCATTTTCAAGTTCAACTAAGGATAGAGTATCGGCAGAACGTATCAATGAAGCAACCGTAAATGCAGAAAAATTAACAGAAGAAATAAAAAATGAATTAACAACGGATATCATTGAAAAGCAGAGAAGAGATGGCAATCAAGTAGAAATAAATGCATTATCGACTGAAGATAAAAATCATTACGATAACATTGTAAATAAGTACTTGAATCCTACTAATCCTATTATTGACAGAGCTTTTACAGAAACACTTAGCGACTATCTACGTCATACAGAAGCTGAATTAAATCAAGCTTACAATACAGATCAGTATGCTTATGAGGTATTATTATGGAATATTAATGATGCACCGATTGATGCTACAACAAAGACATTAACAGTTAATACGGCGGCACTTTCAACTGCCACAAAGTTGTATACTTCTCCGAGCTATAAATTTAATGTAGGAGATTATACAAATCCTAATTTACCAGTGACCTTTAATATAAGTGATGAGATTTTAAAAGCATTTAAAGATGCAGAGGAAAGATATATTGTTAATTTACTACCTGCAGATAAAAACTATGAGGTTGTGGATATTAATAAGATAGATATATCAGAATCTATGGCAGTAACTAAGACATCTAAACATAGCAAGATTGAACTAAGTGATCCTAGTACCAGTGAAATCACGGTTAAAGGCGTTTGTAAAGGATATAGATTTGATATTAGTAAGCCTACAGGTGTGACAATTAATGCTACACCTACTCCGTTAAGTATAATAGAGGTAGATTTAACAAAGCTATTAAGAAATAAAGATACTTTAGCTATTACAACAACTTATGATGAGTATACATTTAAGTTTGTCAATCATACGGATGTAGATCAAATTATTAGAATCAAGAGAACGGAAACCACAGCAGAGGATCTGTCAGCAGTGGATAAACGATATAATGTGATTGCAGAAACTATCCCTACTTCTACTGCTAAAACAACCATTGAGAGAATTAATGAAATAGAACCCTATGATAATTTTATTATGGCTGTCATTGTAAGAGAAACAGCCCCTGTAACAGGTAAAAAAGGTAAAGTCGTAAAGAAAATGCTGGATATTTATAGTTATGATGTAACAACTCATGAAAGGCGGTGATAGGATGAAGCGAAGAAGAGAACAGGCTAAGCATAAACAAAATGGGAATATTATGCTTATTACAACCATTATCCTCTTAGTTTTAACTATCATAGTTGTAAGTTGCATTAATATATCTGGCATGCAGTTTAAACTATCTATATTAGAGAGAAATACAAGTAATACGTATTATTTAGCTGAATCAGCTATTGAGAAACAAGTCGATGCAGTCAATAAATCACTTGAATCAGAAATATCTAATTTAGTGAAAGAAGTCAATGACAAGTATATCGATCAAATATCACAAATCAATAGTAAATCAAAAGCCGAAAAAATATTGGCAGCTCAAGGAAGTTCTACTATTTATGAGGATTTAGAGTATGATACAAGTGAAATAACAAATCCGAAAATTAGAATCAAGCAAGACAAATTAAAATTAGCGATGCAAGATGAACTCTATAAGTATGTAAAAAAACATTATGTAGGGAAGGACTTAGTTTATACAGTAGAAGGAGATCGTACAGCAGGTAATAAGACGACCATCACTTTGAAAATGGAGGAATTAAGTCCACTTCCTGCAAACCCCAATGAATTTAAGGTAACTGTTACAGCAGAAACTAAAAATGGCACGACTATTTACGATAGGCAAGAATTAGAAGCAAAAATAAAGATAGATGTACCAGATGCGCTTGATAATCAAATTCATGAAAGATATGGTTGGGCATTTCATGCCTCAGAATTTGTAGATGCACCACTTACCTGTTTTTCAGATGTAGTGATTACATCCGATACCTTAAATGTAATAGGTGACATGCTTGTAAAAGGGGATAAAAAAGGAACGACCTATACCAATGCTGCACCAGGAACAGGGATTGACTTAACGACCAGTCCATTTGCAGATCCAGATCAGAATGGTGGAGTTATTGCTAATACAGGTGGAAAAATAGTGGTTACTGGTAATCTATATTGTCATAGTAATGTTATGGTAAGTGATGGGTGGGGTGGCAGTTCACGTGCTAATGGAAGCTCTATCACTGTCACAGGAGATGTAATTGCCAACACAGTAGGGATTGTAGATGACTATTATGAAGGTGGGGCAAATCAATCACCATTTGGTACGTCTGGTCAAGTAAGTAATGCCTCTATATCTGTAACTAACAATGTGATGGTAGATAATGATGTGATGATTGATCGCTGGGTGAATGGTTCGCCTATTACAGTTGGGGGTGTTATTTTTGGCACAAGTGGAGGAAATGAAACCCAGACGATTAATGGTGTCAATGTTGCAGATCCTAATCAAAGTAGTGGTGTGTTCTCACAAGGACCAGGCTCTATTATTACGGCAACAGGAGGTATTTTCGTTGCCGGTCAGCCCTATATTACTTTGCAATCAGGTACTTTACCAATGAAATTATATGAAAGTGTTGGAGAGCCTTTCAATGGAGTAGCTTCTTGGGCAGGTTATCAAACTAACACGGAAGATCCTATAGAAAATCCTAAATATTTAGATGCAGGGCCTTTTCAAACTTATATACAGAAGAATAAGGTTATTACTGCTTTAGCTAACAGTTATGCGCCAGCCAAAGTATCAGCTTCAGGAACGACAACCACCTGTCAAGCAGTATTTGGAGCAGTACAAACTGCTGCAACTGCATTCTTTTACCAAGGGGGGTCCACTAAAGTAATGTCTGATTTTGGAGCTACTGGAGATTATTCAGGTGTAGCAGAACTTTTTAGTGATACAGGTATTGCGAAGTTTTATAGTGGAGACACTGAGTTTGTCGACAAAGCATGGGCCTATAATAGAATTTTAGGAAGTACAAATAATAACTATAAGGGCCTAAAGGGATATATGACGGCTAAAAGAAACGTGTTTTATAAACAAGTTGCAAATAGTGGGCTAACCACTCTCTCATTTGATGAAGCATTAATAGGATTAAGTGGGCTAGAAGTAAAAGAATGGACCTATAAAGATCCTATTCAAGTATTTGATAATGGTGGAAGTGTTGATATCGGTAATTTATATGTAAAAGAAGGTATAAATGCAGAAAAACCATGGCCCTCAATTATTGTAAATAGGGGGAGTAATCCTCTAACGCTTACAACTACTGGAGGCAATGTTTTTGAAGGAATTATCATTAGTAAAGGAAAGGTTATTATTAATGGGGACATTACAATTAAAGGAAGTATAATTATTGGTGGACCAGAACTAAGTAGTACTAATCGGGAGAGTATTATGACTGGTGGCAATAGTGGTTTAAGTATTAATGGAAATGTAACTATTGAAGCAGATCCAAGTATGCTCCTAAAGGTGATTGTAAAGAATCATAAGCAATACAGAATCATTTTAGATGCTTTAAAAATAACCAATTATGCAGGAAATACAGATTTAAATAGTATTATGAAGCAGCATAATGGAAACGTAAAATATTCCGTTGGAAAGGTATTCTTTACCAAAGATTCCTATTTAGAGATAGATACAGAAAAGATTAAAGTAAATATTCAACAGATTTATAAAAAGAATTAATGGAAAGGGGAATACATAATGAAAAAGATAGTAAGCCTTGGTTTAATGGTACTTTTAACAATGAGTGTAGGCTGTAATAAAACTAAAGAAGTACCTATAGATACCAATGCAGCTGGAACTACTACAGAAGTAGTAGAGACAGAGGCGGTTGAGGAAACTCAGCAAGATATAGCTCAGCTCACTGCTGAAGATTTCAAACCCTTTTTTGACGTGCTGTTTGCTTATAAGGAAAGTGATTTTATGACTTTTAATCAAAATAATGAAATTTCCTATTCAGGATATTTTGATAACTTGAAGGCCTATAAAAAAGGTATTAAAGATGGTATAGGTGATTTTTTATCAAAAGATACTTTAAAAAAGTTAGATAATGAAAATACAAAGCTTGATTTCGATTTACCTAAAAAAGTGTTAATTAATGATTATGTAGTAAACGCTTCAGGCAAAATAGAAAAAATAGAAATTGAATCTAGCCGTCAAATGGGAGAATCCATAGTTTATGAGATGGCGGTTACGACAAATAATGATATTCAGAAAAGTTTTGAGTTTGCTGAGAACTATGGTTGGAGTGATCAATTAGGTTATTATACAGCTAAGAATTCTGGTTTAACCTTAGAAGCAGTTGAGGGTGGCTCAAAATTAATAAGTTATATTTATGCTAATAAAGATAATGTACAGGATCAAATGAAGCTGGTAAGTCATTACTGGGTGCAGGTTACGAAAGATGATACAAGTGAAAAAACTTTCTTAGTTGAAGGATTGAAGCAAGCAGGAGCTTTTGAAGTAGATATTAATTTAAAACAAAAAATAATTAATACTGAGTATGTTACAAGGGTGCCTTACTATAGTGAAGTAACTGACAAACAAAATGTATTACTCCATAAGATTTTTACGAAATTAATGCAAGTACCTAAAGAAACATACTATTATTATGAAAAAATCTATGGTTCAAATTTTGATTATGTAAAAACATTTTGGCGTGATATAGACTTAGAGAATGAAATAGCAGTAGATGAAACCACTTATAAGGAAGCCTTTAACATAACTATCAATCCTTATAAGGATAATATTACAAGCCTATCATTAAATGATAAAACCATGTCCATAGCACCAAGTATTTATAGTACCAAGTTACAGCCGACTTTTGTGGTAACTCTTCCTGTTAAGGCTTTACTAAAAGATAACTCAGTAGTATATTATAATTATAAGTATTTTGTAAGTACTGAGGATAATAAAGTTGAAGCTATCCAATTTATGAAGATTGAAGAAATCACCGAAGAAGAATATAATACAGTACCAGGAGCTGAACCTACTACATCACAAGAGGTAACACCAGTAGAAGGAGAAACTGCATCATCACCAGAAGCTATACCAGCTCAGTAACTTAAAGCAAATTAAAACTACTAGAAAACAACAGAAGATGAAGAGGCAATTAATGATTAAAAAATTATATCCTACCCAATATATTCAATCAATTTATGAAATAGACTTACTACAATTAAAAAAAAATGGAATTAGGGGTATTATCTTTGATATAGATAATACCCTCGTTCCATATGACGAAGTTGAACCTAATACAAAGATTATAGATTTTTTTGAGATGTTAAGAAAAAATGGATTTATAATTACACTAGTATCTAATAATACAGAAGATCGTGTCGTTAAATTCAATGAAAAGCTAAAGGTATTTGCATTGCATAAATCTCATAAACCTTTAACAAGAAATTTTATAAAAGCTTTAAGGATGATGAAATGTGAAAAGAATGAAGCTATTATTGTAGGAGATCAGATTTTTACTGATGTGTTTGGTGGAAATAAAGCAGGTATTCAAACAATATTAGTTAGGCCAGTTAGTGATAAGGATGAATGGAAAACCAAAATAAAAAGAGGTGTTGAGCGTAGAATAATTAGTAAATATGAAAAATATTTAGAGCAAAATCAATACAAAGGTGAATGAAACAGATAGAGTTTGTTAAAGCTTCCATATATAAGGCTTAATTTTGAGTAGGGAGGCAATATGAACTCTAAAGGCTATACTTTAGTAGAGATGATAGTAGTGATACTTCTCGTTGGAGTAGTTGGTAGTACGATTAGTATAAGTAGCAAGTTGATACAACAAGTTGCTTTTATGCAACTTGTTCAGGAAGTAGAGAAGGATATTATTTTTGCCAGAGATGCAGCAGTTGCTACGGGAAAACAATATAATATCTATTGTTTTTCTAATCGGGTACTTGTAAGACAAGGAGTAGAAAAACCTATTTATACGACTAAACTTAGTAGAGGTATTTATATACCAGATTCTATTACAGGAAAATGGATTAAGTTCTATGGGACTATGGCATCACCTAAAACAGGAACTATTACATTAGTTTGTACATCGCTTCACATGCAAGCACGAATTACAGTAAGAATTGCAACAGGTAAAACAACTGTATATTATATAGCATTATAAAAAAGTGAAAGGCATATAATGAGGTGGAATATGAAAAGGTTGGGGAATGAATTAGGTTTCACATTGATTGAACTGATTGTGGTGATAGCTATTATGGGGATTATAGGTGCGGTATTAATACCACAATTTAATACAATGACAGTAAGAGCAAGACTACGAACAGATGTGGATTCAGTGAAAACTGTACAAACACAAATGGAGATTTATTATGCGGACAGAAACGAGATGCCTGGAACTACGGTATCTCATATTATGAGTACCTTACTTAAAGAAGATTATGTAAATCCTAAGTACTTATTAGGCAGTGATTTGAAATTAGAAACAAGGGGAGTAAGTGTTGTTTTTGATACGACTAAAAGTCAACTTAAGCTTAAGGTAACACCGAGTCAATATAGTATATTTAATCATGAAGAGGATAAATCTCAATGGTTAAGCCAATAAATTACTCCTTAATATTCTAGAATAAGTATAAAATTGAGCTAGAGGTGGACATATGAAAAAGGCTATTTGTTTAATTGGATTTATGGGAAGTGGTAAGACTACGATAGGAAAAGCTTTAGCAAATATACTTCATTACTCATGGATTGATTTAGATCAGTATATCGAAGAAGCTTGTAGTGAAACGATTACTAATCTATTTGAGAATAAGGGAGAAGCTTACTTTAGAGATTTAGAAGTAAGCTATTTAAAAAAGGCACTTGACGAAGAAATAGGTGTTATTTCTACTGGTGGTGGCATTATCGTAACTACAGAAAACAGAGAAGTTTTGAAAAAACAAAATACTTTTTATTTATATTATGATTATGATACGTTATATAAGCGCATTGCTGGAGACACAAAGCGTCCTTTAGCTTCTACTTATGAAGCAGTTAAAGAGCGTTACATACAAAGACAAGCTTTATACGAAGCTTCTGCCAAGTATATTATTAACGGCGAAGGCAAAAGTATTGAAGAAGTGGTAAACACTATTTTAGAAATACTTAAAGACAAAGAAGGTTTGTGTGAATTTGGTAGCAAAAAGGATGCATGATTTTTTCATTAAAATCTAAAAATAAGTACATAAAAAGAAAAGGAAGATGACAGCATGAATAAGAGAATAGAACAATTACGTGAGTACATGAAGAAAGAAAAATTAGATGCCGTTCTTATAGGAAGTGAAGCAAATCGTAAGTATTTAAGTGGATTTACGGGTTCAAATGCGATGCTTTACATTTCTTTTAATAAAATGGTGCTCGTAACAGACTTTAGATATCTAGAACAAGTAGCTAAAGAAGCGCCTGATTTCACCTGCATTGATCAAGGGCAAAAAGGTCTTTTAGCCACAACAGTAGCCATTGCAAAAGAAGAGGGTGTTAAGCGTATAGGCTTTGAAGCCCAACATGTGACATATAGTAGCTACTTAGAGCTTAGCCAGCACTCTGCTTTTGAATGGATTCCTACTACTAAAAGTGTAGAAAACTTAAGGCAAATTAAAGATGAAGAAGAACTAGAGAAGCTTAGAAAAGCTGAAGCTATTGGAGACATGGCTTTTAAAGAAGTTATCCCTTTTATCGAAGCGCGTTGGAAAGAGGGACTTACAGAAAATGAAGTGACACTTCAACTAGAACAAAGCATGAGAAGACATGGTGCTTCTGGTTTATCTTTTGCTTCTATTGTAGCAGCAGGTGCTAAATCATCCCTGCCACACGCTCATCCTGGAGAAGAAAAGCTTCAAGCTGGTGACTTTGTAGTCATGGATTTTGGATGTATCTATGAAGGGTATTGTTCAGATATGACACGTACTATTGTCATAGGAGAAGCGAGCGAAAAGCATCTTAAGATTTATAAAACAGTACTACGTGCGCAAAAAGCAGCACTTGAAGGGATTCGTGTAGGAATGAAAGGCTGCGAAGTGGATGCTATTGCTAGAAATATCATTAAAGAGGCTGGTTATGGCGATTACTTTGGACATGGTCTAGGACACTCTGTTGGTATTGAGATTCACGAGAATCCAAGATTTTCAGTGCTTGATCAAACAGAGATTAAGCCAGGAATGGTGATGACTGTGGAGCCAGGGATTTATCTTCCTGGTTTTGGAGGGGTACGTATTGAGGATATGATTGTGGTGACAGAAAGTGGCATAGAAAACTTCACCTATTCGCCAAAAGACCTTATTATCATTAAGTAAAACAAAAAAATCGTTGAAAATTTTAAAAATCTAGTTTACACTATATGAGAAAAGATAATTAGGAGGAAATGTAATGATTTCAGCAGGTGATTTTAGAAATGGTGTTACAATCGAATTCGAAGGTAACATTTATCAAATTATTGAATTCCAACATGTAAAACCAGGTAAAGGTGCGGCTTTCGTTCGTTGTAAAATAAAAAATATCAAAACTGGTGGGGTAGTAGAAAGAACTTTCCGTCCAAGTGAAAAGGTACCTAAAGCGCATATTGAACGTAAAGATATGCAATATCTTTATTCAGATGGTGAGTTATTCCACTTCATGGATGTTAACACATATGATCAAATCGCTGTTAACGCTTCAACAGTTGGTGATAGCTTAAAATTTGTTAAAGAAAACGAAATGGTAAAAGTAGCTTCTCACCAAGGATCAGTATTTGCTATTGAGCCTCCACTTTCAGTAGAGCTTCAAATCGTTGAATCAGAACCAGGTATTAAAGGTGATACAGCACAAGGTGCTACAAAGCCTGCTATTCTTGAAACTGGTGCAAAAGTAATGGTACCATTATTCATCGAACAAGGTGAAGTGATTAGAATTGATACACGTACAGGTGAATATACAGGTAGAGCATAATCTCTAACCTTGCAAAATGCTTCTCTAGGGAAAGTCCTAAGAGGAGCATTTTTTTGTGCCATTTTTAGGTTCTAACTCGTCCTTCTTTTGAATATATTAAATTAATCCATATACAAAGGAGGAATCATATGAACCAGGAAAACTTATTAAAAGTTTTACCAAGAAGCATTAAATTACCCATGCAAAAACTAAGTAAAACCAGCTATGAGTCTTTACAAGAAATTAGATTAAGAGCAGGGGGTCCTATTCTACTTAAAATGAATGGGGAAGAATGGGGAATTAATGAGGAGGGACTATGTCATGTTAGAGAGAGTTTAGCCTTATTACCTCAGGATATAACAGATGTTTTACATTGCATGAGTGATTTTTCTCTTTATGCTTTGGAGGATGAAGTAAGGCAAGGGTTTATTACTTTAGAGGGAGGACATCGTGTTGGACTGGTAGGTAAAGCTGTACTGGAGCAGAGTCATATAAAAACCCTTAAATACATAAGTGGTATGAATATTCGTATTGCCCATGAAGTGATAGGGTGTAGCCAAAAAGTAATGCCTTATATTTTAAGTAGGGACAAGGTGTATCATACACTCATTATTTCTCCACCAGGTTGTGGAAAAACAACACTTCTTAGAGATATGATTCGTTATTTAAGTGAAGGTTTTTGTGGTTATGGACCTTATACGGTAGGGGTTGTAGATGAGAGATCAGAAATTGCAGCTTGTTATCAAGGCGTACCTCAAAATAGGATGGGAAGTAGAACAGATGTCTTAGATGGTTGTCCAAAGGTGGAAGGCATGCGAATGCTTCTTAGGTCAATGGCACCACAGGTAATAGCTGTAGATGAAATTGGTAAAGCTGATGATTGTACAGCATTAGAAGAGATTTTAAATGTAGGTGTGAGCCTGTTATGCACTGTGCATGGTAAAAATATAGAGGACTGCTTAAGGAGACCTATTCTGAAAGAACTCTTAGAGAAGGGGCTATTTGAACGTCTCATTGTTTTATCACATAAACAAGGGCCTTGTACCATAGAGACTATTAGAGATGGCATAAGGGGTATTAGTCTACTGGGATAGGAGGAGTGTAATGATGAAACTATTAGCTATTGGTCTTGTATTAATAGGGTGTATATTAGGCGGTATTTGGTTAGATGAGGATCAAAAAAAGCGTATAGAAGAGCTTGGAAAATTTATCTATTTGTTTGAACTTTTAAAAGCTGAAATTGACTACAGGCTTACGCCTTTAAAAGAGGCGTGCTTAATAGTAGGGAAGAGAACAAACAACAAAAGCATAGACGCGGTCATGATGGGCTTTGCGAAAAGTTTAGAAGATAAAGAGAGTGTAAGAGTAGAAGAAATGTGGGAAAACGCTATTAATGCCCAAAAGCAAGCATTTCACTTACAAGCTGAGGATTATAAATTACTGTATAGTTTTGGGGGAGCTTGTGGGTATTTAGACAAAAATATGGAGAAGCGAAATATTGAGATGGTTTTAGAACAATTACGACAAAGTACAAAAGAAGCTAAAGAAAAGTATCAAAAAACAAGCAAGCTCAATAGATCTTTAGGCGTTTTAGTAGGACTTGGTTTAAGTATCTTTTTATTATAGGAGGAAGCAAATGATAGATTTTACTATTATTTTTAAATTAGCAGGACTAGGCATTTGTATCACAGTGATTAATATTCTACTTGATAAAGCAGATGCAAAAGAGTGGAAATTTCCTATATCTGTAGTAGGTGTCATTATGGGTTTATTTATTGTGATGCAATACATTCAGCAATTTTTTCAAGTGGTACAAACCTTTGCGCGCTAAGGAGGAGTGATGATGGACATCCTTAAATTAGTTGCTTTTGGACTAACAGCTACGTTACTCATTGGATTAGTAAGTTATTATGATGGCTACAGTAAAATGTATGGTAATTTAATTCGTATAGCTGCGGTAACCATACTTATGATATTTATTGTGAGTCAGCTAGACAGTGTATTTATGGTGGTACGAGATTTAGCGAATAAAATGAATATGGATAATACCTATCTTAATATTGTACTTAAAGTAGTTGGCATTGCCTATTTAGCTGAATTTGGAGCACAGCTTTGTGAGGATGCAGGAGAAAAAGCTATTGGCAGTAAAGTTCAATTAGCAGGAAAAGTAATGATTTTTGTCATTGCTTCTCCCGTTATTCTAGCTCTAATAGAATTGATTACAGATTTGATTTAAAAGCGAGGGGGAGGAAAATGAGACCAAAGAAAATCTTGCTTAAAGTATGTATTGTACTGATCGCCTTTATCATCTTCGGCATTACTTTAAAGGCAGAAGAAATCAATGAAGAGGAAGTACTTCATTATGGTATTAACTTATTTGACTGGAATGCTATCGAACAATTAGAAAGTGAGCTGAAAGCAGAGGCACCTCAATTAAAACAATTTAGTTTAAAGCAAGAAGTAACGAACCTGGTAAGTGGTAAGGCAGACTTATCCATAAACTATATTTTAAAACAAATGGGTAATCTGTTTTTGGGAGAGATTGCTTTATTTCTTCAACTAGGTGCAAGGTTTATTCTCATTGTGCTTTTGTGTAATCTTCTTCAGACCTTGAGTAGTTCTTTTCAATCTAAGGATACTATGAAAATAGGCTTTTTTGTATGCTATATGGCTATTTTACTCAGTGTTGTTCAAAGCTTTGTGGTGATGATTCAGCTAGCACAGCAGACAATAGATCAAGTGTTAAAGCTGATGTATATATGCATTCCGACATTACTTGCTTTTATGACGACTACAGGTTATGCGGTTTCAGCAGCAGCTATGGCACCCGTTATTATTACTGCTTTAAGTTTAACGACTTATGTGATTCGTGTTATTGTACTACCTTGTATTATTTGGGTAATAGTCTTAGAAATAGTGAGCAGCATGAGTGAAGAATTTAAAGTAGATCAGTTTATTAAACTTTTTTATAAAGGTATCAAGTGGACTTTAAGAGGACTACTCGTTTTAAGTGTAAGTATTTTAAGTATTTATCGTATGACGCTGCCGTATGCAGATGTTACGGTGAAAAAAGCTGCATTGAAGTTTTCTACAGCTTTTATTCCAGTAGTAGGAAATGCCGTAGGGGGTGCAGCAGATTTTTTAATGAGTTGCTCAGGACTTATCAAAAATACATTTTCCGCAGGTGTTATTATATGGCTGCTTCTCTTAGTAAGTGTTCCACTTATTAAGATCTTCTCATATGTTGTTGTTTATCAGATAGCAGGTGCACTTATTGAACCTATTGGAGATAAGAAGATGGCCAGTATTGCACATAAGTTAGGCAAAGGCTGTGAGTTTATTATGAGTGCTGTAGGAATTGTAGCTCTTTTGTGTGTATGTAGTTTAGCAATCTGTATGAGCGTAGGGTTAAATGTAACGTAGGAGGAAAACAATGAGAGGCTATTTACAAATGCTTATTTGGATGATGCTTTTTGTCATTATTATAGAAATGATTTTTCCAGACTCAGCGTATCGTAAATATATTAAATTGATACTAGGCTGCATTTTAATTTATACCATGTTGCAGCCGATTATAGGTTTAGTAAAAGGAGGACATAACAGTTATGATGACTATGTTAAATATTACGAGGCACGACTAAGTGGAGGAGAAACTGCTTTATTAGAATATAACAATCAACTTGAAAGTCAGCAACAAGTGCTTAAGCGTTATTACGAGGAAGGCATTAGAAGTACAGTAGAAAAAGAGTTTGATGTGAAAGTTCAGGCTATTAGCTTAAGTTATGAAGGTAATGAATTAGAGGAGATTACTTTAACAGTGGGGAAAAATAGAAGTGGAAAGATACATATTGGAACGATTCATATTGGAAACAAAAGCGATACCTTAGATGGTGATGAAGAAAATTTAAAAAATAAAATAAAAACTTGTCTCAGAGACTTCTATAATGTACAAGTCTGTAATATACATATTACAGTACAAAAGAATTAAAGGAGGGAAAGCATGTCAGAGAAATTTGCAAAGTGGGCAAAAGAAGGTAAAAACAGCAAGTATATGTGGCTCATCATAGGGCTCGTTTTACTGGTACTAGGGATTACCTTTTGGCCTATGGGAAGCTCCAAGGGAAGTCAAACGCAAACAGTAGTCAGGCAAACAACAATTAAGGAAAGTCAAAGCTATGAAGATGCATTAGAAAAAAAGCTTGCAAGCATATTATCAAAGATGGAGGGGGTTGGTGAAGTTAATGTGATGGTTACCATTGTTTCTAATGAAGAAAAAGTCTTAGCCGAGGATACAACTACTAATGTGCAGCGCACGGAGGAAAAAGATCAGGCAGGAGGCACAAGGGTAAGTGACACTAATAACACCACTCGTCAAGTTGTGCTTCAAAATAACAATACGCCGTATATCGTTAAGCAAAATGCACCTGTTATAAAAGGCGTACTTATATTAGCGCAAGGAGCAGGTGATAGTGGGGTAAAAGAAAGTGTTACAAATGCTGTTGCCTCACTCTTAGATGTTCCAGTACATAAAATCTCAGTTGAAAAAAGAAAATAGGAGGATTCATATGTTTAATTTAAAAAGAAATCAAGTTATTATTACTGTCCTAGTTTTTATGATTGCAATTGCAGCTTATCTTAATACGCAGCAGGCACCTAATGTGAAAGATGGCAATTATGTAGCTGATAGTAGTATTACAGGAGATAACACAGCAGAGGAAACAGATTTATTCTCTGGTTATGATGAAACCGCAAGTACTAATAGTCAAGTAGTAGCAACTAATGATCAAACAGTTGAGAATAAACAACCAGTAGCTCATACAGAAGAAATTGCTGTTCCAAGTGAAGAAGCACAACTGACAACAGCTGATGCCAATACAAGTGACAGCTTCACAGCTATTATCACTAAAAAAGCAGAAGAATTAACAGATACAGCCAATGTAGCAGCTAGCAAGAATTTAGATGTCAATTATTTTGCGGAAGAAAAACTTTTAAGAGAACAAAGCCGTGCTGCCCAAATTGAACAGTTGAGTCAATATGTAGCTAATGAAAATCTTGACCAAGATAGCAAATCAAAAGCAGCGGCTAATCTCTTACAAATTCAAGAGAGAATTGAAAAGGAAAGTAGTGCAGAAGCACTTCTTCGTGCTAAAGGATTCCAAGAAGTATATGTAAGAATTGATGATGATACTGTGGATGTAGTGGTTAATAAAGCAGAACTTTCTGATACAGATATTGCACAAATTGAAGAGATCGTTAACCGCAAAACAGGTTATAGTGTAGGTAAAATCAATATTACACCACTAAATGGGATTGCTAAAAAATAATGCATCATTACTTTATCTAGTTGATAAATTTGAAAAATAGCATACTATAAAAAGGCACTTGTTAATAAGAAACAAGTGCCTTTTCCTATATTTTCCTATTTGTTACTGAAGAAATAAAATAAAATTGCAAGCTATGGCATTTTTGTATATAATAAGACCATAAGATAGATGATAACCTATAGGAGGTATTTAAATATGGACGAGCAAAAAATTATTGGGTTAGAAACCACTCATGATATGGATCAAGTTCAAATTGCTGATGATGTTATTGCAGTAATCGCAGAAATCGCAACTTTAGAGGTAGATGGTGTTGAAGCTACGGCTCCTACTAAAGCAGAGTTTGTACAACAAGCTATTAGTAGTAAGAAAAAACCAAAAGGTGTTAAAATAGAAGTAGGAGAAGAAGAAGTTTTCATTGATATTGCGGTGATTGTAAAATATGGCGCAAAAATTCAAAAACTATGTTTAGAAGTACAACAAAAAGTTAAAAATTCAGTAGAAACAATGACTGGATTAAATGTAGCTTCTGTTAATGTTCATGTTGTAGGCGTACAATTTGACAAAGGACAAGAAGCATAAAACATGTAACGTTAGCTGACTTCCACTCGGAGGTTAGCTTTATTCATAAGGAGGACAAAATGACTAGACGTAATGCAAGAGAGCTCATTATGCAAATGCTATATGAGGGAACTTTTCATCCAGAAGAGGAGAGAGAACGTATTTTATACGACCAGTTAAATGCGATGGACAGCAAAGAAAAAAGTGCTAACAAAGCCATTGTAAAGTTTATTGAGGACACTTATTTTGGTGTTTATGAGCACGTCAAAGAAATAGATGCACTTATTGCGGGAGCAGCTAAAAATTGGTCAATGGCTCGAATTGCTAAAGTTGACCTTAGTATTTTGCGTTTAGCTATTTTTGAGCTGCAATATACAGATGTCCCTGTTAAGGTAGCTGTTAATGAAGCAGTAGAGATTGCAAAGATTTATAGTACGGATAAGTCACCTAAATTTATTAATGGTGTTCTAGGAAGTGTAACTCAGGCAAATGAGGCGTAAATAATGAAGAGAAAAATTGTATCGGTGTGGGAAGTGAATCAATATGTAAGTAGGCTTATTGAGGAAGACTACATGTTAAATGATATTTGGATACAAGGTGAAATCTCTAATTGCAAATACCATCAGTCTGGCCATGTGTATTTTACAATTAAGGATCCTAAAGCAAGCATTAATGCTGTTATGTTTGAGCGAGATGTAAGACGTTTAACATTTAGACTAGAAGAAGGTATGAAAATCTATGCTAGGGTACGCATTACCATCTATGAAAAAACGGGAGCTTATCAAGCTTATGTGCAGGATGTGGAAAAGCAAGGAAAGGGACTACTGTATGAGCGTTTTGAGCGCCTAAAAGCACAGCTGATGCAAGAAGGCCTTTTTGATGACACCTATAAAAAGTCTATCCCTACGTTTCCTAAGCATGTAGGTGTCATTACTTCTTTAACAGGTGCAGCGGTAAAAGATATTATGCAAGTTGCAAAAAGAAGAAATCCCAGCATTCCATTAACCATTTATCCTACCCATGTACAAGGTGAATTAGCTGTTCCTGAAATTGTGGCAGCTATTAGGTTAGCAAATGAGGAAAAAAGAGTAGATGTTATTATACTTGGCCGTGGTGGTGGTTCCATAGAAGACTTATGGGCATTTAATGAAGAAGCTGTGGCAAGAGCTATTTTTGAGTCAAAAATCCCTATTGTTTCGGCTGTAGGTCATGAGATAGATTTTACTATTTCAGATTTTGTAAGTGACAAAAGAGCTGCCACACCTTCTGCTGCGGCAGAAATGGTGGTTCCTTCTAAAAGTGAACTTCTAGAATTGCTTGGCAGCTACGAGCGTTCATTAAAAAAGCGAATGGAGGAACGAACAAAAGCAGCAAGAAATCAATTAACCTACTTATTAAGCCGTCCAGTTTACGCTAAAAAAGATACCTTTTATAAAGTAAGGATGCAAGAAGTAGAAGATTATTGTAATCAGTTACGTGGTGCCTATAAGGATCATTTGACAAAAAGTGAAAGGCGTTATGAATTAGCCATTCATAAACTTGATCAATTATCACCTCTTAATACTTTAAAAAGAGGTTATAGTTTAGCTATGAAGGATAATCAGCTGGTTAAATCGGTAGCAGACATTAGTGAGGGTGATGAATTAAGTATTACAGTGACAGATGGCACATTTATGGCAAAAGTGTGTGAAAAGGAGAACTCAAATGGCAAGAAAAGCAGAAAAAAACTTTGAAAAAGCAATCTCTGAGTTAGAAGAAAGTGTTAAGCGTTTAGAAAATGGCGAGATTACTTTGGAAGAAAGTATTGCAGAATATAAAAAAGGTATGGATTTAGCTGCTTATTGTATGGATGTCCTCAAAAAAGCGGAGCAAGAAATATATGTGTATGAAGAAGCACATTATAAAAAGCTTGAAGAGGGGGAAGACTAATGGCAAAGACTTTTTCTGATTATGCAAAACAAGTAAGTGAAAAGCTTGAACATGTTTTTCCGACCATAGCTGGTCCTTTTGAAAACCTTTATAAAGCTATGAACTATAGTTTATTAGCAGGAGGAAAACGCATTAGACCAGTCTTAATGCAATTAGCATATGAAGCTGTCGGTGGCAAAGCAGAAATTGATGCTTATCTTTGTGGGATAGAAATGATTCATACGTATTCACTCATTCATGATGACTTACCTGCAATGGATGATGATGACTATCGCAGGGGCAAGCTTACAAATCATAAAGTATTTGGAGAAGCTACAGCTATTTTAGCTGGGGATGCGCTTTTAAATGACGCATTTTGCTTGATGCTAGAAGATGCACTAAAAAGTGATAGTATGGAAAAGGTACGTGCTATTCATGTGCTGAGTATGGCTAGTGGTTCAGCAGGAATGATAGGTGGACAAATCCTAGATATGGAAAGTGAGAATAAAGCTATTGATCAAGACACTTTAGATCTTATTCATTTAAATAAGACAGGTGCACTGATTTCGGCTGCCACAAAAATGGGGGCTATTTTAGGAGGAGGTTCACCTAGAGAAGTGAGTTTATTAGAGGCGTATGGTAAATACATAGGTAAAGTTTTTCAAATTGTAGATGATATCTTAGATCAAACTTCTACAATAGAGGAACTTGGTAAACCTATTAATAGTGATGAAAAAAATCACAAAAATACGTACTTGAATTTTTATACCATAGAAAAGTGTTATGAGATTGCAGAAGAGTTAACCACAAAAGCAATTGGACTTCTAGATCAAATAGATGGAGATACCCAATTACTAAAGGATTTAGCACAGCAACTTATAATGAGAAGAAATTGAGGGTGGACACATGAATCCTATTGAACAGCTTTTGCAGAACAAAATTTTGTGGGTGGCTATTGTAAGTTGGTTTATTGCACAGCTATTTAAGGTTATTATTACTTTATTACAAGAACATCGTTTAGACTGGAGTAAGCTCTGGGCTTCAGGCGGCATGCCTAGTTCTCATAGTGCTTTTGTGATGAGTTTGGCCATAAGTGCAGGACAAGTATGGGGATATGATAGCACGTACTTCGCTATTGCAGCTGTGGTTAGCTTTGTGGTTATGTATGATGCAGCAAACGTACGTTTAGAAGCCGGGAAACAAGCAGCTGTTATTAATCAAATTATCGAAGTACTTGAAAATCCAGATTTAAATCCAGAAGAACGTTTAAAAGAAATATTAGGACATACGCCACTTCAAGTAGTAGCAGGTGGTGTATTAGGTTTTGTTATAGCTATTTTATCGTTTATGTAAAATATGCTTTGGAAATGAAATGGAAATAAGATTGAAAAATAAAGTATACGTTGTTATAATGAATGAAAGCGACTGATGACGCGCTTTTCAAAAAACGAGATGCGGTATTCTAGTCAATCTGTTGTGTTTTGAAGACGGGCCTAAAAATCCGTTTAAGGGCATATCGATGAAGTTCCTGGTGTTGGCTTGTAACGCCCCGTTGTGGGCTGATACTGGGGGTTAAGGTTTGTGGGCGATCCATAAGGGCATATGGGCGTTGACCCGCTTACCGTGGAGACCTATGCTTGTGCTTATCCCTATGGGGATAATGTATGACTTAGGATGAAACCTGCCATGCGGTGTTAGCTGTGGGCAGAGTAGCCTTCCTTGAGTGAAGGAAGGGGGACATCCATTTACTAGGGGGTTCTTTGGCCGAAGAACTTTCCTAGATTGTGGATAGAAACCTGATTCGCAAAAGAGGATAGGAACATTATAGATTGTTTGAGGAAAACTCCTAGACCGTTTGAAAAAGGTAGTGTTTGGATTACAGTGTGGTTTTTAAGGCGATCTGGCGCTAAGCCCTAGGCTTAGAAGTCTTTTTAAAGGGAAACCGCTCATTTGGCGACAAAAGAGTAGGGACTTGGGAAAACCTGCTAGACTATATGCCACAAAATTTACAAACACTATCATCTCGATTTTTGAGAAGTGGGTGATGAGTCGACCATGAAGGAGCAGTTTTAATGCCTAAGAAGATTAAATTTAAAATGGTAAAAGTACGTCAGCAAAGTAAAAAGACTTTAGCACTTATCATTGGTATGACTTTTACTATTGCTATGTTGTTTAGTTATATATTTGAGGTTTTATTAGCAGACGTACCTCTTTTAATAGCATTTTTGATGCTCATAGGGATTATTATTATTGGCATTTTTTTTGATGGAATTGGTAATGCTGTAGTAGCAGTAGATGAAACGACTTTTCATTCTATGGCAGCTTCTAAAGTAAAGGGAGCCAAAGAAAGTATTACTTTAATTCGTAATGCACCTATGGTAGCCAATCTATTCAATGATGTCATTGGTGATATAGCTGGTATTATTTCCGGCAGTACAGCAACAGCTATTGTACTAGCAATTGAAAAAGGTTTTGGTATTAAATCCATTTTGTTATCTATTGCCATGAGTGGCTTTGTAGCAGCACTTACTGTTGGGGGAAAAGCATTAGGTAAAGGATTTGCTATTGCAAGAGCTAGATATATTGTGTATTATACTGGCGTTGTAATGTACTATACAAAACAGTTATTTAAAAGAACAAAGAAGTAAATGGCAATCTGCTTGGATTGTCTTTTTTATTAAATAAACAAGCTTGATGGGTATATTTAATGAAAAAAATCAGATAGGATTTCGTAAAGAAAGAGGCAAAATCAATGTTAGACACATTAAAGACTATTCATAGTCCAGAAGATGTAAAAAAATTAAATACAGATGAATTAGGAGAATTAGCTCAAGATATACGAAGCTTTTTAATTCAATCACTTTCTCAAACAGGAGGACATTTAGCCTCTAATTTAGGAGTGGTAGAACTTACTATTGCACTTCACTATGTATTTGAATCTCCTAAAGATAAGTTGATCTGGGATGTAGGACATCAAGCTTATGTACATAAGCTTTTAACAGGAAGAAGAAAAGGTTTTAGGACTTTACGTCAATTAGATGGTATGAGTGGCTTTCCAAAACGTGTTGAAAGTCCACATGACGTATTTGAAACAGGACATAGTTCAACTTCTATTTCAGCAGCGTTAGGTATGGCCAAAGCTAGGGATTTAAAAGGTGAGGATTATAAAGTTGTTGCTGTTATTGGAGATGGTGCTTTAACAGGGGGGATGGCTTTTGAAGCACTTAATAATGCAGGTAGAGGAAATACAAATTTAATTGTCGTTTTAAATGATAATGAAATGTCCATTTCTAAAAATGTGGGAGGAATTGGTAAGTATCTTAATAAATTACGTTCAAGTCAAGACTATTTAAAGGCAAAAGAAGATGTAGAAGATGTTCTTCACAAGGTACCTTTAGTAGGTGAGCATATGGTAAGTACTATTAAGCGTACTAAAGAAAGTGTGAAGAGCTTTGTCATGCAAAATACACTATTTGAGCAATTAGGTTTTACTTATATTGGTCCAGTTGATGGGCAAAAGTTACCTGAACTTATAGATTTATTTGAAAATGCAAAAGCAATGAAAGGGCCATTACTGATTCATGTGAAGACAAAAAAAGGAAAAGGTTATTTGGCTGCTGAACGTAAACCTAGCTACTATCATGGGGTAGGTCCGTTTTGTATTGCTACCGGTGAAGGTGCTAGCAAAACAGGAGACTATACATTTTCAGAAGCTTTTGGTGAGGCTATGGTGGATTTAGCACATCAAGAAGAAAAGCTAGTGGGTATCACAGCTGCTATGCCAGAGGGAACAGGCTTATTACCTTTTGCAAAGGTTCACCCAAAGCGTTTCTTTGACGTGGGTATTGCGGAGCAACATGCTGTCACCTTTGCGGCAGGGTTAGCAACAGAAGGTTACAAGCCAGTAGTAGCTGTGTACTCCTCATTTTTACAGCGCGCTTATGACCAAATTCTTCATGATGTTTGTCTTCAAAATTTACCGGTTATTTTTGCTGTAGATAGAGCTGGATTAGTAGGTGAAGATGGACCTACGCATCATGGTCTTTATGATATGGCATTTTTAAGCAGTATGCCAAATATGACTATTTTGGCGCCTAAGGCACCAGGAGAAATGGCAGCAGCTATGAAATACGCTTTAAATGTTAAAGGGCCAGTTGCTATTCGTTATCCAAGAGGTGGCAATTGCATAGAACAAGTGTATTTTAATGATTATACGTCAACTGGTTTTAAAACTTTAAAAGCAGGCAATAATATGGCTATCTTAGCTGTAGGGCGTATGGTAGAAGTCGCTTTACAAGTAAAAGAGCTACTAAGTATGCAGGGAGTAGAGCTGGCAGTTATAGAAGCACCTTGTATTCAGCCACTTCCAAAAGAAGAAATAGTTGCTTTAGCTGAAGACTATGACTATCTCTTTACACTTGAAGATGGTATAATACAAGGTGGTTTTGGTGAAAAAGTATTTGCAACACTTGCTTTATCAAGTAAAGCTGTGAAGGGACACTGCTTTGCACATGAAAGTGGTTTAGTACCTCATGGTAAGGTTAGTGCTTTGTTTGAAAGAGAAAAGTTAGATGCCAAAGGAATTAGTGAGCGTATTTTAAATGATTTAAAATGATGACAAGGGAAAGAGAGCAGATAGATGGAAGGAAAAGAAAGAGAACAAAAAGCACTAGAAGAAGCATTAAGTGCTGAGACTGTAGAGGTAGTCATTGACCAAAAGCTTTTAGACAGTAAGGAAAGATTAGATGTACTTATTGCAGAAAGACAACTAGCTGAGTCAAGAGAACGTGCTAAAGCTTATATCATGGCAGGTGTCGTTTTTGTTAATGGTCAAAGAGAAGATAAACCTGGTCTTAAAGTTAAACGTAGTAGTACTATAGAAGTGAGAGAAAAGATGAAATACGTGAGTCGAGGTGGATTTAAGTTAGAAAAGGCCATGACAAGCTTTAATCCTCTTCTAAAAGGCAAAGTATGTATGGATGTAGGTGCTTCTACAGGAGGCTTTACAGATTGTATGTTACAAAATGGTGCTATAAAAGTGTATTCTGTAGATGTGGGTTATGGTCAGTTTGCATGGAAGCTTAGACAAGACCCTAGAGTCATTTGCATGGAGAAAACGAATATTCGTTATCTCACTAGAGAGCGCTTAGAGGAAAAAGTGGATTTTTGTTCAATTGATGTTTCCTTTATTTCATTAACGAAAGTTTTAGAACCTATTACAGCTTTATTGCAAGATGAAGCAGAAATTGTGGCACTCATAAAACCTCAGTTTGAAGCAGGCAGAGAACAGGTAGAAAAGCATGGTGTTGTTCGAAAAGCTAAAGTACATGAAGAAGTCATTCATCATGTATGGAACTATAGTAAAAGTCTGGGGTTTGGTATAAGAGGTCTTGATTTTTCACCTATTAAGGGACCGGAAGGTAATATCGAATATCTCATTCACCTAAAAAAGCAAGGTGAAGATTTATTAATAGATCAGGAAGGGATTATTAAGAAGACAGTACAAGCATCGCATGAATGCTTATAAATGGGGGGATAGGATGAAGCATATAGGCATTATTCCTAATAGGTTGAAGGATACTGATTTAAAAGTAACGGAGCGTATTGCAACATGGTTTAATAAAAGTAATTTATCAGCATATACAACACCGGATATAGCAGAGCATATACAAGCACATACAATTGCTGTAAGTGAAAAAGAGCTTTATGAAATTTGTGATAGCTTAATTGTTATTGGTGGAGATGGTACTATTTTAAGCGTAGCAGAAGCTGCCAGTATAAAAGACATACCTATTGTAGGGGTAAACCTAGGACGTCTTGGATTTTTAGCAGACATAGAACCGCAAGAAATAGAAGTGTCATTGCAAAAGCTCTTAGAAGGGGTTTACGAAATAGAAGAGCGTATGATGCTTAAAGCAACTATTATAAGCCCAGAGGATGAAAAATATGTTTTTCATGCTTTAAACGATATTAATGTAACAAGAGGGAGTTTTGCGCGTTTAGTGGAGTTTGAAATTCGTATTAATAACGAATTGTGTGATGTTTATCCTGCTGACGGTATGATTGTATCATCACCTACAGGCTCTACTGCTTATAATCTTTCTGCTGGGGGACCAATTCTAGTACCTCATGCTAATACTTATGTGGTAACCCCTATCTGTCCACATACCCTATATGCTAAATCTATTATTCTTTCGGATCATGATACAATTCAGATTGCAACATTAGAGGAAGCGAAGGATATGGCACTTAGCATCGATGGTAGGCTGAAAATGTACTTAACACCGCAACATGTGGTGCACATTGAAAGAGCAACACAAGTCACTAAGCTCATCAAATTGTCTGAACGTAAATTTTTTGATATATTACGAGAGAAAATCGTAGAGAGGAGAAGATAGGTATGGGAATGAAAGAACAAAGACAGTCAAAAATTTTAAGCTTAATTCAGAAGTCGGAAATTGAGACACAAGAGGATTTAGCAGAAGCTTTGAAAAATGAAGGTTTTAATATTACACAAGCTACTGTTTCAAGAGATATTAGAGAACTAAAATTAACAAAAGTGGCGACAAAAGCAGGTGGACAAAAATATGTAGCGCTTTCTAATGTAGAGCAACAAGTATCAGAAAAAGTGATTCGTGTTTTTAAAGATGCTTTTGTGAGTATTGACTATGCAGGTAATACCATTGTTATTCGTACCTTGGTAGGTATGGGCAATGCTGTTGCAGCAGCTGTAGATGCCTTTAATATGGAAGAAATTATAGGAACATTAGCAGGAGATGATACGATTTTTTGTGTAGTAAAACATGAAGATCATATCAAGGCTGTTATTGATCAATTTAAAGAGATTCTGAATTCTTAAGTCAAGGAGGAATCGAATATGTTAACTTATATAAAAGCCACTAACATAGCGCTTATAGAAGAAGTAGAGCTTAATCTTGATCCTAAACTAAATATCTTTACAGGAGAAACAGGCGCTGGAAAGTCTATGCTTATTGATTCAATTCAATTTGCAATTGGCAATCGTAGCTCAAAGCAGATCATCAGAAAAGGGGAAGACATGGCAAGTGTTACTCTTTGTTTTGAAGACCAAATAGGCATGGGTATAGAATACTTAAAACAACATGAAATTTCTGTTGAAGCGAATGAAATTATATTAGAACGTGTGATTTATCAGTCTGGACGTACGATTTATAAAGTGAATGGTAGTGTAGCAACAAGACAAATGGTTAAGGAACTTTCTAGTTTACTTATAGATGTCCATGGTCAGCATGAACCCCAATCTCTTTTAGATATTGCTAGTCATATTCGTCTTTTAGACAGCTTTGGTGAGAAAGATTTTTCACAAAAAAAGGAAGCTTATAGAAGATGTTACGAACGTTGGCAAAGTGTAAAAGCAGATATTCAAAAAATAGGAGATAATGATCGTAAAAAACTACAATTAAAAGATATGTTGTCTTTTCAAATTAATGAAATAGGAAGTGCTAAGCTAAAAAAAGATGAAGAGGAAAATCTAAAAGAGCAATATGACATTTTATCTCATGCCGAAAAAATTATGATGCAATGTCAAAAATCTTATGATTTTTTAGATGGAGAGACTGAAACGAGTGCTACTTTACTATTAGGACAAGCTATTCACGCACTTCAAGATATTAGTGATATTACAACAGAAATTAAAACCCTATATGATCAATTTCTATCTATTCAGGCAGAACTTCAAGATGCGACTTATCAGATGAGACGCTTTGCAGATCAAGTAGAGTATTCTCCAGAGCTTTTATTAGAAACTCAAAATAGATTAGATTTAATTTATCGTTTAAAACAAAAATACGGTAGTTCTGTTGAAGAGATTTTAGCTTACAAAGCAGAATGTGAAAAGGAATTAGCTGAATTAGAAGCTGGTGAACATAATAAAGAGAACCTAGAAAAAGAATTAGCTTCTTTAGAAAAAGAATTAAAGCGTCTAGGAGCAGAGCTTTCTAAGGAAAGGCGTACTATAGCAAGTAAGATAGAAGTCGCCATAGATAATCATCTTCATGACCTTCAAATGCCGTATGCTAAATTTGAAGTCGCTATTAATGATCTTGATACCTTTAATAGTTATGGTCAAAATGATGTTGAATTTTTAATCCGAACGAACCTAGGTGAGGATTTACATCCTTTATCTAAGATTGCATCAGGAGGAGAGATTTCTAGGGTAATGTTGGCGATTAAAACAGTACTTGTATTAGGAGATACAATTAATACCGTTATTTTTGATGAAATTGATACAGGTATTAGTGGAGTTGCAGCTCAGAAAGTAGCAGAAAAGTTAGCTGTTATTGCTAAAGCAAGACAGGTGCTTTGTATTACGCATTTACCACAGATTGCAGCTATGGGAGATATTCATTTTCTTATTGAAAAACAGGTATCAGAAGCTAGTACAACTACTCATTTAGAAGAACTCAAGGAAACTGCTATACATGAGGAGTTATGTAGATTAATGGGTGGCATTGTAACAGAAAGTACACTTAAGAGTGCAGTAGAGATTAAAACACGTGCCACGCTTTATAAAGAGCATTTGGCTTAAAATGCTTAACTTTCAAAATAGATAGTATTAAATGAATAGATAGATTAGATGAAGCTAATAAGTAGGATGTATAAAAATCTTTTAGGATTTTTGTACATCCTACTTTTACTTTACATTTTCAAAACAAATTTCTATGAAAAATAGTTTAACTGTATAAATGACCTGAAAAAAGGATATTTTATGAGTAAGAGCGAAAAAACATAGGAAGTGGAAAAATGAAACATAAAAAGAGAAAAACGATATTATGGATAGGTGTCTTAGCTGGGATAATTCTTTTGATAAGCACACCTTTAATTGTCTCCTATTTTTATTTACCCTCTGAAATTCGAATGATAGCAGGAGAAGAACATCTTTTCAATTTCGATGTTCCTCTAAAAGCCAATATTATGCAAGGTGGCAGTTTAATCATAAAAGATACGAAAAATGGATTAGTTGAAAGAGGAGCAGTAGATTTAAATAAGCCGTTATATGTCACTATGATGAATGAGGGACGAGCAGATGTTACCCTCTCTTTTTTGGGAATCATTCCACTTAAGACTGTAGCTGTAGAAGCAATTCCCTATGAGGAGCTTATTCCTTGTGGTCAAGTAGTAGGCATTAAGGTCAATACAGCAGGTATTTTAGTATTAGGTGTAGGAGAATTTGAAGCTAAGGGTGAGCAAGTTTCACCTTGTAAAGGTGTTATTGAGACAGGAGATTTAATTGTAGCTTGTAATGGAAAGGCGTTAGAAACAAAGGAGGATTTAAGAAATTATATAGAAGAGAATAAAGAAGGACCAGTACAACTGAAATTAATGAGGAAAGGTGCGGAGAAAGAGGTTGAGATAGAGCCAATTTATTCAGAATCAGAAGAAACATATAAAATTGGACTTTGGATTAAAGATAGTACTCAAGGAATAGGAACCATTACGTATATCCATCCTAAAACTGGTGCTTTTGGCGCTTTAGGACATGGCATAACAGATGCAGATACGCACCGTTTAATTCCTGTTAAAAATGGAGAAGTGATGGAAGCATCGATTACTCATATTAAAAAAGGACAAAAGGGAACACCAGGAGAGATTAGTGGTGTAATTGACTATGAAAAAGAAAGTATTATTGGCCAGATTGATCAAAATAGTGCATTAGGGATTTATGGTAAGGTTAAACAAAATCTGCTTAATAGCCAAGTGTGTGAGGCTATACCTATTGCTTTTCAAGATGAAGTACATGAAGGAAGAGCAAGTATCTTAGTTGACTTAACTGGCACAGGTGTCAAAGAATATGAAGTAGAAGTTCAGAAGGTTTCTAAATACAGCAATGAGCCATCTAAAAGCATGGTTATTAAGATTGTAGATGAAGAGCTCTTAAAGCTAACAAGTGGTATTGTTCAAGGAATGAGTGGAAGTCCTATTTTACAAGATGGAAAGTTAATCGGTGCAGTGACTCATGTATTTATTCAAGACCCTACAAGAGGCTATGGAATTTTTATTGAAAATATGCTTAATAATGAAAAAAGATAGAAATATATGTAAAATAAAAATAAAAATTACAAAAAATGGTATTGCTATTTTTGGAAATATTTAATATAATACATTTAGTCGCAAGATTAAAAAAATAATTGTTTGGGGGGATTTCTTTTGTTCGATCAAAAAATGAAAATATTGATAGCAGATGACAACAAAGATTTTTCTGATATCTTAATGGAATTTATCAATAGACAAGAAGATATGGAAGTTGTAAATGTAGCAGGCAACGGAGAAGAAGCTTGTAAGTTGATTCAAGAGGTAGTACCAGATATTGTTATCTTAGATGTTATTATGCCATATTTGGATGGAATCGGCGTATTAGAACGTGTTGATTCTATGCAGCTTGAGAAAAGACCATTATTTGTCATGCTTTCAGCAGTAGGACAAGATAAAATTACAGAGAGGGCACTTGCTCTAGGTGCAGAGTATTATATTGTTAAACCTTTTGATATGGAGACTTTAGTTAATCGTATTCGTCAACTTAAGAATATGGCATTATCTAGTAGCAATGCTAGCAAAAACAGTACTTCAACATTAACATCTTCAAGACAGCTTCTTCCAAAATCAAAAGGCATGCCAACAGCACATAGTCTAGAAACAGAGGTAACTAGCGTTATTCATGAAATTGGTGTACCAGCACATATTAAAGGCTATCAATATTTAAGAGATGCTATCATTATGGTTATTAATGATATGGAAATTCTTAATTCTATTACCAAGCAACTATATCCTAATATTGCAAAACAATACAATACGACACCAAGTCGTGTAGAACGTGCGATTCGTCATGCAATCGAAGTAGCATGGAGCCGTGGTAAAATGGATACCATTGATAAACTCTTTGGTTATACAGTAAACAATGGTAAAGGAAAACCAACGAATTCAGAATTTATTGCACTTATCGCTGATAGATTAAGATTAGAGATGCAGGTGGGTTAAAGCTTTGGGGAGCAAGAGTTTGCATTGATTCGCAAATAGTTACATTTTCATATGTTTATTACACTATTTGCTGATTTTTGGGGTTTTACCCCTATAAATTTCTTAAGATAAAAGTTATAAATCCTTTTAATTTATTGGTTAGAACAATTGCCATAAGTTAGGAGGATTTTTGCATGTTTAATGAGTTTTTCTTTCAGATTGAAGAGTATTTAGTATATTGTAAAACAAAGGGGTTATCAGTAAAAACCATTAAGTCTTATGAGTAGAGATTAAGGTTATTTGATTTATCCAAGTATGTAGAATATAGAGATTATGTAATAACCAATCTATTAATGGATACAGGAATGAGAATTTCAGAATGTCTTTTTATTAAAACGGAGGATATTGATTTAGTGAAGAGAGTTATCTTCCTTCCAGCACAAAATACAAAAAGTAGAAAAGATAGAATGGTTTATTTTTCAAATGAAATGAATTTACAAGATATAGATGTAAGTCATTAACACTCCCAAGATGAGTCCTTAACAGAAATGTTGGGAGTAATTTTTATGGGTCAATATAAAAATATTGGAAATATTAAATATACTTGTTATAATATTTAGAATAAGGATACATATGAAAAAAATATACAGTAAATGTGGTAAGACAATTGAATATAACAAAACATGTACTTGTAGAAATGGCATTAAATTTAACAGAAATATTTCACCTGAGAAATGTAAATTTTACTCATCATACGTTTGGCAGAAATTAAGAAATAGAATAGTTAAAGAACATCCTTATTGTGAGAGATGTTGGAGTAAGTGGAAGGGCATTACTAGTGAAAATTTGCTAGAATTTATAGGAGTGATTGAGAATGTTGTATTTGAAAGAGGCAAACTTTGAAGATATAGAAAATGAGTACTTGTTTGTTCGAGACATACCTGTAGATGAGAATGGATTTACCAATGAATGGAGTGGCATTTTGCAGGAAGAATTTAAAGAAAAGGCATTGAAAACAATGATTGCTTATTCAAGAGGAGACAATCTACCAATAGGATACGTTCCAGAGACTTATCTATTCCTTTGGAATAAAGGTGAAATTATTGGTCAATTTCGCATACGCCATTATTTATGTGAGACATTGAGAAGAGGAGCTGGTCATATAGGATATTATATTAGCGATAAGTATAGGGGAAAGGGATACTGCACAGAGGGGCTTCGTTTGGCCTTACAGGTAGCGAAAAAAATTATTCCGGAAGATGAAATTTATTTAAGAGTAAATAAAGATAATCCAGCATCATTACATGTAATGTTAAATAATGGTGGCTATATTCATCACGAAGATGAAAACAAATATTATGTAAGAATTAAAAAGAGCAATTTAAATTGATAATATTAATGTATTTTGTAGGGTGTGTAACTGCAGATTGGTGATAGTAGTGTGGTGGATTGATAAATCAGAAATTGGAGGATTTTAAATGAAGAGGAAAGTTACTATATCTCTTACAGTGATTACTGCATTAGTGGTAATTTATTTGGTCATTAGTAGTTTTATCCAAAGGACAGATGTATTTTTGGGAGAGTATACAGTGTCAGGTGATGGAACCCAAATAGACATGGAAGTCGGAGTTGCTAGTTCAATGGGATACATTGGAAGATATTCAACAAAGCAAGATAGAAACTGTTTGTATATGACTTTCTATTCAGCAAATAGAGGGAGAAACAATCCTTCTGGTGGAAATAGGATTACAATGAATCTTTTTCCGGAATGTGATGCAATTTACTTTAATCGATCTGGAGGAAAATTTCAAATGATGCTACAGAAAAATAGTGAAACAAATGAGTGGGAACGAGTTTTACATTAGTAAATTTCAAATTATTTATTAGTTTTGCAGTTAATAAGATGAATTGATAATGTAACTGTGCTTTGTAGAGTGTGTAACTTGCAGATTGGTAATATAGGATTAAAGCATGATTTGTTCAGTTAAATGTTAAGGAGATTTTTAAGAGAAAATTAGATATTTATAGACTTATAAATTTGAATTTGATTAAATGGAGTTTATTATGGAAAAGATGAATATTAAACCTGATTGGGTATTTAGCCCACAACCAATGTACATAATAGGAACAAAAAACGAGAATGGTACACCTAATTTTTGCATTATTACTTGGTTAGGATTTTCTTTTGATAAAACACCACACTTAATGATGACCATAGGTGGAAGTAAACTAACTAAGACAAATATACTTCGTGAGAAGAAATTTTCAGCCAATATGATTACTGAGGATAATCTTTGGATTGCTGATTATTTTGGTACTACAACCGGTGAAGCAAAAGAAAAAAATGATTTGTCTTATGGCTATAAATGGGGAGAATACGTAGAGGTTCCTGTGATTAACGAATGCCATTGGACATATGAATGTAAAGTAAACAAAGTAATTGAACTTGACGGTGCTCATCTATTTTTGGCTGAAATAGAAAATATTCAGATTGATAAAGAATATGAAAGTATGGATATGAAAAAAATCGATTTAACGAAATTAAAACCTGTTATTTATGCACCTTACAATTATTTTTCAATAGGAGAAAAATTAGGAGAGATGGGTGAGTGGCAACAACATTTAAAATAGGAATTTAACAAAAGATGTTATGTAGTAATATAGGGATGTATGAAATAATAAAGTTAGCTTATGATGGAGCTGGAAAACAGAATAAAAAGAAATACCATATTACCATGAAGCAAGGTAGCTTTGCGTAGAAGAAGTAGGAAAAGAGGTACTAGACTATACCCTAAAAGCAGACTCCAATATTCTAGAGAGTACCTATTCAGAGAATGCTGAGGGTATGGTTAATAAGGTTAAGATTTATGATGAAGAATATCATTATTTAGGAGCAGTACAGAATGATGGGTTAATAGGTTTAGTTGGTGTTTTTCAAGAGATTTATGCCAAGGAAGAAGAGAAGCAGGCAAATACTGTGGCAAGTGGTATGCTTCAAGGTATTACTAAAGAGGCTACGGAAATAGTAAAAGGAAATACAAGTTGTCTTAGTAGTAAGGTAATTAAAGTTGAGGACTCACTTATAAAAATAGTGTTTTTTTATATTGAATGGATGAACATGAGTGGAGTAATGGACAATATAGAACGATGTTAAATTATGTCACCTCATATATCGATGTATTAGCTCTTCTGATTTATTGAATGGGATAAAATCCAAAATCAGAGGAGATTTTTTATGTTCAAGGAGTTTCGAGTAAAAATGATATGGTTTGTTCTTGATTTAGAATTAAGATTTAAGTTATATTTTCAAATAAAGCTATAAAAAGCAGGATATGTCATAAAAACCCTCAATAAAATCATCTGTTATTGAATACTAGGGGCTATGAATTTACAATAGTATTCAAAATAGATAGGAGGAATTTTATGAAAAAGCACAAGAAAAGTTTATACACTAAATTGACAGCTATGTTGACTTCTTTAGTAATGATGTGCAGTATAGTGTCAGGTAATGCAATGACTCTCAATGCGCTTAACCTAGGAGAAAGGAGCTCTGTATTTTTCCAGTTTTATGCTCAAAATCAAGAGGGTAGTTGGGAATGGATGTCTACTGCTAGTGAAAATCTTGTACTAGGGGAAGCAATCACTTTGGATTTAAGTACAATTGATGAGCAAGGTGAAAGTATTTTTACTTCAGCAACAGATACTGCAGCTTTTGGAGTACAATTTGGAGATGGTGCTTTAAAGGTAGGAGATAGTAGTAAGGTAGATATTTCAATTGATACAATTACAATCAAAGCAACAGGATATGAGGATTTAGTGATCGATTTAGAACCAAAAACATTTAATGAAAGTTATTTAGCGAAAGAAGTAGAATGGGGTATTACAGATAATGCAACAACAATAGCTTTAAAAGACTATTTAGGAGAAGATTTTTTAGCACATCTTCAGGCTATTACCTCTATTCAAACAACAGTCACCTTAAATAGCTATAGTTATACAGCGAAACAAACAGAGGAGATAGAAGAACCAACTGATGAAGTCATATTTTTCGAAGGCGAAGCTAGTTCTGCTGGTAGTTGGGGACAAGCTGTTTCTCTTAATGCAGGCACAGACTTTAAAGTAAGTCAGTTAGTACTAGGTACACAAATTGCTGTAACCTATGAAGGTGAAAGAGAACCAGAGCTTATACTTGCAAGTTGGTCTGGTGGAGCAAGTTGGGCAAAGGTAGCACCAACAAAAGTTTCAAATGGGGTGGCTTATTTTAGTTATGAAGATTATTTAGCTGCTTATGCTGCAGGAACAGAAGATTATGCACAGTATAATGAAGCTTTTCCCTATTTAAATGTTATACATATTGGGGACACAGGTTCACCACTTGTTGTAAAAAAAATTGTCCTTAAAAAAGAAGGAGAAGTAACAGTACCAAGTTATGAGCAAGGTGAAGAAACGACTGTGTTTTGTCAGTTTTATGCCCAAAATCAAGGTGGTAATTGGGAGTGGATGGCACCGGCTAGTACGAATTTGAAGTTTAATGAAGGACAAGAATTGCACTTTTCTCCAATAGCTGCAGATGGTTCAAGTATATTTGCTTTGTCTAATGAAGGAGCTGTCTTTGGTTTCCAATTTGGAGACGCAGGCATTAAAGGGGGAGAAAGCAGTGTAGTTGGCGTAACAATTGATGAAATGATTATTAAAGCTGAGGGGTATAATGATGTCATTATTCATCCTGAACCAGCTAGCTACAGTGAGAAGTATTTAGCTGAAGAAGTAGCTTGGGGAATTCAGGGGAATGCTACTTTTATTGTGCTGAAAGAATATTTAGATACTGATTTTTTAAGTCATTTAAATGCTATTACAGATATGAGTGTAAAACTAACCTTAACGGATTATGCAAAGGTAGTTAAAGAAGATGATGGACCAGAATTTGACCCTAACTATACACATCCTACGGAAATGAGAAATTTAAAAGCAACTGAGTTAGTAGAAGAAATGGGTATGGGTTGGAATTTAGGAAATACATTAGAATCTCTAGGTGGAGAAACAGCTTGGGGAAATCCGAAAACTACTAAGAAAATGATTGATGCAGTAGCAAAAGCAGGCTTTAAAACCCTTAGAATTCCTATTAGTTGGGATGATAGTTTAGGGGAGAACTATACTATTGATCCTGAATTCATGGATCGTGTAGAAACTGTTGTTAATTATGCACTTGCAAATGATATGTATGCCATTATTAATATTCATCATAGTTATGGCTGGAATGCTGCTAATGTAGAAAATCAAGAAAAGGGTACTGAAGGATATAAGAGACTATGGGAGCAGATTGCAGAACGTTTCAAGGATTATGGAGATTATTTAATATTTGAGACCATGAACGAGCCACGTGATGGAGATAATTGGATAGGATATGAAGAAGCATATGAGGTCGTTAATGCTTATAATGCTGCTTGTATAGAAACGATTAGAAAAAGTGGTGGTAACAACAAAGAAAGATTAGTGATGTTTCCAGGATATGCAGCTTCCTCAGATTCTAAATGTATTGCAGCAATAAAAATACCAGAGGGAGATGATCATTTAGCAGTTTCAGTACATGCGTATTCACCTTATAGTTTTGCTATGGATACATCAGAAACAAGTCAAACGACATGGAGTACACAAGATAAACGTGCTCTTGAAAATATATTTAGCTTATTGGATAAAACATTTATTCAAAAGGGGATACCTGTTGTAATGGGTGAATTTGCCTCAACTAATAAAGATAATCTAGAAGCTCGCGTGGCACATGCTAAAGACTATGTAAGTATCGCTGCTAAATATGGCGTGCCATGTATTTGGTGGGATAATGGTGCATGGAGAGCTTATAGTAATGATGCTATGGGAATTTTTAATAGAAGAACACTCGAATGGGTATCTCCTGAGATTGTAGATGCTGCATTTGAAGGATATAATAACCCAGCAACTGATGAAGAATTTAATCCATTAGTGATTTTTAAAGGAAAGGCAACATCTAATGGGGCGTGGGGACAAGCTTTGAATTTTAAACCTGATACAGATTTTATGCTGAGCGATTTAATAGATAATAGTCAAATCGCCGTGACTTATGAAAGCCAGAATGCTCCAGAATTAATATTACAAAGTTGGTCAGGTGGACCTAACTGGGTGAAGATTGCACCTAATGAAGTAAAAGATGGCGTTGCTTATTTTGACTATGAAGATATGATTGCAGCGTATAGTGCACAGATGCCTAATTATAACGAATATAATGAGGATTTACCATGTCTTAATGTTATGTATGTAGGTGATACAGGTGCTGCATTAAAGGTGACAAAAGTAATGATTATTCAAAGTCCTATTAAAGGAGAAATAACTTTTAATGGGAAATGGCAAGATGGATCAAATGGCGAATTGATTTTAACCAATATAAGTAGTGAAACCCTCCATAATTGGATTGTAAGTTTTGAGTATGCTGGTGAAATAACGACTATATGGAATGCTACTATTGAAAGCCATGAAGGAAACCGTTATGTTATCAAAAATTTAGGATGGAATCAGGATTTAATAGCAGGAGCAAGTGTAAAAATAGGTTTTGTAGCAGCCGGAAAAGAAAGTGCAAGTGAGCCAAGTAAATACCATGTATTAAGTACACAAAAGATAAGCGAGATAGCTCATTATGAAATAGTATTTAATAAAACGAATAGTTGGGATAATCAAATGACAGGAGAAATTAAAATAACCAATCAATCAAGTACAAATATAGAAGATTGGCAAGTGGTATTTGAATTTGATGGAGAGATTACTCAGCTTTGGAATGGTGAAGTTAGTAAAGGTCAAGGAATAAGTTATTGCGTGAAAAATAAAGGATATAATGCAAGTATTGCACCAGGGGAAACGATTAGCCTTGGCTTTACTGCAACAGTAGCTGATATGTCAGTAGGACCTCATTCCTTTGAGATGATACAACTTAGTTATTAGTCTAAGGTACTATAAAAAGGTCATGTGCTTATTATCTAGGCACATGACTTTTTTATACTTTTAGGGATAATAATGAGTAGGGGAATAGAAAGAAGGTATAAGCTGAGAAAGATTAGATTCAAAACATGAGCTATTAATGTTATAGCAGTAGAATATTTAGGTCATTGTATAACAAAAGGGAATACTGCCAACTGGTTAAATACGAGTTAGTAGTATTCCCTTTTAGATAGAGATGACTATTTAGCAGCTTCTTCTATATCGGAACGTTCATGGAGAGGAATATATTCCGTATGCTTTGCAACACTTTTATAAGCAGGACGGATAATTTTACCTCTATTAACAAGTTCTTCGATACGGTGAGCACTCCAGCCAGAAATACGTGCAATGGCAAAGATAGGTGTGTAAAGCTCAAGAGGCAAGCCTAACATATTATAAACGAATCCGGAATAGAAATCTACGTTAGCACTGACACCCTTATACATTTTGCGTTCACGCGCAATAACTTGAGGGGCTAAGGCTTCAATTTTAGTATAGAAGTGGTATTCATCATCTAATCCTTTTTCATGTGCTAGTTTTTCTGCATATTCTTTTAGAATAATAGCACGTGGATCCGAAATAGAATAAACAGCATGACCAATGCCGTAAATAAGACCTGCTTTATCAAAGGCCTGTTTATTAAGTAATTTACCAAGATAATCTTCAATAGCAGCGTCATCTGTCCAGTCTTTAATTTGCGCCTTCATGTCCTCGAACATATGTACAACCTTGATATTAGCGCCACCATGTTTTGGTCCTTTAAGAGAGCCAAGGGCAGCAGCCATAACAGAATAGGTGTCTGTTCCAGAAGAAGTTACTAAGTGAGTGGTAAAGGATGAGTTGTTACCACCACCATGTTCAGCATGTAAAATGAGGGCTAGGTCTAAAAGAGTAGCTTCAAGATGAGTGTATTTACAATCTGGTCTAAGCATATGAAGAATATTTTCTGCAGTGCTTAGTTCTGGTTTAGGTGAATGAACGTAAAGGCTTTGACCAAGATGAGAATGGGCATATGCTTGGTAGCCATAGACAGCAAGCGTTGGAAAACGTGAAATTAAAGATAAGCATTGTCTAAGAACATTATAAGTTGAGGTATTGTCAGCTTCATCATCGTAGCTATATAGAGCTAGAACACTACGTGCTAAAGAATTCATAATATCCTTAGTAGGAGCCTTTAGAATCATATCATTAAAGAAGTTATCAGGTAGATCACGATAACTACCTAAGAGACTTTCGAAACTTTTAAGTTCTTCTTCGTTAGGAAGATGACCAAAAAGTAAAAGATAGGTGGTTTCTTCAAAACCAAATCGTTTATCTTTTAGATATCCCTTAGTAATTTGTTCTACATTAATACCGCGATAGCGTAATTGACCTGGAACAGGAATCATCTCATTATCATCTACGATATAGGAATGTACTTCACCAATTTCAGTAAGTCCTACAAGTACACCACGTCCATCTAAATCGCGGAGACCTCTTTTGACGGAGTATTTACTAAATAATTCAGGATCAATTATACTACTCATTTCACACATTTCAGTTAAAGCTATTAATTGTTCTCTAAGTTCCTTATTTTCTTGCATTCGCATCACCTTTCCTTTATCTACATATTTCAATATATTAAACTAATATGATTAATTTACCATATAAACTGCAATTAATCAATAATTCAGCAAAATATACAAAATAATGGTTAATGGTATAAAATTAGATAATTAATAAATCTTAAACCTTTGAAATGTCGATAAAATGAAGAAAAGGACTTTTTAACTCTAGATAGTGAGTCAAGAAGTCCTTTTATAAAGCTAACTATTTTAAGGTAAAAGTTTTTTGATAAAAGCCTCTGTAGGAGTAACGTATAGCGTTTTAAATTGTGTATAAATGACCATTCCAGGCTTTGCATTAGGTACCTTTTTTACATTTTTACGGAATGTATAGTCAATAGGGACATGACTAGACATTTTACCGCTGCTATAGTAAGCAGCTAAAGTAGCAGCTTCTAAGATGACTTCATCATCTATCGGACTACTTTCTAAGTACTTCACGATAACATGGGAGCCTGGGCCATCCTTAATATGAAGCCATAGATCATTTGTTTTCGCAAATTTCATTGTGAGCTCATCATTTTGATAGTTGTTTTTTCCTACGTAAATATCATGACCTTTAGAAGATTTAAAATGTAGGTAAGGTAAGCTTTTCTTTGAACGATTTTCTTTCTTAGTATTTTTTTTCTTTTTTAAATAGCCCATCTGTACTAGCTCTGTTCTAAGTTCTGCAATATCTTCTTTGGTCTCTAGTAAATCTAGAGAAAGCAGAACAGAAGCTAAATACTGAAGATCCTCTTCGATACTAATAAGTTGCTCTGTAGCAGCTATTTCTGTACGTTTAGCTTTATTATAGAGTTTAAAATAAGCTTGAGCATTTTGAATAGCTGTTTTATTTATTTCAAGAGGAATAGTAATCTCTTCGTAAGGTTCAGTATAATAATTTAAAGTAGTAAAGCTATCGGCTTCTGCTGGAATTTGATGCGCATAAGCTGTTAGGAGTTCACCATAAATTTTATAAAGCTCTTTATGCGTACATTCTTCTAAAGCTTTTTCTTGAATAGCCTTTTTTCGAACGCTACGGTCTATAAAAGTATGAATAAGCTTTTTGATATCGGCTGTTTTTTGAGCTACATTAAATCGTGTACTTTTTTCAAAGAAGTAGTATTCTAATAGTTCACTCATGCTAGGATAAGCTTTAGCTTCTAGCTCCTTATAAAGGGACACCGGTAAACAATAGAAATCTTCAGGTATTTCTGAAGTGTTTTGATATAGGGTAGGTCTAAAATGTCCTGAGTCAATGGGTTCCAAAATATTGACGAAGCTTGTAAAAAGCTTTGTGTAATGCTCATGTGAAGTTGTATGTGTAGAAGCTTCATCATCTACGCCAGCTGTATGACAGATTTCATGGCAAATCATAGGACTAAGCCCATTAAAGTTCATATAAAGACTTTTAAATAAGGGCAAATCACTGGTTTTAAGTTTTTCTATAAAGTTTGCTTCTGAAATATGAAGTGGGTTAAGTTTATCTTGACTTGGAGGTCTTTGATAAACACGATTAGGAAGGATTTCTCTAACACTACTTTTGTCATTTGATATATGTTTAATACTATCCAAAATGAGATGATCTTCCTTAGTCAAGATGATATTACTGTGTCTCCCCATAATTTCAATAATAAGTTTTTTGGTTTCCTTATCTCCAAGCTCATTAGTAGCCTCAATATGAAATTCTACAATACGTTCTAAATCAGGTTGAACAATATCGAGTAATCTCCCACCACCTAGATGTTTACGTAGGAGCATACAAAACATAGGGGGATCTTGGGAAGGATTTTTTGCAAGGGTAGAAAGATGTACGCGAGGATAGTTGCTATTTGCTGTTAAAAGTAATTTATAAACATTTCCATTATTTCTAATAGTAAAAAGGATATCTTCTTTTTCAATTTGATATATTTTATCAATGCGTCCACCAATAAGTACATCTTTTAATTCATGTACAATATTAGCTAAAACGAGACCATCTAATGCCATATTTGTTGCCTCCTTTAATTATAGGAGAAAGTATATCATAATTTTTTTGAAAATAAAAGGAAGGTGTGTTATAATAAAAAGCAAATGTCTAAGAAACAATGCTGAAAAAGAAAGTAGGAAAATGCATGATTTATAGTATGACAGGCTATGGCAGATGTGAAGTAGAAGAAAACGCAAGAAAAGTAAGTGTTGAAATTTCCGCTGTGAACCATCGTTATTTAGACCTTAATATTCGTATGCCTCGTATGCTCATGCATCTAGAGGAAAATGTACGTAATGTCATTAAAAATGAAGTAGCTAGAGGTAAGATAGAAGTTAGTATTATGTGTCATTCTTCAGCTAAGGAGGATCTTGAAGTAACAGTAAATGAAGCTTTGGGACAAGCTTACCTCGGGGGAATACGTCAATTAGGTGCAACTTTTCATCTAGAAGATGACTTAAAACTTTCTGATTTACTGGGAGTAAATGATCTTATAACCATTCAAAAACAAGCAGGTAATTTAGAAGCAGTAAGTGAAACGATAGAGAAAGCACTTAAAGGCGCGCTTCAAACATTTCTTGAAATGAGAGGTAAGGAAGGGACTGTACTTCAGCAAGATATTTTATGTAAAAATGAAGGTTTAAAAGTACTTTTAGCTGAAATCAATCAGCGTAGCCCTTTGGTAGTTGAGTGTTATCGTCAACGTTTACAAAGCAGGTTAGAACAGCTTTTAGGTGATGGCATGAACATAGATGAAAGTCGTTTGGCAATGGAAGTAGCTGTTTTTGCGGATAAATGTGCTATTGACGAAGAAGTAACACGATTGGGTAGTCACTTCGGTCAATTAGAAAGTATTTTAAAAGAAGGCGGCATTGTAGGACGTAAGCTTGATTTCCTTATGCAGGAAATGAATAGGGAAGCTAATACTATTGGCTCAAAAGCTAATGATTATGAGATTACAAAGGTAGTAGTAGCGCTTAAAACTGAAATCGAGAAAATGAGAGAACAAGTTCAGAATTTAGAGTAGGTGACAAGATGAGTCAATTTATTAATATCGGTTATGGAAACATTGTAGCAGTTGAGCGTATTGTAGCGATTGTTACAGCTGAGTCAGCACCTATTAAAAGATTAATTACAAAAGCAAGAGAAGAGTCACAGCTTATAGATGCGACCCAAGGGCGCAAAACAAGAGGAGTGATTATTACAGATAATCATCAGGTCATCTTGTCGGCTCTTCAACCAGAGACCATGGCAAGTAGATTGGGAAGTCCTAAAGAATAAAGAAAAAGGAGTACGGCAATGAAAGAAGGATTAAAAATCGTTTTATCAGGACCATCAGGGTCAGGAAAAGGGACAATTGTAAAGGAACTGATTAAAAATGAGCAATTTTTACTTTCTATTTCCGTTACAACACGTCAGCCTAGACAAGGGGAAGAAGAAGGTGTACACTATTTCTTTAAGACAAAAGAAGCGTTTGAAAAAATGATTGCACAAGATGAGCTTTTAGAATATGCTTGTTTTTGTGATAACTATTATGGTACACCTAAAGCTTTTATTGAGGAAAGTGTAAAAAAAGGAAAAGATGTTATACTAGAAATAGAAGTACAGGGAGCACAGCAAATTAAGGAAATTTACCCTGATGCTATTTTTATCTTTGTTATTCCACCTTCATTAGCAGAACTTGAAAGTCGTTTAGTTGGAAGAGGAACAGAGGAAAGAAATATAATTGATCAAAGATTAAAACGTGCCAAAGAAGAACTTGCGCTTTATACAACGTATGATTATATTGTAGTAAATGACCGTTTGGTTGAGGCTATAGAAGACATTAATCGTATTGTAGGTGCGGAAAAGTTAAGAAGCTGTCATTACGCAGCAGAAATAGAAGAAATTATTCATAACTAGGAGGATTTAAAATGTTACAACCATCTTATACCCAAATCATGCAAAAGCTTAATAAAGAAGGTACTTCAAAGCTTACAAGTCGTTATTCTATTGTTATTGCTGCTTCAAAAAGAGCTAGAAATATTATTGATGTGATTAATGAGCAAGCAGCAGCTACTAAAGAAGCAGACAAAACAGGTGAAAGAATCATTGACCCAGAAAAGATTAAAGAAGCTGCTAGACTTAATGAAATGTTAAAATCTAAGAAACCTATTTCTATTGCAGTTGATGAAATTTATGAAGGCAAAATGCGTATGAGAGAATTTCATCCACCAGTAGAAGAGGCAGAAGAGGTAGAAGAAAGTAACTAAGGAAAAAGACTTAAGAAGTCTGTCAACAATTGTTGGCAGACTTCTTAAGTATAGATGAAAGAACAACTATTGATAGAGGAAGAAGTGAAAGAAGATGCCTTGCTATGCACAAATTATTATTCAGTTTGCAACAGTGAATGAGATCGACCGTCCTTTTACTTATGAGGTAGCACCTGAAATAAGTTCACGCATCCAAGTAGGGCAACGTGTAAAAGTACCTTTTGGTAGATATAATCACTTACAACTAGGTTATGTGGTTAAGCTTATGAATGAGGTTCAAGAAACAGGGTATCGTCTAAAAAAAGTAGCGGTTCTAATTGACGAAAAACCGATTTTAGATAATAAGCAGTTAGAACTCATAAGCTTTATTGTAGATTATTATGCAACGAGCTATGCAGCCGCAATAGATGTTGTTTTGCCACCAGGTTTAAAAGAACAGCCTATTGCAGTAGAGGAAATGAGTGAAAAGAAGGTAAGACTTGTAGAGGATCGTATTAAACTTAAAGCTTATTGTAATGCCAATGCTCATAAGCAAATTTTTGCAAAGCAAAAATGGTTAATTGATTACTTAAGAGAGCATACTGACATCAATCAAAAGGAGTTATTGGCTTTACCTGAGGTAAGCGCTTCTTCTTTAAAAACACTAGAAAAAAATGGATGTATTTATATAGAGGAAGAAAAAGTTGTTTATCGTCCAGATCCTATTTGTGAAATGCGTTTTAAAACTTTAAATGATCAACAAGAGCAAGCAGTGCAATATTTAAAGGCTTTAAATGAAGCAAATGTATATCGTACCATTTTACTAGAAGGTGTTACAGGAAGTGGGAAGACGGAAGTTTTCTTACATGCTATTAGAGAAGTTCTTATGCATGGAGGAACTGCTTTAGTGTTGGTACCGGAGATTGCATTAACAGACCAAACCTTATTTCGATTTAAAGAACGCTTTGGTAACCGAGTTGCATTAAGCCATAGTAGAATGAGTGCCAAAGAACGTCAAAGACTTTACATGAGAGCTAAAAATAATGAGGTATCTATTATAATAGGACCTAGAAGCGCTGTATTTATGCCTCTTGATAATCTTAAACTTATTGTAGTGGATGAGGCACATGAGAGTAGCTATAAATCTGAAACAACGCCTAAATATCATGCCATCGATATTGCAAAGAAACGCATGATGCAAAATAAGGGGCAAGTTTTACTGGCTACTGCTACACCTAGTATCGAAAGTTATGCTGCAGCACGAAGTGGTGAATATAGTTTGCTTACTTTGAATAAGCGAATAGGTGAAGCCGTGTTACCTGAGGTAGATATTGTAGATATGCGCCTGGAGATACAAAAAGGAAATAATTCGGTGTTAAGTCATACTTTATTTGAAGCCATTAAGGATGCACTTGAAGCTGATGGTCAAGTTATGTTATTACTTAATAGAAGAGGCTATTCTACTTTTATTAATTGTAGAAGTTGTGGACATGTGATTAAATGTGATCATTGTGATGTATCTATGACCTATCATGCTTCCCAGCAGATATTGCAATGTCACTATTGTGGTAAAACCAGTGATGTACCGGAGGTTTGTCCTGAATGTGGCAGTAAATATATTCGTTTTATGGGAAGTGGTACAGAGAAGGTAGAAGCTTACTTAAAGGAGTGCTTTGGAAATTATGGTGTGGCTAGGATGGATATGGACACTACCACAGGTAAAGAAGGACATCAAAAAATCTTATCTGCTTTTAGAAAAAAGGAAGTAAGATTACTTATTGGCACACAAATGATTGCTAAAGGGCATGATTTTCCAGCGGTTACGCTAGTAGGAGTTTTATCAGCTGATTTATCTCTTTTTATGCAAGATTTTAGAAGCAATGAGCGTACTTATCAACTCCTTACTCAAGCTATGGGAAGAGCGGGGCGAGGAAAAGAAAAAGGACGTGTTGTTATTCAAACCTATAATCCAAATCATTTAGTGATGGAAGTGATTAGAAACAATGCCCAAGAAGCTTTTTATGAGCAGGAATTAGCTAATAGAGAGATGTTAGGATATCCACCCTATACCCATATTTTCTCAATATTAGTCTCAGGTCTAGATGAAGGGGAGGTCATTCGTACTATTCAACTCCTAAGTCAATATTATCGTTATTACAGTCAAAAAGGCCAAAGTCACTTTAGAGTGATTGGACCTACTAGTGCCGTTATTAGCAAAATAGGTGATGAATATCGGTGGCGATTACTTATTGTAGGAGAAGAAAGAGAAAAATTATTAATTTACGGTAAATTTTGCTTAGAAAAGTTTTATAATAAAGAAAAAGTAAGTGGCACGAAAATACAATGGGATGTAGACCCACTGGCCATGTTATAAATTAAGGAGGCAATTATGGCAATTAGAACAGAAAAAGAAGAAGTTTTAAGAAAGATATCAAAACCTGTAAAAAGTTTTGATGAAAGTTTATGGACCTTATTAGATGATATGAAAGAAACAATGTATCTTGCTGAAGGTGTAGGCATTGCAGCACCTCAAGTAGGCCTACTTAAACGAGCTTTTATTGTAGATATTGGAGAAGGTCCAGTAGAGTTTGTTAACCCTGAAATTCTTGCAGTTGAAGGCGAACAATTAGGGGAGGAAGGATGCTTAAGTGTACCTAAAAGATACGGCACAGTAAGACGCCCTAACTATGTAAAAATGCGTGCGCAAGATCGAAATGGGAATGTGTTTGAGATAGAAGGAAAAGAATTTATGGCAAGAGCAATGCTTCATGAATTTGATCATTTAGAGGGTAAATTATTCGTTGACTTAGTAGAAGGCGATTTATTCGAAGTAGAGTAACAGGTAGGAAAAGAGGAAAAGGTTATGAACGTTGTATTTATGGGTACACCAGATTTTGCAGTACCAACTTTAGAAATGCTAATTGATGAAAAATATACGGTGAGTGCTGTAGTGACACAACCCGATAAGCCAAAAGGTAGAGGGAAGAAGGAAAGCATGCCGCCTGTAAAAGAAGTAGCTCTTGCACATGGACTATCAGTTCTGCAACCAGAGAAGATAAGAGGGGATGAAGCATTTTACAACCACATACAATCTTTAAATCCGGATGTTATTGTAGTAGTAGCATTTGGACAGATTTTACCTGAAAGTATATTAAATATCCCTAAATATGGTTGCATTAATATTCATGGCTCATTACTTCCTAAGTATAGAGGAGCTGCACCTATTCAATGGTCTATTATTAATGAAGAGCTAATCACAGGTGTTACGATTATGTACATGGATAAAGGCATGGATACAGGGGATATGCTGCTTAAGAAAGAAATAGTGATTGATGAAGCAGATACTTATGCTTCACTTCATGATAAAATGAAAATAGTAGGAGCAGAGGCTCTTAAAGAAGCTATGCCTATGATTATTGCCGGTGGTAAAGAAAGACAAAAGCAAGAAGAAAGTGAAGCTACTTATGCGGCACTTATTCAAAAAAGTTTAGGTGAGATTAAGTGGCAAGCTTCTACAAGTAGCATCGATGCCTTAGTTAGAGGACTTAATCCTTGGCCAGGTGGCTATACTTACTATAAAGGTGAGGTAATGAAAATCTGGAAAGCAGTGAAAACGCTGAAACAAGGAGAAGGTGCGCCAGGGACCATTTTAGAAGTAAGTAAAGAGGGGATTTTTGTTAAAACTTTAGATGGAAGCCTATGCATTCAGGAAATTCAAATGCCTAATAAAAAACGTATGCCAGTTTCTGAATATATTAAGGGGAATACGCTTGATATAGGGGTGATACTAGGTATATAAGTTGAAGGAGTGAAGCGTATGCTCTACAGTTATGGAGGTAATTCCGGGATTTTATGGATTACTTTAGCTATGATGATTATACCCCTTTATGCTAGTTTAAAGGTACAAAATACTTTTAATGTTTATTCTAGAAAGCGGACCCTTTCAGGATATACAGGAGAAGAAGCAGCAAGACGTATTTTAGCAATGAACAATATTAATATTTCTATTCAACCTGTACGTGGATCAATGACAGATTTTTATGATCCTGTTAACAAGACATTGGCACTTTCTGAAAGTGTTTATAGCATGGATTCCATAGCTGCATTAGGGGTAGCTGCCCATGAAGCAGGTCATGCTATTCAAGATGCTAACGATTATGCTTTTTTACGCTTTAGACATACTATTTATCCAGTTGCTAATTTTGCGAGTCGTATATCTATGCCACTGGTATTTATTGGTTTATTCTTTGGAAGTATGCCATTCTTAGTAGATATAGGTATTTGGTTGTTTGCTATTACGACAGTATTTGCCATTGTTACATTACCGGTAGAATTTAATGCTTCTAAGAGGGCATTAGCTACGTTAGAATCAAGTGGCATTCTGGCACCAGAGGAATTAGTGGGTGCAAAAAAAGTATTAGATGCAGCAGCATTAACCTATGTGGCAGCAGCCATGGCATCTATTTTATCTTTGATTCGTTTAATTATGATTAGTAACCGTAATAATGATTAAAAATGGGGAGTGCTTTAACTCGAAGGAGGAGGCACTCTCTTTTTGGGTTGATGACCACTTTTTGCTAAAAGGATGGTTAAATGTTAGAATTAGTGGTACATTATAGTATGAATAATAAGCATAAGTAAAAGAGAGGTTTTAGGTATGAATAAAACGGTACGCGAGCAAATCGTAGACTTATTAATAGAAATAGAAAAAGAAGCTAGTTATGCACAGCTAGTGTTGAAACGTGCCCTTCAAGATATAGATGCAAAGGATAAAGGCTTTGTCACAGAAGTCGTTTATGGAACACTAAAGTACCAGATTAAGCTAGATTATATTCTTAATCAGTTTTCAAAAACACCTGTGCATCGGATGAAACCCCTCATTAGAAATGTAATGCGTATGAGTTTGTATCAAATGTTATATCTCGATAAAGTACCTACTTCGGCAATTATTAATGAAGCAGTAAAGATTGTTAAAAAAAGAAAGTTCCAAAACCTATCAGGATTTGTGAATGGTCTTCTTAGAAATATAGATCGTCAAAGAGAACAAATTATTTATCCAGATGAAACAAAAAATTTAGTATTAGCAATGAGTATTCATTATGCCATTCCAGAATGGATGATAGAAGAGTGGCTTAAGGTTTATAAAGAGGAAGAGGTAAAATCTATTTGTGAAGCACTTAATGAGAGAGCTGAGGTATGTGCACGTTATAATACGCTAAAAACAAATAAGCTAGAATTTGAAGAGACCCTTAAAGTAGAGGGCATTCAGTTAAAAGAAGGCGCTTTTTTAGAGGAAGCCTTTTATCTTAAAGGCGTAGATAACCTTCAAAATAGTCCTTCTTTTAAAAAAGGCGAATGGACAGTACAAGATGAAAGTGCTATGCTTGTAGCACATGTTATGGCGCCCCAAAAGGGTGATTGTATCTTGGATATGTGCAGCGCCCCAGGAGGTAAATCCATTCATATGGCAGAGCTTATGGAGAATGCAGGGCGCATTGTAAGTTGTGATATTCATCCACATAAGTTAGAATTAATCAAGAAGAATGCCGAGCGTATGGGGATAACCATTATTGAGCCAACCTTGCAAGACGGTACACTAAAGAATGAATGTTACGTGGAAGCTTTCGATAAAGTCTTATTAGATGCACCATGCTCTGGGTTAGGTATTATGAAGCGTAAACCAGATATAAGAACACATAAATCAAAAGAAGGGTTACTTGAGATTGTAGCCTTACAGAAAAAGTTAGCTTTGGCAGCTATAAGCTATCTCAAGCCAGGAGGGCGATTGGTTTATAGTACGTGTACTATTTCTCATGAAGAAAATGAAGGAATGGTAAGCTATATCAAAGCGTTAGGTTTAGAATTAGAAAATATAGTAGATACTATACCTAGCCCACTAAAGAGAGCCATTAAAGAAAAAGGTATGATTCAAATTTTACCTCATATGGCTGGCACAGATGGCTTTTTCATTGCTAGTTTTAAAAAAGGAGTTTAAGTATGAATGAAATTTTAAATCATACCATAGCAGAGTTAGAAGAAATAATACTGGCTTATGGAGAAAGTAAATTTAGGGCAAAGCAGCTTTTTGAGTGGTTCCACAAAAAGATGGTTTGGGATTATGATGAAATGAATAATTTACCATTGAAGCTTAGAGATAAACTCAAGGAAAATTATCCTATCCAGTCCCTTAGAATCGTAGAAAAGCTTTGTTCAGAAATAGATGGGACAATAAAATACTTGTTTGAGTTATCAGATTCACATATAATAGAAAGTGTTTTAATGCGTTATAAACATGGTAATTCCGTATGTATTTCTTCTCAGGTAGGATGTCGTATGGGATGCAAGTTTTGTGCATCTACTGTAGAAGGACGTGTTAGAAATCTTTTACCAGCAGAGATGGTAGGGCAAATTTATGCCATTTCCAAAGATACAAATGAACGCGTATCCAATATTGTTATTATGGGAAGTGGAGAACCCTTAGAAGAATTAGGGGTAACCTTAAGATTTGTGGAGCTTATTAATCATCCATCAGGACAAAATATTGGGCAACGTCATATCACTGTATCCACCTGTGGTCTTGTACCAGAAATAAAAGCCTTAGCAGAAGAGAAACTTCAAATTAATTTGGCACTTTCTCTTCATGCCACAACAGATGAGAGGCGCCAAGCAATCATGCCTATTGCTAGAAAATACAGCTTAGAAGAGGTATTGGCAGCTTGTCACTATTTCATTGAAAAAACCAACCGAAGAGTTACATTTGAATACGCATTAATTGAAGGCGAAAATGATAAGGAAGAAGATGCCAGACGTTTAGGTGGCCTTTTAAAAGGGATGCTTTGTCACGTTAATCTCATTCCTGTTAATCAAATAGATGAAAGAAGTTATAAAAGTAGTAAAGCTTCAAGTATTGAAAGGTTTAAAGGTGTTTTAGAGCAGTACGGTGTGCCTACAACATTACGTAGAACATTAGGCGCTGATATAGATGCAGCTTGTGGACAACTACGACGTAGGTATCTTAAAAAGCGAGGTGAATAGCATGCAAGCTATTGGCAAGGTAGACATTGGTAGAAAAAGAGTGCGAAACGAAGATGCCATCTTCGTTTCTAATTCACCTATTGGTATTCTGCCTAATTTATATATTGTGGCAGATGGAATGGGTGGACACAAAGCAGGAAGTATTGCAAGTGGATTAGCTATTTCATCTTTTTGTGAGTATTTAGAAGCACATAAGCATATTGATATAAAGACCCGAGAAGATGTAACTATTTTACTGAAACTAGGAATAAGAAATGCTAATCATGTTATTTATGAAAAGTCAAAGCAAGATGAAGCCTATAATGGCATGGGAACAACAATGACGGTAGCAACTGTCATAGAAGATATTGTCTATTTAGCTCATGTAGGTGACACAAGACTTTATTTAATGAATGAAGGTAGTATTTTTCAAGCCACAACAGATCATTCTTTAGTACAAGAAATGTTAGAGCAAGGTTATATTTCTGAAAATGAGACAAGGGCACATCCACAACGACACATCATTACTCGCGCAGTTGGTACATATGCAAAAGTCAAAATTGATACAGTGATGTTTGATCTAAGTAAAGTTCAGTATATGTTACTTTGTTCAGATGGATTAACATCTATGTTATCAAACGAGGAAATTCATGAGTGTGTACGTCGCAGTAGCGGGGAAGCGGAAGAAATCGTTGATTCACTCATAGAAACAGCAAACGCAAAAGGCGGAATGGATAATATAGCAGTAATTATTGTGAAAAAATAAGAGGTGAAAAAACATGTTAACGCCAGGGACCCTATTGGGAGAACGTTATGAAATCATTGAAAAAATTGGTGCAGGTGGAATGTCTATTGTTTATAAAGCAAAGGACAATAGATTACAACGCTATGTCGCTATTAAAGAGTTAAGAGAAGAGTTCGTACAAGATGAAGAGTTTGTAGCGAAATTTAGAAAAGAAGCACTTTCAGCAGCTAGCCTTTCACATCCTAATATTGTAGGTATTTATGATGTAGGTAGTGATAAGGATTTACATTATATTGTTATGGAATATGTTGAAGGGAAAACATTAAAAGAAGTCATTGCGGAAAAAGGACCATTTCCAGCTAAAACCGTATTAGAGTTAGGCGTGCAAATGGTATCAGCGTTAAAGCATGCCCATAGCAAGAAAATTATTCATCGTGATATTAAACCACAGAATATTTTATTAACCAATGAAGGTGTATTAAAGGTAACAGATTTTGGAATAGCTAAAGCTGTAGATTCATCTACTATTGTTGCCACCGGTAATGCCATTGGTTCTGTTCATTATTTTTCACCTGAACAAGCTAAAGGTAAGTATGTTAATGAGAGTAGTGATCTTTATTCTTGTGGTATTGTACTTTTTGAATTAGCTACTAAGAAGCTGCCTTTTGAAGCAGATTCACATATTTCTATAGCGCTCAAGCACATTAACGAAGAAATTCCTAGACCATCAGAATTCAATAAGGCTATTCCTAAAAATTTGGAGCAACTTATTTTAAAAGCAACAAGCAAAGGTCAAATGGATCGTTATCAAAATGCAGATGAGATGCTTTATGACATGAAAGGGATCTTACAAAATCCTAACTATGAAATTAAAGGCGTAGAAATTACAGAGAAAACTATTTTATTGTCACCAGCGGATACCCAGCTGTTAAGAGAGCAAAGCAAAGAGGTAGAGGCAGACCAAGAGCCTTCTGAAAAAGAGTCTAGTATTTACGAAGAAGAAACCAGTTTTTTGCAAGATGAAGAAGAGGATGAAGAGGTTTCAAAGTTATATAAAATACTAGTGGGAGCAGGGGGTGTTTTCGCCACATTAGCCCTGGTAGTGGCTATTTCCTTAGCATGTATTTTTTGGATTCCTTCTTTAGGCAAAAATATGAATATGGTTTCTGTACCAGATTTAACGAATAAAAGTTTAGAAGAAGCGACACAGCTACTTAAAGAACGCAATTTAAAAATTAAAATTGCAACAGGTAGTGATGAGACGGGAGTCGTTATTAATCAAAATCCGATATCAGGAAAACAAGCTAAGAAAAATTCTATAGTAGAAGTAGAGTTAGCTTCAGATGAGAATCAAGCTCTACCAGAAGGCGAAACTGTAGAATTACTTGATTTTACAGGAGAATATCAAACAGATGTATTAATTAGAATTAAGGAGTTAGGCTTAGATACTAGTGCAGTAGAGATTAGACCACAACCAGATGAAATCGTTGAAATTGGCAAAGTTATTAGTCAAACACCAGCGGGTGGCAGCATGGTTGCCTCAGGAGATCCTATTGTTTTGTACGTTAGTTCAGGTCCAGACAAGAAGATTCAAATGACAACTGTTCCAGATGTTAAAGGAAGAACACCGGAGGAAGCAAGAAGTATTTTATCACAGTCAAATCTTAAATTAGGTAGTGAAAAACCACAAAGTAGTGAGACTGTAGCAGAGGGGCTAATCATTGATCAAGCTTTAGCTGTAGGTACAGAAATTGAAGAAGGCAGCAGTATCAATGTTATCGTAAGTACAGGTCCAGCTACGCCTGAACCATCTCCAGAACCAACACCAAGCCCAGAACCAACACCAACTACTGATCCCAATCAGCCTACAGCACCAACAGAGGTAACAAAAACATATGCATTGTCACTTCCTGTACAAATAGAGGAGGATAAGGAAAGTTATCATGTGGTAGCAGTGCTTACTTTAGCTAGTGGTTCAGATCCGGTTTTCGATGGTGTTGTGACAAAGGATCAATTTCCTATACAGCTTTCTTTAAAAGGTTCAGGTAAAGGTATCCTATCTGTAACGATTGATGGTGAGCCTAAATATGAAGACCCTATTGATTTTAATGAGGTGCAGTAAATGAGACTAGAAGGTACGATTATTAAAGGTATAGCAGGCTTTTACTATGTAGAAGCTAATAAGACTATCTATGAATGTAAAGCAAGAGGTAAATTCAGAAATAAAAACATTATCCCCGTCATAGGGGATAATGTGCTTATTAGCTTGAAAAAGGAAGAAAATTCAAACGATCGTTATTTAGAGGGAACTATAGAAGAAATTCTAGAGCGAAAAAACAGTTTAATTAGACCAGCCGTGGCTAATGTAGATCAGGCCATGGTAGTATTTTCAGTGAGTTATCCTCAGCTTCACATAGATCTTTTGGATCGCTTTTTGCTACACATTGAAAAAGAAGACATCGTCCCTTATATATTACTGAATAAAATAGACGAAGGTAATGAAAATGAATATGCTGAGCTTGTAGAACGCTACACTAAAATAGGCTATGAAGTGATTTGTTTATCAGCGAAAATGAAAATTAACACAGAACTTCTGATGCCTAAGCTACAGAATAAAACAACTGTTTTCGCAGGACCATCAGGTGTTGGAAAATCTACACTTATTAATACTATAGAAGAGAATTTGAAATTAGAAACAGGAGAGGTAAGTGATAAGATAAAAAGAGGTAAACATACCACAAGACATGTAGAGCTTATCCCATTAAGTGAAGGTGGCTTTGTACTAGATACACCAGGATTTACTTCATTACAATTAGAGGGTATGGAAGCGGATCAGCTTCAATACTATTTTCCAGAGTTTGATGCTTTCTTAGGCTCATGTAAGTTTAGAGGATGTACCCATTTACATGAACCGGGATGTGAGGTCATTAAAGCTTTAGAAAAGGGAGAAATATATGAGGAGCGCTATGAAGCATATGCAGCGTACTACAAACAATTAAAAGAGATAAGGAGATGGTAATGTGATTCATTTGAGTCCTTCAATACTTGCAGCGGATTTTGCTAATTTGCAGAAGGAGATAGAGAGTGTACAAGAGGGAGGCGCTACTTATATCCATGTGGATGTTATGGATGGTGCTTTCGTTCCTAATATTTCATTAGGTGCACCTGTAGCTAAAAGTATTCGCCCTCATATTAAGGGAGTAATGGATGTCCATTTAATGATTGAGGCACCAGAACGTTATTTAGAAGATTTTAAGGTGGCAGGTGCAGATATATTAACAGTTCATCTTGAAGCAACTCATCATATTCATAGAGTTGTTCAACGTATTCATGATTTAGGAATGAAAGCTGGGATTTCACTTAATCCAGGAACACCTGTAAGTTTATTAGAACCCATTATAGAGGATATTGATTTAGTGCTGATTATGTCCGTTAACCCAGGCTTTGGTGGTCAAAAATTTATTCCTTATTCACTAGAGAAATTGATGCAAGTTAAAGCTCTAGCACAAAAACATAATCGATTGGATTTACTTATTGAGGTAGATGGTGGTGTAACAATGGATAATGCAGAGGCAATTATTAAAGCAGGTGCTAATGTACTGGTGGCTGGTTCATCTGTATTTGATGGTAAAGCAGCTACGGCAAATGCAAAGGCTTTTGTAAAACTTTTTGAAAGCTGCTAAGCCCTATGAAAGTACTTATTTTAACAAATGGAGAATATGGAGACTATAGTTTTTGTCAAGAGGAAAGTCACTATGACCGAGTTATTTGTGCAGATCGTGGTATATGTCATGCTAGAGCATTAGGAATCACACCAGATTTAATAGTCGGAGATTTTGACAGTGGAAGTGAAGAGGACTTAACTTATTTTGAGAGTCAGGGCATTCGTGTGTTGCGTTTTAAACCTGAAAAAGATGAAACAGATACAGAAATTGCAGTTCAGCAAGCTATTGAAATGGGTGCAAAAGAAGTGGATATATATGGTGGGTTAGGAAGTAGATTAGATCATAGCCTAGCTAATATTCATCTTTTATACCCTCTATTAAAAAGAGGAATAAGTGGACGTTTGTTAAATCCCAATAATAGTGTATCTTTAGCGATGCATCAGTGCATCATTAAAGGGGAAAAAGGAGATTTGGTAAGTCTTATTCCTTTTGCGGGTGATGTAGAAGGGGTGACAACAACAGGACTGGCTTATGCGCTTCACAATGCTACTATACCTATAGGGACAAGTCTTGGAATTAGCAACTATTTACTAGGTCAGGTAGCAGAAGTAACAATGAAAAAAGGTGTTTTGATAGTCATTAAAGCAAATGATTAAAATTTAAGTCATAGAGAATAGATTTTAGAAATATGATAAAAATAAAAGCGATTACCGAAAGGTAATCGCTTTATTTATAGCAAGCTTGTAACTACGCACGTGCTACTAAGTTTGAACGTAAGCAACGTGTACAAACATTCATAGTTTTAACAGCTCCGTTTTGGTTAACTCTAACTTTTCTAACATTAGACTTCCACATTTTGTTAGATCTTCTATGAGAGTGGCTCACTTTAATACCAAAATGTACGTCTTTTGAACAAATTTCGCATTTTGCCAATTTGAACACCTCCTTGTCTTAAATCCGTGACATAACAAGGGTTATTGTAACAGATAATAGGACATATTGCAAGTAGTAGGACGTTTAATTTTTTGGAAAAATTCACTTTCCGATGATTTGGATGTATAAAGGCTTTTTTATTTGACAATGATGTGATATAATGATAAAAAATTTAATTAAATTGAAATGAGTATGGACTAGATGAGGAGGTCTATTTATGCCAAGTAATTTTTCAAATGAATATGGTCATATAATAATCAACGAAGAAGTTATTGCACAGATTAGTGGTGTAACAGCTATGGAGTGTTATGGCGTTGTTGGCATGGCCGCTAGAAACGTAAAAGACGGCATTGTACATCTATTAAAGGGTGAAAGCTTAACCAAAGGGATAGCCGTGCGTTTAAATGAAAATAAAGCCAATATTGACTTTCATGTTATAGTCGAATACGGTACTAAGATTTCTGCTGTAGCAGATAACCTAATGAGTACAGTAAAATACAAAGTAAAAGATGCACTTGGTATTGAAGTCGAAAGTATTCGTATCTTCATTGAGGGTGTAAGAGTAGATAAAGAATAATAGTTTGTATAAGAACCTTGATGGGTTTGAGGAGGCATATAAAGTGGAAGTTAGAAAAATAGATGCAGCTCAGCTTCAAGCAATGTTTATTGCAGGAGCTCAGCTACTAGATGAAAAGAAGCAGATGGTTAATGAAATGAATGTCTTTCCAGTGCCAGATGGTGATACAGGAACTAATATGTCATTAACAATCTTAGCGGCTGCAAAGGAAGTAGAAGCTGCTACTAAAGTAGATTATAGCTCTATTGCTAAGGCAGCAGCAACAGGTTCTTTAAGAGGAGCTAGAGGAAACTCAGGTGTTATTTTATCTCAGCTTATTAGAGGCTTTTCAAAAAGTATTACGGAAGCTACAGAGAATGGAGAAGAAATTGATACTGTAGTACTTGCTAATGCTTTCCAAAAAGGAGTAGATACAGCTTATAAAGCAGTTATGAAACCTAAAGAAGGAACAATCTTAACTGTAGCAAGAGAGATTGCAATTAAAGCTCTTGAGATGAGCCTTGAAACAGCAGATATGAATGTGTTTATTGAAAGTGTGCTTCAACATGGTTATGAAACACTTAATAAAACACCAGATATGCTTCCAGTTTTAAAAGAAGCTGGTGTTGTAGATGCAGGTGGACAAGGATTACTATGCATATTAGAAGGTGCAGCTCGTGTTATTATTGAAAACCTTCAAATTGAAATTAAAAAGCCGACAGTAGCGCCAAACGAAGCAGCATTTGCGGCACTTAAGAATTTTAATACAGAAGATATTACCTTTGGTTATTGTACAGAATTTATTGCAACTAAAAACCAAGGTTCTAAATATGAAGAAGAAAGTTTTAAAGCGTACCTTGAAAGTATTGGTGATAGTATTGTAGTCGTATCGGATGAGGAATATGTAAAGGTACATGTACACACAGATAATCCGGGACTAGCTCTTCAAAAAGCACTTGAATTTGGTGCACTTCATAACTTAAAAATTGAGAATATGAGAGAGCAACATTCTTCTATTTTTAATGAAGGTGAAGAAGCAAGTAGCGAACCTAAGAAAGACCTAGGTTTTGTTTCTATTGCTGCAGGTAGTGGTATTGCAGACATTATGAAAAGCTTAGGGGTTGACCAAGTGATTGAGGGTGGTCAAACCATGAACCCTAGTACAGAAGATATTTTAAAAGCGGTTAAAGCATGTCATGCTGAAAAAGTAGTTGTGCTACCTAATAATAAAAATATTATTTTAGCTGCAGAGCAAGCAGCAGCTATAGATGAAGAAACAAAAGTTTTTGTACTACCAACAACAACTATGCCTCAAGGTATTGCAGCTATGATTGCCAAGGATGGCCATGATGGAGATGTTGAAGAGTTAATGGAAGATATGAAGGAAGCTGTATCAGGTGTACAGACAGCTCAGATTACCATTGCTGTAAGAGATACAACTTTAGAAGGTGAAAATATTATAGATGGTGAATACCTAGGGATGTTAGAAGGACGTATTGTAGTACATCACAAAGATTTAAAAGTAACTTTCAATGAATTGCTTAAAAAAATGAAAGAAGATGCTGAAGTTATTACTGTGTATTACGGCGAAGAAATCACAGAAGAAATGGCTAAAGATTATCAAAAAGATGCAGAAGCTATTTTTGAAGATGCAGACGTTGAACTTTATCATGGGAACCAACCTGTATATTACTTTATGATTTCTGCAGAATAAGCATAAACTCATAGGCAATTCCATACAATGTGTGTGGATTTGCCTTTTTTATGTGGAAAGGAGGAGGAAGGGTGCTTTTAAGTGATTCCATTAATGAACTTAAAGGGGTAGGAGACAAAGTAGGAGATAAACTTAGAAAATTAGGGATTTATACCTTGAAGGATATGATAGAACACTATCCTAGAGAATATGAGGACCGTAGACAAATTACGCCTCTTGCTGCATGTGAATTAGATGAACCGCAAAATGTGCTGGTAACGGTATGTAGTAAGCCACAAATTGCTAAGAAAGGGAATAAGATTTTAGTCAGTTTTCGAGTGAAAGATGAGACAAGTAGCATTATGGTTACTTTTTTTGGACAAGCTTATATGCGTAACAACTTTGTTATGGGTGAAAAATATTTACTTTATGGGAAAATCAAACATAAGTATGGTCAATTAGAAATGGATTCTCCTGAATATCAAAAGGTAGCTGATCCCTCAAAATTAGGGACAGTAGCTAAAATTACCCCTATTTATCCTACAACGCAGAAGTTATCACAAAAAGTGATTAGGGGTTTAATAGAACACTGTTTAAATGAGGTGCTACCAGAAGTCAAAGATCATCTTCCAGAACGCATTATTAAGCAATATCATCTTGTAAGTAAAGAGGAAGCCTTAAGGGGGATTCACTTTCCAAAGGATTCAGAGCATTTTTTTGAAGCAAGAAAACGCCTTGTATTTGAGGAGCTTTTTATGCTGCAGCTTTCCTTATATCAATTAAAAGCGGACTTTGCCACTAAGCTCATGGGAATTGCTCATGATGTAACATCAGAATTAAAAGCTTTTATGGCTTCTTTACCATTTGAGCTGACTGGTGCACAGAAAAGGGTGATGCGTGAGATTGTAGGCGATATGAAAAGTCCTTATGCAATGAATCGTTTAGTACAAGGAGATGTAGGCTCAGGGAAAACGGTTATTGCAGCCATCAGTTTATTTTTAGTTGTTAAAGATGGCTTCCAAGGTGCACTTATGGCTCCGACTGAGGTATTAGTTGTGCAGCACTATGAATTCATCAAAGGAATTATGGAGCCATTTGGTATACAAGTTGGTCTTTTAACAGGCTCTACCACAGCTAAACAAAAAAGAGAATTGTTAGCGGCTATTAAAACCAATGAAATCCAGATTGTAGTGGGAACCCATGCCTTGATTGAAGATAATGTGGAAATACCAAACCTAGGATTAGTGATTACCGATGAACAACATCGTTTTGGAGTAAGGCAGCGTTTAAAATTAACAGAGAAAGGTCATTTGCCAGATGTAATGGTTATGACAGCTACACCTATTCCTAGGACTTTAGCACTTATTTTATATGGGGATATGGATATCTCCATTATTGATGAGTTGCCACCAGGAAGGCAACCTATTCGTACGAATGCTGTAGATTCAGCTTATCATCCACGGATTTATCGCTTTATAGAAAAGCAAATCGAAGCAGGTAGACAATGTTATATTATTTGTCCTATGGTAGAAGAAAGCGAAAAGACTAGTGAGCTTAAAAATGTAATAGAGTATACAGAGTATTTAAAAACACAGGTGTTTCCTCATATTCCTATAGCTTATTTACATGGTAAGATGAAGCCAAAAGAAAAAAATGAGATTATGGCACAGTTTGCAAGAGCAGAGACTAAAATTCTTGTGTCTACTACCGTTATTGAAGTAGGGGTTAATGTGCCCAATGCAACGATTATCTTAATTGAAAATGCAGAAAGGTTTGGACTTGCTCAACTGCACCAATTACGTGGACGGGTAGGTCGTGGCAAACATCAATCTTATTGCGTTTTAGTAAGTGATTCAAAAAATAAAGTGACGAAAAAAAGGCTCAAAATTATGGAAGAGAGTACAGATGGCTTTGTTATTGCAGAAACGGACCTTAAACTTAGAGGACCAGGAGAATTTTTTGGGACGAAGCAACATGGCCTTCCAGAAATGAAAATTGCCAATCTTTATACGGATGCTAAAGTGCTAGGTGAAGTACAAGGGTGTGTGAAAAATCTATTAGCAATAGATCCAAATTTAGGCGAAACCCAGAATAATCAATTGCTGCAGGAGATTCAAGCAAGGTTAAACGAACAATCATTGCATAATGCTTTATAATTGAAGAGCAATGAAGAATTAAAAGGCAATAAAGAAGTAATAATGAATAGTGAAAAACTAAAAAGCAATTAAGAATGAGCCATTAGAAAGACTAGTGAGAAATTTTGACATAAAAATAATAAGTACTAATCCTGAGAAATGTTTTAATTAACACTTCTCCATTCTTTATTTTTTACTATTATTGCCTTAAAAAGGAGGATACATTGTGAGAGTAATAAGTGGGCGTTGTAGAGGCACACATCTTGAAGCACCAGAGGGGATGAATACAAGACCTACAACAGATAGAATTAAAGAAACTTTATTTAATATGATTGCTTTTGATATACCAGAGTGTGAGTTCTTAGATTTATTTAGTGGCAGCGGTGCCATGGCCATAGAGGCCTTAAGCCGTGGTGGTAAACGAGCTGTTCTTGTAGAAAAAGATACTAAAGCTTTAGCCTGTATCGAACAGAATTTAGAAAAGACGCGTTTAAAGGCCGAAGCTAAAGTAGTGGCGTCTGATGTATTTGAAGCATTAAAAAGATTAGAAGGAGAACAATTTGATATTATCTTTATGGATCCACCGTATGCCTTGGAAAATATACAAACTGTTCTAGAAATATTAGCTAAAAAGAAATTTTTAAAGGAAGACGGCTACATTATTCTCGAAAGAAGTACAAAGACTATTGTAAAGTTACCTCAAAATTTGGTATTATGGAAAGAAAAGCAGTATAAAACAACTACACTTAGTTTTATAAGAAGGGATATGGGCAGTGAATAGAGGGATTTATCCAGGAAGTTTTGATCCAATGACTAATGGACATCTAGATATTATTACAAGAGCAGCTAAAATAGTAGATGAACTCATTGTGGCAGTACTCCTTAATCCTAAAAAAGGGACAGGACTATTATCTGTTGAAGAGCGAATAGCTGTTATGAAGGAAGCGACTAAACATTTAGAAAATGTAAAAATTGATAGCTTTTCAGGTTTATTAGTAGATTTTGCTCATCAAAAACAAGCTAGAGTGATTATTAGGGGACTTCGCAATGGCTCAGATTTTGAGCAAGAGATGAATATGGCACAAATAAATAGTAGCTTATTAAAGGGTCTAGAAACAGTCTTTTTAATGACAGCACCAGAGCATGCTTATATGAGTTCCACTGCTGTAAGAGAAATTGTTTGTTTTGGTGGCGAATATGAAGCTTTTGTACCACCAGCTGTAGCCGATAAGTTAAAAATAAATAAGATGAGGGGTAGATAAAGTGGAAAATGCAAGATGTGGTGAAATCGCACTTTTATTAGACCAACTAGAAGACTTAATTGATGAAGGCAAAACCAGCTTTTTATCTGGAAAGATTTCCATTGATAAGGATGCTATGATTGAGCTAGTAAGAGAGATTAGATTAAAACTGCCTACAGAAGTACAACAATCGGTGTGGATTGTAGAAGAAAGAAATAAAATTCTTTCAGAAGCACAAAAAGAAGCACACCTTATTGTAGAAGAAGCTAGAGAACAAGCACAAGCGATGATTGAAAGAAATGAAATTACTCAGTTCGCAAGAGAGCGTGCAACTTCTATTGTAGAAACTGCAAAAGAGGATGCAAAACAAATTCATAGAGGGTCTATTGAATATGCACAAGATACTTGTCGTGATATGGAACAACATCTCAAAAATACATTAGAAGCTGTTCATGACGAGGTACAAAATTTTGAATCTTATATTACAGATATGCTTCGTCAAGTATATGATAATAGACAAGAACTTAAAGAAATGGGTATTCAATTAGATAAAGAAGCAGAATAATGCGCTTAAAATAAAATGAGAAAAATAGCACCTATGGTGTTATTTTTTTTTGATTTCATCACATAATAATAAAATAAGGATTGATAAGAAGCTACTTTTTATACATAGACAAATGGAAAACAAATGCCTATAATAAAAGTATTGACAATATCAACCAATTACAAGTATTAGGAGGGGAAGCTGTGGCTTATCCAATTAAAGGATATTTATTACAACAATCAGAATATATTAAGGAAATTGATAGCGAGGCAGATATTTATATACATGAAGCAACAAAAGCAAAGGTATTACTTATTGCCAATAAAGATCCACATAAAAGTTTTTGTATAGGTTTTCGTACACCACCCAAGGATAGTACAGGAGTACCACATATTATTGAGCACTCTGTGTTATGTGGTTCTAGAAAATATCCACTCAAAGATCCTTTCGTAGAGCTAGCTAAAGGATCGCTTAATACGTATTTAAATGCAATGACTTATCCAGATAAAACACTTTATCCAATTTCAAGCCAAAATGATAAAGACTTTCAAAATCTTATGGATGTTTATTTAGATGCAGTATTTTTCCCAAATATTTATAAGCAAAAAGAAATTCTTATGCAAGAGGGGTGGCGTTATCACCTAGAGGATGCAAAGGCACCTATTGAGTATAAAGGTGTTGTTTACAATGAGATGAAGGGTGCTTTTTCATCTCCAGAGGAAATTGGATTTAGATTGATTAAAGAAACCCTATTTCCTCATACCACTTATGCACATGAGTCAGGTGGTGCACCTGCACATATTCCAGACTTAAGCTATGAAGCTTTCATAGATTTTCATAAGTCATATTATCATCCATCTAATAGCTATATTTGTTTGTATGGAGACATGGACCCTGAGAAAACATTAGAATATATTGATAAAGAATATTTATCAAAATTCAGTTATCTAGAGATTGATAGTCATATAGCTGAGGAGCTAGCTTTTAAAGAGGTAGTAACTAAGACAGCGTATTACTCTGCAACACCGGATAAAGATAATGGTCTATTTTTATCTTATAACTTTGTAGTAGGAGATGTAGGTAATCGTCAGTTGATGTTAGCCATGTCTATTTTAGAATATGTGCTTTTAGACACACCTGCTTCACCACTTAAAAAGGCACTTATTGCAGAGGGCATTGGAGAAGATGTCTATGGAGCTTTTCAAACTCATTTAAAACAACCAGTGTTTACAATTGTAGGTAAAAATGTAGCAGAGGATAAAAAGCAACGTTTTTATGAGGTCATTCATGAAGTATTAGAAGATTTAGCTAAAAATGGATTACCTGAGCATTTATTAAAAGGTGCCTTACAAGTTAAAGAGTTTGAATTAAGAGAAGGTGATTCTAGCGGTTATTCAAAAGGTTTATTTTATAGTTTAGCAGCTATGAAAAGTTGGATTTATGATGCTTCTCCTTTTGTGTATTTAAAATATGAAGAAGAACTATCAGCCTTAAAAACTAATTTGAAAAATGGGTATTATGAAGAACTCATCAAACAACATATTTTAAACAATAAGCATTGTGCAAAGGTGGAGCTATATCCTAAAGTTGGACTAGAGAAGGAAATAGAAGATGCAGTTACAGAAAAGTTAGCAGCATATAAAGCTAGTCTTAGTGAGAAAGAACTACAAGCTTTAATAGAAGCAACTAAGCACTTTAATGCTTTTCAAATGACGCCAGATGCAGAAGGTGCAGCAGAGTGTATTCCACTCTTACAAAGAGAAGACCTAAGACGTAAAGCAAAATATCCAAAGTATGTCGTTAGAAAAGAACAGGAAACAGATTATGTGGTAACTACAGTATTCACCAATAAAATTGCTTATGTGAATTGGCATATCAGTTTAATAGGTATAGAAGATAAACACATGCCTTATTTGGGGATGATTGTAGGTATGCTAGGTAAGTTAGATACGAAACACTACACCTATGAAGCACTATCTAGTCACATTGATGAGCACATTGGTAGTATGTCTTATCATATTCAAGCATTAAATGATGCCAATCAAAGAGACGGTTATCTACCTACTTTTCTGATTCAGTCGAAAGCTCTTATTAATGAAGTTTCTGAGCAAGTACGTATGATGGGTGAAATATTACAAAACACCTTATTTGATAATGCCGATCGTTTATTAGAAATCATACGTGAGATGAAAGCACTTATGGAATCGGCTATAAGTAGTGAAGGACATCGCATTGCTTATAGTAGATTACTAGCACATCTTTCTAGCACAGAGCTTTTTGAAGAAAAAACAAAGGGTATTACTTTTTATCATTTTGTTTGTGACATTGAGAAAAACTGGTCTAGTGTAAAAGATCAAACCATAAGTGCATTAAAAGAAGCTTATGGTTATTTGGCTAATAAAAAACGTATCACGGTAGGCTTAACAGTTGATGAGGAAGAAGCTTCTCAAATCATTCCTATTATTCAAAATCAGATAGATGACTTACCAGAAGCAAAGATAGAGCCTCTTGTGATGAAATTTGATATAACAGAAGAAAAAGAAGCTATGATTTATCCAAGTAATGTTAACTATGTGGCAATGGGTTATAATTTTAAAGAGCAAGGCTACAATTATCATGGTGGCATGTTGATGTTAAAAACTGTTTTATCAATGGACTATTTATGGAGTAAAGTTCGTGTACAAAATGGTGCCTACGGTTGCTTCTGTGATTTTAGGCGTAGTGGTAATATGTTCTTTGTATCTTATCGTGATCCTAATATTGATCAAACTTTAGAGCTCTACAAAGAAATACCAAGCTATTTAGAAGTACTTCAACTTTCAGACAGGGAGTTATTACAGTATTTAATCGGAACTATTAGTCAAATGGATTTTCCATTTACACCTGCTACCGAGGGAAAAACAGCTCAGACTTACTACTTGATGGGAATCAAAGAGCATCAGCTTCAACAAAGCAGAGATGAACTCTTTGCAACAACTAATGAAACACTTAAGCAATTTGCACCTCTTGTAAAAGAATGCTTAGAAAAAGAATATTATTGCGTATTTGGAAATGCACAAAATGTAGAAAATGCGCAAACTGAATTTAAAGATCAAACAATTGTTTAAGAATCAAAATGCCCTAGAAATAAATCTAGGGCATTTTTGCTGGACAATTTCTAATAGAAAGAGTATACGATAGTTCTTTTATTTGATATAATAAATTCATATGTAAAATTATGAATGAGTCCGAAGGAGGAAGACCATGGCATATTTTGGTAAGGTGGTCATCATTACAGGAAGTGGACAAGGCATAGGACAGTGTATGGCTTTAGCATATGCCAAGAAAAGAGCTATTGTTATTATTGCAGAATCTGATGAAGAAGCAGGAGAAGAAACCAAAAGCTTAATTAAAGCAATAGGTGGAGAATGTTTGTTTATTAAGACTGATATAAAAGAAGAAGCTTCTGTAGAACAAATGGTTAATCAAGTTGTAGAGCGTTATGGGAAAATAGATATTTTGATTAATAATGCAGCAGTACAGACCCAAGGTGAAAATGATACGTTATTTACTAGAAGTGTAGCTACCTTTGAAGAGACTTTACGAGTGAATGTAACAGGAGCATATATTTGTAGTAAATATTGTGCTATGCACATGCCAGAGGGAAGTAGTATTTTAAATATTGTTTCGACAAGAGCATTAATGAGTGAACCTCATACAGAACCTTATACAGCTTCCAAGGGAGCACTCCTTGCATTAACTCATGCATTAGCCAATAGTTTAGCACATCGTGTGCGTGTGAATGCCATTAGTCCAGGCTGGATTAATGTATCAGAATGGAAAAAGAAAAAAGATCGCAAGTTTACAGCACTTACAGAAGAAGATCATATGCAACATTTAGTAGGACGTGTGGGTGTGCCAGAGGATGTAGCAGAAGCTGCATTATTTTTAACAAGTGAGGGTGCAGGTTTTATTACTGGAAGTAATTTTGTGATTGATGGTGGTATGACAGTAAAAATGATTTATGCGGAATAAGGTGATGAAATGATAGTACAAGGGTGTCATTATATAGAAGAACAGAAGAAAAAATATCTGAAGCATACACTAATATGGACTGCGATTGTGGCAGTACTCTTTGGAAGCGGCTTATTTTTAGTAGGAAAGAGAGAAAATTATTTCACAGTTATAGCAGGTGTTTTAGTTTTAGGTATTGCACTTAATTTATCTCGTTATATAGGTTTTAGAAAGTTTAAGGATGGAAAAGAAGTATCAGCTAAGATTTTAGAAGGAATGAAAGGGAGTTACGATTTATTTCATAGTGCGATTATACCAGACGCAAGAGGAACTGCTTTTTTTGAGCATATTGTAGTAACTTCTAGAAGTATGTATTTCATTAGTGAAAGTAGTGAGATGATAAAAAAATACCGTTTGTGTCTCGAAAATAAATTAGCAAGTAAAGGTATACCGATGAAATCTATTCATTTTGTGCATGTAGATAATGAAGTACAAATAAAGAATCTAGCAATAAAAATTGAAAAAGATGCATGTTATACCAATGAGAAATTAGGAGAATATACGAAAGTTATTAATGATTTATTAATGTAAGTGGTGGAAAAATGAGACAGATTACAATTACGCCTTTAGAAGCAAATCAACGTTTAGATAAATTTTTGATGAAATATTTAAATGAATGTCCTAAAAGCTTCATTTATAAAGGAATGAGAACGAAAAAAATTAAATACAATGGGAAGAAACCTCAAGGCAATGAAATCTTACAAGAAGGTGATGAAATAAAAATCTTTTTCACAGAAGAACAATTTAAGACCTTTTCTAGTGAAAAAGAAGTAAAAAAAGTGCCTATTAGCTTTCAAACTGTTTATGAAGATGAACATATACTGATTGTTAATAAACCTATGGGACTACTTACTCAAAAAGATACAGCAACAGGGCATAGTTTGGCTGATGAAGTCTTATCTTATTTAAAAGATAATGGGAGTTATGACCCCAAAACCTCTAAAGGTTTTACACCGGCACCATGTAATCGCCTGGATCGCAATACAGCAGGTATTGTATTAGTAGGTAAACATATTCCAGCGGTTCAAGTACTAGGAGAGATGCTTCAAACGAAGCAAATTTCTAAGTATTATATGAGTATTGTACTAGGTAGAGTAACAGCTCCAATGATTTTAAAAGGTTATCATATAAAGCAGGAAGGTAAAAATGAAGTAAAGATTACAACAGAATATGTAGAAGGTGCTAAGCCTGTAGAAACCCGCATTCTTCCTTTAAAGACCAATGGTAGATATACTTTAGTTGAAGTACAGTTAGTAACAGGGAAAACGCATCAAATTAGAGCCCACCTAAGTAAAATTGGACATCCCATCATTGGAGATCCTAAATATGGTGACCCTATAGAAAATCAATATTTTGCTTCTCAGTACGGCTTAAAGTATCAGATTTTATGTGCATATAAAGTGAAATTTGAACTTTGTAAGGCACCATTTCTGTATTTACAAGATCGTGTATTTACTGTACCAGCACCTGCTATTTATTCACAGATTTGTGCAGGAGAAGCTCTTTTATAATAACAAGTAATGAAGGGAGTAATTTAGGCATGTGCCATAGGTTGCTCCCTTTCTTTTAAAGTAGTTAGGAAAGAACTTGCATTTTATGAACTGAGTAAGGTAGGATTATAAGTAGAAGCAATTTCATATGCGCGGTTCAAGTCATTTTCTAGCAAACAAATGTGTAACGCCTTCTCATAATCGCCATGAGTGAGCAATAGACGTACAGTTTCTTCGTAGGCATGGTCTAAGCTATAATAATACATAGCTAATTCTGTATCAAAAGGTTCTACGCATTTAGCTGCAAAAGAGTAGTGCTTTTTTTCTGCTTCTTCCATACCAATGAGTAAGCAAGTAGATTTAATTAATTCATTTTCTTTTAATTTTTTAGCACATTCAAGAGCAGAATAATAATCATTCAGTTTGATAAAGAGTTCAAATGCGTCTTCATATTGTTTAGTAAAATAAAGGACTAGCGCAAATTCTGCCACTTCTTTTAAACCCTGCTCCTTTTGTAATGGATTTTTGCAACACCTAAAACAATCAATGGCTTTCAATCCATTATAAGCATAGAGGTAAGCATAACCAGCTTCATAAAAGCAGTACTCTTGTTTGTAAAGCTTAGCAGCTTCTAAAGGATTAAAATAACTATAAAAATAAGCTGCTTTTTGATAATCATGAATGTGCAAACAAATAGCAGCACCACGTTCATAATATTTTTTTGGTCTGCTAAAGTAATGGCTCTCCCATACAGACCTTGTTTTTGATAAGCAATAATAAGGTGTTTATAAGCACCAGCTTTTTCAAAGCAAGATGCAGCTTCCGTATATTCTTTAGAGTCTAAATAATAAATCCCTGCTAAGAAGGACAAATTATTTTCAGCTAAGAATTTTGCTTTTTGCAAGGAAGGATAGGAAAAAAATTGAAATCGTGTTTGGCTACATTTCCATAAAAAACGTATGTAGCGTAGCATAGAACCGCCTCCTTAGTAAGAAATAAACAGATGATTGTTAATTAATATAATAATAACCAATATTTTACAAAAAATCAATAAAAGGGGGAGAAAATTTGGGTTATTGGAATACAAGAGGTTTAAGAGGAAATGAATTAGAAGAACAAATTAACTTAACCAATGAATTGTATAGAGAAAAGAATCTAGGGATTATTCAGAAAGTACCAACACCTATTAAGCCAATACGTATCGATCAAGAAAAGAGAACGATTACCCTAGCGTATTTCGAACAAAAAAGTACAGTAGACTATATTGGTGTTGTACAAGGCGTCGCTATTTGTTTTGATGCCAAAGAAACAACGAAAAATTTTTTGCCCATGAGTAATATTCATGACCATCAAGTGCGCTTTATGAGTGATTTTAAAAAGCAGGGTGGTGAAGCTTTTTTAGTTGTCAACTTTAAAAAGTATGAGGAATATTATTTTCTACCTATTGATGACTTAGAACGTCTTTATAAAGAAGCAGAAGAAGGAGGAAGAAAGTCCATTCCTTATGATAAATTTGAGAAAAAATATTTAATTCCTTTAGAAGGCGGTTTATATGTACATTATTTAAAGATACTACAAAGTTATATAGAAGCACGTTATCAATAATGTATAAATAGAGAAATTATTGACAATAATCTATAGGAGGTGAGAGCTATGAAGCACACAATTCCTAAAAGAGTATTGTTAATAGGCCTTGCAGGTATGCTACTTTCATTAAGTGCTTGTAGCAAAAGCGTTCTTTATGATGAACAGACAGTAGGTCTTGAAGCATATGCGCAAAGGCAAGTACCTTTAGAACTTTATGTAGAAGAAGAAATTAAATTAGGTGAGTATGAGCCTGTATCAGGTGTTTACACAGGGGCATATGTTCAAAAAGATGAGAATATAACAGGTGACCTACTAGCTTATGAGAGAATGTTAGGACAGGTTCAAACTTTTAAAGTATTTGAATATAATTTGGAGGAAAACCTCCCTGCACAAGAGCTTTTAAGATGTATGGCACAAAAAAAAGTGCCTTACATTAAGATTGTATTAGATAACAATTATGATTTAACGCCGTTATATCATTTAGTCTATGACTTAAAATCAGCATATGGTATGCCAGTATTTATTGAGCTTTACCCACTTACTACTAGAAATTACGCACCTAGTGAATATAAAAAGATTTATCAAAGAGCTTATGAGATTGTGCATAAGTATGTTAAAAATGCTATTGTAGTATGGAGCACTGATGAATCCAGGGTTTCTGATATGCCACTTTATTATCCAGGAGATAAGTATATCGATTGGGCAGGTATCAATATTTATATACCACGCTATAAGCAAGGTGAACGTTATAGTTATGAAGGAACGAAGCAATTAGATTTTTGGTATAAAAATTTTCAACATGCTAAGCCTATGCTGATATCTTCTTTAGCTATTTCACATTTTTCCAGAGTGGATCATGTTTATACCATTCATGAGACACAAGACCAATTAACGTTATTTTATAAAGAGGTATTGGAAAGTTACCCTAGATTAAGAGGTGTTCTATATATGAATGTGGATATGAACGCCATCAGTAATAACAATAAAGAAGATTACCGTTTGACAACACAACCAGCACTTATTAATACAATGAAAGCCCTTACTTTACCACTGGCTTGTGAAAATACATTACAAATACCGCAAAAGGATAAAGTACCTTGCTATATGAAATATAGTATTATAGGAACTTATTTTGAGGATAAACTTTATATCTCAGAAGAGTACATGGGTACTTGTTTCCCTAAAGTGAATTTAAAAAAGGTAGCAAAAAAACAAGATTTACAAGGAGAGGTTTATTATGCTTTAGATGAATTAAGTAAATACACCGCTTGTTATTATAAGTCATAAAAATTTAGGCATGTATTGTTTCCGTCCACCATATATTTTAAAGAGACCCTTAGCCATTTAAAGGAGTGAAAATATATGGTGGATTTTTCTACGCTCATATTAGAAGACCGTAAAGAAAGGAAAGCAGATAAGTTTAAAGGAACTTTTTTAGATTATTTAAATCTATTAAGGGAGGATACGACATCCTACCAGCTAGCTCATGAAAGGTTATATCATCTATTGACAAAGCCAGGTGTAGAGCATATTAAAACAGAAGAAGATGCTAGGTTAATGCGTATTTATGGAAAAGAAGTTATTAAACGCTATGCCTTTTTTAAAGACGATTTTTTTGGTATTGATCAAACAATCATGAAGATTGTACGTTACTTTTGTTCAGCAGCTATGAAAGGGGAAGAATCAAGGCAAGTCCTTTATTTAGTTGGGCCTGTAGGGGCTGGTAAATCATCCTTGATTGATGCGATTAAACGTTTGTTAGAAGAAAGCCCTCCTATTTATAGCTTACAGGGATGTCCCATGCGAGAGGAACCTTTACATCTTTTGCCTAAACATCTAAGGGGGCAAGTCGAAAAACTACTGAATATTAAAATTGAAGGAGATTTATGCCCTGTTTGTAAGTATCGCCTTATGAATGAATTTAATGGTGAGTATGAAAAATTCCCTGTAGAAGCTATAGACTTTTCTATTCGCTCAAGAAAAGGAATAGGGGTAGTACCTCCAGTAGATCCTAATAACCAAGATACATCAGTACTGGTAGGCTCTATTGATATATCAAAAATGGATTTATATCCTGAAGATGATCCAAGGGTATTATCTCTAAATGGTGCGTTTAATGCAGGTAATCGTGGTATTGTAGAATTTATAGAAGTATTTAAAAATGATGTAGAATATTTACATACGATGATTACAGCAACTCAGGAGAAAAGTATACCGTCTCCGGGTAAGAACGCCATGATTTATTTCGACGGGGTTATTCTAGCTCATTCCAATGAAGCAGAATGGAATAAATTTAAATCAGATCATACCAATGAAGCTATATTAGACCGTATCGTTAAAATTGAAGTACCGTATTGTTTAGAGCTAAGTGAAGAAATCAAGATTTATGATAAGATGCTTAAACGTTCCAATTTTAATTCTCATATCGCACCACATACCTTAGATTTAGCAGGAATGTTTGCTATCCTTTCTAGACTAGCACCATCTGCGAAGGTAGATCCATTAACCAAATTAAAGATTTATAATGGTGAGGAAGTTATTGAAAAGGGAACAACAAAACGTATTGATATCTTGGAATTAAAGGATGAAGCAGAACGAGAAGGTATGTCTGGCATTTCTACACGTTTTATCTTTAAAGCAATCGATACAGCTTTAGCAGAATCTGAATGCCACTGTATTAATCCAATTGGATTAATGGAAGTTTTATTAAGAGAGGTTAAAGAACTGACTATTTCTGATGAATTAAAGAAAAAGTATTTGGGCTTTTTACAAGATACGATCAAGAAAGAATATCATAAAATACTTGAGAAAGAAGTGACAAAAGCCTTTATACATGGTTACAAGGAACAAGCTGAAGATTTATTTAATAATTACTTAGATCATGCCGAAGCTTATGCCAATAAAACAAAGCTAAAGGATCAAAATACAGGAGAAGAGCTGAATCCTGATGAAGAATTTATGCGTTCTATTGAAGAACAATTAGGCATTACTCAAGCAGGTGCTAAAGGATTTAGACAAGATGTGACTTCCTATATGTTCTCTATTGTACGTAATGGCGGAAAAGTGGACTATACCTCCTATGAACCACTTAAAGAAGCTATTGAAAAGAAACTCACCACCTCTGTAAGAGAATTATCTCGTATTATTACACAAAATAAGGTAAGAGATAAAGAACAAAATGTCAAATATGATGCTATGGTAGAAGAAATGAAAGCTAATGGCTATTGTAATCATTGTTGTAATGTGATTCTTAAATATGCTGCTAATAATTTGTGGAAAGATTAGGCGAAGCTTATGACAACCATTTTTAAAGAGTTTCAACCCCATAGCAGAGATCGTAGCGTGGAGGATCGCAGACGACATAGAGAGTTGGTTGAGAAGAGTATTAAAGATAATATAGGAAGTATTATTTCAGATGAAAGTATTATAGGTAAAGCTAAAAATAAGAAAATCAAAATTCCCATTAAAGGTCTTAAAGAATATTATTTTAAACATGGACGTAATCAAAAAGGTGTTATTTCGGGGACAGGCGAAGAAGAAAAAGGCAAAAAAATCCCTAAAAAGGAATATGGAGAAGGCAAGGCAGGAGATGAAGGGGCGGGTAATGATGAAGGAGAAGAAATTTATGAAACAGAGATTACAGTAGAAGAAGCTATTCATTACCTGTTTGAAGATATCAGCCTCCCTTATTTAGAGCATAAACAATTCAATGAAATTGAAACTCAGTATGGCTCAAAGAGAAATGGCGTAAGAGATAAAGGTGCTAGATGCCGATTATCTAAGAAACATACAGTTATTGAAAAAATAAAAAGAGAAAAAAGGCAGCAAAAGACTTATAGCGAAATAGGGCAAAGCTTTAATGCTCAGGATAGAATACCATTTCATCAGGATGACTTAAAATATTTTTACAAGAAACCAAAGCTCAAGAGAGATTCAAACGCGGTAGTTATTTGTATTATGGATACGTCAGGCTCAATGGGGCAAACAAAAAAATATCTTGCACGTAGCTTTTATTTTTTACTATATCAATTTCTTAGTATTAAATATATACATGTGGAAATTGCTTTTGTCGCTCATACCACAGTTGCTAAAGAAGTAAGTGAAGATGATTTTTTCCATAGAGGAGAAAGTGGTGGAACTTATATTAGTAGCGGTTATGAAAAAGCTTTAGAATTGATTGAAGAAAGATATCATCCTTCTAAATGGAATATTTATACTTTTCATTGTAGTGACGGGGATAATTGGGGAGAAGATAATGATAGAGCAGTACAGTTAGCTAACGAGTTATGTGATGTATGCAATTTATTTGGTTATGGCGAAATTAAAACAAGTACGTATACCAGTACCATTATGTCGAGGTATTTAGAGGATGTGAAAAAAGCAAATTTTACAGCTGTCAAGATTACTAGGAAAGAAGAAGTATGGACAGCTTTTGTGGAAATGCTTGCTATTGAATCCAAAGCAAAATTGGCTAAGGGAGGTGAGTAGCATGGATTATACAATGAAGGATTTAGAGAGGTATAATGAACAAATAGAAAGTATTGCTGGTGAAATTGGACTTGATTATTATCCTCAAGAATTTGAAATCATTAGTTTTGAGGATATGCTTTGTTATGAAGCTTATGTAGGTATGCCTTCTCATTATTCACATTGGAGCTATGGTAAAAGCTATGATCGCTTAAAAACAGCATATAGATATAATTTAACGGGTTTACCCTATGAAATGGTTATTAATTCGAACCCCTGTATTGCTTACCTTATGAAAGATAATAGTTTGGTTTTGCAGGTTTTAACAATTGCTCATGTTTATGGGCATAATGATTTTTTTAAGAATAATCGTCTATTTACTACACACACCAATGCAAGACTTACCGTAGAGAAGTTTAAAACCCATGCTGATCGTATCAGGCATTATATCAAGGACCCTAATATTGGCTATGAGGCAGTAGAGCAGATATTAGATGCAGCTCATTCCATTCGTTATCAGTGCCACAGCTTTAGAAGTAAACCTTTTGAACCTAGAGAAGAAGTTATTTATCCTTATGACAATCTCCTTGAATATTTAGGTGCCTTTGGTGATTTAGAAGAGTGGCAAAGAGATGTCATTAATATTGTAATGGAAGAAGGTAGGTACTTTCTTCCTCAGATTGAAACAAAGATTATGAATGAGGGCTGGGCTACCTTTTGGCATTATACAATCTTAAATCGTCTTAACTTAAATCAGGGGATGAGCTTAGAATTTTATAAGGTGCATAATAGTGTCATTTGTCAAGTGCCAGGTCAGCTCAATCCCTACTATTTAGGATTTAAAATCTGGCAGGATTTGTATCACCAGTATGATGGTGATTTTAAAAAACTAGCAGAAATCAGAATGCTAGAAAGAGATGCTTCATTTATAAGAAAGTATTTAACGTATGACCTAGCAGCGAAGAGTCATCTATGTGAATTTCAGGAAGAAGAGCGTTATTATGTCGTATCTGAAGTAGCTAATGACATAGGCTGGAAACAAATTAGAAATACACTTGCTAATAATGTAGGTATGGGTGGTATGCCTGTCGTGCAAGTCAAAGAAATGATACATCAAGAGCACACTTTAGTGTTAGAGCATATAAGTGATGACAAAGAGTTAAATCTAGCTTATGCCACGGAAACACTCAAGTATATTCAAACTTTGTGGGGGGGCAAGACGATTTTATATACTACTTTATCTAATATCCCTAGAAAGATTATTTGTACTACGAGCAAAAAAGTAAGTATAGAGAATATTTAGATGTAAAGAGTCTTGTTAGCTTTTTAAGTAAACAAGGCTCTTTTACTTTGAGAGAAGAAAAAATAAGGGTATAAGTTTGAAAATATTATATAAAATAATGCAATATATAAAATATATTGAATTATATTAAGGAGTAATATATAATAACTATAAGAAAAATGCAGTTAATTTTATAAATATTGCTTAATGGAAAGTGATGTCTGGGGAGATTAATTGCATATTTTTGATACTATAACGGTAACGTTACCGGTAAGGATATCAAAAATGAAATTCTATTATGTTTACTACTTATAAGAAGGGTATTAAATCTATCTTGTAGCTAGTATAAATTAATGGTGAAAGGAGAAGAGGGGTAAAAGAGTATGAGGTAGAAAAAGGAATGAAGGGGGAATAATTAAACTATGAAATTTAAAGGCAATAAAATAAGACTTGCATGGTTACTTGTGATTTGTATGGTATTTTCCATGTTTACGGGATTTAGCATGAACTGGAATACCCTTAAAGCAGCTACATTCACAGTTGTAGATGGTGATAAAGCAGATTGGAATACCACTTCTTTAGGAAAAGGTTCATCAGATGGATGGGCAAGTACAATACTTGGAGACTTGTATCTATCTAATGATTCTAAGAATCTTTATTTTTGGATTGATACTAATATTCCTAACTGGGGTGCTACTGGTATGTATGTTGACCTAGGACTTTATGTAGAAGATCAGGAGGTAGGTGATTCTGCTAATCCATGGGGAAATCAATATAATTATACTGCTATGGCAGCAGCGCCACAGTATCATGTGAATATTCGTATTGCAGGTGATGTGGCAGGTTATTCTAGTTTAACAAAGAGTACAACAGGTAGCGCTATAGAAGTTGTATTAGATACAACAAGTAATCCAAAAGATATTGTAGTGAAAGGTAATAGAACAGTAGGGATTGAAGGTTCTATTCCATTAACTGCTTTAGGTGTAACGACAGATAGCAAGATTCATCCTATTGTTGTCCTGAGTGGAAATACAAGTAATGAGCATGGTGCATTTAATGTTATTCCAGAAGACTCTGCTAATATGTTGGCAGATGCATGGAATGAATCAGGTATTAATATGAATCCACAAGGAACTTATGCTAATACTTATACAGTACAGGCCTCAAGTGTTGTACCGATTGACTTTACAAGTCCCACTGTATCAGGAAAAGATGTTATCTTTAAGTATATGAATGCTGAAGCTAGTAACGTATACGTAGCAGGTAGTTTTAATAACTGGAACCAAACTGCTAATCAAATGATATTAAACAGTGAGGGTTTATGGGAAACAACAGTAGAAGTAACTGACATTATTAATGAGTATAAGTTTGTAGTAAATGGTAAAGATTGGGTTCCTGATCCTAAAAATAATAATAAAACGAGTGGTGGAAATAGTTTAGTTTACATAGAAGGTCTTATACAAAAAGAACCTTTAGAGGTGAAAATAGGCGAATTTATTTCTTTACCAAAAGTTAAGTATTATAAAGAAAGTCAGCAGGTAGAGGAAGTAGAACCAGTATATTCCTTAGTTAATCCTGATAGCAAATTAAGTTTAAGTAGCAATGTATTAAACGTAGCAGCTGATTACCCAGCAGGAAAAATTCAGCTAAAAGCAGAATATAATAGTTTAACAACTACCATAGAAGTTAATGCGGTGACAGAACTCATTAAAAGTCCAGTTATTAATCCTGATGGAACAGTAACTTTTAATATTCCAAGTTATACAGGTGAAAAGCTTTATATAGCAGGTACAGTAGAAGGAGAAGACTGGGATGGTAAAGAGATTACTAAAAATGAGAAAGGCATGTTCTCTTATACCACTAAAAATCCTGTAGCGCCTGGCAAGTATGAATATAAGTTTAAATTATCTAATAAGGATTGGAATGGTTCTTTTAAAGATCCTTTAAATCCTGGAACTGAAGATAATTCTATTCTTATTGTACCTGGTCTAGTAGTAGAAGCGATAAGTGTGCAAAAAGGAGTGCCGACTTCTTTGCCTACTAGTGCTACATTATGGGATAGTCAAGGTAAGAGCACAATCGTAACACCTAGCTATGCTTTAAAAGAACCAGTACCAACAGGGGTTACACTTGAAAATGGTATCCTTACAGTAGATAAAACATTTACTGGTAATAGTGTTGATTTAATGGCTAGTTCAGGAGATCAGGAATTAGTGATTAAAGTAGAAGTAGTAAGTCAACTTTATACTTATAAGATTAATTATTATAGACCAACCGCAGATTATACAGATTGGAGTATATGGACTTGGGAAACGGGCAAAGGTGGAGTAGATGTTAGTTTTGCTACTGAGTTAGTAGGAGAATTTAAACAAGCTCTATATAAGGTACCTAGCAATGCACTTAATTTCAAGTTCAAAAAAGGCGACTGGAAAGGTGAAGATGGTGGAGACCGTATTGTCACTGTACCAACAGGGCAAACAGAAGTAGAAGTATGGTGTGTACAAGGGGATGAGAAGGTTTATTATTCAAAACCAGATTTAACAGCTAAAGTGCAAAGTGCCTTAGCAGACAGCGAAGATACGATACTCGTTAGTTTTAATAACCCTATAACAGCACTAACCGATATTGAACTTAAGGACGTGGCAGCCAATCAGGTTATTGCAACAACTGCAACTAAAATAAGTGATACTTCAGTAAAATTAGTTATAACAGATGGCACAGCTATTGACGTGACTAAACAATATACAGTAAGTGCACCAACCTTTAAAGCTAGCAATGTACTTATGAGAAAAATTCTAGATGATGATGCTTATTATTATTCAGGTGATGATTTAGGGATGACTTATTCATCATCAAGCAGCACCTTTAAACTATGGGCACCTACAGCTACTAAAGTAGAAGTGGTACTTTATGACAATGCAGTTACTGAAACAGGTGTTACTCATGCTATGACACGTCAGAGTGCAGGTGTTTGGACTGTGAATTTAGCAGGTAATTTAGCAGGTAAGTTTTATACCTATACGGTTTACTTTGCAGATGGCAGTGTTAATAAAGATGCAATGGACCCTTATGCAAAATCTGCTTCAGTCAATGGTAAAAAAGCAGCCATTATTGATTTAAATGCAACAAACCCAGCTGGTTTTTACAGTAATGTAGGTCCTGCAGTTGCAAGTTCTGCAGATGCTATAGTTTATGAACTTCATGTAAGAGATATGTCTATTGATCCAAATGCACCATTTATCAATAAAGGCAAATATCTAGCCTTTACGGAGAAAGGATTAACACTAAATGGTGAACCAGTAGGTATTGATCATCTTAAGAAATTAGGGATTACTCATGTACAGCTTTTACCAATCTATGATTTTGGCTCAGTAGATGAAGCTAGCGCAGAAGCTCAGTTTAACTGGGGGTATGACCCACAAAACTATAATGTACCAGAAGGATCTTATGCTACAGATCCTACAGATCCTGTTAAAAGAGTTAATGAACTGAAACAAATGATTAATGCACTTCATGAGGCAGGTATTGGTGTTATTATGGACGTGGTATATAACCATACATTTGATACAGATGTGACAAGTCCTTTTAATAAAGTAGTACCTGGTTATTATTATCGAACAGATGATACAGGTAAGTTTACTAATGGTTCAGGTTGTGGTAATGAAGTAGCTTCAGAAAGACCAATGGTAAGAAAGTTTATTAAAGACTCTGCTAAGTATTGGGCATCAGAATACAATTTAGATGGCTTTAGATTTGACTTAATGGGGCTTATTGATATAGAAACCATGAAGCAAATTACGAGCGAAATCAAGAATGAAATCAAGTCAGATTTTATTATTTATGGTGAACCTTGGACTGGTGGAAGTACGCCATTACAACAACAAACTGTTAAAGGTAGTCAAAAAGGTCAAGATTTTGGTGTATTTAATGATGAGATTAGAGGGGCCATCAAGGGAGATAGTGATGGGGCAGGCAAAGGTTTTGCAACAGGTGCAACAGGTCAAGAATCTAGCATTGTAGAAGGTGTAAAAGGTGCAATTAATACTTTTGCTACCAATCCAACAGAAGTGGTTTCCTATGTAACAGCTCACGATAATCTTAATCTTTGGGATAAAGTACTTGCTACTATGGGCTTAGATGCCAAAACACCTTATGCAAGCATAACCGGTAACGTTTTAGAAAATGAAGCCGTTAAACGAAGCATACTAGCAAATGGCATAGCACTTACTTCTCAAGGTACATCCTTTATTCATGCCGGTGAAGAATTCCTTAGAACAAAATATGGGGACCACAATAGTTATAAGAGTCCAGATAGCATTAATATGATTAGCTGGGCAAACAGAAACAGCTATAAGGAAGTAACTGAGTATTATGAGGGGCTTATTGCTCTTAGAAAAGCACATCCAGCTTTTAGAATGACAACAGATAAAGAAGTTAATGCGAATATAGATGCTTATGTGAAAAGCAACAACGTAGTAGCTTATACATTAAAAAATAACGCCAATGGTGATACATGGAAAAATATTGTTGTCATTTATAACGGCAATAATACTGTTAAAGAAGTGAAATTACCAAGTACAGCCGATTGGAAAATCGTTGTCAATGATAAAAAAGCAGGAACAGTAGTTCTTAATCAATTGTCAGCGGCTAGCAGTGTACAGGTAGCACCATTATCTATGATGGTACTTTATGATGAAGGTACCAATTATGAGCCAATACCTAAAACAATAACTCTTACACCAAGTACTTTAGGTATAGCTACTAATCAAAGCAAAATGATTAAAGCAGTTGTGAAAGACCAGATGGGCGCAGTTATGTCAGGTCAAAAGATAATTTGGACAGCTCAAGATGATACGATTGCAAGTGTAGATAGTATAGGTAAAGTAACAGCTAAGAAAGTAGGAAAGACTGCTATTACAGTAAGCTGTGGAGATGCTACAGCAATCTTACCAGTAGAAGTTGTTAATGCCTTAACGCCTACTAAAATGGAATTAGCATCACCTCAAGATTATGTTTATGAAGGCTATAAGCTTCAGCTTAGTGCTAAAGTATACGATCAATTTAATCAAGAGATGCTAGGCGCTAAAGTAGCATGGCAATCTAGTGATCCTTCTGTAGCTAGTATCAACACTTCTGGAGAAGTAACAGGTATAGTAGCAGGAGAAGTAACGCTTACAGCAACAGCAGGGACAACAAGTGAAACGCTTAATCTTGTTGTTAAAGCTTATGAAAAACGCTATCTCATCCTTGAATACATAAGACCTGATAAGGATTATACAGACTGGAATTTATGGGTATGGGGAACTGGTGCTAAGAATGACCAGATTGATTTTACTGAAATCACAGAGGATAAAGCAATTGCAGTGATGGAATTAGGTCCAGATGCTGACCGTGTAGGTTTTCTTGTAAGAAAGGGAACAGATTGGAATACAGCTAAACAAGATATTACAAGTGATAGATTCATTCCAGTTCAAAAGGACCAGACCATTGTTAAAGCAAGAGTAACATCAATGGTACAAGAGATAGAGGTTTTAGCACCAGCAACAGCACCTCAGATTTTACCACAAGAAGATAGTATCCTATTCTATTATAGGGATAATAACTTATTCAAAACAGATCAAATGGATACTATTCAAAAAGTAGAGGTTGAAATTAATGGTAAGCTTTATGACATGGCATATGATGCTAAAAATGAGTTATTTAAGTATACCTATAAAGGTTTAGAATCAGGTAAATACTATTATTGCTATTATGTGACAGATGCATTTGGTAATAGAGTGAAAAAACTTGATCCTAACAATGTTAAGGTAGAAAATGGTTTATCTGTTATTGAATATCAAAAACTAGATGTCAAGGTAACAGGTGAAGTAAAACCAGGTGCCTTTAACTTTAGAGAAAGTGCAGTACTCCACATTAAAGCCGAAGCAGTAGGTGAAGATGCAAACAAGCAACTAGAAATTGATAAAATAACAGTAGATTTAACAGGCCTTGGTGGAAAAGCTGGTGTAGTAGTAGATAAAGACTTGAAAGCGATTACTTTAACAGCTACAGAAACTACTACAGCAGGGCTTAAACAATTACCAATTCAAGTATATGATGTTTATGGCAATATTTATAAAGGTACAGCGGATGTAACGATTAATCCACAAACGTCAGTAGGAAAAGACCATTTTGATTGGGATGAAGCAGTCATTTACTTTATGCTAACAGACCGTTTTAATAATGGAGATACAAGTAATGACAGTAATAAGGTTAATGTAGCGGATAAAGGAGCTTATCACGGAGGAGACTTTAAAGGCGTAACATCAAAATTGGATTATCTGAAAAATTTAGGAATTAATACAATTTGGATTACACCTATTGTTGATAATATCGATTTTAATGTTTTAGCTTATAGTGATGAGTATAGTAAACAACCAGGCCAAGTAGGCAGTGATGTGAGCTATTATGGTTATCATGGTTATTGGGCAAAGAATTTTGAAGCACTTAATCCAGAATTAGGAACAATAGAAGATTTCCATACACTCATTGATGAAGCACATGCACGAAACATGAAGATCATGGTAGATGTTGTTATTAATCACACTGGCTATGGCATGAAGAGTGGTGATACACCAGAAGCAAATGGTGGTCCAAGTGGATTAGCCGGTTTCCCAACTTCTGCTGAGCAAGATGTGTTTAGCGGCATGCTTCGAACAGATGGTAGTACAGATGAAGTTTATGGTGAGCTTGCTGGTCTTCCTGACTTTATAACAGAGAAATCAGAAGTAAGGAGTAAGATTATTGAATGGCAAGTGAAATGGGTAGAAGAACTTGGTAAGACTAGTCAGGGTAATACCATTGATTATTTCCGTATTGATACAGCTAAGCACGTAGATAAAACAACACTTCAAGCCTTTAAAAATGCTTTGTCAGAAGTGAAACCAAACTTTAGATACATTGTAGAAGCATGGCTAAGTGGCAATGAAGTAGATACTTATCTTAATAGTGGTTTGGCAGATTCAGTTCTCAACTTTGACTTTAAAGAGATTGCTAAGGACTTTGTAAATGGTAGACTAGAAGAAGCAGAAGCTAAATTACAACTTTTAAATGAAAAAGCAACAAGTGCAGCCACCTATGGTAACTTCTTAGGTAGCCATGATGAAGATGGTTTCTTGTATTCACTTGGTATGCAAAATACAGATAAGCTTTTAGTAGCAGCAACACTTCAAGCAACTTCAAAAGGTCAACCTGTTATTTATTATGGGGAAGAAATTGGTCAAAGTGGTAAGAATAACTGGCCATACTATGATAATCGCTATGACATGGATTGGAGTAAGGCTAACGAAAGTAATTTTATTTTGAAACATTATCAAAAAGTATTTGGTATAAGAGCTAAATACTCAGAAATATTTTCTAAGGGTACTAGAAAGCAAGTAGCAGGTAGCAATAGTGATCAGTACATAGCTTTTGAAAGAAGTTATGGAGAAGATACACTTGTTGTAGCTGTTAATAATGCTAAAACAAATAAAGAAATTACTTTAAAAGTACCTTATAAAGTAGGTAGTACAGTAACCGATGAATATAGTGGTAAGACTTATATAGTGACAAAAGATGAAACAGTATTGGTAACCTTACCAAATGTAGCTGAAGGTGGCACAGTTATTCTGTCAGGTAAGAAAGCTACAACTGATAATAATGGAGGAAGTAGTGGAGGCAGTAGCAATGGAACAAGTAGTGAAGGAACCACTACTTTGCCAAAAGTTCAAGTAACCCAAAAAGTACTTGAAGAGAAACCAAACCTTGAACAAGTAAAAGATCAAACGCCTTATACCGCTATAAGCAATCTTCATCAGTTACAAATCATTGATGAGAAGGGTAAAAACATAGAGAAACTAGAGAGTGGTATAGAAGTAACCATACCACTAACTGCTGAGCAAAAAGCAGCTATTACAGATAAGAGAAAAGTAGGCGTTTATCAAATTACTGATTCAGGCAAGTTGATTTTTAAGGGTGGTCAATTAACAGATGAAGGTATAACCTTTAAAATGACGGAGTCTGGTCAATATGCAGTAATGATGTACGAAAAAACCTTTGATGATTTAGACTTAGTACCATGGGCTAAAGATAGTATTGAAGTTTTAGCAGCAAGGCATATTGCCATGGGTAAAACAGAGAATAGGTTTGACCCAAAAGGCACATTAACAAGAGCTGAATTTGCAGCTTACTTATGTCGAATGTTAAATATCAATACTGAGGACATTCAAAATGAAGGTCAATTCAAAGATATTCAAGGTGATAGCTGGTATAGTGGTTCTGTTATAGCGCTTAAGGAGTTAGGACTTATTAGCGGTTATGCAGATAATAGCTTTAAGCCTAATAAACCCATTACAAGAGAAGAGTTAGCAGCACTTCTTGTAAAAGCATATACTTATTCTATGAATATGGATTTAGAAAAAATACCAGGATATGACACACAAAGCTTTAATGATATGAGTCAAGTAGCTACTTGGGCTCAGGTAAGTGTTAAAGCTGCTAAAGCATTAGGTCTTGTTACAGGAAATGGTGATAATCAGTATTTACCACAAAAAACTGCAACAAGAGCAGAAATGGCTAGAATGCTTGTGATGTTCTTAGAAAAAACAGGACAATACTAATAGCCAGATCTAAATCGTTCTACCTTAGTGATAAGGTAGAACGATTTTTTTATGACAAGGTATGCTAAAAAGAGAAGAAATGTGCTATAGTAATAGCAGTAATGGACATCATTGCAAAGCGGAGGAAAAGAAATGGAATTTAAATTATGTGCCCTAGCAAGTGGCAGCAGTGGTAATTGTACTTATTTAGAAGCTGGAGAACAGCGCTTTTTAATAGATGTAGGTATTAGCGGAAAGAAAGTAGTAGCAGCGCTTGATCAATTAGAGGTGGCACCAGAAAGCATTAATGGGATTTTAATTACCCATGAGCATTCAGACCATATTAAGGGAGTAGGCATATTAAGTAGAAAATATAATATTCCTATTTATGCTACAAGCTTAGCTTGGGAGAGGCTTTTAGGCGAAAAAATGATTGGCGTCGTAAAAGAAGAACATCAAAAAATCTTAGAAAAAGAAGTATATCTACAAGTGGGTGAGCTTAAAATTTTACCCTACCCTATTTATCATGATGCAGTAGATCCTGTTGGTTACATTTTTGAGTATAAGGATAAAAAAATTACTGTAGCAACGGATATTGGTACGATTGATGATAAAATTGCAGCAAGATTAAGCGGTTCACATGGCATCTTATTAGAGTTTAATCATGATATACGTATGTTAGAAGCAGGGGGATATCCTTATTACTTAAAGAAACGTATTTTAAGTGATGTAGGCCATTTAAACAATGAAGCTGCAGCTAAAGCACTAGTAGAGTTATACCATCCTGGGCTTGAATGGGCTGTTTTAGGACATCTAAGTAAAGATAACAATGTACCGGATTTAGCCCTTTTAACAGCACAAACGGCTTTAGAAGAAAGAAATATTATTGTAGGAAAGGATATAGAGGTTATCGTCGCGAAACGTGATGAAGTTTCAAAGGTCTTTGGATTTTAACAAAAAAATGCCATAAAGTGATAAATTAACGCATAAAAAAAGGTCTCATTGTTCATAATAGGAGCGTGGAAAATATTTTGCCATACTGATATTGAACAACAAAGGAGACTAACGACATGACACAAAATAACAAGTACCAAGATTCCAGCAACAATAATTTCAAAAACAGCAACGACAACAACTATCAAAACAGCAGTAACAATTGCAGAAATAGCAACGATAACAACTATCAAAACAGTAGTAATAATAATAACTTCAAAGATAGCACAGATAATAACAATAATAATTTAAAAAATGCTAACAGAAACAATTATCAAAATAACGCTGGTACTAATAGCTACAACGACAGCACAGATAACAACAATAATAAATAAGCTTCGAAAAAATAAGAAGGATGTTTTTCAGATAAAACATCCTTCTTATTTATAATAGGGGGTGAACAAAGCCATGCGTTATAAAAGCCCTATAAGTGAACATATTTTTATATTTCCTTTCAGTTGGAAAAGTAGTAGCCAATTACCCGAACGTTTATTTTATCCACATGTTGAGTTAAAAGGTAAAAGCTTTGATCATTTAAAGCAGTGGCAAGTACATTACTCTACCATTGAAGATGATCAAGATTATAATGAGTTTGTTTATTTTTATAAGCCCATCCGTTCTGCGCTATATACATTTGAAAAAGAACCGATTATTGTTAGAAACTATGTTTTTAAGCATTTAGATGAAACACAATTTTTTAAGATTCATATAAAAGAGCAGTTATTTCTATTAGATATTAAACAAATACGCCTTAAACTCTATAAAACAGGAATAGGATTACTTTCTTTTGAGCTACTTAATCACCATTACCTACAGTTAGAAGAAATAGAAGCCATTAATAGCTTTAGTAAAATGATTTATCCCCCTATACTTCCTTTAGAGAAAGCGAGAAATGAATGGTTTCCAGAGTCTGTTAGTATGAGACTTAATAAGGAAACTTATATAGAGGAGCTTTTTACTGCAGATTACTATAAAGAGAGTTTAACAATTAGTCCTTTAATCATGTTTATATTAGGTGACCCCTTTGTATGTAAAGAAAAAGAAAAATCTTATAATCGAATTGTTATTGAGCCTATCCTAGGCAATCAAATGTTTTGTTGCTGTATTTATCAAAGTCCGATCCTTGTAGACGCCATTGAGAAAGGTGAAGTAGCACAGGAACGCTTAGAGAGATTTATGACCTTAAATAAAAAAATGAGTTATAGTGCTACTAGTTCATATATTAAAAATGACTATAGTATTTATGGGATTAATCGCTTTATGTTATTGTGTGTCACGAAAGAATGGTTAGAGGGTAAATTATATAATCAGTTAGTAACCTTAGTACTGATGCAAAGAGCGACACTTCTCAGCTTATCTACAGAGATTGCTAGGATTTCAACCTTACCCAAGTATGCACTTTCAGAAGCTATATCAAGTATTTATGAGATTTATATTCAATTTATTAATCAATTATATTTTAAAGAGGTGACTGAAGAAGGTGAGGGTGCTCGGATTTATGAAGAATTAACCAAATCTTTTAAAATTGAAGAGGAGTTAAAACAACTGAATTTTGAAGTAGATGAAGTACATGAATATGCAACATTAGTAGAACAGGCAGCTTCTAATATGAAGGTTCAGTTATTAACCATTGCAGGAGCAGCATTGGTGCTTCCTAGCTTTGTGACAGGCTTTTTTGGAATGAATATTTTTAAAGAAGAAGCACTTCATTGGTGGGAACACAAACAAGTTATTTTATGGTTAAATAGCTATGTATTATTACCCACTTTAGTTGTAACCGCTTTTTGCATTTGGACCAAGCGAAAACATATGAAGTATTTTGTAATGAAGCTACTATTGATTAGTTTATTTTTGATGAGTATGATAGTTACTATAAAATATGGCTGTGGTTTATAACCACAGCCATATTTTATAGTAACTAAGTATTCTATTTAAAGGTCAAAAATAGGTAAAGCTACAAAGTTTACAGTATCTACAAGTCCTTTGTTGGTTAGACGAAGTTCAGGAATAACGGCTAAAGAAAGAAGTGCCATAGTCATAAAAGGTGAATGAAGAGGGCAACCAATGGTTTTCCATGCTTCATCAATTTCAGCTACACGTTTTGCTACGACTGTGGCAGGGTCTTCTGACATAAGTCCTGCTATAGGAAGAGGATTGAGTGCTAATACTTTTCCATTTTGAACAACGACTTGGCCACCGCCTGCATCGACTAAAGTATTAGCAGCTAGTGCCATATCTTCATCATTGGTACCAATAATGCATAAATTATGAGCATCATGAGCAACAGTAGAAGCAACAGCACCTTCTTGAATACCGAAGCCAGTTACAAAACTCATGCTCATGCTTTGCGTACCTGAATGACGGTCAATAACAGCAACCTTTAGTAAATCTTGTGATATATCACTAGATACAAATCCTTCTTTTATAGTTAGCATACCTTTTTTATGAAGGGTACCAGCTTGAGCTTCAATAATGCCAATAACATGAACAGGAATAGTTGATTCTGCATAGTCATTAGGGACAGCTATTTTAAAGTTTTCGACTGTTAATGGCTCATAAATATGCATGGTTTTCTTTGCAAACTCTGGATAGGAAGCCGATGGTAAAGTCATCTTAAGCTGTCCGTTTTCAGCCACAACCTGGCCATTAATAATGGTTTTCGCTACTGTAACCTTAGTTAAATCACTAAGTAAGACAAGGTCTGCCCATTTTCCAGGAGATACGCTGCCCAGGTCATGCGCTAAACCAAAGCATTCAGCAGCATTAATAGTAGCCATTTGAATAGCAACTACAGGACGAACACCTTCTTCAATGGCACGCCTAATAATATAATCCATATGTCCTACAGATAATAAAGTATCAGGATGTGTATCATCACTGACTAAACAAGCAAAACGAGAATCTACTTGATGCTCTGTAATGGCCTTAATCGTTTCCTTCACATCACACCAACCTGAGCCTTCACGAATTTGAACATACATACCAAGACGCATTTTAGCGAGAGCATCCTCATGTCTTGTTGTTTCATGACAGCAGTTAGCACCAGCTGCAATATAAGCATTAAGGCCAGGGCCTCCTTCATCAGGAACACAATAGTGTCCTGTAATCGTTTTGTGACGGTCTAAAGTGGCTTTTAAAATACCATGCACATTAGAATCACCACTTAAAACAGCTGGATAGTTCATCATTTCACCTAGGCCAATGATGGTATCTTGAGAAAGACCATGAGCAATATCTCTAAGTGATAAGCTAGCGCCAGTCGTTTCTAAATCTGCAGTAGCTGGAACACAACTAGGCATAGTGGTATAGACGTTAAGTGGTACTTCCTTACCTTCTTGAATCATAAGACCAATACCCTCTGTACCAAGCACATTGGCAATTTCATGTGGATCCATCATAATAGCAGTTGTACCATGAGGCATAACAGCTCTTGCATACTCTTTAACTGTAAGCATGCTGCTTTCTACATGAATATGTCCATCTATAAAACCAGGTGCTAGATAAAGTCCTGTCGCATCTATGCATTTTGTTTTAGGTCCAATGGTGTGAGCCGCATCGCCTACAAGAGCAATACGCCCTTTTGTAATGGCTACATCCATATGTGGTATAATTTCAGCTGTATTAACGTTAATAAGGTTTGCATTTTTAATCACAAGGTCGGCTTTTTTTGCTCCACTTGCTACTAAAACCAGTTCTTGTGTAACGTCTGATCGTTTATATCTTTTTGTCATGATAAAGCCCCCCCTCAAAGTTATTTCCAATTATCATATCATCACAATTTGGACTTGGCAATACATTATTTTTTTGTCTGTTTAAACTGAATTATTAGAGAATTAAACACTTCTAAAGCCTTAGCAATTGGAGCTGAAGTGCTCATATCTACACCAGCTATTTTTAATAGGTCGATAGGATCCTTAGAGGAGCCACCGCTTAAGAAAGCTTTATAGTCCTTAACAGCTTCTGTACCTTCTTTTAAAATACGCTCAGATAAAGTAATAGCAGCAGAGTATCCAGTAGCATATTGATAAACATAGAAAGGGGTATAGAAATGAGGAATACGTGCCCATTCCATAGCAATAGCAGCATCTACTTCTATAGATGGACCATGATATTTTTTCACCAGTTCATAATAAGTGTCGCATAAATAGTCGGCAGTTAGTGTTTTACCTTCTTGACTTGCTGTATGCATCATTAATTCAAATTCGGCAAACATAGTTTGACGATAAAGTGTGCTACGGAATTGTTCCATGAAATAATTAATGAGGTAACGTTTATAAGTTTCTTCCTGTGTTGTTTCTAAAAGATAGTTCATTAGTAAAGCCTCATTGACTGTTGATGCCACTTCAGCTACAAAGATGCAATAATCACCATAAATATGAGGTTGATGGTGATGAGAATAGTAACTATGCAAAGCATGACCCATTTCATGAGCAAGAGTGAATAAGCTATTAATGTTAGGAGAGTAGTTAAGCAATATATAAGGGTGAGGTGCACCATAGCTTCCCCAGGAATAAGCACCGCTGCGTTTACCTTCATTTTCATATTTGTCAATCCAGCGGTTATCCAAGGCCTCTTTAACAATGGCAAGATAGTCTTCGCCTAATGGTGCCAGTGCTTTAAGAAGGATATCACAAGATTCTTCATAGCTTATTTCCTTTTCGAAATCTTTAATCATGGGTACAAAAAGGTCATACATATGCAGGGTATCAAGTCCTAATTCCTCTTTGCGTAAAGTAACATAATCATGCATAATGGATAAGTTATTATTAACTGTATGAATAAGCTCATGATAAACAGTGACTGGTATATTATTTTCTGAAAGAGCACTATGAAGAGGTGTTTCAAAGTGACGCATACTAGAAAAGAAACCATATTGCTTAATATTGGCCGCAAAAAGCGTACTAATGGTGTTTTTGTAACTCGTATAAGTATTATAAAGCGCAGTGAAAGCAGATTCTCTAACTGAGCGATTTTGACTCTCCATCAAAGGAATGTAATTACCGTGGGTCAAGCGAACGGTTTCACCCTTGGCGTTTTCAACAGTAGGAAACTTCATATCTACATTATTCAGCATAGAAAAGGTGTTTTGAGGCATAGTACCTAATTCACCCACGCGAGCTAAGACAGCTTCCATTTCAGATGTTAAAATATGTGTTTTTTGTCTAAGTATTTCATTTAAATAGCGTTCATAATGACGAAGCTCAGGAAGCTCTTTGAAAAAGGTATCTAGCTGAGCAGCTGTCAGCTGAGTAAGTTCAGGACCGGAGAAAGCTAGAGCTTCGGAAGCAGCAACAGATAGATCTTCACTTTGACTTGCTAAATCCTGATAGTAAGCATTGCTACCATCTTGATGAAGGCGCATGTGTGCATAAACATAAAGTTTACCAAGTGCTTCACCAAAAGTATCTTGTAATTTTAAGAAAGTAAGTAATGTATGGGGGTTACTGGTAAGCTTACCTTCGTAGGGGTTAAATTTATCAAGTAGTTTTTTTGTTTCAGATAAGGTATTTTCAAATAAAAGATCGGTTTCAAATAGGTCCTCTAATTTCCAAGTATCTTCTATTTTAACGTCTTGACGCTTAGGTTGTGATGTTGACATGAAATCAGCTCCTTTTAGATTATATGATTTAATGTTAGTATACTCGATTTTATAGAAAAATAATAATTATAAAAATATATTTTTTGATATTTTCAGTTGTTTTTGATATACTGAGGTATATAAAGCGTAGGAATAGGGAGGCATGAAAATGCGTGTATATATCAGTGCAGATTTAGAAGGCATTACAGGGGTCTCAAAATGGGAAGAAACTCATAAAGGAGGCCACTATTACGATTTATATAGAGAGCAAATGACAAGAGAAGTAGTAGCTGCCTGCGAAGGGGCCATTGAAGCGGGAGCAGAGTATATTATGGTTAAAGATGCTCATGAAGATGGAAAAAATCTGATCCATAGTATGTTACCTAGAGGCGTAAAGGTGATTTCGGGTTGGAGTAACCATCCTTATTGTATGGTAGAAGGCTTAGATGAAAGCTTTGATGCCGTTATTTTTATTGGTTATCATAGTGGCGCTAGTTCTAATGGAAGTCCTCTTGCTCATACCCTATTACCAGATGTTATTAAAAATGTGACTATCAATGGAGAGGACGCAGATGAGTTTTTGATTCATGCTTATGCAGCGTATATGTTAGGCGTACCTATAGTAGCGGTCTCAGGAGATGGGGATTTAATGCGCTCTGTACGCAGTTTTAATCCACAGATTAAAACCATTGCTGTACAAGAAGGATTTGGAGGAGCTGTTGTTAGTATTCATCCTGATTTAGCCATAGAACGTATTCGTAAAGGTGTTAAAAAAGGTTTAGAAGCTTTAGAAGAATATACTTTTGAGAAGCCAGAAGAATACGAGCTTATTATTGAATTTAAAAAGCATGCAGATGCTTATAAATTTTCTTTTTATCCCAATGTAGAGCAAATAGGGGAGTATACTATCCGTTATGTGTCTAATAATTACATGCATTTACTTGTGCTTTTGCTATTTATTAATTAATAGAAAGTGTCATGAGTTACTTTTGGTAGTAACTCAGATAAATGATAAATGATAATCAATTAATTCAGATGAAAAGAAGCTTATTTGAAAAAGCTTCTTTTTCTTTTGTATAATAGATTAAAAAGAAAGGATAGTGAATAGGTACAATAAAGCTAAGAAGAGCATAATCGGAGAAATAATAATTTGAAATAGGAGGAGACAATGCTTACATTAATACTGGTAAGGCATGCCGCCACTGTAGCTAACGAAGCTGGCCTTTATATTGGCAGAAGTGAAAGTCCGCTAAGTTTACAAGGAAAAGAAGAAGCTAGGAGGCTTTGCAAAAAACTAGATAAGTGGCAGATACAGCAAATTTATACAAGCCCTGCAGAAAGGGTACAAGAAACGATAAAAGAACTTATGGATAAGGATATACCAGTACAAGTTGCACAGGCCTTACATGAAATCAACTTTGGCATCTGTGAAGGCAAGGATTTTAATTGGTTAAAAAAGAATTATCCAGAGGAAGTAACGTATATGATTAAGGAGGGGATAGCGTATAGATATCCAAAAGGAGAGAGTTTAGTAATGGCACATCAGAGAGTAGCCGACTGGTTAAATGAGTTTTTGATGAATCATCAAAGCGGTACTTTTTTAGTAGCGGCTCACGGTGGTACGATTAGATGTATTTTATCAGAGTTACTTGTGAAAAAGCCTTCTTTACATTGGCATTTTAAAATTGACACAGCTACTATAACTATAGTCAGTATGAATGAGGGGTTTCCAGTTATAGAATCCCTTAATGAGAGGTGCTAAGAATGTATTATCCGATGATGATAAATTTAGCTTTTTTCAAATGTTTAATTATAGGAGGGGGGCATATTGCTTATCAAAAAGCTAAGATGCTCTTAGCTTATGGGGCTACAGTTACTGTACTTAGTCCTGAGTTTTGCGAAGAAATAAAGTGTTTAGAAGGACAGATGAATTTATTAAAAGCAAGCTATTCAGAAGATTATCTTTTAGCCTTTCAACTTGTTATAGCAGCAACTAATGATAGGGCATGTAATGCTACTATAGGAAAAGCTTGTAAGAAGCAGGGCAAATTATGTGATGTTGTAACTGATCAGGCACTTTCTAGCTTTCTAGTACCAGCAGGTATTCGTAGAGGCGATTTGATTATAAGTGTTTCTACGCAGGGGAAAAGTCCTGCTCTAGCTGCTAAGATAAAAAAGGAACTAGAAAGTCTTTATGATGAATCTTATAGTGACTATGTAGCGTGCTTAGGTGAATGGAGAGCTACTATTAAAAAAGAGATAAAAGACGAAGAAGAAAGAAGAAGGCTTTTAAAATACATTATTACACTAGATCAAGAGACATTGAAAAGCATTTCATTAAAAGAGCTATCAAGAGTACTATAAGATTGCAACAATTAATAGATACATTTTTTTTTCTCGTTAAAGTAGTGTATAATACTTTTTAGCAGAAAGATGAATAGGCAAAAGGAGACTTGAGAAAATGGGTTTTTTTAAAGTGACAGTGGGGGTAATGGGTTCTTCAAAATCGGCAAGAGCCATTGCGGAGGTACAGAATTTAAAGGTAAGAAATTTAAAAACTTTAGTTCTAAAGCCAGCATTAGATACAAGAGATGGAGGCTATATTTGTAGCCGTTTAATTAAAGATCAGGTGAAAGCAGACATCTTACTTAAATCTGATGAATCTTTAAAAATAAATGAGATTATTGCTAATAACTATGATTATATTGTCGTTGATGAATTTCACATGCTCAGTGAAGAACAAATCAAAGAGCTTTATCAAATTAGTGCTATTTCTACTACTAATATTAGTATGTATGGTTTAAGAATGTCTTGGAAAGGAACCCCTTTTCCAAGTGCCGCTTTGGCTTTAGGTTATGCGGATGAAATTGAAATGATTAAGATGGTAGATAAGGATCAAAATCCCTTAAGTCATCATATTAAATATACTAACGGCATACCAAGCTCTTTGGTTCAAGAAAGTGAAACCATTGTAGTAGGAGATTTGAGTGCAACCTCTTATACGACAGTATCTAAGGTTGATTTTTATAAGATTTATCAAATGCTAGGACAAGTGGAAGAATAGATAAATAGCTGCTTGACAGAAGCCGAATACAGTGATAAAATAGCGATAATTAAATAAGGAAATTGCCTTTAAGTTTGGCCCAGAGAGACCAAGAAGGAGAACAAAGTGAGAAGATTAAATACAATTATAGTACGAATAAAAGTAATGCAACAATTCTATATAAAATTAGTGAATACAAGCGTTTCTAGACCACTCAATAGAGTAGTTTGTTTAGCTATTTCTAAAGCTTGTGTCGTAGGACGTGTAAAGGCAATAGAAGGATAAATCATCCTTTTATTGCCTTTTATTTTGCTAAAAATTAAATTTACATTAAGGGATGGTGTCAGATGCTAAGAAGAAAAGACTTACTAGGAATTAGAGATTTAAGTGTCAATGAAATCATGACCATATTACAAACAGCTGAAAGCATGAAAGGAATAGTAACTGGTGAAGCGACTAAACTAGATGTATTGAAAGGGAAAAGTGCTGTAACACTTTTTTATGAAAACAGTACAAGAACACGTATGGCCTTTACAATGGCAGGGACTTATTTAGGTGCACATGTAGCAGACCTTGGTGTAGCTAGCAGTAGTGTACAAAAAGGAGAAAGCTTAGTAGACACAGGCATCACTTTAGATAGTATGGGTATTGACTATATGATTATGAGACATGGCATGAGTGGGGCAGCACATTTACTTGCTAAAAATGTTAAAGCATCTGTGATTAATGCAGGAGATGGCGCCAATGAGCATCCTACTCAAGCATTATTAGACTTCTATACCATTTATGAAAAAAAAGGTGGTTTTAAAAATCTAAAGGTAACAATCGTTGGTGACATTGCCCATAGTAGAGTGGCTAGATCCAATGTGTTTGGACTCACTCAATTAGGTGCACAAGTAACCTTAGCAGGACCAGGAACATTAACAGCAAAAAGTATGGAAAAACTAGGATGCACCGTTGTGACGGATGTGAAGGCGGCGGTTAAAGATGCGGATATTGTCATGGCACTACGTATTCAGCTAGAACGTCAAAAAGGAGGATTATTTCCTAACCTTAGAGAATATAGCCAAATATACGGTTTAAATAAAGAGATTTTTGAATATGCAAAACCAGATGCACTCTTAATGCATCCAGCACCTGTTAATAGAGGTGTTGAACTCACACCAGAGTTAATGGATAGCAAGGTATCAGTCATAGATGAGCAAGTTACTAACGGTGTAGCAGTGAGAATGGCTATTTTAGCATTACTTCAAGAAGGGAGAGAAAACGCATGATTACTTGTATCAAAAATGGATTAATTATTAATCCTAAAACACAAATGGAAGAGGTTAATGACCTTTGGATTAAAGAGGGAAAAGTTGTTTATATAGGAAAGGACTACAGTGAAGAAGCTAATGAAATCATTGATGCTACAGGTAAGTGGGTAGTACCAGGATTAATCGACTTGCATGTACACTTCAGAGCGCCAGGCTATGAGCATAAAGAAGATATTGAAAGTGGTGCAAAGGCGGCAGCCAAAGGTGGTTTTACAACTGTATGTTGCATGCCTAACACAAATCCGGTTATTGATAATGAGTGCGTTGTAGAATATATTTATGCAATGGCTGCTAAAGCAAATGGGGTCAATGTGCTTCCAATTGGAGCCATTACGAAAGGACAACAAGGTGAAACACTAGCAGATATCGGAAAAATGAAAGAACATGGTATTTGTGCGCTTAGCGAAGACGGTAAAACAGTTATGGATTCAGGTCTTATGAAAAAAGCAATGGCATATGCAAAACCCTTTAACCTACCAATCTTCTCACATACAGAAGACCGTAACTTAACAGGTGGAGCCATGAACGCAGGTGAAAATGCACAGCTTTTTGGTATTAAAGGTATTCCAAGAGAAGCAGAAGAGATTATTGTAGCAAGAGATATCTTACTTGCTAAATACACAGGTACACCACTTCACTTATGCCATATTAGCACAGAAGGTAGCTTAGAAATTATCCGATTTGCAAAAGCGCAAGGCATTAAAGTAACAGCTGAAACAGCACCACATTACTTTATTTTAGACGATAGTATTTTAGGGGATTATGATACCAACAAAAAAATGAGTCCTCCATTACGTACGACGAAAGATGTAGAAGCGATGAAACGTGCCATTATAGATGGAACGATTGATATTATTGCAACTGATCATGCACCACATCACTATGACGAAAAAAATGTAGAGTTTGAAAAAGCACCTTTTGGTATTGTAGGATTAGAAACAAGCTTTGGTTTAAGTTACACACACTTAGTAAAAACAGGCCTCATCTCACCAATGGCTTTAATTGAAAAAATGAGTACAAAGCCAGCTGAGATTGTAGGCATTGATAAAGGTGATTTATCAGTAGGAAAAACGGCTGATATCACTATTCTTGACCCAGAAGCAACTTATACTATTAATGAAGCTACTTTTGCAGGAAAGAGTAAAAACTCACCATTTATAGGTATGACTGTACAAGGAGAAGTAAGTTGTACCTTAGCAAATGGAAAAGTCATTTATCAAAAATAAATTAAGATTGCAATTTACTGAAAAAATGGTAGAATAATTATTAATTATAATGTATAAAAATTCAAACAGATAGATTCTAAAACTAAGAAGTCAAAGGAGCGTAAAAAAGATGATTGATCGTTTAATAAGTCAAATAGAAGCTACTCAAAACCCTACAGTGGTGGGATTAGATCCAACATATGCTATGATTCCTTCCTTTATAAAAGAAGAAATGTTAGAAACTTACGGAAAAACTCCAAAGGCTGTAGCAGAGATGTTTATTCGCTTTAATAAAAGTATTTTAGATGAGGTAGCAACTCTCATTCCATCAGTTAAACCACAAATCGCCATGTATGAACAATACGGCTTAGAAGGGCTAAGAGCTTATATGGAAACAGTAGCTTATGCAAAAGAAAAAGGTCTAGTGGTTATTGGAGATATTAAAAGAGGTGATATCGCATCGACAGCAGCTGCTTATGCAGGGCATATCGCAGGTGTTAAAATTGAGGGTGAACACTTTGACTTATGGCAAGAAGATGCCGTTACGCTTAACCCTTATATGGGATTTGACGGAATTGAACCTTTCATTGCAGCGTGCAATGAGCAAGATAGAGGATTATTCATCTTAGTAAAAACAAGTAATCCAAGTGGTGTAGAAATTCAAGACCTTATGGTAAATGGTTTACCAGTATACGATTACTCAGCCGACTTAGTAAGTAAATGGGGAGAACTTACTATGGGAACCGAAGGCTATAGCCGTATCGGTGCCGTAGTAGGTGCTACATACAAAGAGCAAGGTATAGAGCTTAGAAAAAGAATGCCACACACTTTCTTCCTAGTACCAGGTTATGGTGCTCAAGGTGGCAAAGCAGAGGACTTAAAGGATTATTTTGATAAAAATGGTTCAGGAATCATTGTTAACTCTTCAAGAGGTATTATTGCAGCTTATCAAAAAGATAAGGAAGTAACAGAAAAAGAATTTGCCATAGCTGCTAAGAAAGCAGTATTAGCTATGAGAGATGACTTACAAGGAGTGATGCGTTAATGAAAGCTCAATTAATTTTAGAAAATGGGATGATCTTTGAGGGTAAGGCCTTCGGATACCTTAAAGAAACAATCGGAGAAGTCGTATTTAACACAGGGATGACAGGTTATCAAGAGATCTTAACAGACCCTTCATACTATGGACAAATGGTAGTGATGACTTATCCACTTATCGGAAACTACGGTATTAATCTTGAAGATATGGAAAGTAGCAAATCTCATGTACGTGCTTTAATCGTAAGAGAAAAAAGTGACTACCCAAATAACTTTAGATGTGAACTTACTTTAGATGGTTACTTAAAATCACAAAAAGTAATCGGACTTGAAGGTATTGATACAAGAGCTTTAACAAGAGTATTAAGAGATCATGGTACTATGCGCGCTATCATTGCTGTAAGAGAATTGACACCAAGTCAAATCAAGCTTAAAATAGATGCTTTTAATAACCAAATGGCTGTTTCAGAAGTAACAACTAAAGAAAGCTATGTGATCGAAGGAAATAAAACACATATTGCAGTCATTGACTGTGGTATTAAAAGTAATATTCTTCGCTCTTTTGAAGCAAGAGGCTGCAAACTTTCAGTTTTCCCTGCTTCAGCTAAACCTGAAGAAATATTAGCGGTTAACCCAGATGGTATCTTCTTATCAAATGGTCCAGCTGACCCTAAAGATGTACAAGATACAGTAGCAACAGTTAAAACTTTAATCGGTAAAAAACCTATTACAGCTATCTGTCTTGGACACCAATTACTTTGCTTAGCCCTTGGTGGTAATACAGCAAAACTTAAATTTGGTCACCATGGTTGTAACCACCCAGTTAAAGACTTTATTACAAACCGTGTGTATATTACATCTCAAAATCATAACTACTATGTAGAAACACTTCCAGAAGGTGCAGTAGTGACGCATACGAATATGAACGACCGAACTGTAGAAGGGATGTACTTTAAAGATTTAAATATTTACAGTGTTCAGTTCCATCCAGAAGCATGTCCAGGACCAACAGATACAGCACATATTTTCGACGAATTTATCACTGTTATGCAAGGAGGAAAATTAAATGCCTAGAGATATGAGCATCAAAAAAGTATTAGTTATAGGATCAGGTCCTATTGTTATAGGTCAAGCGGCTGAATTCGACTATTCAGGAACACAAGCTTGCCAAGCGATTCGTGAAGAAGGTATTGAAGTAGTCCTTGTCAATAGTAACCCAGCTACTATTATGACAGATGAAGAAATAGCAGATAAAATTTACATCGAACCATTAACTGTAGAATTCCTTGAAAAAGTTATTGCTAAAGAAAGACCAGACAGCGTTTTAGCAGGTGTAGGTGGTCAGACGGCTCTTAACTTAGCAGTGGAATTAAATGATAAAGGAATTTTAGAAAAATATAATGTACGTGTGATTGGTACACAAATTTCAGCTATTAAAGAAGGGGAAGACCGTGAACTCTTTAGAGCCCTTATGAAGCGTATCAATCAACCATGTATTGAAAGTGAAATTGTAGAAACAGTTGAAGCAGCTGTGGCGTTCTCAAGAAAAATTGGTTATCCAGTAGTTGTTAGGCCAGCTTATACCTTAGGTGGTACAGGTGGCGGTATTGCAGAAACAGAAGAAGAGCTAAGAGAAATCTGTGCAAGTGGTCTTCATCTTTCTCGTGTACACCAAGTACTTATTGAAAAATGTATCAAAGGCTGGAAAGAAATTGAATATGAAGTAATGCGTGATAACTATGGTACAGCCATTACTGTATGTAATATGGAAAATATTGATCCAGTTGGTATTCACACAGGAGATAGTATCGTAGTTGCACCTTCTCAAACACTTTCAGATAGAGAATATCAAATGCTTCGCCGTGCATCACTTGATATTATTTCAGCTTGTGATATTAGAGGAGGTTGTAACGTACAACTTGCTCTTCATCCAGATAGTTTTGAGTATGCTGTTATCGAAATTAACCCTCGTGTAAGCCGTTCTTCAGCTTTAGCTTCTAAAGCAACAGGTTATCCAATTGCCAGAGTATCAGCTAAAATTGCACTTGGTTACGGTCTTGATGAAATTCCAAACACTGTAACAGGCAAAACTTATGCTTGTTTCGAGCCAACACTTGATTATGTGGTATGTAAAATACCAAAATGGCCATTTGATAAATTCTATACAGCTAAACGTACACTTGGTACGAAGATGATGGCAACCGGTGAAATTATGTCTATCGGTAATAACTTTGAAAGTGCCTTCTTAAAAGGTCTTCGCTCACTTGAGATTGGTAAATTTAGCTTTAAACATAAAAAGCTTGAAGAATGCACTTTAGATGAACTCAAAGAAAAAGTAATCACAGCAGATGATGAAAGAATTTTTGCCCTAGCTGAAATGCTTCGTCGTCATTATAGAAAAGAACAAGTATGTAAAATTACAGGAATGGATATTTTCTTCGTAGAAAAATTCCACTGGATTGTAGAACAAGAAGAGCTTCTTTCTGAAATGAACTTTGATGAGTTAACACCAAAATATTTACGCAAGCTTAAGAAAAGAGGCTTCTCAGATAAAGCGATTGCAGATTTAATCGGCGTAAGTGAAGATGATATTCGAGACGTTCGTTTTAAATGGAACATTGTACCTGTTTATAAAATGGTTGATACTTGTGGTGGAGAGTTTGAAGCGGAATCACCATATTATTATTCAACTTATGATGAAGTAGATGAAGTTGAAGTATCTGACAAACAAAAGGTCATGGTTATTGGTTCAGGTCCAATTCGTATCGGTCAAGGGATTGAGTTCGATTACTGCTCTGTTCATGCGATTATGGCTCTTAAGAAAAAAGGGATTGAAACAATCATCGTTAATAATAACCCAGAAACAGTAAGTACAGACTTTAATACATCAGATAAGCTTTACTTTGAACCATTAACAGATGAAGATTTCTACCATATTTACTTAAAAGAAAAACCAATGGGTGTCATTCTTCAATTTGGTGGTCAAACAGCTATTAAACTAGCTAAATTCTGTGAAAAAATGAATATTCCTGTACTTGGTACACATCCAAAGCACATGGATGAAGCAGAAGATAGAGAAAAATTCGATGAAATCTTAGAAAAACTTCACATCAAACGTCCAAAAGGGAAAGCGATTTGGTCAGTTGAAGAAGGTCTTAAAGTAGCAGAAGAATTAGAGTATCCAGTACTTGTACGTCCTTCTTATGTACTTGGTGGTCAAGGAATGGAAATCACTTATGAAGCACACCAATTAGAAAGATACCTCATCAATGCGTTTGATAGAGACCCAGAAAACCCAGTACTCATTGACCGTTATCTAATGGGACGTGAAATCGAAGTAGACGCCCTTTCAGATGGTGAAAACATCCTTATTCCAGGAATCATGGAACACTTAGAAAGAGCTGGTATTCACTCAGGAGATAGTACAACACTTTATCCAAGTGTGAATATTCCAGACCATATTAAAGAAAAAATCATTACTTGTACACAAATGCTTGCGAAAGAACTAAAAGTACTTGGTATGATTAATATCCAATATATTGAATACAAAAATGATTTATACATTATCGAGGTTAACCCACGTTCTAGCCGTACAGTACCTTACATTTCTAAGGTAACAGGGGTACCAATTATCGATCTTGCTGTAGAAGCAATGCTTGGTAAGAAAATTACAGACCTTGGTTATGGCACAGGGCTTTACCCAGAACCAAAAGACTTCTATGCTGTAAAAGTACCAGTATTCTCAACAGAAAAATTACCAAGAGTAGAAGTTAGCCTTGGACCAGAAATGAAGTCAACAGGAGAAGTACTTGGTGTAGGAACAACGGTAGAAGAAGCACTTTACAAAGGCTTTATTGCAGCAGGTAAATCTCTTCCAATGCAAGGTGGTACTATCTTTGCAACGGTTCAAAAATATGATCAAGATGAGTTCGTAACCATAGCAAAACGTTTTGCTAGCATGGGATACAAATTTGTGGCTACAGAAGGTACAGCTAAGAAATTACAAGAAAATGGCATTGAAGCGAGAGTGGTAGAAAAACTATCACCAGTGAAGGGAAATAAATTTGTAGAAGAAACAGATGAAATCTTTAAACTCCTTAGAAGTGGTGAAATTGACCTTGTAGTTAACACACCTACTAAAGGAAATGACTCTAAACGTGATGGTTTCAAAATCAGACGTTTAGCAATCGAATCTTCTATTCAAATCTTAACCTCATTAGACACTGTAAGAGCACTAGCTGATATAGTATCTAAGCAAATGACTACAGAGCAAACAGATATCTATGATATGGGAGTAAGTCGTCATGAGTAAACAAGTTGTAAATGGAAAAATCATAGGGCAAGGTGAAATTGCCCCTATGATTTATAAAATGATTATAGAAGCACCAGAAGTAGCTGAAAATGCAAAATGTGGACAATTCGTTAATGTGTATCCAGAATCTAAAAGTACATTATTGCCTAGACCAATCAGTATTTGTGAAGTAGGTGAAACGACTATTACACTGGTATATGGTGTGGTAGGAGAAGGGACAAAAGAGTTTTCTAAGCTTGTAACAGGAGATACCATTCGTATCAGTAGTGCACTTGGAAATGGCTATGACGTACAAGAAGCACTGGTTTCTGTTTTAGTGGGCGGTGGTATTGGTGTACCACCATTAGTGGAACTTGCTAAGCATATTCCCGGTGAAAAAATCGCTGTGCTAGGTTTTAGAGATGAACCTTTCTTAGTAAAGGAATTAGAAAACTTAGGCGTAAAAGTATATGTTGCTACAGATAGTGGAAAAGTAGGCTTTAAAGGAAATGTGATTGAACTTATTAAGGCGGAAGGCATTAAAGGCGATTATTTCTATAGCTGTGGACCTAAAGTTATGCTTAAGGCATTAGCAGCTTATTGTGCTGAAGTTGATGTGCCTGTTCAAGTTTCGCTTGAAGAACGTATGGGCTGTGGTTATGGTGCATGCGTAGGGTGTGTTTGCAAAACAAAAGCGAATACAGAAAAGGGCTTTGAACATAAAAAAGTATGTAAAGATGGTCCTGTTTTCTTAGGAAGCGAGGTGAAGTGGGATGAGTAGGCTAACAGATATTGATCAAATAGCAGCAGCTAAAGGCATTGACCTAAGTGTTAACCTTGCAGGCATCACTCTTAAAAATCCTATCACAACAGCTTCAGGAACCTTCTCACCTCATGAGAGTAGTGAGTTTTATGATTTAAGTGAACTAGGAGCCATGATTACCAAAGGGATTGCAAGTATACCTTGGGATGGGAATCCAGTGCCTAGAATTGCAGAAACTTATGGTGGGATGATTAATGCCGTAGGTCTTCAAAATCCAGGAGTAGACTATTACATTGAACATGAATTACCTTTTGCAAGAAAGTTTGATACAAAGATTATTGCAAACGTAGCAGGACATAGTATCACAGAGTACTGCAGCGTTGTAGAACGCTTAAATGAAACAGATGTAGATATGTTAGAGGTTAATATTTCTTGTCCTAATGTGAAAGAAGGTGGGATTGGTTTTGGAACTTCTTGTGATATGGCATCTAAAGTAACAAGAGAAGTGAAACGTCTCACTACTAAACCTATTATTATTAAATTAACACCCAATGTAACGGATATTGCCTCTATTGCGCAGTCTGTAGAAGCAGAAGGAGCAGATGCAGTTTCTCTTATTAATACTTTACTAGGGATGAAAATTGATGTTCATCGTAAACGTCCAGTGATTGCTAATAAAATGGGTGGCTTCTCAGGTCCAGCTGTTAAACCAGTAGCAGTAAGAATGGTTTACCAAGTAAGAAGAGCAGTTAATATTCCAATCATAGGGCTTGGCGGCATTATGACAGGTGAAGACGTAGTGGAATTCCTTATGGCAGGAGCAGATGCTATTTCAGTAGGGACAGCAGCTTTTGCGAATCCAACAGCACCTGTTGATATTAAGAGAGAGCTTATTGACTATATGGAACGTTATGGGTTTAAAAACTTACAAGAAATTAGAGATGCTTTTGAGGGGTAAAAAAGAGTGGAAAGGGGAGGTTACTCTCCTTTCTTTTTAAGAACTGAGTGTAAAATTTTCCACTGGCACATATAAAATTTACTTCTATACATTAATAAAACGAAGGGATGAAGAAAATGAGCTACAAAAAAGAGTTTATAGAATTTATGGTAAGATCAGGGGTATTAACTTTTGGAGATTTCACCACAAAAAGCGGTCGTAAAACACCTTACTTCGTCAATACAGGAAATTACAAAACAGGTGCACAAGCAGCTAGACTTGGTGAATTCTATGCTAAAAGCATTATGGAAAATGGTAAAGGAGATGTAGATGCTCTTTTTGGACCAGCTTATAAAGGAATTCCATTATCAGTAGCAACAGCCATTGCACTATCAAATGAATTTGACAAAGATCTTAACTACTGCTTCAATAGAAAAGAAGAAAAAGATCATGGTGAAGGTGGATCTATGGTAGGATACAAGCTTCAAGATGGTGACAAAGTACTCATCGTTGAAGACGTTATCACAGCAGGAACAGCAGTAAGAGAAGTGTTCCCAACCCTTAAAGGCGCTGCAGATGTGCAAATTGAAGGACTTATTATTTCTGTAGATAGAATGGAAAGAGGTCAAGGAGATAAAACAGCCATTCAAGAAATCGAAACAGAATTTGGCATTAAAACATATCCAATCGTAACTGTTAGAGAAATTATTGATACAATCCACAACGTAGAGATTGATGGAAAAGTATATATTGATGATGCAATGAAAGCAAGAATGGAAGCTTACTTAGCTGAGTATTGCGTGAAATAGTACAAAATATACAAATAAGGAATAGTTAATAGCAAAAAAGCAGAAACCCTATAAGGATTTCTGCTTTTTGTCTTATTAAAAATGATTGATTGCCTTCATATGGCGAATTTAATCAGATATAAGTATAGAGAGAGAAATAAAATCTATAAGAGGAATAGGCATTTTCTCATGAAATATTAATCTTGGACATATCAATTTCTCATAAAGAGGAGTTATATTAATCTTACAAACACTTAACATAAAGGAAATGGGGAGAATAGTAATGGGAAAAAAAGAAACAAATATTATTTTAGCGGCTATTTTAATTATCATCGGGATAGGTGGTATCTTAAAACAAGTTTTTAATATTAATCTATTTGGTTATATTTCTTTCTGGGATTTAGGTATTTTAGCACTGGGGTTATATTTTGAGTGGCAGTATTTTACCACAAGAAGGTCACCAGGCATTCTTGTTCCAGGAGGTATTTTTACAGTTGTAGGATTATTTAGCTTTTTAGAGGCCTTACTTGGAGGACTATTCTTTACACACTTTCCAGCAGGGGAGCTAGGTGTAGCATTAGGGCTATTTCAGCTTTATTGGTTTGGTTCTCGTAATAAATTCTTATTAATTCCAGTAGGTATTTTATTAATTTCTGCTTTAGATGAAATGAGTACCAATTTTTTTAGATGGTTTAATGGTTCTTTAGTATGGTCTATTGGTCTTATTGCTATTGGTATTTATCTTATTGCAAATAGAAAAAGAAATTAAAGTCATATTAAATATTTATTATAGAAAAGCTTATTAAGTTTAGCAAATAAAAATTCAACAAAAAAGGTAATCCTTTCAGTGAAGTATCACAGTAAGGATTACCTTTTTTGTGCCAGACTCTTATTTAACTTCTATAACATGCTACCCATTTCTTAAAAAAGACACAGCAATGGCTCCTCAGCACAGTATGAAGTTTCATAAGGCATAGGTAGCAACATCATAAAAGTTAAACCAATGAGTGAGGAGCTCCTTAAAGTCTTGGCCGGGCTGCCCTAAGCTAGGTGCCAAGGCCTTAAGACTCTGGTTAAAACTTTATTTGAATCATACAAGATGTAAAAACGTTTTTGGCAACTTATAAATGGCGCCTCCCTGTCAGCGTACTAGTGACATTTTCCTTGGAGACAGAGGTATCTGTAGCAACAGATTGAAACTTACGAGGCCCGGTCAGTTCCTCAAGTTAATGTTGCGGTGATTATGCTGAGGAAGTTGTTTGATTTGTTTTTACACGTATATATATGTTAGCTACAAGTGGAATCCCTAATAGAAAATAAAAATATTTTTAAACGCTATTTATAACATTTCTTCATAAAAAAGTAGGATTAGCCATTAATAATTTCTCCACCATTAATATGAATGGTTTGTCCTGTTATATAACTAGCAGCTTTAGAAGCTAAGAAAACATAAGCACCTGCACATTCTATGGGTTGACCAGCACGACCTAGTGGCGTGGTAGTACCAAAAGCAGGAATGCTGCTTACATCAAAACTAGAAGGAATAAAAGGTGTCCAAATAGGACCTGGTGCAACAGCATTAACACGTATACCAGACTTTGATTTTGTAAGAGCCATAGAAAGGGAGCGCGTGAAAGCTGTAATGGCACCTTTGGTCATGGAGTAATCGATGAGTTTTTCATGACCATGAAAAGCGACGACAGAAGTTGTATTAATAATGCATGCACCTGATTTGAGATGCGGTAAGACGGCCTTAGTCATATAAAAAGTGCCATATACATTAGTTTTAAAAGTTTTATCAAACTGTTCGGTAGTAATGGCTTGTAAACTTGAGTTTTCATATTGGACAGCAGCATTATTGACTAGGATATCGATATGCTTATAGGTATCCATGACTTTTGTGACTACGTCTGTAGCGAAAGTTTCTTCTGTGAGATCACCTTTAATAAGAAGACAGCTTTGGCCATAAGCTTCAACAGCTTTTTGTGTATCCTCTGCATCTTTATCTTCATTATAGTAAACAATGGCAACATCAGCTCCTTGCTTGGCATAAGCCACTGCTACAGCACGTCCAATACCACTATCACCACCTGTAATAATAGCTACTTGTTCTTGGAGTAAACTACCATTTGGAAGAGTCGTTTTATCATCAAAAATGGGGAGTGGTTGCATTTCGTATTCAAAACCAGGATGCCTTGTTTGTTGTTGCGCTTTAAAATGGTTAGGGAAAGACATGACAATACCTCCTAAAAGTAATAAATGATTAAGAATAAAAATTCAAATTTAGTATGAGCTTAATGTAAGTATTTCAATATGGAAATTTTATCAAAGCTTAATGGCAAGTAACTTTATCATTTGTCTCATTTAAAAATAACACTACATACTTTTTTAGGAAAAAGTTATACTAAGTATAAAAGTAATAAAGCGAGGATGAAAGATGAAAAATGCTGTGAAAGTCATTCCTCTTGGAGGGCTTGGAAGTATTGGCAAAAATATAACCGTTATAGAGTATGAAGAAGAAATTATAGTGATTGACTGTGGCATGGGTTTTCCAGATGAACAAATGTATGGGGTAGATTTGGTTATTCCTGATATTACGTACTTATTACAAAATAAGAATAAAGTAAAAGGTATCTTTTTCACTCATGGACATGAAGATCATATAGGTGCAGTTCCCTATATATTAAAACAGATGAACATTCCCTTGTATGGAACTCCTCTTACTTTAGGCATTATAGAAAACAAACTCCAAGAACACGGTCTCCTAACAAAAAGTGAATGTCACTGCGTGGAAGCTGGTGACGTGATTGCTTTAGAACAAATAAAGGTAGAGTTTGTGAGAAGTACACATAGCATTGCCGGTGCGTGTTGTATTGCAGTGCATACACCTGAAGGAATTATTTTTCATACAGGGGATTTTAAAGTGGATTATACACCTGTTGATCAGAAGGGAATGGATTTACAGCGGATTGGTGAATTAGGAAAAGAAGGCATATTACTCCTTTTAGCAGATAGCACTAATGTAGAACGTAAAGGACACTCTCCATCAGAAGTAACTATTGGTAAGACCTTAGAGCGTTTATTTGACAATGTGAAAGGACGTATTATTGTTGCGACCTTTGCATCCAATATTCATCGTATTCAACAGATTATTAATGCAGCGGTGCTTTATGGACGTAAAGTAGCTTTTAGTGGCAGAAGTATGGAAAACATAACGAAAGTAGCTAGCAGTTTAGGGTATTTGAATATACCAGAAGCTACTTTAATAGAAGGTGAGCAAATCAAGAATTATTCTAATGACCAGATTACTATTGTTACAACAGGAAGCCAAGGGGAGCCTATGGCAGCACTGGCACGTATTGCCTTTGGCAAACATCGATCAATTCAAATAGAACCTAATGATTTATTTATTATCTCTGCTTCCCCTATTCCGGGAAATGATAAATTAGTTTCAAAAGTGATTAATGAGCTTTACAAAAAAGGAGCCCAAGTCATTTACAAGGATTTAGAAGAGGTTCATGTATCAGGACATGCTTATAAAGAAGAACTGAAACTTATGCATACGTTAACACATCCTCAATATTTTATGCCAGTGCATGGAGAATATAGGCATCTGATTCATCATCGCAATCTAGCAAGACAAATGGGGATGCCACATGATCATATTTTTATTTTAGAAGATGGAGATGTTTTAGAAGTAAATAAGGTAACAGCTGGAGTGATCGGAAGAGTAAGGGCAGGAAATATTTTAGTAGATGGTATTGGTATAGGAGATGTAGGTAATATTGTACTAAGGGATCGTAAGCATTTAGCAGAAGAGGGGATGCTCATAGTAGTTGCAGCTATTGATTTAGAAACTTATTCTATTATGAGTGGTCCTGATATTATTACCAGAGGCTTTGTTTATGCCAAGGATTCAGAGGATTTAATAGAAGAAGTAAAAGCTGTAGCTAATAAAGAATTAGAGATGTGTCTTGCTTATCAAATGACAGAATGGCATATTTTAAAAACGAGCATTAAAAAGGTGGTAGAGCAACTTTTATATGAAAAAACAAAACGAAGACCCACTATTTTGCCAATTATTATGGAAGTTTAATATAGAAGGAAGAAAGGTGAGTAAAATGAAAGTTAAGATGGTCTGTACTAGAGATCAAGAAACAAAGGTAGTTGATTTACCCATGAGTGAGGAGGACTTACTTAAAATAAGAGCTACAGTTTTGGACCGTGATTCTATTGGATACATTGCAGGAGCGGATGTGAAATGTTATGACGAGACAGATAATGAAATAGAAAATATTTTTGAATTCAATAAAAGTCTTCAATAACTAAAAACGAGTCACAAAAAAGGGTATAAACATTTACTTTTAATGTTTATACCCTTTTTTATAAAGCTAGTAACGGGACATTCATTTAAGTATATAACTGGTTAAATGGTTACGTTTAATAACCTGTAAGTAATATATATAGTAGTTATAAATACAATGTACATAAAGGGAAATTCGTATTTCTTAAAGATTTTTAATATCATTACACTATACTCCTTAATAACTTATATATATACATAATAATATGAATCATTTTAATATTAAATGTATTTTCTTATAAAAATAAATTATAAATCTGAAAAATTTATAAAGTAAGAATTTGTAACAAATAGAGTCAATGGTACCTCTTATTAAAAAATACTGATATTATACGCCGATAAACATAAATATTTATTGACTAACAAAAAAAGGATACAAGTAATAACTTGTATCCTTTAAATAGTAAAGCTCTCAACGGGACTTGAACCCGTGGCCTCCACCTTACCAAGGTGAAACACTATGTTTTTACATTTACATGAAAAACTTTGAAAGCATTGATATTCAAAAGGATTTTTGGGTTTTAAACATATATTTATTTAACTAATTTTAGCTGGTTTTAACTGTATTTACTGACATATTTACTGACATGAAATATCAAAATAAAATACCCTCCAATTGTTGCATTGTATCTTTTTGTAAGTCGGGAAGTACGTGCGAATATACATTTAAGGTTGTTTGAACATCGCTATGTCCCAGAATCTCACTTACTATTTTAGGGTTTGTACCATTTTGTAGTAATATAGTAGCGAAACTATGCCTAATATCATGGAATCGTATAGGTTCTAGTTTATATTCTTTTATAAGCTTTTTAAATGTTTTACCTAGATTTTCAGGATTTATTGATTCTCCATTATTGTGTGTACATATAAAACCTGAGTTTATATACTGTTTACCTAATAAATTCTCATTTTCTTCTTGACATCTTTTTTGATAATCAAGGGCTAGTTTGGTCTTTTTAAGTAGCACAATTTTTCTTCTAGAGCTTTTTGTTTTTGTATCTTTTAATTTAAAGTTCCGTTGCATAGATCGTGAAACTGATATATCTCCGGTAATTGTGTTGTAATCACTCCATTTTAAACCACATATTTCTCCTTGTCTCATACCCGTAGTAAATGCAAGTAAAAATGGTACATACCATTTTGTATCTTTAACAATATTTAAAAATTTATTAATTTGAACATTGTCCCATACTGTAAATTCTTGAGTAGTTAAAGAAGGAAGAGTAATCCCTTTAATGGGGGATATCTCTAATATCTTCCATTCAACACCTTTATCCATAATGCTTTTTAAAACATAGAAGTATTTTCGTATAGTTGCGGGAGATAAATGTTTTAAAGTCATTAAATATCTTTGTATGTGTATAGGTTGTATTGTTTTTAGTTTAACATTTCCAAATGCAGGAACAAGGGATTTATTTAATATTCCTTTATAATTTTCTAACGCTCTATATGAAATGGTAGGCTTAGCATGCATTTCATACCATTGTTCCGCTAGTTCTCCAAAAGTCATATCATCAGCTTCAATCATGATAGAGTTTTTTTTGATTTTATTCTGCATTTTAAGAAGTTCTTCTTTAGCTTCAGAACGCTTATCGAACCCACCACCAGATTTATATTTTCTTTTTCCACCAATGTATCCTAAATAAATCATAGGATAATATCTATTACCACGTTTTCTTATATAATCAGACATACAAACAAACACTCCTTATTGAAATATTGGAGCACATAATATATACTTAACTTGTTAGGGTGTATATGTATATTTCATGCACTCAATAGGGGTTAAGTGTTGGTAGCACTTAACCCTTTTTTATATTATAGGATTGAATAATTTTTATAAGTTTCAATGAATCCTCTATCAGCTTTTGATAATTCATGTTCATACACACATAAATTATCATTTTTCCAAAAACCTATTACATCAAGTAACTTACATGCAAAATAGTTAGCTTCGTTTTCTTTTTTATTTTTTCTAATCCCAATATGAGTAAAATGTGCTTTTTCGAAAGGATGAAGAATTGCATGAGCTATTTCGTGAGCTAATACAATCAGTTTGTGAAAGTAGGATAGTGCACAGTTTAAAATAATAACCCCATATCGTTTCTCGTAGAAATAATATCCGCCGCCGCTTCCAATATTAACCTCATGTACTATAATGTGATTTTCAGTAGCTATTCTATATAAATCTGTAATACTTCCTTGTTGAGTTATTTTGTCTATAAGTTTATTGATAAATTCTTTATGCAATACAAGCCCCCCTAGTAATATTCTATTTCCTGTATTTTTTAGGAGTAAATCTTTCTTTATTCTTAAGTTTAACCATTTCTAATGCCCCTTGAATTGCAACCCTATAAAGCTCTTTATCATCTTCATTAACTTCTCCACCATATGCTAGGGCCTCTCCATTTTCTAAATTAGACATTATTTTTTCAAGCGATTTTGCAATATCCTTTTCATCTCTAGAATTTAACTTTAATATTTTATCTTCTCTCTCCAATAAATAATCTATGGATACATGGAAATAATCTGCAACCTTCTGAAGCTTGTCAGTAGAAGGCGAACTTTTATCCCATTTACTAATAGTTCCTTTACCAAAGCCTAATTCTCTTTCGAGAGAGCTTTGTGTTGTAGCATTTCTTCTACATAATTCTTGTATTTTTTCAACCAGCATCATATTACACCTCTTTCAATTGAATGAAGAAAAAACATCAAAAACTATGTTGACATGATGAATATTTTCAACTATACTGTATTTAAGCATAACCCATATGCAAACATAAAGACAGTAAATAAAAGATATAGATATAAATAAAACGTCTCGTTCCCTAACTAGCGTATTATTTGTCATATCTTAAATGATGAATATTTTCTTCAACTACAATAATACAATGGAAATATTCAACTGTCAATATATTATGCTTAAAAAATAAACAATTAAAAGGAGGAATGTATCATGGCAAGATGCGTGACTAGGAAATACACAACTTTTGGTAAAGAAGTGGCTAAGAAACTGATTGATTTAGACATGAACAACTCAGATTTAGCTAAAAAAATTGGTGTAAGTCCCATGTATATATCAGACATCTTACAAGGGAAGAGAATAGCTACGGAGCGCAAGAAACAAATAGCTGAAATATTAGGACTAACGATTGCTATTTAAAGGAGGTACATATATGTCAAAAAAGCATGTTTACAGTGTAAAGGAAGCTGCAAAAAAATTAGATGTATGTGAAATGACTATATATCGAAAGGTTAAAACCAATGAAATCCCTGCAAAAAGGGTTGGTAAAGCTATACGTATACCTGCGCAATATATTGACGATTTCTATAATAATCCAATTAGTGATGTTCAAAAGTTTATTTTTGGTTAAAACAACAATTTGATTAAGTAAAGAAAGAGAGGTACTAAAGATGAATAAAGAATTAAATCAGGCATTGGCTACAGGTAATAATACTCCAGTAGTGCTAATCGGTAAAAATGGACAAGCTATTGAAACTATAAGCAGCATAGAAGTATCAGAAATGGTAGAAAAGCCACACAACGATTTATTAAAGGATATTAGAAGATATATTACTCAATTAGCCGAGGGAAATCTTTCCCACAGCGAATTCTTTATTGAAAGTACATATTTAGATGCAAATAGACAAAGTAGAACATGTTATCAAGTTACTAGAAAAGGTTGCGAACTAATTGCAAACAAGCTTATAGGAACAAAGGGCACATGTTTTACAGCAAGATATGTAAATAGATTTCATAGCATGGAAAACTACATAAAACAAAAAGAATCATATCAGATTGATGATCCCATTGAACGTGCTAAAGCTTGGATATTAGAACAGCAAGAAAAGCAAGTATTACAACTAGAAAATAAGCAGCAACAGCAGATAATCGGCGAGCTTCAACCTAAAGCATCCTATTACGATTTAGTATTACAAAGTACGGAACTCATGCCTATTACTTTAATAGCTAAAGACTACGGCATGAGTGCAAATGCAATGAATAAAACACTATTTAATCTAAATGTTCAGTATAACCAATCAGGTACATGGCTTTTATATGCAAAGCATCACGCTAAAGGATACACACAATCAAAGACACAAACTTATACAAGAGGTGATGGTTCAACTGGAATTAAGCTTCATACTCAGTGGACACAAAAAGGAAGACTATTTCTTTATTCTTTATTAAAAGAAAATGGGATTTTACCAGTTATAGAACGTGAAGATGGAGGACAAGCATAATGAGTAAAAAAGCAAAGGAACTAAAGCAACAAAAAAGAGATGCTATTACATCTACTTTACAAGCTAAGATGAGGGCCAATAGAGAAAAGGTACATGAATGCTTAAGAGTAGGAGATAGTGCAGGAGCAAGCCATTACAGTTCTTTAAATACTCAGTTAAGGGGGCTATTAAAATGAAAAACCTTCTTAAAGAGATATTAGCAGCTATTGCACTAATAGTAGCATTTACGCTCGTTTTATTTCCACCTTCATTATCATCAGATGAAGTCAAAATAATCTTAGGCTTACCAAGTGTAATTTTTCTCAGCTTTTACATGGGAGTGTATATTACCAAACGTGAACGTTACAAAAGAGAATTTGAAAAGAAAAAAAGCATGGCAAAGGCGGCAACCTTTAACCATGCACATAGAAAATAAAATTTCAAGATGATATTAACACGAAAGGAGTGAATATGCAATATGTCAGATGCGATTAACAGGGCATATTACTCTATTATTCCAGCAAATGTTAGATATGATAGTGATCTTACCGCTAATGCTAAGCTGCTCTACGGAGAAATAACAGCACTTTGCAATGACAAGGGATATTGCTGGGCGAGCAATGAGTATTTTTCTAAGCTCTATGGGGTTAGTAAAAAATCTATATCGACATGGATTAGTCAATTAGTCAAAAAGAATTATATAAGTTTAGATATTACATACAAAGAAGGTAGTAAAGAAATTCTCTATAGGTATTTACGAATTCTTCCATACCCTATGGAAGAAAAGGTTAATACCCCTATGGAAGAAAAGGTTAAAGAGAATAATACAGATATTAATAATACATTTAATAATAATATAGTGCTGATTATTGAGTATTTGAATAGTATTTGTGGAACTAATTATAAACCAACTAGTAAGACTACAAAGAGATTAATTGTAGCTAGATTAAAAGAACATTATACCGTTGATGATTTTAAAAAAGTAATATTCACAATGTCAAGTAAATGGAAAGGAACAAAGTTTGAACAGTATTTAAGACCATCAACCTTATTCAATGAAGATAAGTTCGAGGGGTATCTAAATCAATATAAGAATATAGGTAAATTTGAGAATGGTGCATCAAGTAGCAAAATTGAAAAATTTAATAGTATGGCTTCTCATGATTGGGACTTTGATGAATTAGAGAAATTACAACTAGAAAGGAAATCAAAACTAGTTAAAGAAAGAGAGGGACATTCAAGTGAGTGATCCACACAAAGCAACAGATGAACTGTTAATTTGGGCAGCAGAAGTGGCTGAAAAGGCAGATTGTAATACAACATTGGTTGTAGCTAATTTTTACGAAGAGAATAAGAAACCAGGTAGAACGGTAGAGCAGTTAAAGGTAGTAGTAGAAAATAATTTGATAAATGGGGTGAATCACAAATGAAGATAAAAACAATAGTTACAGGCTGCAACAGAAAACAAGCAAGAAGTATTGCATTAGAACAAGAAGCCAGAGCAAAGAGAGAAGAAACTAAAAATAAAATAGCTAATAAACTACTAAATGATACTAAAGAACAGCTTATAGCTAAATCTAAAGATCTTATAGTAGTGGTAGACAAGAGTATTGAGCTAGCTAAAGAGATTGCAGATCTAACCCAAACAAACGAAAGTTTGGACAAGGAAAATGCTAGCCTAAAAAATAAACTTAAGCTCAGAGAACTTACTATAAGTTGTCGAGAGGAAGAAATTGATAAGCTTAAGTTAAACATTAATACTCTACAACAGGCACTTAAAGAAGCAGATAAGGATATAGCATTAGCAAGCAGACCGCTTTGGAAGAAGGTGCTTGGAAAATGTTAAGTGAAATCTATGCTTTAGATAAAAATAATGTAGATATTAAAAAGCTTACACAGGTTTGCGATAAGATTAGAAAACTTAAAAGTATGCCAAGCGGTGTTACAGAGATAGTATGGCAGTTTCAAAGAGATAAAGTAGCTACAAGCTATTGTAGGGACAGGCTGTATTGGTTGGCATATCAACTAGAGAAAAATGGAATTTCAGTAGGTTGGAAGAAGCTATAATGCAAGTTTGGAAAGCTTATGTAGGGAATAGCAAGCTAGGTGGTAAGCCCTTAACAGCAGAGGTAGTACATAAAAGCTTTAGTAAAAGCAGAATAAAGGCTTGTGAGATAGAGGATATATTTCACTATTTAGGCACTATTAAGTGCAATGGTAATTGTGAGGAACATCTTAAGAGTTACCTAAGAAGTGAAATAGGTAGCGAAGAAGTTAAATTTAATGAGGTAATAGATGAATTAGGAGAAAAACAGTTAAGGTTGTGGTGATATGCAGAAATCAAAGCAGCAACTTAAAGATGAATCTGTAGAGAGATTTAGAATCACAGTAGAAGCAACTAGAAAAGATATACGATCACTAGATGAAAAGATTAGTGAACTTAATGAATTAAAAATTAATGAAGCTACAGCAGAAGTAATAAATGTATTAGAAGGCATAAGAAGAGATCTTTGCTATGGGAAAGACAATGTGAAAAGGATAAGGAGGGTTCTAAATGCCAAAACCTAAGATTTATATGGCAGTTACAGCAGATAGTTTAGAATTACCTCTTTTTGTAGGAACAAGTACAGAGGTTGCAGCTTGGGCAGGTATAACATGTAGAGCTTTATATTCAAATATAAATCAAGGAATGAGTGGAAAATACAAAGGGAGGAAATTTATAGCTATAGAGGAGGAATAGTATGCATGGGAATAAGCCAATAGAAATAGTTCAGCTTGATTATTATACAGGTGAATATGTTGGAGAATATGTAAGCGTATGTGAAGCAGCAAAAGATAATAATGTTGCAGCTCATAGTATAAGAACATCAATTCAAAAGAATATAAGAATGAGAAGTTGCAAGTTATTCTTTATGAAAAAATCAGATTATAATCCACAAAAGGATTTATCACTAAAAATAGGACTCATTAATTGCTACATGAATCTATTAAATATTTTAAATGATAAATATGAAGTTATTGATGAGTTAGAACATCAATTCTTAATAAAAACAAAAGATGGTGATCTAATAAAATATCCAAAAAATATGTTTAACTGTAGCAAACAAAGGGATGTTTAACAAAGTTGATTTTTAATAAGGAGGAATATAGATGGCTGTTAAATTACCAGTTAGTTCTTTTAAGAAAATGATTGATAGTTGTAAAAGAGTTACAGCTAAAAATGATGCAAGACCTGATTTAAGGAATATCAACATAGATGTAACAGGCAATAAGCTTAGAATATGGGCGCTAGATGGTTATAGAATCGAGATTAATGAAATGTTCGTACAGGATGAAGATAATTTTAAAGCAAGTTTTGAAAGCATTTATGTACCTACAAATGAACAAGAAGTTCAAATAAGTATAGTAGATGAGCAACTAGAAATAACATATATACCTAGTGGGCTAAGAATGTATATTCCACAAGACAATAAAGACAAAGTATTTAATATTGATGGATTTATTGAAGGGCAAAAAGAGAAAGACTTTAAGATATCATTTAAAAAACAGTTTCTAGAAGATGCATTAAAAAAAGCAGGTAAAAATGATAAGTTGACATTTGGATTTAACCCTAAGAGTAATTTAGAAGCAGTACATATAACGTATACAGATAGAGAGATAAACATGGAATCATATGTACTACCAGTTAGAAGTTGTTAAAACAAAGTGTTTTTTGTTGAAAGGGGATAAACATGAAAGTAAGAATGATGGTATGGAATAGACCAGGATTCACAGCAGGCAAGATTTATAAGGTAGAAGGTAAGACAAGAAATACTTATCTTCTAAGAAACAATAAAGGCTATTTACATAGTGTTAAAGCGGATGATTGTAAGCAAGTAGGCTTCTTAGAAGGTTTATTCTGATGAAAGGGTGATAAGAATGAGTGCAAGGCCAAGAGGTACAGATACAGCTAGAGTAATCCAAGTTATAGAAACAACTTCTTTAAGAGGTACTGGAGATAACGAAAGTGATAAATGTAGGATTGTAAGGCAATATTGGAGTATGCAAGGGGAATTATTAGCAGAGGATGATCCATGCAAAGATAATAAGAACAAATAACTTTTTGTAAAGGGGATGATTAAAATAGGCAGAGAGAATGTTCGAGTTAAAGACTTAAAAGTTGGTGATGATGTACTTATTACTTCACACGTTAGTGATGGTATTCAAATGAGAAAAGGCAAAGTAGAAAAGATAACTGACAAAACAGTATTCGTAAGCAGCGGAAGAGGACCTATTGCAATGAGGACTAGGAATATTGTGTTAGTTAAGAGATTTAACAAGACAAATTAATCTTTGTTCTTTTTAAACAGGTTTATAGCAGCAGTATATAAAGTTCCTACGATAAACATAAGAGGAATTATGAGTAGGTAGTCCATTGAGAACGAAAATATGTTTTTGGTTATAAGGTCATAAAGCAATATTGTAATAAAACATGGGATAAAGATATTCAAAAATTTCAAACAAATCACTCCTTTAAAAAGAAGTATAAGGGAGAAAATAGATAATAGCAATTTAAATTTGACTTTTGTTTAGATAAAAAAATAAAAAGAAGAGGAGTAAAGAGGTTTGTCCGGACAATAAACAGCTGTTTACTCCTGTGATAAAAATGAACGTATTAAGCTTATTTGATGGAATTAGCTGTGGTATGGTAGCACTCGAAAGAGCAGGGATTAAAGTTGATAACTACTATGCTAGTGAGATTGAACAAGACTCAATTAAAATATCTAAAAAAAACTATCCATGGATTATACAACTAGGAGACATAACAAACATAACAAAAGAAATGCTAGATACCATAATGCCTATAGATATTGTTATAGGTGGGAGTCCTTGCCAAGACCTCAGTGTATACAAATATGACAGAGGAGAAGTTACAGGGCTAAACGGTGAAAAAAGTGGACTGTTTCACCACTATGTAAGAATACTTAAATATCTTAATCCTAAGTATTTCTTACTTGAAAATGTCCCTATGGAAAAACAGTGGGAAGATATGATAAGTGAAATTTTAGGTGTTAAGCCTATAATGATTAATTCAAATCTTGTATGTGCTGCTGATAGGAAAAGGCTGTATTGGACAAATATACAAGGGATTGAACAGCCAATCGATAAAGGAATAATGATAAAAGACATAATACTCAATTCATCTGATGTAGCAGATAAGTATTGGTATGACAAAGAATTTATTTATAACGGAGATGAAGAAAAAGTACAATGTACACTTATTATGAAAGGCCATAGACATATGAAAGAAGTATACAATCAAAAATTTAAAAGTAGTACATTAACAACTTGTAATGGGGGAAATTTGCAAAAAAAAGTGTACCAAGATGGAAGATGTCGTAAGTTTACACCTTTAGAGTATGAAAGGTTACAAACATTGCCAGATGGGTATACAGAAGGTGTTTGTGATACTTCCAGGTATTCAGCAATAGGGAATGGGTGGACTGTAGATGTAATAGCACATATATTAAGTTATTTGAAGTAAAACAAAATGAATTTTGATAAGAACTTTGACAACTGAATATTGGTTAGTGGTATACTCTTCTAAAGGGGAGATGCGCATGTTTAATGAGATATGTATATATGAGGCAAAAATCGATAAACAAGAAGAAATTGAATTGCTGATGAAAGAAGTTGCAGACTTTTATACAAGCCAACAAGGTGTAATTGAGGTAAGATATATTAAAAGAACGCATAGACAGAAGGATTTTAATGCAGTTAAAGAAGGCGAACTACCTATTAGGTTAACGAAGAATGTAGGCAAGGTAACTTATGTTTTATATTGGGTAGTTGAGAATGAAGAGGTGCATGCGAGAGTATCTAAGCTTGGATTAGAGCAATTTTACAAGAGATGGAACAGGTGCCTTACGACAATGCCCAAGATCATACTAGGAGAGAATATTGTATAAAGCGTTAAGTATCATATATAGTACAGTTATAATGGCAAAGTAAAATACCACTAACTAATAAACAGTTGGTGGTTTTTTGTTTGAAAAAATAAGAATTTGAAAGGGTGATTAGCGTGAAAGTAATTTTATATAAAAGGAGATACGGAGTACACAGGTTTGTAAAAGAGTGTGAAGTTCCAGTAAGTTTTAATAAAGTATATATTAAAGAGGATGTTATCAACGAAGATTTGTTGTTAGACTTGTTGCCTAAAAATTGGCTACCAGTTGAACCTAGAGAAATATTATTAACCATATCAGATAAAGAGGGTTGTGGAACGGGTCAAAGAGGCTTAAATAGATTTTTACCATGGGCTAAGTATTTTGATAGTTATGTCATTGAGTTACAAGAAGATTAGAATAAAATCCAAAATTGAAAGGGGTGACGTCGCTGTGAAAAAAAGAGATTACTGGAGAACACATTGTAAAAGGAATTATGGGTGTTATGGTGATAAAGGAACGTGCTTGTTTGGGAAGGTCGCTAGATTACATTAGTTTATTCTTACTTGGGTAAATAAAATCAGAGTTTGGGAGTGACAAAGATGTTTGAAATAAAATGTAAGCTATATAAATTAGCTGTGTGGTATATCGGTAAATGTAACAAGAAATGGGATAAGCCAACACAACAAATCAAAGAATTTGATAGATTAACTTATAGGAACATAGATAAAGCATACCTAAAATGTGGGGCTGATTGTGAATGGCAAAATTTTAGCAGGTATGATGTATTAGACAATGCTATACAGAAATTAGCCAGTTATGAAGATAATAAAATATAAGTTTGGAAGGTGAGAGTATGGAGTTTATACAGGTAGAAGAACTTATGAAAGCAGGGAAAGAAGTTAATGACCTAGTAAGAGAGTGGTGGAAACCAAGCAAAGGAGATTTATTTACTGAACTGTTAGAGGAAGGACTTCAAAGAAAAGCATGTATACTATGCAATGAAAATCTTGATAAAGCAAATAACAGTAAGAATGCTGTTTATCCATTACTTACAGTAGGTCAGTTAATTAACTTTATAGAATGGAGAACGGACTATGCAATAGAAAAAATTACTTATGGCATTGATTGTTATTGGGTATATCCATATTTTGATGATTCAAATTATGTTGATGCGCCTAGATGGTTTTCAAATGAAATATCTTTTAATGCTGAGGAATTAATAGACGCACTATGGAAATGCGCTTGTGAAGTAGCAAGAGATAGCTACTATAACAAATAAAATCTGATTTTGAATAAATAAAAAACATATCGGCATAATGCCGATATGTAAAAATTAGAAGTATGAAAAATCTTTCTCTACTAAATTACTAGCATATAGGATAGCTCGAAATAAATTATATTGTTCTTTAGCATCTAAAGATGTTAGTAATCTTTTTAGAGTACCGCTAATATAAGTTAAATCATCAGTAGCATCCCTCAGTATTCTTAATTTAGTTTTTTGTTCTAGTGTGACTTTTGATTGGTCTATGGCTTTTATTTTATCACCTATAGCATTTAACTGAGAAATATATATATCTAAATAGCCTGGATCAGGTTTACTAGTAGTAGTGCTTATATTACTAATGAAATAGTTCTCTATTATATTTATCATTTGCTTGTGAATATTATTAAGCGCGCCATATGATTCCTCTATTACTGTATTTGTATCAACAGTAGTAATGTTTTGTGCAAAAAAAATGTGATGAATGAAAAGTGAAACATATTAAACATATAAGAATTAAATAACGTTTAAAGTGATGTTTAGTCATTTTATACCTCGATATAAGTAATAATTACCTAGATATTATAAGTAATATTTTAATTTTTATTCTATAAACAAATTCGACTTTTGAGCATTAATAGAACTTTAAGAAAGCAACAACATTAAATTTATTGTTTATACGTGATTTTTTCTAAAAGGAGCTGATTGATATGAGTAGAGTCTTATATTCACAGGAACGTTGGGAAAAAGTTAATGCAGTAAACAAGGAGTTAATGCAGTTATATTTAAGAAGTACTAGGGCAGATAGGAGAAGACCTAATACGTGTTCAGAGTACACATACGATTTGAGGTTTTTTCTTATTTGGAATTTACTATATAACAATAACATGAATGTTCTTGAATTTAAAAAAAGAAACTTTGAGGACTTTAAATTTTTTATGACAGATGAGAGAAATGTAAGTAATGCACGTGCTAATAGGCTGCTATGCGTAGTTAGAAGAATGATGGATTACGCAGAAGATGATGACGACTTATATGAATTTTATGTTAGAAATGTAGCTGCTAAAGTAAAGAGTTTAGAGAAGAAACCAGTGAAGGAAAATACTTTTTTAAAGCAAGAGCAAATTGACTTACTAAGAGGTTACTTGATTAATAAAAAAATGTATCAACATTTATGTTTGCTGGATGTATTTTATGACACAGGGGCAAGAATTAATGAAGTACTTCAAGTGAAAAATACAGATACACTTAAACATGGTTACATAAAGGTAGAATGCAAGGGTGGAGAAAAACAATATATTTTAATCCACGAGCATTCACAAGAGAGTATAAAGTTACATTTAAGCGTTAAAGAAAGTGGAGATGCATTTTGGCAGAGTAAGTATGGCGAAGTTAAAAAAACATCAACATTACGAGGATGGGTAAAAGATATGTATGAAATATTAAAAGAGATAGATCCATCTACACCATACTTTACTCCACATTCATTTCGACATACTGTCATAGAAAACTTATGTAATGGAACGCATTATCTTTGCAAAAAGATAGGAAGAAAGTTAACAATAGAAGAAGCTCAAATCATTGTCCATCATAAGAGTATTGATATGACTAAGTCATACATGAAGCCAAAAGATGGAGAGATAGTATTCAAGCTATTTGGTATCAGTTTAGGATAGGAGAAACAAATGTATACATATAAACAGATCGAAGAAATGCTTAAGATATATCCAGTAATTAAGGCAGAAATAAAGAATATTGAAATGGATATGTTAGAGGTAGAAAATAATGTTGGGTTTAGAGGTGCAACTGATGATCCTAAACCATCTACGCCTACTTATCAATTTAACTCCAATGTAGAAAACGAAGCATTGAGTATCAGTAGAGATAGATTGCTTAGCAATCTCAAAGAAGAAAAGAAGAAAAGACAAAGAAAGATAGATAGAATAGAGAATGCAATGTCTATTCTAAGTGAGATAGAAGAAGAGATTATAAGCCTATACTATTTCAAGAAATCTAGCATGACATCTATATCATACAAGATAGATAGAGATAAGAGCCAAGTATACAGGAAAAAGAAATATGCTATTAAAAAAATGGCTGATATTATGAACGTTTCAAGGTTACAAAAATAAATGCAACAAAAATACCACAAAAATACCACGAAAATGCAATCAAAAAGCACTAGAAAATGCATTTTTATAAGAGTAGTATAGTATTATCAAGAAATTGATTAAGGCACTAGTAAGGGTTACATTACAAGCCATTGTGTATTAATCGTCTATCTAACAAATATATTTCTTGAAGAATAAGGTACAAAGTAGGAATAAAAGAGCAGTAGCTAAGTATGCAAAGCTATTGCTCTTTTTGTTTTGGAATGTAACTCAGTTGGTTAGAGTGCTGTTCTTATAAAGCAGTGGTCGTGAGTTCGAGTCTCACCATTCCGATTACACTAAAGAAAGGTGGTGATATATTAGTGAATACAGTAGAACCAATAAGAGACTTTAACATCATACAAGATATAGCAGATGTATTAAGAGAACAACGTGAAAGAGACTATGTTTTATTCATGTCAGGCCTGTACTTAGGCAGAAGAATATCTGATATATTACCACTTAGAGTTAGGGATGTTAGAGATAAAAAACAGATATACTTTAGGGAAAAGAAAAAGAATAAGGAAATAACTTTAGACATTAATGACGATCTAAGAAAAATATTTAAGGATTATTGTAAAGGGAAGAGAGATTATGAATATCTATTCAGACGTAGCAAAGGTAAGAATGAGCCTATAACAAGGCAACAATACTGGTACATACTTAATCAAGCAGCTAAAAAGATAGGCTATGAAGAAAAGATAGGTTGTCATAGCATGAGAAAAAGTCTTGGTAGGTGGCTTTATGATAATGGTGTTGATGTATATAAGATAATGTTAATACTTAATCATGAAAGTATAGATTATACAAAACGATACATAGGTGTTACCAGAGATGAAATAAATGATGTATTAAGCATGGTTTCTTTTATTAAAAAGTAAAAATTGCATTATAAAGAAGAAATTATATTTTTTTAAGCATTAATTGACTTAATCAGTAAATGTCAAACATGAAAGAAAAGACATGAGTTTCTTCTATTAGAGAAAAAAATAGAAAGTTATTTGACAGAATATATATTTAGTAAAATATCACACAATTAATAAAAACAGCATGTAAGATATGATAATCATAGCTTTTGTTATTTCAGCTAAGAAAACATCAAAAAGTAAGACAACAAAAGTTAGATAAATTTTATAGCGGTCAAAACTTAAAAACGCTAAAGAAATGGAGGTTTTCAAGTTGGCAAAATCAAGTGAGGAAATTGTAATGGAAAACCTCAAAACCATTGAGGAATGGGCATTACAAGGAATGACTCAAAAAGAAATGGCAGAATGCTTAGGTATAGGAGATTCCACTTTTAGGAAGTTAAAAAAGCAAAATGTAGCGCTTTTAGCGGTTTTGAAAAAAAGCGCTAATACAAGAAAGAATATGCTTGAACAACAAGTAAAAGAAGTTGAACATTCTTTGTTTGAAAGAGCAAAGGGATATGATGAAGAAAAGTCTTATTTCTTTAAAGTAAAAAGAAAAGGCACAGATGAAGAGGGTAATAAGTATGAAGTAGAAGAAGTAATAGAAAAGAAAGCAATTGAACATATACCTGCTGACATTAGTGCAGCTAAATTTTTTCTAACCAATATGGCCAAGAAGGTTTGGCAAGATAATCCTCATAAAGTTGAGAATGATAAAGAGAACCTTAAGATTAGAAAGAAAGAAATGGAAGGAAAAGAGTGGTGATATAGTGGCACAAGAGTTTAGTAAGAAGTTTTATAAATCATCAGAATGGCTCACGCTAAGAGAACAAATATTACTAGAACGTGGCGCAATATGTGAGAAATGTGGTCAAGCAATAACTGAGTCTAAACATATTCAACTACATCACATTAAAGAATTAACGATACAGAATATAGATGATGTAATGACAACGCTTAATCCTAAGAATATCTTAGTGCTATGCCAAACATGTCATAACATGATACATGGTAGATATTGCAAAGGGGCAGTAAGAAAGGTTAAACCAAAGAAAGTTAATATAGTATATGGTCCACCAATGGCAGGTAAGACAAGTCTTGTTATGGACTATATGCAACCAGGAGACTTGATAGTTGATATGGATAGATTGTATAAGGCAATGTCATTTATGCCAATGTACAATAAACCTAATCAAATTAAGTTCAATGTGTTAGCAGTAAGAAACTTATTGTTAGATCATATTAAAACTAGATATGGTAGCTTTACTAATGCTTGGATAGTTGGTGGGTATGCTAACAAGGTTGATAGAGAAAGACTGGCGAAAGAATTAGGTGCAGAATTAATCTTTGTAGAAGCAAGTAAAGAAGATTGCTATTATCGGTTAGAGTATTGCAATGACTATAGGCAAGAGCATCAAGAAGAATGGAGAGAGTACATAGATAAATGGTTTGAAGAGTATAGAAAATAAAATATTATGTAGTTTTAATCCCCCCATAATTAATCTACTTGACATACGAAGGGACCGTTGGAGGGTGAACTCTTCTTTCACACAAACCCCAAAAATGAAATCGAGGTGAAGATTTTGAAAGCTATTTCAAAAACAGAAGTTTTCGAGCAAGAATTAGAAAAGTTGATTGAGATATTCAAAGATGTAGAAGAAAGTAAGCAAAAGCTTGTTCAAGGACTATTACAAGAAACAGCTTACTTGAAATCTGAATTATTTGTGATGCATCAGGTGTTAGATGAAGTTGGTATGATAAAGGTACACCCTACAGATAAAACTAAGCAGAAAACTTTACCTATAGCTAACGAATATCGAAGAACAGCTAATATTTATGCTTTAAACATAAAAACACTGAATGGCATACTTGGTAAAGACACAATGGAGGGAGAAGATCCATTCGATAAGTGGCTACAAGAAAAGATGAGTAAAGATGAGTAATAAATTTATAGGTTATAAACCAAGTAGATATGATTTATCTAATAGTAAGATAGATGGTAAGCATTCATATTTATTAGAGTACTATAACAAGGCATTAGCTATTGATGATGAAGTCATAATAGGTGAAGAACTTAAGAAGTGTCTAAGTAATTTAATAGATGACTTAGATAATCAGAACTATTACTATGATTGTTCTGATGCAGAATTAAGAATAGAGTTTATTGAAACATTCATCAAGCATACAAAAAGTCCTTTTAATGGCAAACCTTTTATTTTAGAACTTTGGGAAAAAGCAGTAATAGAAGCTTTTTATTCGTTTAAGAGAAGTAAAAATGGACTCAGAAGGTTTAAAAAGCTGATATTATTGGTTGCTAGAAAGAATGGAAAGAGTACTTTTTGTGCAGCGCTTTGTTTTACTGAATTTATGATAGGTAATGCAGGTTCTGATATTATTTGCTCATCAAATGATGATGCGCAAGCAAATTTAATATTTGAGGAAATAGCAAGTATGAAAGAGATGTTTGATCCTAAGGATAAGCGTACACACAAGAATCTAAAAGGCATCTTTAACCTTAGAAATAAATCAACTATAAAAAAGCTTTCAGACAAGACAAGAAATAAAGAAGGTAGAAATATTGAGTTTGCAATATTAGATGAAAGTCATGAAATGAAAGACAATGTTATAGCAAAGTCGATAGAGCAGTCACAGTCAATTAAAGATGAACCTATTTTTATTAATATAACGACAGAAGGATTTGTTGATGATGGGTATCTAGACAAAGAATTGAAATATGCTAGAGAAGTTTTAAGAGGTGACAGAGAAGATGATACACTTCTGGCATGGCTTTATACAATGGACAATGAAATCGAGGTATATCAAGACGAATTGTCATGGAAAAAGGCTAATCCGTCACTAGGAACAGTTAAGAAATGGGATTACTTACGTGATCAACTTAGAAAGGCACAAGCAGACAAGGCAGAAAGAGTATTCACCCTCTCTAAAGACTTCAATTTCAAACAGAATAATGCTGAAGCATGGCTTATGGAGAAAGACATAGAGAATAGCTTAACATATGACATAGAAGATTTTAGAGGATGTATAGGGATAGGAGCTACTGACTTATCAGAAACTACAGACCTAACAAGTGCTAAGGTTTTAATTATGAGACCAAAAGATAAGACAAAATATTTCTTGCAGCACTACTTCATATGCGAAACCAAAGTAGATGAGGGAAGTAATGAAGATAAAAAGAATTATTTAGAGTGGGCAAAACAAGGATACATTACAATATGTCCTGGTAATGAGGTAGATTACAGTGAGATTGTAGCTTGGTATGTAAGTCTTTATAAAAAATATCAAATATGGGTATTCAAAGTAGGTTATGATAGATGGAATGCTAAGTCTTATGTTAAAGAAATGGAGGACTATGGATTTGATAATGAAAAAATACCACAAGATTATAAAAATATGAGCACAGCCATGAAAATGTTAGAAGCAGATTTAAAGAGTGGATGCGTGAATTACAATCAAAATCCTATTGATAAGTGGTGTTTAAAAAACACAGCTTGTAAGGTAGATCAATATGGTCAGATAATGCCAATGAAAGTACAGGGTATAGAGAATAAACGTATAGATGGTGCAGTAACAATGATTATTGCATATGCCACATACGATAGATTTAGAAAAGAGTATCAAGATGTTATGAGATAAGGAGGTGGAACGTGGGAATATTAGATTTTCTAAGAGGGCAAAGTGAAAAAAGTGTATTAAAAAGATATGCACAAATGATGAATGGATATTCTCCAGTGTTTAGTCAGTTTGGAGATGATATATATGCTAGTGATATAGTTCAAAATGCAATAAGAGCATTAATGACAGAGATGAGTAAACTAGATCCTAAGCATATACGAAATGGAGATGATAATTCACAGTCTATTGTTAATAGTAGTATTAACAGGCTTTTGAAATATGGGCCTAATCCACTTATGACTACATCTGATTTTCTTGAAAAAATCACATATCTTAGAGAAATGAAGAAGAATGTTTTTATTTATCCTACATATAGAGAAATACCAATTAAAGGTGGATTTGTTAGGCGGGAATATACCGGATTATATCCATTAAATCCTATTCAGGTAGATTTTCTAGAAGATGCTGCAGGTATACTATTCATAAAGTTTTATTTTAACAATGGAGAAGATTATACACTAAAGTATTCAGATATTATTCATTGGAGAAAAGATTTTGGAGCAAATGAATTTATGGGTGGTGATGAAACTGGAAAAGCCAATAATAATGCATTGCTAAAGCTATTAAAGACAAATGATGTGGTTATCCAAAGTTTAGAAAAAGGAATAAAGGCAGGGTTAACAATCAGAGGTATTTTAAAAATACAGACCATGCTAGCTGATGGAAAGCAAAAAGAAGAAAGAGAAAAATTTGAGAAGAAACTTAATGAAGCAAGTAGTGGTATTTTAGAAATAGACTTAAAAAATGATTTTATACCACTAAACTTAAATCCTAAAATAATTGATAAAGATACCATGGAATTTATAGATAAGAAGATTCTTAATAATTATGGTGTATCAATAGCAATCATTAATGGTGATTTTACAGAGGAGCAGTATCAATCTTTTTATGAAAAGACACTAGAACCTATGATAAAGAGTTTAGGAAGAGCATTTTCAAAAACGCTATTTACGGATAGAGAGCTTGATGTGGGTAATGAAATAATATTTTATGCTCAAGGGTTAGTATTTACCAATATGGCAAACAAGATCGCCGCTGTAGATGTTTTAAGTAGTAGAGGCACTCTAACAGATAATCAAATATTGTCTATATTTGGATATCCACCATTTCCAGGTGGTGATATTAGGCATATGTCACTTAATTTTATTAATCGTGAAATAGCTGACCAGTATCAGATGAGTAGCAAAGTGAAGGAAGTGAAAAAAAATGAATAAAAACTTTAAGAGTGAATGTAGAATGGTTGAGTTTAGAGCTATAGATAATGATGATGGGAAGATGATTATTGAGGGTTACGCTATTACATTTGACCAACCTGCAACACATAGCATGGGAAACTATACTTTTACAGAGACAATCAAACGAGGTGCACTAGATAGAACAGATATGAAAGATGTACCACTAAGATACAATCATAATGACACATGGTGTATCATGGCAAGGACAAGAAATAACAGCTTAAAGCTTGTTATAGATGATATTGGACTTAAAATTACAGCGGAATTAATAGATACACAAAGTAACAGAGACATCTATAAATCAATTCAAGAAGGGTTGATTGATAAGATGTCTTTTGCTTTTACTGTAGCTGATAAAGGTGATACTTGGCAATATGGAGAAACTGAAACAACTAGAATAGTTACAGATATTAATAAACTTTATGACGTTAGCGTGGTGGATACCCCGTTTTACGATACAACAAGTGTTTATGCAAGGAGCTTTGAACTACTGGAGAGTAATTTAAAGCAGCTGGATAGCTTTGACTTGGAGAAACGCAAGTTACAAATGAAATACCATTATTCAAATTAAAAAAAGAAAAGGAGTGTAGGATATGACACTACAACAAAAATTAGAAGCAGCTTTAGAAAAAAGAAAGGCATTAGTAACAAGCATAACAAATGCAGAAACAAAGGAAGCGTTAGACAAGATTGAACTGGACTTAAGAAAAGCGGACATTGAGATTGCAGGACTAAAAGAAGCTATTGAAGAGGAGCAAAGATCAGCGCAAGGTAACCCAGAAGAAAGAGCAGCAGGTTCAAATTTATCACAAGGTCAATTTAACCCTATTTCAACATATGGATTAACAACACAAAGAAGAAGTTCAGAAGAAGAACAGGAAGCAGAATACAGGAAAGCATTCATGGAATATACACTCAGAGGTACAGCTATTCCAACAGAATTAAGGGCAGCTACAGGAACCGCAGATATTGGGGTTGTTATTCCAAATACTGTAATGAATAAAATTATTGAGCAGCTAAAAACGTATGGTGAAATCTTTAGAAGAGTAACACTTACAAATATCAAAGGTGGAGTTACAATACCTATTGCATCAGCAAAACCAGTAGCAACATGGACAGCTGAAGGCACAGTTGCAGACAAGCAAAAGAAAGAAGTAAAAGGTACAGTAACATTTTCATACAATAAGCTACAATGCAGAGTAGCAGTTACATTAGAAGCTGATACAACTTCATTAGCAATTTTTGAATCTACATTAACAGATAATGTATATGAAGCAATGATTATAGCTATTGAAGAAGCAATTGTAAATGGCACAGGAACATTACAGCCTTTAGGATTTACAAAAGATACAAGGGTACTAGCGTCACAAAAAGTTGAATTATCAGCAACAGATATTAAGAGCTGGGAAGCATGGTCTAAAGTTTTTGCAAAGGTTCCAAAATCTAAACGTGCAGGGGCAGTGGTTTTATTAAATACTGAAACATGGGAGGGTGACATTTTAGGAATGACAGATTCAACTGGTCAACCTATTGCACGTGTTACAGTAGGCCTTAATGGTGAAGATAAACCAATGTTCAAAGGTAAAGAAGTCATTGATGTTGAAAGCTATCTTCCATCATATGAAGCAGCAGAAGTAGGAGATGTATTTGGTGCAATCTTAAATCTTAAAGATTATATGCTGAACTCTAACTTAGCAATGACAGTAAAACGTTACTTTGATGAAGATACAGATGAATGGATTACAAAATCAACCCTTATTGCTGATGGTAAGCTTGCAGATGCACAAGGAGTAATTTTACTAGTAAAAAAAGCTTAAGCCAATCAGTAACGAGTTTCTCAATAGCTTCTGATACCTCTTTAGAAGCTATTGATTATAGCTCAATGACAGTTACTGAGTTAAAGGCTTTATGCAAAGAGAGAGGTTTAACTGGTTATTCCTCAATGACTAAGACTGAGCTTGTTTCTTTACTTAAGGAGAGTGATGCTTAATGCTAGAAGCTATCAAAGTACATTTAGGAATAGTAGCAGATGATGAGGATGTAAACAAAAATATAACTTTAAAAATAGAAGTTGTAAAAAGTTATCTTAAAGAGGCTGGCGCAAAAATTGAAGAAGAGGATAATCAGTTAATAGGTTGTGTTGCTATAGGTGTGAATGATTTATTAAATAATACATATGGTAAAACTGAATTTTCTCCAGCTTTTTTTATTTTAGCAAGGCAATTATGTAGGGGGTGATTATTTGAGGTTAATTACTCCTATTTATTTTGCAAGTAAGACTTATTCAACTGATGAAGCAGGAGATCAAGTTATTGAAGAAAAGTTAAGAAAAGTTTTATCTAATAAAAAGTCTGTAGGTACAAATGAATTTTATCAAGCTCATACAGCAGGAATGAAGCCTGAATTCAAAATTGAGGTAAGAAAATTTGACTATAAAGGAGAAGATAAGGTTATTGTAGATAATGTTTCTTATAAAATCATAAGAACATATGATAATCAAAGTGGTTTCTTAGAATTAACATTAGAAGGTGATGTACATGTCGGTTCCTAAATCTGTAGTAAAAATCAAAAGGGATGGAATTGAGTACATTTCAAGCGTGGACTATACGCAATATACGATTAAAGAGCTTATAAGAGCAGCTTTAAGAGATTGTGGCAAGTTATACTGCAATAGGTTTAGGCAAGCTTATTATAGAATATTTAAACGTAAAAAGGGGCGTGTAGGAAAGTATACTGGCTATTGGGTAAGAAGTAAGAAAGATGTTCCTGATTTGCTTGTAGGTATAAAAAAGAATGCTTTTTATGGCGGATTCCAAGAGTTTGGAAGTAGTAAAACTACACGTTTGGGGCTCATGATTGGTACTGCACAAGATAACATAAGTAATTTTGCAGATATTCAAGCGCAGTATTTAGGAGCATTAAACCAAGATGATCCTAATGTACCAGCTAATGAGGAAGAGTATGAAGGAGGTGCTGACGATTGAGTATACTAACTAAAATTAATCGTACAAATGAGCTAAAGATAGCATTAACAAGCATTTTAAAGCAAGTACATAGTAAAGCATATTATCGTAAAGCACCTGCTAAAACAGACTATCCTTATCTAACATATTATCTAAGGCATACCAAAGATGGTCATCAATATGATTACTTTTGGGAAGTACATGTTTGGACTAGAGATATTAAGCTTGCTGAAGAACTGGCTGATAATATAGAAGGGTTTGATAAATGCTCTTATAAGGATTATTACCAAACTTTTGATATTGATTTAGAAAGTAGAAATAACGTGGAAGATGAAGACAAGGAGATACAACACATAGTACTCCTATTTAATTTAACTTATTTTGATGTGAAAGGATGATAAAGAGATGGGATTAAAGAAAAGATTAACAGGTTATACAGAAAAAACAATGGAAAACAGACAGATGGGTGCTGGTGCATACTTCAAAAACTATGATGTAGAAACAGATAACTTTACAGATGCGGTAACAGCAGGAAAGTTACTTGGCGCAACACAAGGAGGAGGAAATTTTTCAGCTAAGCCTATCATCACAACTACTGAAGTAGATGGAGTGCCTTCTGATGCAAAAGGTATGGAAGATATTGATGGTTGGGACGTCAACATGAGTGCAAATATTTTAGAAATCACCGCTGAAAATATTAAAATTGCACTGGGTGCAGCAACAGTAGCAACTACTACAGATGGTAAGTATAAAAAAATCACAGGTAAATCGAACATTGATCCAGCAGATTATCAAGATAATATTACATTCCTTGGTACCATGTCTGGGTTTGATGAACCTATTATTTTACAAATCTATAATGCACTTGCTACTGAAGGAATTAATATCAATCCTCAAGATAAGAAAACAACATTACTTCCTACAAAATTCAAAGCACATGCCTCTTTTGATAAATTAGATGAACCACCATTTGCAATTTTTGTACCAATTAAAGCAGGAAGTAGTGAAAGTGGGAGTGGTGAATAATGAAAAAGTTAACTCTTAAACATGCAATACAAACTGCAAAACTGATTAAAGCAGCAGATATGAAGAAACAAGTAGCAGACTTAATAGAACAGGCTACTAAGCGAGGTGTTAACAAGACCAGACTTGGAATTGATATAACAATGACATTGGTAGATGTTATGGCAAATGATGAGGTAGAAGCCAAACTTTACGACTTGTTAAGTGATATATTTGAAACTAAGGCCGAGGAGTTAAGCCTTGAAGCGCTTGCTGAAAACATTAGTAAGCTAGTAAAGGAGAATGACGTAAAGCGTTTTTTCAAATTAGTGGAGAAATCCACACAGTAAAGACCTGTGATTTCTTACTAAGAAGATATGGTGATGGTTACAAGGAAGTCTGTGAAATGGACTTCCTTGAAGCTTATGACCTTATCAAATATGCACTAAAAAAGAGTACTGATGAATTTATAGAACAACGCTGGATAAGTGGATATCAACATATGTCACTTGCCGAGTTTAGAGAGAAAATTGGGTATATTACAGAAGAGGAAGAAGTTATACCTAAGAAAGATGTTAATGAAATACTATTAGATTTAAAAGATACATTTAGTTAGGAGGTGAGATTTTGAACATATTTACTCTTATGGGTACTATCTTAGTTGATAATACAGTAGCTAATAGTAGCATTAGTGAAACAGGTCAAGCAGCTGATGGATTAGCTGATAAGTTAGGTAATGGATTAAAAACAGCAGCTGGAGTTGTAGTGGGTGCATTAACAGCAGTAGGCACAGCAGCAGTAGGAATGGCTACCGTAGCAGTAAACGCAGCAGATGATTGTAAGAAGGCTTTAAATAATCTACAAACCCAAACAGGGGCAACAGATGAGGAAATGGGGGGATTAAAAGAAACCCTATTATCCATATATGGAGGCAATTATGGAGAATCTTTCGAGGATGTTGCAAGTGCAATAGCTAGTGTAAAGCAACAAACAAACCTAACAGGTAAAGAGCTAGAGAGCACAGCGCAGAATGCTATTGTTTTACGTGATACTTTTGATTGGGGAGTGGATGAACAACTTAATGCAGTTAACCAGTTAATGCAGAATTTTGGAGTTAGTTCAGAAGAAGCATTTAATCTTATAGCACAAGGAGCACAAAATGGCCTTAATGCTCAAGGCGACTTAATGGATATTGTAAAAGAGTATAGTGTACATTTTGCTCAACTTGGACTAGATGCAGAAGATATGTTTAATTCTCTGAAAAGTGGTGCAGACAGTGGCGCATTCTCTATGGACAAGTTAGGAGATGCAGTTAAAGAACTTGGAATTAAGCTAAAAGCAGGAGATGCAGATGAATCCTTGAAAGAGTTAGGCTTAAATGCAGATGAATTAAAGAAAAAATTCAATGAAGGTGGAGAAGCAGCAAAAATTGCTTTTCAAGAAGTAAATAAGGCACTAGCTGAATGTGAAGATGTTACTCTTAGAAACCAGTATGCCACATCTATGTATGGAACCATGTGGGAAGACCTAGGTGTAAAGGCTACATTTGCTTTATCTAATATAAATGGAGAGTTTGATTCGACTCTTGATACTATGCAAAAAATAGACTCTATTAAATATGATTCGTTTAGTGAAGCAATAGCTGGAATTAAAAGAGAGATTGAAGTTGGTTTAATCATTCCATTTGGTGAAAAGCTATTACCTTACTTAAATGAATTTGCTAATTGGTTTCAAGAAAATAAGGATCAAATAATAAGTGGATTAAGTGGGGTATTAGACGAAGTTGTAAATGGAATAGAGTTCTTAATCAATAACTTAGAGACTATTGCCAAGGTTGCAGGAACAGCAGTAGCATCACTTTTAGCAATTAAAACTATAAGTGTGGTTGTAGGTGCTATAACTACGTTATCTAGTGCAGTAACTGGATTAAATGCAGCCTTTACATTTATAGCAGCTAACCCAGTTGCACTGGCTATAATCGGGATAGGTACAGCAGCAGGTATTGTAACAGCACATGTTATAGAAGCTAATGCTAGACAGAAAGAGTGGAACAATACCCTTCAAGATTCTGTTATATTATCAGAACAAATTACAGAGCTGACAGCAGAGCAAGAAGCTATATCACAAAAAACTGTTAATAGCATAACCAATCAATTGACTACATACACCCAATTAACTAATCAAATCGCAGAGTTAGATGCTCAAATAGCACAGTATGGAGATTCAACTGGTGAATTGGAATCGGCCAAACAAGACCTAGTAAAAGAGTCTGGAAAGCTACTTAAGGCTATTGAGGATGAATATGGTAGTTATGATAATGCTATAGAAGTAGCGCATAACTATAAAAAAGCATTGGATAATAACAATGAAACTAAAAAAACACTGGCTAAATATACAGACTCATATGCTAGTAGTTTAGTAAAAGAAACACTACAAACAAGCCAATTAAACAAGCAAACACAAGATGCATTAGAAACATACAAGAAGTATAATTCTCAGCAGATAATGAATAAAGAAGAAACGAACTTGTACAATAATGCTATTAAGGTATTGCAAGAAAATGTTTATGGATTAGATGTTAGGTTAAATGCTAATACTAGGCTTTGGGAAGTTAATACAGCCCAAGTAGAAAGTTCAATAGAGTCCAACAATGCATTAAATAATGCCAAAATACAACAGGCCAATACATTCCAGCGCATGTCTGAACAGATTGCAACTGGAAGTAAAGAAGAAGCTAAGGCGGTTATTGAGTCTTGTGAAGCTGCTATTGATGGATTAAGAGCACAGCGTTCAGCTCAGATGATGTTTGGTGGAGATATAACAGCAGAGCAGAAAGCAGAAATGGAACAATACTATGGAATGATAGATAAGGCCAAAGCTAAGCTTAATGAGGTTAGTACTAATATTACAGGCGCAGCGAAAAAGGCGGGTTCAGAGGCAGGTAAGTCTGCTAAAGAAGCAGCAGAAGATGTGGTAGACTCATACATTAATATGTATAACCAGAAAAAGTCACTAGGTAAAACAGACGTTAATGAGCAAGAAAAGATGCTTAGTGAACTAAAGAAAAAGCATAGTGATACAGCAGACCACATTATAAAAATTAATGACTTTGCCCTACAAGAAAGCTTAGATATTATAGAACAGCGCAAAGAGAAAGAAGAACTAACAACAGAAGAAATCATAGTACTTTACCAAGAGGCTTCTAAAAATTATGCGTTAACCTATACGGACAAAAAGACCGTAACTGATGCTATAAATCAAGAAATTAAAGACAGCGTAGATAACTTAACTTCTGATATAGATACTCTTAACGATAAGCAATTAAGTGATCTAATAGATAACTTATCAGACATGAAGGTTAAGTATGATGATTACGGATATGATGTGGAATACATAGAGCAACAGATAACAGAAGCTTGCAAAACAGAATATGAAAGGCAGTATGATGAGCTTTCTAACAATGTTGAGCAGATGAAAGAGAAGCGTAAAGAGTTATACCAAAATGAAGTTAATACCATTGATGAAGAGTTGAAAGAAACACTAGAAGGGTTAGATGCGCAATTAGAAGCTATTGAAAGTACTGCTACCGAAAGAGAAAAGTTAGCTAGAGAGCAAAAGTTAAGAGAAGCAATAGCAAAAGCTGAAACAGCAGAAGAAATTAAACGAGCACAAGAAGAACTTGATAAGTGGCTTGTTGAACAATCAGAAAAAGAAGAAAAGAGACGTATTCAAGCAGTAAAAGAGCAGGCTAGAAAAGATGCAGAAGACAAAAAGAAAGATGCTAAAACCAATTACGAAAGTCAGTTAGAAGATATAGATAATTTCATGCTTGAAGAAAGCAAGAAATTAGAGCAAAGAGAAAAAAATAGGGCATTATCAGAAGAAGAGTTAACAAAGCTAGCCAAAGAAGAATTAGAGCAACAAGAGAAAGACTTACAAGAGAGCTTAGATGCTAGAGAACTTAAGTTCCAAAAGTTTGTTGATAATATGAATAGAATTGGTGAAGCTGTTACAAGTCAAGATGTAAAAGAGTTTGTAGATGGAAGTCATAGAAGTGGGTTAAGTTATGTTCCATTTGATGGGTATAAGGCTGAATTACATGAAGGTGAAAGAGTATTAACAAAGCAAGAAGCAGAAGATTATAACAAAGATGAAGAATCAAGTAAAGAGTATGAAAAAGTTGATACAAGCAAAATGGAAGACCTATTGAAACAAGTACTAAATGCTTTAATTACTTTACCCAAAAGGCAAAAGTTAGAACAAAATATGGCATAGAAAGGAGTATATGAATGTTTACTTATCACTTGAAAGCACGCAGGTTAGATTTAAAAACAGTTGTATGGGATTTAAGTGCACTAGATTTCTTTAATAATGTAACAAATAGGCTTGTATCATATACTCTTGGTGATTCATATGTTTATTGGGATGCTACTATGGGTTACAACGATAGTGTCAAATATGAGTACATAAAATACAGGAATGCAGCAGGTAACATTGTAACAGTAGGGCAAGGCGAAAGTGTTGTAACGTATAACCATACACTTGATGGTCGTGTCGGCCTAGCTACTTTACCAAGTGGATATAATCCTCTTAATTTATTATCTCAAAATAAAAGTGATCCATATTTAGAGATAAGGTTTGCAGACTGGCACGAAATAAGAGAGCAGGAGACTACCTTTAATAATAATTTAGGGCAAGGAACGCATTTAGAGCTATCTGTAGAATATAAGGAAATAGCTATTAGTAATTTTGAAGTAACCAGAGATCATGCAAATGAAAGATACATGATAAAAGTAAAAGCCAACTACCTTGAAAAATATACAGTAGAAGTAATAAATGTAAATGAACTAGAAGGCAATAAGACAGCTATTACCTTAACATCTTTAGAAGAAATATCATATATCCCAGAAAAATACTTTAAAGAAGGTAGCAATATCTTAAATGTTACAGCCTATAACGGAACAAAAACAGCCTTTAGAACGCTTACAATAAGCCACATTACCCCAACTTTGACTGAGGTTTCAATCGAAAATGAAAATGGATTAATTGACAACATAACAACAGTAACTTGGACAAGCAAGAACCAAGGTAAAGCTGAAATATACAACAATGATAAGTTAATTAAGTCAGTGGGGACAGTTACGGTTGCAGTTTTACCAAAAGGAACACTAAACGTAGGCAAAAATAAAATAGAGGTAAGAGTATATAACGTTGGAGATAGCAATGTTATTAATAGCATTGTTAGTGTGTCAAAGGTTAGTACTATTACACTAGCTAGGATATTACCATCTATAGAAAAGAATAGTTTTTCAATCAATGATACAAATACGGACAACGTTATCACAGCTGCCTGGAAATCTACAAATCAAAGTAGGTTTGGAATTTATCAAGGGGATAGATTAATTAGCACAGGAGTAAGTGGACAAACAGTAGATATAGCCAGGGGTACATTAAGCATAGGAAGTACTAACCTAAAACTAGTAATTTACTACGATAGTGGCTTTGACACCGTTCAAGTAGAAGAAGTTATAGCAACTGTATTAACCCAAAATACTCCTATAATATACAATCTAGAACCTAGCAACCTTAACATTAATATAGATGAAATTGTCAATGTTACTTTTGCAACAAATGAATTTTGTGATAGTTGGGAACTAACAGCAGCAGGATTAAATACTAAGGGAACTGATGCGAGAAGTGTAAGCTTTGGTAAAGAAGTATTTAAGCAAGGCAAAAACGAAATGACATTAAAAATATTCTATAGTCCTAAGTATAACAATGAGATTCGCACAGCTACTAAGAAGGTAACATTTACAGGTTATGGAACCCCTAAAACTCCTATATTTGATGGTAATGTTTTATATTCCACAGCTACACCACAATTAACATGGGAATCAATAGATCAAGTAGAAATACATCTGCTTATTGTTGAAGCAGAATCAGAAGAGGTTGTTCAAGAAAAGCTAGAATTTACAGAAGATAAGTTTGCCACGTTAGAGACATTAGAGGATGATAAGACATACATTGCTACATTAGCTGTTAAAAATAAGTATGGCCTATGGAGTGAATATGCAAAAAAGGAATTTCAAACAAAATTCAATGACATTATTCTTCCTACATTTGATTTATTTGAAGCTGAGACAAGTGTATTCATAACAATAGGTGGAATACAAGATCCTAATTTTAAGGCTATAAGTATTTACAGAAAGAGTGAAAGAGAAGATGTGTGGACTGAAATAGCTGATGATTGTAATATCGAAGACACTATTAGAGATTATATGTGTCCAGCAAATTTAAAATAGCTTATAAACTTAGGGTGTACGACAAAAATAATGCATACAAAGACACAGAAATAAAAACTATATCTATTAGTTTAAGCAGCTACATTTTAACTAATCTAGAGAACGCAGAAGATGTATATATGATTTTTGGCACACCTAGTTATAAGTTCAATGGTGATTTTGTAAGTAAGCTGTATGCAGGGCAAAGAGCTCCTAGGACATTTAAAGGAAAAGTACAATATAAAACAGGAACCTTCAGAACAGCATTAAAAAATGCAGATGCATACAATCTAATAGACTTTATAGAGAATAGTAACGAGTATAATTTATTCTGTTTAAGAGACCAACGAGGAGAAAATTATATGTAATTGCTAAACTGGAATCACAAGATCCAAAAGGTTTGAAGAGATTGTCTGTAAGTTTTAGCTTTACAGAAGTGAACTTTATAGAGTCAAAGATGTATACAGGAAGTGGATATAAGAAAATTTCATATCTAAACGGAGAATATTATCTAGATGGTTCAGTAGACTTAAGTGGATATGACTTAAGTGTAACACTAGAGTAGGAGGAGTCATATGCAACAATACAATACGCATTATTTTAAATATTATGCCCTAGACTCAAATATGGCTAACCCTACTGTAGTAAATTGCATAGAAGATGGTGGAACAGTAAGCTATAACAGCTTAGATAGTCTTAAGACAAATGCAAGATTAAAAGTATCATTGGATACAAGTGAGATATTTGATATTAAACGAATAAGAATATGCAGTGTTTTGAATGGCAACGAATTACCTTGTGGTACATTTCTGGTAGCGACTCCAAGTAGTCAATTTGAAAGTGCAGTGCAGAGCATAGATGTAACTTGTTATAGCACTTTATGGCCTGTAAAGGTTGATAAATGCGACACTAGGTATTATGTGCCATTAGGTACTAATGCAGTTAATGAAGTAAAACGTATACTAGGAAGGTTTGGGTATCAAGTGATTATCCCAGACAGTACTAAGACTACTAGCGTTAATCAAGAGTGGGAAATAGGCACTAGTTATCTTGAAATAGTGAACAGCTTACTTGATAGTATAGGCTACACAAGCTTATATGTAGACGTATATGGCAATTATGTAGCTAAACCTGACATACTTCCAAGCTTAAGGGAAGCAGAAATTATATATGATTCAGATGATATTAATAATATCATTGAGCCTAGTGCCGAGAGCGAATTAGATTTATTCAATGTCCCCAACAAGTTTATACGCTATGTGAATAGTCCAGAAGTAGACCTTACAGCAGTATATATAAATTCTCGAGGTATAACAGGTACCGAAGCTACAGGAATAGTAAATGTAGATTCACAAGAGGTTAATGACGCATCAGATTATGACACCTTGTATGAGCTATGCAAAAAAGCAGCTGAAGAAGCTACAAGTATTTATCACAAGGTTACTATTTACACTGCAATTAATCCCATTCATTTGTTTCTGAACTGTCTCCATCTTAATCATTATCAACTACGAGGGAAGTTTATAGAAACAAGCTGGGATATAGAGCTTCAGACCGGAGGAACTATGACACATAACTTAAGGGAGGTAATAGCGTGCTAAAGTATGCAAAAATTACAACTCTAAATGAAAACGAATGTAAAGTTACATTTATCGGGGAGACAGTAGAAAGTCAAATGCCATATTATAGGTTAGCAACATATTCACCGCTTCTAAATGATATGGTTGCGGTTGATGATGTGGCAAAAATCATAATTGGGAAGGTGGTGAAATAGTGAGTGAATTAGTATTTAATGAGGAAATTAAGCAACTTACAGTAGACAATAAGAACTTTGCAGATTTATGGAACGGTGTTCATCAAAAATTACTAGAGAATACCAAGTTTAATAAGAAAAAATTGAAAAACTGTTTAATGATTTAAATGATGTATTAGCACAGTTTGATGGCTACTTAACAGCAGATGAATTATATGCATTATTAGAGAAGGGAATAAAGGGAGATAAAGGAGATCCATTTACTTACGAAGATTTTACAGCAGAGCAATTAGAAGCTTTAAAAGGCGAAAAAGGGGATGTAGGGGAACAGGGGCCACAAGGTGAAAAAGGTGAAGATGGGATAACATATACATTCACATTTGAAGATTTAACAGAGGCACAGAAAGAAACCTTAAAAGGCCCACAAGGGCCACAAGGTATACAAGGAGAAAAGGGCGAAACAGGAGCACAGGGCATACAAGGCCCTAAAGGAGACAAAGGAGAGCAAGGTATACAGGGGCCACAAGGTGTACAAGGCCCTAGTGGAGCAACAGCAATTAATGATGCTTCAACAGCAACAAATGCTATATGGAGTGCAAATAAAACTTATACAGAAATTGAAGGTTTAAAAACTACATCTGTTAATGGAAAAACACAAGTAGCAGTCGCTATTAACGGAAAGCTAGGCACAACATTAACGGCTGCTACTTCATATGCAGATATGGCTTATTACATAGGACTCTTAGGTCCAGCATTAGCATTTAGCCTATCTAGTGCAACTCCAATATATAATAGTTCAGTTACTTTAACTGGTAATGTATTTCTTGTTATTGGTGGTGCTATTAGTGTTAATACTGGTGCATTCAAGGCATGGTATGGAATAACTATTTCTACTTCTGGTAGTTCAGTTGTTTTTTGTCCTGGGATGGGTGAAAGTGACGTCGCACATAATGCATATTTAATTATTTCTAATACTGGTAGTTTAACTTTATCAAGAAGGTATTATTCTAGTACAATTAATGCTTATGTTCTAGCGTGATAAATTTTAAGGAGTGATTTTATGACAAGATTGTTAATTTGCAAAGACTCAGAGCAAAACGTAATTATAGTGCAACAACGATTAAATGAAACAGATAATATTACTTACTCTATTATAGATAACCCACCAGCAATAGAGGAAGTAGAGGGCAAGATTGGAAAATACTCATTAGATGAAAATGGAAATATTGTCGTTGTTTATGAGGATGTCCCCAAAACAGATATTGAGCTTTTAAGAGAAGAAAACACACAAATTAAAGAAAGTAATGCAATGCTTAATCAAGCAATTACAGAGCTAAGTTTAGTTGTTTCTACACTTATGGCATAGCCAAATAAAAAGGAGATGATTTTATGGTATTTACAAAGAATAGTGCACTAGTAAAAGTATGGGTAGGAAATGTTCAGTCTGGGCTTTATACAAAGGAACAGGTACCTAAAATTTTTAATCTACAAGAGGTAGTTTGGGAAGTCCTAGAAGAGAGTACAAAATAATTTAATAGGTAGGCATAAAGAAGCAGCTTAATATGCTGTATTTTTTATGTCTTACAAGGAGGTATTAAATGAATCAAGATGGAACGCCTACAGCAGTTGATATGGTTCAGATTAGTGAGAAATTGGCTAGAATTGAAACGCTCTTAAGCGAAAAGGTTGGTAGTTTAGAAAAGAGAGTTGGGCAACTAGAAAGTAATCAGAGGTGGCTTATACTGTTGGTGGTTGGCTCTGTAATTTATGCATTATTAAGTAAAGTTGGTCTATAGAAATTGGAGGAGTGCTATGACAGAGGAAGAAAAAGAAATATTAGATCAGGCAGAAGCTATCAAGAAAAAAGAAGCAACTAAAGTAAGGCAGAAGAAAAAGGGTAGATTCATGAAAGGCATCATTATAGGTGTCTTTCTTTTTTTACTTGTTTTCATAGGTGTCGTACTATGGCTATTCTATAAGACTGGTAGTGAACCAAGTACTCTTATAGCTAGCGTGTTTGCAGTAGCAGTAGGTGAATTTAGTATCTTGGGTAGCATCAAGAAAAAGAAAGGATGATGTAGAATGTTAGAGTTTTTATGGACAGCTTTAGTGGTAGTAGTATTATTGTTTTTAAGTATGGTAGTTATTCCAGTTATCAAGAAGTATTCCAATTTAGAGTATTGGGTTAAAGCAGCTATTGCCTATGCAGAGACACAAATCACAGGTAATAAAGTAGGGGAAGATAGGCGAGAGTACGTTTATAATTTTCTTAGGAAACGCTTTAAATGGTTTGATGAGAAAGCACTTAGATTACTTATACAGGGGACGTTCGATATTATGAATCGAGAGGGACTGGTGAACAGTGAGAGGTGATAATTATGGATGTAACCACAGCATGTAGAGATATGAATCAATTATCAGCACAAGCTCAAAAGGCTTGTGCTCTTTTTTTAGAAGAATGTAAGAAGCAAGGCTTAAATGTACTTATTACAGAAACATACCGTTCTCAAGAACGCCAGAACTGGCTATATGAACAGGGAAGAAGTAGAGGTGGCAAGGCAGTTACCTGGACAAAGAACAGTCGTCATACATCACGTAGAGCTTGGGATATTTGTAAGAATGTTAAGGGCCAAGAATATAGAGATAAGACATTCTTTAAGAAGTGTGCAGAAGTTGCAGCTCTTCTAGGAATCACTTGGGGAGGGGAGTGGAAGAACTCGCCAGATACTCCTCACTTTGAAATAGATAAAGAGTGGAAAGTTCCAGTATTTAATGCTACCACGGATAATGACCTATTCAATGCAGTAAGTAGCATTATTAAAGGTGGCGTACAGTTAACATTTAATGCGTGGAAACGCTTAGATTTAATTAAGCTTAACAATGTACCAGCATTAGTATGCAAGCTCGCAGGAATCGAAATAGATGGTTCTGTAAGTGATGCACAATACAAACAGGCTATAGATAAGTTAGTGCTCTTAGGAGCTATTTCACAACGTTTAATATGGGATGAAAAAAGATATACAGTTAACAATGTTAGATCATTGCTAATTAAGTTTAGTAAGTTGGGGTAGGGCCAAAAGCCTTACCCTTCTTTTTTTGTGCTAAAACGTAGATTTGTTTTAGAAGTGAAGAGAAAATACCGATATATCCATATAAATAATCATATAAAAGCTTGATTTTTACAAAAGAATCAGAAAAAAAGCGGTATTCCGTATTAAATTTAAGCTAAAAATCTTTACAAATCCGATAAAGTGGGCTATGATTCAGTTAAGCGAAACAAGAGGACACCAATACTAAGAGTTTTACTTAAGTGAAGTTATATTAAACTTTTTCGGCAAATGAAAAAAAATGTATAGTATGAAGCTAGTAGTGCATACTATATTAGAAAAGGGGTGATTGTATGGCAACTAAGAGTATTTACAAGAACGTAACTATTAAGAATAGAACACTAAGCCATGCACTAGTTAGGGCACTCGAGAATGCATCAGGGAAGCAAAGTAAAGAAGTACGTTTAAGCAAGGAATGCCGAGAACTTAAAAAAGATGAGATAAAAAGTATTTTTGGAGCTATGTAATGAAAGGGTATGTACAAGTTTCCTTAAAAGATATGATTCAAGAACTAGGAGAGAGTAAGGTAAAATCTATACTCTCTAATTTTTCGTGTCCACTTAATGAAGATGTAGAATATTTTCTTAAATATAAAGCAATTGAATTCGCAAAACAAAATATAGCTCCAACTCACCTAGTATTTGCATCATATAAGGACAAGCTAGAACTTGTAGGGTACTTTTCGCTTACTATAAAAACTATGTCCGTTGCAATAAATAGTTTAAGTAGTAAATATAGAAGTAGAATTAGAAAATTTGGAAACATTAATCCTGATTTGAAAGCGTATTTAATTCCAGCTCCATTAATAGCTCAATTAGGAAAAAATTATACTAATGGGTTAAATGGACTTATTACTGGAGACGAACTATTAAAGTTGGCATGTGACAAGATATCTATTGTACAGCAAGATGTAGGTGGGAAGGTTGTATACTTAGAATGTGAAGAGAAGCAAAAGCTAATCGATTTTTATTCTGAGAATGGATTTGTAAGTTTTGGAAAAAGGTCGCTTGATAAAGACGAAGTAGACAAGATGGATGGGAAATATCTTATACAAATGCTTAAGTATATGGATTAACTTAATGATCCATCAATCCTTAGTACATAATAAAAGAATAGTTTGTTTAAAAGGTTAGATTTTTCTAGCCTTATTTTTGTGGAAGTGAAAATTATAAAATTAATTTGACAGTTATAATTAGATAATTACAGAGATTTGTATAAATTTCAACATTTATATAAATTTACAAAAAATATTTTTTATTAAAAATTTTATATAAATATTAAAAAATATGTAAATAAGTATTATTATTTAATTATCTTAAAAAATGGCCATTTATACTAAGATAATTAAATAAAAAGGAGTTTGCTATAATATGAAAAAATTAAAGGGGAAATCTATTTTAAAGAAAGTATCTATTTTGTTTTTAGTGGGTTCGTTATTTACAGGAAACTTGTATGCAGCTACAATACCTAGTAATAATGCTTATACTACAACTGACGATATTTGGGATTCTATTAAATGGGAAGAGGTTGGAAATAAGATAATAGTTACCCAATATGATGAAAACAATCAGTTAGTTGAAAGATGTACATATGATAAGGTCACAGAGGAAGCTACATCATATACTCCAGACAAGGGAGAATGCGAGTTAATATTGCCTGAAATAAAAGCAGAGGAAATACCTGTAGTTAATACTTTAAATTCTAAAGACACTGTAATATCCAGAGCTGCAGCAGTACCTTCAGGATATACATACATATCAACTGTAGGAGCTGAAGTTTTTGGAACAAGCAAGACCAATAATATGGATGTTTATTATAAGGTAGTTAAAAATGGACAAACAAATTACACAATTCCTAGTTATACAGGAACACTTGCTAACCTCGTAATAGCAGTTGTTGCATCACTCTACTTACCTGAGTTAGCAGCAAAAAAATTCATTAGTGAAATAATTAAAGGTGGTATCGCTGTTTATGTAAGTAGTAACATTCTTAATATTGCTTCTTCACGTACATGGTCAGCTATTGAATACGGATATAATTATTTTGCTAGAGATCAAGTGGATTCTTCAAAGTATGCATATTGGACTAACGGGGGATATAGATATGAAATAAATGATATAGCTTACTCAGGGGCTAAAACTATCTATTATGATGGGTATTCATATACAGGAAGTAAGACGGATAATACATATTGGTGCATATGCGATACTTTAGCAACAAGAGTTTATGGCGATAGCTGTAATATTACTCTATAATATTACAAAGAAGTGTGATAATATTACATATATCACACTTCTTTTAAATGGGGGGGTTCTATTGGTTATAATAGGTGTTATATGTTTTATTATACTGATTATTAATATCTATAATTTCAGCAAACTCATTATAAAAAGTTTAAAGTATGATGAGGATTTTACAGAAGATGAAGATAAAGGGAAATTTGAGTACTGCCTTTTTGGTGTTGCCATAGTTATGTTTGCACATATATATGGTGGAGATATATTCTATGTTATTTCAACATATTTTTCGCTTCTATTATTATTATGTTTTATAGTAAGTAAATATAAAAAGAATGTGAAATTTAATTCACAAAAAATACTAAAGATACTAATTCCGTTTTTTGTATTCGCATTATTAAGTTTTATATTTTTAAAATAGAGCCAGAGTAAATATGGAATATTTAAAGGGTGATAAGTTAGTCTATAGTTGTTTTAGTTACTAATACTTATTAATATAAGGATATATTATATATCCTGTAATTTTATATGATAGAAAGAATAAAGTTGATTATACTATGAATTATGTGGACATATTCCTACAAAGGAAGGGATATGGTTTTTGATGTGTAGAAATTTAAAATAATAATAAAAAGATAGTTTGTAGAACTGGATTCCTCCAGTTCTTTTTTTATGAAAGAAAAAAGCAGCTATTCAGCCACTTTTTCAAAAGTAATATTCATTTTATATCCTAACGCATTAGCCATTTCTTCAACCTTACTTATTGTTGGGTTATTTTTATTTAGTATATTAGTTATGTTTTGATGGCTTGTATCCATTAATCTTGCTAAGTCAGAAACCTTCAGGTCTTCTTGTGCAAGTAATATTCTTATTTCTTTAGATATATCCATATTTATCAGCTCCTTTGTATATTATTATATATGCATTGATATAAAAATACAATATATAAATTTAAAAATAAAATAAAAAAGTTGTAAAAAGTATTGACAATACAACTTAAAAGTTGTATAATTATATTATAAAGGAGGTGAGGAAATGAGTAGGAAAAAACATAAGCAAGACAATAAAAAAGAGTCCTTAATACTTATATCAGCTTTAATTAATCTAGTGATTGCCCTCATAGGATTAATAAAAACACTGATAAGCTAAGAACTCCACCTAGAGAGGGAAACCTCTCTAGGGTTTATAAAAATTATAAATCACCTACTCATTAAAAGCAATGACTATCTTAATATTAATTTTAACAGCTTTAAACACGATCAATGTTATAACTCCAATGCCATTATGGTACAGAATTGCAATGTTAATATTTTCAGTCGTAGTTCTAGCAGCAGCAATACGAAAGAGAAAGTAAATAAATCTTGCTTATAATATAATCAATTGACCATACTTCAGTGAAAAGAAGTATGGTCTTTTTGTGTATAGAAGTTTTAAAAAGGTTGAATAAGATACAATAAAAGTGTAGAATTATTTTAAATTTTATATTATTAAGGGTGGGGGATTTATGAAAAAATATATACTATACATTTTTATGGCATGTATCCTTTTAGTAGGGTGTAGTTCAGGATCAAAGATAATAACAGAGGATAAAAGCTTTGATATTTTTGAAGGTGAGTATAATATATCTGTAGAAAATATTAGCGTAGAAGATGATATATTAAACGTATCAATAAAATATGAAAATAATAGTGAAGAAAATGAATACTTTGGTAATGTTGCAGATGTGAAAGCTGTTCAAAATGGGAATGATTTATTAATTGATGCTGGCAAAAGTAGTGATGAAGCTCAAATTTCTAAGAAGATAAAGCCTGGTACATACACCACTATCTCATATGCTTTTAAACTTGATAATAAAAAGAATAATGTAACTATAGAATTATATGGTGGACAAATAGGTGGTGGATATATAGGCAGTATGGATAGAATTAAAGATGGCAAAGAAGTAAAGTATGTAGAAGTAAAAGTAAAATAATATAGTAGCTTGTAGCCTAATTGGTTACAAGCTATTTTTTGATTGCAAAAATATAAGAAAAATAAACTCATAGTTTTTAAATAGCTATCAGGTTATTTATCTTATATTAACTTATTTATACAACGATTTACTGACATATTTACTGACAAAAAATAAAAAGGATACAAGTAATAACTTGTATCCTATGAATATCAAAGCTCTCAACGGGACTTGAACCCGTGGCCTCCACCTTACCAAGGTGACGCTCTACCGCCTGAGCCATGAGAGCAGAGCGCTCTTTGTTAAGCGCTTTATTATAATAGCATGTAGGATGACGTTTGTCAACATTTACCTCTAGAAAAAATGGCTATTTAAGGGTTACTTAATAACCTAGATTTTCACCTACTAGAATGACTTTAATACGACCAGTTGGTTTACTATTACGTGTAATAACTGTTTGCATACAAATACAGTCTGGGCTTAAACAATCGTGACAAACACCAGTTAAGGCACAAGGTGTGTTTTTATTAAGGCGAATAGCGTTCTGGGGACAAGCTACATTATGTATACGAGAAAGAGCTTCTGTTTGATTTCTAGCTACTTTATTCATGCCAGCAATAATAATGACTTGTTTAGGTCCATAAATAAGTGAAGCAACACGATTACCAGTACCATCAATATTGATAAGTTCCCCCTCAAGAGTGATGGCATTTGTACTCATAAAATAGGTATCAGCAAAAAGTGCACGATGATAGAGTTCTTCTACTTGCTCACTAGGCACCTTGGAACGGTCTAATAGGGTATAACATCCTGCTGCTTCTAGAGTAGGAATAAGATCTATTTCAGCCAATGTCATAGAGCCACCCCAAGAAATAAGTTCACTATTTTTTAAAAAAGAAAATGCTTTTTGAACGGCTTCTTCCTTAGACGATACATAATGGCCTTCTATATGGCGCTTTTGTAAATTCTTTATAAGTGTTTCAGCGGTACGTTCATAATAAAGTGAAGTGATGGTCATATTTTAACCTCCTAAAAATAGTTACAGTTTATTTTATTATAACATAGTTATATAGCCACGTGTAAACATAGTCAATGTTGTAATGTGTCAAATATGAATAAAATATGAATTAAAAATGTTGAAAATAATACAAAAATTGTATAGAATTAAATGGGGTGATTGGATGATTAACTTAATAATATGTGATGATAATAAGGATTTCTTAGAATCTGCCACGCTATATATTGAGTATTATCTATCAGTATTGAATGTAGATATTAAAGTTCATCAATTTTCGTGTAGTGAAGCTTTTATAAAGGTGTTCAATGAAGTGCCTTATTTTTTTGATATAGTCATTTTAGATATAGATATGCCTGGAAAAGATGGAATAGAAGTTGCAAGATTAATAAGAGAGATTAATCAGGAGCTATTAATTGTATTTTTAACAGGGATAACGACACGGGTTTTTGAAAGCTTTAAAGTTGGTGCATTCAGATATGTACGTAAAAGTCATTTTAAAGAGGAAATCGAAGAGTGCATTCAGAGTGCTTTAAAAAAGATGAGAGCGCAGACAGAATGCTATATAATTAAAACAGAGGAAGGATGGCTTAAATTATTAGTTAAAGATATTATGTATTTTCTGTGTGTCAACCGGCATATTGAAGTACATACGATTCAAGCATGTTATAAAACAACGATACGGCGTATGAAGGATGTTGAGGAGCAATTTGAAAATAAGAGTTTTACGAAAATTCATAGGGGTTGCATGGTTAATTTAGGTTACATAAAGACTATAGAGGAACAGAAGGTTATTTTAGATAATAATGAATTACTGGTTATGAGTAGATATAGAATGCAACAGGTTTTTTCGGCATATAAAGATTATATTAGGTAGGGGGAATTAAAAATGAGAGATTTGATATGGGTGGTGCTAGAATTTGGTATAGGATTAATAGAAATGATTATTTATCTTAGCTTTTTGGCCCCAAGACTTTATAATGTGAAGAAGACTTCGAGTATAAAAAAAATAGGTATAAGTATAGTTGCAAGTGTAATTATGTATTATATGGGTGATTTACAGATTCCGTTTATTATAGGGCTAATGCTTAAAATGGGAATTATTTTTGCAACAGGACATGTAATTTTTCAATCCAGTCTACAAGATGAAATATTGTACACATTATTTTTCTTGGTTATTGTGTATTTGATAGACTTTCTAGTGATTGCGATAATGGGAGGCAATAAATATACAGTTACTTCTAAAGATAATTCAGAACTAAGTGCATTCTACGTACAATTAGGTCTTATAAGCAAGTTTATTCTATTTGTTTTTACTAAGGTTTTCTTTAAAGTAGATTCTAAGAAGAGAATTTGTTTTACACCACAAGTTAACATTTTAATGTATACCAGTTTTGCTATTGCATTGGTAAGTGCTTATGCATTGAGTAGTGTATTTTTTAATCTTATTGGGAAAGGGACTTTTATTATCAATCTGTGTATAACAATAGCGGCATTGGGGATTTTTTGTGATAACACTATTATTTATTTTGTTGTACAAAAGCTAAGTGAATGGTTAGAAAAAGAAAAAGAATATGAGGTAGTACAGTATCAAAATGAAGTACTTATTAAAGAAACTTTAGAGAAAGATGAAATGAACAAAGAAGTGCGTAAGATTTGGCATGATTTTAATAATCATATGAGCTGCATAGACATGCTTTTGCAGATGGAAAATATAGAAAAAGCAAGAGAATATATTAAGAATATGAATGCTAGTTGTCAAACCACTTATATGGGAATAAGGACGGGAAATGAAATGGCAGATGTAGTTGTTAACCAAAAATTTATGTTAGCTAAAGCAGAAGCCATAGAGCTCATCGTTAAAGGAGAGTTACAAGAGGAAATACGAATAAATCAAATGGATTTATGTGCACTTTTATGCAATAGTTTAGATAATGCAATAGAGGCGTGTCGCCAGATAGAAGATAAAGAAGAAAGGAAGGCAAGTTTATTTTTAAAGATGTACAAAGATTATTTGCTAATTGATGTTACTAATAGTGTTAAAGAAGAAGTAGATAAAAATAAGAAATTAGTTACAACTAAAAGTGATAAGAAGAGACATGGAATAGGAATGCTTAGTATGAGAACAGTTGTAGAAAAATATGGTGGAAATTTAGAATGGAAGTGCGAAAATAAGCAATTTTTCTTATCAATCATAGTTAAAAATATTACTATTTGACTATTCGCGCCAAAAAAACATACTATTCGCGCCAATTTACGCATTTGTAAAAAAATAGTATTATAATATAAACAGAGGTGAAAAAATGTTGCAAATTATATGTAATCGTATATCAAATAAACTAGTTTTATACAATATTATAGAAAAAGAAGAGCAATGTATATACGATTATGGCATTTATTTAACCTTAATGACGATTATTACAACTAGTACAATAATAGTTCTGGGTTTTCTTTGGGGAGAAATAGGACTGACTATAGTATTTCTTTTAGTACTAGCTAGTATGCGTCACTATACCGGCGGTTATCATGCAAATCATTATTGGCAATGTTATCTATTATCATGTATGTCGTATTGCACAGTGATGTATTTGGTGGTAAACAATATGCTACTAAATAGTGTAGTGTTAGTAGTGCTAGGTGGAGGAGCTATGATTTATAATCTAGTTGTTGGCTCTTTAAATAGTGATAAGAATCCTAAAACTTCTAAGGAAATGTTACAAAGAACCAAGAAAGCAAGGTTTATTTTTGTATTGTATGACATTGTAAGCATTGTAGGTGTTTTATTTCACCTAGGTGAAGTCGGCATATGGCTAATTATAATTTGGAGCCAAATCATTGTTATGTTTTCACTTCTTATTTTTCAAATTCAAAGGAGGTATTTCAAATGGAAATTAAAAAAACAATGTTAAGAGGTATTGCAAAAACAGCTGAGAAAGCAGTAGAAGGAGCAAGTGGTTCTAAGTCATTAGTTTTCTTCTTTGAACCAGAAATGCCAAAAGCATTAAAAGAAGCGAAATTCGGTAAAAATAACAAATAATACATAATGAAAAATAAACTCATAAAAAGATGTTTTCATGTAGAAACTGACTCTATAGAAAACATCTTTTTTTTGACCTTAAAAAGCTGTTTAGGTATAATAGAGAAGTTAAAATTTTACAATAAAGAGGATGACAGATGAAAGAATTAAGTGTATTTGACATTATCGGGCCTAATATGATTGGGCCATCTAGTTCACATACGGCAGGTGCCCTTAAAATAGCAAGAGTAGCTTATAAGCTAGCACCTGAAATCATTTCTAAGGTAACCTTCGTTTTATATGGTTCTTTTGCTAAAACTTATAGAGGACATGGGACAGATAGAGCCTTAGTGGCTGGATTATTAGGAATGGGACAAGAAGATGAACGTATAAAAGAAGCCTTTTCTTATGCCAAGGAAGCAGGGCTTCATTATATTTTCGAAACTAGTAATGATGAACATATTAAACACCCCAACACAGTAGAAATTATAGTAGAAGATGAAAAGGGGTGCCCTTTTAGTATAGTAGGATCTTCTATAGGTGGTGGTGCCATTAGTATTGATAAGGTTAATGGTATGGAAGTTTTCTTTGATGGAGAATATGAAACTTTATTTATTAATCATGAAGATAGGACAGGTGTTGTAGCACATATTACACAGTGTTTAAGTGAATGGCAAATTAATATTGCTTATATGAGGTCTTATCGTCAAGCAAAAGGAGAAGTAGCCTCTACCATTATTGAAACAGATCAACCCATTTGTGATGAAGTTTTAGCAGCGATTATGGAAAATTCATCTGTACAATATGCTAAAAAGATTAACTTATAGAGGAGCAGCTTATGAATTTTATAAGTAGTAAAGAATTACTTGCATTATGCGAAGAAAAAAATTATACCTTGTCAGAAGCTATGTTAGAAAGAGAAATAGAACTATTTCACCACAGCGAAACCAAAGTATTAGGGCAAATGGCACATGCTTATGATATCATGAAAAAAGCTGTAAAGCGTGCCTTGACAGAAGAACTTGTTTCTATGGGTGGCTTAATAGGTGGAGAAAGTAAAAAGCTCTTTTTCAAAGAGGAGTCTTCTGTATGTGGTGATTTAATGCGTAAAGCCATTAGCTATGCAGTAGGTGTATTAGAGGTCAATAGCTCTATGGGGCTTATTGTGGCAGCACCTACAGCAGGTTCTTCAGGTGTTATTCCAGGTGCTTTAATTGCCGTTCAAGAAGCTTTTCATTTAAGTGAAGAACAAATGGTAAAAGCATTATTTAATGCAGGGGCAGTAGGTTATTTAATTACACGCAATGCAACTGTATCAGGGGCAGAAGGTGGCTGCCAAGCTGAAGTAGGTGCAGCATCAGCTATGGCAGCTTCTGCTGTATGTGAGTTAAGAGGTGGTACACCTAAACAATGTTTAGATGCAGCTTCCACAGCTTTAACCAATATTATAGGACTTGTTTGTGATCCTATTGCAGGACTTGTAGAAGCACCTTGTCAAAAGCGTAATGCTATGGGCGTGGCCAATGCTTTAATAAGTGCAGAAATGACATTATGTGGTATTTCACATTTGATTCCTTTTGATGAGACGGTAGAAGCTATGTATCGTGTAGGTCATAGTATGCCCAGTGAATTAAGAGAAACAGCACTGGGAGGAGTAGCCAGCACACCAACAGCTTGTCAGCTTTGTAAAGGAATATTTGAATAAAGGATGACAAAGTAATGAGATTCATAATATAATTAAAGTAGCACTATCAAGTGTGCAGAGATAAGAATGGAGGTAAAGGCATGTTAGATATAGCCATTATTGGTGCTGGCCCAGCAGGACTTTCTGCAGCTATCACAGGGGTTATTCGTAATAAAAAAGTAAAAGTATTTGGTAATCCACCATCTACTAGCTATATATATAAAGCTGAACGAGTTGATAATTATATAGGGATGCTAGGCGTATCTGGTAAAGAAATGATGGAAACATTTACGAGTCATGCAAAAGACTTAGGTGTAGAAATTGAAAATAAAAAGGTCATTGAGATTTTTCAAATGGGTAATTATTATACTTTAAATGTAGAAAATGAATTCATAGAAGCTAAAACAGTTATTTTAGCCAATGGTTTAACGAAGACAGCTGTTTTAGAAGGTGAAAATGAATTTCTGGGTAGAGGTGTCAGTTATTGTGCAACCTGTGATGGCCCACTTTATAGAGGAAAGGCAGTTGTTGTAATTGGTGATTCTATTCATGCAGAAGAAGATGCTAATTACCTAGCAGAAGTATGTGAGCAAGTTTACTATATTCCACTTTATAAAGAAATTAGTCATTTAGATGGACGTATAGAGGTACTTAAAGCTAGACCTAAACGTATTTTTGGAGAGCAAGTAGTAAAGGGACTTGATCTAGCAGAAGGAAGCTTAGATGTCAGCGGTGTCTTTATTATTAAAGATAATATTCCTACCACTAAATTATTAAGCGGTTTAGAGCTAGATAATAAATCCATACGTGTCAATCGTATGATGGAGACAAATTTACCAGGTGTTTATGCAGCAGGAGATTGTACAGGAAAACCATTTCAAGTTGCAAAAGCAGTAGGAGAAGGAAGTACTGCGGTACTTCAAGCAGTAAGCTATTTAAATACGCTTGCAAAAGCATAAAGCAAAAGATGGTGTTAAGAAATGAGCACCATCTTTTATTTTATGAGAGTGCTTGTTCTAAAAATGAGAAAACCTCCATAAATTATAAGGAGGAGGTGGGGGGATGAGTAGTAGTTATGCCATTTTGATCATCCTATGTTTAATTGCGCTATATAGTTTGTTTTTAAATTTAAAAGTAATAGGAAATAATCCTTTTATGTTACTACGTTTAGTGTGTATCTTTTTATTTATCTATTCAGCAACAAGGTATATAACTTTAGTTGTTTATGGGGATACACCCAGCTATAATCAACTAGTAGCATTAAGATATTTCTACTTTGCAACAAGTATAGGACTTACAGGAACGACACTTTCAGCTGTATGGTATGCAACACCTTTGTACCGAGAAAGAATAAAGTATCCTTATGTTTTACTAGGCTTTTTACCGTGTGCTTTATTTTATTTATATATGATACTCAAACAACCTACACGTATTGTAAAGAGTGAGAAGATAGGTTATGAGCTGATTTTAACAGGACAATTTCCAATGTACTTAAGTATTGTTCAAGGCTGCTTTGTAGGTGTTATTTTAATACTTTGTTTAATAGGTATCTGGAGATATAAGAATGTACAAATGAGGGTTCAATTAGCTATTATTATTTTGGCACAACTGGCACTTACTATTGATGGTTTAAGTTACTATGTAGACAGAATTTGGACTATCCCACCATTTACCTTAAGTGAGGCTTTTGGATTTTTTGCAGTATATTACATATTGAGTAAGCCTATCAAAGATATTAAAGGCATTAGTAATGCATAGAACAGAGCCTAATAAAAAGCAACTTCCATAAACATGGAAGTTGCTTTTTATTAGGCATCGAGTAACGTTTCGTATTTTTTTATTAAACAAATACCGGCTACATCAGGACCTGTATTAACGCCAATAGTTGTTCCAATAAAAGCAAAGTCTTCATTTAACGAGAGGTCTAATGATTTTGCTAATTCATCCCGTAGTACTTGTGCGTACTCCTCATTATCAGCATGAGCAAAAAGATAGTGATAATCTGAAGGGTGTCCTTCAATATAGTCTTTAGTCATTTCAAGGACTTTCGAAATAGCTTTTTTAGTACCACGTACCTTACCAGCTGGGAAAAGTAAGCCATCTTGTAAATAAATAAGCGGCTTAACATTAAGCATCGTACCTAGAAGAGCAGCAGCTTTTCCGATACGACCTCCGTTTTCAAGATAGTCTAGCGTTTCAACAAAGAAAAAGATTCTTGCACTTTCCCTAAGCTTAGTTGCTACTTGGACAATTTGCTTAAAAGCAAGTCCATCTGCAATCATACGTCCAATTTCTTGAACAAGAACACCTTGGCCACCAGTTGCATTAAGAGAATTAATAATTTCAATTTGCGCATTAGGATAATTTTCTAAAATAAGTTCACGAGCATTAACTGCGGCGTTATAAGAACCACTAAAATGGCCTGATAAACACACACAGATGACACTATTTCCAGCCTCAATATGGGGCTTAAAACGTTCATAATAATCATTGATTGATGGCAAAGAAGTTTTAGGGAAGATTTTCTCATCTCTTAGTCTTTGATAAAACGTTTTTAATGATAATTCTTCTATTTCCTTAAAATAATTTTCTGTATCAAAAGAAACATAAAAAGGAATTGTTTCAATGTTGTACTTACTGAGTATAGATTCAGGTAAATCACAAGAAGTATCACTTAATAGTACGATTTTAGGCATAAATTCACCTCCTTTATTTAAGATAACCTCTTATCAATTCTAATATGCACTAACTCACTCTGTCAATTCATAATTGAAACTTCTACCATAATAGGAAATAGTGCATGTGAGTGTGAACTCTTGCATATATTTATTGTAGTGATGTTTATATGGAGGGATACCATGCTTTCATCTAGCTTAGAAAAGTGCTTAGTTTGCATGTATCAAATGCTTGAAAGTGATAAGGAACTAAAGATTAGTGATCTTGCTAAGCAAATCAACCAACCTTTACAAAAAACAATACAAGCCCTTCAGCGCATGCACTATCAAAAACATATCATATACTCACCTTACCAACCCTTAAAATTAACAGAGCAAGGGAAGAGTACAGCGGAGTATTTAATGGCTAGAGATGCGCTTATCGATGAGTTCTTAGGTTTCTTGCATATTGAAAAGAATTTTAGTACGGAAAAGGAATCTATGAGTCAGTATTTATCCTACGAAAGCTTAGAGCAAATAGAAAAATTTGTGATTTTTAATAGGCAATACCCAGAGATTGCTGAGCGTTTTTCACTTCTTTTAAAAATGACACCTAAGCATACGTTATTACCACCCTTGCCTAATGGAGAAAAAAAGCTATAGGATTTGTACCGACCCCCAAAAGTTAGACCAAAAATCTAACGATTGGGAGGTCGGTATTTTTATGACAAAACATAGTTTTGAGTTTAAAAAGAAAGTGGTTTTAGAATACCTAAACGGTGAAGGTGGAACACCTTATCTTTCAACAAAGTATGGATTAGGCTCTACTTCACAATTACGCAAATGGATTAATGCATACAAGGAATTCGGAGATGCAGGATTAATGCGTTCAAGAAAAAAAGAATATTACTCTTTTGATTATAAACTTCATGTTGTAGAATTATATTTAACAAGTGAGGTTTCGTATCAAGAATTAGCTATTCAAGAAGGAATTAATAACCCAGCATTGATTTGTAACTGGGTAAATAGATTCCAAGTGGCAGGTCTTGATGCTCTAAGACCTCATAAGAAAGGTCGGAGAAAAACATTGGAAAAGACTAACTCAAAAGATGTCACGCAACTTACAAAAGATTTTACAGTAGATACGAGCATGGAACATGTACGAGAATTAGAAGATGAATTACTTAAACTTAGAATAGAGAATGCCTTTTTAAAAGAACTGAGGAGACTGCGTTTAGAGGACGAAGCAAAAACGAGAGACTTGCTAGGGTCATCAACAGTCTCCGAAGACAATTCAAACTAAAAGACCTTCTCTCGTACAGTCAAATGCCTAAGGCTACATATATGTATTGGCAAAAGCGTTTTAATAAAGAAAATCCAAACAAAGAAATTGAGGATAAGATTTTAGAAATACATAAAAATAATAAGAACTATGGATATAGAAGAATGTGTGGAGAACTTCGGAATCAAGGATATATAGTAAATAAGAAGAAGGTTCAAAGAATTATGCAGAAGTTCAACCTTCAGGTTACATCATTTACTAGAAAAAGTCGAAAATACAGTTCCTACAAAGGTAAAGTTGGAACTGTCGCACCAAATAGAATTAGAAGACGTTTTAACACGAATATACCTCATCAGAAGATAACAACTGACACAACAGAATTTAAATATTATGAGATTGATAATAAGGGTCATATGACTACGCATAAGCTTTATTTAGATCCCTTTATGGATATGTGTAGTGGTGAAATAATGAGCTTTGAAATGGGTAGACAACCATCGGCTCAGAATGTTATGAAGGCTTTAGAAAAAGCAATAGAGATTACTTCTGATTGTCCATATCGTAGAACTTTTCATTCAGATCAAGGGTGGGCTTATCAAATGAAAGCCTATTCAAACAGACTGAAAGAAGAAAAAATATTTCAAAGCATGTCAAGAAAAGGAAACTGTCATGATAATTCAGTAATGGAGAATTTTTTTGGTTTGCTGAAACAAGAAATCTATTATGGTGTTGTGTATTATAGTTATGAGGAATTAAAATCAGCAATAGAACGATATATAAAGTATTACAATGAAAAAAGAATAAAGCAAAAACTAGACTGGCTCAGTCCTGTGCAATACAGAATTAGCCTCTTAGCAGCATAAAAATGCGTAACAGACTTATCAAAAATCTGTTACGCAATAAAAGTCTAACTTTTTGGGGTCACATCAATTTCCTATGGCTTTTTTCTATGAAAAGATGTATTCAGTAAAAAAATATGCTAAAATAGGTTTAATCAGGCGAAAAAAGGACATGATTTAAAATAAAACACAGAGGAAGACTATGGAAAGTACAACAAACAAACAAAGCCTCATGAAGGGGGCAATGATTTTAAGTATAGGCGTATTAGTAAGCCGTATTATAGGTATGGTTTATCGTATCCCTATTAGAAATATTTTAACAGATGAAGGTAATTCAATTTATGGTGTGGCTTATGGGATATATGTGGTTATCTTAACTTTAACGGCTATGGCTATTCCGGGAGCTTTATCAAAGCTTATTGCAGAAAGACGTGCAGCAGGCGCTTATAAAGAAGCACAGAGGGTATATCATCTAGCTATGATTTATGCCCTAGGGGTAGCCTGTGTGATGGCAATTGTTTTATGGTGTAGTGCAGACTTTATTTCAAATACATTTTATCCAACTCAAGATGTAGCACTACCTATTAAGGCATTGGCACCTACTGTTATTATTGCAACTAGTCTGGGAGTACTTAGAGGGTATTTTCAAGGCATGGGAGATATGGTGCCTACTGCTAGTTCACAAGTTATTGAGCAGATCATTAATGTGATTTTTAGTGTTGTTTTAGCTTATAGTTTTTTAAATACAACACAGTCTCTTGTATGGGGTGCCACTGGAAGTGCTTTAGGAACGGGAATGGGAGCTATAGCAGGGCTTATTGTACTGCTCACCTTATATTTTCTCAAAAGACCTAGAATTAAGAAGGAACTAGCACATAGTACTGAATATGAATATCAAAGCACAGGGACAATCTTAAAACAGATTTTAAATATGATGATTCCTGTTATTATTAGTGCTTCGGTTTTCTCTATTATGACATCTATTGACCAATCTATGATTTCTAAGGTATTGCCAAGAAATATAGATATACTAAGAGAACAGGGTTTATTAAACTTAGTACCTGTAATGGATGCAGCCAATTTGAAAACAGATACAGTTGTAAATCATTTAAGTAGTTATCTTTCATTTCAATATATGACCTTTATGAATATTCCTGTGAGTTTGATTTTACAATTAGGATTAGCCACAGTACCAGCTATAGCAGCAGCTATGGCTGCAGGTTTATATAAAGATATTCGTAAGAAAACAAAGCTGATTTTTAAGGTAGGTTTGCTGATTGCAGCACCTTCTGCTGTAGCTTTTCTCATATTTGCTGACCCTATTCTCACATTAGTAGTAGGCGATGCCAAGGGTGCAGAGGTACTTTCAGCAGGGGCTATTGGGATTTTAGGAATGGCACTAGCACAATTAAGTGCGGGTGTATTACAAGGAATGAGTAAGCAAAGCATTCCTACCATTAATGCCGTTATAGCTTGTGCTATTAAGGTGGCTATGAATTTAGTCGCACTCTCTATTCCGGCACTTAATATTTATGGCTTTATTCATAGTACAACTTTATGTTATGTTATTTATGCGATTTTAAATATACGTTACTTATGTAAGCATCTTCATATTAAATTTAATTGGAAAAAACTTTTACTTAAACCTATGATTTGTGCAGGGGTAATGGGAATCATCAGTTATGCTATTTATGCACTTCTAATCTTCATAGGTGTTTCAGCTAAGTTAAGCATTTTAGTGGTAATACCTATAGCTGCTATTATTTACTTCCTTGTAGGCCTTGCAACTCATACGATTTCAAGGTCTGACCTATTATCTTTCCCAGGTGGTAAAAAAGTAGTTGCATTTCTTGAAAGAGCATAAAAATTAAAAATTTATATTAAAAACACTTCCTAAATGTATAAAAATTAAAAATTTACACATAATCTCAATAAGTTTATACTTATCAAAGATAAAGGAAGTGCCATTATGTTAGAGAAAAAACAATATTGGATAACGTTATTAGTAGCTGCCATAGCGTTTTTTATCCTTTTTATAGCTGCTTATTTCATTGTAATGGGAAGAAATAAAGTAGTAGCTCCTATGGCAGGACAAGTAGTATTAGAACAACAAAATGTTTCTAAGACGTTATCAAGTAATCAATTGCAAATCACAAGAATTTTGCCTAGCACCAAAATACTTCTTTGTTTACAAACAAATGATCAAGAAAAGATGGAAAGTGTGACGTTAAATGCAACGAGCCTATTAGGACTTACCGAACAGGAGTTAAAAGAGCGTTTTAAAGATTGTAGTATTGAAACCTTTAACGAGGATGAGGTTAAGCTTTTAAAAACAGCCGATTTGGATTCATTAGCATTCAAGCAAACAAGTGAAGCTAGAAGTTATGCGTTAGGTGTAGAAGGCGATGAGATTTGTATTAAAGAAGTGGTAACAGGAGTAGTAGTGGGTCATATTGCACGTAAGGCAACAGACTTTTCTAGCTATCTTTATAGCTTACTTTTAAAAGAAAGTATTACGATTACAACCATGCAAAAAGAGGCACTTTTAAAAGATGCAAGTGTACTCCAAAGAATATTACAAGATTATGTTGGTGAATAAGGCTGCCTACGGGCAGTCTTATTCGCCGTATGAAGGAGGATATAGCGTGAAAGAAGTCGTTATTATTGGAGGGGGAGCGTCAGGATTAGTGGCTGCCATTGTAGCAGCCAGAAGAGGCGCTAAGGTTTGCTTATTAGAAAGGTTAAGTCGTGTAGGTAAAAAAATACTTGTGACGGGAAATGGGAGATGCAACATAACCAATACCCAGCTAAAAGCAAACTGCTATCATACCAGTAGTGAAGTGTATCCTATTATGGGACCTATTGAACGCTTTGGATATGAAGAAACAAAGACTTTTTTTGAAGAATTAGGCATCGCATTTTTAGTAGAAGGACAAAAAGTTTATCCTTGCTCTGAGCAAGCAACAAGTGTTTTGGATGTCCTTCGCATGGAAGCTGAGCGCTTACAAGTAGAGATTTTAACAGATGTAAAGGTAACAGATTTATTTTATAAAAAAGATGGATGGCAGATTGTGGGTGAACAAGGACAAACTTATGCTAGTAAAAAAGTTATTGTAGCAACAGGAGGAATGGCAAATGCAAGTTTAGGCTGTGACGGCACAGGATATAACTTGTTAAAACGTCTAGGTCATCAGATTACACCTACCTTTCCTATATTAGTTCATATGCTGTCATCATCGCCGTATTGTAAGATGATGATGGGGACTAAGGTAAAAGCAGATGTTAAAATAGAAGTAGAAGGCAAGGTTATGAGAGAAGATTATGGAGAAGTTCTTTTTACAGAGGATGGATTATCAGGGCCTCCTATTTTCCAGTTAAGTCGTATTGCTTCACGAGCAAAGTTAGAGAAGCAATCAGCCAAAGTAGTCATAGACCTTTTTAAAGACATCAGTTATGATGAAATGGTAAGCTTATTATATGAGCGTATTGCAAGGCATCCTGAACGTTCAATAGAAGAGCTTTTTATTGGTTTACTGCATAAACGTATCATCGTACCTGTGCTAAAAGCAGCTACTATTGTACAAATAGGAAGACCGTGTGAGAACTTAGAATATGATGAGATAGCGCGTATTGCTACTACTTTAAAGGGTTTTACTTTTCCTGTAGAAGGAACGCGGGGCTATAAATATGCTCAAGTCACTGCAGGAGGCGTTAAAATAGATGAAGTGGATTTAAGTACCATGGGCTCTTTAAAAGCTAAAGATTTATATATTACTGGAGAAGTATTAGATGTAGATGGGGATTGTGGTGGATATAATCTGCAATGGGCCTGGTCAACAGGTTTCATTGCAGGAGAAAGTGTAAGTAGAAATGGAGTAAAGGCATGATTAGAGTACAAGATATCAAATTAAATTTGAATGAGGAGCTATCGCTACTTCCAGAGAAGATTGCTAAAAAATTAAAAATAAAAACATCTGATATTTTAGAGTATCGTATTTTTAAAGAAGCAATTGATGCTAGGAAAAAAAAGGATATTAAGCTAGTGTATACTGTAGATGTAGCTACCACTAAGGATAAGCAGCTATTAGCCAAGATGCCAGAGCTTAAGTGGGAGTCTATGGCTTATGTTTGCCCTATCAAAGGGAATCAATGGTTAAAGCATAGACCTGTTGTAGTAGGAAGTGGTCCTTGTGGATTATTTGCAGCACTTATTTTAGCGCAAGAAGGGTTTAAACCTATTGTGTTAGAACGTGGTAAAGCTGTAGATGCGCGTGTAGAGGATGTAGAGCACTTTTGGCAGACAGGTAGCTTCGATCCTACTTCTAATGTACAATTTGGAGAAGGTGGCGCAGGTACTTTTTCAGATGGCAAATTAACGACACAAATTAAAAATAAGCGTTGTCATAAAGTATTAGAGGAAATGGTGAAAGCCGGTGCACCAGATAATATTCTTTATAAGAATAAACCTCATGTTGGAACCGATATTTTAAGAGATGTTGTTAAAAATATACGTGAGACAATTATAAAACTGGGTGGTGAATACCGTTTTGAAAGTCAAGTAACGGATATTGAATATGAGCACGGTGAAGTTAAGGCTGTGATTATTAATGATAAAGAACGTCTAGAAACACAGATTTGTATTTTGGCTATTGGACATAGTGCAAGAGATACTTTTATAATGCTCAATAATCGTCAAATTCACATGGAGCAGAAGCCATTCTCTATGGGTATGCGCATAGAGCATTTGCAAGAATGGATTAATGAAGCACAATTTGGAGAAGAAAATAAGAATCATGAAAAACTGGGAGCAGCTGAATACAAACTCGTTCATCATTGTGCAAATGGACGTACCGCTTATAGCTTTTGTATGTGCCCAGGTGGTTATGTTATTGCTTCAGCTTCAGAAGAAGGCAGAGTGGTAACCAATGGCATGAGTGAACATAGCCGTGATGGTAAGAATGCTAATAGTGCTATTTTGGTAAATGTAGGTCCTAAAGATTATGGTAGTGATGATCCTCTGGCAGGAATGCACTTACAGCGTGAGTTAGAAGAATTGGCTTTTCATCTAGGAGGAGAAGATTATAAGGCACCTGTGCAGCTTCTTGGAGATTTTCTTAATAACCAAGCAAGTACACAAATTGGGATAGTGAAACCGACGTATACACTAGGTGTGAAGCTGACGAATATGAGAGCTGCTTTACCTGACTTTATAACAAGTGCTATAGATGAAGCTATGAAGGTCTTTGGACAAAAAATAAAAGGTTTTGACCATCCAGAAGCATTATTTACCGGCTTTGAGACAAGAAGTTCATCACCAATCCGTTTACCAAGAAATGAGGCTTATGAAAGTAATGTAAAAGGCCTTTATCCAGCAGGAGAAGGAGCAGGCTATGCAGGTGGTATTACTTCAGCAGCAGTAGATGGCATTCAAGTAGCAGAGGCTATTATTCAAAAATATGCTGGCATTAATGAATAAGTCATAATAGGATAACAAAAGCTAAAAGTGAATCAAAGCTTTTAGCTTTTTTACTTGTTTTATAAAGAATAATGGCCTAAAATGAAGGTAATTGTATTTATAAATTTGAAATCTGAACGTTATGTGTTATAATAAAAATATAGTTCGATTTTACATTAAAGGAGTCATCTCATGAGAGCAGATATTGAAGAAATTTTATATTCAGAAGAAGCATTAAATGCACGACTAACAGAGTTAGGTGAGCAAATTACAAATGATTATACAGGTAAACCACTAACGGTTATTAGCATTTTAAAAGGTTCTAATATTTTCACTAGTGATTTAGTAAGAAAGATTAACCTACCATTAAAAATGGATTTTATGGCAGTTTCTAGCTATGGTAATGCTACTGAATCAACAGGTGTTGTAAGAATTATTAAAGACCTAGATGGTAGTGTAGAAGGCGAAAATTTACTCATTGTCGAAGATATCGTAGATAGTGGTTTAACTTTAAAATATTTAAAAGAAATTTTATTAACGAGAAACCCTGCAAGTGTTAAGATTTGTACTTTATTAGATAAACCTGCACGTCGTAAGGAAAGTGTGAACATTGATTATTTAGGTTTTGAAGTACCAGATGGATTTATTGTAGGCTATGGTATTGATTATGCAGAGCGTTATCGTAATTTACCTTATGTAGGCATATTAAAAAGATCTGTTTACGAAAAATAAGGTGTCTAATAACAGGTGATAGATAAGCACAATAGGGCAATTAGCCTTCATTGTGCTTTTTACTTAGTTCATAAATGGGGTGAAATAGATGAATAAAAAACAATTTAAAAGGGGATTAGAACTAGGAGTGCCTATCGGCCTCGGTTATTTTTCTGTATCCATTGCCTTTGGGATGTTAGCTGTAGGGAGCGGTTTATCGCCTTTAGCAGCTGTTATTATTTCTATGACCAATCTCACTTCAGCAGGTCAATTTGCTGGTGTGAGCTTAATAGCAGCTGGAGGTTCTTATATAGAGATGACATTAACAATGCTTATGATTAATGCGAGGTATTTTTTGATGTCCTTATCTTTATCGCAAAAATTTGCTAAAGACTTCAAGAGATTTGAAAAGCTACTAGTGAGTTTTGGGGTGACGGATGAAATTTTTGCAGTGGCAGCTTTAGAAAAAGAGCCAATCTGCTCAAGTTTTTTATGGGGATTAATTACTTTGCCATTTGTTGGATGGAGCTTAGGAACGTTGATGGGTGCAGTAATGAGCGGTTTTTTACCAAGTGCACTTCAAGATGCTCTAGGTATTGCTTTGTATGGGATGTTTATTGCTTTAATTATTCCAGCAGCTAAGGGAACCAAGTCGATTTTAATAACGATTTTAATAGCTGTTGCCTGTAGTTGCATTTTAAAATACATCCCAGGTTTAAACAGTATTTCTCCAGGCTTTGCAGTCATTATAGTGACACTAGTTGCAGCGGGACTTGCTGCCTATTGGTATCCCATTCAAGAGGAGGAAGACTCATGTACATCATCATCAGTATCTTAATTATGGCAGGCGTTACTTATTTCATTCGTGTGTTACCTGTAACGCTATTTCAAAAACCTATTAAGTCATTATATATTCGTTCCTTCTTACATTATGTGCCTTATGCAGTATTAGGAGCTATGACTTTTCCGCATATCTTATATAGTACAGAGTATAGCTTACATGCGGCAATGGGGATGTTAGTGGCTCTTATTTTAGGATATTTTGAAAAAAGTTTAACTTTGGTAGCTCTAGCGAGTGTGGTAGCCGTTTATTTATGTAATGTGTTATTATAAATAAAATGACGAAATGAAAGTAAAGGAATGAAAGAAATGAAATATGAAGGCATAGTCAAGGCCATTTTTATAGAACGTCCTAATCGTTTTATTGCCTTATGCAAAGTAAACCAAGAAATATGTAAAGTACATGTAAAAAATACAGGGCGATGTGCTGAGTTATTAATCAAAGGGGTGACCGTCTATCTTCAAGAAAGTGAGGATCCTAAACGTAAAACAAAATACTCATTAATTGCAGTAGAAAAAGGCAATCGTCTCATTAATATGGACTCACAGGCACCTAATGAGGTGGTAGAGGAAGCTTTAGCCAGTGGCAAGCTAAAGCTTCCTGGTATGGAAGAAGGTTTGACCTTTATTAAAAGAGAAGTAACCTATGATGCATCTCGTTTTGATTTCTACGTAGAAACCTATGAGAAAAAAGGGTTTGTAGAAGTCAAGGGCGTTACTTTAGAGCAAGATGGTTATGTGATGTTTCCTGATGCGCCTACAGAAAGAGGACTAAGACATGTAGAAGAACTAATCAAGGCAAAGCAAGAGGGATATGAGTGTTATGTTGTGTTTGTCATTCAAATGAAAGATGTGTTATACTTTAAACCTCATGTAGAAAGACAAAAGGCCTTCGCTGAGGCACTAAAAAGAGCTGATAAGTTAGGTGTGAGGCTCTTAGCTTATGATTGCCTGGTTACACCAGATACTTTAGAACTTGATCATAGCGTACAGGTTCAGTTAGAAGAAGTATAAAAAGGAGAAAAGGATATGTATCGTTTAGCAATATTTGATTTAGATGGCACCTTACTTAATTCTATAGGTGATTTGATGAGCGCGTGCAATGTGGCGCTAGCCCATTTTAACTATCCTTTACATGAAGAAAAGGATTATAAGCAATTTGTAGGGAATGGGATTTATAAGTTAGTGGAACGTGCGCTTCCTATAGAAGATAGAGGAGAGGAATGTGTCAAAGAAGTAAAGGCTGTTTTTGATGCTTATTATAAAGAACATAGTTTAGATCAAACTAGGCCCTATGAGGGAATTATAGAACTTTTAACAGCTCTTAAGGCAGAGGGAATTCCTTGCTGCGTATTGACTAATAAAGTACAGGCTTATGCCAAGGAACTTGTAAAACATTTTTTCGGAGATTTAGTAGAAGAAGTGATTGGACAAAGAGAGGGTATTCCTACTAAACCTAATCCTATAGGAGTCATACAATTATTAGAGTCTTATAAGGTAGCGCCTTCGGAGTGTATTTATGTAGGTGATTCTAATGTAGATATAAAAACAGCTGAAAATGCAGGTGTAGATGCTATTGGCGTACTTTGGGGATTTAGGGATGAAAAAGAATTAAAAGAAGCTGGAGCTACTTATTTGGCAAAAGATACACATATGCTCAAAACTCAAATTTTAGGAGAATATAAATAGTCAAAAAGCTGTTACAAGCCTCAAAATGATGGGCTGTAACAGCTTTTTTAGTAAGTAGGTTTATTGCATTTCTACAGTATACAGGCTTTCTAATTCTTGACGTTTTGCAAGATAAAGTGCTTGACGTTTTGCTAAAAGACATTGTTCTTTTACTTGTTCTTTCACTGCTTCAAGTGGTGAAAGGCCAGCAGGTGTTAGTGCTTCTAATTCAATGATGTGATAACCAAATTGTGTTTGAACAGGAGCAGAGATTTCTCCTGGTGACATAGCGAAAGCAGCAGTTTCAAACTCAGGTACCATACGACCGCGAGTAAATTCTCCTAAAGCACCGCCTTGTGAAGCAGAAGGACAAGTTGAATATTTTTTTGCAGCTTCTGCAAAAGAAAGCCCAGCTTTGATTTCCTCAGCTACTTTTTCAGCTTCTTCTAAAGTTGCTACTAATATGTGGTTAGCTTTAGCTGCTTCATCAGATTTGAATTGGCCTTGATGTGTTTCATAGTATTCTTTTACTTCTTCATCAGAAGCTGTTACGCTTTCAAGAAGTTTACCCATAGCATATTGTTTAAGTAAAGATTTAGTCATTTGCTCAAGAGCAGCAGTGAATTCTTCTTCCTTATCTAAGCCATGTTTAATCGCATCTGAGTATAGCAATTCTTGCATAACAAGTTCATCTACTAATTGTTTTTGACCTTCTTCACTTTGGAACTGCATAGCATTTTGTCCAATGCTACGAAGTAAGTCATAAAGATCAGATTGTTTGATTGCTCTGCCGTCTACAACAGCAAGTACTTTATTTTCCATTTTAAATCTCCTTTTTATCAAATAAAGAAGCTATTTATGAGCGTGTAAAAGCACTCATAAGTAGCTTCTTCTGCTTTTATGATAGTATCATGAATAAGTATAAAAGTAAATGGTGAGCGCATGGCTTATTTAACAGATAAACGACCGAGTAAACAGTGACTAAAGTCATAAACACTTAGGGTACCATTTTCATAAGTGGCATAAGTAGAAGGTCTATTTTCTTTAGGAAGAGAAATAGAACCAGGATTACAAATGACAAGGTCTCCCTCTTCACGAAGTTCCCATAAGTGTGTATGGCCATAGAGGAAAACTTGTTTGCCAGGAGATTTAGGAAAGTTCTCAGCTGCATAACGGTGTCCATGAGTTGCAAAGAGCTTAATGCCTTCATCTACAATAAGGCTATAATCACTTAAGCAAGGGAAATTTAAAAGCATTTGGTCAACCTCGGCATCACAGTTACCACGACAAGCAATAATACGATCGCTATAAGTATTTAATAGATTTACAACGCCTTGAGGATTGTGACCTTCTGGAAGAGGATTACGAGGACCGTGATAAAGAATATCTCCTAGTAAAATGAGAAAATCAAAACCTTGTTCTTCAAATAAAGAAAGCATAGGTCTTAAATAAGTTTCGCTACCATGTAAATCAGATAAAATTAAATAACGCATACAAGGCTCCCTTCTAATGTAATGATTTTATTATAGTATAACGTATTTCCTTAAAACAAGCACTATCATAGCAAGCAAATAATATTATGGTAATAAGATGACATTGAGCACTAAATATGGCGATAAAAGGGAAATGGAGCTGAAGAAAATGAATAATCGTATAGAATTACAGCATATAGATAAAAGCTTTTATACAGATGAAGGTGAAATTATAGTGCTGAAAGACCTTAGCTTAAATTTAAAACCTGGGAAGATATTGGCACTTCTTGGCCCATCAGGGAGCGGGAAGTCAACAGTACTCAATATACTAACTGATTTAATAAAGCCGAGCAGTGGAAAAGTTATGATTAATGGGAAGATAGGGTACATGTTTCAGCATGACCATTTATTAGAATGGCGTACCATTATGGATAATGTAACCATTGGTCTAGAGATTCAAAAGAAATTAAGTGAGGAAAATCGGCATAGGGTAGAGGTCTTATTAGAAAATTATGGACTAGGCGAATTTAAAAATCGTTTTCCGAAGGAATTATCAGGTGGTATGAGGCAAAGGGCAGCTCTTATTCGTACCTTGGCGACTAATCCAGATATTTTACTATTAGATGAACCATTTTCAGCATTAGACTATCAAACAAGATTATTAGTAAGTGATGATATTTATGGCATTATCAAAAAAGAGCATAAGGAAGCCATACTTGTTACTCATGACATCTCAGAGGCCATTTCAATGGCAGATGAAATCAGTGTGCTTTCTAAAAGACCTGCGTATGTAAAGCATACCTATGAAATTCATTTAACAGTTGCAGGAGATAGAACACCTCTTTCAAGTAGAAAAGCACCTGAATTTAAAGATTATTTTGATATACTGTGGAAGGAGCTGGAAACCAATGAATGATAAAAGCGAAGGCTATTTACATTATTTAAATGAAAAGAAACGAAAGAAAAGACGTATTTTAAGATGGCAGCTCATATTGTTAGTAGGTTTTATTGGGTTGTGGGAAGTAGCTGCTAGATTAGGATGGTTAAATACTTTTTTATTTAGTAGCCCTAGTGAAGTCTATCAACTTTTTTTAGTTTATATAGGAGATGGAAGTCTTTTTAAACATGTAGCTATTTCAGTTTGGGAAACGATTTTAGGTTTTTCAATAGGCACTGCTTTAGGCATTATCATAGCCATTGGTCTGTGGTGGTCAGAAACTGTTGCTAAAATATTAGACCCTGTGCTTGTAGTACTCAATGCTTTACCTAAAACAGCTTTAGCCCCCATCTTAATTGTATGGGCTGGAGCAGGTATTGGTGGTATTGTATTAACAGCAGTAACGATTTCTATAGTGACGACTATTTTGTCAGCCTATAATTATTTCATTCATATGGATGAAGAAAAGATAAAAATGTTAACCAGTTTTGGAGCTACAAAAGTACAAATTTTAACGAAGCTTATTTTGCCAGCTAACCTAGCCAATATCGTTAATATTATTAAAATTAATATTGGCTTATCTTGGGTGGGGGTGATTGTCGGAGAATTTTTAGTATCTCGTTATGGCTTAGGTTATTTGATTGTTTATGGAGGTCAGGTATTTAGGCTAGACTTAGTTATGATGGGCGTTGTCGTATTAGCAGTATGTGCTTTTGTGATGTACAGTATTGTAGGTTTTGTCGAAAAGCTTATTATTAAGAAAAGAGTCACCAAATAAAAAGCTAATGCGTATGTTATAGTAGCTTAAAGTAAAAAATTACCATTTCATGAGGTGATTGGTATGAGAAAGATTAAATCTATTTTAATTGTAACCTTATCATTTATATTACTAACCTTTGGCATGACGGGGTGCAACGAGCAAGGCCTAAAGAAGGTGACTATTGCAGAAGTAACGCATTCTATTTTTTATGCGCCACAGTATGTGGCTATAGAGGCAGGTTATTTTAAAGATGAAGGTATAGATGTTCAGCTCATTTTAACACAAGGAGCCGATAAGACTATGGCAGCGCTTCTTTCAAATGAAGCACAGGTGGGTTTCATGGGACCAGAAGCTTCTATTTATGTTTATAATCAAGGGAGTAAAGACTATGCTATTAATTTTGCACAAGTGACAAAACGTGATGGTACCTTTCTGGTAGGACGTACCGAGATTGACAGTTTTAATTTTGACATGCTTAAAGGCAAACAGATTATTGGCGGTAGAAAAGGCGGAATGCCAGAAATGACGTTAGAATATGTACTAAAAAATCAAGGCTTAACCTTAGGAGAAAACTTAGCTGAAGGAAATACTCAGGTGAGGACGGACATTCAATTTGCAGCCATGGGTGGGGCTTTTGTTGGTGGTGAAGGTGATTTCGTAACTTTATTTGAGCCAACAGCTACTCAGCTAGAAGAACAAGGTCAAGGTTATATTCTAGCTTCTATGGGACAATTATCAGGAGAAATACCTTATACAGCTTATTCAGCTTTAAGTAGTTATATGGCTAAAAATCCTGATATGATTCAAAAATTTACTAATGCTATTTACAAAGGCCAGCAATATGTGGAAACACATACAGCAGAAGAAATAGCAGATTTAATTGCACCACAGTTTAAAGAAATGAAAAAAGAACAATTAGTAAAAGTAGTGCAGCGTTATAAAGATAATGATACCTGGTGCACAGATCCTATTCTTAAAGAAGAAAGCTTAAATAGATTAATGGACGTTATGGAGCTTGCTGGAGAGCTCAATCAGCGCCCAGCTTATCAGGAGTTAGTCAATACAACCTTTGCAGAGGAAGCTGTTAAATAAAGAAGTAGACTTGCTATTTGCACATGATGAAAACTTTGTTATAATAGCTAATAAAAAGAAAGTCATCAGGTAAGACAATGAAATGTAGAGATTTTTGTGGTGCATGTTGTATTGCGCCTTCGATTAGTTCACCTATTCCAGGTATGCCTCAGGGGAAAAAGGCCAATGAAAGGTGCATTCAACTAGATGAAAACAACCGTTGTAAAATTTTTGAGGATCCTAGAAGGCCTAAAGTCTGTGGCGCATTAATGCCGAGTAAAGAGATGTGTGGCCAGTCTAAGGAAGCAGCATTAGCTTACTTAGAAACATTAGAAACAGCTACAGCACCTGGAAAATAGAAATAACAGTTTTAGCCAAATGAAAGAATTACAAGAAAAGCTATCATAAGAAGGCTAAAAGTCATCTATGATAGCTTTTTATTGAAATAGGAAAGAGGGAATAAGATGGGAAATCCAAAAACAAATGTTATGCGTCTTTTAGAACAAGCAAAAATTCCTTATGAGGTAACAACCTATGAGGTGGCAGATGGGAAAATTGATGGACAAGCAGTAGCAGCTAAAATACATAAACCAGCAGAGCAGGTTTATAAAACTTTAGTAGCAGTAGGACATTCAAAGAATAACTATGTATTTGTGGTTCCAGTAGATGAAGAATTAGATTTAAAAAAGGCAAGTAAAATAGCAGGAGAAAAAAGTATAGAAATGCTTCATGTTAAGGATTTACAAAAAACGACAGGTTATATTCGAGGAGGTTGTTCTCCTATTGGTATGAAGAAGCTGTTTAAAACTTTTATTCATCAATCAGCTGAAAGTAGAGAAGAAATAACCGTAAGCGGCGGAAAAATAGGGGTACAAGTTACGCTTGCACCCCAAGCTTTATGTGATTACATTAAAGGTAGTTTTGAAGATGTCATTAAGGCGTAACGTCTAGGGTATCGTGATAGTAGCTTAGTAGTAAGTCAACCATGCGGCCGTAGCTACGTTCACCATCACTGATGCCATTAGCTTTTAAATAAGTGTCATTGACTTTACTTGAAGCCTTTTCAATAGGGCCGCTATAGTGCTTCCAAAAGGTATTGTTATAGTGAATATCTGCTTTAACTTTATCTGAAAGCTTTGTATTTAGCTGTTTTAAAAGCTCTGGATTAGTGCTAGATAAGGCGTTATTAGTATAAGCTAATGCAAGAAGATACCCAGAGTACTCAAAATCCACATCAGGATGAACTGAGCAAGCTAGAAAAGCGATAAAATTACATTCATCCTCGCTAGCAAAGCCTCTTTGATGGGCCATTTCATGAAGTGTTGTATAAGGTAGTGCTTGTGGTAAGATAGCAACATTAACATTGGCTTCACCTGTAAACGGTGAATAAATCCCTGTAATGCCAGTGTAGTTCATATAAGTAGAGGCTAAAATAGGTTTGGGTTTACCATAGCTTCCATAAAAAATGGGGTAAAGCTTAGCAAGTTCTAGATAACCTAAATCTGCTCTGGCAAAAACACTTTTATAGCCACCAGGAATCGTCATATAACCATTTTCATCTTCGTTAACAAAAGGTCTAAGTGTATTGGCCTTTTCTATGAGGGTCTCATATAAACGTCCAAGTTCTTCGGTTGTAAAAGTCGTTCGGGTGAAACTAAGTGTATCACGTAAGGGCACACGATTATAATTAAAGCCCCATTCCCAATAGAAAAGGAAAATGAGTGTTAATCCAAAATAAAAGATATGTAAGAGACCTTTTGTAAGATGCCTCTTAAAAGGCGTAGTTCTTTTAAATGCTATGTATAACCAGATCAATAAACGATAAGCTAGACAAAGCAGTAAACTATAAATGCCAATTTCAAAAAGAGAAAGAGGTATAAAGCCAGTACAATGACTTAAAAACTGTAAAAACCATTTGTTGAAGCCTAGCGAATAATAGGTTTCAATCAAGGTAGGGGAGGAGAGACCTACAATATAAGTTAGGCCTATCATAAAAAGAATGAATATAAAGATAATGGATCGTTTTTTCATAAAGCCTCCTAGTTGTAATAGCATATCTGAATACTTCATATTATATCATATAGATTTTAGAATAGGGTGCTATTAATCGCTAAAAAAAGCAAGAAAAAGTGGACATTAGTTCATCTTTTTCTTGTTTTAAAATTTTAAAGCCAATTTTTTAAATGAGGTATTGCAGTAATAGCTTGCTCATAGCCTTGTTCAAAAAGAACTTTTAATTTATCTACATCCTTTTCAAAGCGATCAACTTCTAAAGGAAGTTCGGGTCTTAAAATAAAAACAGAACCTTCTTTTTCCAATTGATTAATGCTTTCTAAAGTTTGATTATAATGTTGATAGCGAGTGGCAATACAACGAACGACTTCGGGATACTTTTTTCCATAGGCCTTTGCTAAGCGATGCATATTTTTAGAATAGTGCTTACGATAACCTGCATTACGTGTTAAAACAATGACATTTTTTTGATTACCATCTGCTATGGATTTATCAATAGGAATCGAGTTGCAAAGCCCACCGTCTAGATAATGTTCACCTTCTATTTCCACCACTTTTGAAATAAAGGGAAGGCTACTAGAAGCACGTAGCATACGGTCTGTGTCGTCAAGGTTATTGGCTTTAGTAGGTTCAAAATAATGAGGGTTACCAGATTCACAATGGGTAACCCCTACCTTGAAAATAGTATCCGTTTGCTTAAAGGTTTCAAAATCAAAAGGATCAAGGTGCTTAGGCAAGTCGTCAAATAAAAAATTCATGCCAAAGTAACCACCTTCCCTAAAGAAATTTTTCCAACCGATAAAACGTTTATCAGTAATCCATTTGGTATAAAGACGCTCGTTTCTTCCTTTTTGCCTAGATAAATAACTGCATAAGGTGTTGGCCCCAGCAGAGACACCAATAGCATAAGGGAAGTATAGGTCATGATCTAGAAAGGCTTCCAAAATACCAGCGGCATAGGCACCACGCATCCCCCCTCCTTCTACAATAAGACCGAGTGAACTATTTGTCATAGCTGACCTCCTTTGTAAATGAATATAAAATAAGAATAATAATATATAAGTTCTAAATTATTATAATATTATTTACTTATAAAGGCAATTTTACACATGGCTTATAAATAAAATTAGCTGATTTTCTTAGCATCAGACCATTTTTTTAAGACAAAGAGGATGATGACTATGGCTAATAGAACTAAAACAATATTACTATAGGTATTTAAAATGCCTTCAATAGCTTCCCAATTATTGCCTAGATAAAAGCCTAAACTCATTAAAATAAGGTTCCAGATGGCAATACCTGTAATAGAATAAAGAGAGAATTCTAAAAGTGGCATAGCATTAACACCAGCAAAAAGAGAAATATATGTTCTTGTAAGAGGAATAACTCTAGAAAAGAAAACAGCTAGGCGGCCATAACGACCAAACCAGCTATTAAAAGTATTCATTGCTTTATGGATGCCTTTAGAAGAGCTAGAGAATTTATTTAAAAGAGGTTGCCCGCCATAATAACCAATGAAATAGCAAATATAAGAACCAACTAAGCCAGCGAGTATACTTATAAGAAAAGCAGGAAAGAAGCTGAGGTTAGTCTGTGGAATGCTCATACCTACAAAAGGAAGCACCACTTCACTGGGAATAGGGAAACAAGCATATTCTAGACCAATTACAATAAAAATACCGATATAACCTAATTCGCCAACGAAAGTCATTAGCCAATCAATAAATTGTGTGATAAATGTCATGATTAAACTCCTTTATTTTCTATTTATATTATCATATGTGGACAATGGTAAAATCATGCTGAGTTATATTCCATATTTTTATATGGCAACTCACTAGCTTGTATGTTATAATACAAAATGTTAGTAAAAAATAAGCTTAAAATTAAAAGCTCATACCTAGTTTATCAATTAGGGGTGAAATACACATATAAAGGATGATAGATTAAATGATTACAGTAAACAACATGAGCCTGCAATTTGCAGGAAAAACACTGTTTAAAGATGTTAACCTTAAATTTACACCTGAAAATTGCTATGGCGTTATTGGGGCAAATGGTGCTGGAAAATCAACTTTCTTAAAAATCTTATCAGGTGAATTAGACAGTACGACAGGTGAAGTTTCTATTCCTAAGAACATTCGTATGTCTGTTCTTAAACAAGATCATTATCAATATGACGAATGTCAAGTATTAGAAACAGTTATCCGTGGTAATGCAAGACTTTATGAAATCATGCAAGAAAAAGATGCATTATATGCGAAAGAAGATTTCACAGATGCTGATGGTGAAAGAGCAGCAGAACTAGAAGGTGAATTTGCTGAACTCAATGGTTGGGAAGCAGATTCAGAAGCTGCTCAATTACTTCAAGGGTTAGGCATCGGAACAGATTTACACTATGCTTTAATGAAAGATCTTCAAGGTGGAGAGAAAGTAAAAGTTCTTCTTGCGCAAGCTTTATTTGGTCAGCCAGGAATCTTGCTTCTAGATGAGCCTACTAACCACTTAGATATTGATTCAGTAGAGTGGCTTGAAGATTTCTTATTAGATTTCCCTGGAACTGTTATTGTTGTATCCCATGACCGTCACTTCTTAAATACAGTTTGTACACATACAGTAGATATTGACTTTGGTAAGATTAGAATGTACGTAGGTAACTATGACTTCTGGTATGAATCAAGTCAAATGATGCAACAATTAATGAAAGCACAAAATAAGAAGAAAGAAGATCAAATTAAAGAACTTCAAAACTTCATTACACGTTTCTCAGCTAATAAATCAAAAGCGAAACAAGCAACTTCTCGTCGTAAATTACTTGATAAGTTAACGTTCGATGAAATGCCTGCTTCTTCAAGAAAATATCCATTCGTTAGATTTACACCAGATCGTGAAGTTGGGAATGAAATCTTAACAGTAGAAGGTCTTACAAAAACAGTAGATGGCGTAAAAGTACTTGATAATGTAAGTTTCCGCGTTAATAAAGATGATAAAATCGTATTTATTGGAGAAAACGAAATTGCACAAACAACTTTATTTAAGATTTTAGCTGGAGAACTTGAGCCGGATGCAGGAACATTTAAATGGGGTGTAACAACTTCACAATCTTACTTCCCTAAAGATAATACAGAGTTCTTTGAAGGCTGTGACCTTAACCTTATTGATTGGTTACGTCAATATTCAGAAGATCAAACAGAAAGTTATCTTCGTGGTTTCCTTGGTCGTATGCTTTTTGCAGGAGAAGATTCACTTAAAGCTGCAAAAGTATTATCAGGGGGAGAAAAAGTACGTTGTATGCTTTCTCGTATGATGCTATCTGGGGCTAATGTTATTATGCTTGATCAACCTACTAACCACTTAGACCTTGAGTCTATTACAGCGGTAAATGATGGTTTAATTGAATTCAAAGGCAATGTGCTTTTCACTTCACATGACCATCAATTCATTCAAACAATTGCGAACCGCGTGATTGAAATTACAGAAACAGGTACAATTGATCGTCTTGGAACTTATGATGAGTTCTTAGCTTTCAAAAAAAGTAATAAGTAAAGCATAAAGGGATAGGAAACATAGATTAAGTACGAGATAAAATCTTAGCTTAATCTAGGATGATAAAAAGGTGTTAGCCATAAGCTAACACCTTTTTATCATGTATAGGAGTGAGTATATAAAGGACAGAGACTAACTATTTGGTATAGGATTGTAGTCTTGCCTTAATGAAATGTCCATTTTCTGTTAATGCTTCATCAGACCAATTAGCAGATGAAGCATTAGGCACCAAAAGTGCAGAAGACTCATCTTTATCACATAAGCTCCAATTCATCCAGCTGATTTGATATTGATCTAATAAGTCTAACCAGGTATTGGATTGTTCTATATTGATGTCACCTGTACCTGAAGCATCACAAGTACCAAATTCGCTAACAAATAGAGGTAGTTCATATTTAACAATAGCATTTTCTAAAGTTTCTCTTAGAGGATCCTTATGGGAGTTTGCATAGAAATGAAAGGCATAAACAACCTGAGGATCATCAATACGATTTCTGACTACTGATAGAGGACTTTGACACCATTTAGGTGTACCTACAATCACTAAAGTGTTAGGAGAATTTTTACGAATGACCTTTAAGAGTGTATCTGCATAAGGTTTGATAGACTCATCCCAACTGACTTTGCCACCATTTGGTTCATTACAGAGTTCGAAAATTAGATTAGGATAATTTTGATATTTGGTCGCAAAATAATCAAAGAAGGTACTGGCATCTTCTTGATGTAAAAGAGGATCACCATCTGCTAATATATGCCAATCAACTATGACATAAAGACCTAAGTTAGTGGCAGCTGTAATAGCGTTTTCTAAGATAGTAGTATAAGCTTCTTGATTTTCTGGATATCGAGATTCGGTATCAGCATAAAGTGCTAAACGAATGGCATTAATTTGCCAATCATCACGAAGTGTTTTAAAGGTTTCTTCGGTTGTATACTGGCTATACCATTGAATACCATGGGTACTAACACCGCGCAATTGGAAAACTTCACTGTTCTTATCTATAATATGAATGCCATTAACCTCCAGTGCACCATGTGTGAAAACAGGTGTTCCTTCTTGGAAGCTAGGAGCTTCTAAAATGGCAGTGGCCTTTAATGTCAGAGGGGGAGCAGGAGTAGGTGTTGGCGTAGGAGTAGGTGTTGGAGATGGTGTAGATGTCGCTTGATTTGTAGAAGCTATAGGTGTCTCGTGAATAGTGGGTGTAGAAGAAGTTGACTGACAACCTACTGATAAAGTGAGTAAACAAAGAGGTACTATATATTTAAGTTTTTGAAACTGCATGTTTTACCTTCTTTCTTAATTCGCAAGTGATTAGTCCTTATTATAAAAGAAGAAACATAAAGAGTCCATGCAATTAATTGGGGAGTCAAAGTAGAACAATAATTTACCAATTTGTACAAAAAAGTAAACTAATAGGTAAAGCTATTTTTATTCAACAAAAAAGCGACGCTTAAATAAAGGTCGCTTTTGATGGGGTAAGATATGCTCAATCTTCTAACTATCGGGGAATAGTATGATATAGATTGATAGGTGATAAAACTTCTTAAAAATGGTGGAAGTATGACAGGGCATTTATATAGGTGCCAGTTGCATCTTATCAATGCAATTATAGTATATACCTATTTTTCATGTTTTATACAAAAGAGTATGATATAATAAAATGACATATAAACTTAACTTTGCAAGAAGAAGTTTAATGGGGACTTTTTTAGCATACAATAAACTAAGAATATATAGCATAAAGGAGTCATATATGAAATGGAGCAAAGGCATTATCTATTTATGCCGTTTAATTTTTCTGATTAATAGTGTTTATCTTATTTGTATTTTGAGATTTGACCGGCTTGTGTTATTATTAGGAAGTTTATTGTTAACTTTCGTACCTGAGCTTTATACAAAGTGGACAAAGGTTAATATCCCTATAGGTGCAAGGTTGTTTTACACCTTATTTATTTTTGCTGCCCAATGGCTAGGTTCTTATTTGGGCTTTTATGGCTATATTCCTTGTTGGGATGTGCTTTTGCACGCTACCTCTGGTATTTTTATTGGTTATGTGGCACTTATTATATTAGTGAGCCTAGATAGGAGTCAAACTTTGTTTAAGCAAAATAAGATAGGCGTCATTGTAACTTTTGTAGTAGCAGTAGGCATAGCAGCTGCAGGTATTTGGGAAATTATTGAATTTTCAGGAGACGTTTTTTTAGGAACTAATGCACAACTAGGAAGTTTGCAAGACACAATGGAAGACATTATTTGTGGGACCTTGGGTTCAGGTGCATTTGCCGTTTATATTGGGTTAGTTATGAAAGCTAGAAGAAGGTCTTGTATTGATCAGCTACTTCAAATCAATGGAGACAAGAATAAGTAATAAGGAAGAGGAAAGTTTATGATTTTATTATCCTTAAATAATATTAAAAAAACTTATGGGGAGAAGGTCATTTTTAATGATCTCTCATTAGGTATTGATGATACAGAAAAAATAGGCATGATTGGAATCAATGGGACAGGAAAAAGTAGTTTATTAAAGATTATGGCAGGTTTAGAAACGCCTGATGGTGGAGAAGTAATTACCTCTAATGAATTAGTGATTGAATATCTTCCTCAAAATCCAGAATTTGATGAAGAATCAACTGTTATAGAACAAGTTTTTAAAGGGAATTCTTCTTTTATGATGGTACTACGAGATTATGAAAAGGCAATGGCTCAGTTAGAGAAGGAACCAGAAGATGAAGGCTTGCAGCTTAAATTACTAAAGCTAAGCGAAAAGATGGATGCAGAAGGTGCTTGGCAATTAGAAAGTGAAGCAAAGGCAGTATTAACTAAATTAGGAATTCAGAATTTTAATCAAAAGGTGAGTGAGTTATCAGGGGGGCAACGCAAAAAAATTGCTTTAGCAGGAGCCTTAATTAGACCTTGCAATTTACTTATTTTAGATGAGCCAACTAACCATTTAGATAATGATACGATTGATTATTTAGAAGAACTTCTTAAAAATAAACGTTGTGGAGTTGTAATGGTTACGCATGACCGTTATTTCTTGGAGCGTATTACTAACCGTATTGTGGAATTAGACCAAGGAAAGCTATATAAATATGAAGGAAACTATGAAGCTTATCTAGAACAAAAAGCAGAGCGTGAAAGTATTGAAGAGCGTATGCGCGAGAAAAACTTCTCCTTATATAAGAAAGAATTAGAGTGGATGAGAAAAGGGGTAGAAGCAAGGCGTACGAAACAAAAAGCGAGAAAAGAACGTTTTTATGACTTAGAAGGAAGTTTAGAGGGAAACTACAAACAGAATCTAGAAATGAGTTTAGGCACAAGCAGATTAGGAAAGAAAATTATTAGTCTTGAAAATATAAGCAAGCGTTTTGGAAATCAACAAGTGATCCATGATTTTACCTATACTGTCGTAAGAGATGACCGCATTGGGATTATTGGAAATAATGGAATGGGAAAATCTACTTTACTTAACCTCATTACAGAGCGCGTCTTACCAGATAGCGGAAAGATTGAAATTGGTGAAACCGTTAAGATTGGCTATTATACACAGGAAAATAAGGAGATGGATACCAAGCTTCGTGTCATTGATTACATTAAAGAACGCGGCGAATATGTTAAAACAGCAGATGGCAGTTTGATTTCAGCAAGTAAAATGTTAGAACGATTTTTATTCCCTCCTATCCTTCAATATACGCCTATTGAGAAACTTTCAGGAGGAGAAAGAAGAAGACTTTATTTGTTAGGTGTTTTAATGGAAGATATTAATGTTCTTTTTTTAGATGAGCCTACTAATGACTTGGATATTCATACCCTTCAGATTTTGGAGGAGTATATAGATGATTTTAATGGGCCTGTTATTGCTATTTCTCATGATCGTTATTTCTTAGATCGTGTTGCAGAGAAAATCTTTGCTTACGAAGGAGATGGCAATATTGTTTATATACCAGGTAATTATTCAGATTATAAAGAACGCCAATTGCAACAAGAAGCCATAAAAGAAGAAATTAAAAAAGTAAAGCCCGTAACTAGCAAAAAAAGTTCAGCGTCAACAACTAAACTTAAATTTACTTATAAAGAAAAATTAGAGTATGAAAAGATTGATGAAGTAATCGAGACTTTAGAAAAAGAAATTCAACAAATAGAAGAAGAAATGAGTATGAATGCTTCTCATTATGGACGCCTGCAAGAACTTATGAATGAGAAACAAGCTAAAGAAGAAAAATTGATGTATCAAATGGAACGTTGGGAATATTTAAACGAGTTAGCAGAGCGTATTGCAAAGGAATCTTAGTATTTTATGTACAACCTTTTGTGTATAGGAGTTGTAAAAAAAGTGTTATTTTCTCATACAAAAAGAGTAGACTAATGACAAGTCTACTCTTTTTGTATGAGAAAAGGTTATTTCCCACATCTAATTCTTTGTTAAGGGATTTTGTTTTACAAATCCAAGTTGCCACAATAGCTGCAAGTACAGCTACTAGAGGAGTGTTGATATTGTTAGTAAGATAATCTAAAGTAATAAAAAGTGTTCTGCCACCGAATTTAATATATGTAATAAGCACCCCCATACCTAAGCTTAAAGAGAAGAAAGCTTGCCCTATAGCACTAATGATAATACAAGGTGCTATTTTACTAAAGTCTGGTTTGAATAAAAATTCAAATGACTCCTTAAGTTCAGGTAAAGTCATGGAATAACCTATTAAAATAATTGAAATCCCATTAATATAATAGCTAATAGGTATACAACAATAAAGGCACCGCCACCATGCTTCCCAACCATATATGAAAATTTCCATATGTTACCTAAATTGATTTCTGAGCCTGCAACTGCTGCAATAATTCCTAATTTTGAACTAAAATGTTCTCTGTTATTCATATCAATCCTTCTGTCTGATTAGTCTTAATTTCTGATAAATAACTCGAGTAAGTAGTTATCTTGATATCTGTAATGATGTTGTTTTATTATAGCTATTGTTTTACAGATTTATAATTTGAAAATTTCATTTCTAAATATATAATTTAGTCAGAATAATTGATTATAAGCATAATATAATAAGGAAAGATTTCATTTTACATTTAACTCTAGAGGGTTTGATTTGGTTTCAAGCTTAATAAATTATCAAATAAACTTATAAATACACTATATTTTTAATGAAGAAATGTGTATAATAGAAAAGGTATAGGTAAAAAACGAAGGAGGATTAGAAAATGGAAGAAAATCTAACCATGGCGGACTTAATGGCAGAAGTAGATAAATCAATGACACGTATATATAGAGGTCAAATCTTACCAGCTAAAGTAGCACTTGTTGGTGAACAAGGTGTTATTGTGAATATTGGGTATCATGCAGATGGCCTTATTCCTTGGCAAGAAGTAGCTTATGATGAAATAGATCGTACAAGCATCAAAGAAGACGATACTTTTGATGTTTATGTTATGAAAGTAGATGATGGTGAAGGCAATGTTCTTGTATCTAAAAGAAGAGCAGAAGCTGAAACAGCTATAGAGGAAATTCAAGAATTATTTGAAAAGAAAGCAACTTTTACAGTACATGTAAAAGAAGTTGTTAAAGGTGGGGTTGTAGCACCTATTAAGGGACTTCGTGGATTTATTCCAGGTTCCCAATTAACGAATACTTATGTAGCCGACCTTGCGGCTTTCGTTGGTAAAGATATAGAAGTTGAAATTATTGAGTTTGTTCCTAAATCTAAAAAACTTGTTTTATCAGGTAAACGTATTGCAACAGAAAAAGCACAAGCAGAAAAAACACAAAAACTTGCTGCTCTTGTAGAAGGTGAAAAAGTATCAGGAACAGTAACAAAATTAATGCCATATGGTGCTTTTGTAGATCTTGGTGGTGTTGAAGGTCTTGTGCATAATACAGATCTTTCATGGGTACGTATTAAACACCCTTCAGATGTGGTAAAAGAAGGCGATAAAGTAGATGTGATTATTTCTTCTGTAGATCAAAGTACAGGTAAAATTGCATTAAGCTTAAAAGATATGACAACAGATCCATGGTTACTTGCAGTAAGCAACTTTGAAGTAGGTGATGTTGTGCCAGCCAAAGTGACACGTTTTGCAAGCTTTGGTGCTTTTGCTGCTATTGCAGATGGTTTAGAAGGTTTAATTCACATTTCTCAAATTAGTGAAAAACGTATTAACAAACCAGAAGAAGCTTTAGAAATCGGTCAAGAAGTACAAGCTAAAATCGTTACAATCGATAAAGAAGCTAAAAAAATTGGTCTTTCTCTTAAAGAGTTAGAAGCAGCTAAAATGGATGAAGAAATCAGCGAATATATGACATCAGGTGATGAAAAAGTAACACTTGGTGATGTACTTGGTAGTGAGCTTTAAGAAGAACCCTTTGGGTTCTTTTTTTTATGAGTGAAGTGTGATAATATAGAAAAAAGATTTGATAGGGCAAAGGGGAACGAGGCGTGAGTAAAATAAAGAAAATATGGACAACCTTATTTGCAAAAAATAAGTTTCGCAAAGGGACGGAATTAGATGAACATTCAATGGAGGGTTTATTTGAGGAACTTTATGAACTTCAGATGAAAATGAGTCGTACTCAGCACTATCTTGAGGAGCTAGAGGGTAAAGAAACTTTAGCTAGTCAATATGAAGTGTTAGACAAAGAAGATATACATAAGTTAGATATTTTAGCAGGGCGTGCTAAGACCATAGAAGAAAAAAAGATGAATCTAAGAGGCAGACTCATTAGTAATAATTCAGCTTTAGCAAGAGTAGGTCAGTATGAAGAAGAGATACCTGACCTCATTAAGGAAATGCAAATAGCAGAAAAACGACGTAGAGAAACAGAAAATCATATTTTTTACTTAGAAGAAGAAAAAGAAGAGCTTTATGAAGAAAGAGAATCTCTTTTACTAGGATATCGTTTTCTGAAAGGTTTTAGTGGCATCATGATAGCAGCTATTGTCATTTGCTTATTTGTTTCCTTTGCAGTCTTGCAGACATTAAGAGAACAGATATGGGTAGTTCTAACAACTATAGGATTTGTAGTAGTAGCTTTATTTATAGGTGTTGTTATTTTGAAAGAAAACATTGATAAAGAACTCAGTAGGAACGTAGTCTTACAACAAAAAGCTGTTAAATATCTTAACAAAGCTAAAATCAGATTGTTTAATCAAGTACAGTATCTAGAATTTCAATATCATAAGTTAGGTGTAGACAGCGTTGCTAAGCTAGAGCTTTATTATAACCGTTACTTAAAAAACAAAAATAATGAACGTATTTATTTGCAGATGAATGAAACGCTTAATGAGATTGAAGAAGATATGTTAGCTATTTTAAGTGGCAAGGGAATTAAGATAGATTATATTAATAATCTATCAGACTGGGTTTTAACGCCTAAAAAGCTTAATGAGATGAAACAGGTAAAAGAAGAACGAGAGAAAGCGATTGAACAAATTCATGGGTTAAGAGCTTATGAAGAAGAGCTATGGAAAGAGATCTATGCGTTGGGTCAAGAAGAACATTTAAAAGAGAAGGTAGCAGTAGCTATTGAAGCTTATAATGAAAGTATGATGCTTGACAAAACCGAGAAAGGTGCATAAAATGTTAAGTAATTAAACATTTGATGCAATGAAAAAGAGGAGTATAGTGCTACTGCGTATAGAGAGAGAAGATTATAAGCTGAAAGTCTTCTTACGAAAAGAACACTAGAAGGTAGCTTTGGAGCACCATTTCTGAAAATAGTAGGAAATGGCGGGTATGCCCGTTAAAGCTAACAAGTGTTTTGCAAAGTAATTTATTTATTTACATTGCAAAGAATTAAGGTGGTACCGCGAGCTTCTTCGTCCTTATTGGGATGAAGAAGCTCTTTTTGACGTTATTACCTTAAAAATGCCTAAAATAAAGGGGTGAGACGATGCAGATGATAGGTTTTGTGCTTTTGTGCATTGGACTCATGATTTGTTTTTTTGCTAGACGTATTGTACGTGGCAAAACAAAGATGGATCCTAAGGATGAAGCAGAAATGCATTTATTAACATCGGGTGCCGTCATTGCAGTAAGGATGGCAGGATTAGTTGTTGTTGGCGTCGGCTTTGTTTTTCTTTTGCTAGGCGCATCATGAATAATGTTTACAAACTTATATATCTAAATAATTACAAAGTAGATCATTCACAAGGAGGAACAATATGAAGCAGTTAGAAAAAGTATATGATCCAAGTAGCGTTGAAGAGCGCCTTTATCATCAATGGATGGAAAAAGGTTATTTTCATGCCGAAGTAGAAAAAGATAAAAAACCTTTTACAATTGTGATGCCACCACCCAATATCACAGGGCAACTTCACATGGGTCATGCTCTTGATAATACCCTTCAAGATATTTTAACACGTTACAAACGTATGCAAGGTTTTAATACCCTTTGGGTACCAGGAACAGACCATGCGAGTATTGCAACAGAAGTTAAAGTGGTAGAAAAAATTGCAGCTGAAGGGCTTACAAAAGAAGATTTAGGCCGTGAAGGTTTCTTAGAAAAAGTATGGGAGTGGAAAGAGCAATATGGTGGCCGTATTGTAGAACAGCTTAAAAAATTAGGTTCTTCTTGTGATTGGGATAGAGAACGCTTTACCATGGATGAAGGCTGTTCAGAAGCTGTACAAGAGGTTTTCATTAGACTTTATGAAAAAGGTTATATTTACAGAGGCTCACGTATTATTAACTGGTGTCCAGTTTGTGGGACTTCTATTTCAGATGCAGAAGTAGAACATGAGGAAAAAGAAGGTCATTTCTGGCATCTTCGTTATCCTGTAGTAGGTAGTGATGAATTTGTACAATTAGCAACAACAAGACCTGAAACTATGCTTGGAGATACTGCCATTGCTGTTAACCCAGAAGATGAACGTTATGCTCACTTAGTGGGTAAAAAGGTTCGTATTCCACTTGTGAATCGTGAGATTCCAGTCGTAGCAGATTCTTATGTTGATAAAGAATTTGGAACAGGTGTTGTTAAAATTACACCAGCACATGACCCTAATGACTTCGAAGTAGGTAAACGTCATGACTTACCAGAAATCTGTGTCATGAATGATGACGGCAGTATGAATGACCTTTGTGGTAAATATGCAGGTATGGATCGTTATGAAGCAAGAAAAGCTTTAGTAGCTGATTTAGAAGCAGCAGGTTTCCTTGTAAAAGTAGAACCTCATACGCATAATGTAGGAACACATGACCGTTGTAAATGTGTTATTGAACCAATGATCAAGGCACAATGGTTTGTAAAAATGGAAGAAATGGCTAAACCTGCTATTGAAGCTGTTAAAAGCGGTGAACTCAATCTTGTACCAAAACGTATGGAAAAAACCTATTACAACTGGCTTGAAAATATCAGAGATTGGTGTATTTCTCGTCAATTATGGTGGGGACACAGAATCCCTGCTTACTACTGTCAAGATTGTGGTGAAATTATTATTGCTAGAGAAAAACCTCATACATGCTCTAAATGTAGTGGTTCAAACTTTGTTCAAGATGAAGATACCCTTGATACATGGTTTAGCTCAGCGCTATGGCCATTCTCAACTTTAGGTTGGCCAGAAAATACAGAAGAGCTTAAACATTTCTATCCTACAAGTGTCCTTGTAACAGGTTATGATATTATTTTCTTCTGGGTTATCCGTATGGTATTCTCAGGTATTGAACAAATGGGAGAAATTCCATTTAAAGATGTTTTATTCCACGGGCTTGTACGTGCAGCTGATGGACGTAAAATGAGTAAATCACTTGGTAATGGGGTAGATCCACTTGAAGTGATTGAAAAATACGGTGCAGATGCTTTAAGACTCACACTTGTAACAGGTAATGCACCTGGTAATGATATGCGTTTCTACTATGAAAGAGTAGAAGCTAACCGTAACTTTGGTAATAAATTATGGAATGCAGCACGTTTCATTATGATGAACTATGAAGGAGAGGATATTAATTTAACAGTAGACTTAAAAGACTTAATTCCTGCTGATAAATGGATTCTTTCAAAAGTGAATACTTTAGCTAAGGAAGTAACCGATAATATGGATAAATATGACCTTGGTGTAGCTGTTCAAAAATTATATGACTTTGCATGGGAAGAGTTCTGCGACTGGTATATTGAAATGGTAAAACCACGTCTTTATAACAAAGAAGACGTTACAAGACCTGCAGCACTTTGGACTCTTAAGACAGTCATGACCCAGATTTTAAAAATGCTTCATCCCTATATGCCATTTATTACAGAAGAAATTTTCCTTGGTCTACAAGATCAAGAAGACTCTATCATGATTTCAACATGGCCTGCTTTTATAGAAGAGTGGAACTTTAAAGCTGAAGAAGAAGAAATTAACTTAATCAAAGAAGCTGTACGTAACATTCGTAACTTACGTAGTGAAATGAATGTACCACCATCAAGAAAAGCAAAAGTATTTGTTGTATCAGAAGATGAAAAAGTAATTAGCACCTTTGAAAATGGTAAGGTATTCTTTGCAGTACTAGGTTATGCTTCAGAAATTGTGATTCAAAAAGATAATACAGGTATTGATAGTGATGCTGTATCTGTAGTGATTCCAAATGCAACGGTTTATATTCCATTTGCTGATCTAGTAGATATCGAAAAAGAACTGGATCGTCTTGCTAAAGAAAAAGCAAAACTTGAAGGTGAAGTAGAACGTGTTAATAAAAAATTAGCAAATGAAGGCTTCGTAGCAAAAGCACCAGCCAAACTTTTAGAGGAAGAAAAAGCTAAAAAGGAAAAATACGAAACAATGCTTGAAGCCGTGGTAGAACGTATTGCACATTTAAGCAAATAAGTAGTGAAACGAGATAAGATAAGAAGAAATCATATAAGTCATGGGGGGATGTCTAATGGCTAAGGGGAAAGTCACAATGAAAGACATAGCTAAAGAATTAAATATTTCTTTAGCTACGGTTTCTTATGTCATAAACCATTCAGAAAAAGAAAAAATTAGTCATGATATGAGACTCAAGGTATTAGAAACTGCTAAAAGAATGGGTTATGTCCCTAATTTATCTGCTAGATCCTTAGTAAATAGGAAAAGTAATTTAGTAGGGATTATGATTCATTTAAAACCTGATGACCCCATCACTAAAAAGCAATATTATTATGATTTAGCAGCTCACCTTCAAGGTGAGCTGCATCAAATAGGATATGATACAGTGATTTCTATGACACATGATCTTGAAAATATAGATATTATCTCTAAGCGTTCTTTAGAAGCTGCATTTATTATTGATGTAGATGAAAAACATTTTAAAAAAATTACAAGTCAATATTATGTTCCTATTATTTTTATGGATTGTGATGTTGAATTACAGCTGTTTTATAAAGTATTACCGGACTATACTTTTCTGTTAAACCAAGCTAAACGAATGCTAGGTGAACCCTATCCTTATTTAATAATGGAAGATGTGATTAATGGCAAAGTAAGAAATACTTTAATGAGTGATTTTAAGCAAGAAGATATTTTCATTCATAAAAGACATGCTGATATGAAAGCTTTTTTAGAACGGCATATAGGGAAAAAAGGTATTGTAATAGGTGAAAATCTAGGGGTACAAGTAGAGCGTTATATAGATTCTAGCCAAATAGTAGTGATTGCTTCAGGAGCGGCCAGAGAAACTTTATTACCATATACAAGATATATAGAAGTAAGTAATAAAAGAAAAGCTGAAATGGGTGTTCACATTCTAAAGCAGCTTTTAACTTTGAAATATGATGAAGCAGCAGAAACGAGAATTTTAATGTTACCAGATTAATAGGACTAAAAAGAGGTTGCAGAAATGCAACTTCTTTTTTTACGTATTTTTATTTTATTCAGCTACTTATTTAACTTAATAAAAAGAAATGATAGTGTAAAAAGTATGTAAATAGAAGCGAGGAAAGGTAAGAAAACGACTTAACAAAAAATGATTAAGTAAAAATATTAGTAAAATGCAACAAAAAAATGGTTTAAATAAAAATAAAATTGTGAAAATTATATTGACTATAGAAAAATATCGTGATAAATTAAAATCAACTTAAACGATTAAGTTATTGAGTATTAGGTGATGGGAGGATGTGAAATGAAGAAAAGTACAAAGGCAGTAGGATTATCTGCTTTCATATGGGGAAGTGGACAATTTTTCATAGGCAAGCAATACATAAAGGGGCTATTGTTCTTCGTTGTACAAATGCTATTCGTGGGAATAGAGCTACAAAGCGGCTATTGGTTAGAATATTTAAGTGGTCAAATTAAGCAGTTTAGTATAAGAATTCATGGTGGTTATTTTACAAAAGGTATTTGGGGATTTATTACCTTGGGAGAGAAGGTAGGCGCTAGAACAGGAGACCATTCAACAATACTTTTAATTAATGGCATTATTGTCCTATTGCTTTTAGGATTATTTATAGCCATTTATATATGGAATTTACGAGACAGCTATCAAACTGGCAAGATGATTGACGAAAAGGGAATTTATATATCTTCAAAAGAGTATTTGAAACTGACTTGTACTAAGTTCTTTCCGTATGTGATTTTAGCACCTATTGTAGTGGCTATTATGTTTATTGTTGTGATGCCTATTATCTTTTCAGTTTTAACGGCATTTACAAACTATAATAAAAATCATTTACCCCCAGCTCATTTAATTGATTGGGTAGGACTTTCTAACTTTACCAAGTTATTTCAAGTACCAGTGTGGTCCACAACTTTTTTTTCAGTTTTAGGCTGGACGATTATTTGGGCTGTAAGTGCAACCTTTACAACTTACTTTCTAGGCTTATTTCAAGCCATTTTATTAAGTAGCTCCTATGCCAAATGCAAAGCTTTTTTTAGAGGCATTCTTATTTTACCTTGGGCTATTCCACAAATGATTACACTATTGGTATTTAGAAACTTACTCAATGGTCAGTTTGGCCCTTTAGGTCAATTACTTATTGATATAGGCTTGGTGAATGAGAGAATTCCCTTTTTATCAGATCCGATTATTGCTAAGGTTACGATTATCGTTGTTAATTTATGGCTTGGTTTTCCGATGTTTATGGTAATGATTCAGGGGGTATTAGGGAATGTGGATCAGGCTTTTTATGAAGCAGCCCACATTGATGGAGCTACATCTTTTCAGTCTTTTAAGTATATCACATTACCACTTATTTTTAGGGCAACGGCACCACTCATTATTATGAATCTGGCTAATAATTTTAACTGCTTTGGTATTATTTATTTCTTGACGGAAGGAAATCCAGCTAATCCGAATTATCATTTAGCAGGTCATACAGATATTCTTATTTCTTGGATCTATAAGCTTACCTTAAGTGATCAAATGTATAATATGGCCGCTGTTATGTGTATTATCATTTTTGTAGTCATAGGAACGGTATCTTTTTATAACTTTAAAAGAACACAAGCTTTTAAGGAGGTGGAATAGCATGAAGACAAGAATTAAGACCATTTTGGTGAATCTAGAATTAATTATCATGTCGATCATTGTGATTGTACCCGTTTCGTGGATTGTCTTATCTTCTTTTAATAAAGGAACAAGTTTAGCAACTTCTACCTTCATTCCAAAGCAATTGACTTTCGAAAACTATAGGCGACTTTTTCAAGAAACGAATTTTACCACTTGGTTTAGTAATACATTTCAAATTGCTACTTTAAATGCAATCATTTCAGTTTTTCTCATCTTAATAACTGCTTGGGTATTATCACGATTTCAATTTAAAGGGAAAAAGCAAGGTCTTATCACTTTGCTTATCTTATCCATGTTTCCTAGCTTTTTATCTATGACAGCTATTTATTCGCTGTTTGTTAACTTGGGGTTGGTAGGAAAACCACTAGCTTTAGTACTTCTGTATTCGATAGGTGCCATTCCATATAATGTTTGGCTTGTTAAAGGTTACTTAGATGGTATTTCTATGTCACTAGATGAAGCTGCTTATATTGATGGTAGTACAAAACTTACCACATTTTTTAAAATCATTGTACCTATGTCAAAGCCAATCATTGTGTACTGTATGGTTTCACAATTTATGTTCCCATGGATGGATTATATTTTACCCAATCTTTTGTTAACAGGAGACAAAACAAGAACGGTAGCTGTTGGCCTTTATAGTATGATTACAGGCAATGAAAACTCTTATTTTACAACTTTTGCAGCAGGTTCAGTGGTTATTGCTGTTCCATGTACGCTTTTATTCTTAGTATTTCAGAAGTTTCTAGTACAAGGTATTGCATCAGGAGCAAGTAAAGAATAGTGAAATCAAAGGGGGATTAATAAATGAAATTTAAAAAACATGCCATTATTACATTAAGTTTATTAATAAGTTTAGGAGCTATGGGTTGCCATAAGGCTTTGCCTATAGAGGATGAAACTGAGGTGAAAAGTAATGAAGTCAATGAAAAGGGGGAATTGGTACCAGAACAAGGGGCAAAGCTTGTATTTTGGACCGTAGATGAGGAGTATGGCAAAGCCATTGCTACTGCTTTTGAAGCTCAATATAGTGTGCCAGTCACAGTAGAAAAAGTAGGTATGGGTGAAATTGACAAAATGATTTTAACTGGACCGACTCAGACAGGAGCAGATGTATTTATGAGTTCACATGATAATATGCCAACAGGCATGGCAGCAGGTTTGTTTTTAGAGATTAATCCACAAATAGCTGAACGTATTAAAGCAAAGATGAATGATGTTGGTATTAAAACGGTAACGGTAGATAACAAACTATATGGGGTACCAGTATCCATTGAAACCAGTTGCTTATTTTATAACAAAGATCTTGTAGGTGAAACACCAGCTATCACACTAGAGGAAATATTAGAAGAGTCTAAGACTTATAATGATGTGGTAAACAATAAGTTTTATTTCCTCTATTCTACCCCTGATACCTATAAAGCCTATCCTTTATTAAGTGCTTTTGGTTATCATGCGTTTGGAGAGAATGGTGATGATAATGCACATCCTGGCTTTGAAACAGAGGCTTTTAAAAAGGGACTTGAACTTATTTATAGCCTTCGTGAAATTATGCCTGTTAGTGCTACAGATTTAAGGAATGCAGAGTTTGTGAGAAATTTATTCATGGAAGGGAAGGTAGCTTATGAGATTACAGGACCATGGGATATCAAAACCTTTAGAGATAGTGGGGTTCATTTTGGCGTAACGACGCTACCTACTTATGAAGGAAGAAGTTTAACACCTTTTGCAGGGGTGAAAACAGCTCATGTATCAGCTTGGACAGAGTATCCTATAGCAGCCCAATTACTAGCTGAATTTCTTGTGTCAGATGAAGGGGCTTCATTACTTTATGAAAAAGCTAATAAAATTACAACCTTAAAGGATGTATCCAATGTAAGAGGCCTAGGAGAAGACCCTTTGGTGAAGCCTTTTACACAGCAATTTGAAAATTCTTTTCCTATGCCTAATGTAAAAGATATTAAAGCTTTTTGGACAGCTACAGAGAAGTCGCTGATTTCTTTATATGATGGGGAACTTACGCCTGATGAAGCACAGAAAAAGACGATAGAAACTTGGGAAGCTATACTTGCTTCTCAAGCTGAATAACAGTATGAAGGAGACTAATATGAATAAAGAAGCACTATGTCATATCCCGAAAAGTAATTATGCGTATGCTTATAAGTTAGATGAACTGCATATTCGCTTAAGGACCGCCAAAGATGATTTAGAGGAAGTTACTTTGTTTTATGGCAATAAGTTTAATTGGCAAAATAAAAAGAGTGGGCAGATGCAAAAGGTTTATCAAGATAAGTATTATGACTACTACGAGTATAGGCTTCAATTAGAGGATACTAGACTTGGTTATTACTTTGGATTAAAAAAAGGTGAAGAGTATTTATTTTTAACAGAGGTGGGATTAGAAAAATCATTTAATGATGATATGGCTTATTGCTATTATTTTCAATATCCCTTTATTAATGCAGAAGATGTACATAAGCAGCCTTCTTGGCTTCAACATGCTATTTTTTATGAGATTTTTGTAGAACGTTTTTTTAATGGAGATGTAGCAAATTCTCCAATACCCTTAACGCCCTGGGAAGATAATCCTACGCCTAAAAGTTTTTTGGGAGGGGATCTAAAGGGTATTATTAAAAAGTTAGATTACTTAGAAAATCTGGGTATTAATGCTATTTATTTAACTCCTATTTTTGAAGCTCCTTCTAATCATAAATATGATACTGTAGATTACATGCGAATTGATACTTATTTCGGAGATGAAAAAATTTTTGAGGAACTAGTCTTAAAAGCACATCAAAAAGGGATGAAAATTATTTTAGATGCAGTGTTTAATCATTGTGGTATGGCATTTGCTCCATTTCAAGATGTGGTTCAAAAAGGGCGAGCATCTAAGTATTATGATTGGTTTTTTATTGAAGGGGAGAAAGTGATTCTAGAGCCGCCTAACTATTTAACTTTTTCTCAGGTGCCTTATATGCCAAAACTAAATACAGCTCATCCAGAAGTAAGAGAGTATCTTTTTTCCGTTGTTCGTTATTGGACCAAAACCTATGGTATTGATGGCTGGCGTTTAGATGTATCAGATGAAATCGAACATGGCTTTTGGAGAGCATTTAGAGAACTAGTAAAAGGCATTAATCAAGAGGTGGTGATTATTGGAGAGAATTGGCACAATGCTTATCCGTGGCTCATGGGTGATCAATTTGATAGTGTCATGAATTATCCACTTACTAAATTAATGGGAGATTATTTTGCTAGAAAGGCTATAGATGCTAAGGCTTTTAAAGAACAACTGACGAGTTTATATATGCGTTATCCTAAGCAAGTTAATGAAGGGATGCTTAATCTTTTAGATAGTCATGATACAGAAAGGTTTTTAACTTTATGTCAGGAAGATAAGGCTTCACTTAAAAATGCAGTAGCTTTTTTATTCGGCTATATAGGGATTCCGTGTACTTATTATGGTACAGAAATTGGGATGATAGGTGAATATGATCCAGGATGCAGAAAAGGATTTGATTGGTGTGAAGCACATTGGGATCAAGATGTATATCATTATTATAAGCGATTAATAGCGATTAGAAAGCAAGAAAAAGTACTTCAAACAGGAGAAATGAGCTTGTTTTACCAAGGGAAGCTTTTTGTTATGAGACGATATGATCAGGAAGCAATGATAGATATAGTGATCAATCAAACACAGGGGCCCCTCACTTATGAAATAGCATACAGAGGAAAGAAGGAAGGAGGTAGATGTGAAGAGGTATTATATAATACCCCTATCAATCAAAAAGACAGCTTGGTTATTCCTGCAGGACACACTTATTATATCAAAATAATAAATAGCTAATTAAAAATTTAATCTATAAGGAGTGAATAAAATGAATCAGATGTTAAAAAGAGTAGGGTCATTTTTGATGGCATTAGGAATTGTAACAAGTATTTGGGGGTTAAGTGCAGAGACTAAAGCTGCCACTTCTGTAGTCATTCATGCATATAATAGTGGATGGGAGAGTATGAATATATATAACTGGGGTGATGATGGAGAGATACTTGGTGCATTTCCAGGAACAACTATGACAGCTGAGGAAACGGAGCATTGGTATACAGCTACCATTAATGCGGAGCATCATTTAAATTTAGTATTTAGTGTGGATATCAATGGAGATGGCCAAGCAGAAGCACAATCTAGTGATATTAAAGATATTCCTATAGACCAGCAACAGGAATATTGGGTCGTTATTTCAGCTCTAGCAGGAAGTAATGATTTAGGTGTTGCTGCAGGTGAGGCGCAGCTTTATAAAACAGAAGCTGAAGCCCAAACAGCAATAGAGGCATTGGCTAATCAAGTAGCGGAGGTAACACCAGCACCTAGTGAAACAGAGGCACCTACAACTGAACCACCATTAGAAGCAACACCAGTGCCTACAGAAAGTCCTGCACCAACTCAGACAGTAACACGTTCTAATGTACCATTAGTAATAGGTATTATCGGTGCTATTGTCATCGTAGGTTTATTAGGCTATATTGTTATTAAAAAGAAGAAATAAATTATTTCTACGAGAACCTCCTATCATAAACAATAGGAGGTTCTTTTGATGCTGTTTATATCTTGAAAAGAATGCTATAATAAAAGAGGTTATTAAACGAGCTAGCAGATGACAAAGTAAGCAGACAAGGAGAATAAAGTGGGAAAAATATTAGTATTTGCAGAAAAACCCAGTGTGGGAAAAGATATAGCACGTGTTTTAAAATGCACACAAAAGCAAAATGGTTTTTTTGAAGGACCTAAGTATGTAGTTACTTGGGCTATGGGACATTTAGTAGGTCTTTCTGACCCAGAAGCTTATGGTAATCAATATAAAACATGGAGTATGGAAACACTTCCAATGCTACCAGAACGCATGAAATTAACTGTATTAAAAGGAACAGGTAAACAATTTCAAATCGTTAAGAGCTTAATGCTACGAAAAGACATAGATGAAATCATTATTGCTACAGATGCAGGACGTGAAGGGGAATTAGTAGCAAGGTGGACCATTGATAAAGTAGGGGTTAAAAAGCCTATTAAACGTTTATGGATTTCATCTGTTACAGATAAAGCAATTTCGGAAGGTTTTAAAAATCTTAAGCCAGGTAAAGATTATGAAAACTTATATAAAGCGGCTGTCTGTAGGGCAGAAGGAGATTGGTTAGTAGGACTTAATGTTACTAGAGCACTGACTTGTAAGTTTAATGCGCAGCTTTCAGCAGGCCGTGTGCAATCAGCCACTTTAGCAATGATTGTAGCTAGAGAAGAAGCTATCAAAAACTTTCAGCCGAAGCCTTACTTCACGTTATCAGCCAAGTGTAAAGGCATTCAACTTGCTTATAAAGGTAAAAAAGGTGACCGTTTCTTTGATGAAAAGCAAATAGTTACTTTAATTGGCAAGTTAGAAGGGAGCAAGGCACAAGTAACCGAATATAAGGAAACATCAAAGAAACAATATGCACCAGCTTTATATGACTTAACAGAGCTTCAAAGAGATGCCAATAAACGCTTTGGCTTTAGCCCAAAAGAAACCCTATCAGTGATGCAGCGTTTATATGAAAATTATAAAGTGCTTACTTATCCAAGAACAGATTCTAGATTCTTGTCAGAGGATATCGTACCAACACTTAAAGAAAGAATCAATGCTATTGCTATAGGACCTTATAAAGTAGGAGCAAGAGAAGTTCTGAAAAATGGTATTAAGTCAAGTAAACATTTTGTAGATAATAGCAAAGTTTCAGATCACCATGCCATCATTCCAACAGAGGAAAGTCCAGATTTATCAAAGCTTAATAGCGATGAACGTAAAATTTATGATTTAGTTGTCAAGCGTTTTCTAAGTGTTTTACTACCACCTATGGCTTATAATGAAGGCGTATTAGAGGTAAGCAGTGAAGGGGAATGCTTTGTAGCAAAGGGCAAAAAAGTGATTGAACCAGGCTGGAAAATGCTTTATGAAATAGAAGCCGATGAAGATGAGGATGAAGTGGTACAAAGCTTACCAGAAGTTAAAAAGGGAGAAACAGTTGTTTTAGAACAGTTCTTTAAAACGAAGCAAATGACAAAAGCACCTAGTCGTTTTACAGAAGCTACACTACTTTCTGCTATGGAAAAACCTCATCAATATGTAGAAGTGGATCAAAAGGCAGCTAAGACATTAGGGGAGACCGGTGGCATTGGTACAGTTGCAACAAGAGCCGATATCATAGAAAAGCTTTACAACATGTTTTATATCGAGAAAAGTGGGAAGGAAATCGTTCCTACTTCTAAAGGTAAGCAGCTCATTGAGTTAGTACCAGTTGATTTAAAATCACCACTACTTACAGCTGAGTGGGAAATGGCATTAGAACAAATTAGTAAAGGTAAACAAGATCCAAAAGCCTTTATGAAAAAAATCAGAGTTTATAGTGAAGAACTGGTGCAATCTGTTAAGGGAAGCGGAGAAAAATATATTCATGACAATCTAACAGGTAAACGCTGTCCTGAATGTAACAAGCTCATGTTAGAAGTAAAAGGAAAGCATGGAAAACTGTATGTTTGCCAAGATAGAAATTGTGGTTATAGAGAAAATATTAGCCGTTTCACCCAAACAAGATGCCCTAACTGCCATAAAAAGTTAGAATTAAGAGGAGAAGGTGAAGGGCAAATTTATGTTTGTACCACTTGTACTTTCCGTGAAAAGTTAAGTGTCTTTAATAAGAAATACCGTAGCGAGAGCAAAAAGGTAGACAAGAAGTCTGTACAAAAATACCTTAAAGAGCAAACTAAAAAGGAAGAAGGTAACTTTGCTTTTGCAGAGGCTTTTGCGAAACTAAACAAATAAAGTAGTGACTTACTTAAGCAATCCTATTCTATTCAATGGACTTAAGTAAGTCTTTTTTTGATGAGTATCCAGAGAATAGTTATAGAAAACCAAGTAGATGAACAAACTAATAAAAAGTAATAGAGGTGGCTTAGAAATGAAAAGTAAAGACTGGATTTTTTTAGCGCCTTGCGCAGTAGGTGGCGCTATATTAGGAACTTGTTTATATATTGGTTATCGAATGATGTATACACCATCTGAAACCATTAATAAGTGGCCTTCAGATTATGGCCTTCTTTATGAAGATGTGAGTTTTGATGGACCAGTAAGGAACAAGGGAGGCAAAAGGTTAATGTTATCTGGTTGGTGGATACCAGCTCAAGAAGAAGGCGTGATTAGAAATAGCCGTTATACAGTTATTTTATCTCATGGCTATCATAATGTAAGAACACTAGAAGGGATTGCATTATTTGATTTGGTAAAGCGGATGAGTGCTGATGGGTATCATGTACTTATGTATGACTTTAGACACTGTGGCTTTTCAGAGGGTAGGATGTCAACTGGCGGTTATTTAGAACGTTATGATTTATTAGCAGCTATCCGTTATGTGAAAAAAGAAAAGCATTGTCATCATATTGTATTAATGGGATGGTCAATGGGAGCAGCTGTTTCTATTATGGCTGGTGCTATGGCAAAAGAAGTGCGGGGAATTATAGCAGATAGTCCCTATGCGGATTTAAAACATTATTTATATGAGAACATGAGCCGTTTTACAAAGCTTCCAAGTTTTCCATTTAGTTACTTAACAGTGGGGTTAACTAAGCATTGGCTTCGTATGAATATAAAAGAAGTAAGTCCTTTAGAAGCTGCTAAGCAATTAGGAAAGCGGCCTCTTTTACTTATTCATGCAGAAGGGGATGAGGTCATTCCTTATAAAGATACCCTAACTATCTATGAGGCTATTAAAGAAAAAGGAAAAGTAGACTATTGGGTACCTACTGTGCAAGGACACATTAGAGCTTATATCCATGAGAAGAAAGCTTATGAAGAAAAGGTATTAAACTTTCTTCATCACCTAGCTTATCCTAAAAGACGTCATTGTCAGGTAAAAAGAATAGTAGGTAAGTATTAAATGGTCGCATAGATGAATAAGCCAGATGGCATCGTTGAACGAAATGAAAGGTCGTGTTACAATAAGAAATAATGGATGAACAAAGAAAGAAGGAAGCATAATGATGCATATTGTTTTACACGAACCAGAAATACCACAAAATACAGGAAATATTGCAAGAACCTGTGCAGCTACAGGTGCTACCTTGCATTTAATAGAACCTTTAGGCTTTTCTTTAGATGAAAAGCAGATTAAACGAGCAGGTCTTGATTACTGGCATCTTGTTAATGTTCAAACTTATAAAGATTATGAGGAATTTCTAGAAAAAAATAATTACCCTAAAGTTTATATGGCAACAACAAAATCAAGACAAACGTATACAGATGTAAGCTATGAAGAAGAATGCTATATTATGTTTGGAAAAGAAACAGCAGGTATTCCAGAAGAAATTTTATTAGATAACAAAGAAACATGCATTCGTGTCCCTATGATTTCTGAAGCACGTTCTTTAAACTTATCTAATTCCGTAGCCATTGTCATATATGAAGCGCTTAGACAACATCAGTTTGAGCATCTTACTAAGCAAGGTGAGTTACATCATTATCACTGGTAAATAAAAACAATTTTCTGACTAAGATGTATAAAAAATAGAAAATCCGTTCATAATGAAATAGGGTTGATTTTTAAATCACGCCTAGCGTGTGCATTTTAGGAGGAAACAATGAAAAAAATAATTAAAGCTGTATGTCTAATTGGTATTTTATGGGGAACTTTAATTCCTGTTTATGCTACTACTACAGCTAAAAATAACATATTTCCAAGTTACACAGGAGTAACAGCTCAGTTAGTAGGAAATGAGATCAATGTAAGGAACTATCCAAGTAAATACGGCAAGGTGCTTATGTTAGCTAATGAGCAAGAACTCCATATCCTTGGACAAAATGATAAATGGTATAGAGTAAGTGTAAAAGGTGAAGAAGGCTGGGTATCTAAAGACTTTGTGGAAGTACCTGATGATAGCTTTATTCCATATAGTAAAGTATTAGGAGAAGAAATTGTAGACTATGGCAAGCTCTTTATTGGAACCCCTTATGTTTGGGGAGGAAACGATCTAAGAAGCGGAGTAGACTGTTCAGGATTAACCCAAAGGGTTTATGCAGGTTTTGATATTGACATTAGTAGAGTTTCCTATATGCAAGCCAAAGATGGTATTCCAGTTACAAAATCACAGCTTCAGCCAGGAGACTTAGTATTTTTTGACACATCGGGTGTTAATAACGGCCGTATTTCTCATGTGGGTATTTATGCAGGTAATGGTCAATTTCTTCATGCAGATAGTACGAGAGGTGTCATGCTCAGCCGATTAAGTAGTAATTACTATACTCGTAATTATGTAATGGGAAGTCGTATCTTACATTATTTTTAAAATGAGAAGAGTCCTTTTGAGGACTCTTTTTGTATTACGTTTTGGTGAAATTACGGGCAAGGGTGTTTCCAAATAGCAGAAGATGTGCCATAATAAAAATAGCGTAAAATATTGTATACGAGGTAACACAATGAATGAAAAAACACTTTATAAGTTAGAGTTTCATAAAGTTAAAGAATTAGTTAAAGCTTATGCAGTAACAGAAGGTGGAAAAGAAGCCGTTGCTCATGCAATGCCTCTTACAGAGCTTGAGGAAGTTAAAACGCTTCAAAAAGAAACTGCAGAAGCTATTCATATAAGTATCAAACAAGGTAAAATGCCTCTTGGTACTCTTAAAGCTGTTAAGCCTATTTTAAAACATATTGATATAGGTGCTATTTTGAGTGCAGGTGAGTTGTTAGCCATTAGAGATGTATTAAGATTAACAAGACAAGGCAAGAACTACTATCAAGATGCGATTGCTACAGGTGAAGTATATCCTTCAATAGGCGGCTATTTTGAAGGCTTAACACCTTTTACAACCTTAGAAAGAGAAATCTCACGTTGTATTATAGCCGCAGATCAGTTTGCAGATGATGCAACACCTGAACTGGCACACATTAGAAAACAAATGAAATCCTTAGGTGTTAAAATTAAAGAAGTCCTTCAAAATATGATTCATTCTAGCCATTATCAAGATATGATACAAGATCCTGTTGTGACACTGAGACAAGATCGTTATTGTATTCCTATTAAGATTGAGTATAAAAGTCAATTTAAAGGCATTGTACATGATCAATCCTCTACAGGTGCTACTGTTTTTATTGAACCTATGGCTGTTGTAGAGTTAGGGAATGCCTTAAAAAGTTTAGAGGTTAAAGAACAAGAAGAGATTGAAAAATTGCTCATTGAATTAACCAATCAAATCGCCCCTATTACTGAGGAGATTGGAAGAAACTATGAGCTTTTAACCCTTTTAGATAGTATATTTGCACGTAGTGAATTTTCCCTTCGTTATGATTGTCGTGAGCCACGCTTAAACAATCAAGGTTACATTTTTCTGAAAAAAGCGAGGCATCCTCTTTTAGCAAAAGAAAGTGTTGTACCGATTGACATTTATGTAGGGAAGGATTTTACCACCTTACTTATTACAGGACCTAATACAGGTGGTAAGACAGTTACCTTAAAGACCATAGGACTTTTTTCACTTATGGCTGCTATAGGCTTACAGATTCCAGCGGCTGAAGGTAGTGAAATGGCTATTTTTGAAGGAATTTATGCTGACCTTGGTGATGAGCAGAGTATAGAACAAAGTTTAAGTACTTTCTCAGCTCATATGACTAATATTGTAAGCATTTTAAAAGACATGAGCTTAAACTCCCTAGTATTATTAGATGAAGTAGGTTCAGGAACAGACCCAGTAGAAGGAGCTGCCCTAGCCATGGCTATCCTAGAACATCTTAGAAAACAACAAATTCGTACTGTTGCAACGACTCACTATAGTGAACTTAAATTATATGCACTTTCAACTGATGGCGTAGAAAATGCAAGCTGTGAATTTGACGTGGAGTCCTTAAGACCAACTTATCGCCTTTTAATTGGAGTACCAGGTAAAAGTAATGCCTTTGCTATTTCTATGAAATTAGGATTACCAGAGTATCTCATCGACGAAGCTAAAGTTTACTTACAAAAAGAAAACGTCAAAATGGAAGATATCTTAGTTGACTTAGAGCAAAGCAAGCGTTTAGCTGAAATGGAACGTGAACGTGCCAAAGCTTTTCGTGATGAAGCAGAACATCTAAAGGAAGAAATTCAAAACGAACGTAAGAAATTAGAGAAAGCTAAGAAAAAAGTACTAGAACGTGCGGAGTTAAAAGCTAAAGAAATACTTAAAACGGCTGAAGCTGAAACGGACAAGGTGCTTAAGGAAGTAAGAGCAGTAGCTAGAAAAGCGCAAGCAACCATTGATGAACAAAGCCTTTACAATGCAAAAAAGCGCATGTCAGATACTGTTTCTGCACAACATAAACGTGTAGGAAAAGTAGTAGGTAGACAAGAAAAAGTCGCTTTAAAAGCAGTAGAAGTAGGCGAAGAAGTAATGGTAACCTCGTTAATGCAAAAAGGCGTTGTAACGGCAGCAGCAGACCGTAGTGGTAATGTAGAAGTACGTGTAGGTATTATGCCGATGCGCATCCCATTAAGTGGGCTTACAAGATTAGAAGAAGAAATACAGGTAGCTAAAAAGCAGGAAAAGAAAAAAACAAAAGGTCAAGTGAGCTATCATATGAATAAAACAAGTACCATTTCCACGCAAGTAGATGTAAGAGGAATGATGGTAGATGAAGCTTGGCCGGTAGTAGATAAATATTTAGATGACGCCTACTTATCAGGGCTTAAACAAGTTACCATTATTCATGGTAAAGGAACAGGTGCCCTTAGAAGCGGCATCACCCAAAAGTTAAAAAGACACCCTCATGTACAAGACCAAAGACCAGGACTTTATGGAGAAGGAGAAATGGGGGTTACAGTAGTAACGATTAAATAAAACAGTAATCTATAGAAAAGAGGGAAGATATGTTAAAGATACTTATAGTAGATGATGACACCAATATTTCCGAATTAATTGCTTTATACTTAAATAAAGAAGGATATGAAACAAAAGAAGTGGCTACAGGTCGCTTAGCTTTAGAAGTGTTTGAATCTTTTTATCCAGACTTAGTACTGCTAGATGTCATGTTACCAGAACTAGATGGCTATGATGTTTGTAAAGAAATTCGTAAGCAGCATCGCACGCCGATTATTATGCTTACTGCTAAAGGAGAGGTATTTGATAAGGTATTAGGCCTTGAGTTAGGGGCTGATGACTATATGGTAAAACCATTTGATCCTAAAGAACTTATAGCAAGAGTGAAAGCTGTCCTTAGACGTAATACGCAACCGATAGAGGAAGTTGCACCTAAAAATCGTATTGTGCTTGATAATTTAATTATTGATAAGGATAATTATTCGGTGACTTATGAAGGAGCTTTAGTAGAATTACCACCAAAAGAACTAGAGGTACTTTATTTTCTGGCAAGTCATCCTAAACAAGTTTTTACTAGAGAGCAGCTTTTAGATAAGATTTGGGGATATGACTTTGTAGGAGATACAAGAACTGTAGATGTGCATATTAAGAGGCTAAGAGATAAATTTGAGGGTGATCACACATGGAGCATAAAAACCGTCTGGGGCGTAGGCTACAAATTCGAGAGATAATGGATAAACTGAGATTTCCAAGTTTATTTAGCCGTTTAGTTTCTGTGTATATCAGTATTTTAGTGCTGATGTTAGTCATGCTCTTTATCACCTTTACCCATTCGTTTCAGTCCTATTTTGTGAAATATACTCAGGATATTATGAGAAAGCAAGCACAAACCATTGCCACGGAATTTTATAAAGAGGGTGCTTATAGTACTTCTAAAGAAGATGCACTAGAGAAAATTTTATATCGTGTACAAGTCATGTCCAGTTATTTGCAAGCGACTACCTGGATTGTAGATCAAAAGGGTGAGGGGCTTGTAATTGGTAAAGATAGTGTACAAAATATGGCACAAAAGTTACCCAAAGAAGCTAACTTGCAAGAGGTTTTTGAGGGACGTGCAGTGGGACTTGAAAATGGTTTTAAAGATTATTTTTCTACACCTGTTTTAACCATTGGTTATCCCATGGGAGTAGGTGAAAAGGTACAATACGCTTTGTTTATTCATACACCTATGCCTTATGTGCTTCAGACTATTGATGAAGTAAGAAATTTAATTTTAAAGGTAGTGGGGATTGTAGGGACGGTCATGTTCATATGGATTTATTTTATCTCTAAACAAATGACCAAGCCCCTAAAAGAAATGAATACAGTTGCTAAGACCATAGCAAGTGGTCATTTTGATGAGCGTATTATAGTGAAGGGGCAAGATGAAATAGCGGAACTAGGTTTGTCGTTAAACCATATGGCTGAAGAATTAGATAAGATTGAGGAAAATAGGCGGAGTTTTATTGCTAATGTTTCTCATGATTTACGTTCTCCCTTAACTTCCATCCAAGGTTTTGTAACAGCTATGTTAGATGGAACTATTTCCCCAGAAAAGCAAGAACGCTATTTAAAGATTGTACTTAGTGAAACGCATCGTATGATTGGTATGACTAATACTATTCTAGAGTTAAATAAGATGGAAGAATCTAAAGATGCGCTTCATAAAACAGCTTTCAATATTAATAGTGTTATTGAACGTAATTTTGCTAGTTTAGAAAAACGGGCTTTAGAAAAAGGTGTAAGTTTAGTTAAGATGTTTGAAGCAGATCCACCTTATGTTGTAGCAGATTTAGATGGAATCAGTCGTGTGGTCCAAAATCTTTTAGATAATGCTATGAAATTTGTAGAGCAAGATGGTACGATAGAAGTAAGAACAGCATTAAAAGATGATAAAATATGGGTAGCTATTTGTAATTCAGGACCACCTATTCCAAAAGAGCAACAATCAGAAATTTGGAATCGCTTTTATAAAGGAGATCGTTCTAGAGGAATGGATAAGCGCGGTGTAGGATTAGGGCTAGTTATTGTGAAAGAAATTATCAAACAACATGGAGAAGTGGTCGGCGTTGAATCAGAAGAAAATAAGCCGGTTATTTTCTATTTTAGTTTGCAACCGAAGAAAGCAAATCTATTTTAAAAACAAGGTATTTATCTTGGCAAGGGCAAGATGCTAAGAATAAATACCTTTTCTTTTGTTTGCTAACAGAATTTAACAGTGAAATCTATAGAAAGCGTTGAAAACTCATGGTAGATTTGTTAGTATTACTTTAGGAAAGAAAAGGGAGAGAGTATATGACACAAATTAGTGATATGAAGCCTCAAGACAATATCAAAGGCTATTACTTATGTAAGTTTAAACAAATTTTAAAAAATAAAAATGGAAAAGACTATTGTACTATTAGATTACAGGACCGTACGGGTGCTATAGATGCCAAGATTTGGTCCTTTCATAGTTGTATTTTACCTTTTGAAGTAGATGATATTGTAGAAGTAGAAGGAGAGACCTTACTATATCAAGAAAACTTGCAGCTTAATGTGACTAAAATACAAAAAGCTGAAGGCGGTTATGACTTAAAGAACTTTATTCCACATACCAAAAAAGATGTAAATGTATTAGAAGCAGAGCTATTAGAGCTCATTGAAAAGGTTCAAGAACCTTCTATTAAGCAGCTTTTAGAGACCATCTTTTTAGATGAAAAAACGTATGATGATTTTATCGTTCATAGTGCTGGTAAGAGTGTTCACCATGGGTATTTAAATGGCTTATTAGAGCATACCATCACAGTCACTAAACTAGGTCTTGCTATGGCAGATTTATATGAAAATGCCCAAAAGGATTTAGTAATAGCAGGTTGTTTACTGCATGATATTGGCAAGCTTAGAGAATTAACCACTTTTCCAAGGAATGATTATTCAGATGAAGGCCAGCTCATTGGCCATTTAGTGATTGGAGCTGAAATAATTCATGATGCAGCTAGCCAAATTGAAGGCTTTCCAGCAGAAATTGAAATGTTACTTAAGCATGTAGTCATCGCTCATCATGGTGAATATGAATATGCATCACCTAAAAGGCCTAAATGTATAGAAGCTATGATTGTTCATTTAGCAGACTTCTCAGATTCACGTCTTAAAATGATAGATGAGCTTTTAGAAACAAGTAGTGAAGAGCCTTATGTAGGTTATCATAAATTATTAGGAAGAAATATTAGACGAGTAACCTTATGAAGAAAGAAAAGGGAAGTGCCCATAAAAAGTTATCTGCCAATGAAATAAATCGCTTTATTTATTGTCCCTATCAGTGGTATTATGGCCGTTATTATGGGCAAACTGCTTTAAAGGAGCAGTATAAAGCACTAGGTAGTAAACAAAGTAAAACAGAAGCGCATTTTACAAAGGGAATTAAATTTCATAAGGCCTATTATAGAAGCTACCGCATCAAACGTCTATTAATGATTTTAGGGCTAATCCTAGTGATTGCTATTTTAGTTGGGAGTTTTATGAGATGGTCCCAATAATAGAAATAAGCTTACTCCTTAGTTTTACACTCTTTTTATGGTTAGGTTTTAGACCCACAATAAGTGTTAAAGACCGGAGAGAAATAGGTGTCAAAAGAGCGTCAGCCATTTATAAAGATGAAAAAGGAACAAAGCTTTTAGTAGCAGAACGTCTAGCTTTACAAGGAAAGCCGGATTTTATCTTTGAAACCTGGCTGCTAAGACGTTATATTCCGTTAGAGATTAAAAGTGGTAAGCTAACAGAAGATCAACCACACCTAGGAGATGTGTATCAACTGGTAGCTTATTTTTTAATCATTGAAGAAGTTTATGGAAAAAGGCCACCTTATGGAAAACTGGTTTATGCCAATAAAACCTTTACGATTCGTAACACGGCTAGGCTAAGAGCAAATCTTAAGCGTACAATGAAGCAAATGAGAGAAATGTTAGAAGAGGAGTATAAGCCAATAGCAACACCAGACTTTATGAAATGTAAACATTGTATTTGTAAAGATACCGTATGTGAATGGCAGGGGAGAGCGAAATGAAGAAAACAAAAGGAAAAGTAAGTAAAGAAAATACAGCAAAACCATTGGTGAAAAAAGAAGAGCAAGGCTATTCACCTTTATTAGAGCGCTTTTTGCAAAAAAACATGACCGATCGTATGCAAGCTGTGGATGATGAAGTATTAGCAAAAGCTATTAAAACCTTACTTTTTGAGGAAAATAAGAAAAATAAACGTTTAAATTAGGAGTAACTATGGATAAACCAATTGAAAAGAATCAGCACTACGAGCTAACTATTACAGATATGGGCTCAGAAGGAGAAGGGATTGGTAAAATCAATGACTTTACCGTTTTCATTCCTAGAGCGATTACTGGAGATGTAGTAGAAATACGTATTGTAAAAGTGAAAAAAAGCTTTGGCTATGGCAAATTAGTAAAGCTTATTACACCTTCACCTTTTAGGGTAGAACCTATTTGTGAAGTGGCAGATACCTGTGGAGGCTGTCAGCTTCAACATCTGAGCTATGAGGCGCAATTAGATTGGAAAACCAAAAAAGTAAAAGATTGCTTAAATCGTATTGGTGGGCTAAAAGACATAGAGGTATTACCAACCCTAGGAATGGGCACCCCTTATCATTATCGTAATAAAGCCCAATATCCTATTCGTCAGATTAATGGCAAAGTACAAACGGGCTTTTTTGCTCCTCGTAGTCATCAGCTAATACCACTAGAAACTTGTTACATTCAAGATCCTAAAAAAGAAGCCATTATGAAAGCTGTACTAGCTTTTCTAGAAAAGTACAAGATTAGCATTTATGATGAAGAAAAGCATACAGGACTGGTACGCCATTTAATGATTAAAACAGGTTATCATACAGAGGAGATGATGGTGTGCTTAGTGATTAACGGGCCCAAACTACCTCATGCAGATGAGTTTGTAAAAGCTATTAAAGCAGTAGCGCCTGTAACAAGTATTATACTTAACCAGCATTTAGAAAAAAGTAACACTATATTAGGCAATAGCTGTACGGTTTTAGATGGAGAGAATGCCATTATTGATTACATTGGAGATTTACAGTTTAAAATCTCACCTTTATCCTTCTTCCAAGTCAACCCTCAGCAAACAGAGGTACTATATACCAAAGCTTTAGAATATGCAGAGCTAACAGGCGATGAGATCGTTTGGGATGCCTACTGTGGGATAGGTTCTATCTCTTTATTTCTTGCACAAAAAGCAAAGAAAGTATATGGCGTAGAAATTATACCAGAAGCTATTGAAAATGCAAAAGAAAATGCAGCTCTCAATCATATTACCAATGCAGAATTCTATGTGGGAAAAGCAGAGGAAGTTATCCCACAAATGTATGAACAAGGCATTGTGGCAGATACTATAGTCGTAGATCCACCACGCAAAGGCTGCGATAGCAAATTATTAGAGACTTTAATCAAAATGTCACCTAATAAAATAGTATATGTTTCTTGTGATCCAGCTACTTTAGCACGAGATTTAGCTTATCTTGTAGCAGAAGGGTATCAAGTAGATAAGGTACAACCAGTTGATATGTTTCCGCAGACAACTCACGTTGAAACTGTAGTTAAGCTGTCACGTTAAACCCTAGTAATACCAGGGCTTAGAGCGATTTTTCGTTCTAAGCCTTGATGTGTTTTTAGGGGGAATTAGGGGCAAATTATATGTTCCCAAAGGATGGGGGGTACACTATTTGGCAATATGAATAGAGATTTATGCGAGTTAGGCTAAAATAAAACACCTAAAATGTAGAATTCTAGGTGCCAACTCGCATAAATTTTGTTGTACTAAAGTGCGGAAGTGAGAGAATGATTTGCCTCTTCAACTCTTGCCTCTATGGGGATTTATTTATAGCTAGGGCTCATTTTTTCTCTAATCCTTCTGATTAATTGTCTTATATAAGGATATGAAGTAAGATTATTTGAATAATCTATGGTAAATAAGATAATAATGAATATAACTTCCCCCTCCCCACTTAAGGAGCAAATAGAAATTTATTATTTTGTTAGTAGGGTGATAGGTGGAGAACCCATTCTATGTGTAGTAGCTATAAGTTTAAAATGCCCTTCTTGGCAACAAGGGCATTTAGTAAAGTCTTTTCCAGTTAATTTGAACATAATTTCTAGTGCAGTATATTTCTTACGTTGAAGAGGTTTGAGCTTACCATGAGTAAGCTTCTGACAAAGTCTAAGTTTGGTATTTTTATTGCGATTACCAAGAAATCCATAGTGCCGTATTTTAGTAAAACCTTGGGAAGTATATGAAGCAAAAATCTTCTCATGAAATCTACTCCAGATAAGGTGAGAAGTTTCTGTTTATTACCATCTTTATAGTCTCGGTATTTAAAAGTAACATGGTCATTTGTTACATTTGCAATCCGATTATTAGAAAGTGCAACTCTATGGGTGTAGCGTCTAAGATAATTTAGGACATGTTTAGAACTTTTAAATGGTGGCTTGCAGTAGACAATCCATTCTTTTTTATAAAGTAAATCTCTTAAAGACTCATCCAACTGATCTTTTATAAATGATAATAACTTTCCTCTAAACTTTCTAGAGAGCACTTTTACAGGTATAAAAAACTTTTTCTTAGAAGATTGCCACTTGCCAGTTGTTGTAAGACCACCACTTGGAATAATCATATGAATATGAGGATGAAACAATAAATTCTGTCCCCAAGTATGGAGGATGGCAATACATCCAATTTGTGCACCTAAATATTTTTTATCAGTAGCAAGTTCTTTTACTGTTTCAGAAGCTGCCTTAAAAAGTAGAGTATACATTTGTTTTTTATGCTTATAAAAGAGGGAGTAAAGTTCTGAAGGAATAGTAAAGACGACATGAAAATAACCTATGGGTAAGTGGAGTGCGGTGAAAAAGTGAGACACCTATGATATGATGATATCATCATATGGAGGAGATAAAATGTATAACAAGTATTCAGAACAAATGAAAGAAGAAACTGCAATCTATATTTTAGAATCGGGTAAATCTATTACAATTGCATCTAAAGAATTGGAAATTAATGTCAATACAGCTTGCAGATGGATCAATAAATATAAAAAAAAGCATGGAATTATTAGTAACGAAAACAAGCCAGCATCATCTGATGAAATGCAGGATAAAATCAAAGATTTAGAGAAGCAGCTTAAAGCTAGGGATAGGGAAATTACTCATCACAAGAAACAATTAGAAAATGAGCAAGAAAAGGTAGAAATATTAAAAAAATCCCTGCTCATCTTTATGGAACCCCACGCATGAAATATGAAGCCATATCAAGGCTTACAAAAAAGTTCTCAGTGGTAAAGATGTGTGAAATATTAGGGGTTAAAAGACAAAATTATTATAGATGGATTAGGCAGGAAAGGAAGAATAAAGAGAAACATATAAAAGAACTGTCAATTATAAATAAGATTGAAGAGATCTTTAATGACAGTGATAAGACAAATGGATACAGAGCAATAAAAAAGGAAGTTGAAGAAAAGGGTATTTCTTTAAGTGAGTATAAAGTTCGAAAGATAATGAGAGAGAATGGCTTTTATCCCGAAACAACTACCAAATATAAGCCATCCCATAATGGAAAAACAGATGGAAAATATTATAGCAATAGGCTTAAGCAGAAATTCAAGACGAATAAGCCTAACCAAGTGTGGGTAGGAGACATTACATATATTAAAACAAGCATAGGATGTGGAGTATAGTCAATAGTTTGGACACGATTTGTAACGAAAAAATTTGTTGAGATCAATAATTATGCGTGCTGATCCCAGTATTCTGCTTCTAACTCATTTGGCGTTTTATATCCAATCGCACCGTGGGGAAGACGATTGTTATATAGATTTTCAATGTACTCGAAAATATCTAGTCGAAGTTCCTCTAGGGTATGATAGCTTCTGCGATTGGTGCGATTCTTTTTGAGATATTTGAAAAAACTTTCACAACAAGCATTATCGAAAGGGTATCCTTTTTTAGAAAATGACTGCACAACATTATAGGAATCTAAGAGATTTCTAAATGCAAAAGCAGTATACTCAGCTCCCTGGTCAGAGTGAAATATGAGTCCATACTGAACATGACGGCTTTTATAAGCCTTATTAAAAGCTGACATTGTTAAGGTGACATCGTGGTTGCTAGCTATGTGCCAACCAATGATTTTTCTAGAAAACAAGTCCATGACAATGCAAAGATAATACCATTTACCATTAACTTTTATGTAAGTGAAATCACTAGCCCAGACAAGATTTGGAGCCTTTTGGTTAAATTCCTGATGGAGGTGATTATCGCATTCTCCCTGATTGTGATGTTTTACTCTACAAGGTTTATCTGTAGACATTTTAGGAAGAGACATTGATTGCATCAGTCGGTACACTCGTCCCACGCTGATGTTTATACCATAATCACGACTGAGGATATATGTAATTTTATAAGCACCAAGACATTTATCATAGTCAGAATAAATCTGAAGAATGACACGTTTGATATTTAGATTCTCTTTTACTCTTGGAGCAGGTTCGGAGTTGAAGTGCTTATAGTAAGTGCTGCGATTTACGTTAAGTACGCGGCAAAGGGTTTTAATATCATGCTGAAAACGTAGTTTATAAACAGCATCTAGTCGCTCAGAGAGTGTGGCGTGAATATGGCAATCGCTTTTTTAATATGAGGTTCTCTTCCTCAAGTTGAGCCATTCTTTTTTGCATTTCTTTAATTTGTTTAGCAGTTAGGACTTTGCCATCATCGGTTTCAACAGTAGAATATTGTTTAATCCATTTAGCGAGAGAAGTCTGTGAAATATCATATTCTTGGCAGAGAGAAGTCTGAGTTTTGCCATTATGATAAAGTGCAACGATTGATTTTTTAAAATCTTCATCATAACGAGTTTGTTTAGTTGCCATGTGGGCACCTCCTTTTGTGTCTACTTTAATATAATCACTAATATCAAATCGTGTCTACTTATTTAATATAGATCCAAGATAATTTGATGTTACCTATTGAAACACATCATGATATGGATGCCAATATGGTATGGGCAGAAGTAGATGAACTTGGAACGTATTGTATAATAGATTTAGGAAAATGGTTAAATGAGCTTGACAAGGTTACAGATAATGAAGAGTTTTATATTGAGGAAAGTGATACAGATAATTCTTTAATGTTACTAAATTCAGATGTAAAAGCTAAAAGTATGGTAGAAACATCTAGAACTCTTATGATAAATGATACTAGCATTGCAGATAACTATATGAAATACACATTTAATGGGAATACTTATTCTATTATTGAAAATAAAATGACGTGGCCAAATGCTAAATTGTATTGTGAGAAATTAGGAGGGCATTTAGTAACTATTTCATCAAAAGAAGAAAATAATTTTGTTCAAGGAATTTTAAAAAGAAGAAATCTTAACTATTATACTGCCATTGGATATTCAGATACAGCACAAGAAGGCGTATGGGAATGGGTCACAAGTGAAAGATCCTCATATACTAACTGGGATTTAAAGTATCCAGAGCCTAATAATGGAATAGGAATGGGAGAGCAAGACTATGCATTCATGATTAGTGACGGAACATGGGATGACGGATTTTTAGGCTCAACAGCAATTTTCATTTGTGAGTGGGAAAAGCAATATGGACCAACATTTGATTATATTTCATCCACAGGTCTAAGTGGATTAACACTTAAGGCTCCTTTGAAAAAGATTTCAAAAGTAAATTCCGATAGTGATACATTAACAGATAGCGATGAGATTAACTGGAATTTAATTATTAATGGGAAACTTTCAACATTGGGAGAATTAATGGATAGTAAAGAACAAAAAGGATATGTAGTTGAAGGATTATCTAGAATGTCTTCTTCATATCAAGCTGCTAGTAGATGTAAACCTATATTGCCAATTCTTTCTGACCCAATAAAAGAGGATGGTGATGAAGATGGCATTTGGGATGATAAAGATCCAAATAAACTAAGGAAAGATACTATTGAAACCATGTTTAAGCTGTCCCAAAAGAATAACAAAAAAAATCCTAAATATATAGAGATACATGATAATACAATCAAAATTTATTTAAAGTTGTATATTACAAAAGAAGATGATGTTGATGAAAAATATGTACAACTGGTCAAATCGGGGATTACAAAATATTGGACAACCTCTTTTACGGGTAATGATTATGATTTTTATGATGGAATTAAGGGTAATACAATTGTATATATTGATGCTATTTCTCATGGTGAGGGGGAAATGGCTTATCGTGAACGAGTATATCTTAAAAAGTATTGTATCCCTATGAATTCATCAGGCGGACTTACATTTAACTTAGCATTAGGTGGGAATCCTACTCTTCCTACAATAGCGGATATTAGATGGGATGATAAAAATAGAACGTATACAGATCCGGAATTTGAAAGTGTTGCTGCTCATGAAATTGGACATAGTTTAGGTTTATGGGATGCTTATCCGGAAGCTAATATTTTTGCTTCACCATTAAAGCCAAATGTAGAAATACCTGAAGAAACAATGATGTGGTATAATAAAAGAGTAACTAGTAATGATATAGAAATGGTATTGCAGGCCTTTGTTGAGAATAGACAGCAACACTATTACGATTCTTCTCCATATAAAAAATCAGTAGTAGTACGCTGCCCACAGGAATTTCATTAAACATGATTAAAATTGAGATATGATTTGAAGGTACCTTTGAATATAAAGGAGGTAAGTAGCTCAAAATGAACGAAAGAATGAGTAAGTACATCAAGGAAAGTATGCTTTTTGTTGTTATTGGAATATTAATAGCTTTGATAGTATATCTTGGAATGAATGATAAAATACCACTTCCATGGACTAATTATAAGAGAAGTCAAGAAAATATTAATAAGACAAAAGAGGAACTGGAAAAAGTATTTGAGGATAATGAGACTTTATTTAGGGAAGTAGCAATTAAATTTGAGAACTTACCTGCCTATTCATGGTGCAGTGAGGGAGATATACCGAAAGAAATATTAGATGATGATATACTAAGAACTCAAGTCTATGAAATACTCCGTGAATTAGAATTTGAAGTTATATCAACTGCTTCAAATGAGGATGGCAAAATAAGAGTTGTATTTAAAAAAGAGTCAGGTTATAAATATGAAGTAGGAATCTGTTATAATAGGCATATAGAGGTTTCTCAAATACTACAGTATAAATTAACCGATAATTGGTATTTTTATTTTCGACTAGAATCCTAATAAATACTAAAAATTGAAGACTTTTGGGTCAGTATGAAGTTTTATTAGAAATCTTAAGATATAGAGTCCCTCTTTTCAAAAGTTATAAAGTCATACTTTTTGACTTCAAATTCTTGCTGTCTGCTAAGGTATGTCACATAATCATTTAATGAGTATAATAAACAATCACTAAGTTTAAACAGAATTGATAATATAAGCATAGAGCAAACTATTTTTGATAATTTGAATGAGTTTCTTCCTGTTGAATGTGGGTATCTCAATGCACCCCCGGGGGTACATCTTCTTATTAATGCCAAATAGTTTTCTTACTTTGTCCAAAGGCACGTTGAGACTGTAGTTAAGCTATCTAAATAAAACCTAGTAATACCAAGGCTTAGAACGATTTTTCGTTCTAAGCCTTGATGTGTTTTTAGGGGTTATTGGGGGTAAATTATATGTTCACAAAAGATAGGGGGTAAACTATTTGGCAATATACTAGATTTATGCCAAAAGGTATAGGATATTGCTAAAAGGTTTAAAACAAAATATATAAGAAAATGAATGATGAGAAAAGTGATTTTGTATAATGCAATAAGTTTAGATGGCTATAATGTAGTAACTACAGATTGAACTAAGTTATAGGGAAGCTATAAAAGAGTTTTGATGAGTATTGAACTAAAGAGAAGTTGTTTGAAAATTATTTGTATATACTATAAAATTAGGTTAGAAATGAAAGTGTGTATAAATATAGACTAGTTAGGATATAGGGGAGGCAAGGAAGATGGATAATCAAACTGCGGTTGAAAAATTTCAAGAGGAATATGAAAAGGAGATTTTAGAACTATTAGTTTTAATAAAAAGTGATGTAGGAGGTGCCAGTGTTAAAGGGGATATGCTCATGCCTTCTGCAGAGTTTATGGCTTCTATGGATATTGCGACTGGGGAGCTAAGTAAGGAAAAGGGAAGACTTGAGTGGATGATTCCAAAAGCAAAAGATAGAGTAGGATGGGGTTTTGAGCTGAAGAAGTTAACTATCTACCATGTGAAGGTCAGAAAATGTAAACAGTCAGTACTTGAGCCTTATATGCTTAAAGAAATGAATAATCGCTTTTTATTATTAGAGGTTTTAGATAGTCAGGTGATTCATCCAGTATTAGATCAGATGAGAAAAGAAAAGTTAAAGACAATTTACATAGAAGATGAAGTACTGGGTAAATTTAGCTTAAATAGAGATTATTCATGGTTTGAGGGTGAGATAAACTGGCTTGGGGAAAAGTGCTCTGTCAGTTTGGGGACAGATGAAGAAGATGGCGACAGCGCAGAAAAAGCATGGACGGCATTTAAGCAGCTTTATACTAACTTAAAAGAATGGGATCAGAAGGTGCGTTATTTTGCAGCTAAAGAACTCACCATTTTGGCAAATGACTGGATAATGGATTCTGTAGAGGAGGGAGAGGAAGAACCAGAAGATATAACGAAGGATGAATTTATGAGACGTATGCGAATCAGCGAATTAGCTGTCGAATCAGATGGTGGTCTGACACTGTATTACAATGATGATAATATGTTTTGGGGGCATGTCATTCTGATAGAAGCCAATATTTCTGGAAAAATCACCAGTGCTCATATTGCTGGTTAAATCCACCAGGAGGATGGGTATCATATAAAGTAAATAATCAAACTGGAAAAATAGAATCAAGTTAGAAGCAAAATACTTGGAAATTATGGAGGAAAACAACAATGAAATACAAGTTTTCACTTACTAGAAATGTTTATATGTATAATCATCTTTTGATATGTACAGATGAGCACAATAGATATGAGGCAATCTGTGAGTCTGCACCAACAAAGGAAGAAACTATTATATTTTGGCCAGATGATTTTGGGGTACCGTCAGAAGACCTAGAAAACTTTATTATTGAATTGCAAGAGTGGGCAATATCTCAAGGATTTCATTATAGTATTCAATCAGGTAAAGGACGCTGATATAAATATAAGTCATGCATCAGATTTTTTAAAGACCAACAGGGGGGGCAAGAGATGTTATTAGATAACATAGATGAATATGAGATTATTTGGAAAAGAGTATATAATGAAGAGGGCTTTCGGGTTAGTTTGAAGTTTTATTATAAATTTCAACACCTGAAGGCCCTTTTTGTAAAAGTTGTAAATTCGTACTTTTTGACTTTAAATTCTTGCCTTTTTGCAAGGTGTATCTTATAATCATTTCTTGTGTATAAAAGATGACAGCTGAGGTGAAGATGACGAAGAATTACTTGAAGAAATTTATTAAATATGTAAAGAAAGTTTATCGTATAGAGGAGGGACTAAAAGCACTTACTGATAGAAGAAAGAATCCCCTATATACTACTGGAGAGGTTATTCTACCAGTACTTTTTGGTTTTTTGTTAAGAATACAAAGTTTTAATGAACTTAAATATAAAGTTAAAAGCAATGATTTTATAAATATTATCTCTAGAAAAATGAAATTGCCACAAATAGATACTATTAGAGATACCCTTAAAGTTATTGATAATCAGGGAATATATAAAATGCATAGAAAAATAATCCAGAGGGCAAAGCGTAATAAAGTATTTGACGAAGGTACATAGATGGCTATAGAGTTGCAGCTATTGATGGTACTAAATTATTTGGTAGTTATAAGAAAAGTTGTGATGAATGTTATACCACCATTGTAAGGAATAAGAAAACTCAATATTTCCATAGTGCTGCCTTTATGTCATTAATAGGAAAAGAACCTAGACTTATCATAGACTTTGAGCTCTATAAAGGTTCAAAGGATAGTAGTAAAAAAGATGAAGGAGAACTAACAGTTGCTAAAAGGCTATTAAGTAAAGTGGCTAAAGAACATAAAAACACTTTAGATGTAGTGGTTTATGATGCTTTAGCCTGTAATAGCAGTTGGATCAATCACTGCGCGACCAACAAAGTAATACCTGTTATTCATGTGAAAGATAATAATATTACCAGTATCAAGGAAGCTAAGACTAAAATTAACAAAAGTAATATAAAAGAGATTTGGCAAGATGAGAAAAGAGATTGTGAAGTAACAACATATGAAGAATCGTTTTACATGGATGAAGTAACTGAGCCACTTAGGTTTGTAAAGTTTAGAAAGAAAACAAAGACAAACAAATATTCACAAGTTTTACTGGTTACGAGTGATTTTAATATTCCTCTTCAAACATTATACAAGATGATGCACATGAGGTGGGATATAGAAAATAGCTTATTTAATAAACTTAAAACTTATAGTGCTCTAGAGCATTGTTTTATACATCACCCAAACGCGATAGAAGCACTTTTGTATTTAATGAGCATAGCTACTAACCTTACACAACTATTTATTTTCAGAAGACTAAGTGGAAGTGAAGTAAAGCTATTAACACAAAAAGAAATAGTAAGGTTGCTAGAGAAAGATCTATATCGATTGAAATATAATAGGAAGTATATTTTTGATACGACATAAGGCCATGACCTAATTGAATACGGTGGAAGAAAATTGGGGTAAGGGGGAACTATACCTATTTTTAGGGAAATCAGCATAAATAGTGTAAAAGATAGTAGGAGTTGATTGAAAATTCCTTAACTATACTTTAAAATCAGGTTAGAAGCGAAAGTGCTCGCATAATAAATGTAAAAACGAGGATACAGTTTTTTTTAAGGGCCAACACGAAAATACTTTTTATAAAAAATCTCCAACCAGAAATCTGATTGGAGATAAAATATTATAATTATTGTAGTTCAATAAGTGAAAGAATACTTTCGATTCTTTTTAACCAATGGCTTTCGTGTAAAGATCATTTGCTTTGTTCCAGTCAACAACAAGGAACCAATTATCAATATAATCAGCTCTCTTATTTTGATACTTTAAGTAATAAGCATGTTCCCATACATCCATTGCTAGTATAGGGCTTAGCCCATCTGCTAGAACTGTATCTTGATTGGGTGTAGATACAACTGTAAGCTCTTTATTAGCATCTACGGCTAACCAAGCCCAACCAGAACCAAAACGTCCAAGTCCTGCTGCTTTAAAGTTAGCTTTAAATTCATCCAAAGAGCCAAACTTTTTAACAATTGCATCTTTAAGCTTGCCTGTTGGCTCACTTTTTTCAGCTGTCATACCTGCAAAGTATAAATTATGGTTATAGACACCGCCACCATTGTTACGAACTACATTTTTAATGGAATCTGGTAACTCATTTACTTTAGTGACAAGCGCTTCTAAGGACCAAGATTGATGGTCTTTACTACCTTCTAGTACTTTGTTTAAATTATCTACATAAGTTTGAACATGGCGACCATGATGAATTTGAACAGTAAGTGCATCCATATAAGGTTCTAATGCGTCATATTCATATGGTAATGCTTCTAATTGAAATGGATAAGTTTTATTCATAATTAAATCCTCCTAACGATTTTAGTTATATATTTTATTTTGATTCATGATAATAGAGAGTTTGCTAAGCGTACTTTCTATCAATATGTTTGTTTATTATTTAGTTATCTCTAACTAGTCTTATTATAACATTTATAAATACAAATAACAACAATTTTAATAATAATTATTATTTGAAAAATATTATCAAATATTTAAAAGAAAGTTTAACGTATAGGAGAAAGGTAAAAAGCAACGATTTTATAAGTATTATCATTGAAATATAATAAGAAGTACATTTTTAATACGATATAGTACTTGGATTTAGCTGAATATAGAAGGAGAATCTTGGGGTAAGGGGAAACTGTACCTATTTTTAGAAAAGCTACACAAATAGTGTAAAAGGACCAATAGTTGATTGAAAATTCTTGAATTATGATGTAGAATCGGATTAGAAGTGAAAGTAATCGTCATATATGCTATATATTAAAATCTCATTTTAGGTGTTTAAGAGGAACTAATGTAAAAGAGTGATTCAATATATTTAACTTTTTAAAGAATCTATTTAAGGGAGGAGGGGTATAAAAATGAATTTAGAAAAAGCAATACTCATAGCAGCGACTGCTCATCAAGGGCAAGTAGATAAAGCTGGGGCACCATACATATTGCACCCTCTTAGAGTAATGTTTTCTTGTAAAACACAAGAAGAGCAAATATGTGGTGTCCTTCATGATGTTATTGAAGATACTTATATGACACTTGATGATTTAAGAAAAGAGGTTTTTTCGGAAACTATTATAAATGCTATAGATGCTCTTACTAAACGATCTGGTGAAACCTATGAAGAGTTTATTAATCGTATCCTTCTAAGTCCTATAGCTTGCCAAGTAAAGCTTGCTGATTTAAGAGATAATATGGATTTAACAAGATTATCACAGGCTAACAAAGCAGACTATGCAAGAGTTAAGAAGTATCAGTCAGCCATGGATAAGATAAAGGGTTTTCTAGAAGTTCATTCATGATAGGGGATAGTTATGAAAAAGCAAAGAATCAAATACTTAATTGCATTCACAATACTATTGTGTATTGAAATTTTAATCGCAATCTGTGTACACGATACATTTATCAGACCATATGTTGGAGATCTATTGGTTGTTGTTGTGCTGTACTGCATAGTAAGAGTAATTATTCCAGACAAGTATAGACTAATACCTTTTTGGATATTTGTTTTTGCAGCATTTATTGAGTGCTTGCAATACATGAAATGGGTTGAGAGATTTGGTATAGAAAATAATGCATTTTTACGCATACTTATGGGAGCCACATTTGACTGGAAAGATATTGTGTGTTATGGGATTGGTTGCATTTTATTAGGTATATATGAGTGGTTGATTCAAAAAGGAATAGTAAGACTACGGGTGAAGGATTAGAGATGTGATGAATAATTTATACATAGAGTGGAAATATAAAACTCATTAGCATAGTTCTTGATAGGAATAGAAAGGAATCAAAAGTATATGTCAATGAATAAACAAGTTCCACATGATAAATGTATAGATAATACACTAGCACTTTTACAAGAAGGTTATCTATTCATCCAAAATAGAGTTAATCGTTATCAGTGTCATTTATTTGAAACACGCCTACTTGGGAAAAAGGTCATATGCATGAGTGGTAAAGAAGCATCAAAGCTGTTTTATAATACAGACCTTTTTAAGCGTAAAGGTGCATTACCCAAGAGAGTACAAAAAACACTGTTTGGAGTCAATGCCATTCAAACAATGGATGACGAGGGGCATATCCATAGAAAAATGTTTTTTATGTCACTTCTAGATCAAGAATATCAAAAACAGTTGACAGAAATAACCAAGAAAAGGTGGCAAGCTGCTATTAACAACTGGGAAAGTACCCAGCAGATTGTACTCTTTGATGAGGTAAACAATATTTTATCCCAATCAGTATGTGAGTGGGCTGGTGTACCATTACAAGCGTCTGAAGTAAAAAATCGAGCAAAGGATTTTAGCACAATGGTCAATACTTTAGCGTCAATAGGACCAATGTACTGGAAAGGAAAAAGAGCAAGGACTAGAATCGAAAAGTGGATAAGAGGTATGATAGCAGATACTAGATCTGGTAAATTGAATGTTGAAAAAAGTTCAGTACTATATAAGCTATCTTTTTACGAAGAGTTAGATGATAAACTACTGAATACTCAAATGGCCGCAATAGAACTTATTAATATACTACGTCCAATTGTTGCTATTTCAAGATATATTACTTTCACAGCTTTAGCATTATACGAAAACGAGGAGTGTATAGAAAAATTACGATTAGGTAATGAGAATACCCGTGAAATGTTTATACAGGAAGTGAGACGTTACTATCCATTTGCCCCTTTTCTAGCTGCCATAGTAAGGAAAAATTTTATATGGCATGGGTGTAAGTTTAAACAGGGGAGGTTAGTTCTCGTTGATATTTATGGCACAAACCATGATCCACGTATTTGGGTAAATCCGTATGAATTTAGACCAGAACGTTTTAAAGAGAAAAAGAATGGCTTATTTGATTTTATACCTCAAGGTGGAGGAGATCCCTCAAAAGGACATAGATGTCCAGGAGAAGGTGTTACTATAGAGCTGATGAAAGTCGGCTTAGATTTTCTGATAAATCAAATCGAATTTAAAATTCCAGCTCAAGATTTAAGCTATAGTCTTACTAAGATTCCAGCATTACCTGCAAGCGGATTTATCATGAGCAATATTAGAGTAAAACTTTAGGATACAAGTAATAAATGGTTATAAACATACTCAGACAAACCAAGTATATATTTGATGCTTTTTAGTTATATCTATTCAATCAATGTGAGAGATGATATTATATAGTTAAGGAACGTAAAATTTATAGGAGGAGTGATAGGTATGAAAAAGCTATTAAATTATGGTAATGAGTTTGTAAAACAATCTGATTGGAGAGACTTAGCGCTTATTAAACTTTGCCTATGCGCTATAGGGATGATGTGGGGAATGGCACTTCCTAAAAAAGCACATAAGCCAGCAGTATTTATTATTGTATCAGTATTTGTATGTACCTATATTCCACTAATGTTAAAATTATTTAGGATTATAAATAAAGACATTAATAAAAAGAAGTCATAGTATTTAATATAAAGTGATGCTAGAATAAATGATTTATTGTAAAAATATTGGAGGGTTTTATGAAAGAAAGGCTAAATGAGGTAGAGGTATACTTGAGGCAACTAGAAGGTAGCCCTAAAGAGTGGGAAGAAATTTTTATCGATTACATGCGCAAAAATTATCCTGATTTAGAAGAAGTTATGTCCTTTCAAATGCCGACTTATAAACTAGGTAGTGGTAAAGAACGAAACTACATCTCTTTCGGAGTTGCTAAGAACCATTTTTCACTACACTCAATGGATTTTGAATATATAACTCAAATGAAAGAAAAACTAAGCAAACCTGGTAGAGGGAAGGGCTGTGTAAATGTTCCTTTTGATAAACCTTGTGAAAGAGAAATATTATTTAAAGCTATAGATGACATTATTGAGAGAAAAATCACTTGTGTCTATGGAAAATGAAGGATTTTCAGGCAATGAAATTTTATAATAAATTTCATTGCCTGAAAATCCTTTTTACATTTCTAGGGATGATACTGTTTAATACAATATGCTTGAGAGATTCAATGACAGATGACATTTCTAAAGAGAAGGGAACAGGAATAACTAAGGGTGTATTTTAAAATATTGAATATTAAAACAATTAACAGTATAATTTTACTATGCAATATAATTATTAGAGTAAAAGTATAAAGGTGATTTTAAATCAATAAATAGCACTTCTACAAATAAACTATCAAGAATGGAGCTGGGTGGATGAAGGATTATTTTCAAGAGTTTGTTGAAATTAATGGAATTAAACAATATTTTTTACATTATCCTGCTAAGGGAAAACCTGTTATTTTATTTTTACATGGAGGCCCAGGGATGAGTGAAGCTGCATTTGGATATAAACTAAAAGAAATGTTTAAAGACACATGCACGCTTGTTTTTTACGATCAGCGTGGGACGGGAAGAACATTACAGAATAATCCTAAAGCTCATCCAACACTTGATTTTTTACTTAAGGATTTACATGACACTATTAAATACCTACAAACTTGCTACCTTACAAAAAAGATAATCATTCTAGGACACTCATGGGGAACAGTACTCGGCTCAATATATGCCTTACAGCATCCAGAAAATGTATCGGTGTATATAGGTGTGGGGCAAGTGGGAGATATGCGATTAACAGAAGAGTTGGCCTTTTTAGCGTTAAAAAGCAAAGTGATGAGTCAAAATAGCTCAAAGGACTTAAAAAAACTGCAAGCTATAATTAACTACCCACCCAAACAATGGGATTCCAAATCCTATAAGATTTATAACAAGCTTTCAAAACTAAAAGACAAATACGGTTTATCCATGTCTGTGAAGGTACCATTAGTCAAAATAGTAAGAAAGAGTCCCATTCAATTTAGAAATCGTGATTTTATAGCAATGCTAAAGGGAACAAAACTCAGCGAACCATTAATGTTGGATGTACTTAATAGTTTTCAAATAGAAACCTACGGAATCGAATATAAGATGCCTGTATACTATATTTTTGGAAGTGATGATTATATTACGCCCAAACAAGCATTTTCTGATTACTTTGAGAAGATAATAGCACCTACAAAGAAGATTGTTCTAATTGAAAACGCTGGACATTATACGATGTTTGAACAACCCGAAGCTTTTGCTAAAGCTGTTATTCCTTTCCTTAATGAGTGTGCTTTAGTGTAAAGGTTATCTCATAATGGAGACTTCATTTATGAATTTCACGTGCCTGAGAACGAGCATTTTTGGTAGGGGACAATCTTAGCATTCTCTAATAATATAATTTTAGGATAGTATTTGAGATAGTATTACGGACAAATAGGAGGAAGATGATGAGTAGTATTAATAGATACAATGTAAATGAAGAATATGCCTATTCAGGGATAGTAGAAGCTGGAGACTTCGTTTTTCTAAGTTTTTGTGTGGGTAATGTAGGGGCCTCTATTGAAAATCAGATTAATGGAGCATTGGATGATATGGAGAATCGTTTGGCAAAACTGAATTTGACATTACAAAGTGTTGTTAAGGTAGATGTTCTTTTAAAAGACGCATGGAATATTCCGGTTATGGAGAAGGTGTTTAAGGAACGTTTTAAAGGTACATACCCTGCCAGAAAAACAATACAAACAGAGTTTGCTCATATAGGAGGACCAGATGGGCTTCATGTACAGATTGATGCGATTGCCTATAAAAAATGATTTGGATGAGCAGAACATACCAATTAACATTAAAAATGTATAAAGATTATTTGAGAAAATAATGTCAAAGAAACGAAGAGTTCATTGAAATGTTTTATACTATGGTATAAAATCAGGTTAGAAGTGAAGTTATCGGAAAAATATCCTTTATTGGAGAAAATCGATGAATTTAAGAGAAGTATGGAAACTCTTTAAATTTTATTTACTCACAAATAGGAGGTGAAAACTTTGAACGATATAACAAAAGTTTTAGTTGGCATTTTTATTCCACTACTTGGTACTACCATGGGCGCGGCTATGGTATTTTTTATGAAAGGTGAAATGAAGCTGCAAATACAAAAAGCTCTTCTGGGCTTTGCATCAGGCGTTATGATTGCAGCATCAGTCTGGTCACTATTAATACCTGCAATTGATATGGCAGAGGCAAATGGGAACATTGCATGGATTCCAGCTGCAGTTGGTTTTCTGATTGGTATTGGTTTCTTACTTTTATTAGATACCATTATTCCTCATCTTCATCTTGACTCTGATTCGCCAGAAGGTAGACCTAGCAAACTTGGAAAATCTTTTATGTTGGTGTTGGCTGTGACTTTACATAATATTCCAGAAGGAATGGCAGTCGGTGTAGTGTTAGCAGGTATGATTAGTGGATCTGATATTATTTCTGTTGCAGGTGCATTTGCACTGGCAATTGGTATTGCTATTCAAAACTTTCCGGAGGGTGCCATTATATCCATGCCATTAGTTAGTAGTGGCTTATCAAAAAAGAAGGCTTTCAAATATGGTTTTCTTTCTGGCATCGTAGAGCCTGTCGGGGCAGTGGTGACGATTCTTCTTACGTCACTGGTTACACCAATTCTTCCATATATACTTTCATTTGCAGCAGGTGCAATGATTTATGTTGTAGTAGAAGAGCTCATTCCGGAAGCACAAGCTGGAGAACATAGTAATATAGGTACCATTGGTGTTGCATTTGGATTTGCCTTAATGATGATACTTGATGTTGCTTTAGGATAAGGTTTGTAGTTTTAAAAGGGGACTTTTGGGCTAATTTGTTGTAGTATAAAATCGACTTAGAAGCCAAAGTATTCAGAGAAAGGAAAATGTATAATGCATTTTTATGCTTGGTTATACATGGGAATAGTATGAATAGAATGCCGACATTATTTATTGGACATGGTTCTCCAATGAATGCAATAGAAGAAAATCAGTTTGTTGAGGAATGGAAAGCCCTTAAAAATAAATTGCCAAAACCAGAAGCAATACTGTCTGTGTCTGCACATTGGTTTACAGATGGTACTAGGGTTATGACATCTGAGACTGCAAAAACAATTTACGACATGTATGGTTTTCCGGAGGCACTTTATAGAATAGTTTATAATGCCAAAGGTGCGCCGCATTTTGCCAAGGAAGCAAAAGCTTTGATTAGTCGGGAGGTTGTTACAGATAATTCTTGGGGATATGATCATGGAACATGGTCTGTCCTTCACAGAATTTATCCAGAAGCAGATATTCCTGTATTTCAGCTTAGCGTGGATAGAAATGCATCGACGAAGCAACATTATCGTATGGGACAAGAGCTTTATCAACTTCGTGAACAAGGTGTATTAATATTCGGAAGTGGAAATGTTGTTCATAATCTGGCGAGAATCAATTGGAACATGGAGAATGAGGGTTACTCTTGGGCCGAAGAATTTGATCATTATATTTGGGATAATATCTTGGCGAGAAAGGATGAAAACGTTATAGATTATCAAAAAGCAGGAAGTTCTGCTGCTCTAGCTTTTACCACTATGGAGCATTATGCACCACTGCTGTATGTATTAGGAGCAGCAAACGATCAGGATAAGATGACTGTTTTTAACAAAGCTTGCGTAATGGGTTCTCTTTCTATGACGAGTTATTTATTTGAATAAATATTTTTATATCGGGTTTAATTGAATATATTAATGATAGGCTCCTAATTATAACATGTTAGGAGCTTTTGTTGTTTTTATGGATATATAGAATTATAATGAATCAACATATTTAGCATCATTTGCTAAGTATGTTTAAATAAAAAGGAGAACATAAGGAGGAAATTTTATGAGTAAGAAGCAAAAATCTAAAAGGCGTTTGATTGCTAGGTTAAGTGTTGTATTTCTATTTTTGTTTATGATTTTTGAGTCCTCAGCCCCATCTGCTTATGCTACATCAACGACAACTACAACCAAAATAATGCCACTAGGTGATTCGATTACAGACTGTGACTTTTGGAGAACATTACTTTTCAATAAGCTGACAAGTAATGGGCATGATGTTAAATCAGTTGGAACGCAGTATGGTAACCATGAAGGCCATAGTGGTATGTGTGTTACTAATTTAGCAGCTACAGATCAACTCAGTACATGGCTTAATGCGGCAAATCCTGATATTGTTATGATGCACTTTGGAACAAATGATTGCTGGGGTAATACAGGAACAACTAAAATACTGGATGCCTATACTAAACTTGTTACACAGATGAGAAAGAACAATCCCAATATGATTATTGTAGTAGCACAAATTATACCAATGCATCCAAATGACACATTAGATTATAAGTCTATTATTTTAGATCTTAATACAGCAATGGTAGGCTGGGCTAATAACTTATCAACAAGTGAATCGCCAATCATATTATGCGATCAATATACTGGATTTAGCACAGATACAGATACATATGATGGTGTTCATCCAAATGCTTCCGGTGGTCAGAAAATGTGTGATAGATGGTATGAGACTTTAAGTACAATATTAACAGGAGAACCAACACCAACGCCAACGCCAACACCAACGCCAACACCAACACCAGAACCAACACCAACACCAGAACCAACACCAGAACCAACACCAACACCAGAACCAACACCAATACCAACGCCAACACCAACAGATAATGTCTTAAAATTGGATACGGTTGTTAGTGCCTGGAATACTGGTTATACAATGACAGTTAATATTACAAACACATCCAATACAAATGCAAATAATTGGAAACTAACAGTAAATAAAGCTGATTTTGATATAAGTAACATATGGTGTGCACAAATTATTGAGTCAGGAGATTACTTAATCATAACACCTATGTCATGGAATATGGCAATTAGTGCTGGTAGTACTGTAAGTTTTGGATTCCAAGGTGTTGGGAAACCACCAGTTGACTTTTCTTATACACTTGAATAGTAAGGTCAAAAGAGAGGACTATCGGATAGGCTGAGTTTTATAAAAGCTCAACCACTGAAGTCCTTTTTGTAATAAATAGAATGTACTTTGTTCTAGTATATATAAATAATATTAAAAAAATGACAACATATGTTGCTACTTTTATCATATGTTCAATTAAATATTACACAGGAGATGCTCTTAAATGTAACATGTTAGGAGCTTTTGTTGTAATGATTGGTAAATAAAAACCATAATAAAAATAAATACCAAGAATTTCAAAGGGGGCAATAGTATGAAGAAAAATGGTTTACGAGGTTTAGTCCAAGCACTAGTTATGTTTGTAATGATTACAAGCAGTAGTATTATTTTTGCTGCTACTGATGCGAACCACCCAGGTTTTAGAGTAGAGGGCAGGTTTCTTTATGATAACCAGGGTGAAAAAACGATTCTTTATGGCATTAATAAGATGGTTGTATGGATGGATAAAGATGGACAACCATCCTTTTCTGAAATTGCTAAAACGGGTGCTAATTGTGTGAGAATCGTATGGACAACGAAAGACGGTACAGCAGAAGAATTAGATACTGCCATTAGGAACTGTCGTGCAGAGCATATGATTCCTATGGTAGAACTTCATGATGCTACTGGTGACTTTAGTAAGCTAACAAGCTTAATAGATTGGTGGGTTGATCCTGATACTGTAAATGTCATTAAGAAGCATGAAGAATACCTTCTAATTAATATTGGTAACGAAGTTGGTGATGCAAATGTTTCTGATACAACATTTACAAATGGATATATTGAAGCTGTTACTAGAATGAGAGCAGCAGGTATTCATGTTCCGTTGATTATAGATGCTTCGACTTGGGGACAAGATATTAATAAACTTCAAGCATGTGGCCCAGACATTTTAGCCGCCGACCCAGATTCAAACTTAATGTTTTCAGCACATTTATGGTGGCCTTATATGTATGGTCATTCTGATCAAAAAGTAATTGATGAACTTACAGAATCTGCTAATATGGGACTTCCACTTGTTATAGGTGAGTTTGCTAATCAATGGGAACAAACGACGCAGGGGCAAATTCCTTATAAAACAATTATGGAATATTGCGCTAAGCTTGAAATCGGTTATTTAATTTGGTCATGGGGGCCTGGTAATAATCCACAGACATTCCTTGATATGACCACTGATGGTACATTTGATACAATGCAAGACTGGGCAAAAGAAATGGTTTTTGAGAATCAGTATGCCCTTGCAAATCTTGCTGAAAAGCCAGCTTCTATGCTAACGAGCCTCCCAGCAGGAATGCCTAATGAACCACTACCTAGTGGTAATCTAGCTCAAGGAAAAACTGTAACCTATTCTACAAAAGAAAGTAGTGCTTTTGAAGGGAATTGTATTACAGATGGTGACCTAAGTACACGCTGGGCATCTGATGCAAATTCTCAAACAGATTGGGTATGCATCGATTTAGGAGAAACAAAAGAGATTAATGAAGTACTTATCAAATGGGAAAATGCTTATGCAACACAATACCAAATTCAAGTTTCTAACGATGCAAATACTTGGACCGATGTTTATAGAACATATAATGGAAAAGGTGGTAGTGAAGATATCTCTATTTCAGCTTCTGGACGTTATATAAGAATTTACTGTACGCAAAAGTATGGCTATACCTGGGGGTACTCTATTTATGAAGTTGGTATTTACGGGCCAGAATCCAAAGAAGCTGCTTCTGTTTCTCCAACAGTTGCAGTGTTTGATAAGAATGTAACAAATCAAGAGGATTTAGTGTTTACATTAGATTCAAAAGCCAACATATTGGTTTCAGTTAAAAATGGCAGTGCTATTTTAAATAGAGGTTCTGATTATGTGATTTCTGGAGAGACATTAACCATTACAAAAGAGTATCTTGCAAACCTTGAAAAAGGTACAATCCAATTAACATTAGTTTATGATAGTGGCGTAAATCCTGTTATGAATATTGCGATTGGAGATACATCACCTATTTCTTCTTTAAGTCCAAGTAGAGTAGAATTCAATAAGAAAAATGGTGCAGATAAAGATATTACCATTACATTAAACAATAGCAATAATACGTTATTTGGTATTTTTAATGGCACTCAATCTTTAGTAGAAGGTATAGATTATAGTGTAAATGGTAAAGCGGTTATCATTTCTAAATCATATTTAGCGACACTAACACTTGGTACGACAAATCTTAAATTTAACTTTGAAAAAGGAACAGATTTAAGTTTAATGGTTGTTGTTACCGATTCATCTGAAAGCTCAGTACTAGTGGCTACAACTGCTGCATTTGAAAAAGCAGCACAAGCTGATATAAATGCAACCATGATATTAAATGGTAATACGTTAGCATCTATTTTAAATGGTGAAGTAGCATTAGTAGAAGGTACTGATTATACAGTTAATAATAGCACCGCAATCATTTCTAAGGATTATCTTAAGACATTATCTATAGGTCAAACAACATTAACATTTGTTTTTAGTGCAGGTGCAAATGCTACATTAACTGTTACAGTTACCAATACAGTGCCTGACTCTGCTATTACACCTACTTTAGGAGAATTCGATATAGCAGTACCTAAAGATATGATGATTGAATTAATGCTTAATGGAAATACATTTGAAAAAATAACAAATGGTAGCTACACGTTAGTTAAAGGTGTGGATTATACAATTAATGAGACAACCATTACTTTAAGTAAAAATTATCTGGCAACTTTAAAAATGGGTACATCATTACTTACTTTTGTATTTAGTGGCGGTTCTAACCAAAAGCTTTCAATAAAAATTCAAGATACCTCAACTGTTCCGCCTACAACTCATCTACAAGTCACATTCAACAACTGCAATTTGAGCGAGAAAACAAATTCCTTAATGCCAAGATTTAAAGTTACAAACACAGGGGCTGATGCAATTGATTTATCCGATGTAAGGTTACGTTATTACTTTACAACAGATGGCAATCAAGAAAATTTCTTCTGGTGTGACTGGTCTCAAGTTGGAAATTCCAATGTTAAAGGAACATTTGTAAAAATGGACAATCCAACAGAAGCAGCAGATTGCTACTTAGAAATTAGCTTTTTAGAAGCTGCTGGAAGTATTATGCCAAATACAACCATCGATTTACAATGTAGATTTGCAAAGTCAGATTGGACTAATTACAATCAAGCAAATGACTATTCTTTCAATAATAATGGTTTTGATTATAAGACCTGGGATAAAATTACACTTTATTATAACGATAGCTTGATTTCTGGTATAGAGCCATAAAAAAAGGACTTTCGAGACAGTTTGAAGTTTAATAATAAATTTCAACGCTCGAGGGTCTTTTTTTATAATGGATGTAAGGTCTGAACTTTTACTCCGAAATATGATATTGCTTAAATAATTGATTTATTAGAACACTGTGTTGTCTATTACATTAATGCTAGCTGGCTATTTTTGTTTTGTCAGATTAACAACTTACTGGTATGATAGTAGTAAGATAAGAGAGAGATAGTGGGTTAGGCTACTATAATCATTAGAAATAGACAACACAAGTGAAGGATTTGAAAAAGCGTATGAAAAAATTAGTCATTGGAATATTAGCACATGTAGATGCGGGTAAAACAACCTTATCGGAAAGTATGCTTTATTTAAGCGGGAAAATTCGTAAACTGGGAAGAGTGGATAATCAAGATGCTTATTTAGATACTTATGACTTAGAAAAGGCAAGGGGAATTACCATTTTTTCTAAACAAGCAATGTTTGAAGTAGCTGAAGCTCAGATTACTTTGTTAGATACCCCAGGACATGTAGATTTTTCGGCTGAAATGGAGCGAACACTTCAAGTATTAGATTATGCCATTTTAGTGATTAATGGTGCAGATGGTGTGCAAGGGCATACCAGAACATTATGGAGACTTCTTGCTACGTATCAAATACCAGTTTTTCTATTCGTTAATAAAATGGATCAACAGGGGACGGATAAGGAGAAATTAATAGAAGAATTAAAAAAGTGTCTAGATGATAGGTGTATTGAGTTTGGACAAGAGCGTACAGCAGCTTTTTACGACCAGTTGGCCATGTGTGATGAAGCACTGATGGAAGCTTATTTAGAAACAGAGCATATTGATACTTTACAAATTATGAAGGGTATAAAAGAACGCAAGGTATTTCCATGCTTTTTTGGTTCAGCTTTAAAATTAGAAGGTGTAGAAAACTTTATGCAAAGTATTGTCAAATATGCTAGTATGCCTTCTTATCCAGAAGCCTTTGGATCAAAGATATTTAAAATAGCTAGGGATGAGCAAGGTAATCGCCTGACTTATATGAAGCTTACAGGCGGAAGACTTAAGGTGAGAGACACTTTAATAAATCATACTTGGGAAGAAAAAGTGAATCAGATTCGTTTATATTCAGGACAAAAGTTCGAGGCAGTGAATGAGGTAGAGGCAGGTTCTATATGTGCAGTAACAGGACTTACTCAAACTAGTCCAGGAGAAGGTTTAGGGATAGAAAGTGATTCATCTGCCCCTGTGTTAGCCCCTGTATTAGCTTATCAGATTATGCTTCCAGAAGGCTATGATCCAAGACTTATGCTACCTAAATTGCGTCAGTTTGAAGAAGAGGATCCACAGCTGCATATTGTTTGGGATGAACAGTTACAGGAAATTCAAGCACAGATTATGGGAGAAGTCCAAATCGAAATTTTACAAACGCTTATAGAAAGCCGTTTTGGTGTCCATGTAACATTTGATTCGGGAAGAATCGTTTATAAAGAAACCATTGCAAATACAGTAGAAGGTGTAGGGCATTTTGAACCATTAAGACATTATGCGGAAGTTCACTTATTACTGGAGCCTGGACAGCGAGGAAGTGGTCTTCGATTTGCATTGGGATGCAGTGAAGATGTGCTAGAAAAGAATTGGCAGAGACTTGTCTTATCTCATTTAGAGGAAAAAGTTCATAAAGGCGTACTCACCGGCTCAGCTATCACAGATATGAAAATAACGTTAGTCTCAGGACGAGCACATAAAAAGCATACAGAGGGTGGTGACTTTAGAGAAGCTACCTTTCGTGCAGTACGTCAAGGTTTAAAGCAAGCAGAATCTGTTTTATTAGAGCCGTATTATACTTTTCAGTTAGAAGTACCTGAGAAAATGGTAGGACGAGCTATGACTGATATTGAGAAGATGTTTGGCACATGCGAAATTTCACAAACAGATGGTGAGTGGGTGACCCTAGTAGGGAGCGCACCGGTTGTTACCATGAGAAACTATCAGAAGGAAGTAGTTGCATACACTAAAGGCCATGGTAGACTATTTTGTACACTAAAAGGATATGAGCCATGTCATAATGCAGAAGAAGTTATAGAAAATATAGGTTATGATTCTGAAAGAGATATAGAGAATCCAACAGGTTCTGTATTTTGTACTCAAGGCAGCGGATTTTTAGTAACTTGGGACGAAGTAAAAGACTACATGCATCTTGAAAGTTATCTGCAACAGGAAAAAGAAACGCTATCAAAAGAAATAGCGAAGCATCAGGATTTACTGACAGAAGAGAAATGGATTGGTTTAGAAGAAATTGATCAAATTATGAATAGAACTTTTTATGCGAATCAAGGAGAAAAATCTGCTTGGAAAAAACGTAAAACAGCTCGTGAAAGCTATTATAAGCCTGTTGGTTATACAATGAACCAAAACCAAGATAAAAAAGAAGAATATCTTCTTGTAGATGGTTATAATATTATCTTTGCATGGCCTGAATTAAAGGAGCTGGCCAATGAAAATATGGATGGTGCCAGAATAAAATTATTGGAGAGCTTATGTAATTATCAAGGCATCCGAAAATGTCAGATTATCGTTGTGTTTGATGCTTATCGTGTTCAAGGACATCGAGTGGAAATGATTGAGTATCATAATATCTATATGGTATATACGAAGGAAGCACAAACAGCAGACCATTATATTGAAAAGTTTGTACATGATCACAAGACAAAGTATCATGTAACAGTAGCAACCTCAGATGGATTAGAGCAAATTATCATTAGAGGGCAAGGATGTGCCTTATTGTCTGCTAGAGAGCTGAAGGAAGAAATCGAAAGCGCTAATGAAAAAATGATGCAAGCGTATAAGGAAAAACAAGTAGTGGAGCGTAATTATTTAGTGGATGCATTACCTCCTGAAATCAAGCAGCAGATAGAGAAACGTCCGTAAAAAAGAAAAGATACAAATAACATAAGAGTATTTTACAAGCAAAATGGCAAAAAAATAAATCAAGCATAATTTATTTTTTATAAAGGGGAAGTTATGCTTGATTTTTTACTTCTAGAAAATAAATAATTATTGATCAACATAGAAAAGGGATATAGTAGAAGTTTGATTGAAAATTCTTGAATCAAAGTGTAAAATGAGTACATGAGCAAAATGGTTATCAAAAGGAATCAAAATAATCATTTTAATGAAGGAGGATTTAATATGAATTTTCAAGGTATAATAATAGGAGTAATGGCTTTTTTTATTATAGGTGTTTTTCATCCCATAGTGATTGCATCAGAATATTACGTTGGAAAAAAGATATGGCCACTTTTTTTGATTGTGGGAATATTATGTATTGGTATATCTTTATTTATTGAGAATAATACAATTTCAGCAATAGTAGGGGTAATAGGCTTTTCTTCACTGTGGAGTATACATGAGGTCATAGAACAGGAAGAACGCGTTAAAAAAGGATGGTTTCCCAATAATCCTAATAAAAGTAAACATATGAAAGTGGAATAAAATTTATAAAAATTCAATATAAGGAGGCTACAATGAGAAAGAAAGATAGAGAGGTTACCAATAAAGAAGAGCTTTTAAATATTATAAGCAAATGTGAGTATTGTAGAGTGGGTTTTTGCTATGATAATATCCCGTATATTGTGCCTATGAATTTTGGTTATACATATGAAAATGATCAACTTGTACTTTATTTCCATAGTGGGCTAGAAGGTAAAAAATTAGAAATGATTAAGCAAAATAACAATGTTTGTTTTCAAATGGATTGTTCTTGCGAACTCGTTCACAGTGATATTGCTTGTAAATATACTATGAAATTTGAAAGTATTATAGGGCAAGGGAAAATGTATATTTTGACAGAGGAACAAGAGAAAATAGAAGTGCTTCAACACGTTATGAAAAAATATGCACCTGATAAAGTTTTCGAATTTGAAGGAAAGCATGCAAGAATCATCCTAGGATTAAAATTAGTAGTAGAAGAATTTACAGGTAAGCGTTCTACCAAGGGTGGAACAGTAGGATAAGAAGCATAAGAACTAGGCCTATTTGTAAATAAGCCTAGTTTTTTAGTTACTCCCAAATGTGTCATAGCCATCTGATACCACTTGATCTAAAATGGGTCCTTAGAAGAGCCTCTCAAATTTCAAAGAAACACATTTTTAGGGACAAGCTATATATAAAAAAGCAATCCTAAAGTAAATAAAAAAATTTTTTGATATATTTTTAAAATATAAACTTATTGTATGATGCTTTACTTTTTTTAATCCATCGTTTATATTTGTCTAAGCTAATAATTAAATAAAGAGTAGATAGAGGTTGCGGTTTTTAAGAGTAGATTTGCTGAGCTAAGCACGATGAAGCATTTTAAAAGGAGAAGCCGCCGAAATGGATAGTTGATGCTTTAAGACTATCTTGTTGGGGTTATGTAGAATATACATAACACTGTCACGTAGTTATTCGTGGGGAGCTATCATGACGGACGGTTAATATAGAATAAGTAGTTTTATTCTAAATGAAAGATGACAAAAGTCTTGAGTGATATGCTCAAGACTTTTTTTATTAGACTATAAAGACAGAATGGAGACTCACACATGGACGCAATTGATGTAGGCTGGTTATCGATTTTACCACCTGTTATCGCTATTGTATTAGCGTTAATAACAAAAGAGGTTATTTCCTCATTAATTGTAGGTATTTTTTCAGGAACACTTATTTATGCCTTTAGTACAGGTGGCGGTATTGTTAAAGCAACAGATGTAACCCTTACCCTTATGGGAGAAAAATTAGGTGATAATACATCAATTATTTTATTTTTAGGATTTTTAGGGGCATTAGTAGCTGTTATTACTATGGCTGGTGGTTCTAGGGCCTACGGAGAATGGGCAGGAAATAAAATTAAAACTAAAAAAGGGGCACAGTTAGGAACTTCTCTTTTAGGTACCTTAATTTTTATAGATGATTATTTTAACTGTTTGACAATTGGTACAGTAATGAGACCAGTAATAGATAAACATCATATTTCTAGAGCAAAGCTAGCTTATATTATTGATGCAACAGCAGCACCCATTTGTATTATTGCACCTATTTCTTCTTGGGCAGCTTCAGTTATTTCTCAAATGAATGGGTTAGAAGTGAATGGGCAAGCACTTAATGGAATGGAAACTTTTATGGCAACTATTCCTTATAACCTTTATGCAATTTTAACTTTAATCATGGTGGTTGTACTTTGTGTTACTAATATTGAATTTGGTCCTATGGCAAAGTTTGAAGAAGAAGCTAGAAATAATAAAGGTAACTTAAGTGTCGGAATGGATCAAGAAGGTGGAGATGAGTTTGCTCGTATGAAAATCTCTTCAAAAGGAAGCGTATTTGACCTTATTATCCCTATTGCAGCACTTATTATATTTGCTATCTTATCAATGCTTTATATTGGTGGTTACTTTGAAGGTGGTATGACGCTGGCAGAGGGCTTTGGAAATACAGATGCAGGTATTGCACTTGCTATTGCCGGTTTTGGCGCCCTTGTTGTTGCTTTTATTCTTTTTGTACCACGTCAAATTTTAGATTTTAAAGAGTTTATGGAAGGGATTACAATAGGGGTTAAATCCATGGTAGGAGCCTTTATTATTTTAACATTGGCGTGGACTATTAGTGGGGTATGTAGAGACTTATTAGGCACAGGTGAGTTTGTAGGTGAGTTGGTAAGACAATCTCATATGCCAGCGGCTCTTATTCCTGCCATTGTTTTCCTTGTGGCAGGGGCTTTAGCTTTTGCTATGGGAACATCATGGGGAACTTTCGGTATACTGATTCCTATTGTTACCATGGTTTGTGGTTCCGTTGCACCAGAGCTTGTAACAGCAGCGCTTGCCGCTACACTAGCTGGAGCTGTATTTGGAGATCATTGTTCCCCTATTTCAGATACAACAATTCTTTCTTCGACGGGAGCTGGCTGTAAACATATTGATCACGTTTCATCACAAATTCCGTATACTTTAGTGGTAGCAGCATGTTGTTTTGTAGGTTATTTAATAGCAGGGTTTACAGCTAATGTGTGGTTAACACTTGGAAGCTCTATTGCATTATTAGGTATTATTCTTGCTATATTAAGTAGAAGAAATAAAAAATAAAATAAGAGAAGCACCCTATTAAATAGAGCATCATGAAAGAGATGTGTTTATTCAATGGAGTGCTTTTTATTTGCGAAAAATATAAAGAATAGGCTTATCAAAGTACTTTTAAATCAATGCCTATTTTCAAATACTGAATAGAACTAATACGTTTTGAATAAACTAAAATCAAATTTTTATTTAAAGGAGTTAGACTATGATGAAGAAGTTTTTTAATACGTTATTAGTGTCGCTGTGTGTAATCGCGTTATTTTTTACACCTCTTAAAGCTGAGGCTTCAGAGAAAGCTTTATCTTGCAATAAAGCTGCTTGTGAGTTAAGGATGCTAGAAAGAGACCTTTGGGTTGATCATGTGTTATGGACAAGAAGTTTTATTGTTAGTGATCTTGCTTCTCTAGAGGATAAGGAAGCTGTGGCAGAAAGGCTGTTTAAAAATCAAGATGATATTGGTAATGCTATTAAATCTTTTTATGGAGAGGAAGCAGGAAATAAACTTGCAAGTTTACTAAGAGAACATATAGCGCTTGCAGGACAAGTTACTGATGCAGCTAAAAGTGGAAATAATGCTGATTTAAAGAAATACAATAAACTGTGGTATGATAATGCAGATCAAATAGCAGACTTTTTAAGTGCAGCTAACCCTAATTATTCTAACCAAGCACTAAAAGATTCTCTTCATAAACATTTACAGTTTATTACAGATCAAGTTGTAGCTAGGCTAAGTAAAGATTGGAAAGGTGATATTAAGGCTTTTGATGAGGGAAAAACACATATGATGCATTTTTCTGATATGCTTACTGATGGCATTATCAAGCAATTTCCTCAAAAATTTAAATAGATAAATGGATAGTTTAGCTTGCTTAGGTAGATGCAATATAAAATAGATAGGAGTAGTAAGCATTTGCTTGCTACTCTTTTTTGTCTAAATAAGAAAAATAGGTATAAAATTTAAGAAAAATAGCATTTAAATATTTGTAAAAGTATAAGTGTATAGTATAATTGTCTAAAGATTTAAAATGGTTAGAGGGATGAAGCAACTATCCAACTAAGGAAAAACACTTAAACTATATAGATAAGGGAGAATGCTTGTGGATACAGAAAAGAGAAAAAGTTTTATAATTAATTTTGGTTATTATTTTATTATTATTGGAATGGTTTTTATCGTATTAAAGTATGGATTGCCTTTTATTGCCCCGTTCGTTAGCGCATTTGTTATTGCGTTCTTGCTAAATAAGCCGATTACTTTTTTAGCTAAAAGGTGTCATGTGAATCGTACATTGATAGCAATTGCTATAGTATTGGTATTTTATAGTATAATAGGTATTTTATTTGCGCTTCTCGGCATTCGGTTGTTTGTTTTTGTAAAAGAGCTTTTTTCCTACTTACCTAATTTGTATGCAACAGAGATCCAACCATTTTTGATGCAATTATTTGATTCACTAGAACATTATATCTCAAAAATGGATGTTTCCTTATTGCCAGCTATGAACGAATTTTCAAGTAATGTAGTACAGTCACTAGGTGAACTCATTTCTAGTTTCTCTATGAAGATGATAGGTGCTATTTCTAACTATGCATCTTCATTGCCAGGTTTTTTTATTAGGATTTTATTTACCATTATCTCCACCTTTTTCTTAGTAATCGATTATAAGAAAATAACAGCATTTCTCTTACATCAGTTAAAGGATAAGCATCAAAAATTGATGATTGAAATAAAAGACTATGTAGTCAATACATTATTTAAGTGTATCTTATCTTATGCTTTAATTATGTGTATTACCTTTGCAGAGTTGTCTGTTGGTCTGAGTATTATTAGAATTGAAAATGCAGTATTAATTGCGTTTGTTATATCTATTTTTGATATTTTACCAGTACTTGGGACTGGTGGTATTATGATTCCCTGGACCATTATAGCAGCGCTTCAAGGAAATTATTCGTTGGCATTAGGTCTCCTTATTGTATACATTATCATTACTATTATTCGTAATATACTAGAACCTAAGATTGTGGGAAGTCAAGTAGGTTTGCATCCACTAGTAACCTTAATGTCATTGTTTGTGGGGGCTCAATTATTTGGTGTACTTGGTTTGTTTGGACTTCCTATCACTTTATCATTATTAAAGAATCTCAATGATAAAGGAACGATTCATATCTTAAAATAGCAAGAGGCTTTTGAGATTGAGCCATTTATTTTTAATAATAAATGGATGAGTGTTTCATTTTGCTAATCAATTGACAATGTATAAAAAGCGTGCTAATATATACCATATTTAAATAAGGGTGAATATGTTTTATCGCCGGGTAAAACATATAAAAAGCACCAAGATGATCATATCGTTAGGCTTTAGATATGATTATCTTGGTGCTTTTTTTATAAAAATTTATTTTGAGGAGGAAGTAGAGCATGAGCTTAGTTTTAATTCTTACAACTATCATTACCAGCGCTGCGGATAGTTTAAATCCAGTAGCCATTACTCAGCAATTTGTATTGCAAAGCCTGGTTAAAAATCCAAAACATATATGGTTTTTTATCTTAGCTACAGGTGTCACCAACTTTACTGGTGGGCTAATGGTATATTATGGATTAGTGGCTATTGTTTCCACATTATTTACCACAGTTTTGCTGACACATCAGCAAAACCTACTTATTTTAGAATTGATTGCAGGTATTATGATGCTTATATTAGCATGCTATGTCGTCTTGGACCAGAGGATTAAGTGTGCTATATACAAGGGACAACTTCAAAACGAAGACAATCAAGAGATGAAAGATCAGCAAATAATAGCTGAAAAAATCAAATCTGTTTCTCCTATTGCACTAATAGTATTAGGTGTTTTGGCGACAATTACAGAGTTGGCAACAGCTTTGCCTTACTTTGCTTTTCTTGCGGTATTACTGAATTACAAATTGACATTTTTACAAGTCATTTCAATTTTGTTACTTTATAATTTCATTTATTCATCCCCGCTGATGATGTTATATTTTATTTATAGGAAAAAGCAGGTATTGTTTGATAAGCTTTACAAGTTGATAAAAAAGAAAGTAACCAAATGGGCTTCAGTCATTATACCTACCTTATTTATAATAACAGGAATTGTTTTGTTATTTCATTCTATAAGGATGTTGCTGAGATAAAAGACAATAGGTCACAATAAAAACATATTATTTTTAAAAAGTTTAAAAATATGTAAAAATATATTGTGTATTGTCCGTATTAATGATATAGTCTATTAGGTTTTAATTTAGTCCAGAGAGGCTAAAAAAGGAGGAGATACTATGTCAGATTTAGAAGTTTCAAGTAATACCGTTATTAAGGTGGATGTTCAGGAAAAAGTACCACTTTTAAAGGCCATTCCCTTAAGCCTTCAACATTTATTTGCTATGTTTGGGGCCTCTGTTCTTGTTCCTATTTTGTTCAAAATTGATCCTACTACAGTTTTATTTTTCAATGGAATAGGTACTTTGTTTTATGCCTTTATTACAAAAGGAAAAATTCCAGCTTATCTAGGTTCTAGTTTTGCCTATTTAGCACCAAGTTTTTTACTTATGAGTCAAGGCTATGACTTTCAAACGATTCAAAGTGGGTTCTTTGTTTCTGGTCTTGCTTTTGCTCTTGTTGCTACTATTATTTACTTTACAGGAACCAAATGGATTAACAAACTTTTTCCACCTGCTGCTATGGGTGCTATCGTAACAATTATTGGTCTAGAACTGGCACCTACTGCCGCTGATATGGCAGGTTTTGCTGTAGGAGGCTCTAATAATCCTGAGGTGACTAATATGACATGGGTTATTATTTCTATGGTAACACTTGTAACGGTTATTTTATGTAATGTATTATTACGAGGATTTTTAAAGATCATACCTATACTTATTGGGGTTGTTGTTGGCTACATAACGGCTTATTTTATGGGTGAGGTTAACTTTGAAGCAGTACAAAAAGCAAATCTTTTTGTTGTACCAGCAATTAAATTAGCAAAATTTGATACAACTGTTATTATGAGCATTTTACCAGCAACCTTCGTTGTTATTGCAGAACACATTGGTCATTTAAAAGTAACAAGTAGTATTGTGGGACGAGACTTAGCTCAAGATCCAGGACTTCATCGTTCACTTTTAGGAGATGGTTTATCAACTGCTTTTTCTGGATTATTTGGTTCTGTTCCAACGACTACTTATGGTGAAAATATTGGGGTTATGGCCCTTACAAAAGTATATAGTGTTTATGTTATTTGTGGTGCAGGTATTCTTTCTATTTTATTAGGATTTTCTGGAACACTTTCTGCACTTATTATAAATATTCCAACACCTGTTGTTGGCGGGATTAGTTTACTTTTATTTGGTACCATAGCAACTTCAGGTCTTAGAACATTTATTGAAGATCAAGTGGATTTTTCTAAATCTAGAAATCTTATTCTTACTTCAATCATTTTTATTATAGGACTTAGTGGCATAACCGTTGCTATTGGCCCTGTAAGTTTAAGTGGTATGGGACTTGCTACTATGGTGGCTATAATTTTAAGTCTTTTATTTATGCTATTTGATAAATTAGGTATTATGAATGAGCCACAATAAATATTAAACAAAAAAAATAGCCAGTGGATGAAGCATTTTCAACCACTGGCTAGTTTTTTGTATTCGTTTATTATGATAAAAGTATAAGCTATTCTATGGTTTCTTCTGTGTTAAACTGAGGAATGGCAGTTTCGCTTAAACCGAGAGCACAGTCAACAGGAAGAGAGAAAGAAATACCTCGACCTTCAGTGTTAATCCCGGCAGCTTCAGCTATCGCCTTCATCACCTTATTTTTTTCATCCTTTCGAACCACAATAAGAATGACATCCTTCTCAGGCTGAATAGAGATTCCGAGAAACTTTTGAGCTTCCTCACCACCTAGACCAAGAGCATGTATAAGTGTTCCACCTTTAGCACCAGCAGCACTAGCAGCCGCCTTAACCTCAGGAAAATGTCCTTTTGTGATAATGCTAATAATTAGTTCGTGTTGATACCCATCTGCCATATTGAGTTCATCCTCCTTTATTAATTCAGTGTTTTTTGTACTATCTGCTTCCACAATACTTGAAAGAAAACTAGTCATACTTGAAACAGGAACAGAAAAAGCAATTCCTTTTCCTGGTTTTTTTAAGTACATTTTTTCTTCAAGTATAGAGAAAATGCGTTTTGTTCTTTCTGGTGACAGAAGACTAATCATAATACTTTTTTTATTCTCTCCTAAGCCAAGATAATCAAGAATAACGGAATCTGCCATACCATGACCATGAGTAACGATTCTTATAGGAATCTGTTCATTAATGTATATATCTGCAATCTGTTTTCCTCGACTATAATCTACAATCGTAAAAACAGCTCTCATTTGCTTATTCATCAATAATCCTCCTCCACATCATATTCAATAATTTCATCTGATAAAATAATGTTTCCTAGATTTACAGAAAGAGTAATTTCTTTTGAAGCTTTAATTTTACTTATAAGACCTAGCATTTGTATTGTTACAAGGGGAGTCATAGCAACAAAAGCAACAATACCAAAAGCATCAGTGAGAATATTTCCACCTATTGCTTCACAGGCACCTATGGCCAGTGGAAGTAAGAAAGTTGCAGTCATAGGTCCTGAAGCTACACCGCCTGAATCAAAAGCAATTGCTGTAAAAATAGGAGGAACAAAAAAGGTCATAATGAGTGAGAAAATATAGCCAGGAATAAGGATATACCAAATAGATATACCTGTTATGACACGAAGCATAGAAAGGGCTACTGAGATGGCTACACCGATAGCCAGGCTATATCCCATAGCTTTACCTTTAATACGTCCTTCAGTTATATCTTCTACTTGTGTCTTTAAAACGTGTACAGCAGGTTCAGCAGCAACAATAAAGTAACCTATAATTGCTCCTAAAGGAACAAGAATCCAGTAAAAGCTACTTGTTGCAATTTGATGACCAATAAAATAGCCGATAGTCATAAATCCTACATTAACACCAGTAAGAAAGAGCACAAGTCCTATATAAGTATAGACCATACCAATTGCAATTTTAATTAAGCTTCTTTTATCAAGCCTTAGTGTAGCAAACTGGAAAATAATAAAGAAAATAATGATGGGAAGTATTGCAATAGCAACTTCCTCAAAATAGGTTACAAAAGCATTGCCATAGGCAGAGAGGATTTCTTTGATATTTCCATATTCAGTAACAACGAAGTGTGATGATGTAACACTTGAAGTATCGTTGAAAATACCAAGGATGAGAACCGTAAGAATAGGTCCTATTGAACATAGTGCAACAAGGCCAAAGCTATCTTCTTCTGAGGTCTTGTCGCCTCGAACAGAAGCTAACCCCACACCAAGGGCCATGATGAAAGGAACAGTTATTGGACCTGTTGTAACACCACCTGAGTCGAAGGCGATAGCAATAAAGTTATTAGGAATAAGTGGCGAAAGTGCAAGACCAAACAAAAGTATGTACATAATTATAAGAATGTATGCCAGTTTTACTTGAAGGTAAACACGGAAAAAGGATACCACAAGGAATACACCAACACCTACTGAAATGGCAACAATAAGTACCGTGGTATCGACAATAGGAGCAGTGTCTGCTAGAACCCTAAGATCCGGTTCAGCTATGGTCACAATGACACCTAGAATAAAACATATAAGAGCAATAAACCAAACGTTTCTTGATTTAGTCAGATGGGAGCCTATGGATTCACCTATAGCCATCATTGAAATATCTGCACCAAGTGTAAAAAACATCATACCTGCAATCAAAATTACAGTACCAATGAGAAACAAAATGATTGAGTTAATGGGGATATCCACCACCGTAAAACATAGCGCTAGTACTATAGCTGCAACAGGCAAAACTGCAGCAAGTGATTCTTTAAATTTAGTTAGTATTTCTTTTTTCAAATGCATCACCTCTCTGTTGATATTTGACATATCAAGTATATTGTAATCATTATAATAAACTTAGACATAAACTTTTACCTATTCCTAAAAAGATTATCATTTTTTAGCTACGCTGTAATGGGTACTAGCTTTATATAACCCAGTATTTGTAGTAGCGTCTTTACCTCTTATAGACTTTTAATAGTAATGTAATAATAGTAGTAGATGTATCCTTCCAAAGCTGATGTATTAACATGAATTATTTTATCTAGAGTATTTCTTTAGCGAAAAAGTGTATTTTTGTTTTTGGAAAATAAGTTGAGGATATGTTTTTAAAACCCAAAATCTTAATACTAAAAATGTTTTAGATAAATATAGAGTTTAAAACTTCTTAAATTAATTAGAATTGAAGAAAGGAGATAATCGTTTTAATACATCTTTAACAGTCATAAACCAAAAGGAATGATAGAATTAAAAACAAATGTAAGATTAGAGACAATCTTTTTATTATTTTTGGTATAAGAAATCTTAAAAGCTTACAGGATAAAATATGAAAGGCATATAGACCTAGTTAATAGGCCAATTGCTTAAGAGGTCTTCCTAGTGTACTGATACGTATGTTAGGAAAAGATTTTTGTTAAGTTTATACATGATACTATATTAATAGTATAATTGATTTTATAATCCTCTTCAAGAAGTACAAGATAGCTATAGTATATTTTGTATACAAGAATAAAAAAACATACCTAAATTGATATAATTATATATTTTTTACACAAAACAATGAATAAAAATTAGATACGGTATTAAGTAATGAGGTGTACAGAGAAGATAAACTGACCTATAATAAGAGTAAGATAGAAATCCAAAGACAAGAAATAATTTTAAGATAAAAATGAAAAAGTATAAGGATTTAAGTTTCTAAGTTGATGAATCTATGAAAAGGGGTTTTTAATAAATAATGAGAGAATTAAAAAGTGTCGAGGAAAAAATTTTAGATAGAGCATTATATTTAATGGGAAAAAGCGGAACCACCAATGTTCCTATAAGGGCTATTGCAAAAGAAGCTGAAGTAAATGTAAGTGCTATAAATTATTATTTTCGATCTAAAAATGAGATGCTTCAGCAAGTAAAGGAATTTTATATTACGAACACAACGGGGGTGCATTCGATTTTAGATGATGAAGCATATACTGAAGAAGAAAGACTCATTTTATTTGCAAATGAAATTATGGAATATACTTTAAGATATCCAGGCTTAGCAGTTATTTTAAAAGAAGCAGTAAGCTTAAAGGATCAAGATGAACTATCAAAAAGTATATTTGAGGTTACACAAATCATACATCACAAGATGGAACGTATATTAGCGCGTATTATTAATGAGGAGAAAGAATGTATTCTATATAGCAGATTAATCTTTATGTCTTCTATTATTTATCCAATAGAAAATAGTGAGCTTAGTAGTATAGATATTAATATCCTTTCAACTAAGGAGCAACGAATAAATTATATAAAGCATATTATTAAAGTATTAAAAAATACTTCCTTGAAAGATTGTTAATAATAACAGTCTTCTTTTTTTGTCAAAATTAAAACAAAATGTTTTAAACGTATTGATTTAAGATTTTTAATGATTTATAATTCGGATATAAGTGAATTTAATTTGTTTTGCTTACTATTGTTAAATAAATAACTAATAGAATAAAGGAGGAATATTATGTCATTTGATCATCTATTTAATCCTATTAAGATTAGAGGATTAGAATTAAAAAACAGAGTAGTATTTCCAGCTATGGGAACTAAAATGGTAACAGAAGATAAGTTTATGACACAACAAAATATTGATTACCATGTTGCTAGAGCATTAGGTGGCTGTGGGTTAAACTTTACAGAAGTGTGTGCAGTTTATGCGCCTGCTTCAGTAAAAAATTTCCTATCTATTGCAGAAGATAAGTATATTCCTGAACTGAAGAAATTTGCAGATGCCATTCATAAAGCAGGGGGAAAAACTGGTGTTCAACTTTGGTTAGGTGGATTGGTCGCACGCTATGATCCAGAAGCAAAAATTGTTATTCCTAGTGATATGCCTATAGGGGGAGGTTCAGTCATCCCCGGTGCTAGTATTGAAACGATAAAAGAAGCTACTCATGCTTTTGGCACGGCAGCTAAACGTGCTGTAGAAGCTGGTTATGACACCATAGAATTTCATGCAGGGCATAATTATACGCCCCATTCCTTCTTAAGTCCTTATTTCAACAGAAGAAATGATGAATACGGTGGCTCCTTAGAAAACAGAGCAAGATTTTTAATAGAATGTATTAAAGCTATTCGAAGTAATATACCAGAGGATATGCCTTTATTTATGAGAATCGATGCACATGATGACTACTTAGAAAATGGCCTAACCATTGAAGAAGTCATTGCTTTTTGTAAAATGGCGAAAGAAGCAGGTGTAGATGTATTAGATGTATCTAGAGGTAATTTCTCAAGTAAAGCCCTTAAGTATGAAGTGCCATCTATAGACCTTCCTAGAGGTTTTAATGTTGAGAATGCAGCAAGAATAAAAAAAGAAACAGGTATGCTAACTATAGCTGTTGGGCGTATTAATACGCCTGAACAAGCAGATATAATTATTGGAAATAATCAAGCGGATATGGTAGTAATTGGACGTGGGCAATTAGCCGATCCTGATTTTTGTAATAAAGCAAAAGAAGGCAAAGAGGATCAAATTGTACGCTGCGTAGGCTGTAATCAAGGATGCTATGATGGTTTTGTATCAACCGAAATCCCTTACATAACTTGTATGCGAAATCCAGCTTTAGGTAGAGAAGTAGAGTATGCCTTAGTAAAAACAACAGAACCTAAGAAAGTTCTAATAGCTGGAGGAGGAGTAGCAGGTTTAGAAGCAGCTATGACCTTACAGCAAAGAGGACATCATCCTATAGTATGTGAAGCAGCGGCTACACTTGGTGGCCAGTTTGTACTTGCTGGTGCAGCGCCAAGGAAAGAAGAAATGAAAGAAGCAGCTTTATGGATGGGAGAGCAAGCATTAAAGGAAGGCATTGATATACGCTTAGAAACACCAATAACAGAAGCACTTATTGATGAGCTATTACCAGATGAAGTTATTATAGCTATTGGAGCCGAACCTATGTCCTTAAATATTACAGGTAATGACCTGCCTCATGTAGTGAATTCTCATGAGGTTCTTGAAGGAAAGATAAATGTACAAGGTAATATTGTTATTATAGGTGGTGGGCTTGTTGGCTTAGAGGTTGCTGAATATGCCGAAGGAAAAGCAAAACAAATTACTGTAGTAGAAATGCAAAATGAAGTAGCCAAAGATCTAGGAGAGATACGTAAAATTAGTGTTATAGAAAATATTGAAGCAGCAGGAATAAAGACCCTAACACATTCAAAATGTGTGGAAATTAATAACGAAGTAGTAGTGATTGATAAAGAAGGACAATTAGAAGAAATACCTTATGATTTGGTTGTAGTAGCAATAGGTGCTAAATCTAGAAACTTTGAGAATATAACTACAGCTTGCCATAAAAAAGGTATACCTTATCATATTATTGGTGATGCTGTAAGAGCACGTAGAGCACTTAACTCTGTTGCAGAAGCTGCTGCTGTAGCAAGGCTTATTTAATAACAGAGCATCTAGTGGACGGATTATTATTTCATTAGTAGTATTAATAGAAAAACTGCTGATGAGTACTTTATTTTAAGTATTCATCAGCAGTTTTTCACCTTTAATATTTACTCGTTAGACATCAGAAATGATAGTTTTTTAGACTGAGACAAATAAAATTAGAAGGGCGAGAAGTCAATATGGCCTGTGATACAGTGCTTTTAGCTAGGAGATATAGACCTAATATAGAAATCAGTAAGGCGTACGAAGAGCTATCCGAAGTAATACCAATCGGGGATTGTATACAAGCGGGAGAAATCTATAATGCCATACATCAGGTATACAAGCTAATAAACCAACTTTCTTAGAATCTATATTAAAAAGACAACCACGTTTTTAGCAATGTTTAAAACAATTAATAGGTAGTGTTAGGATTAAGCGATAAAAGTAATTTTTTGTGTTTTGAAATAATAATTGAACACATAATTGACATCGCGTATAATAATCGTAATCATAGATTAAGGTGGTGATGAAATGTATCATTTTATTATTAATCCAAAGTCAAAGACTGGCAATGGCTATAAAGTATGGGAAGTTGTAAAGAAGAAATTGGATGAACAAAAGATTGCATATACATACCATCTTACTCAGTATGCGTTTCACGCTACAAAAATAGCTCGAAAACTTTGTAAAGGAAAATTTGAAGCTATTTATCTTGTTGTTATAGGTGGAGATGGTACGGTTAATGAAGTTATTAATGGCATTTCAAATTATAAAAATGTGTTTTTGGGCTATATTCCTTCAGGTTCAAGTAATGATTTAGCTAGAAGTTTAAACATTCCAGCTGATCCTATAAAGGCCCTAGAACTTATTTTAAATGCAAAAACCTATCCTTGTTTTGACCATGGCATTGTCAATTTACAAAATAAGACAACTAGTCGCAAATTTAGTGTGAGTTGTGGGATTGGATTTGATGCCTCCATTTGCTATGAGGCGCTAGATTCTAAAATAAAAAAGTGGCTTAATGGCATTAAGTTAGGAAAGTTAACTTATGCCATCATAGGGCTTAAACAACTCATCACCTATCGCCCTAGTGATGTTACACTTATTTTGGATGAGCATCAGATAAAGCAGTTTAAAAATGTATATATTTTAGCAAGTATGATTCAACCTTATGAGGGTGGAGGATTAATGATGGCTCCTAAAGCTAACCCTCGTGATCAAAAGTTATCTGTTTGTATTATTTATGATATTAATAAATTAAATGTACTATTTTTGCTACCAAGTTTATTTTTGGGAAGACATAGTCATTTTAACAAAGTGGAGCTGTTTGAGTGTACATCTTTGGAAATCAAAACTAAGGAACCACTTTTACTACATACAGATGGTGAGTTTGTAGGCTATTCGAACCACGTTAAACTACGCTGTAAAAAGGAGCAACTACATATGCTTTTATAACTTGTTGTGTGGAGTACTAAAAAATAATCCCTATGTTTATTACAGCATGGATCTAGAAAATAGCTGTAATAACATAGGGATTTAATGTGTAAAGGTATAAAAACGATTGAGATAAAAATAGAAAAACGAAAATTTATAATAGATGTTCATCATAACCAGCACGAATACCACCTATAAATTTAGGCCTTGTTCTAGCAGCTAATAAATTAGCATTGCCAATGTGACTAATACTTAAGCGAAGAGGTACGGCTACTTTTTTTAGATGCATGCCAATAAGGGTACCACCGATATCTAGACCAGCATCTGCATGAATCTCCTCAAGAGCAACCGGGTTTTTAAAGGTATGATAAGCAGTTGTTGCAAAAGACCCACCAGCTTTAGGTTGAGGTATGACATTAACAATGTCGGCAAAAGGAACGGCTTCACGCTCTATGATAATGGCTCTATTAAGATGTTCACAACACTGTGCAGCAAGATAAATATTTTTTGAAGAAAGTGTGCTGTAAATGCCATTGAACACAGCTTCAGCAGTTTCAAGGCTTGAATGAGTACCAATCTGCTGCCCTATTACTTCGCTCGAAGAACAGCCAATAATTACAATATGACCAGCTCGAAGATTTGCCTTTTCACATAATTCTTCTGTAGCTTGTCTAGCTTCATTATAAATTTGATCTATTAAATGGGACATAGTTATCACTCCTTAATGATTATAGTTCGTTAGTTCTTATATTATACGTAGTGCACATAGATTTCAATAAATAAAAAGTAAAAAAAGTGGTAGTTTCTATGAAAAAAATAGGAACTACCACTTCTGTATCTATATTTGTTTGTTATAAACCTTTTCGTCTAATTCATTTTCGCTTTTAGCAATAAGAATAGTACAAACATTATCACCAGCTACATTAATAGCTGTACGAAGCATATCAATAATACGATCAACACCCATAATGAGAGCAATTCCTTCTAATGGTAAATTAACAGAAGCAAGTACCATAGTCAGCATAACCATACCTACACCAGGTACTCCAGCAGTTCCGATAGAAGCCAGTACAGCAGATAAGATGACCATGATATAATCATTGAAACCTAAGGAAATGCCATAAATTTGAGCAATGAACATAACGGAAATCCCTTGCATAATGGCAGTACCATCCATATTAATGGTTGAACCTAGAGGAAGGGTAAAAGAACTCACGCGTTTAGAAACCCCAAAGGATGTTTCAGAGTGTTCTAAAGCCAGAGGTAATGCAGCACTGGAGGAAGCAGTTGATAAACAAATGTTAAAAATAGGTGCGAACTTTTTAAGAAATAAGCTAGGACGCAGTTTTCCAATGAAAAGAAGCATACCCATATAAACAACTAAAAGTTGCAAGCCTAGGCCTATAACAACTGTGACAACATATTTAATAAGTGGCATCAGTGCTGAAAAACCAAAGTTCGCAAAGGTTGTCGAAAGTAGTGCGAATACACCGTAAGGAGCAAAGCACATAATAATCTGCACTAATTTTAAAAGCACCTCATTAGCTGATTCAAAAAGCACAATAAGAGGTTTTGCTTTTTCACCTACCATAGTCATGCTAAGACCTAATAAGATGGCAAAGAAGATAATACCTAATATGTTACCTTCTACAAAAGCAGTAAAAATGTTAGTTGGAATCATATTTAAAAGGGTATCAACAAAATGAACATCAGTAGCTACTGGAGTAGTTGTTAACTCGTTAGCTTGAAGAAGAGCAAGATCAACACCAACACCCGGTTTTAAAAGACCACCGACTAATAAAGCTAAAATAATAGCGAGAGCAGTGGTTAAGGTATAGAAGAAAAATGTTTTACCGCCAATACGACCAATTTTCTTAAGGTCATCTAAAGAAGCTGTTGCATAAACGATAGAGATAAAAACTAAAGGTACAACAATAAGTTTAATTGCGTTTAAAAAGCCTGTGCCCAATAGCTTTAATAAGCCATTCAATAAAATGGTCTGAGTAAACCAGTTTTCTGGTACATGTGAAAGCATAATTCCAAAAACAGCACCTAAAAATAGTGCAAGTAGTGTTTTAGAGGTTAAAGACAATTTTTTCATATGTAAATCTCCTAGCAATATTTTCTGTCAACAATGAAGTGGATTGATTACTTATAAGTTAACATAATTAATAAGAAGGTGCAAGAAAAAAATAGATGGTATTTATTTCATTAAAAGATTTTGAAATGTATTTAAATTATAAATGCCTATAAAATCAAGGATGGTATAAAAAATAATAGTAAATAAATCAGAGAAACAATAAAATAATAGCTATAATTATTCAGACTAATGGTGAATTAAATTGTCAAATGCTGCACCTTTGGACTGAATAGTAAGAAAATAATCAACTACACATAGCTATAAAGCTATATGAGTAGATACTACTCATATTCTATTGTATAATAGCTTAAGAATGGAAACAGGAAGTAAATAGCTAGAATAAAGGAGTTATAAGATAAATGAAATTTTATTGTGCACCTATGGAAGGTCTGACTGGTTATATTTATAGGAATGCTCATGCCACCTTTTTTAATCATGTAGATAAATATTTTACACCTTTTATTGCGACTACACAGCATGGGAAGTTTACCACAAGGGAATTACATGATATTTTGCCGGAGCATAATCAGGGTTTAGTAGTCATACCTCAGATTTTGAGCAACAATGCTGAAGATTTTATGACAACTGTTACGCAGTTAAAGGCATTTGGTTATGAGGAAGTTAATCTTAATCTAGGATGTCCCTCAGGAACTGTTGTTTCGAAAAATAAAGGCTCAGGTTTTTTGGCTGAAAAAGAGGCATTGGATCAATTCTTAGAAGAGATTTTCTCCAAGGCTATTACTAAAATTTCAATCAAGACAAGAATAGGAAAAGAAAGACCAGAAGAATTTGAAGAGCTTATTCATATCTTTAATAAATATCCTTTGGAAGAACTAATTATCCATCCAAGAGTGCAAAAGGATTATTATAGAAATACACCTAATTGGGAGAGTTTTAGTACTGGAGTTCAGTTGAGTAACAATTCAGTTGGCTATAATGGTGATATTTTTACAGCTCAACGTTATGAATTATTTGCTAAGCAATTTCCAAGTGTGGATACCATCATGCTTGGGAGAGGTCTTGTTGCTAATCCTGGTCTTATCAGTGATATTAAGGATAATATCACCCTTGATAAACAGTTATTAAAGGCTTTTCATGATAAAATTTATGAAGATTACCAAGAAGTTCTTTCTGGGGAACGGAATGTACTGTTTAAAATGAAAGAAAATTGGTTTTACATGATTCATATGTTTTCTAATGCTGATAGGTATGCTAAGAAAATTAAAAAGTCACAAAGACTAAGAGATTATGAAGAAGCAGTTACAGAATTATTTAAAGAGCAGGAAATCGTTGAAGGAGCAGGAGTATTTTCAAACTCTACGGTTCGTAGATAGCTTATAAAGCAGGTATGAATTATAATGAGCCTATAATCCGATTAGTCAAATGAGGTGAGGCAGATGAATTCAAACTTTCATAGCATAGATATAAAAACATGGCCTAGAAGTCAGTATTTTTATTATTTTACAAAGATGCTTCCAACAGGGTTTAATCTTAATGCTGAAATTGATGTAACAGCTGCGTATTACGCATTAAAAAAACAAAACAGAAAATTTTTTCCAGCATATTTATTTTTAACAACTAAGCTTATTAATAAAGAACCTTATTTTAAGATAGCTTATCAAAATGAGCAATTAGGTTATTATGAAGTACTCAATCCTTCATATGCCTGTTTTCATGAGGATGATCAAACAATGTCTAATATGTGGACGGTATATGATGAAGATTTTAATACTTTTTATAATAACTATATTGAAGATCAAAAACAATATGGAAAAAATCATGGTATTCTAGCTAAACCAGAGATGCCACCAGCCAATAGTTTTATGGTAGGTGTCATTCCGTGGATATCTTTTAAAAGTTATTCACCGATTCCATTTGGTTTTGGAGAGATTAATAACTTTTTTCCGATATTAGAAGCCGGCAAGTTTTATGAAAAAGATAATAAACTTTTAATGCCAGTATCAATGACGGTTCATCATGCTATAGCAGATGGCTATCAGGTAAGTGCATTTTTTAATGCATTACAGGTAGAAATGAATCATCCAGAAAATTGGATGAATAGTTAAAGTATTAATAAGAAGAGGTGATAAAATGGATTGTGAAAAGGTAGGTGAATTAATTCGTTCACTGCGCATTGAGTGTGGGTTAACACAAAAACAATTAGCAGATGCGATGAACATTAGTGATAAGACAGTGAGTAAGTGGGAAAGAGGGTTAGGTTGCCCAGATATTTCTTTACTGCCGGAGCTCTCAATTCTTTTAAAAGTTAACATTGAAAAAATTTTATCGGGAGATTTAAATCCCAATGAATTATTAGGAGGTAATATGAGAATGACACAGTTTTATGTTTGCTCTGAGTGTGGAAACATCATGACAAGCACAGGAAATGCAGAACTTTCTTGTTGTGGTAGAAAATTAGAAGCATTAGTCCCTGAAAAAGCTAATGAAACACATGTTTTGCAACTTGAGACAATTGAAGATGAGTGGTATATCGAAACATCTCATGAAATGACAAAAGCACATTATATCTCTTTTATTGCATTTGTTACAGGAGAAAAAATGTATCTGGTGAAGCAATATCCTGAATGGGGTATTCATTTACGACTACCTAAAATGGGGCATGGCAAGTTATATCATTATTGTAACCAACATGGCTTGTTTTATCAAATCATATAGTTAGGAGCTTCTGGGAAGACCGGAGGCTTTTTTTGTTAAACCATAACAGCAATCTAATTTACTTTTACATTTTTCGACTGAAGATGTTACAATAGGAGAAAAGAAGTTCAATTAAACAAAGAAAGGATAGAGAGAGAAGAAGATAATGTTTTATAAAAAATGAGGTTTAGAGAAGAATAAGATTCATAAAAGCATCATATGAATAGGCTAAAATGATATTTTGTGAAGAACAGTGTTGAAAATAGAGGTGGGAAATGATAGTTGAATTATGGATGGTTATCATAGGGGTTTTATCAGGAGCAGTAATGTATTCTTATTACATACCTAAATGGATTTTAAAAAAAGATATTAGAAAAAATACAACAGATGAGAATCCAGGTGGTTATAATGCTTATAGCGCTCATAAGGGAATAGGGCTTGTATGTATTTTATTAGATATGTTAAAAGGATTTATTCCAGTATATCTTTTGGTTAAAATAAAAGGAATCGAAACACCTTGGATTACACTCATGGTATTGGCTCCTATTTTAGGTCATGCATTTACACCATTTTTAAAAGGAAAGGGAGGGAAAGCTCTTTCAACAGCAGCAGGAAGTATGTTAGGATTAACACCTGCAAGTAGCTTGGGAATTTTATTAGTAACAATGGCTATATTTTTCTCGTTTGTACTCATTATTGATCCCTTTGCTTCTAGAGTAGTGGGAGTTATGTTGGTATTTAACATAGTGACAATGCTTTTCAGATTGGCAAATTTATGGCTAACCATAGCATCATGGGGAATAACGGGTATACTATGGTATAAACAACTTCAAGTAAGGGACCCGAGACGTGCTGTCGTTTATTGGTGGTTCTCTAAAAATGCAAATAATCATTATAGAGAGCTTTCTTAAATGAAAGCTCTTTTTTGTGGCTTTAATTGTAAAATTCATTTTTAACCTTTATACTGTAAGAAAAGAGGGTGTGGAGGAAAAAATTATGGAGAGAAAAGACCAGAGACATTTGATGTGGCTAGTAGGGTTAATAGCCTTTGTAATACTATATGGCTTTTACTACTTTAACCATTTGGAAGAGAAAATAAGGTCACATGTGGATACGTATACTTGGTATCCTTTACTATTATTAATTTTTGGTATTATATTAGGGGTAAGAGGGTTTAAACAGAAAAACAGGATAGTAAAATTACTAGACTTGAGTAGTGCCTCAATTTTGATTATAATAATGCAAGTTTGCTGGATACTAATGGAACGAGTTAATTGTTGCCCAGGAGGTTAAGAAAAGCCTAAATTTTATGGAGTATATTAAAGAAAGTTAGAGGAATAGATAGTGGAAGAAAAAATGAATGAATTAATGACTCAGTATTATGTGACTTTTGATGAGCTAGCTGTAAGATTAGGTGTCAGTAAACGAACTCTGACAAGGAAGTTCAAAGGAACGACAGATTGGACCTACCCAGAAATGATGTTACTGGCTCAAATCTTTAATATAGAAGATCCTACTCAGTTTTTCTTTCAATCATAAAAGAGCATAGGGTAAGAAGTAGAATCTGATTAAGAATTGATTAGAGAGTGAATTTTATGGTAAAAGGAGGTAAAAATGCAGGGAATGTTAGAAGCATGTCAGCTATGTCCTAGAGGGTGCCGAGTGAATAGAACAAAAGGAGAAAAAGGCTATTGTAGACAAACTAGTGAAGTGATGATAGCTAGAGCTGCTTTACATTTATGGGAAGAACCTTGTTTAACGGGTGAAAATGGTTCCGGAACTCTATTTTTTTCTGGATGTACTTTAGGCTGCGTTTATTGTCAAAATCGTTCGATTGCAACCAGTAAAGTAGGTAAGGTCATTTCTATAACTCGTTTAGTAGAAATCTTCTTTGAACTTAAGGCGCAAGGGGCCCATAATATTAATTTAGTAACTGGAACACACTTTATTCCACAAATTGTAGAAGCCTTACAATTAGCCAAAGATAAAGGGCTAGAACTTCCCATTGTTTATAATACCAGTGGATATGAAAAAGTAGAAAGTCTCCAATTGCTAAGAGGTTATGTGGACATCTATTTACCAGATTTAAAATACAAAGATGAAATATTTAGCACTCGTTATTCTTATGCCAAAGATTATTTTGAATATGCAAGTAAGGCTATTGCTGAGATGGTAAGCCAGGTAGGTATGCCTACTTTTGATGAAGGAACAGGACTTATGAAAAAAGGTGTAATGGTGAGGCATTTATGTCTTCCGGGTGCTGCTAAGGATACTAAGGCCATACTACGTTATTTATATCAAACTTATGGGGATACTATTTATATGAGTATCATGAATCAATTTACCCCTATTTGTGACTTGCAGGCTTATCCAGAGATTAACCGCAGGCTCACAGAAAGAGAATATAATCATTTAATAGATTATGCATTAGATTTGGGAATTGAGCAGGCTTTTATTCAAGAAGGTGAAACAGCAAAAGAGAGCTTTATTCCAGAATTTGATTTACAGGGTGTATAAATAAACAGGCTAGAAGATCTATTTATTTAGATTTTCTAGCCTGTTTATTTATATAGATTTATAAGTTATTAAATAAATAATAACAAACTAATGGCCATTACCATCATGCCACTTACCAAACCATAGATGGATAAGTGATGTTGGCCATATTTTTGAGCTGATGGTAGTAACTCATCTAGAGATATAAATACCATAATACCAGCAACACTTGCAAAAATGATGCCAAAAACTAAGTCATTCATAAAAGGCATTAGTACTAGATATCCAATAATAGCTCCTAATGGTTCTGAAAGACCAGATAAGAAAGAGAATAGAAAAGCTTTTTTGCGGTCTCCGGTAGCATAATAAACAGGAACAGAAACGGCAATTCCTTCAGGAATATTATGTAGAGCTATAGCAACTGTTATAGGAATAGCAATAGAAGGTTCTTGAAGAGCGGAAATAAACGTTGCAAGTCCCTCAGGGAAATTATGTATGCCAATAGCTAAAGCTGTAAAAAAGCCCATGCGCAAAAGTTGTGTATTAGTATTGGAGGAGTTTGATTTAATATCCTCTACTTTATACATATCATGTGGATTTTCACCACTTGGGATAAGTTTATCGATGAGAGCAATGACTAACATACCACCAAAAAAGGAAGCCACCGTTACCCAAGAACCTAGTTTAATACCAAGTTCATTAGTAAGAGAGGTTTTTGCTTTAAAAAAGATTTCAATAGTAGAAACATAAATCATTACACCAGCTGAAAAGCCAAGACTGATAGAAAGAAATTTAGTGTTAGTTCTTTTAGTAAAAAAGGCTAAGGCACTACCTATACCGGTACATAAGCCAGCAAAGAGTGTTAAGCAAAAAGCAAACAGTAAATTCTGCATTGTTAGTTAGTCAAAGAGGGTTGGATAAAAGTTCTTGCAGCCAACTCTGTATCTAGTAAGTATAATCCCTTGCCATCTGTAGCAAATAGTTGAAATCTTTTTACTAAATCTTCTGTGTTTTTTTCTTCTTCAGCTTGTTCTTTAATAAACCAATCTAAAAATTGGGTAGTTCTAAAATCTTTTTTCTCTAAAGCAACAGCATAAATGTTTTCAATAGATGCAGTAACTGATTGTTCATGTTTTAAAGCGAGGTGCAAGGGGTCTATAAAATTTTGAAATACAGTATTATCTGCTTCTACTGCCTTTAAAGAAACAGGTTCACCATTATCTTGTAGATATTGAATAAAAAATCTAACATGTGCTAATTCTTCTTGGACTTGGACATTAAACCAATTAGCAAAGCCTAATAAATTTTCATAGGTATAATAGTTAGCGATATGTAGATATAAGTAAGTAGAAAATAATTCCTTATTAATTTGATCATTAATTAAAGTTGAAATTTCAGGTTTAAGCATATAATCACCTCTTTGTTTTTGTTTTATTATAATACAAAAATATAAAATTTTAAATATATATGAAAAATATAAGTAATTTAAGGAATGTATTTACTAACGGAGACTTTCTGTCGAAAATTAATAGTTAACATCTATTTAAAGTTTTATTGTTGTAGAATTATTTAAAGAGAAAAAATAGTTAAATTTAGTCTGTGAAGATTAAAATTTTTGGTAATTTTGTTGACAATAGCGAAGTTACAATCTTATAATAAAACATATGAACATTTATTCATATAAAGGAGGGGAAAAAATGAATAATACGCAGTTACTAGCATTACTATTATTAGTTGTTTTTTATGGTGCATATTATAAAAAAACTTTATTGCAGAAGAAGAAAGGAATTAAAACCAATCAATTAGGAATAGGAAATAAGAATCAAAGGACCATAAGAGTAGAAAAAGGATTACGTATAGCCAGTATGATTATTGTACCTATAGAAGTGATTAGTATTTTATATAATCAATCACAGGAACAACTATTTTTCAAGAATTTAGGTCTTATTTTAATAGGTTTAGGTGTAGTGTTTTTCTGTATGGCAATGTGGCATATGCGTGATAGTTGGCGTGCTGGAATTCCTGCTACAGATCAAACAGAACTTGTAACGACTGGTATTTATAAATGGAGTAGAAATCCAGCTTTCCTAGGTTTTGATTTAACCTACATAGGTGTTTTGATAGCATTTTATAATCCGGTGTTACTAGTAGTTACTATATGGGTAATGGTGATGATGCATCTGCAAATTATAGAAGAAGAAAAATTTCTGAAGTTAGTTTTTAAAGAAGCTTATGAAGTTTATTGCCAAAGAACAGGAAGATACCTCTGGTTAGTTTAACACTAATAAAATAAATCATAACAATAAGGAGAGATGTAATTTGAAATGGTATGATGATAGCTAAATACAAAAAGGCATCAGAAGTCCATTGCATTGATCAAAATGAGGGGATGTTAAGTTTAGCTAAAAAGAAAAAGCAAAAACAAAATTTATCATCAATGCATACCTATTTAGAGGATGCCACACATACTCATTTTTCAAAGGAACTATTCGATTATGTTATCATATCACTTGTTTTGTATGAAATGAATAATACTTTAGCTGATACATTATTAAAGGAAGCATATACCCTATTATAGGGTATATTAAAATGTAATTGATTTTTGATAAACATAAAAAGGAATACCTATAAACATTAAAAGGAATATCCACATAGCAGCCTCAGCACCTGAACCATAAATAATATAAATGGCATAAAGGAAGGCAATTAGTGATAAATAGCTGTGGCTTAAAAAACGACTTAATTTCATATGATGGTCTTTTTTGATGGTGAGTAATATTTCTGCACAAGCTGTTAACGCATAAGCTGGTATAAAAGATAAAGTAGCTAAATTAACCATAAAATCAAAAGCGGCTGTTAAGCTAGATACATAGTTAAGGATTAATATTAAGTTAGTACAGATGCCTGTAATAATAAGTGAGACATATGGCGTTTCATATTTAGAGTGTACCTTAGCAAAGAAATGAGGGAAAAGCTGGTCTTCTCCTGCTGCAAAAGAGAGTCTGGCAGTGGTTAATACCCAACCAGAAAGAGCACCAGTAGCCGAGATAATAATACCTAGTGCGATGAAAGCACCACCCCAAGTTGCTCCAGTAATACGATTAATAATACTTGCTAGTGGTGCGCTAGAGATAGCAAGTTCTTGCTGTGGCAAGGCACCCATGGCAATAACAGAAATAAAAAGATAAATAATAGCTACAAATAAAGTACCCAAAAAGGTGCTTCTTTTTATATTAACCTCAGGGTTTTTAATCTCACCACCTGAAATAGAAGCACTTTCTAATCCTATAAAAGACCATAAAGTAACAGCAATAGCAGCAGGTAAAGACCCCAAGCCTTGCACATCGGGAGAAGAATAGGTTGATAAATACTTAGTATTAAAGCCCCATAAAGCAATAAGAACAAATACCAAAATGACTCCAAGCTTTAAGATAGTACTAATAATACTAATATAGCCAGCTTGTTTAACACCTAAGCAATTGATAACAGTAAAGATCCATAAAATAGCTGATGAAATAATAAAAGAAAGTAAATTGTTATCACTAATAGAGGGGAAAAATACGGTTAGGTAACGAATAATGGCCGTAATAATAGCTGCATTTCCGATCCAAGAACCAATCCAGAAAGTCCAAGCGACTAAAAAAGCCATAAAAGGGCCAAAGGCTTGGTTAGTATAAACAATAGGACCACCGGTACTAGGATAAAGTGCTCCTAGGTTAGCAAAAGATAGCGCAAGAAGAATAGAGCCAATACCTGTAATAATCCACGCCAAAATGGTTGTCGTTGGATTACCTACAAGCGCTAGTGTTTGAGGTGAAGTGAAAATACCAGACCCTATCATATTTCCTACTACAATAGCAGTAGCAGCTCCCAGTCCTAATTCACGTTTTAAAGAAGGTTCTTTTTTTGTTTCATCAGTACGCATAAAAATCATCCTTTTATCTGATATGTCTTTATTATATAGAGTGAGGTAAAAACTACAAAAACATACTCATAAGAAAATAAATCAATAATAAATAATTTACTGAAAAATTCAATAATATATGTTAAAAAATTTGGATTATTATAAGATTATGGTATAATAAGGTAAAATAGTTTATAAAGAGAATTGGAGTAGGAGGAAGAAGATAAGATTTGAGGGAAGGATGATGCGAGATGACGTTAAATCTAAGGGAAGATTTAAAGAGTAAATTCAGAAAAGGGGAATTTAATTGTGAAAAGGAACTTACTTTGTCTATTATTAGTGGTAAGTGGAAGGTTGTTATTATTTATCATTTAGGCCATGAAGGAGCTTATCGTTATGGGGCATTAAAGCGCTTGTTCTTGGGGAATATTAGCAATCAGATTTTAGCTAAGCAATTGCGAGAATTAGAACAGGACGGTATTGTGGAACGAACAGTTTACCCTGAAATACCACCACGGGTAGAATATAATTTAACTACGAGGGGATATACTCTAGTTCCTATTATTGATTCACTTTATGAATGGGGTAAAACTAATATGGATTATTACATAGAAAGATTATTAATTGATCAGGAACAAGAAGAGGAATTGGATGAATAAAGTCCAATTCCTCTTCTTAGTTTTGCTAAATGAATATATTTTTAAAGGATATTTTTTAAAACAATAGTCTTGATTTGTGTCATTTCTTCTAAAGTACAAGCGATTCCTTCATTACCGATACCGCTCATTTTATAGCCTCCAAAAGGCATTTCGCAAGATCTAAAGAAGCTACATCCATTAATAACTACGCCACCTGCCTGAAGTTGGCTAGCTACCTTTAAAGCAAGTTGCATATCTTGAGTAAATACATTACTAGATAAACCAAAACTAGATTGGTTGGCAATAGCAATAGCTTCTTCAGGTGTATTAAAGCCTATAATAGGAATAACAGGTCCGAAGATTTCTAAGTCCTTTGCAACCTCCATATTGGCTGTTACATTTGTTAGTACAGTAGGAGGATAAAAGGCGCCTGAACGTTCACCACCATAAAGAAGGCTGGCACCTTCATAAATAGTAAGATTAACTTGAGTTTCTACATTTTTAGCAGCTTCCTCACTAATTAAACAACCTACATTTGTTTCAGGGTCAGCAGGATCACCAACCTTGAGGGTTTTAAGACGTGCTATGAGTTTGTCTGTATACTCTTGTTTGCGACTTTCGTGAATTAAAAAACGTTTACTAGCACAGCATACCTGACCGGTATTATAGGTTCTACCAAAAATAGTTTCTTCTACGGCTAAGTCTACATTGCCATCTTCTAAGAGGATAAAAGCGTCATTGCCACCTAGTTCTAATGCAACTGGTGTAAGGTTTTTAGCAGCGGTCCCAGCAGTTTCAATACCTACCTTTGTGCTACCTGTTAAGCTAATGAGATGAATACCTGGATTTTTAACAAGCCATCTAGGCACATCGGCTGGGTCACCTGTTAATACTTGAATGGCACCATCTGGTACCCCTGCTGCTACAAGAAGTTCACAAAGTTTCATAAGTGTAAGAGGGTTGTGAGTAGAAGGCTTAACAATGGCAGCATTACCTGCAATAAGCGCAGGCGCAATCTTTTGTCCAAATAAATCTACAGGGAAGTTAAATGGAATGATACAAGCAACGGTTCCTACAGGTTCTCTAGTAATAATTTGAAGTGTATGCTCTGTTCCAGGTTCTATACCTGCTGGAATCGTTGTGTCATAAAGGTGTTTCGCTTTTTCAATGAAGCCACCAAATAGGGAAGGAATATTCCCAATTTCAGCAATAGCTTCTGTAATAGGTTTGCCTGTTTCTTGTGAAAGAAGAGAAGCAAGACTATATTTCATTTCAGGCTCTTGAGTCAGATTAATAAATTTGGAAAGAATAGTGCCTCTCTTATAAAGCGGATAAGAGGCCCAAATCTTTTGACCTTTTGCAGCACACGCTACAGCTAGTTCTACATCATTTTCTGTAGCTGCAGGGATGGTGCTAACCAGCTTCCCATTAGCAGGATTAATAACATTTAAGGTTGCTCTATTAGAAGCATCTACTTGTTTACCATCTATGATCATTTTCATCTATAATCACTCTCCTTATGAATAAAGTGGATATCTATTATTTCTCAAAGGCACTAAAGGATAGCATTAAACCACCACAGGTGTTATTACCATCATCTTCAAAGCCATATTCACCGAATGTAAAGACGCCAAGAAAAGGAACATCACCAGCAGCTTTTTTGAGATTTTCTGCCACTTCATCAATACGGTCGCCTATACCAGCACGGCGGCCACCACAATGTACAATATGATAAGCGCCAATTTCTTTATCAAGTTTTGATTTCAGTTTTTCTAAGGTTGTATAGGGTGAATCAATGAGATCATCTACTGTGGCTTCCATCATGATAACAGCTGTATTTTCAGCTACGTTATTGCCAATGGACATGGAATAATCTGGATTACCACTCATAGGATGTCTAATAGCTACTAAATCACCTAAACGGTCTTTAACACCTAGTGGTGCAGTGATAGTTGCTGCTAGTAAGTTGGCGCCTAATAAACTATCAGCCTCAGTACCTGTCCAATCTGCATAAACTTTGACAGCAGGCTTACCGTCTATTTCAATTAAACCACGTTTGCCATCGACTTTAGTAATAACTCCTACATGATTACTTTCTTTATAAGCACCTGTAAATTCATTGGCGAAAGCTTTATCTGTATAAAAGAAAGCAACTGCCACACCATCAGCAAAAGCACCTTCGTGAGTAAAAAGTGACCACTCTCCAGAAATGCTATTATCAGCGGCACTACCACCAAAGAAAGGTACACGACCAATAATATCTTGGATTCCTTTTAGATAGCTTTCTTCTTCCCCAGGAGAAGCAACCATATAAAAGTATTTAGGGGCATCAGAGCGGTTCGCATGCTTAAGTGCTTTTTTTGCAACTTCACGGCCAATCAGGCGGGCATCACCTGTCTTAGGTAAACCTGCAATACCGACACTGAGAGCATCATCTGCTAAAGCCATCATTCCTATAAAGCCATCATCCCCACTTATGTAGCCGTCTGGTGTAAGGACACCAGTAAAAGAAGTACAGCCAATAATAGGAACATCGGGTAGTAAGTCAGAAGTTGCTTTTAGAAGTTCTTGCTGGTCATAAACAACGCTGCTGTACATAAACACGAGTTTGGGATTAGTGAGTCCTTCGGAAGCCATAAGTAAAGCTTCTTTGCTTGAAGTGTAGGCGTTTGAGTTTGTAGAATAACCGACTTTTGATTTAAGCATAATAAATACCCCCTCTTTTTTACTAACCAATAGCAATTGATAAAACTGACTATTAATTAGTTATTTATATTTATAATTTTATGATAATTGTATAGTGAAAAAATGTAAAGTACGCATTTGATTGTGATATAGTCACATAAATGTGACTAATGGATAAATAGAGTATAAGAAATATAATTTTTTGGTTGAAATAGGGACAATAGCATAGTATAATAAATACAAATAAATAAGGGGAATGAAGTACTCCCTAAGTTTGATACTTAAACCGCTTATAAAGCTGATGACTTCTGTGAAACATATAATCACAGGAGAATCAGCTTTTTTTGCATGTAGAATTGGAGGAGAAGTAAATGCTTACAAGTTTAGCACTTATTTTTTTAATGGGCTTATTACTAGGTTCTATTTTCAACAAGCTAAAATTACCCAATCTATTGGGGATGATTATAACAGGGATGATTTTAGGCCCTTATGCAATAGGTGCATTAGATGCATCTATTTTAAGAATTTCCCCGGATTTAAGACAATTAGCATTGGTTATTATTTTAACAAGGGCAGGACTGTCTTTAGAGCTAGAAGATTTGAAAAAAGTAGGAAGACCTGCTGTTTTAATGTGCTTTATACCGGCTTGTTTTGAAATAATGGGTGTTATTCTTTTGGCACCTCAATTACTGGGAATTAGTATATTAGAAGCAGCTATTATGGGAACTGTTATTGCCGCAGTCTCACCAGCTGTTATTGTACCTCGAATGCTACACTTGATGGAAGAAGGTTATGGCGTAAAAAAGAGTGTACCGCAGCTAATTTTAGCAGGTGCTTCAGTAGATGATGTATTTGTCATTGTGCTATTTACAGCATTTACAGCTCTAGCTTCGGGAGGAGAAGTTTCAATAGGAAGCTTTGTGCAGATACCTATTGCTATTGTTGTAGGAATAGCAATAGGTATAGGTGTGGGTATCCTTTTAGTAATTTTTTTCAAAAAGTGGCATTTGAGAGATTCAATGAAAATACTGATTATCTTGAGTATTTCATTTTTGCTAATAGAGATGGAACATCGTTTAGTAGATATTGTGCCGATGTCAGGCTTATTAGCAATTATGACTTTAGGTATTATATTGAATCGGCAATATGGTGCTTTAGCCAAACGTTTAGCTATCAAATATAATAAACTCTGGGTAGCAGCAGAGGTCATTTTATTTGTACTAGTAGGTGCTACAGTAGACTTAAACTACGCTATAAAGGCAGGAATTGTAGCCGTTATGGTGGTACTCGGGGCTTTAATTATTCGTATGTTGGGTGTTTTTATAAGTTTATTAGGAACAACGCTTACGGCAAATGAAAAGTTATTTTGCATGTTAGCTTATACCCCAAAAGCAACTGTACAAGCTGCTATAGGAGGGATTCCTTTAACAATGGGGCTACCATGTGGAGAGTTGGTTTTAACAGTAGCCGTGTTAGCTATACTTATAACAGCACCTTTTGGTGCTATAGGAGTAGATAATACTTATAGAAAACTACTGGAGAAATTGTAAAACATGAAGAAAATAGAGGGCTATATTATGGTCCTAATTGTTCTCTAACCATTTCCATCAGTTTTAGAGTTGCAGGGGAAATAAATTTACTTTTATTATAAATTAAATTATAAGGATAAACCCATTGCATATCTTTAACTTTTAATTGCGTGAGTAGCCCACGTTCAAGTTCTATGGCAACAGCTGAATAAGGAATAAAAGCAAGGCCTAAATCAGCAGCAACCGCTTGTTTAATGGCATCAATACTACCTAGAGTCATAGCAATATTTTCCTCTAATTGAAGCTGGTTAATTGCTTTTTTATAAGCAAGATAAAGTTGGGAGTTATTATGATGCACAATAAAAGTGATAGCCTCTAAATCCTCTGGCAATAATTCGTGAGGGCGAACATAAGCGCTATTAGGAGATGCTACAAGGACTAAAGGGTCTTCTTTTAAAGGAATAACTTGTGTTTGGGTGGTATAAGCAACATCACCACCATTAATAGCAAAGTCTAAAACATCATTGTAAATAAGATTGGCGATTTCATAAGTATTACCAATGTGAAGTTCAATATTGACTTGAGGATAAAGCTGCTTAAAAGAGCCGATAATGCGAGGGAGAAGATAGCTACCTGCAGTATTACTTCCCCCAATAGTGATTTGACCACTAATTGTGAGTTTACGATCAGTAAGTTGATTAGAGGCTTCTTGAACAAGCTGAAAGATTTGTTTTGTATAATTAAAAAGAATTTCTCCATTTTCATTTAAAATAAGACGAGTCCCTATTTTGTTAAATAGCTTAAGTCCTAAGCCATCCTCTAATTTTTTTATTTGAATGGATAAAGCGGGTTGGCTAATATGCATTTGTTCACTTGCTTTAGTCATGCTTCCTAAAGAAGCTACTGTATTAAAGAGTTTAAGGTAGTGTAAGTCCATAGCTAATCCTTTCTTTAAAGACTTTAACAGATTGTTAATATATAAATTATTTATATTTAAGTTAAATTATATATATTAGAAAAATAAATTAAAGGTAATATAATAAATCTATACGAAATATATACACAGTAATAAGTAGAGGAGTGAGAGAAATGAATCTATCATTAGTGCAAATTGCGAGTGGTGTTGTGGTAGGGATTATCGTACTAGCTATTTATACGATGAACATTAAGAAAGAACTCAGTGAATAATGAAAGCGGTAATTCTTAAAGGAGGATGTTGTATATGTTTGAAAGTGTTGTTGTGCCTATGGGGATTTATGCATTAGGATTTGTTATTTCATTAGGTATTGCCATTTTGATCAATGGATTGTTAAAAATTACACAATTGGTAAGCGTAGAAGAGGAGAAACACTAAACAAACTAAAGAAAGGTTGACAAAATATGAATATTTTAGATTTGTTTCAGGGGATTGCTACCTTATTGGAACAAGACCCTGCAGTGGCAATCATGAGGATAGTGCTTATTGGTGTGGGATTGCTTATTTTTTATTTAGGCGCCAAAGGAACATTAGAGCCACTGGTTATGGTACCAATGGGATTGGGCATGTCTGCAGTAAATGCAGGAGTTCTTTTTTTATCACCAGGGCAAACAGGAACTATTTTTATGGATCCGATTATGTCAGATACAGATGGTTTGATGCAAATCTTGCAAATTGATTTCTTACAACCTATTTATACTTTTATGTTTAGTAATGGGCTAATTGCATGTTTAGTTTTTATGGGAATAGGCGTTATCACAGATGTAGGCTTCTTACTTGCTAATCCTTTTACAAGCATGTTTATTGCCATGTGTGCAGAGTTAGGTACAGTAGCTACTTTTCCTATTGCTAAATGTTTTGGGCTTACCAATGGAGAAGCAGCTGCTATTGCTATGGTAGGTGGAGCAGATGGTCCCATGGTCTTATATACTTCCCTAACTTTGGCTAAAGATTTATTTGTACCCATTACTATAGTGGCTTATCTTTACTTAAGCCTTACATATGGAGGTTATCCGTACTTAGTACGACTACTTATTCCTAAAGAATTAAGGGGAATTGCTATTCAGCCACCTAAGGTGCCGAAGAAAACCATTACCAAGAAGCAAAAACTTACATTTGCTATTGTAACAAATACTGTTTTATGTTTACTCTTTCCAGTAGCAGCACCTTTATTTTTAAGCTTTTTCTTAGGAGTTGTTATTAGAGAAGTAGGGCTCGATAAATATGTGAAATTAATTGAAAATGGCTTTTTATATGGCGGAACATTTTTCCTAGGTTTACTTCTAGGCGTATTGTGTGAAGCAAGTACACTTCTTAATCCTAAAGTACTTATTTTACTTGTTTTGGGAATGGTTGCCTTATTACTTTCTGCTATTGGAGGAATTATTGGAGGCTATATTGTGTATTGGATCAGTAAGAAGAACTTTAACCCTACTATAGGAATAGCGGGTGTTTCATGTGTACCTTCAACCGCCAAAATAGCTCAGAAAGAAGTAAGTAAAGTAAATAAGTATAGTTTCATTATCCAGTATGCTATGGGTGCTAATATTTGTGGTGTTATTACAACTGCTATTTTAACAGGTATATATGTTACTATTATTCCTTTGTTAAAATAAGAAAAAATATTTTGCTATTCTTAACAGTTTCTTTATGATGTTTAGAGGTATGATTTAGGTAGAAGATGTATTCATTTGAGATCATAAAGGGAATTGAGGGGGATAAAATGTTAGGTATTATGGCTTTTATAGGATTTTCAGTTGCATTTACGTTGCTATTATGGTTTTCGAGTGCTTTAATAGATTGGATTGGAGAAGGCTTATCTAAAAGTAAAGAGTAGAAATGAAAGAGAGCTTACATTATTTTAAGTAAAAATAGACAGTCAAATGAGCTATTGCAAATACTTTGTTTTGCAATAGCTCATTTTTGCTTTTTCTTAGTGAATTTTAATTTTATTATAATCTTGTACTTATCATATCTAAAAATAAACTATGCTATGATGAATTTATCTAGATAAAAAAGAAGGGTGAAGATGATGGGCATTTTATTTTGGTTGATAGCACTACCATTTATTTTGATTGGGGGAATATTAGGATTCGTATTTAAATTAACAGGAAAACTTCTCACTATTAGTTTAGGGAGTATCATTCTTATATTAGGTATTATTTTATGTTTAACGTTGATAGCATTACCAATAGGTATAGTGTTTTGTTTATTAGGAGCAGGTATGGTTTTTAAGGGTATATTTTAACTACTACTTGTCAAGCATATCAATTTATATTACTCTTAGGAAGTAAATGATGCATCAAGTAGAAGGAGAATGAAGATGAAAGCATTATACAATCACATTGAATCGTGTATTAAAGCGTCTGGTTACATGGGACCAATAAGTGGAGAAGAAGTCTATGAAGATATTTGTGAAGAAATAGAAGATAAAGAAGATGGAAGTTATATTTTTATGTGTAAAAAAGAAGACCAAATTTTCTTTGAATATAAGATTGATGTGATGGAGGATGAGTTTAATCTAGGTTACCTGATTATTCATACACCTAAACAAAAATATGAAATTCAATTTGATTAATCAAGAGAGCATAGTGTATTAATGAAGAAAGAAAATCAACAAATAAGCTATGTGATTGATAAAGCATGTATAGCTTGTGGTGCATGTAAGGTGGTTTGTCCAAAACACTGTATTAGTAAAGGATTGCCTCATGTTATTAATCAGGAGCAATGTATACGATGTGGCAAATGTGTAACAAGGTGTTGGAGAAATCTTATTAAACGACAATCGCTAAAGTAAAAGCAGATGATTAATAGAACAACAAAAAAGCTGATTCTACAGAGAAATTAAGGATGTAGAATCAGCTTTTTATAGTGGATTGTATTTTTAATGAATAGGTTCTAGTATGGCTACCTTTTCTAATTGGTTAAGTAAAGCAGTAACGCCTTTATACCAATTTGGGTCTTCAGCATAATTTTGATTAAGCCACATAATCGGATCAGCATCCTCAGGACAGCCCTTACTTAAATTAATGATGGTGCGAGCTGCGATACGGGAAGAGTCTTCGATAGAGGTATTGTAAGTTTTCCAACTCCCATAGACATTAAAAGGATTACTAGCTATTTCTAAAGCATTAGTATGATGCTTAGGAACGAAGCCTTGTTCTTGACCTGTAATAGCAAAGAGTAAAAGTGGATTAATATTAAAGTCCTTAGCAGTAGCAATAATCTGGTTGAAATAAGGTTCTTCAGATAATAGGGAATTACGTTCTTTTAACCAATCTTGCAGCGCACTTTTATTTACCTCTTTATACTGAAGGTGTTTTTGTAAATGATTAGATTTTTCGATTAAGGTAATGGAAATAGGTAACTCGGTTGTTTCTAGAGAAAATGCTTCAAGAGTAGCCAGTGGTAAAGAAACAGTTTTGCTTTTGGTATGAGTATAACTCGTAATGCTTATAAGGCTTATAATGCCTATAAAAAGCCCTAGTAGGATATAATAAAGCCACTCATTAGTTATAAAGTTAAGTTTAGTAGACATGGGGAAATCAGGTATGAGTGGTAAAGCAGCTTGTTCTAAGGCTAGAGGTATAGCAGCTGAAGGATTGATAAGATGGCTTAAGGAAGACACATCCTTAGGTGTAAGCTGTTTAGGTTGATGTGTATTAAGCCAATTCGTAAAAGCAGTTAGTGTTTCTCCTTCAGTAAGTTTTAAGTCAATGCAAGTTTTGCAGACATCATACGCATTAATAGCAAACTCTTCTTTTTGTACAGCTTCATTAAGTAAAGACATTTTAATATTCTTTTGCTGTTCTACGCTAAAAGGAAAAAGAATATGGTCAATGACTTGATGCACATTTTTAGCAAAAATAATAGCACGTTCCTCAGTCGAGTACATAGGATATTTCGCTTTAATTGTTGATTGAAGTTGATGGATTTGATAAGAGGATAAAATTTGATTCTTTTTCAAATCATCTAAAATAGCTTGCATATATTCACCTTTATCTTTTGAAATAATAAATAACTAAATAGATTACATTCAAACACGATGTTAATATAGCTCAGATACTTAAATAATATTCTAGCATAAATTAGTAAAAAATTAAACTTCTTAAAAAAAGATAGATAAAGACCTTGAAAATCCTAAATGTCTTAAAAATATTGATAACTACCAAAAAATAAATTATAATAATAAATAAGAAGTGATTATATAGAAAAAGAGGTAGCGTTATGAAAATTGCATTAATTAATGAAAATAGTCAAGCCACGAAAAATAGTTTAATCTGTGAGACACTTAGAAAAGTAGTGGAACCAATGGGACATAAAGTATTTAACTATGGTATGTATTCAGCAGAGGATGTACACCAACTTACATATGTACAAGCTGGTCTATTAACAGCTATTTTAATTAACTCAAAAGCAGCAGACTTTGTTGTAACAGGTTGTGGAACAGGTTCAGGTGCAATGCTTGCTGCTAACTCTTTCCCAAATGTTTTATGTGGCCTTATCGTAGATCCATCAGATGCCTATATGTTTGGGCAAATCAATGATGGTAATGCCATTGCCATGCCTTATGCAAAAGGATTTGGTTGGGGAGCAGAACTTAATCTTCAATACATATTTGAAAAATTATTTGAAGGAGAGCGTGGACTTGGTTATCCAAGAGAGCGTGCTGTACCAGAACAACGTAATAAAAGAATTTTAGATGATGTAAAAAAAGTAACTCATGTAGATATGCTAACTATTCTTCATAATATTGATCAAGAGTTCTTAAAACAAACAATAAGCGGAGAAAGATTCCAAGAATATTTCTTTGCAAATTGTCAAGATGAAGCTATTGCAACTTATTTAAAAGCGATTTTAGCTTAATAGTTAAAAAGCCATTTGGTAAGTATAAAAACCTATCAAATGGCTTTTTGTTATAGGTCTATTTTGTGAGGGTTTTCACAAGGTGGCATAAATGAACATCCACTAGAATATGTATAAAAGTGTGCCAGTAGAAAAACTGGTTAGATAGTATACATAAGGTGGGAACAATATGGGGATTTGGTATAAAGGAAATTTGAATCAAGCTGTTAATAGACGCGAATTAGAAGGTCATATTTACTATATTAGAGGAACTATTAAAGTGGAAGAGCAGTGCTATGAGCGTTATGGTATTCAAACACATTTTATTGAAGAAGGTGAAGACTATCTGACGTTAATTGAAAAATATGTATTACCTCTTTATCAGATAGGTGATATTTTATCAATTAGCGAGAAAGTAATTGCAATGTGCCAAAAAAGAACTGCTAGAAAGGAAAATGTGAAATTAAGTTTTTGGGCTAAATTTTTATCACGTTTTGCTGCAAAAAGTAAGAATGGCGTAGGGATGAGCGAACCTTATAAATTGCAACTTGCTATACAATTAAAGGGGCTACCTTTGGTTTTATGGGCAAGTATTTGTAGTGCTATTGGCAAGATTTTTAAAAGACGAGGCATATTCTATCAAATCCTAGGAAAAGAAGTAGCGGGAATCGATGGTTTTTATGAGCATTCTACCTTTGAAAGGTATCACCATTTAGCAGTACTTAGCCCTAAAAATCCTAATGGTGTATGTGAAATGATTTACGAACGCTTTAGCTTAAGTACATTAATAGCTGATGCTAACGATATAGCCATTGAGATATTGGGTGTTTCTCCTGATTTAAAGGGAAAAGAAGAGTGGATAAAAGGTCTACTACAAGATAATCCGGCTGGTCAGGATGATGAGTGTACACCTTTTGTATTAATTAGGCTGATCAAAGAAACAGAAGCAGAGCCCTATATACCTATAACACCCATTGCTTGTCCCCATTAATGACTTTTAAAAAACAATACCATTGGAAGTTAAATGAAAAAATGCTAGGAGCTAAAATAAAGTTAGCACCTAGCATTTTTTGCTTATTCCACAGGTTTTAAATGTGTTTCTCTTAAAATAACTTGAGGATTACGTTCTTGAATTTGGCGAATAGACCATTCGAATTCACAAAGTAAAACTGGTTCCCCTTCAGGTGTTTCTACTAGAGTAGAGTCCATAGAGCCCTTAAAGGTATCATAATTAAAGTCATTTGCTTCAATCCAACGGATAAAGCGATAAGGTAAACGTGTCATACGAATCTCTACACCATATTCATTTTTAAGACGATATTCTAATACTTCAAATTGAAGAACCCCTACAACTCCTACAATAACTTCTTCTGTTCCAGTTAAGTGAGGTCTAAAGACCTGAATAGAACCTTCTTCAGCTAGTTGTAGTATTCCTTTTAAGAATTGCTTTCTCTTAAGGGCATTCACAGTAGAAATGCGCATAAAGTGTTCTGGAGCAAATTGAGGAATGCCTTCAAAGTAAAGTTTAATATTATCACTGCATAAGGTATCTCCAATATTAAAGATACCAGGATCATGAATACCAATAATATCGCCTGGATAAGCCACATCAACTGTAGCACGGTCTTGAGCTAAAAATTGCTGTGGTTGTGCTAATTTCACTTTTTTACCCTTTTGTACATGATTGACCATCATTCCTTTTTCGAATACACCGGAACAAATACGAAGAAAAGCAATACGGTCACGGTGAGCAGGATTCATATTAGCTTGAATTTTAAAGATAAATCCTGAAAAATAAGGTGCTGTTGTAGCAATAGGGCCTAAATTACTTTGGCGAGGTTGAGGTGGTGTCGTAATGTCTAGGAAAGCCTCAAGGAAAGGTTCTACACCAAAGTTTGTTAACGCACTACCAAAGAATACAGGGGTTAATTCACCATTTAAGATTTTTTCTAGATCATAATCATCTCCGGCCATATCTAAAAGCTCAATATCTTCAAGTAGTTTATCATGAAGGTATTCACCTAGTAATTCCCTAAACTTTGGATCAGCTACATCACCTGTAACGGAGTCAACAATAGCTTCACCGTGCTTGCCTTCATCAAAAAGTTCAATCTGACTTTTACGGCGGTTGTAAACACCTTTAAATTCTTTACCACTACCAATAGGCCAATCCATTGGATAAGAACGAATACCAAGGACATTTTCAAGTTCCTCCATGAGCTCAAAAGGATCTTTACCATGTGCATCCATTTTATTAATAAAAGTAAAAATAGGAATACCACGCATTTTACAAACTTTAAAAAGTTTTTTGGTTTGTTCTTCAACACCTTTTGCCGCATCAATAACCATGACAGCGCTATCTGCTGCTACTAAAGTACGATAAGTATCTTCACTAAAGTCTTGATGCCCAGGGGTATCAAGAATATTAATACAGAAATTATTATAATTAAATTGAAGGACGCTGGAGGTAACAGAGATTCCTCTTTGTTTTTCAATTTCCATCCAGTCAGATACCGCATGTTTTTGAGAACGTCTAGATTTAACAGAACCAGCTTCACGTATAGCCCCTCCATAAAGAAGGAACTTTTCTGTTAGAGTGGTTTTACCAGCATCTGGGTGAGAGATGATAGCAAAGGTTCGACGTCTTTGTATTTCAGGGGTCGTATTGACGTTTTCTAATGACATATAAAACCATCCTTATTTCTCATTTTTTTAATCATAAGTACAACATATAATTATCATGCCCAACAACTATAAAAGTCAAGTATAAATTATGCTATTTCCTTTGAAATAGACATTTTGTATAAATGCTTTTAAATGAGAAATAATAAAACCATTAATGAAAAAGGGAAAAAGAGGGATGCATATGATTTTAATTATTAATGGTAAGATTTTAACCATGACAGGTAAGATTTATGAAAAGGGTAGTATTCTTATAAAGGGCAGAAAGATTGCCCAGGTGGCGGAATATATTAAGCCAACAGAAGACATGCAGATTATAGATGTACAAGGTGCATGGGTGATGCCTGGTATTATAGAGGCACACTGCCACCTAGGGATTACAGAAGAAAAAAAGGGTGTCGAAGGAGATGATTGTAACGAAACAACGGATCCTGTTACCCCTTATTTAAGAGCTATAGATGGGATTAATACTTTAGATGCAGCTTTTGATGAAGCAGTACGTGCTGGCATTACTTCTGCTATGATTGGGCCTGGAAGTGCTAATGTAGTAGGTGGACAATTTGTTTTTATGAAAACAAAAGGAAGAGTTATTGATGAAATGACTTTATTAGAACCAGCAGCTATGAAAGTAGCTTTTGGAGAAAACACAAAACGTGTTTATAGTGGGCAAAAAAAGATGCCAGCTACCCGTATGGCTATAGCAAGCCTTTTAAGAGAAGCCTTGTTTAAAGCAGTTCAGTATAAAGAAAAGAAAGAAAAGGCCTTACAAAAAGGAGAGGCCTTTGAAGAAGATTTTAAGCTGGAGTCTTGGCTTCCAGTGCTAGACAAGAAAATACCGTTAAAAGCTCATGTACATCGTACAGATGATATTTTAACGGCAGTACGTATTGCAAAGGAATATGGTTTGAGAATGACCTTAGACCATTGTAGTGAGGGATACCTGATACCAGAAGAACTCAAACGTTTTGGTTTTCCAGCCATTGTAGGGCCGGCATTAGCTTCACGAAATAAAATTGAAGTCCAAAATGTAAGTTTTAAAACTCCAGGTATTTTATACAAAGCCGGCATTAAAATAGCCATTACTACAGACCATCCAGTTACACCTATTCAGTATTTAGCTAAATGTGCTGGTTTCGCAGCTAGAGATGGTTTAGGGGTGGAAGCTGGTCTGAAAGCCATTACGATTAGCGCAGCAGAAATTTGTGGTGTTGCAGATCGGGTAGGAAGTTTAGAACCTGGTAAAGATGCAGATATTGCTATTTTTAACGATAACCCAATGCAGACCCTAACCCATACTCTATATACGTTTATTAATGGAGAAATAGCATATAGTCATGAGCATGTGCATACTGAGAAAGAAGTATATTAAGTATGTTTACGAAAGTCTGTATGACATTTAGGGCAAGTAATACAGATATTCCCCTTACCTTTAGGAACTCTTAAAGTCTGTTTACACTTAGGACATTTAAAAAAGCGATGAGTTTTACGTTCTTTTAGGTGTTTAAGGCTTAAGTTTATACGTTTTTGAATAGGTGTATAGAAACGTATAAATTTAAAGAGTTCTTGTTGACGTTTATATTTGTTTTTAGAAAAAATTCTAAAATAACATAGAACTAAAGGAATAAGAGGTAAAAGTCTTAAAAGTGGTGAGTGAAAAGGCAGTGTAAACACCATTAATATGAGGCAAAGTATGAGTAAAGCTAAAGAAAGCTGATCACCACCATATCTACCCTGCATCCATTTAGTAAAGCGTTCCTTAAAATGTTCCATGAATAAGGCCTCCTTCAAAATCATTTTTATAAACTGATTATAAGAAAGAGGCATAAAGAAATGATATAGAAATTCAATCAAAGACTGCACCTATTATTTGTTTAACAGAGACTTCTGATGTCTCAGTGGAATGCCCAAAAACTTCTATTTGTTCATGATCTAAGTGGGTCATATTTAAAAGTTCTATTTTATCCCATTATAGAATTAGTTATAATGAAGGTAAATAATAGGACTAAGGCTTTAAATAAGGCCATTAGAATAGGAAAAGTAGCTATGAGATTTTAAAATAGGATATACTAATAAATAACGAGATGAAATTTAAAGGTAGGAGAGGAAAGTATAGATGAAACTTAATACAATTAATATTGCTCATGGTTGGATGTGCCAATATCTTAAAGCAGGAGATTTATGTATAGATGCAACAGCAGGGAGAGGGCATGATACAGTTTTTTTATGTGAGTTAGTAGGTGATACAGGTAGAGTACTAGCTTTTGATATTCAAGAAGAAGCCGTGAATAGTACAAAGTTTCTTTTAAAAGAAAAAGGATTAAAAGCAGAAGTATACCTTGAAAGTCATACTCATATGGATCACTATGTGAAACCAGAGACTGTAGATGGCATTGTATTTAATTTTGGTTATTTGCCAGGAGGAGATCATAGTATGAGTACGAAAGCTGATACGAGTAAGCTAGCTATTGAGAAGGGACTTGTATTACTCAAACGCCATGGTGTAATGAGTTTATGTATTTATCATGGTGGAGATACAGGGTTTGAGGAAAAAGAAGTTTTAATGACCTATTTAAAGAGTTTGGATGCAAAAGCTTATACAGTAGCTGTATGTGAACTGTATAACAAACCTAATCATCCACCATTAGCCGTACTTATTCAGAAACATTAAAAGTAAAACTTGATTTATATTCAGTTAATTTATAAAATAATTAAAAATAATGACAAGTTTTACATAGAGGAGAAGCAAATGAAACTTTTAACTTTTAAATATGAGGGAAAAGAACAAATAGGTGTTTTGGCATACGATGGTATGAGTATTCATGCTTTAAGTGATTTAGGATTAAACTATGAAACGATGAATGATTTCATTACCCATGCTACAGAGACAGAGTGGGTGTTACTAAAAGAAAAGACAAATCAAAAAATAGGAAAAATCCGTTTAAGTGAAATTGAAAAAAGACCTCCTATTCCGCAGCCTAAACAAGATTTGATTTGTTTAGGGATTAACTATATGGCACATGCAGAAGAGTCAGCACGCTATAAGAAGGAGGCCTTTGGAGGAGAAAGAAATCATGCCGTTTATTTCTCTAAGAGAGTAAATGAAGCAGTAGCAGATGGCAATGATATTTTAAGTCATAGTGACATCGTAGACAGCTTAGATTATGAAGTGGAATTAGCAGTCATTATTAAAAAGGATGCTAAGAATGTGCAAAAAGAACAGGCCTATGACTATGTTTTAGGTTATACTATCATTAATGATGTAAGTGCTAGAAGCCTGCAAACAAGACATAAGCAGTGGTATTTTGGAAAAAGTTTAGATGGCTTTTTACCCATGGGACCTTGGATTGTGACAGCAGATGAAATACCTATGCCACCTAAACTTAAGATTTGTTCTAAAGTTAATGGAGAGTTAAGACAAGATGCTAACACAGAATTACTTATTTTTGATATTGCACATGTTATTGCAGAGTTATCTCAAGGAATGACTTTAAAAGCAGGAACCATCATTGCCATGGGAACTCCAGCGGGTGTGGGTATGGGATTTGAACCGCCACGTTTTTTAAAACCAGGAGATATCGTAAGCTGTGAAATTGAAAAAATAGGGGTACTTACTAATACTATCAAATAAACTGAGATATATGGTGAGAAAGGTATGACAGATGAGAGACATAACAAATCAAAAAGGAAAAATCTTCAGACATTTTAAAGGTGACTTATATTTATTTGTAGATTTAGTTAAGCACTCAGAAACAGGAGAAATACTAGTGCTTTATAAGGCGTTATATGGTGAGTGTGGTTTATTTGTAAGACCTTATTGTATGTTTTGTGAAGAAGTTCCTAAAGACCGCATTAATCCTACAGGACAAACTTATCGTTTTGAATGCTATGAAGTATCTAGTGTAAAAGTTGAAAGTAAATTATAAACAAGGAGTAGCTACAATAGTCAGAGATGACTATGATAGCTACTCCTTGTTTGTTAGTTAACTTTTAGAGGCATTTGGTATAAGAGTTTGTTTAATAGAAGTTCTCCTAAAGTTGACTATATTTTTGTAAAAGCTAGAAGTTTTAACACAAGTCAAAAAGTTAGAAGTGTCAAGAGAAAAATGAGAAATAAATAATAAAAAATTTCTCAGCTTTATTTTGAAAAAAGAAATCGAATCAAGGCTCATAAACTCGGCATTAATCTTGTCAATACCCAAAATTTGTACACGATTTTAGGACAGGGTATACAATAGACAAAGACTATTAAAGATGATATATTTTTTAAAGTTAGATAGACTTATGCGATAGGTCGTAACAAGCTTTTACTAGAAAATTACAGCATAAGGTAGGGTTAGAAAATGAAAGTAATAAAAAGAGATGGGGAAGCGGTAGCTTTTGATGAAGGTAAAATTTATAGTGCTATTATAAAGGCCATGACTTATGGAAGTGGTATTGTAGATCAAGACATAGCAAGGAAAATCTCAATGGAAATAAAGAGCCTTGTTTCGAAATTGCCAGCGTCTCCTACTATATTTCAAATAGAAACATATGTTTACTTAAAGCTTATAGAGAATGGTCACGAGCTTACTGCAAAAGCCTATGAGGGCTATCGTGCGATTCAAGCTTTTAAACGAGAAACTAATACAACTGATCAAAGTATATTAGGTCTCATTGAAATGACAAATGAAGAGGTTATGAATGAGAACTCTAATAAAAATGCGATGATGGCAGCTACACAAAGAGATCTGATTGCAGGGGAAGTATCAAAAGATATTGCTAGGCGTAAAAAACTTCCTGCACGTATTGTACAAGCTCATGATGAAGGGGTACTCCACTTTCATGATATGGATTATTTTATGCAATCCATCTTTAACTGTTGTTTGATTAATATAAAAGATATGTTAGATCATGGGACAGTTATTAATGGGCGTATGATTGAATCGCCTAAAAGTTTTCAAGTGGCTTGTACAGTAATGACTCAAATTATTGCTCAAGTGGCAAGTAGCCAATATGGTGGACAGTCTGTAGATATTAGGCACTTAGGACGCTATTTAAGAAGAAGCTATGAAAAATATGAGAGCATGTTGCAAGAGGTTGTGTCAGATAATCATGAGCGTCAGATAGCAGTTAATAAACTTTTACGTAAGGAATTAGAATCAGGTGTGCAAACGATTCAATACCAAATTAATACGTTAATGACTACTAATGGACAAAGCCCATTTGTAACCTTGTTTTTAAATATAGAAGAAGATGATGAGTATGCCAAAGAGGTGGCAATGATTGTAGAAGAAATCCTCAAGCAGCGTTTAGAAGGCATTAAAAATGAAAAAGGTATTTATACAACGCCCACTTTCCCTAAACTGATTTATGTGCTTCATGAACATAATTGTCTAGAAGGTGGCAAATATGATTATGTGACAAATTTAGCAGCAGCATGTAGTGCTAAACGTTTATATCCCGACTATATTTCGGCCAAAGAAATGAAGAAGATTTATGAGGGCAATGTATTCTCATGTATGGGTTGTCGATCCTTCTTATCACCTTGGAAAGATGAAGAGGGGCACTATCAATTTGAAGGACGTTTCAATCAGGGAGTTGTCAGTTTGAATTTACCTCAAATAGGGATTGTTGCAGCTGGCGATGAAAATATTTTTTGGAAGCTCCTTGATAATCGCTTAAATCTTTGTTTTGAAGCGTTAATGTGCCGTCACGAAGCTTTGAAAGGTACTTTATCGGATGAATCACCTATTCACTGGCAACATGGCGCTATTGCAAGACTACAAAAAGGCCAAGTCATTGACCCACTCTTAATGGATGGCTATTCCACTATTTCATTAGGCTACATTGGGCTTTATGAAGCAACGCTATTAATGACAGGCGTTTCACATACACAGTCAGAGGGCGAAGCTTTTGCTTTAAAAGTGATGCACAAGCTAAGAGAAGCTACAGACAGATGGAAAGCAGAAACAGGACTTGGCTTTGGCTTATATGGTAGTCCGGCAGAATCTTTATGTTATCGTTTTGCAAAAATAGATTATCAAAAATTTGGTGCTATTAAGGATGTCACAGATAAAGGTTATTACACCAATAGTTATCATGTAGATGTCAGAGAAGAAATAGATGCATTCAGCAAGCTTAAATTTGAAAGTCAATTTCAGCCGATATCTACTGGAGGATGTATTTCTTATATTGAAATGCCACCGATGGGGCATAATTTGGAAGCTATTAAACAAATTATTCATTATATTTACCATAACATTCAATATGCAGAGTTTAATACCAAGTCAGATTGCTGTCACGAATGCCTGTATGAAGGGGAAATGATTGTGACCGATGCATTAGAATGGGAGTGTCCACAATGTCATAATAAAGACCAGAGTAAGATGAATGTTATAAGGCGTACTTGTGGTTACTTAGGAGGGAATTATTGGAATAAAGGAAAGACACAAGAAATTAAAAATCGTGTCTTACATTTATAGATTAAGAAAGAAGGCGTAATAAAAATGTACTATGCACAAATGAGAAAATTTGATGTAGCCAACGGCGTTGGTATCAGGTCGACACTTTTTGTATCTGGATGTCGTCATCAGTGTAAAGGATGTTTTAATGAGGCCTATCAAGATTTTCATTATGGACATGCATGGGATGAAAAAGCAGAAGCTACTTTTATGAACTATTTAAACGATCCTAATGTACATGGTGTTACTTTTCTTGGAGGAGAACCCATGGAACAAATAGAGGATGAGGACTTCTTAAACCTACTTAAACGTATTAAGCGAGAAACGAATCATTCGATTTGGATTTATTCTGGTTATACTTATGAGGCAATTATAACGCATTCTAAGCGCTTAGCGCTTTTGAAATGGTGCGATGTACTTGTAGATGGCCCTTATATAGAGTCTCTTAAAGATTTAACACTTAGATTTAGAGGAAGTAGCAATCAACGTATTATAGATGTAAAAGCCTCGCTTGCCTCAGAAAAAGTAGTATTATATGAACTATCCTACAAGTAGTCATAAAAATCTAAAAGCCTTGCATAAAAAATAAATAAAAATGAAAATAAGATGAAGTTAAAGGAGCAGAAAAATGAATGAACAACAAATTTATTTTGCAAAAGTGAAAGAAAATGCTATTATTCCTTCAAAAAGAGTAGAAGATGGGGCATTTGATATTTATGCATGTTTTGAAGAAGACTATAAAGTGATTGAGCCTCATGAAACATTGCTTGTTCCTACAGGGCTTGCATCTGCTTTTTCCACTGATTACGTAGCTATTTTAAAAGAACGAGGTTCAACAGGAACAAAAGGGATGGGGCAAAGAGCAGGTGTAGTTGATTCAGGATATCGTGGTGAATGGTTTATTCCTATTACGAATCATAATAGTAAGCCACTTGTTATTATGAAAGAAGATTATAAAGATCAAGCAGCTTTTAAAGATGCTATTATTTATCCTTATGAGAAAGCGCTTAGTCAATGTATTATGGTACGTGTACCTCAGCTTTCTATTACAGAAATTAGCTATGAAGAATTATTAAAATTTGAATCTGAAAGAGGCACAGGTCGCTTGGGTTCTTCTGGAAAATAAAGCTTAAGTATAAAGTAAAATGAATATATATAGAGAAGATGGGGAGGCATAGGCATGGAAGTAGTAAAGAGAGATGGGATGAGTGTTGCATTTAACGAAAGAAAGATCTACGAAGCCATTATCAAAGCTATGAAATATGGTAGTGGGATTGTAGATGAAGGTATTGCGGAGAAGATTGCCAACGAAATTAAAGGGATTTTTGAAAAGTCTAATAGTAAACCTACCATTTTTCAAATAGAAACTTATGTTTATTTAAAGCTAATTGAAAATGGACACGAGTTAACAGCGAAAGCGTATGAAGGATACCGAGCTATACAAGCCTTTAAACGAGAAACTAATACGACAGACCACAGTATTTTAAGTCTTATAGAGTTAAGTAACGAAGAGGTTATGAGAGAAAATTCTAATAAAAATGCCATGATGGCTTCAACGCAAAGAGACTTAATTGCAGGAGAAGTATCTAAGGATATTTCAAGAAGAAAGAAACTTCCAGCACGTATTGTGCAAGCTCATGACGAAGGAATTCTGCATTTTCATGATATGGATTATTTTATGCAATCTATTTTTAACTGTTGTTTAATTAATATAGGGGATATGTTAGATTATGGAACAGTCATAAATAAGCGTATGATTGAGTCGCCAAAAAGTTTTCAAGTAGCTTGTACGGTTATGACTCAAATTATTGCACAAGTAGCTAGTAATCAGTATGGCGGACAATCTGTAGATATTAGGCATTTAGGTAAGTATTTAAGAAAAAGTAAAGAGAAGTACATCAAGTTAGTGGCTAATAGTGTAGAGGATGAAAAAACACGAGAGGAGCTTGCAAAGGTTCTTCTTCAAAAAGAATTAGAAGCAGGGGTGCAAACCATTCAATATCAAATTAATACGTTAATGACAACAAATGGTCAAAGCCCATTTGTAACCTTGTTTTTAAATATAGAAGAAGATGATGAGTATGTAGAAGAAGTAGCTGAGATTGTCAAAGAAATTCTTAAACAACGTTTACAAGGTATTAAAAATGAAAAAGGAGTCTTTACGACACCTGCTTTTCCAAAGCTTATTTATGTTCTTCATGAGCATAACCACTTAGCCGGAGGAACATACGATGAAGTAACTGAATTAGCCGTTAAATGTAGTGCTAAGCGTCTTTATCCAGATTACATATCTGCTAAAGAAATGAAAAAGATTTATGAAGGTAATGTATTTTCATGTATGGGCTGTCGTTCATTTTTATCACCTTGGAAAGATGAAAATGGAGAATATAAGTTTGAAGGACGTTTTAATCAAGGGGTTGTCAGTCTAAATCTTCCTCAAATTGGAATAGTAGCAGAAAAAGATAAAGAACGTTTTTGGGAGTTATTAGATAATCGTTTAAACTTATGCTTTGAGGCATTAATGTGCCGTCATGAAGCTTTAAAAGGAACATTGTCAGATGAATCTCCTGTGCACTGGCAACATGGCGCTATTGCAAGATTAGGGCAAGGTGAGGTAATCGATCCACTACTTATGAATGGCTATTCAACCATATCTTTGGGCTATATAGGACTTTATGAAGTAACCAAATTAATGACAGGTGTTTCGCATACACAGCCAGAAGGTGAAGCTTTTGCTCTAGAGGTCATGCATAAGTTAAGATCAGCTACAGATAGATGGAAAGCTGAAACAGGGCTTGGTTTTGGTTTGTATGGTAGTCCTGCTGAATCCTTATGTTATCGTTTTGCTAAAATAGACCGAGCTAAATTTGGTGAAATAGAAGATATAACAGATAAAGGCTATTATACTAATAGCTATCATGTAGATGTGCGAGAAGAGATAGATGCTTTTAGTAAGCTTAAATTTGAAAGCAAGTTCCAACCTATTTCTAGTGGAGGATGTATTTCTTATATTGAAATTCCCAATATGAGTCATAATTTAGAAGCTTTAAGACAGATGATTCCTTTTATTTATGACAATATTCAATATGCAGAGTTTAATACGAAATCCGATTACTGTCATATATGTGGCTATGAAGGTGAAATTACCATTAATGATGATTTAGAATGGGAATGTCCTAACTGCCATAATAAGGATCAAAATCGTATGAATGTCATTAGACGTACCTGTGGTTATCTAGGAGATAATTTCTGGAATAAGGGAAAAACACAAGAAATTAAAAGTCGTGTGTTGCATTTATAAATCTATTGAAGAAAAGAAGACCTGAAAAAGGTCTTCTTTTCTTTGTTATTATTAAGGAGCTTGTCTGACAAATGGATAACTTGTTCTATAAAGTCTAGAAAGTGAATATAAACATATTAAGCGTAAGTTTTTAGAGGAGGCTTAATATGAGTGATAGTATTGATGTATGTGTAAGCTTTGATACAACAGGTTCTATGTATCCTTGCTTAACGCAGGTAAGACGTTACATAGGAGAGATAGTGCGGAAACTTTTTAAAGATATTCCAGACCTAAGAATAGCTATCATTGCCCATGGGGATTATTGTGACGAAGGTAATCCTTATACGGTTCAAATGCTAGATTTTTCTAAGGATGAAGAGAAGATAAAAAACTTTGTAACTCAAGTAGCACCTACTTACGGAGGAGATGCACCAGAATGCTATGAGCTTGTACTACGTGAGGCACGTACATCATTAAGTTGGGAGTCCGGCCGCGGGAAAGCACTTATTATTATTGGCGATGATGTACCACATGGTCCAAATGAAAAACAAAATAAGCAAAAGATTAATTGGAGAAATGAATTGGGACTTCTTCTAGAAGCAGGTATTCATGTTTATGGTGTGCATGCAATGCCAGGAATTCGTAAGCATTCAAGAGCCTTTTATGAGGAAATAGCATATCAAACAGGGGGCTTTTATTTGACTTTAGATCAGTTTGCTAATGTGACATCACTTCTTATGGCGATTTGTTATCAGCAAGAAGGAGAAGCGCAGTTGAAGCTTTTTGAAGAACAACTTAAAGAAAAAGGTAAGCTGAACTATAATCTGAAAAATTGTATTGCTAAACTGCAAAACGAAACATTAACTGAATATCAAAGCAATGATGCTCTTATTCCTGTTCCAGAAGGGCGTTTTCAAGAGCTTTTTGTAGAGAAAGAAATGAGTATTAAAGCGTTTATTTTAGAACAAGGTGCTAGTTTTAGAGTAGGAAGAGGATTTTATGAATTAACAAAAAGTGAAAAAGTAGGCAGGCAAAAAGAAATCCTATTAGTAGAAAGAGAAACAGGAAAAATTTTTAATGGCTCACAAGTGAGAGATATTTTAGGATTAAGTAGTCAGATTAAAGAAAAGGGACATAATGAAACTTTAAAAGCTGTACATTTAGACAAATATAAAGTGTTTATTCAATCAACATCATATAATAGAAAATTAATGGCTAACACCTCTTTACTCTATGAAGTAGAAGACTGGGATAAAGGAGGGGAGGTAAGGCTATGAAATCATTTCCATTTCAAATAACCTACAAAGGAAAAGCAGTACTTCCTTTTACTAATAAAACCCAGAAAGAGTGCTATTTTTATGAAGTTGCCAGTAAAAAGCCATTGTCAGCAGCTATTCATCATCATATTCTTATAATAGATTTTCAAGGCAATCAAGAAGAGGAGAAAGAGCAACTAAAAAAATGTTTAATAAAGACTTTAGATGTGTTATGCAAAAAAGGAAAGCATTATGTTTCACTACTGGCTTATAAAAAACATGAAGGACTAGTACGTGTTTTAAGTAGTATAAGATGTGATCGTGCATCTTATAAAATGGCAGAAATAGATCGACTAATCGAAGAAGCAATTCAGTTGGCTTGTCAAGGGCCACTTTCTCAATCATTAGAAGTAGCCCTAGAATTGACTAAGAGGTTAAAAGAGCATTGTGATGCACAGCATATCACTTTATTTACTGATGGTTTTTCTTCTTCACCTATAGGGAAAGCAGGAGAAGTAGAGACCTGCATGCAATTATGTAGGCGTTGTTACGAAGATGAGATTTCTTTAAATCTAATTGCATTAGGTACGTATTATGATAGCCAGTTCTTAAAATCACTGATTCAAGATAGTAGTAGCGAATTGTTGCATGTGGAGCAAATAGCAGATTATGAAGGCGCCATGGCCTTATTAATTTCAAGAGTAGAGGCTATTTCTAAAGACAAAATCAATGTTCAAAATAAAACTTCATTTTTGTGTGAGACACGTCATTACTATACAAATGCAGGAAGTATTCAAGGCTTAAGTGAAAAGGGAATCAATCTTTTAGTTACCTACGATGAACCTTTGCAGTTACTTGATACAAAAGTGAAAATTAAAAAGCAAGAAACTTTGAGCCAAGTTATACCGTATTACCTGTATCAATTTGGGGCATATCTAGTAAAAGAAGGCGATATTGAAACAGCAGAGGAAGTTATTGCTGAAACAGGAGATATAGCTACTTATAAAAAAGTATGTAGTATATATAGCACTAGAGAAAAAGGGAACTTCTTCAAAGAATTGATTCAGCTAGCAGAGAAACCACAAAAGCGTTATAAAGAAGGTAAACAAATCATAGATAGGCAAACTTTAAAGAGAGAAGAACCATTATGTTTACTAGAGATACTTTCTATCATTTTAAATGATGCAGAATCTAAGCTGTTTTGGGATTATAGTTATCCTTACGAAAGGATTGGGCCGGCTTATAGGAAGGAAGAACTAGGATATGCTTTTATAAAGCCTACTTTGGGGTATGGAGAAATAGAAAAAGTCTGTATTGGAAGCAAAAAACTTAACATAGGGGTACAAGTGAAGGTAAATGGGCAAGTAGAGGAACTTAAAACCCACTTAAAGTTAGATGCTGCTGTTTACAGGGAATATAATATTATAGTGAATGGTAATCTGAATACTAAGTATCTCATCACTGAGTTATCTAGAAAAGTGAGAGCTCAGTTAAGAAAACAAGGTGTTATTAAGGTGGCATTTAAGCAAGATAAGAAAGTATTCCATAAACTTCAATTAGAGAAGCTGAAAGTAGTAAATGCTAGGATCATAGAGCAAATAATAGCAGAACAAGTAGCCGGGTATCTTTATGAATTAGAGATATTAAAGCTTAGGGAGAGTTGCATCAGAAAATATTTAAAAAATATTTTTCAACCTATGCAGCCACTTACCAAAAAGCAACTTAAGCTTTACGAGCGTTTTCATATTAATGAAAAAGGCTTATTCGAAACAAAGCAACAAGGACTAGATTACAGCTTACCAGTTTCTTATTATAAAGCCGAAGTAGTGGAGTGGAAAATTGAAAAGTTTCCCAAAAAAAAATTAGAAGATGAAATTATAGAGGATTATCACTTAGATCATTTAAAGTCCACAGCTAAACAAATCAAACAACTTCAAGAATCACTAAGTGAGTTGAAACAAAAGAAGCAGTTACTAAATAATGCTGTGCAAATGATAAGAATAGGTAGTACTTTAATGAATAAACCTATTTTTAACTGGGAACATACAGTTATAAAACCTAAAAGGCAAGCTATTCCATTATCTGAAGGCAATGCTGTAGTAGGAGAGTGCATGCATGTTTCTACAGTACAAATACAAGACTTATTTATTAAACAAGAAAGGTATAGTTTGATGGTAACTCATCATTAAAACTAAATTCAATGAACTAGTTCATAATTAACAAAAAAGATGGTCAGTAAAAAGAAATTTTTGTTGAATAGTAGTACAAAAAAAGACTAGAACATATGTTCGATATTGTGTATAATAAGGATAAATCAAATGAGATATACGAAGTGGAGGAGAATCTATGAAGTCAGGAGAAACAATGTGCTACTATCGTGCACGAGGTGGAGAAAAAAGTATTTATGTGACCATGTTATATGACAAGAATCAACTAAGAGGAAGTATTATTCAAAACTATAACCCACAGATTTTAAAACCAACAACATCTTTAAAAAAGGATTGTTTATCTGCATGATGAGTAGTAATGGGTAGAACGTGAGCTAGATAAAGGAGACAACAGATGGAAAAATGTGCTTATACTATAGGTTATGCGCATCATACTCAAGAAAGTTTTTTAGCTTTAATAAAAAAGTATCACATCAATTGCGTCATTGATGTAAGAACAATGGCTTATTCTAATTTTCACCCGCAATTTAACAAAGAACCAATTAAGCATTTTCTTAATACAGAAAATATTTTGTATCGTCAAATGCAAGAAGCCTTTGGCATTATTAGACCTAGTAGCCCACTTTTAAATCAAGCAGGTTATCTGGATTTCGTGAAGATAGCAGAACTTCCTAGCTTTCAAGAAGGAATAGAAACCATTATAAGAGGGATTGAGGCTGGCTATCAGATTGCGTTTATGTGTGCGGAAAAAGCACCTAGTGATTGCCATAGAAGTACCTTAGTAGGAAGAGCTTTAGCCTTTAGAGGCTATAAGATGTACCACATTTTACATGATGGTCACTTACAAACGCAAAGTGATTTAGAGGAAGAACTATTAGAAAAATATTTTCCCAATCATCCCCAATTAAATTTATTTAATAGACCCCATAAAACAGAGTTGATTAATGCGGCTTATGAATTACAAAGTAATCAAATAGTAGAAGTTAATTCAAAACGAGTGTTAAAAGAATCATATGATTCACCTAAAAAGAAAATATAATATTAAAAGGAGGAATTAATAGAAATTGATCCCTTCTTTTAATATTAACTTGATAGTCGCTGATAATAAGCTTCTATATCTTTATCTTGTTTAACCATATGTTCGAAAACCCATTCAACAATAGCATTTCTAAGATGTGTTAATTCCTTATAAGGAGAAGCACAAAGGGCAGTATAGTCGATACTATTAATGTAGTTTTTAAAGGATTCATGTTCAGCTATATGTTGCACGATATGAGGATAATGAATTGTTTTCATAAAAGTCTCTTCATCATAAAAATGATAAGTAACATATTCTCTGAGATCATATAAAATATTCATTAATTCTTGCTCAGTAACACCTATACATTGAATAAGTAATATTTGCTCTATATGTCGACCTATTTGAAAAAAAGCTTGATGTTGACTATCTATTTGTTCAATTCCCAGTGTCAGACGGCCATCCCAGTTAAAGTTAAAATCAAACATACAGCACCTCCTGGAAAATATATTTTATGTATACTTTAAGTATAGCATAAGAGTAAAGAGAAAATAAATAATTTTACGAAAAGGTGCTGAGATTGTATTTGAGTTAAGACATCAAGTTAAGATAGAAATATAAGTTGATGATTAGGATAAATAAAAGGGTAACCCATATGGGTTACCCTTTTATTTATCCTAATCACTATAAATCTATTTAACAAGCGTTGAAGCAAAATCTTTACCAAAATTAAAAGCTTCCTGTAAATTGGTCTCACCTAGTTTAAAAACGCAAGCTAACGGTTGAAGAGGTATACGACATTTTAGCTGTTTAAAGCGTTCTTGTATATGAGGAAGTGCTTCACCACTCCAGCCATAAGAACCAAATGTTCCAACAGTTAAGTGTCTATGAACTACTGGGTTAAGAGAAGTAAGTACATTCCAAATAGGAGGAAGTGCATCTGCTAAAATAGTAGGAGAACCTAAAAGAAGTCCTTCAGCGGTCTCAATATGTGCCATCGCATCAGCAAGGCTATCTGTTTCTAAGTTAAGAAGAACAACTTCTCCTGTATAATCACTAGCATCAATACCTTTGCAAATGGTTTCAGCCATTTCTTTTGTATAACCATAAGCAGATACATAAGCTACAACAATCTTAGGTGAAAGTGCTTTTGGTGTACTCCAAGTTTTATAGAAATCTAAGTATTTTTGCATATTAGTTTCATCTAAAATCATACCATGACCAGGGCAAATAAATTTGATAGACAAATCTTTAATTTTATCTAAGGCCTTTAAAACAAAGGGTTTAAAAGGTCCCATAATCATATCAAAATAATATTTATAAGCAGACACATAGTCAGCTTCACGATCAGTTTCTAAAGCGTTTTTAAAAATACGTTCATCAGAGTAATGGGCTCCAAAAGAGTCACAGGTAATTAAAAGGCCATCTTCTTCTATATAAGAGTACATCGTATCAGGCCAATGAAGTTGAGGAACACTTAAAAAGCGAATCGTTTTATTTCCTAAAGAAAGTGTTTCTCCATCTTTAACAACAAGGCTTTTAAAAGGAGCATTGATGATTTGGCTTATAAACCTAATAGCTAAAGCACTACCTACAACAGTAGCATTTGGTGTATAAGGAAGTAATTTAGCTACACTCCCAGCATGATCAGGTTCTGTGTGATCTACAATTATATACTTAATATCCTCAAGAGCCACTATTTTTTTTAGTTTTTCAAGGTACTTATCAAAACACTTGTCTTTAACAGTTTCAAAGAGGGCAATACCTTCACTACCTTTTAAAAGATAAGCATTATAGGTAGTACCAAATTCAGTTTCCATTACAATATCGAAAGTACGAAGGGTTGGATCAAGAGCCCCTACCCAATAAAAATCTGGTGTTACATTTAATATATCGGACATGTAAACAACTCCTCTACAAATAATATACATTGTGTATTAATTTAAAGTGTATTAATTTAAAATAATTTCATTTGATAATAATTATTATAGAATAAATGCATGGGTTGTCAAGAAAATCACAGAAAATGGATTGTACTAAAAAAAATACTGGAAAATCTGAGAAAAAAGTATATAATATATTTCAGATAATAATTATTATTACTTGGAAAAGGCGAAGGATAAAGAAGTAAAAAATCTTTAATCGCTTTAAGATAAAAATATTAATTTATTTTATAAGCATACATTATATTATTAAAGAAAGAAGGTCATCTTATGGCAAAACAATTAATGACAATAGATGGTAATACTGCAGCAGCTCATGTTGCTTATGCTTTTACAGATGTAGCAGCTATTTATCCAATTACACCTTCATCTACTATGGCAGAAGTAGTAGATGATTGGGCGGCACAAAATAGAAAAAATATTTTTGGACAAAAAGTTAAGGTTGTAGAAATGCAATCAGAAGCAGGTGCAGCAGGAACTTTTCATGGTTCACTGCAAGCAGGAGCTTTAACAACTACTTTTACAGCTTCACAAGGACTTCTTCTAATGATTCCAAATATGTATAAAGTAGCAGGTGAACTTTTACCAGGAGTATTTCATGTAAGTGCGCGTGCACTTGCAGCACAAGCCTTATCTATTTTTGGTGACCATCAAGATGTTATGGCAGCCAGACAAAGTGGTTGCGTAATGCTTGCTTCTGGTTCTGTACAAGAAGTAGCAGACCTTGCACCAGTGGCACATCTTGCTGCTATTAAAGGTAGACTTCCTTTTGTTCATTTCTTTGATGGTTTTAGAACATCTCATGAAATTCAAAAAGTAGAAGTATTGGAATATAGCGACTATGCAGCATTACTAGATCAAGAAGCATTAGCTGATTTTAGATCAAGAGCACTTTCACCTAATCATCCGGTAACAAGAGGAACAGCTCAAAATTCAGATATCTATTTCCAAACAAGAGAAGCTTCAAATAAATTTTATAATAATATTATTCCAATTGTAGAAGAATATATGCAAAAAATAAATAGTCTTACAGGAAGAAATTATGGATTATTTAATTATTATGGTGCAGAAGACGCAGCGTATGTAGTAGTTGCAATTGGTTCTGTGACAGAAACAATTGAAGAAACAATTGATGCCCTTAATGCACAAGGAGAAAAATATGGATTAATCAAGGTACATTTATTCCGTCCATTCTCAGAAAAGCATTTCTTAGCAGCAATGCCAAAAACAGTGAAAAAGATAGCTGTTCTTGATCGTACAAAGGAACCAGGTTCAATTGGTGAGCCACTTTACTTAGATGTACGTTCTGCTTTTTATGATGTAGATAATGCACCAGAAATTATTGGTGGACGTTATGGACTAGGTTCGAAAGACGTTACGCCAACTGATATTAAAGCAGTATTTGAGCATTTAAAAGTTGCTGATACAAAGAGCCAATTTACAGTAGGTATTAATGACGATGTTACATTTACTTCTATTCCAATAAATGATGAACTTAGAATTTCAACAGAAGGTACAGTAAGATGTAAGTTCTGGGGACTTGGTTCAGATGGTACTGTAGGTGCTAATAAGCAAGCTGTAAAGATTATTGGTGAACATACTAACAAATACGTACAAGCGTATTTTGCATATGACTCTAAAAAATCTGGTGGAATTACTATGTCACACTTACGATTTGGAAATGAGCCTATTCGTTCAACCTATTTAATTGATGAAGCAGATTACATTGCTTGTTCACAACAAGCTTATGTAAATGAATATGATCTTCTAAAAGGTCTTAAAAAAGGTGGTAACTTTGTACTTAACTGCTTATGGTCAGCAGAAGAACTTGAAACAAAATTACCAGCTAAAATGAAACGTTATATTGCAAAAAATAAAATTAATTTCTATACAATTGATGCTGTAGGTATTGCAGCAAGCATTGGCCTTGGTAAACGTGTTAACATGATTATGCAAGCCGCATTCTTCAAACTTGCTCATATCATTTCAGAAGAAGATGCTATTTCTTACCTTAAACAATCTATAGAGAAAACATATGGTAAAAAAGGACAAGATGTTGTAGAAATGAATTATAAGGCAGTAGAAGCAGGTTTCACATCACTTGTTAAAATTGATGTACCAGCAGCATGGGAAAATGTTGCAGATGAAGAAGTGGTAGAAAATAATAAGCCAGATTTCATTAAAAACATTGTAGAACCTATTAATCGTCAAGAAGGAGATCATCTTCCAGTAAGTGCTTTTAATGGCTATGAAGATGGTACTTTCCCAGCAGGTACTGCTGCTTATGAAAAACGTGGTGTAGGAATTGATGTACCAGAATGGAATATTGATACATGTATTCAATGTAATCAATGTAGTTTTGTGTGTCCACATGCATGTATTCGTCCAGTACTTGTATCAGAAGACGAAATGAAAGATGCACCCGAAGGATTTGAAGCTAAAAAAGCAGTAGGTAAAGGTCTTGAAGGACTTGTATTTAGAATGCAAGTAAGTACTATGGACTGTACAGGATGCGGTAACTGTGTAGATATTTGCCCTACAAAAGTTAAATCTCTCGTTATGAAACCACTTGCTACACAAGTAGAAAAAGAAATTCCAAATTGGGAATTTGCTGTTTCAGATAAAGTGGCTTATAAGGGAGACCTTGTAAAAGGAACAACAGTAAAAGACAGCCAATTTAAAACACCACTTATGGAATTTTCAGGTGCATGTGCAGGTTGTGGTGAAACACCTTATATGAAACTTTTAACACAACTTTTCGGAGATCGCATGATGATTGCAAATGCAACAGGATGTTCATCCATTTGGGGTGGATCTGCACCTAGCACACCTTATACAACAAATCATGAAGGTAAAGGTCCAGCTTGGGCAAATTCACTTTTTGAAGATAATGCTGAATATGGACTTGGTATGATGCTTGCAGTTAACCAAATGAGAGATTGTATTGCAGAGCGCTTAAGAGAAATTATAGCACTTCCAATCGATGAAAAAGCAAAAGAAAGTATTAACAACTGGCTTGAAAACAAAGAAAATGGTGAACTTTCAAAGGTATATAGCCGTGAAATCGAAGCTATTCTTGATAATGATGTGATTACTTTAGAAGATGCAAAAGAAGCACTTAAACAAGTGGAAGAAAGAAGAGATTACCTTGTAAAACGCTCACAATGGATCATTGGTGGTGATGGATGGGCTTATGACATTGGTTATGGTGGGCTAGATCATGTTCTTGCATCAGGTGAGAATATTAATGTCTTGGTATTTGATACAGAAATTTACTCAAATACAGGTGGTCAATCTTCTAAATCTACGCCAATGGCAGCAATGGCGAAATTTGCAGCAGCTGGTAAACGCACACGTAAAAAAGATCTTGGCCGTATGATGATGGCTTATGGTAATGTATATGTAGCACAAGTAGCAATGGGTGCAGATAAAAATCAATTAGTTAAAGCTATGCTTGAAGCTGAAGCTTATGAAGGACCATCTATTATCATTGCTTATGCAACATGTATTAGCCATGGTTTAAAAGCTGGTATGGGTAAATCTATTTCACACATGGGAGATGCTGTTAAATCAGGTTACTGGCATTTATATCGCTATAATCCACTTCTTGAGGAACAGGGTAAAAATCCATTTACCTTGGATTCAAAAGAACCAACAGAAAGCTTCAGAGATTTTATTATGGGACAAGTACGTTATTCAGCAATTAAGAAACAATATCCAGAACAAGCAGAAGAACTATTCGAAATGGCAGAAAAACAAGCAAAAGACCGTTTAGCAAGTTACAAACGTCTTGCAGCTCAAGAATTTTAATAATGAAAAAACAAAAGGTGTTAGTAGCATAGATGCTATTAACACCTTTTGTTTTTTAGTTATTTCTATGAGTTTTAAAAAAATCAAATAGGCTAAGATAATCTTGAGTAAATAAGCTATTTTTAGTGCAGATAAAAGTTTCTTTCTCTGAGCAATTCTTGATGGGACAAATGTGATATATAGTATTATAAATAATATATAATTTTTTATTTAATTATTGAATCCAATATTGAACATAGAAAAGCAATTGAATTTAAACATATGGTTAGAACTAGAGTTGTGTTATAAAATGTGGTATAATCAATTTACTGAACAAATGGGAAGAGATAAAGAACTACTACTGGTAAAAAGTAGATGTATAACGGATGATAAGAAAGGCTTATATTTTTATAAAAATAGGATATTCTATTAAAATGACACTGGCACTTTACAGTGTCATTTTAATGTCCCACTTTATCTTATAAATAGACAACTAAAAGTAGAGGTAATGACATGGCACAATTAGACAGTGAACAACTTAAAAAAGCATTTCATCAAGAAATGATTGCACTTTATAAGCGTATGACAAAAGAACTGAGATATAAGTCACCTCGTTTGATGGACCTTATTAATAAATATGGTGGTTATGAAGCAGCAGTCAAATATATTACGACTGAAAATAATGTACAGGATTTTGCGGTACTTTGGGAGAATGAAAGGTTAGACTTAAGTGTAGAAGCACTTATTACCAATAATCGCTATCGTCAGCTGTTTATGGAGGAGATTGTTAAATATTGTGATAGAAAATTAGAGGAATATAGCTATGCACCTAATAAGATTGAAGAAGAAATAGAAGAAGAACCGATAACATTTTATGAAGAAGAGCCATTATTCACTAAGAACGGGATATTGACCACTCTAGCAGAGGAAAATCAGGAGGAAAATACTGGAGAAACCTTAGAGTCACCTTATATGCTTTATTCAGAAGGCATAGCTATTACACAAGCCATGTGGGAAGAGGTACTACAAAATACTCAGTTAATTTCTCAAAAAAATCTAGATTTATTGCTTAGAATCTATTTGATGGGAGATGCTGTGACACCGGAAGAACTTTCAAAAGAAGAAGGCTATTTAGCAACATATCCTTATAATGAGGTAGTAGCTGCTATGGCTAAGCGGATTAAAGCTTATTTAAAAATAGAAGCGCCAATAAGTATAGAGGGTAAACCTTTATGGTGGCATATTTTATTTGTAGGTGGTGTAAAGGATAATAGTTGCTTTGAATGGAGTTTAAGAAGTGATTTAAGAATGGCGATCAAACAAATGATAGAAGAAGGTAAATTTCAAGTAGAGCAGCTAACCGTTCATACACATAAAAGTTTACTAGATATAAAAGAAAAAGCATTGAAAGTGCCAGAGAAACTAGAAGAAGATAATGATTTATCAGATTTTGACCGCTTATTTGAAGCCATTATGATGCCTAAAGCAAAAAGTGAACCGCCGGTAACCCAAGAAGACTTAATACAGAAAAGTAAAATGAATACACCAAAAGAAGAATTACCACAAGCTGCTACACCAATAGCCATCATAAAAGAAGATGAAAAAGAAATGGAAGAGGATAAAACAAAACAGCTTACAAAAGAACAAATCAAAGCAGAATGCATTAGTTATTATGGAGCTGTTTGTGATATTTGTGGTTTTGACTATGGCTATACTTATGGAGAAGCTTATGAAATGGCTATAGAAGTACACAATATTAAAGACGAGTCACATGAAGAGATCTTACCCAATACACATCCAATAGAGGATTTAGTGCCTATTTGTCATAATTGTCATCATGTCCTTCATAGTCATCAACCAGCCTTAACTATTGAAAAAATGAGACAAATGGTTAAAGCATAACCAAGAAAGAGGGGATTGTATAACAAGAAATGTTGTGCAATCTCCTTTTTTGTTAATAGTTCATAAGATATTCTTTGTTGAAAATATAATAAGGGTACTATTTTTTAGAAGATAAAAGACTGGAAAAAGCTATAAGAGTAAAACCATAAAGGGTAGCATATCCTAAAACTGAAAGGAGGCAGATATGCAGCATTTAAAAAAAGGTTTTATTTTATATGTGGCTATGTTTCTACTCATTAAACCCTATTCGGCACAACCTCTTAAAACCTATGCACATTATATACTTATAGAAAAGCAAAGGCTTGAGGAAGAAAGTGGTGTTCTTTTGATGAGCAATTCCCCAGAAGATGTTAAAGAAGTTGGTGTTTTATATCAAGGTGAACTCTGGGGTAAAGGCAGATTGCTTTATCATCATGTCAATGAAAGCGAAGAAAAGAATTTACGATTAGTCATAGAAATTGTAAATCAAGAAAAGACTCCCCAGTTATTACGTATTAGGAAAGCTGTTGTAGATGGACCATCTTATCGGTTTCTCAAAACAGGACAAACATTACTTAGAGATTACTTTAATTCAGTAAGTGATGAGCTTTATTATCTTCAACCAGAGGAAAAGTGGATACTTTATGATTCAGAAGGAAAGCTATGGACAAAAGGGAGTTTGCTCTCGGGAATGATGGATGTAGAAACAACAGGACTTATGACTGTTACTTATAAAGCTATATCAAACGAGTCAGGGAAAGAAGCAACAAACTTGAAGATTTTAGAAAAAGATTTGGCACCCAGAGGGAGTTTTAATATATTAGAACGTACTTATACCATGGAGGTTCCAGCAGAAATAGGATATTATTACCACTTATTAGGAACTCCTAAAGATTGGGTTAAAGGTATAGATGAACTTACTGGAGAAAATGCACTTAATGAAGGAAATTATGGTATAATGGAGCATATTCGAATAACAGCCAAGGCTGATACAACGGTTATTTTATGTCCGAGAGGTGGTATTTTTCAAGGTGTAGTGAGATGGGACGATGGAAGTTTACATTTAGTAGAGCGTTCTCACTCATTTAAGAGAAAAAAAGAGTGTATTGAAATTGGTAAACTAAAGAAGGGAGAAACAAAACAGTTAGACTATATGTTACCTAATGGTTCTGCAGCACCGGCACTTTTAGGGTTTTGGGTAAAGTGATTAGGAAAGGGATGTGTATGCAATTAAAAATAGGAGAAAGCATGAGTGGCTTTCGTTTAATAGAAGAACAAACAATTTCAGAAATAGGAGGAATAGGTAGGGTATTTGAGCATGAAAAAAGTGGGGTTCGTGTTGTTAGCTTAAAGAACGAAGACCCTCATCAAGTATTTACAATGGGTTTTCAAACTTTACCGATGGATGAGACGGGAGCCGCACATATTGTAGAACATGCTGTCTGTTGTGCTTCAAAACATTACCCGTTAAAAGAAACTTTTGTAGCTTTAGGACAAGGCTCTATTTGCACAACTATGAATGCGTGTACGTATCCTGATATGACCATTTATTATGCAGCAAGTCCTCATGAAGAAGATTTAATGGGAGTTGCTAAAGTCTATCTAGATTTAGTATTTCATCCGCTTATTTATGAGAAAAGTGATTACTTTAAGCAAGAAGGCTGGCATTATCATGTAGAAGAAGATGGCAATTTAAGCTATAGCGGTGTAGTTTACCATGAAATGGAAGGAGAATATGCTGAGGCTATTACCCATTTAGAGAACCAAAAACAAAAGGCTTTATTTCCAGATACACCTTATCGATATGATTCAGGAGGATTACCAGAAGCTATTCCCAATTTAACAGAAGAAGCTTTTTTAGCTTTTCATCAAAAATATTATCAGGGAAGTAATTGTATCATTATCCTCTATGGAGATGGTAATCTCAAGGATCAACTTCACTATTTAAATGAAAATGGTTTACAACAAGTACCCAAAGGAGATTATAAAGCCATACTACCTTGTCAGGAGCCTTTTAAAGCTTTACAACGACGTACTGCTTATTATCCAGTTGAAGTAGAGGAAGAAGCAGAGACTTTAATCTGCTTGAGTTTTGTTATAGGAGATTCTAGTGATCAGGCTCTTCGTTTAAGCTTTGAAGTTTTAGAACATATGTTACTTAGAAGTGCAGCTTCTCCTCTTTTAAAAACCTTAGTGATAGAGGAAGAGTTGGGTGTTAGTTTAAGTGACGGTGGTTATGATACTTCTAGAAAGCAACCTGTCTTTACGATTACATTAAAGGGTTGTGAAGAAGAAGCAGGAAAGCAGTTTGAAAGCAGTGTATTTCGAGTGCTTCGCACATTAGTCAAAGAAGGCATTCCTAAAGATTTAATAGAAGCAAGTTTACAAACATTAGCTTTTGAGTTAAAAGAAGTAGATGCTAGCTATGAACCTATAGGAATTCAATATAGTGAAATGGTATTAAGCAGTTGCTTTTATGGACAAGGGACTTTTGAACCTTTATATTATGAAAAAGCTTTTGAAAAACTCAACGAGTTGAGGCATGAGGGCTATTTTGAAACTTTGATTGAAAAGTATCTCTTAAATAATCCTCATAGTCTTTGTATGACATTGATCCCTAGTGAAGCCTTAGGGAGAGCTAATGAAGAACAAAAGATAAAAATACTTGAAGTAGCAAAGGCAGCTATGACAAAGGCACAGTTTCGAAAACTTATTCAAGATAACAAACGTCTTAAAAATGAGCAGTTAATAGAAAATACTAAGGAGGGCTTAGGTCTTTTACCTCATTTGACAAAAAGACAGATGCCAAAGCTTTTAAAAGTACCCAAATTAGAGCAATTAACTCTAGAAGGTTGCGAGGTGTTAATAGAAGAAGCAGACACCAAGGATATTGCATATATTCACTTTCTTTTTAATGCTAGAGGTGTTCCGCAAGAAGATTTACCTTACTTAGGCATTTTAGCTCACTTATTTACTTATGTGGGAACCGAAACAAAGGATTACGTGGCAATTGAAAATACGATCAATACTCATACTGGGGGCATACATAGTGCTATTCATGCGTATCATTTATTCAATGAAGATGGCTATAGTCCAATTTTTAAAGTAAGCTGCAAGGTATTAACAGAAGCACTAGGTGCATTTGAAGCCTTAATGACAGATTTGTTTTTGAATACCACCTTTAAAGAAAAAGCTAAAATAAAAGAAGCATTAGGTCATATGGTGTATGAAATGGAAAGAAGCTATATAGGGGCACCAGAATACCGTAGTATGCAGAGGCTTTATACGTATTTTTCAGAAGAAGGAAGCTATGAAGACCAGGTATCTGGTTTGGCTTTTTATCATTTTATCAAGCCACTTTACGAGCATTTTGAGGAACAGTTTGAACAATTGAGTAAAGCTTTAAAATCAGTACTTGAAAAGGTTATTAGAAAATCTAATGTGCGCCTTGCTATAACAATAGGGAAGCATCAAAAGCAAAAGGTTCTTTATACTATAAGATCACTTATAACCCATTTGCCTGGAGAAAAGGGAGTAGACTATACGTATACCTTTAAGGTGCAGGAGACTAAAGAAGCATTTTGTGTAGGACAAGAAGTGCAAGCTATTGCAGCGGGGTTTGACTTTAAGAAGCAAGGTTATCGGTATGATGGCAGTTTAGAGGTGATTTCTAATATTTTAGAGAATACGTATTTATGGGATCGGGTACGTTTACAAGGCGGTGCATACGGCTGTGAAATATTTTTAAGTGAGGAGGGTTATCTAGCAATTTCTTCATACTGTGACCCCCATTTAAAAAAGACCTTAGAGGTTTATCAAGGTATTGGAATGTATTTAGAACAGCTTGAAATAGAACCAGATTTGCTAGAACGTTATATAGTGAGCACTCTAGGAACAATGTTAGCACCTATTAGTATGGAGAGAAGAAGCGAGAGGCTTTGCCACTATCTTATAACTCATACGGGCCCGAAAGAGCGTCAGCAAATTTATGATGAAATATTAAATACAACACCTGAAAGTTTACAAAAAGCAAGTCAATTATTTAAAGCTATGAGTAGTCACAATCATTATTGTGTAATAGGTAACAAAGAAACAATCACCAAATGTAAAAATATATTTGAGGTTATACATTTTACGATTTAGGGATATGCTAAAGCTGAGGAGGATACTATGAAAAGAGTAAAATCAATCAGTTTAACAGTAATCTTCATTTTAAGCAGTGTTTTTTTATTAGGGAGTAAACCTATAAGTTGTCAGAGGCGTTACGAAACCGTTTTAATAGGGGTTGTAGAAGAAGCAGAACGTTATCTTATTATAGAACAGCACCTTTATCCTATTGTTAAGGTACGTCACGATGACTATATTCCATTAAGCTATCTGCAGCAGGCCGGTATAAGCATTAAGGAAATAGAAGGTATTACTTACTTACAAGAAACTAAAGAAAGAGGGACATATAAGCTTGCCTTAAATTTAAAAGATGCTCTAGCTTATATGAATGACACTCCAGTTTACTGTGGTAATATAAGGAGCTATGCCCTTAAAACAAGAGAAGAACTACTTATTCCAGTAGCAGCTTTAAAAGGACTTTGGATGATTAAGCCTCATGAAGGTGCTTATGAAGCAAGTAAAAAAATCAATTTAAGTGATGATAACCTTATTGAAATGACAGAAACAACTATTAAAAATAGCAGTAATCATGTCATGCGTATTTCTTGGGTGAGTTTATTTTGGAATGGTAAGGCTTTTATAGAACTACCAAAAAGGGAAGTGCTCTTTGAGCCTGGAGAAAGTAGATTATTAGAAGAACCAAATGGAAAAGGGCTTACTTATGTGACGACTTTATTGACCTGTGTTAATGAAGAGCTATTAGATATAGCAGATACTTTTGGTCAAAAGGATACTTCTTTTTTTATGCATTATACAGCAGTTGTTAGAAGCGAAGCTTTAAATCAACTTTTTCCTAGGTATACCATCAGAGCAATGATGAAATACACAATAGGTAGTTTAGAAGCAAAGTCTCGTATAGAATTATGGCGAGCAGAAAAAAGAAACTATTTTGTGGTCAAGGATAAAAAAGGTAAGAAGTTTCAAGTACCTTATAATAGTATTCATATTGATGGAGACTGGGGAACTTTAAGCTCTAAGCCAAGTGCGGCTGATATAGAAGATTTTGTAACATTAAATCAGTTAGAAAGTAAGACATCTTATTTATTATGGACGGATATCTATCGTCAGCGTACGCATGTCTTAAAGAAGCAAGAAGGAATATGGCATTTAGAGAAAACTTTTGTTTGCTCCACCGGTAAAAATATTAATCCAACGCCACAGGGCCTTTATGAAGTACAATATACAATTCCCTTTATTGGAATGGATAAAGGCTACCGTTGTAAAAATGCTTTGGTTTTTTATAGAGATTATATGTTTCACTCAATTTTGTTTGATAAAACTGGGAAATATATTAAAAGTGGACAATATGAGTTAGGCCAGAAGGCTTCTCATGGTTGTATTCGTTTATCAGAAGAAGATAGTGCATGGCTTTATCAGCATATTCCGGTAGGGAGTACCGTATGGATTCGCTAGTCAATTCATGTAATCTGAAGAAGAATTTAAGACATCAGTAATCACCAAAGATTTGTATTAAGAAAAACCATGCATACCGCTAGAATCAGTGTCTAGGAATGCATGGTTTTGTTCGTAAATAGTCAATTGATACTTTATAGCCGTTTTAATTTTTACAAGGGTTGCCTAGGTATTTAAAATACCGCTTGCTTGTATTTGCTTAATAGCTTTGGCCATAGCTTCTTCATTTTGAACTAAGGCAATGCGCACATAGCCTTCACCTTCTTCGCCAAAGCTAATGCCAGGGACAACAACTACACCGGCTTGATGCATTAAATCCTGTGTAAAGTTCATAGAAGAAGTATAATGTCTAGGAATGGGGGCCCATACAAACATACTACCTTTAGGTAAAGGGATATTCCAACCGATTTCTTTTAAACCTTGGATTAAAAACTGGCCTCTTGTTTCATATAAATCATGAATGAATTTGACTTCATCTTGAGGTCCTGTTAAAAGAGAGACAGCAACTTTTTGGAAAGGTAAAAACATGCCGTAGTCAACATGTGATTTAAGTGTTTTTAAAGCACTGACCATTTCTTTGTTACCTACAGCAAAAGCTGTGCGACAGCCTGGAATACTATAGGTTTTAGAAAGCGAATTAAATTCGATACCCACCTCTTTAGCACCAGGGATACTAAGAAAGCTTTCACCTCTTTGACCATCAAATAAAAGTTCACTATAGGCATTATCATGAAGAACCATAATGTTATAGCGTTTAGCAAAAGCAACTAATGCTTTATAAAATTCAGGGTTAGCTGTAGCTGCTGTAGGGTTATTAGGATATGAAACAATCATCAGTTTAGCAGCTATGGCTACATCCTTTGGAATAGCCTCGAAGTCAATAAGATAATCGTTTTCTTTTAAAAGTGGCATTTTATGTAAGAGCGCACCTGCTAAATGAGGGCCAATTGTAAAAATCGGATAACTTGGACTAGGCACGAGGACGATGTCACCAGGATTAATTAAACAAAGAGCTAGTTCAGTAAAGCCGCTTTGAGAACCTAATAAAGAAATGACTTCATCTGTTTCCAAAGTAACTTGATAGCGCTGATGATACCAATGACACACGGCATCAATAAGCTCTTGAGTATCAGAAATAGCATAACGGTAGTTAAGAGGATCTCCAGTCGCCTCAGAAAGAAGTTTCATGACACGGTCTGAGGGAGGTGAATCAGGTGTGCCGATACTAAAATCAATCATTGAACGCCCTGCCTTCATAAGGGCTTTTTTTTGCTCATTAAGCTCCGAAAAAATAGCGGAGGAAAGCTGCTGCATTTTGTCTGCAATCATGGGTAAGCCTCCTTTAAGCTGAAAATAAATGATATTGTATACATCATTTATTATAATTATGAAATTTAAAAATAGTCAATGTATAAATTTTGTACTATAATAGCTTGTAATAAAATAATCTTACTTAGGAGGCAAGCAGCATGCAGTTCATATTTTATAGACGACTTAATGAAATAGCTATCTTAAAAGGAGCTCAAACCTTGCAAGAAGAAAAAAATGAGGTACTTTATCAAAAGATTTTAGGAGAGCTTTTAGAGCAAAGCTACCATTTAAAGCTAGGCCAAGATCTTTTTAAAATGTATCTCTGTTTTTTAGTGGCGAATGATGAAAATGCATTTTCACTAACAGCGGAAAAAGAGGGAGAAGGGATGGATGATAATCTTAAGGCATTAGTTCTTAAAGACTTAACAACTCTTATTCAGCTTTTTCATAGCCAAGTCATAACATTAAGTGTAAAAAACCAAGAGAAGACTGAGTCCTACTATAAACTTTACGAAGCTTTGGAAAAAGAGCCAAGCCCTGAGTCATTTTTACATACCCTTATAGCGTATTATAAACAATATGGATGTGGTAATATGAACCGCTACAAGGCCTTTAAGTGGCAACAAGATAAAGGCCTTATTGGGATTAGTGAGTGTGATCCTATTACGCTGAAAGAATTGATTGGATGTAATTATCAAAAAGAAGCACTTATTAAAAATACAGAAAACTTCTTACAAGGAAAACCTGCTAATAATGCACTTTTATTTGGAGATAGTGGCACAGGTAAATCATCTATGGTAAAAGCTTTGCTGAATGCCTATTATGATCAAGGGATTAGAATCATTGATCTTTCAAAAGCAGATTTTATGTATTTTAATCGTATTTTGCCACTTCTAAGAAACAGAGGGCTTCACTATATTATTTTTTTGGATGATTTATCTTTTGAAGAGTTTGAAACCGAATATAAATATATGAAGGCTCTTATAGAAGGAGGTGTGGAAGTTAAGCCTAATAATGTGCTTATTTATGCTACTTCTAATAGAAGACATTTGATTAGAGAGACTTGGGAGGAGCGACAAGGCCAAGATATTCATATTACAGATACGAGACAAGAGAAACTATCCTTATCCGATCGCTTTGGATTAAGTCTAACTTTTACCTCACCTGCTCAGAATGCTTATTTAGAAATTGTAACAGCTTTAGCTGCGCAATATGGAGTAGACATAGATGCTAATAGGCTTAGAGAAAAAGCTATTCAATGGGAATTAGCTCATGGTGGGCGCTCGGGGCGAGTTGCTAAGCAATTCATTCAATCTTTACTATAGTCTTTTTAAACATAATTCTAAAGATAAATGATATTTTATTAGATAAATGTAATGAATTTTTAATACAAATATATAAAAATATAGAAAATATGAATTTAACAAGGTATACTAAAAACGTTTATTAAAATATAATAGAATGGGAAATAAGGTGGGAAAAAATGTTTAAGCAGTATATCGTTGACCTCAAAAAAGAATTTAAAGATTATAACGGCAAAAAATTATCACAAGATGCTTTGGCTGGTCTAACAGTAACAGCCGTTGCTTTGCCGTTAGCGTTAGCTTTTGGGGTGAGTAGTGGCGCAGATGCGGCAGCAGGGCTTATTACAGCTATTTTATCAGGATTTTTAATGAGTGCTTTATCAGGAGCTTCCTATCAAATATCAGGACCTACAGGGGCTATGACTGCTATCTTAATAGGGCTTGTAGCTAAATATCAGATGGAAGGGGTATTTATTGCTACTTTATTAGCAGGTATTATTTTACTTATTGCAGGTCTGTTAAAGATTGGTAAACTAGTTTCACTTATTCCAAGTCCAGTTATCACAGGATTTACTTCAGGAATTGCTATTATTATTGCTCTTGGACAGATTGATAACTTTTTTGGTGTGACTTCTCAAGGAGGTACTAATATTGAAAAGCTCCTTTCTTATGGTACATTAGGTTTTCAGCCTAATTGGTATGCAGTAGGCTTAGGAACGCTTGTTATAGTTATTATGCTGGCTTGGCCTAAAAAATGGAATGCGAAGGTACCTTCTTCATTAGTAGGTATCATTATAGCTTTAGTAGTTAGTATGATTTTAAAGAAGGATGTTGCTATGGTAGGAGATATTCCTAAAACCTTGCTACCAGCAACACGTTTAAGTTTGTCTGATTTATCCATGGAGAAAATCAATTTACTTTTTAGTTCATCTATTAGTATTGCAGCACTAGGAATGATTGAAAGTTTATTATGTGGGGCATCTGCGGGACGAATGAAAGATGAAAAACTTAATGCAGATCGTGAATTAGTGGCACAAGGCATAGGTAATATGATTATTCCTTTTTTCGGGGGAGTACCTTCGACAGCAGCTATTGCACGTACCAGTGTTGCTATTAAGTCAGGTGCACAAACAAGAATAACAGGGATTTTCCATGCAGTAGGTTTATTAGCATCTATGTTTTTATTAGGAGGTGTTATGTCACAGATTCCTTTATCAGCTTTGGCTGGGGTGTTGATGGTGACGGCGTGGCGAATGAATGAATGGGAGAGTATTCGCTTTATCTTTAGTAAAAAACTAAAAACAGCTATTGCACAGTTTTGTATTACTATGTTAGCAACTGTTATTTTTGACTTAACCTTAGCTATTTTATTAGGTGTTATATTCTCTATTTTATTCTTTGTAGTAAATATTTCGGGCATTGAAATTAATTTAAGTGATATTGACCCTGCAAGACTTGCATCTAATGGCTTACATATTGAACATGATCACGAAAAAACAAAGGTCGTTTATTTAACAGGGCCGGTCTTCTTTACAACCACAGAAAAAATTAAAGCAGAAATCAGTCAATTAACTGATTTAGAATATGTTATTTTTTCTATGAGGGGAGTTCCTCTTTTAGATGCTACTGGTACACAACTTTTTAGTGAGTTAAATGAAAGCTTCAAAGCGCAAGGGACAACCGTATTATTTTCAGGCTTACAACCTAAGGTAAAACATTTAATGGAACGAAGTGGATTAATGGAAACTGTTGGGGAAGAAAATTTCTTCTGGAGTGTAGAACAAAGTATTATGGCTATTGAAAAAGAACAGCTTGCAAGTTAGATATCATTCAGTTTTATTAAGGAAAAGAGGGGAGATATGGGGAAAAAACAATATGTAAAAGGGATATTGCTTAGTTTACTAGTAAGTTTATGGCTATGTACAGGTCTATATGCACAAACCAATCTAATGACGTCTGTACCCTGCGATGGTAAAAGCTATACCATTCAATTTTCGGGAGATAAAGCGTTATTAAGCAGAGATGGTAGCCTAGCTGTGCCTGTTGTTTCAGGAACTAAAATCACTAAACCAGGAACTTATTATTTAAGTGTATACGAAGCTACAGGACTTAGAGTAGAAACTTTTAAAATAAAAAGCCAAACGAAAAGTAGCTGGGCTATTACAAAAGAAAGTGATTTAAATGAGGCTATCAAAAGCTGTTTAGAAAACTATCAAAAATCAGTAACTATTAACTTTAAATACCAAACGAGTATGGACCAAGTAGAAACTATTTTGTCCAAGCATATTCAAGAGGTAACGGATACCTATCCCATGCTCATGATACAAAATTATTATGGTAAGCTTTCTCAAGATAGTAAAGGAAATCTGAGTGCACAGGTCAACTTTAAATATCCTCTTCAAGTTACCAATACCTTGAAGAAATATGACACACAAGCATTAAGTGGCATGGCTAATATGGTAAATACATTAGTTAAGCCTTATATGAAGGATTACGAAATAGAGCAGGCTTTGCTTATGGGGCTAATGAATCGAGTAACTTATTCACTTCATGAAGATGCTAGTATTAATGCGACATCTATGACACATACCTTACAAGGTGCTTTTATAGGAGAGAAGAAGATTGTATGTGATGGCTATGCCAAAACGTTTATGCATTTGATGAATATGGTTGGGGTACCTACACAATTAATAACAGGAACTTCTACAGATCGTTTAGGAGAAAGTGTAGGGCATGCATGGAATTTAATTAAAATCCAAGGGGCCTATTATCATGTAGATAGTACTTGGGCAGATCAACATTTTGAAACATTGGGCTTATATGACTATATTAATGAACAAGATACTTATATGGCACAAGATCACGTTTGGGATAAAAGTCGGTATCCCAAAGCTGTTACGTTAACCTATACATTTCCTAATAGTCCTGTTAGTGTGAGTCAGGTAACAAAAGTAGCATCACCGAATGAACTAGAAGCTGGCATTGAAAAGGTTAAAAGTCAGCAAAAAGGAAATGGTACACTTATTTTGCAAAAACAAAGTCAGTGGCATTGGGATGAGGAAGAAGTAGCTGAGCAGCTATATGAAGTATTAGATGAAAGTTATAGTTGTTATAGTGAAGAAAAGTATGATTGTGTAATGATTTATTATTTAAAAGAAGAGTAATTAAAAAAACATCCCATAATGGGATGTTTTTTTAATTACTCCACTGACCAGTAGTATGACAGTAAGGGCAAACAATTTGATGATAAGGCTTTACATTGAGGTCGAGTAGGGTGCTATTACTATACATAGGACCATCATTGCATAAGGAAGAATCTACTGTATTAGAAAGGTACTCAGCACCTACCATATCATAACCACAATTCGTACATAATAAATGTTTAACCATAGCATTCACCTCTTTTAAGTAATTTTAAGATTAAAATTACTATGTCCAATTTTTCTAGAAATATGCATAAATAAAAGATCACTACCTTATATTGACAGTATAGAAAATGTGAATTTCCATATGCTATTACTAACATTTTAAAATTAGGAGGTTCATGATGAATAAACAAAAATGGCAAGGACTTACCATTGCCTTAATGATAAGTGTGTTAGCAAGTACAACTTTCGGTTCAGTAAATAGAAATGTACCAGCTCCTAGTCCATCACCAATAGCATCACCAAGTGCAAAACCAGTGCCAACAGTAGCACCAACTACAAAACCAGCACCAACGATGGCACCAACTACAAAACCAGCACCAACGATGGCACCAACTACAAAACCAGCACCAACGATGGCACCAACTACAAAACCAGCACCAACGATGACACCGACTACAAAACCAGCACCAACGATGGTACCCTCTACAAAACCAGGACCATGTACAAAACCAGCACAAGATCAAAAGGCTAAACCTTTTATGTTAGATAATTTTAAAGTAATTGCAAATACTTTAGCTGGGCTTGGTGTAGATGAAGCTAAACTTACTTCATATATTAAGGAAGGTAAGAAGTTAGAGGATGTTTTAAAGGTTGAGAAGATTTCTACACGCAAATTCAAAAAATGTGTGATTAAAGAATATAATAGAGTAGTAGATCAAGCTGTTAAAAACAAACAACTTACTTGTGAACAAGCAAAACAACTTAAAGCGGCTATTAAACAAACTATTAAAAATTGGCTTCCAAAAAGTAAATAATCAATTCATAATGTTTAGTAAAACTGTTGATTACATGTTAATCAACAGTTTTATTGAATGAATAAAATAGTAAAAATATTATATAAAAAGACAACTTTATAATTTAGGCTAGCATTCATATAATATTATGGTATAATAGGCGAAGGGAAATAGAAAATAAAAAGCGCCAGAACTTGACAGTTACGTGAAAAATGTTAAGTTGACGAGGACTAGAGTGATCGAAAATTCGGCGGATGCTCTAGAGGGTTCACACCCTAAATAAGCCAACAAAACTAAAAAGTGATTTTTAGGACAAAGGGTTTATCGTGAATTTCCCTGATTTTATTTTAAATATCAAGGAGGTTTATTTGTTATGTGCGGAATTGTAGGTTATATCGGTTCAAAACAAGCATCAGACGTTATTATTGACGGATTAGAAAAACTAGAATACAGAGGTTATGATTCAGCAGGAGTTGCAGTTGTAAATGGTGATGACAAAATTAGTTGGGCTAAAAAACAAGGAAGATTAAGTGGGTTAGAAGCCATTCTTGCTAAGAAGCCAGTAGAGGGAACTGTAGGAATAGGCCATACAAGATGGGCTACACACGGGGCACCATCAGACTTAAATTCTCATCCTCATTTAAATGCAGCAGAGACTATTGCTGTTGTTCATAATGGAATCATTGAAAATTATATGGAACTTCGTGAGATGCTTATAGCAGAAGGATATGTTTTCAAATCAGAAACAGATACAGAAGTAGCAGTTCACTTAATTGATAAATTCTATGAAGGAGATTTATTAACAGCTGTTTATAGAGCAGTAGAGCAATTTAGAGGTGCTTATGCTCTTGGGGTTGTATCAGCCAATCACCCAGGTGAATTAGTAGCTGTAAGAAAAGAAAGTCCATTAATTGTTGGCGTGGGTGAAGGTGAATATTTTATTGCCTCTGATGTACCAGCTATCTTAAAATATACTAGAAATGTTTATTATTTAGAAAATGATGAAGTAGTTTATGTTAAGGATGGCAAGTTAACTATTTTAGATGGGGAGCAAAAGGTTATTGATAAAGAACTTAAAGTTGTAGAATGGGATATTGAAGCAGCTTCTAAAGGTGGTTTTGACCATTTTATGATGAAAGAAATTTATGACCAACCACAAGCTATTCATGATACACTGATGAGAAGACTTGATGAAGATGGTATGATTCATTTAGATGATATCAAACTTACAAAAGAAGATTTAGATGGTATTACTAAAATGTATATTGTGGCATGTGGTACAGCTTATCATGCAGGCCTTGTAGGTAAATATGCAATTGAAAAATTAGCTAAAGTACCTGTTGAAGTAGACATTGCTTCAGAATTCAGATATAGTGATCCATTTATTGATGAACACACGATGCTTATTGTTGTTTCTCAATCAGGCGAAACAGCAGATACATTAGCAGCTATGAAACTTGCTAAAGCAAAGGGTGCAAGAGTACTTGCAATTACTAACGTGGTTGGCTCATCAGTAGCTAGAGAGGCTCATGATGTATTTTATACATGGGCAGGTCCAGAAATTGCTGTAGCATCTACTAAAGCGTATACAGCACAGATGATTGCTTTTTATATGATTGCTTTAGATTTTGCTTATAAAAAAGGAACGATTACTTTAGAGGCTTATCATGAAACGATTAAAAAGATTGAAGCTTTAGCACCGCTTGTTCAAGAGATTTTAGCAGACAAAGATGAAATTGAAAAAATAGCTATGGACATGAAAGATGCACAAAATGCCTTTTACCTTGGTAGAGGAGTTGATTATACAACAGCTAGAGAAGCAGCTCTTAAATTAAAAGAGATTTCTTATATTTACACAGAAGCTTTTGCAGCTGGAGAATTGAAACATGGTCCTATTGCGTTAATTGATCAAGGTACACCAGTACTTTGTATTGTGACACAAGAAGCGTTGGAAGAAAAAATGATTTCTAATATCAAAGAAGTTAAAGCAAGAGGGGCTTTTGTTATTGCCATTACTAGAAAAGGAAATACAGAAGTAGCTAAAGTGGCTGATGATGTCATTTATATCCCAGGAGCTGATGATTTATTAATGCCAGTATTATCTGTTATTCCTACTCAGCTTATTTCTTATTATGTATCTATTGCTAGAGGCAATGATGTTGATAAACCACGTAATCTTGCAAAATCGGTTACAGTAGAATAGTGAATGAAACTCAGTAGCTTTATTTTTTAAAACTTTATTAGGGAATCATCTTTTTGATCACATATACAATAGTGTAAAGATAAAACAAATAACTTTCCAAAGCAGAATCACCACAGCTTTAATCTGAGGAACTGACCGGGTCAGCCAAGTCTCAATCTATTGTTATAGGTACCTCTGGACTTAAGGAAAATGTTCACTGATGCGCTGTAAAGGGAGACGCTTAAATGATAAGTTGTTTAATTAGGCTTTACACACGAAGTAGTACCAAAAACAAAGTTTAAAACCAGAGTCTTAAAGCCTTAGCTTCCTCATCACAAGGGTGCACCGGCTAAGACTTTTAAGGAGCTCCTCACTCTTCGTTTAAACTTTTATAACTTGTGCTATTTATCCTTAAAGTGCATACTGCCCTGAGGAGCTACAGTCATGCCCTTTGAGATGGTAGCGTAAGTTTTTAAAAGTGAATAATGAAGAGCTGGTAAGCAAAAATAGCCAAGTGATATATGTCGCTTGGCTATTTTTGCGTGTGTGCTCAGCATGGCGCAATCTAATGGGTGAAAGTCCTGAGTATGGATTGATAGGGCAGTACGGGGATATTTTGTGCCTACAATAAGGCAGCGTATTACAATTTATAAATTGATTTTATTTTTGAGAATAGAGATTAATTATTAAAAATTAAGACGTTGACAATGTACTATAGTTGGCTGGATAATGAAAATAAAAAGGAGGATTTTTTATGAGTAAACAAGATAAAATAGCTGTATTAATTGATGCAGAAAATGTGTCAAATAAGTATATAAAATTAATTATGGATGAAGTTAATAACTATGGTATTGCTACATATAAGAGGGTATATGGAGATTATTCAAATCCAAGCGTCATGGCGTGGATGAAAAACTTAGAAGAATATGCACTTACACCAGCATTGCAATGTAATTATACTTCGGGGAAAAGTGCATCAGATTCGGCTTTAATTATTGATGCGATGGATATTCTTTACTCTGGAAAAGTAAGTGCTTTTTGCTTAGTCTCATCTGATAGTGATTTTACAAAACTTGCTATGAGATTGAAAGAGGCAGGAATGAATGTAATCGGAATGGGAGAAGGGAAAACACCTAAATCACTTGTTTCCGCTTGTGAAACATTTAAATATCTAGATATACTGTATAGAGAAGAAGCACTGGCAGAAGCAGAAGCAGTTGTTGAAGATAAAATAGCAGAAAAAGATAAAACAACAAAAAGGGTAACAACGCAAGAAAAGAAACATGAGGTTTCACAAGATATTGAAGAAGCTGCTGAAGAAATAGTTAGTATTCCAACGCTTAGTGATATTGAGAAAGAAGTTATTTCTATTATCTCGACAAATGCAGAAGAAAATGGATGGATCAATATAGCTGAACTTGGAGTAAACCTTAGCAAAAGAGTGCCAGGGTTTGATCCAAGAAATTATAAGTGTCGAAAGTTATCAGCTCTACTAGAAAAAATTAATTTGATAGAATTAAATACTGTTGAAAATCCTCACAACAGTTTATTGAAAATAGTTTATGCAAAAATTAAAGATTAACAGATAACAGACATAGGGTGTGCGGGTTACTGTGGGTTAAAAGGAAGAAAGTATAAAAGTTCTAAATAGATATCCTTAAAGAGAAAAATCAAACTTATATTTTTTAAATAAAGGGAATATGTAAATTATAAAAATATAAATTACTAATTATAAATACATAAGATATTTATTATCAATAAACAATAAAAGGTGATGAAAGGCTCTTAAGAAGGGAGAAATGAAGATGTCTGAAGAGGAAGTACGCGCATTTTTTGAACAGGATTTATTTGCCAAACATTGTGGCATCCGAATTGATCATATAGAAGAAAATCAAGCTATTTGTAGTATGGAGCTTACTGCAAAACATAGAAATGCTGGAGGACAGGTACAAGGAGGTGCTATTTTTACATTAGGAGACTTTGCTTTTGCTGTAGCCGCTAATAGTGGCGAAAAAAAAGCAGTTTCTTTAGATAATCAAATTGCTTTTATGCGAAAGGTACAAGGGGATAAACTGATTGCTACTGCTTCTGTGATTTCTTCAACCTATAAAATTTGTTTTTACCAAGTGGATATAGAAGATGAATGGGGGACCAAGGTAGCTAGAATGTCTGTGACGGGATATTATGTTTAAGTTTTTTGTATAAAAATAGGACGATTTATTTACAATAACCCTAAAGCACAAGGTTTTAAAGGAGACTAAAATGAACGAAAGATATCGAACTTTGTATGGGAAATTAGTAAGAGCTTATTACAGCCAGGAGTTTGAAAAGACTTTTGAAAAAATGCTAGAAGAGGATTTTACAGATACTCATGAAGCAAGAGAAATTTTAGGAGCTTTATGTGGTGTAGAGATAGGTGAATGTGAAGATGATTACATGTTTGTTCAAACACTGATTGATGCTATGACTAAACAACGTGTAAGAGAAAAAATTGTTCAGAAGGTAAGCGTATGTCCTAAAGACTGTGAAAATAAGGAAGGTAAGAGTAAGTGTCAAAGTGTTTGTCCTTTTGATGCCATCGTTAGGAAGGGGAAAGATAAGTGGATTGATGAAAAATTATGTATAAGTTGTGGCAGATGTGTGAGTGCATGTGATGCAGGAAATTATATGGAAACTCTTCAGTTTTTGCCTATTGCCTCTTTATTACAAGAAAAGAAAAAAGTATTTGCTATAGTAGCACCTGCTATTTCGGGTCAATTTGGTGAAAATGTAAACCTTGATCAATTAAGAGAAGCTTTTATTAAACTTGGATTTACTGATATGATGGAAGTAGCGGTAGCAGCAGACATCCTAAGCTTAAAAGAGGCCCTAGAATTTAATCACCATATTAAACAAGAAGGAGATTTTATGATTACTTCCTGTTGTTGTCCAATGTGGGTGGCAGCGCTTCGTAAGGTTTATAACCAAGTTATTTCTAATGTTTCTCCTTCGGTCTCTCCTATGATTGCTATGGCACGTATACTTAAACTATTAGATCCTGAGGTTAAAGTTGTTTTTGTGGGGCCTTGTATAGCGAAAAAAGCAGAAGCTAAGGAAAAGGACCTAATAGGAGATGTAGATGCTGTATTAACCTTTGAGGAGTTACAAGTGATTTTTGATACATTTAATATACAGCCTCAAGATTTGGATGGCATACCTTCTATTGATTATGCTTCTAAAGGTGGTCGTTTATATGCAAGAACTGGTGGCGTTTCAGAAGCTGTATGGGACATTGTGGATCAGCTTTTTCCTGAGAAGCGTCACTTGTTTAGTGCTACACAAGTAGATGGCATGAAGGATTGTAAAGCTCTACTAGAAGAATTAACAGAGGGTAAGATTAGTGCTAGTTTTATAGAAGGAATGGGTTGCAAAGGAGGCTGTGTTGGTGGGCCTAAAGCTATTATAAAAGCAGAAGAAGGTAAAAGAGCAGTAGAAAAAACAGCTTATGATTCAGCTATTAAAATTCCAGTACACAGTGAAGTGTTATTAGGCTTACTTGAAAAAGTAGGTATGAAAGATTTAAAAGACTTAACAGAAGAACAAAGTTTATTTGAAAGAACTTTTGAGTAAATTCTAAATGGGTTGCTAGCCAGCAGCCTATTTTTTATATCGTCCTTTTGGAAGTAATCATTCTCTTTTATACTAGGATAGCATACTGTTAAAGGCTATATCGAAATTTGTAAAAACTTATGGTATAAGAAAAAAAGCTGATTGTATGATTTTAAGCGATGGCGACATGAAATTAGTATTAGAAGTGAGTCGGTTATTAGAAGAAATAGGGTATTAAGCCTTTGCTAAAAAGAAGAGGATGAGTATAATAATATCAGGATTAGTTACTTAAAAAATAATCGGAGGATGAACTGATGAAATATACTACGTTTACTCAAAGGATGGAAGAGCATAATGAAGTTTTAAGAAAGAAGGGAAACTCCCCTTTTTACAGTATGCTTCTTGCTTTAAGTGAGAATTTGATAATGGTGACAAAGGTAATAGGAGAAATGGTAGGTACAGAGATCAAAGTATCATCGCTAGAGAAGGAAGCAAGAGAAGTGGAAGTGGTTTTAGAAGAAATAGAAGAGACCTTTGCTATTATTTTAGAAAAGGCATTTGAAGATTTGATTATGAAACAGGTATATGAGGACTTGGACCCGTTATTAGCGACTTTAGATGATTTGATAGAAGATTTAAATGAATATGGCGAAACTAAAGGTAGAGCTATACCTTATATAGAAGCTTGGGACATTGGTTTCTTCTATGAATAACAAAGGCGTTGTGCTATAATAAGCAAAAAAGCCATACTAAGGATGTGTTAATTGTGAAATCAGAATTTTTACTAACAGTCATTATACCTGCTTATTTTGAAGAAGCAGTGATAGAAGCCTGTTATGATGCACTTAAAATAGTGATGGATGAAAACAAGTGGAAGTATGAATTCATTTTTGTAAATGATGGAAGCAAAGATCAGACCTTACCATTGCTTAAACAGATAGCTGAAAAAGATAGGTGTGTTAAAGTGATTGATTTTGCGCGTAATTTTGGTCATCAAGTGGCAGTAACAGCAGGAATTTATCATAGTAGCGGTGATGCTACAGTGGTTATTGATGCAGACTTGCAGGATCCACCAGAAGTTATTGTGCAAATGGTAGAAAAGTGGCAAGAAGGCTATGATGTGGTTTATGCCAAGCGTAAGAAGCGTAAAGGCGAAAGTTGGTTTAAATTAGTTACTGCTAAGTGTTTTTACCGCTTCTTGCACATGATGGCAGAGATAGAGATTCCTATGGATACAGGTGATTTTAGACTTATTGATAGATGTGTAGTAGAAGCATTTAAACAAATGCCCGAACGGAATCGCTTTGTAAGAGGAATGATTAGTTGGGTAGGTTTTGATCAAACCTATATTGAATATGAACGAGATGAAAGACTAGCTGGCGAAACCAAATACCCTTTGAAAAAAATGATTCGTTTTGCAACAGATGGTATTATTGCTTTTTCTACAAAACCGCTTAAGCTTGTGCAAAGTCTAGGCTTTATGACGATTGTATTAGCCATTTTGATTCTGGGATATTCACTTGTTTCAAAATATATCCTTCAAACAGTTGTATCAGGATGGACCTCATTGATGGTGACCATCACTTTCTTTAGTGGTGTACAGCTATTTTCTATAGGACTTTTAGGCGAATATATTGCACGTATTTATGATGAAAGCAAAAATAGACCACTTTATTTAATTAAAGAAAAGATTAATTTTGAAAAAGAAAATAGGATGTTTAATGAAAATAAATAAGGTTAAAAGGGTTGTTGCCAATTAGCAACAACCCTTTTTGCTATTGTGATAGAAGAATAAAATAACAAAAAAGTGACTTGGGTTTAGTAAGGTAGAAGTTCAAAAGTATAGCCCATATGTTGAGCTTCTTTGATGAAGTCCCCTAAAATGTTAGTGTTTGTTTTAGAGACAGCATGAAGTAAATAAACCGCTCCATTATGAAGACCATCTAACATAAGTTTTTTTGCACCTGTAGGCTCTGGTTGTGCTTCGGGTTTCCAATCACAGTAAGCAAAACTCCAAAAAACAGTTTGATAACCCATGGCTTTAGTAAGAGCTAGACTTTTTTCAGAGTAATGTCCCATAGGGGGTCTGAAAAAAGGAGGCATTGTTTTACCTGTTATTTGATTATAAGCTGCGGAAACATCTGTTAGTTCCTTGTTAAATTTGGTTTCATCTGCTACTAAAGTAGGCATAGAAAGATGGTGATTACTATGATTACATACTAAGTGTCCTTCTTCTTCCATACGTTTAATTAAAGCTTCATTTTGCTTCATATAAGGTAAAGTGACGAAAAACATAGCCTTTACGTTATTAGCCTTTAAGACATCTAATATTTGAGGGGTATAGCCATTTTCATAGCCTTCATCAAAAGTTAGATAAACCACTTTTCTAGAGGTGTCTCCTAAACAAAGGGCGCTATAATCACTTAGCTTAAATTTTAGTTTATCATTAAAACCAGGAATCGCGTGATTTTTTGAGCGGACTAACCACCAATCAATTTTGGTTTGATCCAGCACTTTAGTAGAAATGGCATTAGTTGTTTGTAAAGCATTAACGGTCACTAATCCTTTATAAGAAGATGTAGGAGGAGTAACAGGTAAAAATAAGGGCGCATTTGCTGCTTTTAGCCGAGAAAAGGCAAAGCTTCCTAAAATCAATCCTAGACTCAATATGAGAGGAATACATTTCTTTTTCATAAAAAACTCCTTTAATTGATTAGATTAATTGTAGTCTAACCAATAAGTGAAAAATTATAAGTAAGGTATAGGAAATAGGTTGATAGCTCATACTAGGCAAAGAAAGACTATATAATTTGATATTAACATTATATAATGGTGTTGACAAATTATATAGTCGGATATACAATATTATAAGAAAGAGGTGGTGCAATGAAAAAAAGCGTTTACAGTCTTGTACTGATGGATGATATCGTAGCCGCCATTGATGAACTGGCTTATTCACTTCAGACCAGTCGATCTAATCTTATTAATCAAATCCTAGCTGAAAAGGTGGCGCTTGTGACCCCTGAGCAACGTTTACAAACGATTTTTACTCATCTGTCAGATTACCTAAGGCCCTATCAACATTTTCAAATCCAAAATCAAGCTGCAGATCATATGTATAGTATCAAGAGTGCTTTACGCTATAAATATAACCCTACAATTCGCTATTGTTTATACCTTAATCAACAAGGAGAAGAGGTTAAAGGAGAACTGCGAGTGATCTCTCGTACACAAAGTGAAGTACTTCATCATTATTTAGAGCAATTTTTTCAAATTTGGGCTACAATAGAAAATCGAGTGGCGCCTACTTATTGGCAAAGAGAAGAAGGGGCTAAATGGCTTAGAGCCCTTAAATTAAAAGATTTTCAAAACATCACTGCTTATGAAGCCCTAGCAGAAGCCCTCTCAGAATATATTAGTGTGCTAGATGGAGGGCTTAAATTGTATTTTGGGCAACTGGATACACAGAAAGATCAAACCTTAACTTTAATGAAGCATTATGAGCTTTATTTAAAAAATAATGAAACAATTATTTAAAATAATTTAAGCAAGGAGGATGCCTAATGAATGCACAAAATTTTACAAAGAAATCAATTGAAGCAATTCAAAGCGCTCAGCAAAGCGCTATTTCAAATCAAAATAATCAAATAGAAAGTTTACATTTACTCTATGCTTTATTAACTCAAGAACAAGGCCTCATTCCTCATCTTTTAACCAAGATGAATGTGAGTGTTAGTAGTATGACGCAATCAGTTAGTGAAGATATTGCTAAATTGCCTCGTGTCAGTGGACCTGGTAGAGAACTTGATAAAGTGTACGTGTCTAGTGAAGTTGATAAAATATTAAGTGAAAGTGAAAAAATTGCTAAAAGCATGTCTGATGAGTATATTTCTGTAGAACATATCATGCTTGCTTTAATAGAAGTAAGTAGTGGATATTGTGAAAAACTACTCAAGGCTTATGGTATAGCCAAAAAGCCGTTTATGGTGGTATTAACTGAAATTAGAGGAAATACACATGTGACAAGTGAAGAACCAGAGGGTACTTATGATGTTCTTAATAAATATGGTTATGATCTTGTAGAACGAGCTAAAGAACAAAAAATTGATCCAGTTATAGGACGTGATAGCGAAATTCGTAATGTGATTCGTATCTTATCACGAAAAACTAAAAATAATCCTGTATTAATTGGTGAACCTGGTGTAGGAAAGACAGCTATTGCTGAAGGCCTAGCACAACGTATTGTAAGAGGCGATGTGCCCGAGACTTTAAGAGATCGTCGTATTTTCGCACTAGATATGGGTTCACTTATTGCAGGAGCTAAATATCGAGGAGAATTTGAGGAACGTCTAAAGGCTGTACTTCAAGAAATTAAGAAAAGTGAAGGTAAAATCATCTTATTTATTGATGAGCTTCATACGATTGTAGGTGCAGGTAAAACAGAAGGGTCTATGGATGCAGGTAACTTGCTGAAACCAATGCTTGCCCGTGGCGAACTTCACTGTATTGGTGCTACAACTTTAAATGAGTATCGTCAATATATTGAAAAAGATGCCGCCCTTGCAAGGCGTTTTCAACCAGTTATGGTAGAAGAGCCTACAGTAGAAGATACCATTGCTATTTTGCGTGGTATTAAAGAACGCTATGAAATTTATCATGGTGTTCAAATTCAGGATAACGCACTTATTGCAGCGGCAACTTTATCAGATCGTTATATTTCAGATAGATTCCTTCCTGATAAAGCCATCGACTTAGTAGATGAAGCTTGTGCAATGCTACGTACCGAGATTGATTCAATGCCTACAGAACTAGATGAGATTGCTAGAAAGGTACTTCAGTTAGAGATTGCAGAAACAGCCTTAAAGAAAGAAGATGACCCTATTTCTAAACAAAACTTGGCAGATACGCAAAAAGAACTTGCTGAATTACGTGATAAGTTTAAGGCTATGCGTACTCAATGGGAAAATGAAAAAGATGTTATCACTAAAGTACGTGGCATTAAAGAAGAAATTGAAACAGCTACAGCTAATATGCAAAAAGCTGAAAGAGAATATGATTACAATAAAGCAGCTGAATTAAAGTATGGTATTATTCCAGGACTTAAGAAGCAATTAGAAGAAGCGGAAGCTATGGCCTACAAAGGTAGTGAGGGTAGTTTATTGCGAGACAAGGTTAATGAAGAAGAAATAGCAAAAATTATTGCTCGTTGGACTCAAATTCCTATTACAAAATTAATGGAAGGTGAAAGGCATAAATTGCTTCGTTTAGAAGAAATTTTACACAAACGTGTGATTGGTCAAAATGAAGCCGTAGATAAAGTGACTGATGCTATCTTACGTTCAAGAGCAGGGATTAAAGATCCACGAAGACCTATTGGTTCTTTTCTTTTCTTAGGACCTACCGGCGTTGGTAAAACTGAGCTTGCTAAAGCTTTAGCGGAGGCGTTATTCGATGATGAGCACAGCATGATTCGTATTGATATGAGTGAATATATGGAGAAGCATGCTGTGGCAAGATTAATAGGGGCACCTCCGGGATATGTAGGCTATGAAGAAGGTGGTCAGCTTACAGAAGCAGTAAGACGTAAGCCTTATGCGGTTATTTTATTTGATGAGGTTGAAAAAGCACACCCAGATGTGTTTAATGTTCTTTTACAAGTTTTAGATGATGGTCGTATAACAGACTCTAAGGGTCGTACAGTAGACTTTAAAAATACCATTATTATTTTAACATCTAATCTAGGTTCTCAAGCTATATTAGAAGGGATTAATAGTCAAGGTGAAATTTCAGAAGAAGCAGAAGAAACGGTTAATCATCTTTTGAAGACGCATTTCAGACCAGAATTTTTAAACCGTTTAGATGAAATTGTACTTTATAAACCACTACAACAACATGAAATTGTACACATTGTTGGCTTGTTAGAAAAAGATCTTAATAAACGTTTAGAGAATCAACAACTACATGTTAGATTAACAGAAGCCTCAAAAGCTTATATTGCTGAGCAAGGGTTTGACCCTGTATTTGGTGCAAGACCACTGAAACGTTTCTTACAACGTAAAGTAGAAACCCTAATTGCAAGAACTTTAATTGCCGAAGAGGTAGAACCGTTTTCTACATTTGTTGTAGATTATGAAGATGAGCAATTAAAAGTAAGAATAGAAAAGTGATCAAAAGGCATGTCTCACTAAAAAGACATGCCTTTTTAGTTAATCAAAGAAGACCTTACTAAAGGCTAACAAATGAAAGGAGAATTTGTTATGATAAAAAATGATAAAAGAAAGAGGAGGATACATGATGATTTTAGTTAGTAGCTGTTTATGTGGAGAAAAATGTAAATATAATGGTGGAGATAACAAAAATGAAGCAGTAATGACTTTGTGTGAAAGAGAACCTCATATAAAGGTGTGCCCAGAAGTATTAGGAGGGCTATCTACTCCTAGAGTACCTGCTGAAATTATAGGTGGCAGTGCGCAGGATGTTTTAAAAGGTAATGCAAAAATTTATACTAAAACAGGAATGGATGTAACAGCAGCTTTTTTAAAAGGAGCAGAAAGGGTAGTGAGTTTATTAGAACATTATCCTATCGAAAAAGCAATTTTAAAAGCAAAGTCTCCTTCTTGTGGTAAGGGAAAAATTTATGATGGGCACTTTAAAGGGTGCTTAATTGAGGGGAATGGCGTAACAGCTCAAGCCTTAATGAACAAAGGAATAAAAGTAATAACTGAAGAGGAGCTTATTTAAAATAATATTTTAATTATCTTGCACTTACTTCGATAAAAATAACAAAAATATCGATTATTTTTTATGTATTTATATGAAAAATCATAAAAATATGTTAATATATTTATGTATTATTGGTAAAATAAAAAAATTTATAGTTTTTCGGTATTGTCATAATGAGAGGGGGTATCTGATCTTAGGGATCAGATAGAGATAATATGCAGAAGAAATATGTTATTGCTTTGACAAGTATTACATTATGCTTGATTTTTTTATTTGCCGTCTATTTATCTAGTAATCGGCAACGTGTGACGGTTTCACCAATTGAAGCTTTTAACCAAAAAGAAAAAATAAGCTTCATTAGTAGCTGGGGAGCCTATGATAGTAAATCACAAAGTTTAAAATCTATTCTAAAAAAACTATATGATAAGTATCCTTATCTGGAAATTGAAGATTCTTCTATGGCTGGAGAAGATTTTCTGTTTATCTTGAAAACAGATTTTGCTAGTGGTAATGAACCTGATTTATTTGGGCTATGGCCAGGTTCTGATTTTAATCTGTTGGTAGAACAAAATAAAGTAGCAGATTTAACAGATTTAGTCAAATCGGATGAAGCTTGGTATAATCAATTTAAAGAAGCAACGTGGGATTATGTAACAGTTAATGACCGAATCTATGGTTTACCTATTGAAATTATTTACGAGGGCCTTTTCATTAATAAAGATTTATTTGAAAAATATGATGTGAAGGTGCCAACTAATTTTGAGGAACTATTAAATGCTGTTAAGGCATTTAAAGAAGTAGGGATTATACCTATTGCTTATAGTGAAACGCCAGAAGGAAGTTATATTTATCAAAATATGGTAATGAAATTAGGTGGAAAAGAAGATATAGAAAATCCATTTGATGAAGAGGGACAAATCAAACCTTGTTTTGTTGAAGGGATGTATTATATGAAGCAACTCTATGAAGCAGGCGCTTTTCCAGACCGTTTGTTGTATATTGACGATAAGAAGAGGAATGAATTATTTGTTAATAAAGAAGCAGCAATGATTGTACAAGGCTCATGGCTCATAGGCTATAATAAATTGTCCGGAGACGATACAACAGTGGATGTGATTCCTTTTCCTGATATGCCAGGGGGAAAAGCAGATACAACAGCTATTATTTATGGATGTGGTAATGGCATCTTTCATATTAGTCAAAAGGCTTGGGAAGACCCAAAACTTAGGCAAAGCTGCAGCTTGCTTTTAAAGGAACTTACATCGCCTGAGAACGTAGGGATTCTTGCAGGTGGTTCAGGCTTTATAAGCAATATTGAATTGGGAGACTATGCACCACCGGCAACTGTATTAAGTACAAAGGGTGAAAAATTAGTAGAAAATGCCAAGGAGTTAGTTGGGCCTGTAGATAGCTTTATTAATAGGGGAATATGGGAAAATATCATCATTAAGCGCTTTCCTAATGTATTAAAAGGAACAATGACACCTGAAGCGGTTTTTGATGAAGTATACGCAGCTATGAAATAAGCCAAGTAGGGGGAGTAGTGTGTTTAATTATATTAAAAGGTTTTACAAAAAGATGTCTATTAAACAGAAATTACTTTTACTGTTCTCAGTACAGATTATTATTCCTATGGCATTTATGGGTATGATGTTTTATAAGAATACAGAAAGTATTATTCAAAATAAATCAGTGAGTTATTCAGCAGATTTGTTGAAAATGATTGAATTACGTATGAATGATTTTTCTAGTAATTTAGTGAGTATTACAGATGATATTTTATATGATGCCAAGATGTATGCTATCTTAGATGAAAAGAAGTCAGAAGTAGCAACAGAAGATTTAAGAGACTATTGTTATAATTTGCTTAGGCGTATTTGTTTAAGTAATAAGGAGATCCAGTCCATAACATTAGCTTCTTTAAATGAATATGAATATAGCTATGACTTAAATGCTGGTGGTGTAAGCATTGAAAGTAGTGCATCTTTTAAAGCAATGTTAGAAAAAGCTAGGCTAGCCCAGCACAAGCCTACTTGGTATACAGAGGTAGATGAGGAAAACAAGGTACGCAATTTATATCTTATTCGAATGATTTATGATAGTGATGACTTTAGTGAACGCGGACTTATTATTTTGCAAATTAATAGGCAAAGGCTCAAGGATGTTTATAATGACTTATCTACGGAATTTATGCAAAGTATCAATATTTTGTCTAAGGATAATAAATGGATAATAGGAACAGAAGAAGACTGGTATAATGAAGAAGAAAATGAGTGGATTTCTAATCAAGCAGATAACTGGGGTTATAGAATTGATAAAAAAGAACAACGTCTACTGGCTTTTATGAATATCGAAGGAACAGAGTGGAAGATTGTTGCGGAAGGATCTTTGAACCAATTAGTTAATGAAGAAATGGGACACTTTAGATTTTTGTTTATTATTGTTATGACCTTTACCATTTTATTACTCTCTATTTTTAGTATTTTAATGGCCATGGATATTTTAAGTCCAATCAATCGGTTAGTACATAGCATTAAAAAGGTAGAAGAGGAAAATATTCATCAAGAAGTTATTGTCGATAGAGAAGATGAGCTGGGTTATTTAAGTAAGTGCTTTAACAAGATGTCTAAAGAGATAGATAATCTATTAAATCGTGTCTATAAAGAAGAACTTACAAGACGAGAAGCAGAACTCAAAGCACTTCAAGCGCAAATTAATCCACACTTTTTATTTAATACACTAGAATCGATTAACTGGATGGCTCAGCTTAATAATGTACCAGAAATTAGAGATATGGTTACCTCTCTAGGGGCACTGATTGAAGCAAGTATCGGTAAGGGAAGTCCTATGGTACCTTTAAGTAAAGAACTGAAGTATATTGACAGTTATTTATTGATTATGAAAAATCGCTATGGTGAACGCTTAAGCTATGAAAGTGATATTGATACAAGTTTATTGGGACAAGAGGTCCCAAAGTTGATTTTGCAACCACTTATAGAAAATGCAATTTATCATGGCATAGATAAAATGAGAAAGAAAGGAACTATTAAGTTAACTATTCGTAGAGAAGATGAAACAATTTACATAGAAATTATGGATAACGGAAAAGGTATGCTTCCTGAGGAAGTGGAGGACTTAAATCAAAAGTTTAAAGAGGACCGAGACGATTATATACTAGGAGATAATCGAAAGAGTATTGGGTTAGCTAATGTCAACGGAAGGGTAAAGTTGTTCTTTGGTAAAGATTACGGCTTGCAAATAGAAAGTGAATATGAAACTTATACTAAAATGAAACTATATTTACCGATTAGAGACTAAGGGAGGAAACATAATGTTTAAGGTGCTTATTATTGATGATGAACCAACCATTCGTAAAGGACTTATTAATATCATTAACTGGAAGAAGTTTCAATGTGAAATTTGTGGAGAAGCTAGTGATGGTGTTGAAGGGTTAGAGAAAATAGAGGCATACAAGCCAGACTTAGTTTTTGCAGATATTAATATGCCAGAGATTAATGGCTTGGAGATGATTAAATCCGCTAAACAAATCGTTCCCCACAGTAAATTTATCATTTTGTCTGGTTATAGAGAGTTTAGTTATATGCAAGAAGCTATTAAAATTGGTGCTTTTGACTATATTTTAAAACCTTCTAGTATTGAAGATATTTGTGAAGTGGTTAAACGTGCTGTCATAGAGCTTAAGTATCAGCGAGATGATCAGTTAGAAGCCAAAAAACTAAGAAAATGTTTTGAAGAAAGTATTCCTATTTTAAAGGAGAAACTTCTTTACGATATTATTTTTCAAATTAATATTAATGAAGAAGAAATTAAAGAAGGGTTTGAACTATACGGCATTGAAATCAATGAATTTGTAATGATTATGATTGAAATTGATGGTGATTCTAAAAAGAAGGAGCCTTATCAAAGACAGCTTTACCAGTTTGGCATTGTCAATACAGTAGAGGAAATGTTTGCAGAAGAATTTAAAGTGGAAAAAATTGTACTTAATAATAAACAGATAGCCTTTATAATAGGAACACATGAAACAGTAGAACTTTTAGAAGAAGATGTTTATAAAAAAGTACATAGTATACAGCAGCTTGTAGAAAGTTGTTTTGATTTCACCGTAAGCATTGCTATTAGTACCAAAGGAAAGGATGTAGACGAGCTTCATGATAAGATGATGGAGTGTAAAAATGCCTTAGCTTATCGCTTTTATATGGGAAATAGCTCCATTATTTTATATCGTGACCTTTCAGGATTTTATAAAGGACAAGATAATCTTGCTTTCGATGGCATTGATAAAGTCTTATGTAATACCATTAAAACCGGGAATGAAGAAGATGTAGTACATATATTAGGACAAATTAATGATAAAGTGATACAAACCAATCTAGATCCGGAATATATTAAAACCTTTTATTGGAATCTCATTTATGAGATTAATATGATTCGCATTTCGATTAAAAACTTAGAAGTGCAGGATAAAGATTTAAGCCATGACATTTCAAGTTTGTACAAGCTTATTGATAATGCAACACAGGTAAAAGAGTTACAGGACCTTTTAGAAGATGTAGCCATGAGTGTTGTGCATCGTATTAATCGTTATAATAAAAAGAATATTAATCAAATTTTGCAAAAGGCAATGGACTATATTTGCGAAAATTATACCATGTCGATTACTCTTAATGAATTAGCTGAACATACTTATGTAAGCACTTATTATTTAAGCCGTATGTTTAAAAAAGAATTAGGTAAGAATTTTGTAGAATATTTAAATGAAGTACGTATTGATAAAGCTAAAGAATTGCTAAAGGATAATAAGTATAAAACCTATGAAGTTGCTGAGTTAGTAGGTATTCAAGATCCCCATTACTTCTCTAAGATTTTTAAGAAATATGTAAATATGACACCTACAGAATATAAAGATAGTCAACTTTGATCTCTCTTAAAAATGACCCCTAAATTTAGGGGTCATTTTTTTGCTAAAAAAAACACACTTACTTCTTTAATTAATTGATAGAAAGAAAATATAGACAATAACTAAGGATAAGAAAAATTAAACTAGCAAATAATTGTTGTAATATTTTATAAATGTTGTATTAATCAAAAATAAACAAAAATGCAACATATTCTATTAATAAAAATGGTAAAAAGTTATAGTATGTGTGTAAGGAGAGTGAAGCGAATGAGTAATAAAGCAAAAACAAAACAAAATTCAACTGTTTTGGAAGAGTTTAAAAAGAATATTGCACTATTCATTATGTTGCTGCCTGGATTAATTGTTATGCTATTTAACAATTATCTTCCTATGTTTGGTCTAGTATTCGCTTTCAGAAAGATGGATACCTATACTAAACTTTTTGGGTCAGGCTGGAACGGTTTCAAAAACTTCGAGTACTTATTTGGCACAAGTAAGGCTTGGGAAGTGACAAGAAACACGATAGGCTATAACGTTATATTTATCATTATCGGTATAACATTACCTATCTTACTTGCAATTGGTTTGAATGAGTTAAGACAGAAACGTGCAGCTAAGGTTTATCAAAGTATTTTCTTCTTACCTTATTTCTTATCATGGGTAGTTATCCAATACTTAGTATTTGGTTTACTTAGTGGTAAGTTAGGAGTTGTTAACCAATTACTTACATCTATGGGCTTAGATCGTGTGAACTGGTATGAGTCACCACAGTATTGGCCTTACATTTTAGTAATTGTTAATACATGGAAATGGACTGGTTATGACAGCATCATGTATCTAGCAACAATTGTTGGTATAAATAAAGAACTTTATGAAGCAGCAGCAGTTGATGGTGCTTCTCGTTTCCAGCAAATTTGGCACATTACCATTCCAAGTTTAATACCTCTTATGATTACCTTAGTTCTTATCCGTTTAGGTAGAATGTTCTATACTGATATGGGTCTTTTCTACACAATACCAAAGAACACAGGTGCGTTGCAAAATGTAACGAATACCATTGATACCTATGTTTTCCGTGCATTTAGGCAAACAGGTGATTTAGGGCTTGCATCTGCAGCAGGTTTCTACCAGGCTGTACTTGGGCTCATCATTGTTCTCTCATTTAATGCACTTGCTAGAAAATATGATAAGAATGCCGGCATTATATAGGGGGGGAAAAGATGAAGAAAAATAATTTACATGTTAATGAAGATTCAAGTATTCAGATAACAAAAACAAGTAATGTAATTTGGCATATCGTCTTTGTTATTCTGTCCATTATTTGTATTTATCCAATGCTACTTGTTTTCATGGTTACCATTACAGATGAAACAACTATTGCTTTAGAAGGATATAAGCTTTTACCAAGTAAATATAGTATGGCAGCGGTTAACTATATTTTTACCAATGGTAAAGCAATCTTAAATGCTTATGGTGTTTCAATCTTTTGTACTGTATTTGGAGGTCTCTTAGGCGTAGCCATTATGGCGCTTTATGCTTATCCACTTGCAAGAGATGATTTTAAATACCGTCGTATATTCAACTTGATTGCAGTTATTACGATGTTATTCTCTGGTGGACTTGTTCCTACTTATATGGTGTTTGTAAAAGTTCTTCACTTAAAAGATACAATAGGGGCTTTAGTCTTAATGAATCTATTTAGTGCTTTTAACGTTATGATTATTCGTACGTATTATCGTACAAGTATTTCTAAATCGTTGATTGAAGCAGCTCAAATTGATGGAGCCGGTGAATTTAAGACCTATTTTAAAATTGTTATGCCACTGTCAAAACCAGTTATTGCAACCATGCTTATGATGGTCATGTTGGTTTATTGGAATGACTGGTATGGCCCATTACTTTACATTGATAGTGAAAAGCTATATAACTTACAATACTTAATTTACCAACTCGAGTCTAAGATTGCTAACTTAGCTAAGATGGCTGGTAATCCAGAGCTTGTTAAAAATGTACCATCTGAAACGGCACGTATGGCTATGGCTATTGTTGCTATTGGACCTATTGTTCTTGCTTATCCATTCTTCCAACGTTACTTTGAAAAAGGTATTACTTTGGGAGCAACTAAAGAGTAGTAGGTTTGATATAAATATCATTTAGTTTAAAAACAATTTTAGGAGGAGATTAAATGAAATTATTAAAGAAAACTCTTACAGTATTTGTAGGAACAGCATGTGTACTTAGTATGGCATTAACAGGTTGTCAAAATGGTGGGGAAACAGTTGCATCAACAGAACCATCTGCAAGCGCATCAACAGAAGCTAGTGATACGCCAGCTGCAACAGAAGAAGCTTTAGCACCAGTTGAACTTACATGGTACTTCGTAGGTAACCAACAACAAGAAGACACAGCACTTGTTGAAGAAGCAGTTAATAAATACATTGCTGAGAATACAAAACTTAACTGTACAATCAAACTTCAATGCTACGATTGGGGAACATATAACGACAGAATCACACAAATGATTGCTGCTGGTGAAACATTTGACATTTGCTTTACAGCAAACTGGTCAAATAACTACTATACACAATCTGCTAAAGGTGCATTTGTACCACTTAATGATTTAATGGATAAATACGCTCCAAAAACAAAAGAAATTTTAGGAGAGGACTTCTTAAGTGGTTCTCGTATCAATGGCGTGAACTATGCTATTCCTGCTAACAAAGAAAAAGCTCACTCTTGGGGTCTTTTAGTTCGTAAGGATATTGTTGAAAAATACAATATGGATTTATCAGGAGTTAAAACACTTGCTGATATGGAACCATTTTTCCAAATCATTAAAGAAAAAGAACCAAATATGTATGCTTTAGAAGGTACACCAAATGAATCTGCAATGAGAATATTAGACTTTGATATCGTTAATAATGATACAACACCAGGTGCTGTATACAATGATGATAATAGCAAAGTATTTGACCAATTAGAGCAACCAGAAACACTTGAACACTTCAAATTAATGAATAGCTTTATGCAAAAAGGATACATCCGTGAAGATGCTGCATCTGTAACAGACTACAATGCAGACCAAAAAGCTGGTAAAATCTTCTGTGCTGTTCGTTCTTTAAAACCAACAAAAGCTGAAGAAGAATCAAATTCTCAAGGTCAATCATATATGCAAATTGAATTAACATCACCTATTATTTCTAACCGTGAAACAACAGGTTCAATGCAAGCTATTTCTGCAACATCTAAAAATCCAGAAAGAGCTATGATGTTCTTAGAATTATTCAACACAGATCCAGTAGTTAACAACTTAATTAACTTTGGTATCGAAGGTACTCACTATACAAAAATTAGTGATAACCAAATTAAAGGTACTGAAAACCAAGCTAAATACAATCCAGGTCTAGGTTGGGCATTTGGTAACCAATTAATTAACTACTTAACAGAGTTAGATCCTACAGACAAATGGGATCAATTTGAAGCATTTAATGCTGCAGGTGTAAAAACACAATCTCTTGGATTCGTGTTTGATCCAGCTCCTGTAACAACACAAATTGCTCAATGTACAAACGTATGGAATGAATTTGTACCTGGTCTTCAAGTAGGTTCTTCAAATCCAGACGAAGCATTACCAAAAGCTGTTGAAGCATTCAATGCTGCTGGTATGCAAGATATCTTAGCTGAAATGCAAAAACAAATGGATGCATTTAACGCTGCAAAATAGTTGATAAGTCCACAAAAAATAGGGCCCTTAGGGTCCTATTTTTTTGCGTAAATAATTAAAAGCATTCTATTTGTCCCATTTTATGCATACATATAATGTATAGGGGGGCAGTGCGATGATAAAACCAAACAAGAAAAATAAGTTAACAAAAATCAATCTGCGGGAGCAAGTAGCCAAAGGATTGGATATTCCAACAGAGGTCATGAGCAATGTACCAGTGATTAAACTAAGTGGTAATAAGGAAATAAGTATAGAGAACTTTATAAGTCTTGTAGAATATACACCTCAAAAAGTACGATTAAATACGAGATGTGGTTTACTCATTATAGATGGTGTGGCGCTTGAAGCGAAAAGCATGACGGCAGAACGTATGCTGATTAAAGGGACTATTTTACAAGTAGCTTTTGCAATATAAAGGAGGTGAAAGACTTTGTTTGTATCATTATGGCATTATTTAAAAGGGTATGTTATAGTAGAAGTAAGTGGCTATATGATAGAAAAATTTCTTAATCTTGCACTTCATCATCATATTCCTATGTGGGATGTGGTGCAAAAGGAAAATAAGGTTTGCTTTAAGACCCCTATTGAAGCTTTTAAATGCATGAAGCCGGATCTTAAAAAGGCCCACTGCAGAGCTAAAATAGTGGGTAAGAAGGGTTTTCCTTTTATAGCACATCGTTATAAAAAGCGCCGTTTTTTTGTGGCAGGTATTGTTGTTTTTATAGCCATGTTATGGTTACTGTCTTCTTTTGTTTGGTTAGTAGAAGTAGAGGGAACAGAACGTATTAATAGTCTAGATATTATTAAATCTTTAGAAAAGAAAGGGTATGAAACAGGCAAGCTGAAAAGTAAAATGAATTTACGAGAGGCAGAAACCTATTTATTACAACAATACCCTGATATTGTTTGGACAGGCATCACTTATGAAGGTACTAGGATGATGGTACGTGTCGCTGAAAGTGTTCCTAAGCCAGAAATGAGTGAGATGAATGAAAAACCTAAGATGCTTATTGCAAAAAGAGATGCACTTGTTACATATATAGCAGTAGAAAAAGGAAAGCCTCTTATAAAAGCTGGAGACATAGTAAAAAAAGGAGAACTTTTGGTTGCAGGAGAGATGCCTAGAGGAGAAGAAGATGATTCGCTTTACTATACAGCTGCTAAAGCACATATTAAAGGAAAAACCACGTATACAGCTAGCGGTACAATTCAGTTCCAACAAGAAAAGAAACAATATCTTAATGAAAGTAGTAAAAAGTGGACACTTAAACTTTTTAACAAAGCCTTTCAGCTCTATGCTTCAAAACCACCTCAAGGTAATTTTGATAAACAAATTACCTTGCACCAATTAAGAATAACAAAAATGTTTCCATTACCCTTTGCTATAGAGGTCGAAAATAGAGTGGCTTATAAGCCTATGGTATATACATTAAGTGAAGAAGATGCTAAAGACCGGTTACTTTGTGAACTATGGGAGCAAATAGAAGGTAGTTTAGGAGTTGAAGCACAAATTCTTAAAAGAGAAGCATTTTTTAAGAAAACTGGAGATGCTATTACTGGAACGCTTCATGTGATAGCAGAAGAAGATATCGGTTATCGCTTGGATTTAGACCAAGGAGCAAGTCAGCAAATAAAGGAGAAAACAGATTATGAGCAAAATTGAAAAAGAACTTGAAGTACCAGCTTATGATATAGGTGCTGTATTTGGTCAATTTGATGAAAACCTTATACTTATTGAAAAAACTTTACGTGTTAGTATTATCTTGAGAAATGACAAGATTAAAGTAGGAGGAACGCCTAAGCAGGTAGATACAGCTATAACGGTACTTAATCAACTTTTTCAAGTAGCAAAGAAGAATGAAGAAATTGATGCCCAACGCGTTAAATATATATTAGATTCGTTAGATAAGTATCAAGAGGAGCAATTAAATGAACTGAGTCAAGAAGCTGTTATTTTAACGCATTTAGGAAAACCTATTAAATGTAAAACAGTAGGTCAAAGTGAGTATATTAAAAAGATTAAAAAGAATACAGTTGTATTTGGTATTGGACCGGCAGGAACCGGTAAAACTTACTTAGCAATGGCTATGGCAGTTAATGCTTTCCGTAAAAATGAAGTGAGCAAGATTATTTTAACAAGGCCAGCTATTGAAGCCGGTGAAAAGCTAGGATTTTTACCTGGTGATTTGCAAAGCAAGGTAGATCCTTACCTTCGTCCTTTATATGATGCTTTATTTGAAATTATGGGACCCGAGAATTTCGAAAAAAATATGGAAAAGGGATTAATAGAAGTAGCACCTTTAGCGTATATGAGAGGGCGTACACTTAATAATGCCTTTATTGTATTAGATGAAGCACAAAATACGACCTCGCCTCAGATGAAGATGTTTTTAACCCGCATAGGATTTAATTCGAAAGTAGTTGTCACGGGTGATTTAACTCAAGTAGATTTACCGAGCGAAAAAATGAGTGGATTAAAGGTAGCAATGAAGATTTTAGAAGGCGTAGAAGGGATAGGTTTTTCTTATCTTAGCAAAAATGATGTGGTAAGACATCCGATTGTACAACGCATAGTGGAAGCTTATGATGCCTTTGAAAATAAAGTAGAAAAAGAATAGCTAAAGAGAAGTGTAAGAGTCAAAGGGGGACAAAAGATGAAAAAAAGGAGATATGGATGGGCAATTTTTTTAGCACTAGCTTTAATCATTACATTCTTTTCAGTTATTTCGGGTAATTTCTTTACGAAGAAAGTATCCTTACAGATTGGGGAGATTGCAAAGGAAACAGTCTATGCACCTTTTCAAGTGGAAAATGAAGTGGCCACTAATCGTCTGCGTACCCTAGCAGCTGCAGGAGTGGAACCTGTTTATAAAAAAGATAGTACTGTACAAGAAAAAGCCATTGGTAATATTGAAAAATTATTTGAGGCTGTAACAGCTATTCAAACTTCGGATGTGGCAACTACTTTAGGAAAAACAGAGGTAGAAGTCCTAAGTGGACGTTCACCTATTGGTCTATATAATGAACAATATGAAACCCTACTCAGCGCGTCTACAGATGAACTAACTTATGTGAAAGATGCCTGTATTAGTATTGCAAGTGATATTTTTACAACAGGTATTTCTAGCGAAGAGAGCAATAAAACAGTCGAGGTACGAAGTGCCATAGATAACACAGATTTAAGTGTGACTATGAAAAAAATTGCACAGGACATTATTAATGATGTTTTAGCTCCTAATGTTGTAGAAGATGAAGTGGCTACTAATGAGCAGAAAAAGATAAAAAGTGATAAGGTAGATCCTGTTTATGTATTAGCTCAAGAAAAGATTGTTGAGAAAGGCTCAAAGGTAACAGAAGAAATCTATCAGTTATTAGAAAAAGTAGGTTATTTAGATACAGATAAAACAACTAAATATAAGCAATATAGCGGCATTTTAATTTTAATGCTTTTGATGAGTTATTTAAGTTTTAAATTTATGAAAACGGGATATAACCTTAAAGTGAAAGACCAAAGACAGTTAAGCCTAGTACTCATTTTATATACTTTAGCCATTTTAGTAACGCGCGGGATGGTGGGTCTATCCTTTGTCTATCTTCCTTTAAGTGTACCTTGTATGATTATTGCGTTTGCTGTGGGACCTATTGCTGCTGCTTTTGTGCAAATACTGATTATTATTTTTTCAACCACTATCTTCAAAGGTGATATTTTATTTGTTTTATATTTTATCATTTCCGGAATTGCTAGCATTTTAATTGTAACGCGTATGGAAGAGCGGACTAAGACTGTCATGAGTGGCTTATATGTAGGAATTATCCAATGCTTTACTTTTTTAGGCCTTAAGCTTTTCGTTGGTTCAGAGTTAAATATATCAGTTATCTCACAAGGATTGGTTGCTTTTATTATGGGAATGATTTCTGTAGTGACAGTAGTAGGTGCTCTTCCTGCTTTTGAATCTTTATTTGGATTTACAACACCGATGCAGCTTTTAGAAATGACAAATCCTAATCAACCTATTTTAAAGCGTCTCTTATTAGAAGCTACAGGAACTTATTATCATAGCTTATTGGTTGCTAACCTAGCTGAGAGTGCGGCAGCAACCATTAATGCTAATCCACTTATGGCAAGAGTAGGAGGCTATTATCACGATATTGGTAAACTTACCTGTAGTAAGTATTTTAAAGAAAATCAAGGTGCCAATAATCCTCATGACTACATGACGCCAGAGGAGAGTTACAACATTATTCTTTCTCATGTCACTGAAGGTCTAAAGTTAGCAGAGGAATATCATTTACCTCAGTATATTAAAGATATGATTTGTCAGCATCATGGGACAAGCACTATGCAGTATTTCTATATTAAAGCCCAACAAGAAAGCGATGGTGAAGTGTCAGAAAAGGCTTTTCAGTATCATGGTCCAAAACCCAAAACGAAAGAAGCTGCCCTTGTTATGTTAGCTGATGTAGTAGAAGCAACTATAAGATCAATGCAGGATAAATTAGGTAAAGAATTAACCATTGAATCGGTGGTTAGAAAAATGGTGAAGCAAAAATTAGATGAAGGACAGTTAGATGAATGTGAATTATACATATCTGATATCGATAAAATTATAGATTCCTTTACAAAAATGCTAACAGGTATGTATCATCAACGTATTGCTTATCCAGAAAGGAATGAAAAGTAAAGTGACACTCTATTTAGAAGATGAAGTTGATTTTTTTAAAGAACAACATGAATTATTAGAACAAGTAAAAGCTGTTATTAATCAATGCTTGGATGAGGAGGATGTTCCTTATGAAGTAGAAGTAAGTTTGACGGTAGTTGACTTAGATGCCATTCATGAAATTAATAAAGAACATAGGGAGATAGATCGTCCAACAGATGTACTTTCCTTTCCGCAAATAGATACAGAATATATTGGGCATATTAATTGGGATACCCTTGATACTGCTAGTTGCGTCAATTATGATACAGAAGAAGTGATCCTAGGAGATATTATTTTATGTGCGGATAAAGCTAAAGAACAGGCAAATAATTATGGGCACTCTTTGACGAGAGAAGTCTGTTTTTTGGTAGCTCATAGTATGTTTCATCTTTTAGGATATGACCATATGACAGAAGAAGATGAAAAAACTATGGTCAGGAAGCAGGAAAGTGTGTTACAATGTCTTTCCATATTAAGATAGAGGATGATTAACATGAAACAATATAAAGAGTTACTAGTAAAAGCACATGAGGCACAAGAACAAGCTTATGTACCTTACTCAAAATTCAAAGTAGGTGCAGCTGTTCTGATGAAAAGTGGTAAAATTTACACAGGCTGCAATATAGAAAATGCTTCATTTGGTGCAACTAACTGTGCTGAGAGGACAGCTATTTTTAAAGCTGTATCAGAAGGCGAACATGAAATTGCAGCTATTGCCATTGTAGGAAGTCACAATGAGTTTACTTATCCTTGTGGTATTTGTAGACAAGTCATTGCTGAGTTTATGAGTGAGGGAGATTTTATTTTTGAAAATGCAGAAGGTGAAATGAAAGTTATTCCATTTGCGGAAATGTTCCCTTATACGTTTACAAAAGTAGATTTATTAAAAGAAGAGTAGCAATACTCATAGGAGGAAAAAATGAAAGAACCATTTAAGTCAGGCTTTGTTTCTATTATTGGTAGACCTAATGTAGGAAAATCAACCCTTATGAACAAGCTGATTGGCGAGAAAGTTGCCATTATGTCAAATAAGCCACAAACGACACGTAACCGTATTCAAACTGTTTTAACAACTAAGCATTATCAAGCTGTTTTTATTGATACTCCAGGTATTCATACACCTAAAAATAAGCTAGGTGAATTTATGGTAAAATCAGCTATGACTACCTTAAACGAAGTAGATGCTATTTTTTATCTAGTAGAAGCAGAGCCATTTATAGGAAAGACGGATCAAGAGATTATCGAACGCTTAAAAGGCATTCAAACACCTGTTTTCCTATGTATTAATAAAATTGATAGTGTTCCTAGAGAAACAGTTCTTAAAACCATTGAAACATACCGTGAGGCCTATGACTTTAAAGAGATTATTCCAATCTCAGCATATGAAAATACCAATGTAGATGCTATTTTAAAATGTATGCCAGCTTATTTACCAGAAGGACCACAGTTCTTCCCAAGTGATATGCTGACTGACCAACCTGAGCGTCAAATTGTAGCAGAAATGATTAGAGAAAAAGCCCTTCATCTATTAGATAAGGAAATTCCACATGGTATTGCCATAGAGATTGAAACCATGAGAAAAAGGGAAGAAGGAGACATTGTAGATATAGAGGCTACTATTGTTTGTGAAAGAGATTCTCATAAACGAATTATTATAGGTAAACAAGGACAAATGATTAAAGCTATTGGCTCTAAAGCGCGTTATGATATGGAACGTCTATTAGGCTCGAAAATTTATTTAACGCTTTGGGTAAAAGTGAAAAAGAATTGGCGTGATAGTGATTTTCTTATTAAAAACTATGGATATGATAAAAGAGATTTAATGTAAAGTTGTCAAGGCCTTTTGAATTGGTAGTTTTTTTGTAGGATAGCTTCGTAAAAATTGCGTAACTTAACTATAAATCAACCAATAGGGGGTTATAAAATGTTACAAGAATTTTGGAGTTATTTTATGACAACAGGTAATATTGATGCGTATATGAATTACAAAGCATATGAAAGAGAGTATCATAGTCATATTGGCACCCAAGGGCTGCCTAAAGAAACACATGAGGTAGGATGATTGTAACATGATGGTAAGAACAAAAGCATTAGTCATTAAAGAATACATTGTGGGAGAGAGTGATAAATATATCACTCTCTTTACAAAAGATTTAGGACGCATTCAAGCTATTGCGCCTAAAGCTAAAAAATCAGATAAAGGATTTGCTTCGGCAACTCAATTATTTGTTTATGGAGATTTTATGCTGACTTCTTATAAAGATACATATCGTTTAGTATCAGTAGATCTGATAGAGATGTTTCATAATATTAGAAACGATTTATCTGCTTTAAGCTATGCGAGTTATATGATGGAATTTATTTATTATGTGACCGAACCAGGCTTATCACAAAGTGAATTATTGAAGCTCACACTAGTGACCTTGCAAGCTTTAAGTAAATCAGAGGCAGACTACAAACGGATTAGGCGAGTATTTGAAATAAGAGCTCTAGGCTTGTTAGGTTTTATGCCTCAGCTTTTTGCTTGTGTAGATTGTGGTTTGGCAATAGATGAAAAAGCGGAAGCACATTATTATTTTTCAGCAGAAGCGGGGGGACTTGTTTGCAAAGGGTGTAAAGGAACTTATGAGGATGGAGTTTCTTTAAGTTATAGTACATTATATACCCTGCAATATATCTTAACCGTCTCTTTAAAGCAGCTTTATCATTTTCAAATCAGTGAAGAAGTACAAAAAGAGTTAGATGCTGTAGGTAATCACTATGTACCGTATTATGTTGATAAGCCTTTTAAAACGCTTGATTTTATTGAGAGATTAGAAAAATTATAGAACAGACTTAATCTGAAAACTAACAGACTAAGTCTGTTTTTTAATTAATAATAAATATTTTTTAGTTTTAGTGAAGGAAAGCTTAAATTCTTGTAAGAAATACTGTAAAAAATTAGCACATAGGGTATACTATAAAAGAAAATGAATAACTTATGGTTTAACATAACGAGATGAGGGAAAATATGTTATACTACTTTTAAATAAATGAATGAGGTGCTATATGAAACAAAAATTATTATTATTTGATGGGCATAGTATTGCCAACCGTGCCTTTTATGGGGTGCCTTTATTAACGAATAAAAGCGGTCAATATACCAATGCGATATATGGTTTTTTAAATATGATGTTAAGTATTATGGAAAAAGAAAAACCTGATTACTTAGGTATTACCTTTGATTTAAGTGTACCAACCTTTAGACATGAATTTTCAGCAGATTATAAAGGGAATCGAAAAGGTATGCCAGAAGAGCTTAGGGTACAGATTCCGTTGCTTAAAAAGGTACTCAAAGCAATGCATATTCACATTATTGAAAAAGAAGGTTTTGAAGCAGATGATGTTTTAGGGACCTTGGCTAAAGCTGGAGAAAAAGCAGGGATGCAAGTAACTGTTGTGTCTGGAGATCGAGATTTATTCCAAATTACATCGGATATGATTGAGATTAAGATACCTCGTACAAAAAAGACAGGAACAGAAATCGAAAGCTTTTTTGCCAAAGACGTTGTAGAAACCTATGGTGTATCACCAATAGCTTTTGTGGATGTTAAAGGGCTTATGGGAGATGCTTCTGATAATATTAAAGGAGTACCAGGTATTGGTGAAAAAACAGCTATTAAACTTATTAAGGAATACGGTAGTATTGAGAATCTTCTAGATCAGGTGGATCAAATTACACAAAAGAAACTTAAGGAAAATTTAATGACTTATGCGCAGGATGCTAGGGACAGTAAAATGTTGGCTACTATTATTTGTGATGTTCCCTTAGTTTATAAATGGAGCGATTTTGAGTTTGATTTAGCTCTAGATAGTGAAGCAACAGCACTATTTAGAGATTTAGAGCTTAAGTCCCTTTTAACAAAACTACCCAAGATGGAAAATGAAGCTATAGCAGAAGCAGAAGAAGTTAAAGTAGAGCAGTGGAAGACAACAGATTTTGAAAAGTTTTTACAGGAAAGCAAGGACCAAATGGTCGGGATAGCTTATTTTGTAGAAGATAATACATTAGGTTTGGGTGTTGCTATAGGAGAGCGAGTAGGGTATAGTGAGTGGGACTTAACAGATACAGAAGCTAAAGCTGTTTTGATAGAGTTTCTAGAAAGTGCGACTTATCAAAAAATCGTTCATGATAGTAAAAATTTCAAACATGAACTTTTAAAAGTAGGATTGGGATTAAATGGTGTTTGCTTTGATACTTTCATTGCAGCGTATTTATTACATCCAACTAATAAAAGCTATGATCTAGCAGAACTAGAAGAACTTTTCATTAATAAACAAAGCTTAATGAATTTAGAAAACCTATTAGGGAAAGGAAAGAGCCAAAAAACATGGTTACAGCTAGAAGATGAGGAACGTATAAATAATTTAGGAAAGAGGTCGCAGTTAGCTTTAAGTGTAACAGAAGCTATGAAAGAAGCACTTCAAGAACAAAACATGACTAGATTATTTTATGATATAGAAATGCCACTTATTGATGTTCTTTTTGATATGGAGGTTGAGGGAATTAAAGTAGATCCAGAAGGGCTCAGAAGTTATGGAGAAGAATTACAGGGGTTATTAGATACTTTGACAACTTCTATCTATGAAGCAGCTGGTGAAAGTTTTAATATTAATTCACCTAAACAATTAGGCGTTATTTTATTTGAAAAACTAGGTATTCCATGTGCTAAAAAAACGAAAACAGGCTATTCTACAGCAGCAGAGGTGTTAGAAGCTTTAAAAAATGACTATCCTATTGTGGCACAGATTCTAGAATACCGTCAGTATGCTAAATTAAAATCCACGTATGTAGATGGGCTGTTAAATGTACTAACTGAACAAAATAAGATTCATTCTACCTTTAATCAGACTATTACAGCTACAGGACGCTTAAGTAGCACAGAACCTAATTTACAAAATATCCCTGTTAAATTTGAAATGGGTAAGAAAATTCGTCAGCTATTTGTACCTAGCTCAGAAAACCATATTTTTTTAGATGGAGATTATTCTCAAATCGAACTAAGAGTGCTTGCCCATATGTCGGGAGATCCAACGCTTATCAAAGCTTTTAAAGAAAATATTGATATTCATGCACTAACAGCTTCGCAAGTTTTTCATGTGCCTTTTGAAGACGTGACAAGTATGCAGCGTAGTAATGCAAAAGCTGTTAATTTTGGTATTGTATATGGTATTAGTGCCTTTGCATTGTCAGAGGATCTTAAAATTAGCCAAAAAGAAGCTCAAAAATATATCGATGGCTATTTTGAAAAATATCCTTGTATTAAAGCCTACTTAGATGAGATTATTGATTTCGCTATGCAAAATGGTTATGTAGAAACCTTATATCATCGAAAAAGAGAGATTCCAGAGATATTAGCAAGCAATTATAATATGAGGGAGTTTGGGAAGCGTGTTGCTATGAACACACCTATTCAAGGAACCTCGGCTGATATTATTAAGATTGCTATGATTCGTGTACATCAAAAACTTAAAGAACACAGTCTTAAGTCAAAACTTATTTTAACAGTTCATGATGAACTTTTAATTGATGCCCATAAAGATGAAGTTGAAATTGTTAAAAAACTTTTAAAAGAAGAGATGGAACATGCAGCTGATTTAAGCGTGCCACTTGTAGTAGATGTACATCAGGGGGCCAATTGGTTAGCAGTAAAATAGGAGATTAGAAATGAAAGTGATTGGAATAGTAGGGGGAATAGGTGCGGGAAAATCAACAGTGGTAGCACTGATGAATGAAATAAAACCTATTCATAGTATATCAGCAGATTTAATTGGTCATGAAATTTTACGAAAAGGCCAAAAGGGGTATGGGCCAGTAATAAAAGCTTTTGGTGAGTCTATTTTAGATGAAAGTGGAGAAATTGTAAGAGAGCGTTTAGGTAAAATGGTATTTGGAAATCCAGAGCGTTTAGAAAAGCTTAATGCCATTACACATCCACTTATTACAGAGATTATTAAGGAGCGTATAGTGAGTTATCAGCAAATAGCACCTAGTCAACATATTGTTTTAGAAGCTGCTCTTTTAATCGAAAGCGGTTTGATTCAATTGACGGATGTAGTGATTGCTGTTTATGCAGAAGTATCGGAGAGAACCAAACGTGTTATGATGCGGGATGGCATTGATGAAACACAAATGATTCGCAGGCTTAAAGCACAAAAAGAGTGGGAAGAAATAGAAAGGGTAGCTGATTATATCATCGATAACAGTATTTCTTTAGAAGCTACTAAAATGCAAATTCAGCAAATTTTAATTGCACTTGAGGAGGAGGAAATAGGATGAAAAAGTGGCATAAAATAATAGGTGTTATGACTTTATTAGCGTTTTCGTTAGTTGGTTGTGGACGAGGAGAACTAGCGGAAGGCAAACAGGAGCCTAATGAAGTAGAAGTAGAGCAAACAACAGCGCCTAAAACACCTGATAACCGCATGGTGATTGCTATGGATACACCAGTTACCTTACATCCTCTTTATAATACACAAGAAACAGTAGAACAAGCCTTATACCTTATATTTAGTCCACTTATTAATATTGAAGAAAACGGAACAATTAGCAGTAATTTAGCGGAATCCTGGGTGGTTAATGAAAGTAATACAGCTATAACCATTACCCTAAAGAAAGATATAAAGTGGCATGATGGTATGTCTCTTACAACGGATGACGTACTATATACATTGAATCAAATAAAAGCTATTCCTGATAGTCCTTATAAAGATACAGTAGCTAACTTGCAAGAAATGGTGAAATTGGATGATACGACTTTCAAACTCGTCTATAAAGGGAGTTATAGTGGCGTGTTACAAACCTTATTTTTCCCTGTTATACCTGAACATATTTATAACGTATCAGGTGAAGATACATTAAATATTACACCAGTAGGTTCCGGTCCTTATATGTATGAAAGTACCACGCCAGCTAAGTCTATTATGCTCAAAGCAAATCCAGGTTATTTTAAAGGAAAACCACAAATTGAGGAAGTACAAATCAACTTTATTCCAGATCAACAAAGTATGTTATATGCTTTTAAGCAGGGGTTAATTGATGTAATCTATACTAAGGAAACGGAATGGGGTAAATATATTAATGATGAAGCTTCCACGGCATATGAGATGATATCTCCTGTTTATGAGTTCATGGGAGTTAATCACAACAAAGTGTTATTTCAAAATGCAGCTATTAGGGAAGCATTACTTTATGGCATTAACAGACAGGAAATGGTTCATCTTTTTTATCTTGACCATGCGGTTGTAACAGATACACCTATTAGTCCTATTTCCTATTTATATGATAGAACATTGGAAATAAAAAGTTATGATAAAGAAAAAGCTAAGCTTTTACTTACTCAAGAAGGCTATGAGAAAGATGGAAATACTGGATTTTTGAGTAAAAATGGTGCGCCACTTAGTTTTACCTTACTTGTTAATGAAGAAAATCGAGATCGCATGAAAGTTGCTAAACAAATACAAACTATTTATAAAGAAATAGGTATCGATCTTAAGGTAGAAGCCGTAAATGAAACCACTTATTTAGAACGTATTCAGACAAAGCAATTTGATGCTTTTTTAGGAGGTTATCAGTTAGGTTATGCAACAGATTTAAGTTTTGCTCTTCATTCATCTAGTATTTTAAATGGGGAAAACTATACAAGTTATAAAGATCCACAAATGGATGAGCTATTGCAACAGGCTTTTTTAGCAACACCTGAAGCAGCAATAGATGCTTATCAAAAATTACAACAATATTTTGTAAAACAGACACCTTATATTAGTTTGTATTTTAAAAAATCTGTTTTAATTACCCATAATGAAATTCAAGGTGACATTAAACCTACACCATTAAATATTTTTGCTAATGTAGAAAAATGGACTAGAAAATAAAATCAAAAGAACAAGGGATGCCTTGTTCTTTTGATTTTATGCATATTATTACTTTAAATTTAAATAACTATAGTGTAAAATGGTAAAAAGAAAGGCGATGGCCTATGAGTAAATATCGCAACTATTTTTTTTAATGATAGCATTGTTGCTCCGTCAAGAATAAACCGCCCTATGGTGGGAAAGCAGAATGAAGCTTGTCCATTTTGCAAGGAAAATGAAAAGGAGTTAGAAGTGATTTATGATGAAGTATGGGAAGGAGAAAAGCTTCTTGTACGCATTTTAGCAAATAAATATCCTGTTATACCCATTCAAGGTGATTATGCAGGCTTACATGATGTCATTATTGATACAGCTAATCATTGGGAGCATCCTAAAGATTTTTCTCCAGAGCATTGGCAGGTATTACTTTTAATGATGCAAAAAAGATGGCAACAACTAAGCAAGAATGAAAAAATAGTTTTTATACAAATTTTTAAAAATCATGGCTCTCTAGCAGGAGCCAGTATTTATCATTCCCACTGGCAATTAGTAGCTATGACTAAGATTCCTTATGGCATGATTTCACAGTATGAAAAATATCAAAAACAAAAAGAAAGCCCATGCTTTTTATGTGAAAGAAATCATTTAAAAGAGGCAATTCTTATAAAAGAAACTTCATTGTGGAGGCTTATTATACCACCAAACCCTGAGTTTAATTACGAAATTTGGTTAGTACCTAAAAGTCATAGACAACACTTTGGAGAGTTAGTACAAAAGGAAGTAGTAGAATTAGGAAACTTACTCAAACAATTACTAATGGTTTACGATATCCTTTTGCCAGAGGGTGCTTTTAATATTTGTATGATGAGTGGTGATTTAAGAGGGGAGTGGCAATACCACTTTCATATTAAATTAATGATGAGAATAGGTCATATTGCAGGTTTTGAAATTGCTACCCATTGCCATATTTTAATGATAGATAGGGAACAATATGCTTTAAGAATAAAACAACTATTACAGGGATAGGTGATGTACGCGTGAAGGACTATATAAGAGATACACTTTGCTTTGGTTTAGATATTGGCACCCGTACCGTTATAGGTGTGGTAGGTTATAAGGAAGGTAATGAATTTGTCTTGGTAGACTATGAATGCATGGCTCATGAAGAACGAGCTATGATGGATGGGCAAATTCATGATATTCAAAAGGTATCTAAGGTGGTTTATGAAGTTAAAACAGCTTTAGAAAAACGCTTGAAATTAGAACTTAAAGAAGTAGCTATAGCAGCAGCTGGTCGTGCTTTAAGTACACAAATTGTAAATGTAGCTCAAAATTATGAAGATGTCCAAGAATTTAACTTAAATCATATTCATCATTTGGAACTAGAAGGTGTAGAAAAAGCGAAGGCAATGCAACAAAGTGAAAATACAGATGCAGATTATTTCTGTGTTGCGTATTCGGTTATACAATATTTTCTAGATGATTATGTGATGGCTAATTTAGAAGGACATAAAGGTCATAGTATTGGTGCAAAGCTGATAGCTACTTTTTTACCTAAACAAGTGATTGATAGCCTATATGCGGTAACCGAGAGAGCTGAACTCGCAGTTAGCCATTTGACCTTAGAACCTATTGCAGCTATTAATGCAGTTATTCCAGAACAAATTAGATTACTTAATCTTGCTCTTGTAGATATAGGGGCAGGCACTTCTGATATTGCCATTACAAAAGAAGGAAGTGTTGTAGCTTATGGAATGATTCCTACTGCTGGTGATGAAGTAACAGAAGCGATTATACATAAATACTTAGTTGATTTTCAAACGGCAGAACGTATCAAAATACAAGCCTTAAATGAAGAGAGTATTACTTTTACAGATATCTTAGGACTTACTCAAAAAATAACGACTAAAGAACTAAAAAAGGTAATGGCACCAGTAATTGATACACTTACCTTACAAATTGCAACTAAGATTGTGGAACTCAACGGTAATAATCCACCTAATGCTGTGTTCTGTGTAGGAGGAGGCAGCCAGATGTTTGGTTTTACTACTCGTCTAGCTCAGCATTTAAAGTTAGCAGAACAAAGAGTGGCCGTTCGTAGTACGACACACTTGGTTCATATAAAAGATGAAATTGGCATGATTGATAGTCCTGAAATGATTACACCACTAGGCATTTGTATGACGACGATACAAAATAAATATAGTCAATTTACATTCGTTAATCTAAATGGTCAAAAAGTACAGCTTTTAAATGCCAAGAAGCTAACCGTATTAGATGCTATTGTAGCTATGGGAATAGAACATACAGCCATATTCCCTAAAAAAGGTGAGACATTAATGTTCAAATTAAACGGTGAAAGAAGGCGCATTAAAGGGGAGAATGGTATACCAGCTTCTATTTTATTAAATGGTGAAACTGCAACCATTCATGACCATATTCAAGACGGAGATACAATTCAGGTAGAATTTGGTGTAAATGGGACACCTGGTAAAGCAAATTTGGCAGACTTCTGTAAAATAGAAAAGAAAATAAGTATAGAAGGAAAAAATATGACTTTGCCCTTAGTAAAGGTTGGAGGTCATATTGTTTCTGGGAATTATGAGATTATGTCAAATGACTTAATTGAAGTACAATCGATTCAAACAGTAGCAGAACTTTTAGAAGCTATGTCAATAGATCCTAAAAATAAACTGATTACAGTTGATTTTGAACCAGTTAATTTAGATTATGTCCTAAAAGATGGAGATGCTTTGCTTATTGATACAAAAGTGAAGGGGATGCAGGAACAAAATGCAGCATCGGTAACAGAAAGAAGGATACCTGAAGAAAAAGAGACACCAATAATAGAAGAATCTCATCAAAGTAGTAGGGTGTCAGAGAAAGTAATGAGTGAAAATCTGTATATTATTGCAAATGATAAGACTGTTGCTTTGCCTAAAAAAGAGTCCGATTACATTTTTGCGAGTATATTTGATTTTATAGATTTTGATTTAAGTAAACCTCAAGGAACAGTTCAGTTAGAGAGAAATGGTCAACCTGGTGCTTTAACAGATGTTTTACAAGATGGGGATGTACTTAAAATTTTTTGGAAGAAATAACAGGAGGATAGGAAAATGAAAGGGATTATTACAGTAGTAGGAAAAGATAAAGTAGGGATTATTGCAAAGGTGTGTACTTTTTTAAGTGGTGAAAATATTAATATTTTAGACATTTCACAGACTATCGTTCAAGATTACTTTAATATGATGATGATTGTAGATATTACGGCAATAGAAAAAGATTTTGAGAAAGTGGTAGATGCACTTGTTGCATTAGGACAGGAGATTGGCGTAGACATTCGTCTTCAGCATCAAGATATTTTTGACAATATGCACCGTATTTAAAACATTCAGGGGAAATGATGTGAGAAGGTGTTTTCAAAAAGAAAGGAATAAAAACCATGATTTCAAGATATGAAGTGCAAGAAACCAATAAAATGATTCAAGAAGATAATTTAGATATTCGTACCATTACCATGGGTATTAATTTGATGGATTGTATATCAGATGATATGAATAAACTATGTGATAATATCTACGAAAAAATCACAAGCAAAGCTGAGCATTTAGTAGAAACAGGAGAAATAATCTCTAAGAAGTATGGCATTCCTATTGTTAATAAACGTATTTCAGTTACACCTATTGCTTTAGTAGGTGGAGCTACTAAAGCTAATTCATATGTACCTATTGCTAAAGCCTTAGACCGTGCGGCACAAACCGTAGGTGTTAACTTTATTGGGGGTTTTTCGGCTCTTGTGCATAAAGGATGCTCAAATGCAGATAATGTGCTTATAGAGTCTATTCCAGAAGCACTCGCGGTAACACAGAATGTATGTTCATCTGTGAATGTAGGAACAACACGTACAGGTATTAATATGGATGCTGTTAAACGTATGGGTGAAATTATTAAATTAACCGCAGAGCGTACAGCAGACCGTGGTAGCATTGGTTGTGCTAAACTAGTTGTCTTCTGTAATGCACCAGAAGATAATCCATTTATGGCAGGTGCTTTTCATGGTGTAGGTGAAAGAGATACCGTTATTAATGTGGGTGTTAGTGGCCCGGGTGTTGTAAAAAAAGCACTAGAGACTGCAAGAGGTGCTGATTTCGAAACTTTATGTGAAACTATTAAACGTACAGCTTTCAAGATTACAAGAGCAGGGCAAATGGTAGCCAAAGAGGCGTCTAGCATATTAGATATACCTTTTGGAATTATCGACTTATCTTTAGCCCCAACTCCAGCGGTAGGAGATAGTATTGCTGAGATTTTTGAAGAAATGGGGCTCGAAAGTGCTGGGGCACCAGGAACAACAGCTGCCCTTGCGATTTTAAATGATTGCGTAAAAAAAGGTGGCGTTATGGCTTCATCTTATGTAGGTGGATTAAGTGGTGCTTTCATTCCTGTAAGTGAAGATCACGCTATGATTAAAGCAGCTGAAAGAGGTGCTCTTACACTCGAAAAACTAGAAGCTATGACTTGTGTGTGCTCAGTGGGGCTTGATATGGTTGCTATTCCAGGAGCTACAAGTGCAGCTACTATTTCGGGAATTTTAGCTGATGAGATGGCTATTGGTATGATTAATGCTAAAACGACAGCTGTTAGAATTATTCCAGTTATTGGGAAGGGTGTAGGCGAACAAGTAGAGTTTGGTGGTCTTTTAGGTTATGCACCTATTATGCCAGTTAATAACTATAAATGTGATGCCTTTATAGCAAGAGGTGGTAGAATACCAGCGCCTATTCATAGTTTTAAAAATTAATTTGGTTAAAAGGAGAAATACTTATGTCAGACGTTTTAAAAGCATTACAGCCTAGGAAAGTATTTGAGTATTTTGAAGTAATTAGTAACATTCCACGTGGTTCAGGAAATGAAAGAGTCATTAGTGATTATATGGTGAAATTTGCTACTGATCTTGGATTAGAGGTAAAGCAAGATGAAGCTTATAACATCTATATTAAAAAGCCTGCAACCCCAGGTTATGAAAATGCACCAACAGTGATTTTACAGGGACATCTAGATATGGTGTGTGAAAAAAACAAAGAAACGGTACATGATTTTGAAAAAGATGGTCTTGAGCTTTATATAGAAGGGGATTGGATCGGTGCCAAAGGAACAACGTTAGGTGCTGATAATGGTATTGCTATTGCATATCAAATGGCAGTTTTAGCAGACGATACCCTTAAGCATCCTGCACTTGAATGTTTAATGACTACAGATGAAGAACGTGGCATGAGCGGTGTTGCTCATTTACATCCTGAGTACTTATCAGGTAAGGTGCTATTAAATTTAGATACAGATGTAGAAGGTGAATTTTTATTAAGCTGTGCAGGTGGTGCCAAGGCATATCTGACCATGGTTTTAGATAAAGAAGCAGCTAGTCATGAATTAGTGTATTATCGTTTAGTTTTAAATGGTTTAAAAGGTGGGCATTCAGGTGCGGATATTCACTTTGAAAGAGCCAATGCACATATTTTAATGGGGCGTATGCTATATGCTTTAAAAAGTAAAATAGACTTCAAACTAGCTGAAATAATAGGTGGGTCTAAGGATAATGTGATCACTCGTGAATGTGAAGTGACTATAGCCGTTAAAAAAGAACAAGTAGAGACATTGAAAGCTACAGCTTATGAAATGGTAGAGGTATTTCAAAAAGAATACAGTGCCCAAGAGGAACATATTTGCCTTACATTAGAAGAAGTTGCAGTTCCTAAAGAGGTGCTAATAGACGATTGTTTAAATAGACTCATAGATATTCTTGTAATGCTTCCTAATGGCGTTATGGGTTACGATCAACACATGAAAGGGTTAGTTCAAACATCACTTAACTTGGGAATTTTACAAATGCATAGTGACCGCATCGAATTAGGAAGTGCAGTGCGTAGCAGTGTTGCTTCTCGCAAGGTAGAGTTACTTGCAAAATTAGAAGCTTTTAGCCGAGCTTTTAATTTAAAATTTGAAGTAAAAGGTGATTATCCTGCATGGCAATATAATGAAAAATCTCGTATTAGAGAATGTGTAGGTGAACTTTATATGAAGATGTACGGTAAGGAACCTATCATGACAGCTATTCATGCTGGACTTGAATGCGGTTTTATTGCTGAGAAATTACCGGGCCTTGATATGATTTCGTTTGGGCCTAATGTGAAACATATTCACTCACCACAAGAAGTGGCAAGTATTTCTTCTATGGCTCGCGTTTATGAATATCTTGTTAAACTTTTGGAAAACCTAGTAGCGTACTAAATACGGGAGGCTACTTACTATGAAAATCGAAAAAAATAATCGCTATTTTACAATAGCGGCATATGCTGTAGGAGCATGTCTAGTAACCGTCATTGGTATATTAGCCGTACTTCATTTTAAGGAGGTATGGGCTGCTATTTGTAAAGTATTTGGGCTTATTTATTGGTTATTAAAACCGCTTATTTTGGGGTTTGTTATTGCTTACCTTTTGGATCCGATTGTGGAGTTTTATGAAAATAGATGCCATAAGATAAAAGGAAAAGAACTATTTCATAGTAAGAAAGACCAAGCCGAAAGTGATTTAAATCATCCAAAGCGTTGGCATATGAGAACTGTGCCAACGCTTTTTACATTTTTAACAGTTATTATGGTATTAGGTTTGTTCATTTTAATCATAGTAATGAATATAGAAGCTATTGCAGGCAACTTTTCCTTGCTTGGAATCAAAGAAAGTATCAATCGCTATTTAGCTTATTTTGAAAATATGCTAGAGGGCGTCAATCGGTTTACGAATGAAATGGGGATTTTGAGAGGACAAGAAGGAATTGTGCAGAAGGTTTATAGTGCTATTAATGATTTTGTTTTAAGATTGTCTAACCAATTTCTAAACTCCTTAACCACCATAGGATTAAATACTATGAATCTTTTGTTAGCTTTCGTTATAGCTTTTTATTTGCTTCAAGATAAACAGCGTTGCATTGCTGTAGTTAAAAAAGCCAGCTACACACTGTTAAAACCTAAAATTTATAGACATACTATGGTACTTTGTCATGACATTGACTATGTTTTTTCAGGATATATTAGAGGGCAAATTATTGATGCAATGATTGTAGCTGTATTAACAAGCTTGGCTTTAACAGTTATTCAGCTGGACTTTGCTATTATTATTGGTGTTATTGCAGGCATATTCAATTTGATTCCTTATTTTGGACCTATTGTAGGTTTTATTTTAGCCATCATTATTGGCATTCTAGATCCTAATCCAATGAAAGCTGTTTATGGAGCAATAGCTATTTTGATCATTCAGCAAATAGATGGATGGATTATTGTCCCTAAAGTAGTAGGAGAGTGTGTCAAACTTCACCCGGTTATTGTATTATTAGCGATTTTAATTGGTGGTAATTTATTTGGTTTAATGGGAATGCTTATTGGTGTACCAGTGGCAGCTTTCATTAGATTAGTTTTACTCAGATACGTAACAGAACTGTTTCCAGATGGAGAAGAAGTACTAGAGGAGGAAATAGCCTCTCAGGCCAAAGAAGAAATAAAAGAGAAATAACCACATATAAAAAGTAAAAGGCACCTCATTATAACCATTAAGGAATAATAAGGTGTCTTTTTGTGAGTCTATTATTTTAAAATAACTTTATGGAATACTTTTTTGCCTTTTTGAATCATTAATTCATTATCTTTAAAGTAGTCTAAAGTTATGAGGCTATTAGGATCTGTTATTGCCACACCATCTAGTTTGATACCATTTTGAGTGACTAAACGACGACCTTCAGAACGAGAAGGAACAAGCTTTGTTTCTTGTAATAAAGAAAGAATATCCATACCTGTTTCGAAGTCGGCGGTATTTATTTCTGTAGTAGGAATAGAACCACCATGAGCACCACCTAAGAAAAGAGCTTTTGCGGCTGTATCAGCTTTGAGAGCCTCTTCTTCACCATGTACAATTTTAGTAACTTCAAAAGCAAGACGTTCTTTAGCTTTATTGATTGCAGAACCTTCTACAGCTGTTAAGCTATTAATTTCATCCATAGGAATAAAAGTTAAAAGAGATAGGCAGCGCTTAACATCAGTATCAGCTACATTTCTCCAGTATTGATAAAACTCATAAGGAGATGTTTTTTCAGGATCTAGCCAAACAGCACCCTTTTCTGTTTTACCCATTTTTTTACCTTCACTATTAGTTAATAGTGAGAAAGTCATACCAAAGGATTGGTCTCCATGAAGTCTTCTAACTAATTCCACACCACCTAGTATATTAGACCATTGATCATTGCCACCCAATTGCAACTTACAATTAAAACGACGATAGAGTTCTAAAAAGTCATAAGACTGCATAAGCATATAGTTAAATTCAAGGAATGATAATCCTTTTTCAAGACGTTGTTTAAAACATTCAGCAGTAAGCATGCGATTAACAGAAAAATGTACACCAACCTCTCTTAAAAAATCAATATAGTTGAGGTTACGTAGCCAATCTCCATTATCAACCATAATCGCTTCATCATTTTCAAAGGAAATAAAACGTGACATTTGCTTTTTGAAACATGCAACATTATGGTCAATTATTTCTGTTGTCATCATTTTACGCATATCTGTTTTTCCGGTAGGGTCACCAACCATAGCAGTTCCACCACCAAAAAGAGCAATAGGCCTATGACCGGCTTTTTGCATATGGCTCATAGCCATAACGGTTACAAAGTGACCTACGTGAAGACTGTCAGCGGTAGGATCAAAACCTATATAAAAAGTAACTTTTTCCTTTTCTAAAAGCTCTCTAATTTCTTTTTCATGAGTCATTTGTTCAATAAACCCACGTTCCATTAAAATGTCTAATACATTCATTACTTTGCCTCCTATGTTATAAATGGTTATCATAAAAACAACAAAAAGGGTTACCTCATCCAATAAGGACGAGATAACCCGTGGTACCACCTTAATTCACAAACCAAGTAAGTTTGCCTCAAGTCGATAACGGCGACAACCGAAATAATTCAACTCCAAAGTTGTAATTCATAAATAATTAGGGATGTGTTCACACCAACCACACACTCGCTGAACCCATACATTAGTTTACTACTAAGACTTTATCATCGTTTTTATGACTATTTAATTAATGCTTATCTTAACATAGACATTTTTGATTTTCAAGAGGGAGTAAAAAAGTTTTGATAAAATAATAAATTACCTTGCAAAATAAAACCATATACTTCAAAATATTAAGAGTATAATAATTAATAATCAGTGAATGATAAACAGCGATTGGGTTTAAATGGGAGGTTAAGTATATGTATGGTTCATCTGTAGGGCAATCCGTAATAGGATGTCATTTTACAGAAATGAGGACTCATTTAGGTGTCTATACGACGATAGCTTCAAAAATGCTTTTAGAAATATACGAGGAAGCACGAAGTATTGTACCTATTACTAAAGTTATTATGGATGCGGCAACCTATCAAAAGGATAATGTTTTTAGTATACAGATAGAGGGTTTAAAAGAAGGAATGGCTTATGTATGGCGTATCGTTCACGAAGATTATTCATATTCTCCGTCTATTATGGATCCGTATGCTAAAGGAACATTCTTTTTTCAAGGAGAGTGGCGAAATATCATAAAGAAAACTAATAGGTATCATCTCCCTAAACCGCAGATTCCATGGGAAGAAACTATTCTTTATGAAATGCATGTAGGACATTTTACGATGAATAATAAGACACTTTCTAACGAAAAAAGAGGGACATTTATAGGCTTAATGCAACAGTTACCATATTTAAAACAATTAGGTGTAACGACGTTAGAGCTTTTGCCCATTTTTAAGTGGAATGCCTATACTTTAAAAAATAGAAATCCACAGACAGGGGAACTCCTAGAGGATGTATGGGGCTATAATCCAGTAGGTTTTTTTTGTGTAGATGAGAGGTTTAGTGTAAGTAAAGAGAGTTCAAAAGCTATTGATGAATTTAAACTTTTAGTAGAAAAAGCTCATGAAGAGGGCCTAGAGATTATATTAGATGTAGTATATAATCATACAGGTGAAGGTGGGGAAGACGGAACAGCTTTTCATTTTAAATACCTCGCTCCTAAAGTCTACTACAAGTACAATGATAAAGGGCAATTTTTAAATTGTTCAGGAACAGGAAATACTTTAAATACGAATCATAGCATCGTAAAAAAATTCATTATAGATAGTTTAGTTTATTGGAGTGAGGAAGTCGGTGTAGATGGCTTTCGTTTCGATTTAGCTTCTATTTTAGGTCAGGATGAATGTGGTAGATGGATTAAGACATCGTTGCTTAATGAGATTGCTGAGCATCCCTTACTCGGAAAAGTTAAACTTATTAGTGAAAGTTGGGATGCAAAAGGGAGTTATGATGTAGGAAGAATGCCTTATCCTTTTAGAGAGTGGAGTGACTACTTTAGAGATACCATGAGACAATTTGTGAAAGGTGACCAAGGAAAGATAAAAGCCTTGGCTGATTGTATTCAGGGAAAAGAAGTCTATTTTACAGATCTAACGAAAGGGACTTCTCATATGATTCATTTCATTACAGCTCATGATGGCTTTACTATGTGGGATTTGTTATCTTATAATGATAAGCATAATGAAGCTAATGGGGAAGGAAATAGAGATGGACACAATGCTAACTATAGTTACAACTGGGGAGTGGAAGGAACGACAGAAGATACCAATATTTTAGAAGCCAGAAAACGGGGGATGCGCAACTTAATGTGCTTACTTATTCTTGCCCAAGGGGTACCTATGCTTCTTATGGGAGATGAAATAGGACGCACACAAGGAGGTAATAATAATGCTTTTTGTCAAAATAATGAATCTGTTTGGATGGATTGGGAAAGAGTAACAACGTTTAAATCGCAGTATTTATTTGTCCAAAGATTAATTGCGCTCAGAAAAAGTCTAGACTATTTTAAAACAGCTGATAAAAATAACTATAAAATAAGTTGGCACGGTATACGGTATAATCAGCCGGATTGGTCTTATTACTCAAAGAGTATTGCTTGTTTTATTGAAGGAGATCAAAGTTTATTTTTAGTGGCAAATAGCCACTATGAAAGTTTAAGATTTGAAATGCCTCCTTCTAATAAGAAGTGGTGCCGTGTGATTGATACAGCTTATAAGGAAATAGAAGATATTATTAATGAAGAAATAATAGAAGAAACAAATTATGAGGTCAAGCCGTATAGTATTTGTTTTTTTAAAGAAATAAATCATAAAAAGATAGGATAGAATAAAAAGGGCTATTGTAATGAACGATTAAACGTTACATTATAATAGCCCCTCAACTTTTCATTAAGCAATTAGATAAGGGGTAAGATGATCTGGAATGTCTCCATGGGAACAGGAGGTACCAATGATGAATTCAACTTGATATTTATCGGAGAGTTCCCTAATACGATCAAATAGCTGAGTCAAGTCGTCAATGCAACAATGGGTAAGTTTTACAAGTTCATCAATAAACACAATTTCAATATCATGATTAGCAGATAAAATACCACACAAGAAACCGAAAAAATCTGTTTGGGATTTTAAAGGAAAGGTAGAGGCTTCAATAAGACGTACTTGATGAGATAGGGCATAACGATGAGTATTAGTACTGTCAATATAAACAGCATGACCTTTAATGTGTGTTACAGCTTGGTTGGCAGCTTCAATCATTTTTTTTGTTTTACCTTCGCCTGTTTGACCTGTTATAATTTTGATCATACACATCACCTCTTAAATAGTTTTTATTATTATATTTATTCAATTTCTTTTTCAAAATACCTCTTTTTTTAGGAAAAAAGTAAAATGATTTTTAAGCTTTATGATTTGATATAGGTATAAATGATAAAAGACTTCAGATAATAAAAAGAAAACCACTTTAGAAAAAGTGGCTCTAGTAAAACATATTAATTATTGGAATAAGGTTGATCGTAAACACGTCCATAAAGTGTAAGACAGTAAAGACCTGCGATACCAATTACCGCATAAATAACTCTACTTACCCATGAACTCATACCACCGAAGATAAATGCTACTAAGTCAAATTGGAAAAAGCCAATAAGTCCCCAGTTAATTGCACCGATGATAATAAGTGTAATTGCAATATAATCCCAAGTTCTAGATTTCATAATGAAGTAACCACCTTTCTGATATTTTATAGCAAAGCAAGATGATACTTGTATTATGTGTATATTATCAAAATTTATTCATTATACGCTGTGATAAGGTATGGATATTATTACCAAAATATAAGATGGTAGGTACATAAAGTTATTTGATAGCCCATATAAATAAAATAAACAAAGTAAGGAGAAAAGTATGTCATATATTTCCAAAGGTCTTGTTTATTTAGAAAATCAAATGTATAGTTATCTAATCATGTTACAGCAATTAAAAGCACTTGAAAATCAGTATCCCTTTTTAAAAGTACAAATGATAGGTAAAAGTGTTATGGAACGTCCCCTTTATCTTATTCACTTAGGTAATGGAAAACGAAAAATACATATCAATGGTAGTCATCATGCCAATGAATGGGTAACTAGTTTTATTGTAATGAAATCCGTAGAAAAGCTTTGTGAAGAAGTAAGGATTGGACAAGTAAAACTAGAACAAATCAATTTTGACTTTGTTCCAATGGTTAATCCTGATGGCGTTGAACTTTCTTTATATGGTCTACAGTCCATTATTTATACTAAGCAAAAAGAAAAATTATTAAAAATGAATGAGGGGTTTGATAATTTTTCAAGATGGAAAGCTAATATACGTGGGGTAGACTTAAATCGAAATTATGATGCAGATTTTGCAAGCTATAAGAAAAATAGTGAAAAAAAAGGACCAAGCTATGCGTATTATGCTGGTATGACACCCGAGAGTGAACCAGAAAGTAAGGCTTTAGCAATGCTCACCAGAAAACGATTATATGATATGGTCTTAGCTTATCATACTCAAGGAGAAGTGATCTATTGGAATTATGGGAATGTTGAGGTGCCAACAGCTAAGGAATATGCTATAATGTTTTCCGAAGCAAGTGGCTATTTACTAGATGAACCAGAAGAAGCGGCATCATCTGGTGGATATAAAGATTGGTTTATAGCGACTTATAAAAAACCTGGCTTTACAATTGAATGTGGTATAGGAGAAAATCCCATTTCAGTTAGTCAGGCAGAAAGTATCATAAGACGTACATGGCCTATTATCAAATGTGCGCAAAAGGACATAAGAGAAGGAGTCATTTGATTTGGAAGTTTACTATAAATATTCAACTTATTTAAAAGAAAAGTATGGAGATAAGGTTTATAAAATCCCAATCCATTTACCAGTTACTTGCCCTAATCGTGATGGAGCAGTGGCTTATGGGGGATGTACTTTTTGCGGAGACGTAGGTGCCGGATATGAAATGCGTAGTAGTAAAGAAAGTGTTGCAGAGCAGTTAGAAAAAAACATTGAAAAAATTAAAAATAAATATAAGGCAAGATATTTTATTCCTTATTTACAAAACTACAGTAATACGTATATGCCTCTTGACACTTTTAAAAAGGTATTAGGAGAACTTAATCATCCAGATAGTGTAGGTATTTCAGTATCAACAAGACCTGACTGTATTAATAAGGCTTATTTAGATGCATTACATGAGTGGGCCACTACCTATAAGAAGGAAGTATGTATAGAGTTAGGATTACAAACAATTAATTATCATACTTTAAAAATCATTAATCGAGGGCATAGTTTGGCAGAATATTTAGATGCTATTATGCAGATTAAAGCTTATCCTTTTACTTTATGTACCCATATTATTGTAGATTTACCTTGGGATACAATGGAAGATGTTATTGAAACAGCCAAATGTATGAGTGCATTAAAAAGTGATTATGTTAAATTACATGCGTTGTACATTGTCAAAAATACCGTTTTAGGTGCTGCTTATGAAAAAGGTGAATTAGAACTTATAGATTTAGAAAGCTATAAGGAGAGAGTGATTACATTTCTAAGATATTTATCACCTGATATTGTCGTACAGCGTATTATAGGAAGAGCACCAGAAGAGCATACTTTATATGCTAACTGGAATACCAGTTGGTGGAAAATACATGATGATGTTGTAGCTACTATGGAAAAGCATGGCTATAAGCAAGGCGATCTATGCAATTATTTAAATGGGAAGGCTCTTAAGCGTTTTAACAGTTGTTTAAGTTTATAGTAGGGTAGGAGAAGGTCATGAAGATATTTGCTATTGGTGATTTACATTTAAGCTTTAACGCTAATAAGCCTATGAACATATTTGGTGCTGGGTGGGAAAATCATTACAAGCGCATAGAAAAGAATTGGAGAAAGAATATTAGTTATGAAGATGTGGTGCTTATTCCTGGAGATATATCTTGGGCAATGCGTTTTCAACAAGCACAAGTCGATTTAGATTGGTTAGAAGCGCTTCCGGGCAAAAAGATCTGTATTAAAGGAAACCATGATTATTGGTGGGATCGACCTAAAAAGCTGAATGAGTACTATAAACAAATTGTTTTTTTGCAAAATACAGCTTATCGAATAGGAGAGGTAGCTATTTGTGGGACAAGAGGATGGATTAGTCCTAATACATCCTCATTTACAGAGGAAGATTCAAGAATATATGAACGAGAACTAATGAGATTAGATCTTTCTCTTAAAGCAGCAAAAGAGGCAAAGGAAATATGGGTGATGCTTCACTATCCACCAACTACTCAGCAGGAGCATACCTCCTCTTTAATAGAGAAATTAACCGGTTACCCCGTAACCAAAGTGATTTATGGTCACTTGCATGATGAAATTTCTTGGGGACAAAGTCTAAGAGGTGTGTATGATGGAATTACTTATGAGCTTGTATCGGCTGATTATTTGCAATTTGATCCACTTTATTTAGGAGAAGTATAAGCCTATACTTAAAGACCTAACAAGTAATGATACTATATCAATAATGGAGAAGAGAAAATGAAGTTACCAGAAACTTTTACAGTAAAGATGAAAGCGTTGTTAAAAGATGAATATGAGGATTATTTAGCTTCTTATCATTTACCTCAATATCAGGGGATTCGTATTAATACATTAAAGGTAGATTTAGAACAATGGGAAACAATAAATCCCTTTGCAACTTTAAAAGAAGTCCCATGGTGTAAAGAAGGTTTTTACTATGACAAGGAAGAGAAACCGACTAAACATCCATACTATTATGCTGGCCTTTATTATATACAAGAACCAAGTGCTATGTCACCAGGCGCTTATTTACCAATTGTTCCTGGAGATCGTGTACTTGATTTATGTGCAGCACCAGGAGGAAAGAGTACACAAATAGCAGCACGTATGGAAGGGAAAGGCGTATTGGTATCTAATGATATCAGTGCTTCAAGAGCGAAAGCGCTTTTGAAGAATCTAGAAAACTTTGGTGCTAGGCAAGCTATTGTTACGAGTGAAACCTCTGAGAAACTTGCTAGTAAGTGGCCAGGTTATTTTGATAAGATCTTAATTGATGCCCCCTGTTCAGGAGAAGGTATGTTTAGAAAGAATGAAACTGCAGTTAAAAGTTGGGAGAATTATGGTGTTGATTATTGTATGAGGCTTCAAGAAACTATTTTAGAAGATGCCGCTACTATGTTAAAACCTGATGGTATGTTATTATACTCTACGTGTACTTTTTCACCTGAAGAAAATGAAGGGATGATTGGTGCGTTTTTAAAAAAGCATTCAGATTTTAAGGTAGTGCCGTTATTGCCTGTAGGAGGAATACAAGAAGGTAAACCTGAGTGGATAGATGCTCCAGCTAGTTTAAAGGGAGCATTAAGATTATGGCCTCATCATATAGAAGGTGAAGGACATTTCGTTTGTTTATTAAAGCGTGAAAATAAAAATCATGAATTATCATATAAACCACAGCTTTATAAAAGATTAAAGGATTATTCTGAAGCGTACGCCTTTTTAAAGGAACAAACCTATTTACCTGAGGATTTACCTGTTGTAGAAATTAAGGGAAAATTATACCAAGTCCCATCAGACAATCCACCTTTAATGGGTATTCGTGTGATTAGATGTGGGGTATTACTGGGTGAAATTAAAAATAAGCGTTTTGATCCAGGGCATGCCTTAGTGTTAGCTTATGGAAAAGAAATGTTTAAAAATACTATTTGTTATAAAAGTACAGACGAAGAAGTTATACGTTATTTAAAAGGAGAAACGCTTTTACATGAGGCACATAAAGGGTATCATGTTATTTGTGTAGATGATCAGCCTTTAGGATGGGTAAAGGCTCAAGACGGAAGGCTCAAAAATCAATATCCAGCAACTTGGAGAATGGTATAGGTGGAAAAAATGAGTGGAAAAAAGATACGTTTAGATAAATATTTAGTACATGTAGGTTATGGTACTCGTAGTACCGTTCAAAAGATAATCAGAGGTAAAAAAGTTAAGGTAGATGGCCAAGTCATTATAAAACCCGAAACAGCTGTTAACTCTCTAACAAGTGTAGTAGAAGTAAATGGTGAAAGAATGGATTACCAAGAGTTTTATCACTTTATACTGAATAAACCTAGAGGTTATATTACAGCAACAGAAGATGGACGTGATCAAACAGTTTTAGACCTATTAGAGGAAAGAGATCAGAATAAAGAAGTTTTTCCAGTAGGAAGACTAGATAAAGACACGGAAGGCCTGCTAATTTTAACAAATGATGGCAAGATGGCTCATGGTTTACTTTCTCCTAAACGTCATGTTGATAAGGTCTACTATGCTAGGGTGGCTGGCAAAATGACAGAAGAGGACATAAAAATGTTTGCTGAAGGAATCGCTTTAACTGATGGTACAAAGTATGCACCAGGAAAACTAGAAATTATCAGAAGTGATGAGGAATCAGAAATTTATGTGACTATCCACGAAGGAAAGTTTCATCAGGTAAAACGTATGGTTCAGGCAGTTGGAAAAGAAGTCGTCTATTTGAAACGTATTAAAATGGGTGGACTTGAATTGCCAGAAGATTTAAGTTTAGGGACTTACCGCACCCTTACAAAAGAAGAATTGGATTTACTTACACAAACTCAATAAGTTAAGAAAATGATTAGCAGACAGTTAAGTATGTTAATCATTTTTTGTTTATAAAGCTTTCAAGAAAAGGTGTTTTTAGTATTTAGAGAGTAGGCCGTTTATTTCAACAGAAGTATAAAAAGTTTTTATTAATAAAAAGTTGAATTTTTATTAATTGTATGTATAATTATAAATATATTTATAAAGATTACTTAAGGGGGAATAAAAATGTTTGGATTAAAAGGAAAATCTTTTTTGACATTACATGATTTTTCGTCAGAACAAATTAATTACTTATTAACTTTAGCAGGCGAATTAAAAAATAAAAAAAGAATGGGCATAAAAGGAGACCTACTTACAGGAAAAAATGTAGCTCTTATTTTTGAAAAACCTTCTACACGTACACGTTGTGCTTTTACTGTAGCTTGTGTAGATGAAGGTGCACATCCAGAATATCTAGGAAAGAATGACATTCAATTAGGTCATAAAGAAAGTGTAGCTGATACAGCACGTGTATTAGGGCGCTTATTTGATGCTATAGAATTCAGAGGTTTCTCACAAGAAGTTGTAACTGATTTAGCTAAGTACAGTGGTGTACCTGTTTATAACGGTTTAACAGACCTGTATCATCCAACACAGATTTTAGCAGATTTATTGACTATGAAAGAACATCTAGGCGAACTAAAAGGAAAGAAATTCGTTTTCATAGGAGATGGACGTAATAATATGGGCAATAGCTTATTAATTGGTTGCACAAAGATGGGAGTAGATATTACGATTATTGCACCAAAATCTTTATGGCCAGAAGAAAACCATGTGAAAGTTTGTGAGGGTTATGCAAAGCTTTCTGGTTCCAAAGTAGAAATTACAGAGTCTGTTGAAGCCGTGAAAGGTGCAGATGTGATTTATACAGATGTTTGGTGTTCTATGGGAGAAGAAGATAAAGCTAAGGAACGCATTGCACTTTTAAAACCTTATCAAGTGAATGAGGCGCTTATTGCAAAAGTTGAAAATCCAAACATGATTTTCATGCATTGCTTGCCTGCAGTGAAGGGCTATGAGGTGACGGAAGAGGTGTTTGAAAGTAGTTATTCTGTTGTATTTGATGAAGCAGAAAATCGTATGCATACTATTAAAGCTGTCATGGTAGCAACTTTAAGCTAATCTGAAACAATGCAATGATATAAAAACTGTATAAATAGACAAAAATCTAGAGGAAATATGAATCTGTGTTATGACAAAAAATCATATGTTAAAATTATGTGTAAAATTTTACATTGACTATTTTTAATAAATTAAATATAATTTTATAAACATTAGATATAATGTGGAGATTATTTTTAAAATTATAGGAGGGGTATCATGCGTGTATTTAATTTTTCAGCAGGACCTGGTGCATTGCCACTAGAAGTACTTGAAAAAGCTCAAAAAGAACTTGTATGCTATGGAGATAGCGGTATGAGTGTTATGGAGATGAGTCATCGTTCGAAACCTTATGACGCAATTATCAAAGGCGCTGAAGCAAAACTCAGAGAAATTATGAACATTCCTGACAATTATAAAGTGTTATTTTTACAAGGTGGTGCATCCCTTCAGTTTGCCATGATTCCATTAAACTTAATGAGAAATTCATATAAAGCTGATTATATTGAGTCTGGTATGTTCGCATCTAAAGCACTTAAAGAGGCTCAAAAGTTTGGAAAAGTTAATGTTGTCGCTTCTTCAAAAGCAGATAAATACGCTTACATACCAAAAGTAACAAAAGATCAATTTGATTCAGAAGCAGATTATGCTTATATTTGTGCTAATAACACGATTTATGGAACAAAGTATCATGAGTATCCTGATACTGGTAATGTGCCATTAGTAGCAGATATGTCTTCATGTATTTTATCAGAACAAGTTGATGTAAGTCGTTTTGGTATTATTTATGCAGGCGCACAAAAGAATTTAGGACCTGCAGGTGTAACACTAGTTATTATTCGTGAAGACCTTGTTGGCCATGCCAAAGAAACTGTACCATCAATGCTTAATTATCAATTAATGGTAGAAAATGAATCCATGTATAATACACCACCAACTTATGGTATTTATATGCTTAAACTGATGTTCGAATGGATTGAAGCACAAGGTGGAGTAGCTGCTTTAGAAAAGAGAAATAAAGAAAAAGCAGCAGTGCTTTATAACTATTTAGATGAATCAAAAATGTTTAAAGGAACAGCCAATAAAGAAGACCGTTCTTTAATGAATGTTACTTTTGTAACAGGTAATGAGGAGCTAGATGCTAAATTTGTAAAAGAAGCAACAGCTGCTGGTTTTGTAAATCTAAAAGGACATAGAAGTGTAGGTGGTATGCGTGCTAGCATTTATAATGCTATGACACTTGAAGGTGTACAAAAATTAGTAGAGTTTATGAAGAAATTTGAAAGTGAAAACTAGGGGGGAACGTTTTGTATACAGTTCATACTTTAAATAAGATTTCACAAAATGGTTTAGCGTTACTCGGAGATGCTTACAAGGTATCTGATGAATTAAATAATGCTGATGCCATTCTTGTAAGAAGTGCAAAAATGCATGATATGGTTTTACCAGAAAGTGTTAAAGCTGTTGCTAGAGCGGGAGCAGGTGTTAACAACATTCCTATTGAAGCTTATGCAGAAAAGGGGATTGTTGTATTTAATACACCAGGAGCTAATGCAAATGCAGTAAAAGAGTTAGTACTGTGTGGTCTTTTACTTGCTTCTAGAAAAGTTGTAGATGGCATTAATTGGGCTAAAACCTTAGAATCAGATGTAGCTAAAACAGTAGAAAAAGGTAAGGGTGCTTTTGGCGGTGGAGAAATTCTTGGTAAAAAGCTAGGTGTTATTGGTCTGGGTGCTATTGGTGTTATGGTAGCTAATGCCGCACAAGCTTTAGGAATGGAAGTCATCGGCTATGATCCCTATATTTCAGTAGATGCTGCATGGGGGCTTTCACGTCATATTAAGCATGCTAATACTTTAGATGAAATTTATGCTGAAGCAGACTATATTACAATACATGTGCCTCTTTTGGATAGCACAAAACACATGCTCAATAAAGAAGCTTTTGATAAAATGAAGACAGGCGTAGCTGTTCTTAATTTCTCTAGAGATACACTTGTTCAAAATGAGGATATGAAGGTAGCCATTGCTGAAGGTAAGGTAGCTAAGTATGTGACAGATTTTCCTGTAGAAGATGTTCTTAATCAAGAAAACATTATTGCTATTCCTCATTTAGGCGCATCAACAGAAGAATCTGAAGAAAATTGCGCAGTTATGGCAGTTAAAGAAATTAAAGATTATTTAGAACAAGGAAATATCACGCACTCTGTTAATTACCCTGAATGTTCTATGATTTGGAATACAAGCGCTAGACTTGCTATTGCTCATAAAAACACGCCAGCAATTTTAGGTAAAATTACAGCTATTATTGCTGAACAAGGTATCAATATTCAAGATATGACTAATAGAAGCCGTGGTGACTATGCCTATACTTTAATTGATACAGACACTAGCATTTCTGAGGAGGATATTCAAAGAATTGAAAGTGTTGATAATGTCATTAAAGTACGTATATTAACTAAATAATAAGTCATATATAAACTTAGAAGGTAAAGAAAGGAATTAAGAGGACTCTTAGTTCCTTTCTTTTATTGAAAAGAAATAAAGAGGTATTCAAAGAGGAGGTTCAATATGCAGGATTTGTCTTTACATATACTAGATATTGCTCAAAATAGTATCAGAGCGCATGCTGATGAGATACATATTTGCATTGAAGAAATGCCAAGTAAAAATCAGTTAGTTTTATCTATAGAAGATAATGGAAGCGGTATGCCGAAACAACTTGCTAAACAAATCACAGATCCTTTTGTTACAACACGTACTCTAAGGCGTGTAGGTTTGGGCATCCCCTTACTCAAACAGAATTGTGAAAATAGCGAAGGTGAATTAAGTATTGATAGTGAACAAGGTAAGGGAACTATTATAAAAGCAACTATGGCTTATCGGCATATTGATAGGGTACCTTTAGGTGATGTAGTTAGTACACTCATTATCCTTATACAAAGCAATCCTAAAATCAATTTTATTTATAACTATCAGTATGAAGAAAAAAGTTTTGCTTTTGAAACAGCAGAGGTGAAAAAAATTTTAGGAGATGTAGCTATTGATAATTTAGATGTTTTGGCATGGCTTAAAGAATACCTTGAAGAAAATATGAACTCTGTTAAAAAATAAATTATTTTATATTTTGCTGAAATACTAAAAATAAATGATAAATTCTTTGATAATATGCTATAATTCTTATGATTGGATTTAACTATTTAAGATAATTAAAGGGGGCGCAGTATGAAAGGATTAACCTTCAAAAAAGGTATTCATCCCAATTATCATAAGGAAATCACCTGTGATAAGAAGATTGAAGTGATGCTACCGGGAAGTGAACTTGTATTTCCAATGTCACAACATATTGGCACACCGTGCACACCTATTGTAAAAAAAGGTGACCGTGTCTTAGTAGGGCAAAAGATTGGTGAAGCCAGTGGCTTTATTTCTGCTGCCATACATAGTTCTGTATCAGGTACAGTAAAAAGTATAGAAAATCGTTTAACCTTTAGAGGTAATAAGGAAAATAGTATAGTGATTGAAAACGATAATTTGTATGAAGAAACACCTGGAATGGCGACTTCTGCTAAAAGCGATTATAAAAACTTAACTAAAGAAGAACTTATAGGTTTAGTTAAGGAAGCTGGTTTGGTTGGAATGGGGGGGGCTACTTTTCCTACTCATGTCAAATTATCTACCCCACCAGATAAAACAGTAGAATACATTATTATTAATGGTGCAGAATGCGAACCTTATTTGACCTCAGATCACAGGGTCATGCTAGAAAATGGTGAAGAAGTCATAGAAGGTATTAAAATTTTGTTAGAAGTATATAAAGAAGCTAAAGCTATTATTGGCATCGAAAATAATAAGATGGATGCTATCAAGCAGATGAAAATGCTTGCTAAAAATACAGAACGCTTGGAAGTTGTGACTTTAGATACTAAATACCCTCAAGGTTCAGAAAAACATTTAATTTATGCGATTACAAAGAGAGAGGTACCAAGTGGCAAACTACCTATAGATATTGGTTGTATTGTGCAGAATATTGATTCAATGGTTGCTGTTTGCCGCGCTGTTACAAAAGGTCAACCTGTTATGAGACGTATTGTAACTGTATCTGGTAGTGGCGTAAAGAAACCTTGTAATGTTGAAGTGAAAGTAGGTACTTCATTTAAGGAAGTTTTAGAGTATGCTGAGTGGGATATGGAACGAACGGTAAAGATTATTGCCGGAGGTCCTATGATGGGAATTGCTATTTCAGATGTTAATATTCCTGTGATGAAAGGGACGTCTGCCGTTTTATGTTTTACAGATGAAGAAGTAACATCTGTTCCTACGACTCATTGTATGCATTGTGGTAAATGTGTAACAGTATGTCCGATGCATTTGATTCCTAATACTCTTCATAGACATGCACTTCATGAACATTATGATAAGTTTATGGATTATTATGGTATGGATTGTATAGAATGCGGATGCTGTTCCTATACCTGTCCTGCTAAGAGGGATATTGTGCAAAGTATACGTACTGCTAAAGCAGTTATACGTGCGAAAAAATAGAAAAGGAGAATGAGAAATGGATAAAATGTTGGTAGTTTCTTCCTCGCCTCATGTAAGAGCTTCTCACACTACCCATACTATTATGAGAGATGTAATCATTGCCTTGACACCGGCCCTTCTAGCGGGTACTTATTTTTACGGTTTAAGAGCACTTTTAGTTACATTAGTAAGTGTTGTGAGTTGTATAGGGTTTGAGTGGATTTGGGAGAAGATTTTTAACCGTCCGAGTACAGTTGGAGATTTAAGTGCAGTTGTAACAGGCTTATTATTAGCATTTAATTTACCTGCAAATGTTCCTTTTTTTGTTATTATAGTAGGCGCATTTGTGGCTATTATTTTAGCTAAACAAGTTTTTGGAGGGATTGGTCAAAATTTCATTAATCCGGCTTTAGCAGCCAGAGCATTTTTACTATCGGCTTATGCAAGTCATATGAGAAGCTTTCCAGTACCAACACAAGGTTCACTAGGTTTAGGAGTTGATGTTGTGACAGGAGCTACACCTTTAGAACTTATTAAAAATGGAGTGGTAGAGGGATTACCAAGTTTCATGGATGCTTTGATAGGTAATATAGGCGGTTGTATTGGCGAAGCCAGTGCACTGGCTTTATTAATAGGTGCAGCTTATCTTATTATTAGAAAAGTAATTTCATGGCATATTCCTGCTTGTTACATAGGGACTATTTTTGGACTCACCTTTATTTTTAGTGGATTTAGTCAAGGATTTTCATTAGAGCTTCTTTATCAAACATTTTACTCACTATTCTTAGGTGGTATTATTTTAGGAGCTTTCTTTATGGCTACAGATTACACGACTACACCAATGACCCCTAAAGGTCAGATGATATTTGCTATAGGAGCTGGTATTATTACGACACTCATCAGATTATATGGTGGTTATCCAGAAGGTGTAAGTTATAGTATTTTATTTATGAATTTAACAGTACCACTTATTGATATGTATGTAAGAAAACGTCGTTTTGGAGGAGGGGTTAAAGCATGAAAGAAGCATTAAAATTAGGTGCAATCCTCTTTCTCATAACGGGAATTTGTGTAGGATTATTAGGGACAGTTAATCAGATAACACGTCCTATTATTGAAGCTAATAACCTTAAGATAGAGCAAGATTCTATGAAGCAACTTTTAAGTGAAGCAGATACTTTTACTCAGATAGATGCTATTTCAGATACACTTATTAAAAAGGTATTTGTAGCTAAAGCTTCTCATAACGTAGTTGGTTATATTTTGAACGTAGAGCCAAAAGGCTATGGTGGTGCTATTAGCGTGTTAATAGGACTTGATCAAAATAAGGCAGTGAAAGGTGTTAAGATACTAAGTCATTCAGAAACACCAGGTTTTGGTGCTAACGCAGAAAAACCAAGTTTTATTGATCAATATATCGGAAAGCAAGGAACTATCAAAGTAACCAAAACAAGCCCAAAAGAAGATGAGATACAGGCCATAACAGGAGCTACAATTACATCAGCAGCTATTACAGACGGTGTTAATGCAGCAATAGCCTTTGTGGCAGAACACCAAAATGAATGGGGGAGCGTGCAATGAGTATAATAAGTGAACGACTAAAAGCAGGTTTAATAAAAGATAATCCCACCTTTGTTCAAGTATTAGGCATGTGTCCCACACTTGCGGTAACAACAAGTGTAACCAACTCTATTGGTATGGGATTATCTACTACAGCAGTACTCATTTGTTCAAATTTTGTTATTAGTCTTTTAAGAAAAGTAATACCTTCTAAAATTAGAATACCAGCATTTATTGTTATTATTGCTAGTTTTGTAACTGTTATAGAATTTTTATTAAAAGCCTATATACCTAGTTTATATAGTGCTTTAGGTTTATTCATCCCACTTATTGTTGTTAACTGCATTATCTTAGGAAGAGCAGAAGCTTATGCTTCTAAAAATTCGCCTATTGCAGCTGTTTTTGATGGAATAGGGATGGGACTAGGCTTTACAGTTTCTTTAACAGTTATTGGTTGCATTAGGGAAATATTAGGAGCGGGTACTTTTATGGGGTATCCGGTAACACCTAGTTTTTATACACCAGCTACCATTATGATTCTAGCGCCAGGTGCTTTCTTTACACTAGGTATTTTGATGGCCATATTGAACACGATTAAAGCTAAAAAACAATAGGAGGGGAAATAAATGGAATTATTATTACTTTTTATTGGCGCAGCATTAGTCAATAACTTTGTACTTGTTAAATTCCTAGGAATATGTGCCTTCCTAGGTGTTTCTAAAAAAGTAGAGACGTCACTTGGTATGGGAGCAGCAGTAACTTTTGTTATGGGACTTGCCTCTATGTTCTCTTATTTAGTGTATCGTTATATTTTAGTACCATTAGAACTAGAGTATTTATACACACTTGCATTTATTTTGGTAATTGCTTCTTTAGTTCAATTTGTTGAGATGGTTATTCAAAAAGTAAGTCCATCACTTCATAGTGCATTAGGTGTCTACTTACCACTTATTACAACTAACTGTGCTGTACTAGGTGTAGCTGTACTCAATATGCAACAGAATTATTCACTTATTCAATCAGTAGTTAATGGCTTAGGTGCGGCGATAGGGTTTACTATTACTATGCTACTTATGTCAGGCATTAGAGAACGTATTGAAGATAATGATGTACTTAGTGGATTTAAGGGCTTGCCATTAGCATTAATGATTGCAGGATTTATGGCTATTGCTTTTTCTGGTTTTCAAAATATGATCAAATAAGGAGGGATTTAGATGGATTTATCAGCAATCTTTTCTCCTGTCATAGCTATAGGTGGAATGGGACTTTTATTTGGAATAGGACTAGGTATTGCAGCTAAAAAGTTTGCCGTTCCTATAGATGAGCGAGTAGAAGCGGTTAAAGAGTTCTTACCGGGTGCTAACTGTGGTGGCTGTGGGTTAGCTGGTTGTGAAGCTATGGCGAAATCAATTGTAACAGGAGAAAGTAATATTAATGCCTGTCCAGTATGTAATGAAGCTCAAATTGAAGCCATTGCAAAAATAATGGGAATAGCAGCTAGTGCTTCAGAAAAGCAAATAGCTGTTGTTAGTTGTAAAGGAAATCATGTTCATGCCCAATTAAAATATAATTATCAAGGTATAGCTAATTGTATGGATGCTCATTTAATAGGTGGAGGTCCTAAAGTATGTGCCTATGGTTGTTTAGGATATGGAAGTTGTCAAAAAGCATGTACATTTGGCGCTATTACTATGGAGGAAGGCCTTCCTATTATTCATCCGGAAAAATGTGTAGGATGTGGTGCTTGTAAGAATGCTTGCCCTAGACATATTATTGAGATCCTTCCTATGAGTACAACCTATCATGTAAACTGTATCTCAAAAGATAAAGGAAAAGAGGTTAAAGCTGCATGCGAAGTGGGTTGTATAGGGTGTGGTATATGTGTTAAGCAATGTGAGGAAGGTGCTATTACACTTGTAGATAATCATGCAGTTATAGAAATGACTAAATGTGTAAGTTGTGGTAAATGTGAAGCTAAATGCCCAACAAAAGCTATCTCTAATCTTTCGAAACAAGTATTAAAGCAAGAAAACAATGCTATATCAGCATCAAGTAGTAGCGTGGTAATATAATTGAATAATAGAGTAATGAAAATGTAGCATAATCTTAATGGTTATGCTACATTTTGAAAAATTGAGTTGTTTTATAATCTTATTCCATATAAATAGAGTCGTAATACAAAGGGGGAGTTATATATGGCAAATCAAAAAACAGAGCAATTTTGGATTTTGTTACTTTGCATGCTATCAGGATTAACTGTAGGTTATTTTGTTGGCAATTTATGTGATCGTGTAAGTTTCTTAAAATGGATGAATTATACAGGTTCTTTTGGCCTTGATCAGCCTGTACAAGTTGACTTGGGTGTGATATGGTTTTCTTTACAGGTTAAATTTAAGATTACATTAACAGCTATTCTGGGCATGCTTGCGGGCGTGTTTGTATATAAAAAAATAAAATAAAGGAAGACCGATATGAAGAAAATAATACTAGCTTCAAGTTCTCCGCGTAGAAGAGAATTGATTCAATTATTAGACTATCCATTTGAAATTCATACTAGAGAAGTGGAAGAAATCATTAATCCGCAACTTTCTCCAGAAGAGAACGTCAAATATTTAGCTAGGCTAAAAGCAGAAGCAGTAGCAAAGGAATATAGCGCTGAATGGATTATTGGTGCTGATACAATGGTGTGTTTGCAAAGTCATATATTAGGAAAGCCTAAGAATGAAGAAGAGGCTAGAAAAATGCTACAATTGTTATCTGGGCAAAGACATCGTGTGATTACAGGTGTAGCTCTTATTAAGAAAAATGAAGTCAGTACTTTTTGTGAAACAACTTATGTTCAAATGAAAATATTAAGTAAGCAGGAAATAGATCATTATGTTGCGACAGGAGAACCTTTAGATAAGGCAGGTGCATATGGTATTCAGGGTAAGGGGGCAATTTTTATAGAAAGCATAGAGGGGGATTATTATAATGTAGTAGGACTCCCAATTCATCAAATTTATAAGAGATTATTAGAAAATTAGGGCCATATGGCCTTTTTTTTATTTGGGTGTATGAAGTGTGAAAATGACGGCAATAATTTGAAGGTAAAGGGGGTATACGATGAGAATTCAAGATCAACCGATAGAAGAAAGGCCTTATGAGAAATTTGGCAAATATGGACCTGATTATTTGTCTAATACAGAACTTCTTGCTATTTTATTACGTTCTGGAACTAAGACATATAATGCAGAGGAACTAGCATGGCATCTATTAACGTATGGGGAAAAAGAAAAACCAGAACATATAAAGACGCCTTCTTTAATTGGCCTTTATCATATATCCTATAATGAACTTATGAGTATTAATGGAATTGGTCCAGTAAAAGCCATACAAATCCTAACATTATTAGAATTAAGTAAAAGAATAACAAAAGAGAAATATCAATCAGGTGAGAAGATTACTTCACCAGCCATCCTCTCATGTTATTTTATGGAAGAACTTAGACATAGCCGTGAAGAACGTTTTATTATTACTTTACTGGATGCCAAGTGTAAAATGATAGGTTATGAAACAGTATCAAAAGGCAGTTTAACAGCTTCTATTGTTCACCCAAGAGAAGTTTATCGTATAGCTATTCAGAAGTCAGCACATAGTATTATTGCTGTTCACAATCATCCTAGTGGAGATCCTACTCCTAGTGAAGAAGATTTACAGATGACTAAACGTCTTCAAAAGGTAGGTGACTTAGTAGGCATTCCACTTTTAGACCATATTATTATTGGAGATGGTATTTATAAGAGTTTTAAAGAAGAAAGTTATCTCTAGATGTTGATAATTGGATGAAAAAAAGGTATGATGTTAAATATGAGATTTTGCAAACAACACATTATATAGATTGAATTAGGAGGATTTTATATGTTTGGAAAAGATATGGGTATTGACTTAGGTACAGCCAATACACTTGTTTTTGTTAAAGGAAAAGGAATTGTAGTTAATGAACCATCAGTAGTAGCAATCAAAGAAAAAACGAATGAAGTATTAGCAGTTGGTGATGAAGCTAAACAAATGATTGGTAGAACACCAGGTAACATTGTAGCTATTAGACCACTTAAAGATGGTGTTATTGCAGACTTTGCAACTACTTCAGCTATGCTACGTTATTTTATTGGTAAAGCATACAAACAATCTTTATTTGCTTCAAAACCACGTGTTATTGTATGCGTGCCATCAGGTGTGACATCTGTTGAAAAGCGTGCTGTTGAAGAAGCTACAGAAAAAGCAGGTGCTAAAAAAGCATTAATTATGGAAGAGCCGATGGCTGCAGCAATCGGTGCACATCTTCGTGTAGAAGAACCAACAGGTAATATGGTTGTAGATATTGGTGGAGGAACAACAGACGTAGCTGTTATTTCATTAGGTGGTATTGTAGCAAGCAAATCACTTCGTATTGCAGGTGATGAATTTGATGAATACATTGTTTCTTATATTAAAAGAGAATACAACTTAATGATTGGTGAAAGAACTGCTGAGCAAATTAAAATTAGTATTGGCGCAGCTTACCCAACAGGTCAAGATGAAACAATGGAGATTAGAGGACGTGACCTTGTAACAGGTCTTCCTAAAGTGCTTACAATTACCTCGACAGAAGTAACAGAAGCTATCAAAGAGCCTGTTAATTCTATTATTGATGCCATTAAATTAACACTTGAAAAAACACCACCAGAACTTGCAGCGGATATTATGGAAAGTGGTATTATGCTAACAGGCGGTGGAGCGCTTTTGACAGGGCTTGATACACTTATTAGCTTAGAAACAGGGATGCCAGTTAAAATAGCAGAGGATCCACTAGATTGTGTTGCTAAAGGAACAGGTTATGCGTTAGAAAATATTGAGAAGTGGTCTGCAATTTTTGCTGATGATAAATAGTATAGGGAGAGAATGCCTTGAAACTTAATAAAAAGGTAAAGAAAATGGGACTTATTGGCGGTGGCCTTTTAATCATAGCCATTGTGATTGGTAAGCAATTCGATATACCCGTTCTTAGTACAGGCGTTAATTATATACTGTATCCTTTTGAAAAAAGTATTCATTTTGTTTCGGATAAAACGAAAAATATTGTGGCGCATTTTCAAAATGTAGATGAATTATTAAAGAGTAATGAAGACTTAGAAGATGAAGTAAGTAGACTTCGTTATGAAAATACGATATTGAATCAATATCAAGAAGAAAATGATAATTTGAGAACACTTTTGGAAATGAAAAAACGTTATGAGGCCTATGAAGGTATTGGAGCTAATGTTATTGGTAAAGAAATTGGCAATTGGTATAAGATTTTTACCATTGATAAGGGAACAAGAAAAGGTGTAGGTAATAATAGCGTTATACTAGCTAATGGTGGTTTAGTTGGACACGTAGATGAAGCAACAGATACGGTTTCAAAAGTTATTTCTATTATTGATAGTAGAAGTGCAGTAAGTGCTAAGGTGGTACGTACAGGGGATGTGGGTATTATCAAAGGTGATATTGAATTAGCCAATGAAGGATTATGTGTTTTAGAAATTAATAGTGAATCAGAAGTTGTTAAGGGTGATCAAATTATTACTTCTCATTTAAGTTCAATTTACCCACCCGGGATTTTAATTGGCACAGTAGAAGAAGTCATCGCAGGTAATAATGACTTAGTTCATTATGCTTATGTAAGGCCTGTTGTAGACTTTAAACATCTAGAACAAGTTTTAGTCATTAATAATGATTAAAGAAGGAGTTAATATGAGAGTTGCAGTAATTGGAAGTTTATTAGTGGTTGTGCATACCTTAAGTGCTACCCTCTTTCAGAACCTAAGAATTGGCAATATAGCTCCTAACTTCATGATTATGATCATTGTATCATTTGCACTATTAAGAGGAAGTAAAGAAGGTGCTTTGGTAGGGGTAGTAGCAGGATTGTTAAATGATATATCATTTGGATTAACCATTGGACCCACCATAATAAGCTATGCGGCTATTGGTTATGTATGTGGAAAATTTAATAAAAATTTCTATAGAGAAAATTTTATTATACCGTTTATTTGTACAATGTTTAGTAGTTTATTTTATAGTTGCACCAATATATTTTCCCTCATGCTAAGAGGAAAGTTAAGCTTTGTTTATTTCTTTAAAGCGATTGTTATACCCGAACTTATTTATACAATCACCATATCACTTATTGTTTATCAGATAGCTTATTTAATTAATGAAAAAATTGAAATTAGCGAACGAAAAACAAGAAATATTTTTTAAAAGCATATATCTTAATGAAAGGAGGAGCAACGTTGAGTAAAATCTTAAACAAGCTTCTCCTTTTTTTAAAAAAATCGCCTATTTTTACTAAGTATAGGTATCACATTAGCATTTGGAATAGTGATTTTTGAGTTCTATGAATTACAAATAATAAAACACCATTATTATGTTGATGCACTTAATAATAGTATACAGAGAACCATTCATATTCCAGGAATACGTGGAACGATTTATGATCGTAATGGAAAAGAAGTAGCTACTAATAAACCGGTTTACGTTATTTATTACAATCTAGAAAAACAAACCTCTATAGAAGAGAAACATAAGCTTTTTATTCAATTAGAAAAAGTAGTTGAAAAAAATGGAGATAGTCTAATAGATGAAGTACCTATCTCTAAACAATCACCTTTTGTTTATACATCCAGTAAGAGTCAAGTTAGGAATTTTTTATATGGCGTGCCTTATGACACAGACTTGCAGCGTGAAGAACTAGAAACTTATACAGCGGAGGAACTTCTGAATTATTTAAAAAAGCGATTTAAAATAGCTGATACGTACACTATGGAAGAAGTTAGGAAGCTTATAGGGATAGAGTATGAATTATATGCCTATTCGTATAAACAATATGAACGTGTTAAATTGTCAGATGAAGTGTCTTCTCAAACTACCTTATATCTTCAAGAGCAAAGCAAAGTATTTCCGGGGATTACTGTAGAAGTTGAAGCAAGGCGAACTTATCCTTATGGTGAAGCTTTAAGTAGTATTTTAGGGTATACGGGAAAAATAACCAGCGTGCAATCTAAAAATTATATTTCAAAAGGCTATCATTTATGGGAAGATGTAGGCCAGATGGGACTTGAAAAAAGTCTTGAAGCTAGTTTGCACGGTGAATCAGGAGAGGAAGTTATTGCAGTTAATCAAAAGGGTCAAAGGGCAGCCACTTTAAATACAAAGGAAGCTAGTACTGGTGCCAGTATATATCTTACTATAGATGCAGATCTTCAATTAGCAACATACAAAAGCATAGAGAAAAGATTAAGTGAAGCCATCATAGAACGCTTATCACAAAAATCTAATCCACTCACTAGTAAGGAAGTGTTGTGTTCAATTATTAGATGTAATACACTTCAAATTGCTTTAATGCAGCAAGCTTCAGAAGGAACTATGCAATTTGATATTTATCAACGTCTCATGGTAGCGTATAATGCACTTGATCCAGTTATAGCCTCTACTATTAGTCTTAAAGATTTATTATTAGAAGGATTTAGTAATGGGACGTTAGTTAAAGAAAAGGAAATACTGTTAGCTTTAAATGAACAAAAAGTAATCTCTTTAAGTCTAAAGCAAATGAGCTTATTAAAAAGTAATTTAGAGGGTACTACAGAAGATTATATAATAACTTTGTTTAAATCAGGTAGCTTAAAACCATCTCAAGTAGATGTTACCCCCTCAAGTGGTGCTGCTGTTATTGTTAATGTTAAAACGGGGGAGGTATTGAGCCAAGTAAGTTATCCAACTTATGATAATAATCAGATGGTAAGTTCCTTTAGTGAATACTGGCCCATTGTTAATAGTGATTCTCGCAGTCTTTTATGGAATAGAAGTATGCAGACATTAAAAGCACCAGGGTCAACTTTTAAGATGCTAACAGCTATTGCTGGATTAGAGGAAGGTGTAATAACACCAGAGGATGAGATTTTAGATGAAGGTATTTATAAAAAAGCAGGTGTTCCGTATCCAAAATGTTGGGTAGCCAATACAAACGGAACTACTCATGGAAAAGTCAATTTAAAAAAGGCATTGGCTGTATCGTGTAATTATTATTTTTATGAAGTAGCTATGCGGCTAGAAAATTTAAGTAAAAAACCGTTTGATGTAGCTAATATTTTTTCCTATTATGGTAAGAAGCTAGGGCTAGACCATGTAACGGGAATTGAGCTAGAAGAAAGTGAGCCTTGTATTTCTAATCCATCTGCTTTTTTAAATAGACAACTTAAAACAGCTTTAAATACTTATCAAGGCGAAATAGCTGAGAATAGGATAAAACGTATTCAAAGTGTAAAAGAAATAATGCGCCAAGGTATGTTAAATGAATTGCCAATAGATTTTCCTATGGACACTGAACAAGCAAAATATTACAAGCAACGATTAGCATTGGCGATCGAGCCTATGGTTCAAAAAGAGCTAACACCTATTTATGAGGAACTTCTTATAGAAATCTACAAGACAATAGATTTGAGGTTAAAAGAGAATGCATCGCTATTTATAGAGCAGTGGATTGAAAAAGCACTAATTGGTGCGGATACTAAGAAGATAGAAATAACAATTAAACAAAGTATGGTAGCTGACATACAAACATGGGTTAGAGAAATACTAGATGCTCATTTAGACGATGTACAAGATGCAATGAATAATGATGAAATACTAGATGCTTATGAAACGACTTATACACAGTTATATCGCCAGCTTATTAGGAACTCAGATAAGAAGGAAGAAGCTAACGTTGTTAAAATACAATTACAAAGGATAAAAACATTAAAAAACAATAATTTTGAAGATATTCTATTAAAAATAAGACAAAATATGATAAATATAATTGTCAATGACTTACTAGATGGTGTAGAATTAAAGTGGAGTGATGGCATTACCGTACGTAGCGCTATAGGTCAAGGAGATAATGTTTTTTCTCCAATGCAAATTGCAAGATATATTGCAGCTATAGCTAATGGTAAGTATATGTGTGACCTAACACTTGTTAAAGGTATGTATGATTATACCAAGGCAACGTATTATACTCAGCTAGATACCAAAAAGACACCTTTAGACTTAAAAGAAGAAACTATCTTAGCCATTCATGAAGGCATGTCAGCTGTTACTTCTGAACCAAATGGTACAGCTTATGGAATGCTTAAAGACTTAGGTATAAGTATAGCTGCTAAGACAGGAACAGCAGAAGAAGGCAATCATGCACACAGTTGGTTTGTTGGTTTTGCACCTACGGATAATCCTGAGATGGCTGTTGTGGTTACGCTGTATGATACAGACCGTTTAGGAAGCTATGGTCAAGAGGTTGCAAAAGACTTAATATCTTGTTATTTTAAGCAAAAAAGATAAGTTATTATTTTAATATAGAATAGAGGGGGAAATATGGGAGAGGGAAATCTTGTCGTTTTCAAAGGAACAGTTGATGGTATTACTGTACTCTTAGATAATCAAGCTGACTTTGAACAGGTGATAAGCCATTTCAAACAAAAATTAGAAGAATCTAAGCAATTTTTTAAGGGTTCTAAAATTAGTATACGTTTTAAAGGACGTTCTTTAAGTAAAGAACAGCAGGAAGAATTAATGGACCTGCTAGCACATCAAAATATCTTAAATATTTCGTTTGTCCATCAGTTTGAAGGAGAAGAAGCTCATTATGATAAGGACTGGATTTGGATAAAGGATCAGCTGGAAAGTAAGCAAGGATCTTTAACACATTTTCATTATGGCATTGTACGTTCTGGAAATCATATTGATTATAAAGGGAATGTAATTGTATTAGGCGATGTTAATCCAGGAGGACTTATTACTGCTGGAGGAAATGTGATTATTTTAGGAAGTCTTAAAGGAAAGGTCCATGCAGGATTAGATCATAGTTACCCACATCCATTTATTATTAGTGAGGTTATGGATCCCATACAAATTGGTATAGGCAATATTATTGCACAAGCACCGAGAGGTGAATCTTTTGGATCTAAGGATGGTAAAGATCTACAGATTGCCTATTTAAATGAAGAGCAGATATACGTAGATGTTCTAGATGCAAAAAGTTTAAATCATATGCTAAGGTAAAATAATTATAGGGGGCAAAATGATGAGTGAAGTCATAGTAATTACGTCAGGCAAAGGTGGCGTTGGTAAAACAACGACGTCGGCAAATGTTGGAACAGCATTAGCATTACAAGGAAAACAAGTAGTTTTAGTGGATGCAGATATAGGACTTAGAAATCTAGATGTTGTTATGGGACTCGAAAATAGAATAGTCTATGATTTAGTAGATGTTGTTGAAGGAAGATGTAGGCTTAAACAAGCATTAATTAAAGATAAGCGTTTTGAAGGTCTTTTTTTACTACCAGCAGCTCAAACTAGAGATAAAGATGCAGTAAGTCCAGAACAAATGAAAAAACTTTGTGATTCTTTAAAAGAAGAATTTGATTATGTTATTTTGGATTGCCCGGCTGGTATTGAGCAAGGCTTTAAAAATGCAGTGGCAGGAGCAGATCGTGCACTTATTGTTACAACACCTGAAGTTTCTGCTGTAAGAGATGCAGACCGTATTATTGGATTATTAGAATCACATGGTGTATCTAATATGCAACTTATTATCAATCGTGTAAGAATGAATATGGTGAAACGTGGTGACATGATGGCGATGGAAGATGTTGTTGAAATCTTAGCCATTGATCTAATAGGTGTTGTTCCAGATGATGAGAATATTGTTATCACTACTAATAAGGGTGAACCTGCTTCAGCAGATGGTAACTCTTTAGCTGGTAAAGCATTTAAAAATATTGCAGCTCGTGTACAAGGTGAAGATGTTCCATTCTTGGATTTGAATGTCAACAATAATTTGATGGGACGCATTAAAAAAGTATTTGGATTTGGAAACTAACTAAGGGGGGACAAGCATGGGGATGTTAGATTTTAATACTTTATTCGGAAAGAAGAATAAATCTAGTAATGTAGCTAAAGATCGTCTTAAATTAGTATTAATTCATGATCGTATGAATTGCTCAACAGAGTTACTTGAGATGATGAGAGCAGATATACTTGCTGTTATCTGCAAATATGTAGATATAGATACAGAAGAACTAAATATTGAAATTTCTAATATGGAATATGAAGCAGGCGGAAAGAAAGCACCTGTGCTATCAGCCAATATTCCAATCAAGAACTTAAAGAAAGTTAAGTAATTATTGAATTGAAAGGACTTAATATTAAAAAATGCACATTAAGGAACTTGTTAAACGAATTGATTTATGGCTTATCTTATTAATGCTGATTCTAGTTGGCGTGGGTATTGTAGCCATTAATAGTGCCACAGCTTATTCGGGAGATACCTCTTATGTTCAAAAGCAGATTGTCTTTTTTATTATGGGGTTAGTACTTATGCTTATCGTTATGAGTATTGATTATCACTTATTAGCTAATTGGTATCTCATTATATATGCAGGGATTATCATCCTGTTAATATCTGTTTTTTTCTTAGGAAAAAATATAAATGGGGCAACACGCTGGATTGAAATTGCTGGTGTCCAAATACAACCATCTGAATTTGCTAAAATTGGAATGATTTTATGTGGTGCTACAATCATTAATAAATACAACAATCGTATTAACCAGTTGTGGCCGATTTTGATTATAGGTGCATTTGAATTTATTCCATTTATTTTAGTTAATAAACAACCTAATTTGTCAACTAGTATTGTCATTGTTGTTATTTTAGTGATACAATTATTTATGTCAAAAATAGATTTTAAGTATATTATTACTGCAACAGTTGTCAGCTTATTAGTAGTTGTAATAGCTTTTGTATATATTGTTAAAAATCCTGATCAAAAGCTTATTCAAGATTATCAACGTAATCGTATTATGAGCTTAGTAAATGGTGGAGATGCTTCAGCTGATAAATATCAAACACAACGAGCCGTACAAGCTATAGGTTCAGGTGGTTTACAAGGCAAGGGATTATACCAGGGTTCTATCAGTCAACTTAATTATTTACCAGAGTCTCACAACGACTTTATTATGGCAGTTATTGGAGAAGAATTCGGCTTTATAGGGGCAGTAAGTGTAGTAGTTCTTTTACTTGCTTTTATATTACGTGGCATTTGGATTGCTAGAGGTGCACCAGATGATTTAGGCCGGTTTATTGTGGTAGGTTATATGGGAATGATTGCAATGCAAGGCTTTGTCAATATGGGAGTTGTAACAGATTTATTACCTAATACAGGTATCCCTATTCCGTTTATTAGTTATGGAGGAAGTTCTCTATGGACTAATATGATGGGATTAGGATTGGTCCTTAATGTTGCAATGCGCAGGGAAGAAAAGATGTTTTAGAGAGGGTGATTATATGAACGTTGCATTAATTGCACATGATGCAAAAAAGAAATTAATGGAAAACTTTGCTATTGCTTATAGACATATTTTAACAAAACATACTTTGTATGCAACAGGTACTACAGGTAGACTCGTAGAGGAAGCCACCAATTTGAATATCTATAAGTATTTAGCAGGTCATTTAGGTGGTGCACAACAATTAGGAGCACAAATTGCTCATAATCAAATCGATATGGTGATTTTTTTAAGAGACCCTGTTTCACAGAAACCTCATGAACCTGATTTAGGCAGTATCGAAAGACTCTGCGATATTCATAATATACCTATTGCCACAAATTTAGCCACTGCAGAATTGCTTGTAAAAGCATTAGAGAGAGGTGATCTAAGCTGGCGTGAGGTAATGAGATAAAAGACTTTTTTAAAGTCTTTTTTATTTTGTGGGTATTTTAATGCCAGGTGCATAAGTCATTTCTATTGTCCATATATATAGTATAAAAAGATATGGGGTGACTTAATATGCACCAGGTAAGAGAAGAAAAATCAAAGATGAGTATTGAAGAGGTTAATAAAAATATTACCGAAGATAACAAGAAGGAAGCTACTGAGTCTAACAGTATAACTACTCGAGGAAATGGCTTTTTTATTCAAACATCTATCTGTATAATAATGATTATTGCGGTATTATTTTTAAAGTATATGGAGCCTAATACTATGTTTGAGGAACAAATCAAGAAGGAGTTAACACAAACAGTTGAAATAGAAGATGTAAAACAGTTTATATATGAACTAGAAGAAATGAGTGACAAATACTGGAGGATAAAATGACAAAAGTAGTAGTACCAGATTCGATTCTAAATAAAGTAGATAAGCCTGCACGTTATATTGGTGGTGAGCTGAATAGTAGTAAAAAGGAAATAACACCGGAATTAACAAGGGTAGCATTTTGTTTTCCTGATGTATATGAAGTAGGTATGAGCCACTTAGGAATGCAAATTTTATACCACTTCTTTAATAGAAGGGAAGATGTTTATTGTGAACGTGTTTTTGCACCATGGACAGATATGGAGCAAATTATGCGCGAAGAAAAGTTGCCATTATTCAGTCTGGAGACGCATACAGCTCTTAAAGCGTTTGACTTTGTAGCTTTTACTTTACAGTATGAAATGAGTTATACAAACATTCTTAATATGCTAGAGCTAGCTCATATCCCTATTTATAGTAAGGATAGAACTGAGGAGGACCCTCTTATTATTGCAGGTGGCCCCTGTGCTTATAATCCAGAACCTTTAGCACCTTTTATTGATATTTTTTATATCGGAGAAGGTGAGGTAAGTTATGATGAGATTTTTGATCTTTATAAAGTTTGGAAGAAAAATGGTGGAGACAAAGAAAGCTTTTTAGTTCAACTTTTAAAAGTACCAGGTATGTATATACCTCGCTTTTATGAAGTACTTTATCATGAAGATGGAACTATTAAAAAGCGTGTAATCTTACATCCAGATGCACCAGATACCATTCGTAAAGTAGTTGTGACAGATATGAATGAAGCATTTTACCCAAAAGCTCAGGTGGTACCTTGGATCCGCGCAGTGCATGATAGGGCAACCTTGGAAATGTTTAGAGGATGCATCAGAGGGTGTCGTTTTTGCCAAGCAGGAATGATTTATAGACCGGTAAGGCAAAAGAACAAAGAAACACTGTTAAAGCATGCTAAGAATTTATTAGCAAGCACAGGTTATGATGAATTATCATTAGCATCTTTAAGTACTAGTGATTATGAAGATTTAGAAGCTTTTACAAATGAACTCATGGAACTTTGCACTAGTGAGTGTGTTAATATTTCTCTTCCATCTTTACGTATAGATGCTTTTTCAGTAGATTTAATGCAAAAAGTTCAGGAAGTACGAAAAAGTAGTTTGACCTTTGCACCCGAGGCAGGTACACAAAAACAAAGAGATGTGATTAATAAAAATATAACAGAAGAAGAAATATTAAGTGGTTGTAAATTGGCTTTTGAGGGTGGATGGAATCGTGTTAAACTATACTTTATGTTAGGTTTACCAAATGAAGAAGACAGCGACGTTCTAGGAATTGCTGAACTAGCAGAAAAGATTGCTATGACCTATTTTGGAATTGATAAAGAAAAACGTACACCAGGCTTACAGTTAGTTGTAAGTACTTCTTGTTTTGTGCCAAAGCCATTTACACCTTTCCAATGGGCATCACAAGATAGTGAAGAAAGCTTCAAACACAAAATTAAACTTTTAAAAGGTGCCATTAAAAGAAAACAAATTAGGTATAATCACCATGATGCTAAAACCAGTGTTTTAGAAGCGGTGATTGCTCGAGGTGACCAAAAAGTAGCTGAACTTATCTATAAAGCCTATCGAAAAGGGTGTACTTTTGATAGTTGGTCAGAGCACTTCAAACCAGAGGCTTGGTTAGAAGCTGCTAAGGAAACAGGGGTTGATTTTGAATTTTATGCGCACCGTGAACGTAGTTATGAAGAAATTTTACCATGGGATCATATTGATATTGGCGTTACAAAACAATTTTTAATACGCGAGAATGAAAGAGCAAAGGCAGCAGCCACTACGCCAAACTGCCGAGAAAAATGTACAGGATGTGGTGCAAGTAGATTTGGAAAGGGATTATGTCATGAAAATTAGATTGAAATTTACAAAACAAGGACCAGTAAAGTATGTAGGACACTTAGACACAATGCGCCTTTTCCAAAGGGCTATTAAAGTAGCCGGCATTCCTGTTGCTTATTCACAAGGTTTTAGTCCTCATTCTCTTGTTTATTTTGCCTTGCCTTTAGGCGTGGGTGTAAGTAGTACAGGAGAATATATGGAGATTATTACAGCAGAAGATATAGCACCTGAAAGCGTTATGGATCGTTTAAATAAAGTACTTGTAGGTGGTATTTGTATCCTAGAATCATGGCAAGTAGAAGATAAGGGAGATTCACTTATGAGTTTAGTAGCTGCTGCTGATTATGACATTAGACTTGTTTTAAAAGAAAATGACAGTTTATCAGCCGAGCAATTAAAAAAACGATTAAGTTGCTCAGATGAATTAACAGTTATGAAAAAAGGGAAGAAGGGTATTAAACCAATTGATATTAAACCCCTTATTTTGAGTTGTAATATTGTAGCGTGTGAAGATGGTATTCATATTCAAAGTCAGGTATTAGCAGGGAGTAGCCAAAACTTAAATCCTGAACTTTTAGTAAAAGCCTTAATTGAAGAATATACAACAGACTATGAGATTCAGGTGACAAGGAAGGAAATGTATACAGAAGGACACCAAGGCTATCAGGCAATTGATACATTTGATAGAGTTCAATGAGAAAACAAATTTTAATTGAAAAAAATGTTTTATCAACACAGATTGCTATTCTTCAAGAAAGTGAATTTATTTCTTTTTATTTAGAGACTTGTATAAAGAGTGATAAACAAAATCGCATTGTTGTAGGACAAGTAGAACAAGTTGTTAAAAATTTAAAAGCTGTTTTTGTAAATTTTGGAGAAGAAAAAAATGGTTTACTTCATATAAAACAAGTACCCGAATGCTATCAAAACAAACTTTCGCCTGGTAGTAGATTACCTGTACAAGTTGTTAAGCAAAATAGTGGGGAAAAGGGCTATAAATTAACTGGGAAAGTTAATTTGATGGGGAGATTTTTAGTTTGTTTACCTTTTGAAACGGGTATAAACATTTCTAAAAAAATAAAAGATCAAGAGATTAGAGAAGTACTTAAACAAAAGTTACAGTGCTTGTCTAATGGCAAGTATGGTTTTGTTGTGAGAACTACAGCTAAGAATGCTAGCGAATCACTTTTAGAAAAAGATGCACTTGAACTGATAGAAAAAGCAGATGCTTTTATGAAAGCTAAAGATTATCTATCAAAGGGCTCCCAGCTCTATGAAGATCCTCCTTTATTCATGCAGATTGTTAGAGAAGAGCTAGAAGGTGCGGAGAAAGTAGAAATTATCTGTAATCAACAAAGTGTATTATCGGCTATTCAAGCTGATATAGGAGAAGAAGATGATGAGGAGCACATTTCATTCAAGTTATGTAATGAGATAGAAGGACTTTTTCAGGTTTATGATATTGAAAAAAAGCGAACACAACTCTTAAATAGGAAGATATGGCTTAAGAATGGTGGTAATTTAGTAATAGATTATACAGAAGCTATGACAGTTATTGATGTGAATAGCGCTAAGGCCATTTTAACTAAGAATCCTCAAAAGGCTGTTTTAGATCTTAATCTTTTGGCTGTTAAAGAAAGTATATTGCAAATGCTTAGACGTAATTTATCTGGAATAATTGTGACTGATTTAGTTGAAATGCCTAGTCAGGAAGATAAACAGTACATCTATGAATACGCCAAAGAATTACTCAATAAGTGGGGAGATAGAAGAACAAAGGTCTATCCTCTCACAGATTTAGGTTTATTACAATTTTCTCGAACTAAAAAGTATATTGGACTTCCACAACAACTTTTTACAAGTTGTATACAATGTGAAGCCCCCTATAGTGGAAATAGCTTATCCTACTATATGATGGAGCTAGAGAAGACCATTAAGGACATCAGTGAAAAAACAGAGCATACAGCTGTTTTTGTGGAAGTAGATCCGATTTTTTATCAATTTCTTCTTAAAAATAATTGTATTGAACAATTAGAAAATGCTTATAATTTACAACTTCAAATAGAAAGAAGCACTGCAAGTTCAAAAAAAATGTTTTTATGTCAATTTTATCAAAGATAAGCGTTGACAGGATAGATGCCCTATGATAGAATACTTAAGTGTTTTAAGCCGCACGAAGAGGTCTAAACTGTCTTGGCAGTACCGTATTCGGCGAGTTTTCGGAATAAGGAGGTGTACACATGTACGCAATTATTGAAACAGGTGGCAAACAATACAACGTTAAAGTTGGAGACAGCATTATCGTTGAAAAATTAAATGTTGCAGCTGGTGAAGAAGTTGTTTTTGACAAAGTTTTAGCAGTAGGTAAAGAGGATTCTTTAACTGTAGGTACTCCAGTTGTTGCTAATGCAACAGTTAAAGCTGAAGTAGTAGCTGAAGGTAAAGGTAAAAAAATCATCGTTTACAAATACAAAGCTAAAAAATCTTACCACAAAAAACGTGGTCATCGTCAACCTTTCACAAAAGTGACAATCAAAGCTATTGAAGCTTAATTGTTATGACGGAGGTTACATTTTATCAGAAAGACGAACATGTTTATCGCTTTAGAGTAGACGGACATGCTAGTTTTGCTGAACATGGTGAAGATGTTGTTTGTGCTGCAATTAGCATGCTTACCATAAACACATTAAATGCTATAGAATCTTATACAGATGAGCCTTTTAAGGAAATCTGTATTAATCAAAAAGAAGGCGTTATTGATGTAGAATTTCCACGTCGTAAGACAGGGGAATATGCACCAGAAGCCGAACTACTTATTAAAAGTATGATATTAGGTCTTGAGACCGTCAAGGAAATGTACGGAGAAAAATACATTAATATTCTAAATAAATAGGAGGTGGATCACATGTTACGTTTAGACCTTCAATTCTTTGCTCATAAAAAAGGACAAGGTTCAACAAGCAACGGTCGTGACTCAGAATCAAAACGTCTTGGTGCTAAAAGAGCCGATGGACAAATCGTTAAAGCTGGGAATATTTTATACCGTCAAAGAGGAACTAAAATTCATCCAGGTAACAATGTAGGTCGCGGTGGCGATGATACATTATTTGCTTTAGTGGATGGTAGAGTTAAATTCGAACGCAAAGGCAGAGACAAAAAACAAGTTTCTGTATATCCAGTTGCACAAGAAGCATAGTTAACTTTGAGAAGGTTTCAGCATTTGTTGAAACCTTCTTTTTATGGTATAGGGATATTTATTTTGACTAGGCTCTATATCATAAAAAGAGGGTAGGCAAATAAATGTGAGATTGATTTATTTTAAAATAATTAAATGTTGTACAAACTAGAGAAAGAAGGGAGTGACAACATGTTTGTAGATAAAGTCAAGATATTTGTAAGATCGGGAAAAGGTGGAGACGGACACGTTTCTTTTAGAAGAGAAAAATATGTTCCTAATGGAGGACCAGATGGTGGAGATGGTGGTCGTGGAGGCCATATCATCTTTGAAGTAGATTCAGGGTGCAATACACTTATGAAGTTTAGACATCAAAGACATTTCAAAGCTGCTGATGGTGAAAACGGTGGTAAAAAGCGTTGTCATGGTAAAGATGCAGAAGATCTCATTATTAAAGTACCTCAAGGGACTGTTATTCGTGAAGCCGAAACAGGACACGTTGTAGCAGACTTACATGCAGCAGGTCAGAGAGAAATACTCTTTAAAGGTGGTAAAGGTGGTCGTGGTAATCAACATTTTGCCACAGCAACAAGACAAGCACCACGTTATAGTGAAAAAGGTAAACCAGCTAAAGAATACTGGCTTATCCTAGAATTAAAAATGATAGCAGATGTTGGTTTAGTTGGTTACCCTAATGTAGGAAAATCTACATTACTTTCTATGGTAAGTAATGCACAGCCTAAAATCGCTAACTACCACTTTACAACACTTGCACCTAATTTAGGTGTTGTAACAAACCAGTATGGTAAGCAATTTGTTATGGCTGATATTCCAGGACTTATTGAAGGTGCTGCAGAAGGCATTGGCTTAGGGCATGATTTCTTACGCCATGTAGAAAGAACAAAGGTACTTTTACACGTAGTAGATGCTGCAGGTAGTGAAGGCAGAGATCCAGTAGAGGATATTTATGCTATTCAAAAGGAAATTGAATTATTTAATCCTAAAATTTTAGAAGAAAAGCCACAGATTATCGCAGCCAATAAAATAGATATGGGTAACTGTGAAGAAAATATAGCACGTCTTAAAGCTGAATTTGAACCAAAAGGAATTAAAGTACTTCCTATTTCAGCTGCAGGTAATGAAAACTTGCAAGAACTTTTAAAAGATGTCGCAGACTTACTAGCAACTGTGCCTAGCGAAAACATTGTCTTTGAGCCTGAATTCGAAGAAATTAGTACAATGTCTAATGAACCATTCACTGTAGAAGAAGTAAATGAAGGCTACTTCGTTGTAGAAGGTCATGGTATCGAGCGTATGATGGGTTATACAGCTATTGATACAGAACAAGGCTTTGCGTTCTTCCAAAAATATTTACGTGAAAAAGGCATTATAGAAGCATTAGAAAATGCAGGTATCAAAGAAGGCGATACCGTTAATATTTATGATTTAGAGTTTGATTACGTTAAATAAAGAGGGAGGTGTCTAATGACACTTACAAGTAAACAAAGAGCTTATTTAAAATCTTTAGCACAAAAAACAGAATCTATTTTTCAAATTGGTAAAAATGGTTTAACACCTGAAGTAACGGAAGCAGTAGCGCTTGCACTAGATGCAAGGGAATTAGTTAAAATAAGTGTACTCCAAAACTGCCTTGAAGACCCAAAAGAAATGAGTATCATGTTAGCAGAGCGTACAAAATCAGTAGTTGTACAAGTCATTGGAAAAAAGATTGTGCTTTACAAGCCAGCTAAAAAGAATCCAAAAATTACATTAGTTTAATATCAACACGATAAAAAGGTATTTAGAAGTTAGCCGCTTCTAGATACCTTTATTTTATTATTTAATTTTGCTAAAAATCGGGTATAATAGAAGAGATGTTGAACTTAAGTTAAGGAGACTTTGTTATGTACAAGCAAAAAGCAATTAGAAAATTAGCGATTATGGGTGGTACCTTCGACCCCATACATATAGGACATCTTGTAACGGCGGAAGAGGTAAGACATGAATTTGGTGTAGATGAGGTATTATTTGTACCAACAGGACATCCACCACATAAATCTAATATCAATATGACTACTAGTGAACATCGTTATTTGATGACGGTATTAGCAACAGCTGCTAATCCTAGTTTCAAGGTATCACGCATTGAAATAGAGCGTGAAGGTGTTACTTATACGATTGATACCATTAAAGAGCTAAAACGTATTTATGGCGAGAATGTAAGATTATACTTTATTACAGGAGCAGATGCTATTCACAAAATTTTAGGTTGGAAGGATTGCAGTGAGTTATTGCAGATTTGTGACTTTGTTGCTGTGACAAGACCAGGTTATAATAAAGATGAACTTCTTAAACAAGTTGAAGAACTCAATCGAACATATGAAACGAATATCCATTTCTTAGAGGTACCTGCTTTAGCCATTTCTTCATCTAATATTAGAAAAAGAATCGGCGAGTTAAAGCCTATTAAATATTTAGTACCAGAAGAGGTTGAAAACTACATTAAGAAGCATAGTTTATATGATTATGATTTGCATTTAACTGAAGATGAAAAAGCCCAGATGTATAGTTATGTAGCCTCTAGGCTTTCGCCTAAACGTTATGCGCATACAAGAGGTGTTGTAGAGATGGCGCTAGAATATGCTAAATTAAATGGATTAGATTATGATGAAACCTTTATTGCCGCACTGTTCCACGATATTGCGAAGGAATTGCCTAAAGAAGAAAGTTTGAGACTATGTGAACGCTATCAAATTGATTTAGATGATTTTGAAAAATCACATTTGCATTTGGCACATGGAAAAATAGGAGCTGCTATTCTAGAACATGAGTGGGGGATTCATAAGCCATCTATTATTAATAGTATAAAATATCACACAGTAGGCAGACTAAATATGACAGACTTAGAAAAGGTTATTTATTTAGCAGATATGACAGAAGAAGGTAGAAGTTCCTATAAAGGAAAAGAGCAGATTAAGCATTTGGCCCAGTATAACTTAGACCGTGCTATGTACAAAGCACTTTATTCTTCTTATAATTATGTAACTAATATTTTGAAGCAAGACGTTCATCCTGTTACGCATGAACTGTTAGCTTATTATAAACAATTTGATGTAGAGAAATAATCAACTAATTAAAGGAGACTAGCATATGTTGTGGCAGATGATTATTTTAGTTGTTAGTTTTGTGGTACTGATTAAAGGTGCAGATACTTTTGTAGATGGTGCTTCCTCGATTGCAAAACATCTCAATGTGCCAGATATTTTAATTGGATTAACTATTGTAGCTTTTGGAACCAGTGCACCTGAAGCTTCGGTAAGTATTAAAGCTGTACTAAGCCAAAACAGTGATATGGTGATGGGAAATATCTTAGGAAGTAATATCTTAAATATATTATTAATATTAGGTATTTCAGCTATGATTGCCCCTATTCATGTGAAAAATAATACGATTAAAAAAGAAATACCATTTTTATTTTTAGTTTCTTTATTAATGAGTGTACTTATTATGGACATTCCTTTAGGAAATGGGAGCGTCAATATGATTTCAAGAGCGGATGGCATAGCAATTTTAATTTTCTTCTCTATATTTATTTATTATTTAGTTACATTGGCTAAAGGCGGAGAGGCAGAACAAATTGAAAGTAAGTATTCTCTTAAACAAGCTATAGTTTATTCTATTTTAGGATTAGCTGCCATTATTATTGGTGGTAATTTTGTAGTAAGTTCAGCTACTGCCATTGCTGAAGTTCTAGGTGTTAGTCAACGTTTTATTGCATTAACCATTGTAGCATTTGGAACTTCCTTACCTGAATTAGTAACTTCTATTATAGCTGCAAAAAAAGGTAAACAAGATTTAGCTATTGGGAATATAATAGGTAGTAATATATTCAATATTTGCTTTGTTGCAGGTTTTCCGGCTGCTCTATTTGGCAGTATTATACCTAAGGATCCTATAGGATTAGACTTAATTGTTATGATTGTTACCACCATTATTCTTTTCTTCTTTAGTATAACAGACAAAAAAATTTCAAAAAAAGAAGGTATGAGCTTTTTAATGCTATTTATTATTTACTATGGCTACTTGATTATTTCTCAGTTAAATCTGGCAGCTATTTAAGAAAGGGGAATTTATACTTTTGAATACTGAAACTTACACACTTGGTAAACAAATTGCGACAGCTATCAATAATAAAAAGGTAGTAAAACTAGATGTATTAGATGTAGCACAACTTACACCGCTAGCAGAACTTTTCATTATTGCTATTGCAGCCAACGTTAAACAAACTAAGGCAATGGCAGATGAAGTTGAAGAATGTTTAACGTCGTATGGGAGAATACCTATTCATAAAGAGGGCTATCAAACATCAAATTGGATTTTATTAGATTATGGAGAAGTTATCGTTCATATTTTAGATGAAGAGCATGCTCAATTTTACGGTTTATCAAGGCTTTGGCAAGATGCCATAAGAATAGAATTTTAAATTAATGATTCATTTAAATAAAAAGATAGTTCTACTTATTTTTAAGTAGAACTATCTTTTTATTTAAATAGCTTTTTGAACTTTAATTGATTAGAGCGTTGTCTACGTTTTTTTCTAATCAATAAGATTAGCATAAGAATGAGTACAAGAACAGCAATAAGACCAATAACATAGACAAATGTAAGAGCCGGGGCTTTTTCTATAGGTGGAACAACTGCTGTATATGGAGATGATTGATAATCTATTTTTTGAATAACCAGTTTATTTGTTCCTAGAATTTTGGAGTGATCCATATAAGTGATCTCGCCAATAACGTCACCTTCTTTAGCTGTCATATCAATATATTCAGGTAATTCTAGGCTGGTAGTGATCTCTTGTAGAGTTGTATCATTGCGAACAAGAACAGATAAGTCTTTTTCTACACCAATAGAACAACTCCCTGCTTGGTAAGGTTGACCACTTTTAATCGTATAAAGAGGTAATGTTTTAATGGTTTCATTTGGGCTATGCAATGCTAATGAATGGTAAGAATTAAAGCCGTAATCTAAAAGTGTATTAGTATCCGAATACAAGGTACCTTTTTCAGATTTCATTACCACTGCAACTAAAGTTGTTTTTCCTTCTTTGGCAATAGTTACGAGAGTATGTCTAGCTTGATCTGTATAGCCTGTTTTACCACCAATAACATCTTCTCTAAAAATAGAGGCATCTTTTAAAGGATTGAACATTTTGTGGTCCTGAGAGAGGTAGCGGATTTCATCTGTTTTGTTAGTACCATTAATTTGGTAAATATAATCCTTCATAATATTTAGAAAGTATTCATTATCTGCTAAGTAGCTAGCAATTAAAGACATATCGTAAGCAGTGGTATAGTGATTTTCATCATGTAAACCATGAGGGTTTACAAAGTGCGTATTAAGTGCACCTAACTCCTTAGCACGATCACTCATACGTATTGCAAAGGCATCAATTGAACCACTAACAGCTTCTGCAAGACCATTTGCTACTTCATTAGCCGACATAAGTAATAAACCATGTAATGCTTGATCCACAGTAATTTGTTCACCTACATCCATACCAATATGACTACTTCCTCTTTCAATACCAAATATAGCTTCTTTTGAAAAAGTAATGGTATCTGTAGGTTGTAAGTTTTCTATAGCTAATAAAGCTGTCATAAGCTTGGTAATACTTGCTGGATATTGTTTACTATAGGCATTTTTTTCATATAAAACAGTTTTAGTTGTAGCATCAATTAAAATAGCAGACTCTGCTTCTATTTGTGGCGCTGTTTCTTCTGCTTGAATAATTGGACATGAAAAAAATAATGTCAAGATTAAGCTTAAACATAAATAGACTTTTCGTTTCATTCGTAAAATAACTCCTTTCAATAGCTAATAGTATAACAGATTTTTAACATTTTAGTAAGTAAAACCGTCTAATTTATCAAAAATATGTTAACACTTTTGTATAAGGAGTGATAATATGGTAGAATTAGTTAAACGCTATAAAATAGTGATTTTATTTGGTGTCTTATTTATTATTAATTTATGTGTTTTATTATACCAAACCAATAAAGAGAATCCTATTCAGCTTACTACTGTTCCAAGTGAAAATATAGCTAGTACACAAACGACCCATGAGGGTACCGAAAACTTGATGGAACAAGATTTAAAAAGTACCGTAACTCCTACGAAGAGTGAGATAGGAGTAAGTGAATCTATAGCAGTGATGCCTTCACCTACTATATCAGCTAAGGTACCTGTTTATGTTTGTGGTGCTGTTAAGGTACCTGGAGTATATTATGTAACAGCTACGGCTATTGTGGATGAAGTAATCCGTTTAAGTGGTGGATTCAGTGAGGAAGCGGATATGACAGCAATTAACTTAGCCGCTTCTATCGTACCTAATGAGAAAATTATTGTGCCTAAAATAGGAGAAGAAATTGACAAAACAGTTACTTCATATGACAATAAAGAAGAGAGTCATATAAGAGAGTCAACCCTTGTTAATATTAATACAGCAAACAGTACTGAGTTAATGAGTCTTCCAGGTATTGGAGAAGTTAAAGCTAATGCCATTATTGATTACAGAAAAACTGTAAGAGCTTTTGGAAGTATTGATGATCTAAAAGAAGTGTCTGGTATTGGAGATAAGACCTTTGATAAATTAAAAGCACTTATTACAGTATGAAGTTACTATTTAACAAAAGAGGAGGAGAGGGAATGAACAGCAAAATTTTAGTTGTAGATGATGAGAAGTTAATTGTTAAAGGCATTAAGTTTAGTTTAGAACAAGAAGGCTGGGAAGTAGATGCAGCTTATGATGGTGAAGAAGCCCTTAATTATGTAAAAAATAATAAATATGACGTGATGCTTTTAGATGTGATGTTACCTAAATATGATGGCTTGCAAGTATGTCAGTTGGTAAGAGAATTTTCTAATATTCCTATTATTATGCTTACAGCTAAAGGTGAAGACATGGATAAAATTATGGGACTTGAGTATGGTGCTGATGATTATGTAACAAAACCTTTTAATATTTTAGAGCTAAAAGCGAGAATTAAAGCTATATTAAGACGATCACAACATGCTGAAAAAGTGCCGAATAAAAAAACAATAGAAGTGGGAGAATTACGCTTAGAAGTAAATAGTCGTCGTGTCTTTATTAAAAATCAAGAAATGAATTTAACTGCTAAAGAATTTGACATGCTAGAATTATTTGCTACACATCCAGGTAAGGTGTATAGTAGAGATCAGCTTTTAGATACTATTTGGGGACGAGAATATCCGGGAGATGTAAGAACGGTAGATGTTCATGTACGACGTTTACGTGAAAAAATAGAACCTAATCCAGGGCAACCTGAATACATCTATACAAAATGGGGGGTAGGTTACTATTTTAAAGATTAAGATGAAATGGTTTCATAGCTTAAGATGGAAACTTTTATTTTTATTTTTCATTATTAGCTATATACCTCTTATGTTTTTCTCTTCTGTTATTTTAGACCGTATGGAGACTTACTATCTTACAGAAAGTGAAAAGGGATGGTTAGGAAAAGCTAATATGGTAGCTACTCAAGTTAAGGAAGGTAACTATTTAATAGATAATAGTAACTACAACTTATTTAAAACTTTAATTGCTAGTAAAAGTAGTGAAAATGGGGCTAGGATTTTAGTAGTAGATGCATCTGGATTTGTTATTATGGATTCTAGTGGGGCTGATACCAATAATACACTTATGAATGACACAGTTCTTTCAGCACTCAATAATCAGGAAAAGGCTCAGAAGATTGAAGGATTGCCGATTATGACAGCAGCAGTTCCTGTACTTGATAAGGATAAAAAAACTGTGGTGGGAGCTGTAGTATTAGTGACATCAATTAAAGATGTTTTTTTACCTATTCAAGATATGAAAAATCAAATTTACCTACTCTCTTTAGTGATTGCACTGATTGCGGGCCTGCTTAGCTTTGCTACTTCATCTGTTATCACTAAGCCTTTAAAAACGCTTATGAAATTCGTTCAAAAAATTACGAATGGACAATTGGATCAAAAGGTAAATGTTATTGGTAAAGACGAGATTGCAGAATTAGGTAATGCTTTTAATCATATGACAGATCAACTACAAAGAGTAGAGCAGTCTAGACAGGAATTTGTATCGAATGTTTCACATGAGCTCAAAACACCTCTTTCATCGATTAAAGTATTAACCGAATCTTTAATGTTTCAAGAAGATGTACCAGTAGAGATGTATAAAGAGTTTTTTGAGGACATTAACTCAGAAGTTGACAGACTGAATAATATTATTTCTGATTTGTTAACTTTGGTAAGACTAGATCAAAGAGAAATTCCACTTAATATTGCCAATGTAGACATTAATGAAATGACACAAAATATTTTAAAGAGATTAACGCCACTGGCAAAAAAGAAAGAGATCAAATTAATTTATGAAAGTCATAAAGATATTATTGCAGAAATTGATGAAGTGAAATTCACTTTAGCACTTACTAATTTAATTGAAAATGCCATTAAATATACACCAAGTGGTGGAGAAGTCGGGGTTGTGATTCAAAGTGATTTGCAGGATGCATTCATATCAGTTCAAGATACTGGTATAGGTATTGCTAAAGAAGAGCAATCTAGAATTTTTGAACGGTTTTATCGAACGGATAAAACACGTAATCGAGAAACAGGTGGAACAGGTTTAGGATTAGCTATTACTTATAAAACGGTTATTATGCATAATGGTTCCATTCAAGTTGAAAGTGAAGAAGGAAAAGGCTCAGTATTTAGTGTTCAATTCCCGCTGCGCCATGTATGGGAAGGAGGTACTAAATGAAAAAGCAACAAGGTAAAATCGGATTATTCTTATTGTTAGTGGTACTAATCAGTTTATCAGGCTGCACCAAGACGACAATTCAATCAGATGGTTCCCCACAAATTTATTATTTTGATACTACAAAAGGTGAGTTATTTAGTCAACCACTAGGAGCAGCCTTTCTAAGTTTAGGGACAGACCAAGAAAAAGTAGAGTATATTATTAATGAACTAGCTATGAATAAGAATATACAGGGAAATACACTTGTAGCAATTAATCCTATGCCCATCATAGGCGTTACTACAAATATCAATGACCGTATGGTTCAAATTAAATTTAGTAATGACTATAATAATTTAGCCACTCAGGAACGTATCGGCATACGAGCTGCTATTGTATATTCTTTGACACAATTAGATTTCATTGATAGTGTTGACTTTTATATTGAAGATAGCCCTTTAACAACTAGTACTGGAAAGGTTATAGGACCTATCTCACAAGCTAATATTAAACTTAATGTGTTAGAACCTAATCCTGCAACAACACCATATACTTTACCATTGTATTTCGTAAATGCAGAAGGTAAGTTAGTAAAAGAGGAAAGGGGTGTTCGCGTAAGTGATCCGACATCTGTAGAGAAATTGCTTATTGAAGAACTGATTAAAGGACCTAATTCTGAAGGATTATCAGCCTCTTTACCAAGTGATATGAAAGTGAATGATGCAACAACAACTAATGGTGTTTGTCAAATAGACTTATCCTTTGATTTAAAATCAAAGTTTTTTACTTCGCCAGAGGTGAAAGAAAGAATGATTTATGCAATTGTTAATTCACTTACGGAGATTCCTAAGCTCCGTACCGATATTCCTAAAATTAAAAAGGTAGCTTTTTTAGTAGATGGAAAAAGTGATATTGAGTTTACAAAAGAGATAGATTTAAGAGATACCTTTGAAAGAAATGAGGCTTATATTGGAGAATAAAAGTAAGTATTTAACTCGTCCAATTGCCCATATGACATTAGGTTTCATCATAGGTATTATAGGGGGAAACATGTTTCTAAATGAGAAATATGTTTCCTCTTTTTTTATACCAGGGTTACTTAGTGTTGGGGCATTTTACTATTTAAAATATCGCTATAAGGGTTTAATGATAATTTTGATAGGTAGCATAGCAGGAATTCTTTTATTGACTGTACATCCTCTTCGATTAGAATCCCATTACTTTGAACCAGGTAATAGGGTACAATTAGAAGGCGAAGTATATGAAGTGCAAAATACAGCTTACGGACAGTATATTTCTATAAAACATGTAACCTTATATAAAGAAAAGCATAAAGTACAGCTTCGGTCTTCATTACAACTCAGTGTTAATACTGTAAACACTATCACTCCTTATGATTGGGTAGAAGTTAGAGGAACGGTAGAAGCTATAGAAGGAGCGATGAATCCGAGTGATTTTAATGACATTACCTATCTTAAAACGAAAAACATAGTAGGCAGAATTAAGGTAGAAGAAATACTAACCCAAGATGTAAAAACGCCTTGGATAGAGAAGCTTCAAAACAAATTGAAAAGTAAGTTAGATGAATTATTCCAAGGGAAAGACCAGGGGATTATGAAAGCTTTACTTTTAGGAGATGATACGGCGCTAGAAGCAAGTACTGATAAAATCTACACAGATTCAGGAATTAGCCATGTCTTATGTATATCAGGATTTCATGTGAGCGTGATTGCAGGCTTTTTATTGCTTGTTATGGGACAATTAGGGATGAGCTATACCCTACGTTATTTAATAGTTCTTTTAGGCATATGGTTATATGCTTATTTGACAGGCTGGGGAGTATCTACGTTAAGAGCAACTTGGATGATGAGCTTTCTAGTAATAGGTCGTCTTATTTGGGAAGAAGAGGATGGATGGATCAATCTAGCCCTGGCTAGTTTATGTATTTTAATTGTACAACCTTATCAGTTGTTTGCTGTGGGATTTCAATTATCCTTTCTTGCAATGGTAGCCATCATAATAAGTCAAATAATCATTGAGCATTTGGAAGAGGAGAAAAAAATGAAACTTTGGCACAAATGGTTATTGCCATGGTTACCTATTCAGCTTATCTTGTCACTTCCATTAACCTATCATTTTTATCAAGTTCCCTTTTTAAGTAGCTTGCTTAATTTTATAGTTATTCCTCTATTTTCATTGATAATGATTGGTGGTTGGGGATGTTTATTGATGGGATTGTTTGATTGGCCCTTAGGATATTTGCTAGCATCTGTAATCAGTTTATTATTACAAGTTATAAGTTTTATGGTTCGTTTGGTGTTATCAGTTCCTTTAAGTACCATTTGTGTAGGTAGACCTAGTGGTATAGAACTCTTGCTTTATATAATAGTTATAGGTTTATTTCTTTATGGAGTATGGGGGATTGGCAATAAAATAAAATTATATGCCTGTAGTTGTTTATTAACTCTTTCTCTAATAGTAGGTATTAAAGTAATTCCAAAAGAATTGAATGTTGCTTTTTTGTATGTAGGTCAAGGAGATGGCTCTGTTATTATTACACCAAAAGGACAAGTGATTGTTATTGATGGCGGTAAGACTGGAAAAGGAGGTGTTATAGAACGTTATTTAAAATATAAAGGTAAGACCCAAATTGATATGATGATTTTATCTCATTCAGATGAGGATCATATAGGCGGGTTAATAGAACTTATATCAGGAACTATTGGTGTTAAGCAGGTTTGCATATCTAAAGCAGATGAATCTGAAAACTTAGTGCGATTTAAAGAACAATGTAGGAAAAAACAGATTCCTATACTAGCTATGGGGAGAGGAGATCAACTTATTTTAGGAGATTTAAAACTAACAGCATTAGCACCTAACTTTACAACTCCAAAAGAAATAGCTAATGATAATTCTCTTGTGTGTATGTTACAATATAAGGCTTTTTCAGCTTTATTTACAGGCGACAAATCTAAAGATTCCGAGTCATGGATTTATAGTCAGTTAAATCCTATTAGTATCTTGAAAATAAGTCATCACGGTTCAAGAACAGGTACCTCAAAAGAACTTCTTTTGAAAGTTAATCCTGTATATGCTATGATAAGTTGTGGCAGGCAGAATCGTTATGGACATCCTCATAAAGAGGTTACTGATTTATTAACTGAGAATCATATTACGTATAGCCAAACAAATGAAACAGGAGCTGTTTGGATTGAGACAAATGGCTATAAGATGAAAATAAACAAACAAAGAGAGGATTTAGAGCATGATGCAGGGATGTTATTTACTGCTAGGGGAAGATAGTTGGTCAAAAGGACAATATATTGAAAAGGTCAAGAAGGAAGTTATTGCAAGTGGCAATGAAATGATGAATTTTTATGAAGCACAAGATAAAGAAGTCATAGTAAGTCAAGTTCAAGATGCTGTAGATACCCTACCTTTTTTTGCTGAGCAAAAGCTTATTTTGCTCAAAGAAACTGGACTATTTAAAACGGGTAAAAAAGAAGAAACGGAAAAGTTTGAGACTTTAGTGGCTCATATACCAGATTATGTGGTTTTATTAATAGATGAAAAAGAAGTAGATAAAAGAAATAAGCTTTATAAAACCATAAAAGCAAAAGCACAAATTGTAGAATTTCATTTTCCTGGTGAGGAGGCTGTTTATCAATTTTTAAAAAATACTTGTAAAGAAAAACGACTTAGTAGTGATGAAATGACTCTTCGTTATTTTATACAAAAAATGCCACAAGATATGGCTTATCTATTGGGAGAATGGGAAAAACTTATCAGTTATGTTCAAGATGGGGTTATAACGAAAGAAGCTATTAATGAAATATGTATTTTCTCATTAGAAACACGTGTATTTGAAATGGTAAAAAAAATAGTAAACCATGAGGGCAATGAGGCACTCGAGATTTATAGCCGCATGATACAAAGTAAGGAATCCCCTATTGGTATCTTAGTGCTTATTGCAAGGCAGTTTCGCATGATGTACCAAGTTAAATATTTATTGGCTAATAGAAGTCCACTCAAAGAAATCTCTGCTGAAACAAAACTTCCCTTTTTTGTGGTGAAAGAAATGAGTGAGCAGGTACAACACTACCAGTTTAAACAGCTAGAAGATATTTTAGAAGCATGTTTAAATACTGATGAAGCCATTAAAACAGGTAAGATGGAAAGTAGTAAATGTGTAGAGATGCTTATTATGAATTGTTTAAACGGATAAAATAAAAAGACCTCGAAAGAGGTCTTTTTATTTTTGCATCTTATTAAGCAAGTGTATTTACTAAACGTGTTAAAGAAGATTTTTTACGAGCAGCAGCGTTTTTGTGGAAGATTCCTTTTGCTGTTGCTTTATCAATTGCTTTAACTGCATTTACTAAAGCTACTTTTGCTGCAGCTTGATCATTAGCTTCTACTGCAAATCTAACTTTTTTGATTTGAGTTTTAACTGCTGATTTAATTGCACGGTTACGTGCAGTTTTTGTTGCGATAACTAAGATACGTTTTTTTGCTGATTTAATATTTGCCATTTGATGGCACCTCCATTCATATTCTTGGACACGGTTTGGGGAACTATGAACGGTTTTAACAGGACTCATTATAGTATAAATACCGGACAAAGTCAATGTATACCCATAAAAATAATGGTCAAACTACCTAATGTACGTAAGATACTTGCTATTAAACATTATAATCAATCTTTTAAACAGAGTAAAGGCAAGGCCGAAAAAAAGGAAGTGAATTTATGGATGGATATGAAAAAGTAGGAAATTTCTCGCCAAGAACAGATTTGGCAATTGAAATTAGTAATGCCCTTAAGTTAGATAGGGATGATTCTTATGAAATACCTGGGGTAGAAGTTAAACAAAAAGCCTTGGAAGAAGGAGCCTTAGCTGTAACAAAGGTACGTATATTAAATACAGAAGGCGAAAAAAATATGGGGAAACCTATAGGGGATTATATTACTATTGAATCAAATGGCTTAAAGCAAAATAATCCAGAGCTTCATGAAAAAATAATTAGTGTGCTGGCAGAAGCTATTAAATCCCTTTTGCCAGAAAAAAAACAAGACCCATTAAATATATTAGTTATTGGATTAGGTAATCGTTTTGCTACGCCTGATACATTAGGTCCCAAAGTAGCTAATCAAGTATTTGTAACCAGACACATGGCACTTAAAGAACCAGAGCTTCTAGATGAAGGTGTATGTTATTTAAGTAGTTTTGCACCTAGTGTTATGGGACTAACTGGTATTGAAACAGCAGAAGTTATACGTGGTGTAGCAGACAATGTTAAACCGGATTGTATTATTGCCATTGATGCTTTAGCTGCTAGAAGTGCAACACGCATTAATACGACGATTCAGATTACAAACACAGGTATTTCTCCTGGTGCAGGAGTAGGTAATAAGCGTAAGGAACTTAATGAAGCTACTATTGGATGCAAAGTAATTGCTGTAGGTGTACCTACTGTAGTAGATACAGTGACTTTAGTTTCCGATGCTTTAAATGATCTTATTTCGCATATGCTAAAGCAAGCTGAACATTCACCTTTTTATGATGTATTAAAAGACTTAACAGCAGAGGAACATTATCAATTAATAAAAGAAAGTATTTATCCTGAAATAAGTGATTTATTTGTGACACCAAAAGAAATAGATGAGGTGATGGAATATTTATCAAGCATTGTAGCTAATGGTATTAACCTAGCAGTTCATCCTGGCATGACATTAAAAGATATTAATAAATATACTTATTAGTCATAAAATAATATACAAGCCTATACAATAATAAAGAATGGTGTAGGGGGGATATATGTGTTAAAACTTGAAAAGATTATAAAGCACTATGAGATTAATTTTCGACTAAACGGCTATAAAAAAATGATTCTTTATATAGGTATTATTAGTTCATTGATGATTAATATATATAGCTTGCAGCTTAAAGGATATCCAGTCGGAGAGCTTTTTTTTTCTGAGGCATTACCTAAATCTTCTTCAACATATAAAACCATATTCTTTAAACAATATGGCTATTTATTTTCTGGTGTTATAATTGGAGAACCTTTAAGTTTGCTTGCTAATGCTATTCCTTATATAGAAGAAAATGAAGGATTTAAAGCCTCTTACAATGAAATAGTGGGTTATTTCACACCCGATGATTTGAAAAATCAAAAAATATCACAAACTAATGAGCAAGTAAAAGAAACACAAAATGATAGAACTTCTCAAGTACAGGAGAAAGTTTCAATTGAAGCTCTTAAAGATCCACAATATGTATTTAATCGTTATATGACTGCTTCAGCAGAAATGGAATTTGGAGTAGATATGATAAAGGAATGGGACTTTTCTAAGCTTGCTCAGCAACCTATACGTTTAAATGAATCTATAAAAGGACCTCAAGTTCTTATTTTCCATACACATTCTAGAGAAGATTATATGGGTGGACTAACTGTTATAGAGGTGGCAGAGGCATTAAAAAAAGAATTAGAAGATGAATATGATATTTCTGTATTACATATAGAGGACTCTTTTTATGAGGAAAGTAATAAAGGAAAGTTTCCTACAGGTGGAGAATATGAACGAATGGAGGCAAAGATTAAGCAAGTAATCGAAGAAAACCTTTCTATATCTGTAGCCATTGATTTACACCGTGATGGGGTAGATGACAAAGTCCATTTAGTGACAGATATTAATGGTAAACAAACAGCTAAGGTGATGTTGGTAGCCCCTCTATGTCGCAATCGTAATGTGTCAGGCCAAGTTGTAAATAAAGTGGATTTACCCAATCCATATCTAGGTGATAATTTAGCTTTTGCCCTTCAAACACTTTTAACTGCCAATGAATATTATCCAGGTTTTTCGAGAAAAATTTTCTGTGATGAATGGCGTTATAGTACTCATATGAAACCTCAGTCTCTTTTAATGGAATGGGGGGCACAAACTAATACAGGAGAAGAAGCTCTTAATGCTGTGGAACCTATGGCACAAATTTTAGCTAAAGTTCTAGGAAAAAGCTAATGAAACAAAAAGATTGATACAAAAAGAAGGGCTATGCTATAATGAAACGAAAAGAATAGACAAAAGAAATAAGGAGGGGCAAAATGTCTCTTTCAAAACAATCGAAAATAAGAAATTTCTCTATCATTGCCCATATTGATCATGGTAAGAGTACACTTGCGGACCGTATTATTCAAATGACGGGTACACTTACAGCACGCGAAATGCAAGAACAAGTTCTAGACAATATGGATTTAGAAAGAGAACGTGGGATTACCATTAAATCACAAGCGGTAAGGTTGGTATATAAAGCAAAAGATGGGGAAGAGTATGTATTTAATTTAATTGATACTCCAGGCCACGTTGATTTTAACTATGAGGTATCTAGAAGCCTGGCAGCTTGTGAAGGTGCTGTGTTAGTTGTAGATGCAGCACAGGGTATTGAAGCACAAACACTTGCTAATGTTTATTTAGCCTTAGAGCATGATTTAGAAATTATGCCGGTTATTAATAAAATCGATTTACCAAGTGCTGACCCAGAGCGTGTCAAAGAAGAAATAGAAGACATTATTGGGTTAGATGCTAGTCATGCACCACTCATTTCAGCTAAGACAGGACTTAATGTGGAAGATGTATTAGAACAAATAGTGACTCATATCCCAGCACCAACAGGTGATATGGATGCACCACTTAAAGCGTTAATTTTTGACTCATTATATGATCCTTATAAAGGAGTCATTGTATTTTGCAGAATTAAAGAAGGAACACTTAAGCAAGGTATGCGTGTACGTATGATGGCTTCCAAGACTGAATTTGATGTGGTAGAAGTAGGAACTTTTGGTGCCGGACAATTTAGGCCAAGTGAAGAAGGCTTAATTCCAGGAGAAGTAGGTTACTTTACAGCAAGTATTAAAAATGTAAAAGATACGCATGTAGGAGATACAGTAACAGATGCCACTAATCCAGCTGATGCTCCTTTACCTGGTTATAAAAAAGCTAATCCAATGGTGTACTGTGGTCTTTACCCAGCAGATGGTGCAAAATATGGCGACCTTCGTGATAGCTTAGAAAAGCTTCAGCTTAATGACGCAGCCCTTGTATTTGAACCTGAGACCTCTATTGCTTTAGGCTTTGGATTTAGATGTGGTTTCTTGGGACTACTTCATATGGAAATTATCCAAGAACGTTTAGAACGTGAATACAATTTAGACCTTGTAACAACAGCACCAAATGTTATTTATAAAGTACATCAGACTAATGGAGAGGTCATTGAACTCTCTAATCCAGCTAATCTACCAGATCCATCTTACATTAAATATATGGAAGAACCAATGGTTAATGCTAAAATTATTGTACCAACAGAATATGTGGGAGCTGTTATGGAACTTTGCCAAGAGCGAAGGGGAATCTACTTCGGAATGGAATATTTAGAGGCCACACGTGCGGTGCTCAATTACGATTTGCCTCTTAATGAGATTATTTATGATTTCTTTGATGCGCTTAAATCAAGAACAAGAGGTTATGCTTCTTTTGACTATGAAATGAAAGGTTACCAAGAATCTAAATTAGTTAAATTAGATATCTTAGTTAACAAAGAAATTGTAGATGCTCTTTCTTTAATTGTTCACGAAACAAATGCAGTTCATAAAGGAAGAAAAATCGTTGAGAAGCTCAAGAAAGAAATTCCAAAACACTTATTTGAAATTCCAATTCAAGCAGCTATCGGTAATAAAGTCATTGCTAGAGAAACAATCAGTGCTATGCGTAAGGACGTTCTTGCAAAATGCTATGGTGGTGATATTTCACGTAAGCGTAAATTATTAGAAAAACAAAAAGAAGGTAAAAAACGTATGCGTCAAGTAGGTAACGTAGAAGTACCACAAGAGGCCTTCATGAGCGTACTTAAATTAGATGAATAGAGGAATAGATTATGCCAATTGGTCTTTATATCCATATTCCTTTTTGTGCATCTAAGTGCTATTATTGTGATTTCCTATCTTTTAAAAGACATGAAAAGCAAGAAGCTTACGTGGATGCACTGATTCAGGAAATGGAACAAACTAAAAAAGATCTAGTAAGTGGCACAACTATAAAGTCCATTTTCATAGGTGGTGGTACTCCAACAGTACTACCACCCCTTTTATTGGACAAATTATTAAAAGCTGTTGTGTCATGTTTTAATATAGAACCTGATGCTGAATGGACCATTGAAGCTAATCCAGGGACAATAGATATAGAGAAGCTTCAGGTTCTAAGAAAGTATCCTATTACTAGAATAAGCTTAGGTTTACAGTCTACTCATGATGACTTACTAAGAAAAATCGGAAGAATTCATACCTTTAAGGATTGGGAAGAAAGTATAGGGCTTATTAAGCAACATACTTCATGGGAAATTAATACAGACTTAATGTTTGCACTTCCAGGACAAACAGAAGAGGCCTTTCTTGAGACTTTAAATACAGTTACGGCTTATGATATAGACCACTTATCTGTTTACGCGCTGATTATAGAAGAAGGCACAACTTTTTATAAGCTTTATGAAGAAGGCAAATTAGAAGTAGCATCGGATGAGTTGGATCGCCGAATGTATCATACAGCGCAACGTTATTTAAATGATAAGGGCTATATTCAATATGAAATTTCAAATTGGTCAAAGCCAGATAAGAGTTGTAAGCATAATGCAATCTATTGGCAATTAGAACCGTATATAGGAATAGGCCTGGGAGCACATTCATTGATGAATCATGCTAGATATTATAATGAAACAAATATGGAAGCGTATTTATCGGCAGCAGGTAATCTTTCTTTACTAAGGAAAGAAGAAGAGAAACTTACTAAAGAAATGGCAATGCAAGAATACATGTTTTTGGGGCTTCGTTTACTTCAAGGCATTGATACATTAGCATTTGAGAAACGTTTTGGAGAAAGTGTGTGGCAAGTTTATAACGAACAATTAACCAAATGGATAAAATATAATGTACTTGTAAAAGATAAAGAAAGAATCTATTTATCACCTTATGGTTTAGATGTTTGTAATGAGGTTTTTGCTTCTTTTTTATAAATACAAAATTCTTTAGATAGGATATTGACAACTGAAAATTTTAGTGATATCTTTATTTTATAGTTAGCACTCGTTAATGGTGAGTGCTAACAACAAGAAGGAAGTGATAGGATGGATATAGACGGACGTAAGCTGAAAATACTTGAAGCAATCATTCGTGATTATATAGAAACAGGAGATCCTGTTGGTTCTAGAACTATTTCTAAGAAGTACGATTTAGGCGTTAGTTCTGCTACCATTCGTAATGAAATGGCAGACCTAGAAGAACTCGGTCTCATTGTGCAGCCACACACTTCTGCTGGAAGAATTCCTTCTGATAAAGGATATCGCCTTTATGTAGATGGTATGATGCAACGTACACACATTGAACCAGAAATAGAAGAAATCATTTTAAAGATGATTAAGGATAGAGTTAATCGTATTGATACACTAGTGGAAGAAACTGCTAAGCTTATTGCAATGCTCACTAATTGTGCAACCATTGCTAGTACACCTTCTATTACTCAGGTACGTATTAAGCACCTTCAACTTGTTCCAATAGATGAGCACTCTGTAGCATGTGTGATTGTGACAGATACGAATAGTGTGAAAAATCACATTATCCCTACACCTAAAGCTATTGATTTTAATATATGTAATGCTTTAACACACATTTTAAATGAAAGCATAAAAGGAAGCACACTGAGTCAAATTAGCTTAGATAAAATACGAGTATCTATTGAAGAAAAAATGAAGGAATACGGTACCATTGCAGGAAGTGTATTAGAGGCTATTGATAAAACCTTGCATCAAGAAGATATGCCAGATATTTATATACGTGGTGCCAATAATATTCTTGACTTTGAGGAATTCAATAACAAAGAAAAAGCAAGAGAATTATTTAAAGTATTGGAAGAAAAGCCATATTTATTACAAGTGTTAGATCATACACCACCTAACACCATTACAATCCGTATTGGAGAAGAAAATATACTAACTCCAATGAAAGATTGTAGTGTTGTAACAACAAGTTACAGTATAGGGGAACATACCATTGGTAACATAGGTATTATTGGTCCAACACGTATGGATTATGGTCAAGTCGTTTCAGTACTTGAATACGTCTCTCATCATATAACGAATATGTTAAGAGAAATGAACGACTCTTAACGTGAAAGGGTGAAATCATGGAGGAAAATAAAAAAGTTGATGAAGTACTAGAGGCTGATCAAGTGTCAGAAGTAGAAGAAAGTACATCTGCTGAAGTAGAAGATCCTAAAGAGACTGAAGCTGAGGTTGTAGAAGAAACGCCTGAAGAAACAAAAGAAGAATCAGATAAATCAGCAGAATATCTTGAACGCTTACAACGTTTAATGGCGGAGTTTGATAACTACAGAAAACGTAGTGAAAAAGAAAAATCTGATAGCTATGATTTTGCAGTAAGTAATACAGTAGCTGAGTTATTACCTGTTATTGACAACTTTGAACGTGCCCTTCAAGTAGAAAGTGAAGATAAAAACTTCTATACAGGGGTGGAAATGATTTATAAACAGTTAATGAGTATGCTTGAAAAGTTGCATGTAACATCAATTGAAGCAGAAGGCAAAGAATTTGACCCAAATCTTCACAATGCGATTATGCACATAGATGATGAAGCTTATGGAGAAAATATCATTGTTAAAGAACTTCAAAAAGGTTATTTATATAAAGAAAAAGTGATTAGACATAGTTTAGTCCAAGTAGCAAATTAATATTAGTTTAGTAGGAGGAAAATAATCATGGGTAAAATTATAGGAATTGACTTAGGAACAACAAACTCTTGTGTATCTGTTATGGAAGGTGGAAAACCAGTTGTCATCGTTAATGCTGATGGTAATAGAACAACACCATCTGTTGTTGGTTTTAGTAAAACTGGTGAAAGACTTGTAGGGGATGTGGCAAAGCGTCAAGCTGTTACAAATCATGAGAGAACAGTAATCTCTATTAAGCGTCACATGGGAACAGACTACAAAGTAAATATTGATGACAAAAAATTCTCACCACAAGAAATCTCAGCAATCATTCTTCAAAAATTAAAAGCTGATGCAGAAGCTCACCTTGGTGAAAGTGTAACAGAAGCAGTCATTACTGTACCAGCTTACTTCACAGATAGCCAAAGACAAGCAACTAAAGATGCTGGACGTATCGCAGGTCTTGATGTAAAACGTATTATTAATGAACCAACAGCTGCTGCTTTAGCTTATGGTCTTGATAATGAACATGAACAAAAAATCATGGTATACGACCTTGGTGGTGGTACATTCGACGTATCTGTTATTGATATCGGTGATGGTGTCATTGAAGTACTTGCAACAAGCGGTGATAATAACCTTGGTGGAGATGATTTTGACCAAAAAGTAATTGATTATTTAGTATCAGAATTCAAAAAACAAGAAGGCATTGACCTTTCAGCAGATAAAGTAGCAATGCAACGTTTAAAAGAAGCTGCTGAAACAGCTAAAAAAGAACTTTCACAAAAAACAAGTGCCAATGTACTTATTCCATTTATCTGCAGTGAAGGAAAGAGTTTAGATGTAACCATTACACGTGCTAAATTCGACGAATTAACACAAGATTTAGTAGAAAGAACAATGGGACCAGTTAGAACAGCACTTAGCGATGCAGGTCTTAATGCTTCAGAACTTGATAAAGTATTATTAGTTGGTGGTTCTACACGTATTCCAGCTGTTCAAGATGCTGTAAAACGTATTACAGGAAAAGACCCATTCAAAGGTATTAACCCAGATGAATGTGTTGCTGTAGGAGCAGCTATTCAAGGCGGTAAACTTTCTGGTGAAGCTGGTTCAGGAGATATTCTTCTTCTTGACGTAACACCTCTTTCACTTGGTATTGAAACAATGGGTGGTGTAGCTACAACAGTTATTCCTAGAAATACAACTATCCCAACTAAGAAATCACAAGTATTCTCAACAGCAGCAGATAATCAACCAGCCGTTGATATTCATGTAGTTCAAGGTGAAAGACCAATGGCTAATGACAATAAAACGCTTGGTAACTTTAAATTAGATGGTATTATGCCAGCTCCACGTGGGGTACCACAAATTGAAGTAACATTTGATATTGATGCTAATGGTATTGTTAAAGTATCTGCCAAAGACCTTGGAACAGGTAAAGAACAACACATTACAATCACGGCTAGCACAAATCTTAGTGATGATGAAATTGAAAAAGCTGTTAAAGAAGCAGAACAATTTGCAGCTGAAGATAAAAAACGTAAAGAAGCTATCGATGTTAAAAATGAAGCAGACAGTATGGTATTCCAAACAGAAAAAATGCTTAAAGACATGGAAGATAAATTAGAAGCTGATGATAAAGCTAAAGTGGATGCAGCACTTACAAAATTAAAAGAACTTAATGAAAAAGCTGTTATCGGTGCTATGACTGATGAACAAGTTGCTGAACTTAAAGCAGCTAAAGAAGAGTTAACAACAGTATTCTATGGAATCTCTGAAAAATTATATAGTCAAGCAGCACCAGATATGGGCGCTCAAGATCCAAATGCAGCAGCTGGTGGCAGTGCAAAAGATGACGATGTCATTGACGCTGATTTCAAAGAAGAATAAGATAGAGTATGAAACGGTCAAAGAGTACGTCTCTTTGACTGTTTCTGTGTTCACTTATAAGGACAAATAAATGAGATAATAAATTTGAGTAGTGGTGGTGAAAAGCGTGGATAAAAGAGATTATTATGAAGTCCTCGGCATAAATAAATCGGCTCAGGACGCAGAAATAAAAAAAGCTTATCGTAAATTAGCAAAAAAATATCATCCAGATGCTAATCCGGATAATAAAGAAGCAGAAGCTAAGTTTAAAGAAATAACAGAAGCTTATGAGGTTTTAAGTGATTCTGATAAAAAAGCAGCTTATGATCGCTATGGTCATGCAGCCTTTGAACAAGGTGCTGGAGGTGCTGGTGCAGGAGGCTTCGGTGGTTTTGGCGGTTTTGGTGGCTTTGATGGTGATATTGATCTTGGGGACATTTTAAATGGTATGTTTGGTGGTGGCTTTGGTGGTACTGGTAGTCGTAGACGTCCAAGAGGACCAAGACCAGGTGCTGATATTAGACAGACCATTCAAATTAGTTTTGAGGAAGCAGCTTTTGGATGTGAAAAAGAGCTTTCTATTAATACTTCGGAAATATGTGGTACATGTAATGGCACTAAAGCTAAACCTGGAACATCTACATCTACATGTACAAAATGTGGTGGTACAGGACGTGTTGTAGTGACACAACGTACGATTATGGGTATGATGCAAACAGAACAGGTTTGTGATGTTTGCCAAGGCGAAGGTAAAGTCATTAAAGAAAAATGTACGACTTGTCATGGGCATGGTAAAGTAAGAACCGTTAAAAAAGTAACTGTATCTATTCCAGCAGGTATTGACCATGGTCAGACGTTACGTGTATCTGGCAAGGGTGAAGTGGGAGATCCAGGAGCACCAGCAGGTGACTTACTTGTAACAGTTTCAGTCAAATCACATCAAGTATTTGAACGTCATGGCCAAGATGTTTATATGCGTATGCCAATTAGCTTTACTCAAGCAGCTTTAGGAGCAGAGCTTTCTATTCCAACTTTAGATGGTAATGTGAAATTTACCATTCAACCAGGTACACAAACTTCTTCTAAATTTAGACTACAAGGCAAAGGTATACCAAGCTTACGTAATAGCAAACAGCGTGGTGACCAATATGTAGAAGTTTATATTGTAGTACCAAAGAATCTGACTGAAAAGCAAAAAAGCATCCTAAGAGAATTTGAACCGGAAGCAGGCGAGCAGGCAGAAGAATCTAAAAAAGGTTGGCAACACATTTTTAAAAAAATAAATAATGTAAAGATAAGAAGTAAAAGCAAAAGGCTATACACTTGGATAATCTTCAAAGGTATAGCCTTTTATTCTTATGCATAAGGAAAGGACGGCTAAGCTTCTTTAGAAGTGTGTTCTATTTCCTGTTTTGAAAAAGATTCATGTGATTTGAGATAGTCTCTTATAGCATAAAGGACATCTCGTAATGGCCAGCAAATCAAATAAATAATAGCAATATACATGATAAGTTGCAAAATAACTTGTCCATAAATAAAAACATAATTAATGAAGTTACCATTAGTCATAAAAACACCTCCTTTATGTTAATGTTACAAATAATAAGGCGAATCATACATCCAATTTATGTGGAAAATAGTATGAAGGAGGGTAAAAATGGACATAGCTTGAATTATAAAATACTTTCACTTATAATATGAACTATTACAGATAGATGGAGATGAAATAATGAATTGGTTAGAAGTAACTATAGATACATCCAAACAAGGATTAGAAACAATAACAGGTATATTATTACAACTGGGCGTTACGGGATTTGTGATTCAAGATCCTGATGATTTTGATGAATTTTTAACTTATCAAGGTAAAACTTGGGATTACATGGATGAAGATGTAGAAAAACTTAAAGATTGTCCGACTAATATCAAATTCTATTTAGCAGAGAATATGCAAGGACAAGAAACTTTTAAGGAAATTAAAAAGACGTTAGAACGTATGAAAGATTCATCTGAAGGAGCAGACTACGGCTCATTAGAAATGAGTCTAGGTAACGTTAACGAAGAAGACTGGGCAAATAATTGGAAAAAGTATTTTAAACCTTTTGAAGTAGGGGAGAAATTTGTTATTAAACCTACTTGGGAAAGTTATAATGAAAATACAAACCGAATGATTTTAGAAATAGATCCTAATTCATCTTTTGGAACCGGTCAACATTATACGACTCAACTTTGTATTGAACAATTAGAACAAATCATTAAGCCAGATGCCAAAGTACTTGATATGGGATGCGGCAGTGGTATTTTATCGATTGCAACACTTTTATTAGGTGCACAACATGTAACAGCAGTAGATATTGATCAAAATTCAGTCGATATTGCAAAAGATAATTTTATACAAAATGGTATGAAACAAGGCCAATTCGCACTTCATTGTGGCAATGTTATAGCAGATGAAGCATTAGTTAAGATCATTGGACAAGGTTGTTATGACGTAGTAGTAGCCAATATTGTGGCAGACGTCATTATTGGCATGAAGGAACTTTTAAAGGACTTCCTCAAACCAGGAGGAACACTCATTGCTTCAGGTATTATTGGTGATCGCAGTGAGGAAGTGAAAGAACATTTGAAGAGTGTCGGATTTACGGTAAAACATATGACAGAGAAAAATGATTGGGTAGCCATTATGGCTGATTTTTAAACGAGAAGGGTGAATTATGGCGAAATTTTTTGTAAATTCAGAAGATGTGTTTGAAAATGAAATCCACATAAAAGGAACGGATGTTAATCATATTAAAAATGTCTTACGTCTACCTGTAGGCAAAGAAATTTTAATTAACAATAGACAAGGCAAGGACTATAAGTGTATAATAAAGTTAATTGATACAGATTTAGTAACGGCTGATATTATAGGTGAACTAGAAGAGACAACAGAACCTGCTGTACAAACCGTTTTATTTCAATCTCTCATAAAAGGGGAAAAGATGGAGTTTGTGATTCAAAAAGCAATTGAAATTGGTGTGACAGTCATTATTCCTATCATAACAGAACGTTGTATTGTAAAACTTGAATCGGATAAAAAAACAAAAAGTAAGTGTGAACGTTGGCAAAAAATAGCAGAAAGTGCAGCAAAACAAAGCAAAAGAGGTATTGTGCCAGAAGTTTTGTGGCCGATGACATTTAAAGAAGCACTTACCTATGCTAAACAACAATTAGAGGTGTCTTGTATTCCTTTTGAGAATGAACATGCCTATCATATTAAGACTTATTTAAAAAACTGTAAAGCCAAATCAATAGGTATATTCATTGGACCAGAAGGAGGCTTTACAGATGAAGAAGTACTTTTAGCAAGTACTTTTCAAATAAGTCCGATCACATTAGGTAAGCGTATTTTAAGAAGTGAGACAGCTGGACTTGTAACTTTAGCCAACATCATGTATGAGATGGGAGAGATTTAGCAATGGAAGATGTAAGGTTTTTAGTTGTTGATGATGCAATATTTATGAGAACTGTCCTTAAAAAAATGTTAACAGATGCTAACTTTACTGTTGTTGGAGAGGCAGGGAATGGACTTCAAGCTATTGAAATGGCACAGCAGCTTCAACCAGACATTGTAACCTTAGATATCACTATGCCTGAGATGGATGGTATACAAGCAATAGATAGAATTTTAGAAGTAAGTCCAAACACCAAGATTATTATGTGTTCAGCTATGGGACAGCATTCAAAAGTAGTGGAAGCAATAAAAAAAGGTGCAAAAGACTTTATTGTCAAACCCTTTGAAAAAACACGTGTATTACAAGCAATTTATAATGTAATGAACAGATAAAATGGGGGGATACCCTCATTTTTTATGTGGCGAAACGGGAGATTAAAAATGAAACGAGAGATTTATCTAGATAATGCTGCTACTACAAAACCTCTAGAATGTGTAGCAGAAGTTGTTAAAGAAACCATGTTAGCGTATTATGGTAATCCATCTTCTTTGCATAAAAAGGGGATGGAAGCAGAAAATATACTTAAAGAAGCAAGTCAATTTTTTGCAAAGGTACTGGGCTGCGTACCAGAGGAAATTCTATATACTTCAGGTGGAACAGAAAGTAATAATATGGCCATTATAGGTGCTAGCCTAGCTTACAGAAGACAAGGCAAAAAAATTATTACAACTACTATAGAACATCCATCTGTAAGTGAAGTATTTAAATATCTAGAAACCCAAGGTTTCGAAATAGTAATTATTGGTGTTAATGCAGAAGGTTATGTGGATTTAAAAGCTTTAGAAAATGCGGTTGATGAGGAAACTATTTTAGTGAGTATCATGCATGTGAATAATGAAATAGGAACGATTCAACCCATTACTGAAATAGGAAAAGTAGTTAAATCCAAAAATCCTGACACACTTTTTCATGTAGATGCGGTGCAATCTTTTGGTAAACTACCAATACATGTCAAGAAATCAAAAATAGATTTTTTATCTATGAGTGCTCATAAATTTTATGGGCCACGTGGTATTGGTTTATTGTATAAAAGCAAGCAAGCAAAAATGAAGCAGCTCTTTTGGGGTGGTGGCCAACAGAAGAATTTCAGATCAGGGACAGAAAATATTCCAGGTGTAGCTGGTACCTTAAGTGCAGCTAAGTATGTATTTAAAGAACAAGAAGCTATTTTAAGCCATATGGCTAATTGTAAAGCAACATTGGCAAATGGTTTACTAAATCATTTACCAGACATATGGATTAATGGTCCAGGGTTAGCTGAAGGAGCACCTTATATTTTAAATATTGGTTTTAAGGATGTGCGTGCTGAAGTGCTTTTACATGCATTAGAACAAGAAGGAATTTTTGTTTCATCAGGTTCTGCATGTAGTAGTCATAAAAAAGTTAAAGATGGTGTCTTAGTAGCTATTGGTCTTCCTAATGACTGCTTAGATAATGCTATTCGTTTTTCTTTTGCACATGATACATCTCTAGAAGATATAAATGAAGTAATAGAGATTATTCAATCACAAGTTACGCTATTAAGAAGATATACACCAGGAGGAAGAAAAAAGTGAAAAATGTATTTTTAATTAAATACGGCGAACTCGCTATAAAAGGTAAAAATAGACACTTATTTGAAAACAAGCTTGTTGCTAACATCAAAAAAAATCTTAAAACAATAGGAGAATTTGTTGTTTCTAAAGAGCAAGGACGTATCATGGTAGAACCTGTTGATGATGCACAAATAGAAGTAGAACAAGTACTTGATCGTTTAAGCCGTATATTTGGTATTATCGGTATTGCGTATGGGCTAAAGGAAGAGGAGGTTTCTTTTGAAGCTATTAAACATCTTGCTTTAATGCAAATGCAACAAGAATGTGCAGACGGTCCAATTACTTTTAAAGTAGAAACAAAACGTGCTGATAAGCGTTTTCCTATGAATTCTATGGAAATAAGCGCTGAGATAGGTGGTTATTTATTAGATAAGCTAGGTGACAAAGCGAAAGTAGATGTACGTCATCCAGACGTAACTTTAATGGTTGAGCTTAGAAATCACACTTATGTTTATGCTAAGACACACAAAGGTGCCGGTGGAATGCCATATGGTACCAATGGTAAAGCAACCTTATTACTTTCGGGTGGTATTGATAGCCCGGTAGCTGGTTGGATGATTGCTAAACGTGGGGTAGAAGTAGATGCTGTTTACTTCCATGCACCACCTTATACAAGTGATCGTGCTAAAGAAAAAGTAGTGGACCTAGCTAAAAAGGTGGCTATTTATACAGGAAATATGAAACTTCATATTATTAATTTTACAGATATTCAACTTAAAATATATGAAAGATGTCCACATGAACAATTAACACTTATTATGAGACGTATCATGATGTATATTACAGAAGCTATTGCTAAGAAAAATGGAAGTATGGGACTTATTACAGGTGAAAGTATTGGACAAGTAGCAAGCCAAACGATGCAGAGTTTAGTTGTAACAGATGATGCAGCAACTATGCCTGTTTTTCGTCCACTTATAGGTTTTGATAAGGAAGAAATCGTTCAAATTGCAAAAAAAATAGATACATTTGAAACGTCTATTTTACCTTATGAAGATTGTTGTACAATTTTTGTGGCAAAGCATCCTGAAACAAAGCCAAAATTAGAGTATATTGAGCGTTCAGAAGCTTTATTAGATGATATTATTGAAGAAATGATGGCTAAAGCCATAGAGGAAATGGAAATTATTCATTGTTAGATAAAATAAAAAGTCCATTTTATTAAAATGGACTTTTTATCATATTTAGTTTGGTTCAGTTATAAAAGGTTTAAGTGCTGTGATTAAATCATCTGCACAACTATCATTATATATGTCAAGTCTTAATGCTTTACTGAGATCTAAACTAAAAATACCCATAATAGATTTAGCATCAATAATATAACGACCAGAAGAGAGATCGAAATCGCTATCATAAGCATTAATGAGATTGACAAATTGTTTAACTTTTTCAATTGAATTAAGAGAAATATACACAGATTTCATAATTACCCCCATAAGTTGTAGAATAAGTAGCTTGATTTCTATTTCTTAAGCTACTTGTATCATATATTTTGGAACAAAGAATGTCAATAAAAAGAGGTGAGAATTTGAGAAAAGTAGCGTTCTATACATTAGGTTGTAAAGTAAATCAATATGACACAGAAGCCGTGCTAGAAAAATTCAAAGAGCAAGGCTATGAAGTTGTAGATTTTAACGAATACGCAGATGTCTATGTGGTCAACACTTGTACAGTTACTCATTTAAGTGATAGAAAATGTAGACAAATGTTAAGGAAGACAAAGAAAATTAACTCAGACAGTATTTTAGTAGCTATGGGATGCTATGCTCAGATTGCTGCGGATAAAATAAAAGACCAGGTAGAAGAAATAGATATTATTGTTGGAACCAATAAACGAAATGAAATCGTAGATTTGGTAGACAACTTTGAAAAGGAAAAAAGACAAACCATTAATACGGTTTCAAATATTATGGATGTAGGTGAATTTGAAGAACTTCACATTTCAGATATGGGAGAACGTACGCGTGTTTATGTTAAAGTTCAAGAAGGCTGTAATAATTATTGTAGTTATTGTATTATTCCTTATACACGTGGTAAAATAAGAAGTAGAAAAGAAGAGCAGGTTGTTGAAGAAGTAACCAAGCTAGTCGGACTTGGCTTTAAAGAAATTATTTTGACAGGAATACATGTGCTTGCTTATGGGAAAGATTTAGGTAATACTGATTTAATTCAACTACTAAAGCGTGTACATGAAATAGAAGGTGTTGAACGTATCCGAATGAGTTCTATTGAACCTGTAGCTATTACAGATGAGTTTATCTATGCATTAAAGGAAATGCCAAAGGTTTGCCATCATTTCCATTTATCTCTTCAAAGCGGTAGCGAAACGATTTTAAAACGTATGAATCGCAAATACACAGCAGTAGAATATAAAGCTAGTGTAGAGAGATTACGTACTCTTTGGCCAGATGTAGCTATTACAACAGATGTTATTGTTGGCTTCCCGGGAGAAACTGAAGAGGAATTTTTAGAAACAGTTGAATTTGTAAAAGATGTTCATCTTGCACAAATTCATATTTTCCCATTTTCACCTAGAGAAGGAACGCCAGCTGCTAAAATGAGAGCACAAGTGGCACCCGAAATAAAAGAGCATAGAGCTAAGGTTTTATCAGAAGTAGAAAAAACATTACGCCTAGCATATATGGAACAGTTTATTGACAAAGAACTAGAGGTGTTATTTGAAAAACATCATGAAAATGAAGTAACGGGTTATACAAGTAATTATTTAAAAGTTCAAGTATTAGGAAATGAAACCATTGAAAACACTATCCAAAAGGTAAGAATTGATGCTATTAAGGATGAACATTTATTGGTAGGACATGTCATAACTAGATAAAAATAATATTTTTTATTTTTATCTATAGTTTTGTTACAAATTATGGTATACTTTAGTTATACAAGGTTTAGCTATTGGAAGGTGAGCAAGATGGAAAATATGAATGAAACAATGCAATTTCATTTAGAGGGTTTAGAAAAAGCCTCAACTAGAGAAATATTAATGGATGTTTATGTTGCTTTAGAAGAAAAAGGTTATCATCCCATTAATCAAATAGTAGGATATATTATGTCCGGAGACCCAACTTATATTACGAGCCATAATGGGGCAAGAAACAAGATTCGTAAGTTAGAAAGAGATGAGATATTAGAAGAACTAGTAACTTATTATCTTAAACGCTAAAAGTGGCTGTAGGGGGAACTCTACAGCTTTTTTATAGGAGGCACAATGTGCGTATATTAGGTTTAGATTTCGGAACAAAAACAACTGGTGTAGCCATTAGTGATCCAATGGGATGGACTGCACAAGGCTTAGAGATTATAAGAAGACAAGAGGATGAGCACCTTAAAGCAACAATGAAGCGAATTGAAGAAATCTGTACGGCTTATAAGGTAGAAAAGATTGTTCTCGGACTTCCTAAAAATATGAATAATACTTTAGGGGAAAGAGGTGAAAAGACACTTTTATTCAAGGAAAAATTAGAAAATAAGCTTAAGATTCCTGTAGAAACATGGGATGAACGTTTAAGTACAGTAGCTGCGGAACAAGTATTACTTGAAGCGGATATGAGTCGCAAAAAAAGAAAAAACGTTATTGATAAACTAGCAGCAACTATTATTTTACAAAATTATTTAGATGCTAAGCAATAATGACTATTGCTTAAGAAAACAAGAAGGGAACTATTATGGATCAAAAAATAGGTGAAAATACACCGATGAATGAAAATAATATGGAAGAAGTAGTTGAAAAAATCTCTTTTGTAGATGAAGAAACAGGCGAGGAGATTTTATTTGAAGTGATAGATGAAGTGATTATTGACAACATTAAATATATATTAGTTGTTGATGAAGAGGACATCTCCACCATTTTAAAACAAATTAATGAAAAAAATGAAGAATTAGAATATGCCCTTGTAGAAGACGAAGATGAATTCAAAAAGGCAGCTGTAGAATTTATGACAAATGAAGAGTATGATATTGAGTTATAGCCTTTTTATGATGGTATAAAATTGAGAGAATGAGAGGCTGATAGCAATGAACGCTGCACAATTTAAAGAAAAATTAAAACAAAAAGGTTGTAAACTGACCTTGCAACGTAGAAGTGTATTAGACGTCTTAATTAAACATTGTAATGAGCATTTATCTACAGAAGAAATCTATGATTTTGTTAAAGAAAATTATCCTGAAATTGGACTAGCTACGGTTTACCGTACAGTTCAGCTTTTTGAGGAGATGGGTATTGTAGATCGCTTAAATTTTGATGATGGATGTAGTCGTTTTGAACTTTCTTCAGAAGATACAGTGCATCACCATCATCATCTTATTTGCGAATCTTGCAATAAGGTGTTTGAAGTAGAAAATGATTTATTAGAAGAGATAGAAAAAGAAATTGAACGGAAATACAAATTTAAAATTCATGATCACAACGTTATGTTTTATGGCGTATGTAAGGATTGTGAACAAAAAGAATAATCGATATATAATGGAGGTGTAGCTTTGATACCCAAAAAAGCTAAAAGTAAATTGCGCATTATTCCTCTTGGAGGATTAGGCGAAATTGGAAAGAATATGACACTATTTGAATATGAAGATGACATGTTCATAGTAGATTGCGGATTAGCATTTCCTGAAGATGAAATGCTTGGAATAGATTTAGTTATTCCTGATATTACTTATGTCATGAAAAATATTCAAAAAGTACGAGGAATCGTACTGACTCATGGTCATGAAGACCATATTGGGGCATTACCTTATGTGCTTCAAGAATTAAATGTACCTATTTATGGCACAAAATTAACAATAGGGCTAGTAGAAAATAAACTAAAAGAACATAATTTATTGCGTACAACTGAGCGTATTAGCGTTATGCAAGGAGAAACGATTAAATTAGGTTCTAACTTTAAAATAGAATTTATTCGTTCAAATCATAGTATTGCAGATGCAGTTATGCTTTCTATTTGGACACCTGCTGGTATCGTAGTGCATACTGGAGACTTTAAAGTTGACTTTACACCTATTAGTGGTGCAACATTAGATTTACACCGTCTAGCAGAAATAGGTAGAAAAAAAGTATTAGCACTTATGGCAGATAGTACAAATGTTGAAAGACCAGGTTATACACAATCAGAAAAAATGGTAGGGGCTAAATTTGAAGATATTTTTGCTAATAATATAGACAAACGTATTATGGTAGCGACTTTTGCTTCTAATATCGACCGTGTCCAACAAATTGTAAATGCTGCTTATAAATATAAGCGTAAAGTAGCAGTTATTGGTAGAAGTATGGTCAATGTAGTAAAAACAGCTAGTGAATTAGGATATATCACTATTCCTGAAAACACACTGATTGAAATTAATGATGTAAAACGTTATAAAGATGATCAAGTGGTACTTATTATGACAGGAAGTCAAGGAGAACCTATGGCTGCTCTTTCCAGAATGGCTACTTCTGATCATAAGCAAATTGATATTAAACCAGGAGATGTTATTATCCTAAGTTCAACACCAATTCCAGGTAATGAAAAAACAGTTTCTAAAGTCGTTAATGAACTTTGTAAAAAAGGTGCCAAAGTTATTCGTGAAGATACTCATGTATCTGGTCATGCGGCTCAAGAAGAATTAAAACTGATTCATACTTTAATTAAACCTAAATATTTTATCCCAGTACATGGTGAATACAGACATTTACAAAAGCATACTGAACTTGCTATGGAATTAGGTATGAAACGTAATAATATTATTATTCCATCTATTGGAGAAGTCATTGAACTAGGACCTGATAATATTAAAGTTGTTGGTAATGTACCATCTGGTCAAGTTTTAGTTGATGGTTTAGGTGTAGGAGATGTAGGAAATATCGTTTTACGTGATCGTAAACATCTTTCACAAGATGGTCTGCTCATTGTAGTCATGACTTTAGAAAAGGAATCAGGTATGGTTGTAGCAGGTCCAGATATTATTTCACGAGGGTTTGTTTATGTAAGAGAAGCTGAAAATCTTATGGATGAAGCTAAAGCAGTAGTAAGAAAAGCTTTAGATCGCTGTGAAGATAAGCATATCGTAGAATGGTCACAGATTAAGACAATTGTTAAAGATGACTTACGTGAATTTGTATGGCAAAGAACTAAACGTAGTCCGATGATACTTCCAATTATTATGGAAGTTTAAATAAAAAACTCACTATTTAATGATAGAATAGTGAGTTTTTTTATTTTATATAGTTATTATTTCTTTTGTAGTTCTTTACAAAGTTTTTTTAAAGCTTTTTTTTCAATACGTGACACATAAGATCTAGAAATCCCCATTTGTTCAGCGATTTCTCGTTGTGTTTTTTCTTCTTGATTATTAAGTCCATAACGAAGTAATAGTATTTCTTTTTCTCTAGGCTTAAGTAAAATACGAATATGTTGATAAAGCTTTCGTACCTCAATGTCTAAATCTACTTGATCAAAAATAGTATCATTTTCTGTACATAAAATATCAAGTAAGCTAATTTCATTACCTTCTTGATCCATGCCAATAGGTGCATGAAGAGAGGTTTCATAACGTTGTTTACGTCCTGCACGAATACTCATAAGGATTTCATTTTCAATGCAGCGTGCAGCATAAGTAGCTAATCTCGTACATTTATTTGGATCAAAGGAGCTAATACCTTTAATGAGTCCAATGGTGCCTATTGAAATTAAATCATCTACATCATTATTAATATTATTATATTTCTTGACAATGTGTGCCACGAGTCTTAAATTTCTTTCAATTAATATGTTCTTTGCAGCTTCGTCGCCATCTTGATAACATTCTAAATAGTGCTTTTCTTCTTCAGCTGATAGAGGCTGAGGAAAAGAGGAAATGCTACTGAAATAGGAAAAACAGAAGAGTGGTAGCATAATAAGGCACACCTCCAGGAGAAAGGGTTCATAATTAGTGTATGAACTAAAAGTAGAAATGGTGCCCGTACTTAAAAAATTTTAAATACATCATAAATAGACGTAAGTATACACTTACGTCTATTTATGATTGTTCCAAACCAGTATATAATCCGTATACTGCTTTTTATAGAACCATTATTAATAATTCTTATTCTTCAAATCTTGTTTGTTCAAATTTACGTAGGATAGATGGTACAGGAACAGGTTGCTCACATTTAAAACGAATGATTTGTTTTGGATGTGGTGCCGCTTCAATAGCATTACCTTCTTCATCGTACAGCGCCTCAATTTTGACAGGAATAAAAGGTCCTTCTGGAACAAGAATTTCAACTTCATCACCTACAGAGAACTTCCTACGTTGTTCAACTGTTACCATTTGAGTAGTTGGATCATAGTCCTTAATCATACCAGAGAAGTCATAATTACGAACATAAGAGTTATGACTATAAGTTTGATCTTTTTCAGTTGGTTTATGTTGATAGAAACCTGTTGTAAATTCACGGTGGCTTGCCTTACCTACCTCTGTTAAGAAGTAATCTTTCTTAGCCTCAAACTCTTCAGGACTATTGAGGTAAGTATCAATAGCTTCACGATAAGCTTTAACAACTGTTGCTACATACAAAGGTGTTTTCATACGTCCTTCAATTTTAAAGCTATAAATACCTGCTTCTATAAGTTCTGGAATATATTCAATCATACAAAGGTCGCGAGAGTTATAAATATAAGTGCCTCTTTCATCTTCTTCAATTGGCATATATTCACCTGGTCTTGTTTCTTCAACCACACTATATTTCCAGCGACAAGGTTGGGCACATTCTCCATGATTAGCATCACGATGGGTCATATAATTGCTAAGTAAGCAACGTCCAGAGTATGCCATACACATAGCACCATGAACGAAAGACTCTAAATCAATATCTTCTGGTAAATGATCATGCATTTCTTTAATCTCAGGGAAAGAAAGTTCACGAGCTGTAACAATACGTTTAGCGCCTTGATTAGCCCAGAAGAGAGCAGTGTGGTAATTAGTATTATTCGCCTGTGTTGAAATATGAACCTCCATATGAGGTACTGTTTCACGTACAATGCTAAATACACCAGGATCTGCTACAATTAGTGCATCTACACCAATAGACTCTAGGTAAAGGAAGTATTCTTTCATCCCCTCAAAGTCTTGATGGTGAGCAAAGATATTGCAAGTAACGTAAACTTGTACACCATGAGCATGAGCGAACTCAATACCTTCTTTCATTTCCTCAGGAGTAAAATTCTTCGCTTTAGCACGAAGACCATATTTATTTCCTCCAATATAAATAGCATCTGCACCATATAAAACAGCAATCTTTAAATTTTCTAAACTACCTGCAGGTGCTAATAATTCAACTTTTTTTTGATGACTCATTTTTCTGTTCCTCCTATTTTGTAACTAAGCGCAACACCATCACCAATAGGAATAACACTTGATCTGAGTGTATCACTATGAGTAATAGTCCATAAAAATTCTCTTAATCTTGAGTGTGTCGTACGTTGTCTACGATCGATTAAGTAGCGTGAACGTGCTACCGTTCCTTTGTGTAGTACATTATCTGTAATAAGTAGTCCATTTGGTTTTAATAAACGGATACATTCAGGTAAAAAGTTAATGTACTGTCCTTTAGCGCAGTCCATGAAAATAACATCAAAGCTTTCACTAGGTAATTGTGTTAAAGTGATAGCTGCATCACCCTCGATAATTTCAATGGTATCTTCAAGACCAGCGGCTTTAATATTTTTACGTGCTTGACGTAGCATATAATCAAAGCGTTCAAGCGTGGTGATTTTGCCACCTTCTTTTAAATAACTGCTCATAAAAATAGAAGAATACCCAACAGCGGTTCCAATTTCCAGTATTGTACTTGGCTGTACTAATGAAAGTTGTACTTTGATAAAATCTGCAACCTCAGGTTTAATTATGGGCCAGGTTTCAGCCTCTATAGCAATTTGATGCTCAATATTGGCTAAAAGAGAAGAGCGGGGTACTTCATGAAGCGCCCTGATATATTCAACAATGTAGCTATAATTAATTTCACTCATAATAAGACCCTTTCTAATTTATTCTCTTATGCCACTATAAAGGAAAAATGCTATGAATTCAAGAGGTAAATACAAACTCTCTTGGAAAAGTAATTCTATAAATCCTTGAAATTTATAAAAGGAAGGGACACTAGTCACCTTCCTTTTATAAATAAAAATAATCTATTATTCTGTAAAATTAATATCATTATTTTGTTTATAACGACTTTTAGCTGCAGCATGTTCGTCAAGGGTACTGCTAAAGAAGTGTGTTCCTTTTTCTTCATCATCTACAACAAAATAATAGTAATCATGTTCTTCTGGTGAAAAGGCAGCACGTATACAATCTTCTCCGGGCATACAAATAGGTCCAACAGGTAACCCTTCATATAAATAAGTATTGTAAGGTGTATCTTTAGCTAAATCATCTGTTGTAAGATTAGCTTTACGTTTATTTAAACTATATTGAACAGAAGAACACATTTGAAGACGCATATGGTCACGTAATCGGTTATAAATAACACCTGAAATGATAGGGCGTTCTTCACTTAATTTAGCTTCTTGTTCAATAATAGATGCAATGGTTATAATTTCATGAAGACTATAAGAAGAATTATTAAGATATGCAGCATATTTAGATGTAATATCTTCAAAACGATTAAGCATCATGATAATAATTTCTTCTGCTGTAACACTTTTACGAACAATATATGTATCAGGGAATAAATAACCTTCTAATTTGTACTGATAGTTGCCATTAGTAGGAATATCTCTTAAAAAGCTATATTCTGCATCGTAACTTTTGTTAGTAACAGCATCTAAAAAGGCTTCTTTGGTTACAATATTCTTGTCTTCTAATGTCTGTGCAATCTGATTAATGGTATAACCTTCTGGAATTGTAAACTTAATTGTTTCCTCTTCATTTTTAATACTAGTTGTAAGACGCTTGAGAATTTCTGTACTAGACATATTGCTACTAATATCATATTTGCCAGGGATGTAACCAGAAGTTGCATGATAAAGTTTCGCTTCTAATTTAAAATACTTCATATCAGAAATAAAACCCTGAACATAAAGCATTTTTGCAATTTCATCAAGATTTGTAGATTCAGTAATAGTTAGTGTCATTTTAGAAACATCTTTGCTTGATTCTCTAATAGCTTCACTTTCTATAATATTAAAAGTATAGTTGTAAGAAGAAACAATTGCTTTATAACAAAAGACAATGCCAATTATTAAAATGGTAAAGCTTAAAACTGTACTTATTAAAATCCGTGAAATCCCACGTTTTTTTGCCATAATAGTCTCCTTAGAATACGTCTTTTAAAAATTATAACTATTTTTACTATACAATTCAAGACTCTAGCCGAAGCTAGAGTCTCTTTTGGCGGTTATGCATAGATAACTTGCTAATTTTAAGCTGTATGGGCTTCCCATGTTATGCTAGAAGGTTTAATCTCATCTAATAATTGAATTAAATCTTGATCGCCATGGTATAGAGGGTTACCAACTGCATCTTCACAAGCAATTAAAAATGGTACGTCTTTAAAATAGCTTATGCAGTATCTCCTTATTTCCTTTAAAGCCTTTATGTGACGAAAATCACTATAGCTTACTAGAGCAATGCCAAAATGCCTATTACAATGTGTAATAACAGTACCTTTAAAGTTCACTTTAATCAACCCCTTAATTGATTTTCAAGTGATCTATGCATTAATAATAGTATAACACAACAAATAAGGATAGGATATAAAAACAGCACATAGAGCTCTGTGCTTTTATGTGCTGCTTTTCATTAATACTGAATAAAGAAAGGTTGTATTTGCGTATGGTCAAGCGCTAATTCGATTGTAGAAAGCGTCTTAGAAAAATCAGCTACAAGAGAATACGGCTTTTTAATGGTGTCATCTTGACCTAATGGAACAAAATAAACATCTTTTTTATTAATCATATGACCAATATTTTTAAGGTTTGCTCCTACACCATCATTTGTTGCTAGGGCAATGATAATGGGTTTCCCATTTCTCATAAGTGACTTTGCAGCTAATAAAACGGGTGTATCTGTAATACCATAAGTCATCTTTGCCAAGGTGTTACCAGTACAAGGTGCAATAAGAAGTGCATCTAGAATTCCCTTTGGTCCCATTGGTTCTGCATCAACAATAGTGTGAATAATAGATTTATTGGTTAATGCTTCAATTTTATAGACAACATCAGCTTGATCACCAAAGCGAGTGGAAGTGTTATAAGCATTAAAAGACATAATAGGAAAAACATTTATTCCTTTATTAACAAGCTCTTCTATAAGGGCAATGGTTTTAGCAAAAGTACAAAACGAGCCACAAAGTGCTACGCCTAAATTTAATTCATTTAAGTTTTTCATATATGAGCCCCCTGATTACGTAAAATGAGTAAGAGACATTGGTAGAGAATATCAGCGGCGCTTTTGGGAGCGACAATACCTGGCAAACTTGGTGCTGGAACATAGCTAATGCCCTTTTGTTCAGCATAATCAACATCTATACCTCCAGGAGTAGAAGCTAGTTCAATATAAACAACTTTTGGAGAAAATAAATCAATAAGAGATGATGTTAATAAACGAACAGGAATTGTATTAAAAATGAAATCAAACTCATTCAAATAATGCGCAAGATCATCTAATGGAATAGGTCTATAGCCATAGGTGCTAATATAAGCCAAATCTTTAGTTGAACGAGCTTCTACGGAAACTTTAGCTCCTAAAGCTTGTAATTTATGCGCTAATATTTTGCCACAACGTCCAAATCCTAGTACAAGACATTTACTATTATGCAATGTGATTTCACTGTTTTGCATTGCATATTGAATAGCGCCTTCTGCAGTAGGAATAGCATTTAAAATAGCAATTTCATCTAACTCCATAATATCGCACCATTTAATATGATGTGTATTAAAAAGGTTTCTAAGGGTAGGATTGAGTACACTACCTAAAACGAAGCTGTTAGTAGCAGCTAAGAAAAATTGTTCAAGTGAAATATAGGTGTTACACATAGGCGTAAAAACGCATTTATTATCTTTTGAAAAGGGGATAGGACCTATAATATAAGGACAGTCTTTTATTTCACCTATTGAAGCACAATGATGAATAGCTTCAGGTAAATCTGGATGGCATAAGCCATATACAGATACAATAAAACCTTTTTCATACAAAATTTGGGCTAGCCTAACAAATCTTAGGTCACCACCTACAATTGCAACAGAAATTCCAGCCATCTTTCAATCCTCCAGCCTATATAAAATGTCTGCACTATAACATATGTAGAAAAAAGGAGGTTGGTGCTTGGATAATAATGACATTCAATAAAACATTGGCGTGCCTAGTAGATTTTATCGTGACTCTAGTCAATAGCTATTTTGTATAATTAAAGGACGCTTTTGCTGATAAATAGCAAAAGCGTCCTTTAATTATTGTCATTATTTATTAGTAATTTGAGAAATATTTTTCAAAACAATAGAAAGTGTGCCATTAGGATTATTCACAACTTCTATAAAGTCTGGATCTTTAAATAAATGGGTAGGAAATTTAAGTTCAATGCCGGTGTCTGTTTTAAGTTTTTGAGAAGCAAATTTATTAGAAATCTTGGGATCAGCAATTTCTATCTTAGCTTCTTTAATCCCGTATTCCTCCATTTGCATCGTGCAGCTTTCAAATACTTCTTCATCACTACCAAAAGTTTGTTCCATAATTTCTTGAACAGGTATGGTTTGTGTTCGAGCAATGCTTTCGCTAATATTATTCTTGAGTTCTGTAAGTGCACTTACTGGGTTATCATAATGTTCTTCGATGACTTTAGTTGCTACTTTTTCAATGGCTTTAATCGTGTCTTTAACAGAAAGTGCAGGCTCTAAATCAAAGAGAAGTGAAAGATATTTACTTTTTGTTCCATCTAATAAAATCACTTTTAAATTATCCGTATTAATAATCACACCTTCGTCTACTTGCTTACTAGCAGAAGGAAAAATTCCTTTGTGTTTTATGATGCGCGCTACAACCCCTGCTTCATTATGCTCTACAAAATGTGTGAACTCCTCTTTGTAATTTAATTTAAAAATACCGAGATAGTTGCCGCCATCCATCATAAAACTTGTCAAAATTAAATCACCACTAGGAATGGTGCCATATTCCATCATATAGCGATAAAAAACTTCTGCCATTTCATGAGAAAGTCTTGTAAAAGCTTCTGTGTCTAAAGGCATTTCTAAAACTTTAGGTAAAGAGGCCTCTTCTTTAAAAATAGCATCACTACTGGAACTACTTTCAAAAATTTTCATAAGATGCCTAGTAATAAAGCTTTCCGTTTCATCATTTAATAGTAACAAATCAGTTGAAAATAGTGGCATATTCATGGTTAAGTCTAATACATGAATGATTGTATGTTTGAAGGTAATACTCATTTTGATAATCTCCCAATCTATACAGTATATATTGAATAAAATAGTGTTCAAAGTACTTATTAAAACATGAATAGTATAGATGAAATTGGTTTAGTTATCAAGTAAGGTTTTTTTGTAAAGCACTCTATGCTATAATACAAAAGATTATATTGACATAAAATAAGGAGTGAACAAAAATGGAAATTTATAAAACATCAGGCGTTTGTTCATCAGAAATTCATTTTGAAGTGAAGGACGGCTATATTGAAAATGTTGAATTTATACGAGGTTGTCCAGGAAATGCTTTAGGGGTAGTCGCTTTAGTAAAAGGTTTGCCAATAGAAGAGGTTATTAACAAGTTAAAAGGAATTGATTGCCGCAATCGAGGGACTTCTTGTCCAGACCAATTAGCAAGAGCCTTAGAAGCATATATCAAAGCATAGGACACTTCTAATTTAACCACCTCAATAATATATATAAATCTAGAATGATAACAAGGGAAAGGACCTAATAATATGCACATCATTGTTCAAAAATTTGGTGGTACTTCTGTAGCCACACCTGAAAGCAGAAATAAGGTTGTAGAGAAAATTAAAGCAGCTAAATTGGAAGGAGAAGAGCCAGTAGTTGTTGTATCTGCTATTGGTAGAAAAGGTTCTCCCTATGCAACTGATACACTTATTGATTTTGTTACAGAAACGGCAGGAGAAATGAGCGATCATGCATATGACTTACTTTTATCCTGCGGGGAGATTATCTCAGCTGTAACCATGGCCACGCTATTAAATGAAGCTGGTATAAAAGCACGGGCTTTTACAGGCGGCCAGGCAGGAATTATAACCGATAGTTATCATAAAAAAGCAGATTTATTATGTACAAAACCAGATCAGCTTTTGGCAGCTTTAGAAGCCGGTGTTACACCTGTAGTAGCGGGATTTCAAGGCGTTACTATGGATGGTGAGATGACAACGATAGGAAGAGGGGGTAGTGATACCAGCGCCTCTATTCTAGGAATGGCTTTAAAAGCTGAACGCATTGAAATTTATACAGATGTCGATGGAATTATGACTGCAGATCCTAATGTTTGTGACAAAGCTAAGATTATTCCAGCCATTAGTTACAATGAAGTTTTTCAGATGGCTGATAGTGGTGCAAAGGTGATTCATCCACGTGCAGTAGAATATGCTAAGCGTGCCAATATTCCATTACTTATTAAAAACACTTTCTCTGATGAAGTAGGAACCTATATTGTACAGAATATTATACCTTATCAATCAGAAGCTAATCATAAAGTAATTACAAGTGTTGCTCATCGTAATGGACGTGTTCAGTTTACAATTCATGAAAATATATTGGCAGAGGAAGATATTTTGTCTAGAATGGCAACTGCGGATATTAGTATTGACTTAATTAATATTTTCCCGAATTATAAAGTGTTTACAATTGATTGTTCTGAGCAAAATAAATTAGAAAATCTTTTAATGCAACAGGGGTATAAGTATGACCTTTTAGAGGACTGTGCCAAAGTAACAGCTATTGGAGAACGTATGACCGGGGTACCAGGTGTTATGTCTCGTATTATTAAGGCTTTAACGAAAGCACAAATTGAAGTCTTACAAACAGCTGATTCATTAACGACTATTTCTTGCCTTATCAGAGAAAGCATGGTTTCTAAAGCAATTGATGTTTTACATGATGAATTTAATCTTTAATGTATGAAGTGGGCTTGTTCTTTGCATACTAAACATAATATGTATGGAAAGGAACAAGCCCATGAAAAATGAAAGAAATCTTGTAGATGATGTACCTATGAAAAACGATGTCCCCATGAAAAATGATGTTCCTATGAATGTACTCATAAAAAATGATGTACCCATGAATAGTAAGAATGGAGGGCAATCTTCCGATAACGCTAAAAATCAAGAAGAAAATGATATGCCACCTGCTGGTGAAGTAGCTGATAATATTAAGGAATTTGGACAACTTCCTCCTGGTAAAGAAGGTGAAAGTCCTATTCACTGCATTACTATTATTGGCCAAGTAGAAGGACATATGAGTTTACCACCACAAAATAAGACTACCAAATATGAGCATATCATTCCACAAATGGTAGGACTTTGTGATGATCCCAAAATTAAAGGTATCTTAATTATTTTAAATACAGTAGGTGGAGATGTAGAAGCAGGACTAGCTTTAGCGGAACTCATAGCCTCTGTTAATAAACCAACTGTTTCTTTAGTACTAGGAGGTGCTCACTCTATAGGTGTTCCTATTGCAGTGGCAAGTGACTATTCGTTTATTACACCTACAGCTACTATGACGATTCATCCTGTACGTATGAATGGAACAGTTATAGGTGTACAACAAACTTTTGAATTCTTCGATCAAATGCAAGAGCGTATTGTCGCTTTTGTAGCGAGAAACTCTCACATTGAAGAAACACGTTTTAAGGAACTCATGTTAAGTGTGGGTAAATTAGCGAGAGATGTAGGAACTATTTTAGTAGGCCAAGAAGCTGTAGATGAAAAAATCATAGACGAATTAGGCGGTTTAACAGAAGCTATGAGCAAACTTCATCAGCTTATAGCAGAAAGTGAGGCTAATGAGTTATGATGTATTCAGTAGCACCTATCTATGGATTAGATGAAATAATAGAATACCAAGAAATAGAGTATAATGGTTATCATGTTTTAGCGTGTAAGACGCCAGAAGGTTATATTTTAGAACGTGTTTATTCTACTAATCCTCAAGATTTTTTAAGAGAGGACTTACGTCCTGGCAAAATACTTGAAAATGCTCTTATCAAATAGAATTTTGAATGCTATAATAATAGATGTATGCAATAATGTATACATCTATTTTCATTTAATAAAGGAGATAGGGTAGATAAGAATAAAGGGGTATTACAAATGAGTAAAAAAGAAGGAAAAGGGAGATATTCTACTAAGAAAAGAACAACAGGTGAAAGAAAACGCACAGTCCTTAAGGATACTACCCCAGCTATTTCTAAAGAAATCTTAGGTATTTCTTTAATGGGTATAGGTGTTTTGATTTTAATCGGTATTTTTTCAGATAAATCCGGATTATTTGGTAGTTTTCTAAAACAAGTCTTTATAGGCTTATTTGGAGTCGGTGGCTATATTATTCCTGTAGCTACTATGATTATAGGAATTTTTTATATTCAAGGTCGATTTGATAGAGTGGTTAAACTAGCAGTTTATTTAGGGTCCTTATTATTTATGCTCATTATATTTTTTCATTTGCTTTATTATGGAGAAGATAAGAGTTTATCCTTATTAAGTATCAGTTACTTGGAAAAAGCAAGTTGGCAAAATGGGGGCTATATAGGTGCCGTGTTAAGTTACTTGTTTTTAAGTCTAATAGGTTTATATGGTACCTATGTTATTTTAACCGTTTTATTAGGAGTGTGGATTTTAGTTTTAACACAATTTCCTGTTTTTTCATGGATTAATGAACGTTTTGTAGCCTATATCAATGCACACAAAGAAAAAATGAAGGCAACCAAAGAAAACAACAAAAAGAAATCAAAAGCCTCTAAAAAGTTATCAAAACCTATGTCTGAAACACCATCAATGCAAGATGAAGAGGTAACATTGATAGCTTCTGAACCGCATAGACTTGATGAAATTCCTATATACGATTCATCAGTTTATAGTGAAAACACTACAAGAATAGAAGACACTGAAGAAACTAAAGAAGATGAACCGATAAAGGCAGCATCAAAAGTTGCAATTAATGAAGGAACTGTTATAGAAGAAACTATGGCTGAACTTACTAAAGAAAATACTGTACCTATTCCGCCGTATCAATTTCCTCCAATCACTTTGCTTCAAAAAGGACAAGCTATTCAAAATAAAGAAGCTTCAAAAAAATCTTTAAGTAATGCACGTAAACTTGAAGAAACACTAGGTAGTTTTGGAGTAGAAGCTAAGGTTACACAAATACATAAAGGACCTTCTGTCACACGTTATGAATTACAACCTAAACAAGGCGTTAAGGTAAGTAAAATTGTTAATCTTGCAGATGATATTGCTTTAAACTTAGCAGCCCCTAATATTCGTATAGAAGCACCGATACCAGGTAAAGCTGCAGTGGGAATAGAGGTAGCCAATACAACAAGTGAAATGGTATACTTAAGAGAAGTTATTGATTCTGATCGCTTCTTAGCTTTTCCCTCTAAGCTTGCTTTTGCTTTAGGCAAAGATATTGCAGGTAAACCTATTATTGCCGATATAGGAAAAATGCCTCACATTTTAATAGCTGGTGCAACTGGTTCTGGAAAAAGTGTATGTATCAACACCTTAATTACAAGCATTATTTATAAAGCTAAACCTCATGAGGTCAAACTCATTATGATTGACCCTAAGGTAGTTGAATTAAGTGTATATAATGGCATTCCGCACTTATTAATTCCGGTTGTAACTGATCCTAAAAAAGCAGCTGGGGCATTATTCTGGGCTGTTAACGAAATGACGAAACGCTATAACTTATTTGCAGAGAATAATGTCAGGGATATGAAGGGTTATAATGAGAAACAAATAGAAGAAAGTGCTAAATTACCACAGATTGTTATCATAATTGATGAGTTAGCCGACCTTATGATGACAGGTGCAAAGGAAGTAGAGGATGCTATTTGTCGCCTTGCTCAAATGGCTCGTGCAGCTGGAATTCATCTTGTTATAGCAACTCAAAGACCGTCAGTTGATGTTATTACGGGAGTTATTAAAGCTAATATTCCATCAAGACTTGCATTTGCTGTTTCCTCTGGTACAGACTCACGAACGATTTTAGATATGGTAGGGGCTGAAAAGCTTTTAGGTAAAGGAGATATGCTTTTTTATCCTGTAGGGCAATCTAAACCTATTCGTATTCAAGGTGCATTTATTTCTGACCAAGAAGTTGAAAGCATTGTAAACGCTATTAAAACAGATCATGTAGTTTACGAGGAAGAAGTCATTCAAACTTTGGAAAATGCAGCTATGCCCATAGCTGCAGATGATGAAGAGGAAGATGAACTCTTAGAAAAAGCCATTGCATTTGCTGCAGAGAAGGAAAAACTCTCTATTTCTATGTTACAACGCTATTTTAGAATAGGTTTTAATCGAGCAGCTAGACTAATGGAAGCTTTAGAAGTCAGAGGTATTGTTGGCCCTGATGAAGGAAGTAAACCTAGAAAAGTTTTATAAAATCATACCAATTTACAAAGTTAAAGGAGCAAAAGATGAAAACAGATATTCAAATTGCACAAGAAGCCATTATGAAACCTATTAAAGAAGTTGCTAAAAAAGCTGGTATTGCGCCAGAAGAGCTAGAATTATACGGGAATTATAAAGCTAAACTCTCCTATGAATTAATGAACCGCGTAAAAAGCCATTCGAATGGTAAGTTGGTATTAGTAACTGCTACGAACCCAACACCAGCTGGTGAAGGAAAAACAACAGTAACCGTAGGTCTTGGACAAGCCTTATGCAAGCTTGGACAAAATGCGATCATTGCTTTACGTGAACCATCTTTAGGCCCCTGTATGGGAATCAAAGGAGGTGCAGCAGGTGGTGGTTATTCACAAGTTGTTCCAATGGAGGATATTAATCTTCATTTTACAGGTGACATTCATGCCATGAGTGCTGCTAATAATTTACTTGCTGCTATGATTGATAACCACATTCACCAAGGTAATAGCTTAAATATCGATGTGCGTACCATTACTTGGAAAAGATGCGTTGATATGAATGACCGTGCTTTAAGAGAAATCGTAGTAGGTCTTGGTGGGCCAATGAATGGTGTACCTCGCCAAGATGGTTTTATGATTACAGTAGCTTCTGAAATTATGGCTATCTTATGTCTTGCAACAGACCTAGATGATCTAAAACAAAAAATCAGCCAAATTATTATTGGATATAATATGAAAGGTGAACCTGTAACAGCAGGTGATTTAAAAGCAGAAGGCGCAATGACTACTTTACTTAAAGATGCCATTAAACCTAACTTAGTTCAAACTTTAGAAAATACCCCTGTTATTATGCATGGTGGCCCTTTTGCCAATATTGCTCATGGTTGTAATAGTATTATTGCTACAAAACTTGCTTTAAAATTGGCTGATATTGTCGTTACTGAAGCAGGCTTTGGTGCAGATTTAGGTGCTGAGAAGTTCTTTGATATTAAATGTCGCAAAGCCAATCTAAAACCAGACGCAGTAGTATTAGTAACCACTATTCGCGCGCTTAAATATAATGGCGGCATTCAAAAAGCTGATTTACAAAATGAAAATGTGGAAGCTCTTAAAGAAGGTATGAGTAATCTAGAAAAGCATATTGAAAATCTTCAACTTTATGGTGTACCAGTTGTAGTGACCTTAAATGCATTTGTAACAGATACAGAAGCCGAAATTGCTGCTGTTGAAGCTGCTTGCAAAGCTAAAGGATGTCACTTTGCCTTAGCTAATGTTTGGGAAAAGGGTGGAGAAGGTGGTATTGCTTTAGCAGAAGAACTTCTAAAAGTTCTTGATACAGAACCTAGTAAGTTTAAAACACTTTATGATGACAATATGAGTATAGAAGATAAAATAAAATGTATTGCTACTTCTATTTATGGAGCAGATCAAGTTGTGTTTGAACCTAAAGCAAAAAAAGAACTTGCTAAAATTAACAGTTTAGGTCTTGAGTATTTACCAGTATGTATGGCAAAAAATCAATATTCTTTATCTGATGATGCGGCATTACTTGGTAGACCTAAAGCCTTTACAACAACTATTAGAGAGATTAGAATATCAGCAGGTGCTGGATTTATTGTTGCTCTTACAGGTAATGTAATGACAATGCCAGGACTTCCTAAAAAGCCTGCAGCTGAACAAATTGATATTAATAGTAAAGGCGTTGTTACAGGCTTATTCTAAAGATAATAAGGGGGAGAGAAGATGTCAAAGATTATAGATGGTAAACTTATTTCTACTATGATTAAAGATGAATTAAAAGAAGAAGTGGCATTACTTAAAACACAAGGTATTCATCCTGGTCTTGCTGTTATTTTAGTTGGGGATAATAGTGCTTCACAGGTGTATGTTGGGAATAAAAAGAAAGCTTGTGAATATGTAGGTATTAAATCTTTTAGCTATGAATTGCCTATAGAAACACCTGAAGCAGATTTACTTGAGCTTATTGATACGCTTAATCGAGATGACCAGGTACATGGTGTTTTAGTTCAATTACCATTACCAAAACATATGGATGAACAAAAAGTCATTATGCGTATTTCTCCAGCAAAAGATGTAGATGGCTTTCATCCGCAAAGTGTAGGTGCCTTAAGTATAGGACTTCCTGGCTTTGTATCTTGTACACCAGCAGGTATTATTGAACTACTTAAACGTAGTCATGTAGATATAGTAGGTAAAAACTGCGTGGTTGTTGGCAGAAGTAATATTGTAGGTAAACCTGTAAGCTTGCTTTTATTAAGAGAACATGGTACAGTTACTATCTGTCATTCTAGAACTAACAATTTAACTGATATACTTCAGCAAGCAGATATTGTGGTTGCCGCTGTAGGCATTCCAAAGTTTATTAAAGGTGAACAATTAAAAGCAGATGCAGTTGTAATTGATGTAGGCATGAATCGTGATGAAAACGGTAAGCTCTGTGGTGATGTAGACTTTGATTCAGCCAAGGATCATGTAGCAGCTATTACACCTGTTCCAGGCGGTGTAGGCCCTATGACAATTGCTATGCTTATGAAGAACTGTGTGCTTGCTGCTAAAAGTAATCACTGCTAACATAAGGTTAGCTTAACATGAAAGGAGCAGCATTTTGAATTATTTAGTATCTTTTGTATCACTTGGATGTGATAAAAACTTAGTCGATAGCGAACATATGCTAGGGCTACTCAATCAAGGAGGCTTTTCTTTAACAGGTGATGAAGAAAAAGCAGATGTCATTGTTGTTAACACCTGTTGCTTTATTGAAGATGCCAAAAAAGAAAGTATTGAAAATATATTAGAAGTGGCTGGCTACAAAGAAACAGGGAATTGTAAAGCTCTTATCGTAACAGGTTGTATGGCTCAGCGTTATAAGCAAGAAATTTTAGATGAAATTCCTGAAGTAGATGCTGTTGTAGGAACCACTTCATATGATAAGATTGTGGACATTGCCAATGGTATTTTAGAACAAAAAGGACTTCGTACTCAGCATTTTGACTTGATTGATCGTGAAATGTTAGATGAAATGCCTCGTATTTTAACAACTGCGGGTTACTTTGCTTATGTAAAGATTTCCGAAGGCTGCGATAAGCATTGTACTTACTGTATTATTCCTAAATTAAGAGGAAAATATAGAAGTCGTCAAATGGATAAAATTAAAGCTGAAGTTGAAAAATTAGCAGCAGATGGTGTTTCGGAAATTATTTTAGTAGCACAAGATACAACAGAATATGGGCGTGACCTAGAAAATGCTTCTCTTGCAAAATTACTACATGAACTTGGAGAAATAGAGGGAATTGAATGGATTCGCGTTTTATATTGTTATCCAGAAAGTATTACTGATGAATTAATTGAAGAAATTAAAACGAATCCTAAAGTATGTAAGTATTTAGACATACCTATTCAGCATGCTTCAACAGCCATTCTTAAGCGTATGGCAAGAAAAAGTTCTCTGGAACAGCTTAAAGAACGCCTTGGTAAGTTGAGACAAGAAATACCTGGTATTGCACTTCGTACAACGCTTATTGTAGGTTTTCCAGGTGAAACAGAAGAAGATTTTCAAATTTTATATGATTTTGTAAAAGAAATGCGATTTGATCGTCTAGGCGTCTTTACTTATTCAAAAGAAGAAGGAACACCAGCAGCTTTATTTGAAGATCAAATTGATGAAAAAACAAAAATTAAACGTCGTGATGCTATTATGGCACTTCAACATGGTATTTCTAGCGCCTTAACAGCTGAAAAAGTGGGTAAAACCATGAAGGTCCTTATTGAAGGTAAGATTACTGATGAGGATGTTTATATTGGTCGTACCTATCAAGATGCACCTGATATAGATGGTGAAGTATTTGTAGAATATGAAGGAGAACTCATTTCAGGTGATTTTGTAGATGTACGTATTACAGCATCAAACGACTATGATTTGATTGGGGAGATAGTAGATGAATATAGCGAATAAACTCACGTTACTACGTGTCGTTTTAGTATTTGCTTTTATGGGGATCATATGGTTACCTTTGTCTTTATCCATAGGTACAGTATTATGGATTGCACTAGCTATTTTTATTATTGCTAGTTTAACTGACTTTTTAGATGGTTATTTAGCACGTAAGCTGAATTTAGTGACTAATTTAGGTAAATTTATGGATCCTTTAGCAGATAAAATGCTTGTTACAGCTGCGATGTTAGCTGTTGTTGACTTTGGAATTAAAGGCATGTTACCTGCTGGCATATTGCCTACGTGGATTGTTGTTTTTATTCTTCTGAGAGAATTCATGGTATCAGGCGTAAGACTTATTGCAGCTAATCAAAATCATGTTATTGCAGCAAGTTACCTAGGTAAACTGAAAACAGTTATACAAATGGCTATGATTATTGTGTATTTATTACCAGTTAATTGGCCTATACTTCCTGTTTTAGCTACTTGTTTAGCTTATTTAGCTTTAGTTCTTACTTTAGTATCTGGTTTTGAATACTTATGGAAAAATAAAGATGTCTTTAAAACAGAAGCGCATTAAAAATACGGTATTTCATGATTGGTTCATGAGATACCGTATTTTTAATCTGAAATAGTATCTGTAGCATCATACTGAATATAAAGTAGCTCAGAAGGTGCTAATAAGATATATATTCAGGTTCACTTCCTAGTACAATGACCTTGTGTGATAGGGTATAACCTTGGTAGCAAAAACAAAAAAATGTAATTAATATAATGATAAGTAAAATAATAAAACGTTTCATTTTTCGCCTCACCTATCTAACTTCATTTTAATTTGTGTAGAATATGGAAATAATATACCTAAAGCTTTAAATAAAGTGAGAAATTGTTGTATAATAGGAAAGAAGGTCAAATAAGTGGAGGATATAAGGTATGCATTATAATACCATTATTGTGGGTGGTGGGCCGGCTGGTCTTTTTACTGCTCAAGCTTTAGCTAAAAAGCAAAAGAGAGTGTTATTATTAGAACGTAACAAAGGAGCAGGTAAAAAACTTCTTATATCAGGTGCTGGTCAATGTAATTTTACACATGCCGGTGATATAGAGGATTTTTTTAACTGCTATGATGATAAAGCAAAATTTCTAAAAAAAGCTTTATTAGCTTTTGACAATAAAAAAACCATGCGTTTTTTTGAAGAAGCAGGTGTAGCTTATACGGTATTCCCTAATAATAAAGTTTTCCCTAAAAGCATGAAAAGTGTGGATATCTTAAATGCTTTACTTGTTCAGTGTCAAAAGTCTAATGTAGAAATGATTTATAATGAGCTTGTAAATCAGATTTCTGTATATGATAAAGTTTTTACAGTAGAAACTGCCACTGGTAAACGCTATTTTAGTGATCAAGTTGTCATTGCTACAGGTGGAAAATCCTATGCACATATGGGTTCAGATGGAACAGGTTATTTATTAGCCAAGCATTTGGGACATCGCATTATTGAACCTAGACCAGCTTTGACAGATGTAAGACTTGATGAAAATACTTTTAAAGTGCTTTCAGGTGTTTCAGTTAAACAAATAGAAGTAACGATTTGGAGAGAACAGAAGAAAATTCAAAATTATGTAGGTGATTTATTATTTACACATAAAGGTTTGTCAGGACCGGCCATTATTAATAGTTCAAGGTGGATGAAAAGTGGTGATGCGCTGCAAGTAAATTTTCTATATCCTAAAAGCTATGAAAACATTAAAGCCTATTTTGCTTCAGAGGTTGCTAAAAGAGGAAAAGAAGAAATCATTACTTTTTTAAAGCAATTTGAATTACCACGAACACTTTATCAAGCTTTATGCCAACGTATTTCCCTAGATGAACATACAACCTGCGCAGAACTTTCAAAGAAACAGAGAGAAGCATTAGTTGACCAACTTACAAGATGTCCTTTTACTATTGCGAGTTTAGGTGGTTTTCATATAGCAATGGTAACAGCAGGTGGAGTTCATCTTAAAGAAGTGAATCCAACAACGATGGAAAGTCGTAAACAAAAAGGACTGTATTTTGTAGGTGAAGTTTTAGATATAGATGGAGATACTGGTGGCTATAATATTCAAGCGGCGTTTTCTACGGCAGCTTTATGTGCAGATAGTATTATGCAAAACAAAAAATAGAAAATATTTCCAAGGAAATATTTTCTATTTTTTGTTTTGCATAATTTATAAGAATATTAGTCTGCTTTTCTATAAGGTAAACTACTTTCGATTATTGCATGGACCTGATCTGGTAAGAGCTCTAAAGCTTCCTTACTTAAGCCCTTAGTAGGAATAGCTGGATGAATCGTTAATTTAACATGTGCAGGTTTAATTTTATTATGATTAAGTTCCATGAGCTTATAAGACCCATCAATAGTAACAGGAACAATAGGTACACCTGCTTTTGTAGCAAGCTTAAAACTTGCACTTTTAAATTCACCCATTTGATCACCTTTACTTCTTGTACCTTCAGGAAAAATAACTAATGAGTGTCCTTGCTTTAAAACCTTAATTCCCTCAATAATAGCTCCTGCGGAACCTTTTAAAGTAGAACGGTCCATAAAGACACAGTGTAATAATTCCATCCATTTCACAATGATAGGAATTTTCTTAGCTTCTATTTTAGAAATAAAGCCTTTAGGTCTATTGATATAACTCATCAAAAGAGGAATATCAAAGTTTCCTTGATGATTACTAACATAAACAACAGTTTGGTCAGTTGGAAGATTATCTAGTCCATTAACTTCTACTGTTGCACCACTACGCTTAATATTACCTAACATCCATTTTGTAGATACTTCGTGAACATAAGCTTCTAATGCTTCTACATCACCACTTTTTTGTAAACTATGGGCTTTTCTTAATTTAGGAAGAGTTCCAATCAAAGTAAAAACAAAGCTTACAAACCACATTATTGTCCTCATTTTTTCGCCTCCAAATTATCTGATACTATTTTTATTATAATACAAAACCAATGAAGGTAAAATGAAAACATCATTACTAAAGATTCAACATAAAATATTCATTCTTGTCAGAAAATATGTTATGATATAAACATTAATTGAAAGGAGTGATAAAATGGCAACCATACGTGCATTTGGTGCACTCAGACCAACCAATTCATTAGTGACTAAAGTAGCTGCTTTACCTTATGATGTAATGAATACAGAAGAAGCAAAAAAGATGGTAGAAGGAAACCCTTATTCTTTTCTTCATGTAGACAAACCTGAAATGCATATTACAAATCCAAAAGGGGATGAATTATATGCTTTCGCAGGTGATACGCTAAGACGTATGATTAAGGAAGGTGTTTTTATTAAAGATGAGCCTAGTTTATATATCTATGGTTTAAGTAATAGTATGACCACACAATATGGACTTGTTTGTTTAGTATCCGCTGAAGAATATGATGAAGGAATTATCAAAAAACATGAAAATACAAGAACTGACAAAGAGTTAGATCGTATCAAGCATGTTTCTTACTGCAAGGCCCATACAGGCCCTATTTTTCTGGCTTATAAAGGATTAGAACTTATAACAGCTTGGTTATTAGAATACACCGCTAAACATGAACCTGTTTATTACTTTATAGGAGAAGATGGTGTTAAACATGAGGTGTTCAAAGTATCTGACCCTCATACGATTCATAACATTACCTGTGCTTTTGAAGAAGCTGATGCACTTTATATTGCAGATGGGCATCATCGTGCAGCAGCTGCTGCGGCTGTAGCAAGAAAGTACCGTGAAGAAGGAAAAAACTCAGAAGATGCACAGTATTTTTTAGCAACTATCTTTCCTAAAGAACAACTTTGTATTATGGATTACAATCGTGTTCTTAAAGATGAAAGCAATTTAAATGCTGAGCAATTATTTAACCAATTACAAGAGAAATTTGAAATAGAAGCTATCAATGAAACAATTTATAAACCTAAGGAGAGACATACTTTCGGAATACGTTACGAAAAGAAATGGTATAAGTTAACTATGAAACCAGAATGGATTGATGAAACAGATCCTGTCGCTTCGTTAGATGCTTCTTTACTACAAACCTATGTTCTTGAGCCTATCTTTAAAATTCATGATCCAAAAGGTGATAAACGCATTGATTTTGTAGGAGGTATTCGTGGTATAGAAGAACTCAATAGAAGAACAGATACAGATATGGATATAGCCTTTAGCATGTTCCCAACTTCTATGGATGAACTTATTCGAGTAGCAGATGCACATCAATTAATGCCACCAAAATCAACTTGGTTTGAGCCTAAACTACGTAGTGGTATTTTTATTCATGAAATTAATGATTGAGACGTACTAAAGCCTTAAAAGTCATATATTGACAAAAACTAAAAGATTACATATAATCGTATAAGAATAGCATATGACAAACTAAACTAAACGTATAATATATATGAACTACTGTGAAAAGAAGGAGTATATAAATAAGGGTTTGCAGAGAGAGAAGCAATTGGTGAAAGCTTTTTAATACCTGTTTATAGAAGCAGTCTTGGAGTAAATATCTTGAACATACAAAAGTAGAGGTATTCGGGTGATTTCGTTAACAATCCTTAAGGTGATAGGTTTTTTATGCCTATAACTAGGGTGGTACCGCGAGAAACCTCGTCCCTATTGGGATTGAGGTTTTTTTGTATTTCCAGTAACTTTTTAAAGGAGGCTATATATGAATGACGTCTGTTTAGTTAATCCTTCTCATGGCTTAAGTGAGACTTTTATTCCAGAAGATTTAATTCAGGATCCTACTTCAGGAATCTGGGTATGTGAAGTTGTACTTCATGCTTTTATAAGGCTTAATAATAGGTTGTTTAATGAATGGTTAGAGCCTTTAAGCTTAGTAAGTGGCTATCGTTCTTTTATTTATCAGCAAAAGCTTTTTGATAAAAAAATAGCTTTCTATCAAAAACAAGGTATGGATGAAACAACAGCCAAAATAGAAGCTGCTAAAATAGTAGCAGTTCCTGGACATAGTGAACATCAGTTAGGCTTAGCCATTGATGTGACAACTTGGAGTATGAGAGTTCTGGAAGATCCTCTTATTATAAGTTTTGGTGAAACGCCCACTGGTAAATGGCTCTTGAAAAATAGTTATTTAGAAGGATTTGTACTACGTTATCCTAAAGATAAAACACACATCACACACATTACGTATGAACCTTGGCATTACCGTTATGTAGGTATAGAAGTAGCTACCGTGATGAAACAAAAGGGGCTTTGTTTAGAAGAGTATATAGCGCTAAATCAAGGTTAATATAAATGATATTTATTAGGAGGAGCAAATGAAAAACTATAGTTTAAATGAACTAAGAGAAATGTATCTTAAATTTTTTGAAAGTAAAATGCATCTTCGTGCAAAAAGCTTTCCATTAGTACCACACAATGATAATAGTTTATTACTCATTAATGCAGGTATGGCACCACTTAAACCATACTTTACTGGTCAAGAAGAACCACCTAGAAGAAGAATGACAACTTGTCAAAAATGTATTCGTACAGGTGATATTGAAAATGTTGGTAAAACAGCACGTCACGGTACTTTCTTTGAAATGCTGGGGAACTTCTCATTTGGTGACTATTTTAAAGAAGAAGCGATTGAATGGGCTTGGGAGTTTGTTACAAAACACCTTGAGATTCCAGTAGAACGTTTATTTGCAACTGTTTACCAAGATGATGAAGAAGCAGCTGAAATCTGGAGAAATAAAATTGGCTTACCTAATGAAAAAGTTATTTATATGGGTAAAGAAGATAACTTCTGGGAAGCTGGTATTGATGGACCTTGTGGCCCTTGTTCAGAGATCTATTTTGATAGAGGTCCTGAATTTGGCTGCGATAGCCCTGATTGTGGTGTGGGTTGTGACTGTGACCGTTATATGGAATTCTGGAACTTAGTATTTACCCAATTTGAGCGCCATGAAGACGGGACTTACACACCACTTGCTCAAAAGAATATTGACACAGGTATGGGACTTGAAAGACTTGCAGCTATGATGCAAGGTGTAAGTTCTATCTTTGATGTCGATACAATCAAAGCTATCCGTGATCACGTCTGCCAGCTTGCAGGTGTTACTTATGGTGAAAATTACAAAAACGACGTATCAATTCGTGTTATCACAGACCATATTCGTTCAGTAACTTTTATGGCTGCGGATGGTGTTCTTCCTTCTAATGAAGGGCGCGGCTATGTTATGCGAAGACTTCTTAGACGTGCCGTTAGACATGCTAAATTATTAGGTATTGAAGGTTTATTCTTAAAAGATCTTGTTAAAACAGTAGTTGATAATTCCAAACATGAGTATACAGAGCTTGAAGATAAATATGAATATATTACGAAACTTCTTACTGTAGAAGAAAAGAACTTTAATGAAACGATTGACCGTGGACTTAATATTTTAAAAGCACACATCGATGAAATGAAAGCAGAAGGTAAAACGGTATTAGACGGTAAAGCTTGCTTTACACTTTCTGATACTTATGGTTTTCCTATTGATTTAACACATGAAATTCTTGAGGAACAGGGATTAAAAGCTGATGAAGAAGGTTTCAAAGTAGAAATGGATGCTCAACGTCAAAAAGCAAGGGATGCGCGTGGTGGTTCTAAATATATGGGTGCAGATGAAACCATATTTAATCAAATGGATTCAACTATGAAGACAACTTTTGTGGGTTATGATAAGCTTGAAACAACAGGTACATTAGAGGTACTTGCAAATGATGAAGAACTTTTAGAAGCAGCAGGCTGTGGTGACTCTATTTATGTTGTTATTTCTGAAACACCATTTTATGCTGAAAGTGGTGGTCAGGCAGGTGATACCGGTCTTATTACAACAGCTACAGGTAAAGCTGTTGTTAGCGATACAACTAAAGTTATCGGTGGTAAGTTTGCTCATCATGCTCAAGTAGTAGAAGGTTCTATTGAAAAAGGTCAATCTGCTACTTTTACAGTAGAAAATGTATCACGTATGGATACTTCTCGTAACCATAGTGCAACTCACCTTTTACAAAAAGCATTACGTGAAGTGGTAGGTGGGCATATCGAGCAAGCAGGTTCAAATGTGAATAAAGATCGTCTACGTTTTGACTTCACTCACTTTGAAGCTTTAACTCATGAACAACTTGAAAAAGTAGAAGCTTTGGTAAATGAAAAAATTCTTGAAGGTTTAACCATTACTATTAAAGAAATGCCTATTGATGAAGCTAGAAAGTTAGGCGCAATGGCTCTCTTTGGTGAAAAGTATGGCCAAACAGTACGCGTTGTTAATATGGGTGATTACTCAGTAGAGCTTTGTGGTGGTACACACCTTCAAAATACAGCTGCTATTGGTACTTTCAAAATTATTTCTGAAACAGGTGTTGCTGCTGGCGTAAGACGTATTGAGGCAGTAACAGGTAGAGGTGCTCTTCATTTCTATCAAACAATGGAAAATAGCTTAAATGAGGTAAGTGCTCTCGTTAAAGCTAAAAAAACAGAAGTAGTAAAAAAAGTGGAAAGTATGACTATTGAGCTTAAAAATCTTGAAAAAGAAAATGAAAAACTTAAAGCTGAAATTGCAGCTAGTAAGGCAGGAGCCCTTACTGAGCAAGCAAAAACGATTAATGGTATAAAAGTGTTAGTAAGTCAAATAGATGAACTTGATATGAATGATCTTAAAAACATGGGTGATTCATTAAAAGATCAACTTCAAGATGGGGTTGTTTTATTAATGAGCCATGTTGCAGATAAAGTAAACCTTGTAGCTATGGCTACTCCAAGTGCTGTAGAAAAAGGGGTACACTGTGGTCAAATCATTTCTGCTGTAGCAGGTGTTGTTGGTGGAAAAGGTGGCGGTAGACCTAATATGGCACAAGCTGGTGGTAAAGATGCTTCTAAGATTAAAGAAGCTATTACTGTTGCTGAAACAACAATCAACGCACAGCTTAATGCCTAGTTTTTATAATATATGATGTATTTTATATGAATCAAAAGTAATAAAAACTTAAGGATATCCTATTAAATATACGTGGAATACTTGACGTATCACGTAAATTACTTTATAATTTAACGTAGTGCTTTAATCTTTTCTCCGTACAAATGCATAAAGCACAACATTGCACCGGAGGGAGGGAAAGAAATGTCAGAGGTTACTGTTCGCGAAAATGAATCATTAGATAGCGCTCTTCGTAGATTTAAAAGAAACTGTGCAAAAGCAGGTATCATGCAAGAAATCCGCAAAAGAGAACACTATGAAAAACCAAGTGTAAAACGTAAAAAGAAATCAGAAGCAGCACGTAAAAAAAACAAACAATATTAATTGTTTGTTGTTTACCATATGAATACAAAAGCATAAGCTTTTTGTACAAGGGATGATGCAGATGTCTTTAAAAGAAAAACTTCTTTCAGATATGAAAGAAGCCATGAAAGAAAAAGATGTCCTTCGCAAAAATACCATCCAAAGCATTCGTGGTGCCATTCTTCAAAAAGAGAAAGACACTCTGCAGGAGGTTAGTGAAGAACAAATTCTTGATATTATTGTACAAGAAATCAAGAAACGCAAAGATGCTCTCGCTGATTTTGAAAAGGGAAATCGCCCAGATTTAGTAGCAGATACTAATGCAGAAGTTACTGTTTTACAAGGTTACTTGCCTAAGCAGTTAAGTGATGAAGAGCTAACTTCACTTATTCATCAAGTGATCGAAGAAGTTGAAGCAACATCTATGAAAGATATGGGTAAAGTTATGGCTGCCATTAAACCTAAGGTGAGTGGCAGAGCTGATAACCAAAAAGTGAGCAGCATTGTTAAACAATGTTTATCCAATTAATCAGTGCAATGCTTAATGAGGACGTCCAGAAGGACGTCCTTTTTGCATTCCTTGCTAATTTTTTAGGCTCTATGTCAATAGTTGGGGTATCCCAAGTATGATGATGTAGAAGCAGTTAAGAAGATTTTTTAAATCTATCTTAGCTGCTTTTTTATTACACATATGTAGTATTCTACTTCTAAATCTTTCGAAGTTACGATAACCATATGCGTTGCGTTTGAGAACTTTGATTTTGTTGTTTATACCTTCTGTATAACCATTTGTGTAAGGTGTAGTAAATGAATTAAGAATGCCACCTATCCAGTTATTCATTGTTTGAGCAGCTGTAACAAAGCGAGGTAAACCGCTGTTTTCAGCATAAATGATCCACTTTGTAAGTCGTTCTTTGGCTGTATTGTAATCTTCTGATGCCATTACCTCATAAAAACTTTCCTTAGGTAAATAGGCGTTAGATAGTTTTTCACTTGTATAAAGCATGACATTAAGTCTTTGTTTTTGATCATTATTTAAGTCATGATAGTGTTTAATGAGTAGAGATTTAGATCGCTTAAAGTATTTTCTTCGATGATCACAAAAGTCTTTTTGTACTTCTTTACGAACAGCTTCAAAAGCCCATAAAACTTGTCTAGCATAATGATATTTATCAACGACATAAGTTGCAGAAGAGAAAATTTCACGGGATAAGTCACGATAAGTAGACCACATATCACTAATAAAGATAGAGGTTTGAGAAGTATCAAACTTTAATAGGTATGAAGCTAAGTGAGTTTTATATCTATTAGGCAAAATATCTAGAACTCTATGATTTTCAGGGTCAGTAATAATACACTGATACTTCTCGTGATTGGTATTTCCTTTAAACTCATCAATAGCTAATACTTTAGGTAAAGAAGATGGTGAGTAGGAAAGTTTATCAAAAATCCTAACAACAGTAGAAGTAGACAGATTAACATGCTGAGCAACACTCTTAAAAGAAGAAGTTGAAGCTAACTGAGATAAAACGTAAAGAATTAAACGTGAGGTCATGCGATGATAGCGAGGAAGAAAGTCAATGCTTTCATAGAAACGCTTACCACAAGATTGACAAACATATCTTCTTTTTCTAAGAAGAAGGAGTGTATGAGAACCAAAGGAAGGAATATCTTTGATTTTTTGCCTGCGATAATCATGAATACGTTGTGTAGAATGGCCACAACAAGGGCAAGCGTGAAGTTTACGTTGCATTTCAATTTCAAAGATAGCTTTATTTTCAGTATGGATAATATCTTTTATTAAAACACCTGATAGATTAAGAAGTTTTTGGGAATAATAAAAGGAGAGCATAGTCGACAACCTTTCTGTAAGTATTAGTCATACTTAGGATTGTTGAAAATGCTCTTTTATTATGCAATCATTTTTTCAAACCCCAACATTTATTGTAGAGCCTTTATTTTCATCTTCAATTCTCCAAATGAGCCAGTTCACTGGTTGCCAAATCATTTTATTTCGTCTGATTTATTACCTTGTTATATCTCTCTATAGTATTAACTCCTTAATGTCATTCATTTTATTTTGAATTCTATTTTAGAAATACGATATCTTTAATACCCGTTTAAATAGCATTTTTTTGAAGTCTCTATATTTAAATGGTAATCTTTATATAATTTACAGAATATTATTTTAATAATCTAATACCTTTTCTCACTTTTTTATCAAATCACCACAGATAATATAAAATTATCTGTGGTGGCTTGATTTTAGTTTTGAAAATATGTTAACTTATATATAAAGTTAACTTTAGTTAACTTTATATATAATAAAGGTTAACTATTTATAATGTAAGTTTACATACAAGGAGAGAAGTAATGGCAGATGTAACATTTGGTGTAAAAGTACCAGAAGAATTGAAAAATGAATTAAGTGAATTAATGAAAGACAGTACGCTAAGTGGCAAAGAGTTTATGGGGATGTTATTAGCTAGTTATAAGCTAGAAAAAGCAAAAGAAGAAAACTCACTTTTTGAAGGTGATTTAAAAGAATTGCAGACTTTATTAAAAAGAGTACAAGGTATTTATACCCATATGATAGAAAAAAGTCAGCTAGGCTATCAGCAACAGTTGAAGGAGATAGAAAAAAAATAGAAGAGCAAGTAGCTGAAAAAGAAGAGATTTTGTTGGAACATAAAAAGACAAAAGAAATACTAGAAGATGCTGAAAAAAAAGAATTTAGTCAACTTCAGGAAATAGAAGCTTTAAAAAGTAAGTTATCAGATGTGGTAAAAGAGAAGGAGCAAGTACAACAGCAATTGAATAACCATCTTTTATTGCATACCAAATTCGAGGAAGAGATTACATTATTAAAAGAACAAGTAACAGGATATAAGCGCTTAGAGTTGGAAATCGAAGAACGTAATAATGAGAATGGTAAACTTAAAAATAGAAATGATGAATTAGCTTCTGAAATTTGGTTTTTGCAACGAGAGGTAGAAAAGTTAAAAGAAGAAAAAAATCAGTTAGAAACGAAGCAACAACAGGAGTTAACTCAATTAAAAGACAAACAAGAGCTTCAACTTCGCAATGAATTATTAGAACAAAAGTTAAGCTTTAAAGAAGACATATCTCATCTAAAAGAACAAATCACTAAAGAGAAAGAAGCCTATCACCAGCTAGAACGTGATTATACCCAAAAACTACAAGATATGTATAAACAGAAGTAGAAATACACATAAAAAGGCAAGAAGCTTATTGAATTCTCAAGGTGATAATGGTATACTCTAATACTGAAAAAGGAGTGTATACAAATGGCAAATTATTTATCACCACAGGAAATCACAAATTATACTAGCGATGGCGGTGTCAACAAAGTTAATCGTAGTGCATTATTAGTACTAGTAATGGCTATCATGGCAGGTGTTTACATTGCATTAGGTGGCTTTGCTTCCTCAGTAGCAGCTCATGATGTTGCAAATAAAGGTTTAGCTAAATTAGTAACGGGTGCAGTATTCCCTATTGGACTTATGTTTGTAGTTATCAATGGTGCAGATTTATTCACTGGAAACTGCTTAATCGTCATTTCAACTTTAGAAAAACGCACAACATGGGGTGGATTTTTTAAAAATTTAATTATTGTATTAGTAGGTAATTTTATTGGAGCAGTAGTAATCGCATTTTTAGTAGCAAATAGCGGCATTCTTAATATGAGTGATGGTCGTTTTGGTGCTTATGCGATTAAAACAGCCGTATCTAAATCAAACCTTCAATTTACGCAAGCTCTTTGTTTAGCGATTATTTGTAACATTTATGTATGTGCTGGTATTTGGATGATTTATGCAGCTAAAGATATTACAGGAAAAGTAATGGCTGGTTTCTTCTCTATTTTTGCTTTTGCAATCAGCGGGGCAGAGCATATTGTAGCTAATATGTTTTATATTCCTGTAGCACTTTTTGTGAAGAATAATGCTGAATATATGGAACTGGCTCATGCAACAGCTGATCAGCTAAGTTGGGGAAAATTCCTTATTAATAATGCAATTCCCGTAACTCTTGGTAATATTATTGGTGGTGTATTTATTGGAGGAATGTATTTCCTTATTTACAAAAAACTCACCAAACCATCACAACAATAAAATAGCATAGTCGCAGTTTAATACTGCGGCTTTTATTATATCTGTTTTAATGAGGAGGATTTGTAGATGCTTATTGAAAAAGCCATTCAATATTTTATATCGTCTTTAGAAGCTGAACAGTTATCTTCTCACACGATTAAGGCTTACCTACAAGATTTAAATCAATTTAAGAACTGGACACAAAAGAAGGAAGTGGATGACCTAAATTTTGAGGATTTTCAAGATTATTTTATAGAAATTTCTAAATTAAAAATGACATCTATTAAACGTAAAAGAGTAGTTATGCATCGCTTTTTTAAATTTTGTTACCGTAAAAAACTTTGTACAGAAAAGCTTCATGAATACATTGATCCTATACGTTCAAAGAAAAATGTTGTTCCTAAAGAAGTTTTAAGCCGAGAAGAAATCTCTCTTATTTTTGATTTTTTAAAAAAAGAAGAGAAGCAATATAAATTAAAGGTAAATAACACTTATTATGACTATCTTTATTATTGTTCACTGCGTAATCAGCTTCTTATTAGTATTCTTCTTTATACGGGATGTCGTGCCCACGAAGTAGTTGCTTTAAAAAAACAAGATATTAATTTATTACAAAATACCATTACACTTTTTACAAAAGGAGGTAAATATAATCAAGTACCTATACATGATGAGTTAAAGAAAGCCTTAGATAATTACAATGAATCTATCAGCACTTTATCTCTGGGACTTCAAAATCTGCTTCAAGAAAGTCATTATCTGTTCCCGAGCAAAACGGATTCTAACAATTATATGCCAACACGTACATTACATGATTTAATGAAAAAACTTTCTGCTGCAACGGGTCGTCATATTCATGCGCATCTTTTTAGACATACATTCGCTTCTTATTGTATTGCAGCTAATATGGATATTTCTACAATCTCTTCTTTAATCTCTCACAGCAATCCTTCTATTACTTTGTCCATCTATACTCACGAAATAGATGCGCACAATAAGCAAGAACAGATTAAAAAACTAAGTTTTCATTAATCTCGTATGAAAATCAAAAAACGACTTATACTAAGACATGTAATTTGAAAGGAGAGTGTAAGTTGTGAGTGATTTAAATGAACTTAAGCAAAAATATAACGAAGGTTATCGCTGTATTTACACCGAGAAAGATTCTAATGAAGGGTTGACCATGCACCTAAAAAACTTTAGAGAAGAAAAAATTCACACCATGAACATTAAGAGTGACATGGAAATTGGTGAAATTGAAAGCTTCTTAGATACACTTAATCAAATTAAGAAGAAAAAAGGGCATGATTGTCATGATTTATAAACAAATAAAAGTGGCTTCTTTATCGTAGAAGTCACTTTTATTTGTTTATCGAATCATTTTTTTAATCCATTTTAATTGTTTATCATAAGGGGGATAACGAAAAGGAAGCTCCCTAGGAGTACTATAAAGAACGGTTTTCTCATGAGTAAAGGTTCTAAAACTATTGTAACCATGATATGCCCCCATTCCACTATAACCTACCCCACCAAAAGGAGCTTGTGGGTGAGTAACATGTAATATTGTATCATTAATACAACCACCTCCAAAAGAAAGATGTTTAAGTAAATAGTCAATACGTTTTTGGTCTTTACTAAAAAGATAGCATGCTAGTGGCTTAGGATAACGTTGGACATAATGAATAGCTTCTTCTAAACGCTTATAAGGTATAATAGGCAAAATAGGGCCAAAAATTTCTTCTTGCATACATAAGTCAGAAGGTGCGACAGGGTACAGAACTGTTGGTTCAATATATAATTCATCTGTATTAAAATGTCCACCAAAATGTATTTTATCTTCATTTATAAGTTGAAGTAAACGAACATAATGTGCTTCATTAATAATATGTGCCATATGCTTTTTTTCTCTGTAAAAATGTTGTAATACAAAACCTATATAACATAACAAGCGATCTGCTACACTTTCATGAACAAGAACATAGTCTGGAGCTACGCAGGTTTGTCCTGCATTTAAAAATTTACCCCATACAATACGAGTAGCTGCTAAACGTAAATCAGCTGTATGATCTACAATAACAGGGCTTTTCCCACCTAGTTCTAAAGTTACAGGGATTAAATGTTCAGATGCCTGTTTCATTACCTTTTTACCCGTTTCTATGCCACCGGTGAAAAAAACATAATCTAGTGGTTCGTTAAGAAGTTCAGTACACACCATGCTATCACCTTCCACAAGTGTTACATAGTAGGGTGGAAAAACTTCATTTAAAATCATACGAAGTACTTTATTCGTAGCTGGTGTATATTCTGAAGGCTTAACAATGGCACAATTGCCTGCTGCAATAGCTCCAATAAGAGGCATCATTGCTAATTGAAAAGGGTAGTTAAAAGGTGAAAAAATAAGACATATACCATAGGGTTCTTTCAATACTTTTGTATTGCCACCTATAACCGGAAGTACTCCTTTATACTGTAAAGGCTTTGACCAGTTTTTAAGATTCTTAAGTGTATGATTGATTTCTGAAATTGTTGTATAAATTTCAGTTAAGTAAGTTTCAAAAGCTGGCTTTTTAAAATCTTTATGAAGCGCTTTTTCAATTTCTTTTTGATGATTCAAAATAGCACTTTTAAATTTTTTTAAGTAATACGTACGAAGTTTTAAATCATAAGTTTTTCGGGTATAAAAATAATGATTCATATCTTGAACACATTGTGAAATAGAAGACATTATGACACCTCTTTAGAAAAATTTTTAAACAAAGCTATGACATATTTTTCAAGATGAAATACTTTGCAGATTTACAAATCTTTATCTAACATATGGTTTTTTTATAAGGGTACAATAAGAGTATAAATAAATTATATAGGGGGCATAAAATGAATAAAAAAAGAATGATTCAAGCAATGTGCGCTTTAGGTTTGATTTACTGCATGCTATTTACAACACTTTATGCCAAAACACAACCGGCTAAAGAAAAACCTGGAGCAGCTATTTTCGTAATGGCAACGCAAAATTCTGTAACAGCTTGTCCTAAGTCTTATCATTATCAGTCTGAAGTGATTTCATTAGACATGAAGATACCACAACTCCAAGGCCTTACAGATCGCACCTTTCAAAGGCAATTCAATCAAAATCTTTTAAAAGAAGCAAAAGCCAGAAAAAAAAATGCCATTTCAGAAGCCTTGCAATATAATAAAGAAATGATTCGCGATGGATTAAAGCCACTGAAATTTGAATACTTAGAAAGTTATACGGCTATTCCTTCTCCATACCCTTACTATACATTGGAGTTTTTTAAATATCAATATAGTGGAGGAGCTCATGGCTTAGGTGAACTACGTTATATTACCATTGATTTAATAAAAAATAAAATTATTTCGTTAAAAGATCTATTCAAACCTACAGTGGATTATAAAGCCTTAATTAATGCCGGAATCAATGAACAAATAAGTCGTAGAATACAACAAGGTGAAGTTTTTTTTGTAGGCGATGGTGGCTTTGTAGGTATTAAAGATGAGCAAAATTTTTATATTAATCAAGATGGCTTAATTGTCATCGTTTTTAATGTATATGAAATAGCACCATATGCAGCAGGAGTAATAGAAATCCCCTTAGATATGACAAAGCTATTACCTTATATGAAATAGAATTGTCAATAAGTCTATTTTAGTGTAAAATATAAAGAAAAAACTAGGGGGAATCATGTATCAACCAAAATATGTGCTAAAGAAAAAAAGGAAGCCTCGTTATAGAGGCACTATAGCCGTTTTAATGATTATAGGATTACTTGTTATAAGTTTCTTTTGTTTAGCTTTTCTTAAGCAAAAGGAGGCTATTACCTTGGTTCATACTTGGCAATCAGAAGAAACTGGGGAAGTTCTAACCTTTACAAAAGATGGCAAGGTTACCTTTAAAAATAATTTACCCGAGGGTGTTTATCGTATTATTTCACCAAACACTATAGAATATACCGTTGGGAATATGAGTTTTCAGATGATTTATACTATAGAAGATAATAAACTTCATTGGGGGATAGACCAAGAACATTTGGAAATCTTTTCACCCAAATAATTTAAATAAGTTTCACTGCTTATTTTGAAAATAATTCTTTAAATAGATGTAGAAAGCTAAGGTGAAAAAAATGAATCATACAGAATTACAACATGCTTATGAGCAGGCTTATAAGAGCGGTAAACAAGCTTGGAATCAAAAACTTTTAAAAGGCGAATCTGGTTACTTACGTGCCCTAGATAGTATGATTCAACCAGGTGATATTGCAGCTGAATTTCCTTTAGGGCTAGTGGAGATTCCTATTAATAAGATTGTAGGAACATACACTCATGCTAGAAGTATTTCTTTTGCTGATAATTATATGCCTATTATGAATATCAAAACTGAATTTGCTTCAAAGTGGATGTATCTTTACGATTACCACATTCAAACAGGTATTGCAGATCCAATTAAAGTTTATGAGTATCTTAATCGTTTCTTTGTTATTGAGGGAAATAAAAGGGTAAGTGTTTTGAAATTTGTTGAAGGAACCACCATTAATGGTCAAGTCATTCGCCTCATTCCTAAACGTGACCCTAATAATAAGCTAAATACTATTTATTATGAGTTTATGAATTTTTACAAAGAAACTCACATCAATACCATTTGGTTTTCAGAAATCGGTCGTTTTACAGAGCTTCTTTCTTATGTTAAACAATATCGAACTATGACTACAGAAGAAGAGGCAGATAAAATCTTTTTAGCTAATTGTTATCGTCCCTTTAGACAGCTTTATTTGGAGCAAGGCGGTGATCAACTAGATATTACAACTGGCGATGCCTTTTTAACCTTTTTAAAGATTTATGGACTTTCTAAAGAGATTACACCAGAAGCCTATAAAGTAAAAGTCAAAAATATTATTGATGAGTTAAAGGTAATAGAAGCCGAAACAACTCATGTTCAAACAGAGGTTATTCAACCTCCTAAAAAGAAAAGTGTATTCTCATCTCTATCTGATTTAGTGACTTCAAAAAAAGTATTAAAAATAGCTTTTGTATATGCTAAACCTGTTTCCACATCAGGTTGGGCATATGCCCACGAATTAGGTCGATTACATATCGATAATGTATTTAAAGATCAAATCGTAACCACTAAAATAGAGGGAGTTCCTGAAAACGATAAAGCTTTTGATGTTTTTAAGACCTTAGCAAATGATCACTATGACATCGTATTTGCAACTAGCCCTACTTATTTAGCTCCAGCATTAAAAGCTGCCATGGAATTTCCAAATGTTAAATTTTTTAATTGTGCAGCAACCCATTCTTATAAATCTCTTACCTTGTATTATGGACGCATCCATGAACCACGTTATTTATTAGGAATGATTGCAGGATCAATGACAGAAACTAATGTGATTGGTTATGTTGCACCTTATCCTATTTCAGAGGTAGTAAGTAGTATTAATGCCTTTACTTTAGGGGCACAAGCCGTTAATCCTAGAGTTAAGGTCAAGGCACTTTGGACTAATAGGTGGGATAATCCAGAGGGCGGTAAAGCTGTAGCAGAAACCTTATTTAATGCTGGTGCAGATATTATTTCAAATGAAGATCTCCCTATTCCAGGAGATATTTCCAAGGGCTATGGTGTTTATAGTATTAATCAAAATACACATCAAAAAACCCACTATGCTATGGCTATCTGGAATTGGGGTGTATTTTATGAACAAGTTATTCAAAATATATTAAATGGTACTTGGAAGAGCATACAAGAAGATAACAATCGTTCAGATATGCCTGTTAACTTTTGGCAAGGTATGAATAATGGCATCGTAGATTTATTATATTCTAACCGTAATATGACAGCTCCAATGAAGCATTTGATTGAGAATGTTAAGCAAGCGATTATTAGAAATGAATTTGATGTATTTAAAGGACCTATCTATGATCAAAATCATGTGATAAAAGCCAAAGCTGGCGAAAACTTAGATTATGAGGATATCATTCATATGGATTGGTTAGTAGCGGGAGTAGAAGGAGAAATTCCAGATATTAAAACACTAACACCTGTAGATCCATTTTCCTATATGCAAGGTATTACGGGTAAATAAATAGGGAGTAAGGTTATTAACCTTACTCCCTATTTTTAGATTTCTAAAATATAATAATTATATCCGTTAATAACTTGAATATTATTATGTACTAAAATACGTTTAGCATTAGATGAATAAGTAAAGTGATTGTGTCCATACAAATGATATTTAGGTAAAAGCTGCTCATAAAGCGTATAAAAACTTTTAAATCCTATATGACACTGACTATTGGGATTGTCCCCTATTCCAAAGGTAGGAGAATGAGTAACTAAAATATCAATGGGTTTTTTACAAGTTCTAACAAGTTTTTTAACGCGTTTTTGCATTTTTTCTTCAGTAAATTGAAATGGACCACCTTTATATTCAATAGAACCACCTAATCCAGCAATGCGTAAACCATTAAAAGTAACAACCTTATCCTCGATACAATCACAACCTTCAGGAGGCTGTGTGAGATAGCCCTTATCATGATTACCATGAACATAAAACACGGGAACTGCCAGCATAGTAACTAAAAAGGATAAATAAGATGCTTTTAAGTCACCACAAGAAATCACACAAGCTATATCTTGAAAGTTTGATTTATCAAAGAAGTCCCAGATATAATTACTTTCTACATCAGAAACAACTAAAATTTTCATAAATTGACCGTCCTTTAGCTTTTGTATGTTATCTATTATACTATAATGTCATAAAATTTCATACCATAAAAAATAATTGTTTTATATACAAAAAATATTGACAGTATACGTTGTATTTGTTATGATGTACAAGTGTTAAGAAAACATATCGTATGGAGGGATTCCCGAGCGGCCAAAGGGGGCAGACTGTAAATCTGTTGCGATAGCTTCGAAGGTTCGAATCCTTCTCCCTCCAGATGCCCAGATAGCTCAGTCGGTAGAGCAGAGGACTGAAAATCCTCGTGTCGCTGGTTCGATTCCGGCTCTGGGCACTTTTTTTATGTTTAAAACCGTAAATTAAACATAGGGCTAAAAATCCTCCTAATTCGATTCCGGCTTTAGGCATTTTTATAGGATCTAAAACCGTAAACTAACAAAAGCAAAAAAGGATACTATTTTTTCAATAGTACCTTTTTTGCTTTTAACAGTAAAATTTATCATGTTTGTCCCTTTTCTATCATATGATATGTTGTAGACAAGTTGGAGGGATGTAATATGAATAGATATCGTCAAAAATTAACAATTTTATCATTTACTATTGTAGTAATACTCGTTTTATTATGGTTAATTAAAGGATTTAATTTATCTTGGGTAGAAGTGAAAAAAGATTATGCGGAAATTACAATCAATTTTCTACTACCAATGGAACAAGCCGGCTTCGAACAGTACATTAAATGGTTAGGTGAAGTGCCTTATGAAAATAATGTAGACTATTCAGTTACTTGGATTAAACCAGAAGTTGTATCTATAAAAGTCAAAGAAACCAGTTTAATTAAAGGGAAAAAAGTAAAGATGCTTATTGAAAATGCCCCTACAAAATGGCAAGGAATTTGTAAATCTGAAGAAGTACATATTGCTTTTAAAGCTCCAATTCATATACTAAGTCCACAAAATGATTTTCTTATTTCTAGTAGTAATTCATTTGAAGTTCAATTTAGTACACCTATGAACGCTACTCAAATCAATAAATTTTTGCAATGCGACGCAACTTTTTATATCAAACCTTATATTGTAACAGCTACTAATGGTAAACAATATACAGATTTAACGCGTTTTGTTTTTACTCCTAAATCACCTTTAGAAAATGGTAAACGTTACGTTCTTTCTTTCAAGGCAGGCATGCCTTCACATACGGGAACCCTACTAGATGAAGATCAAGTATTTGTGTTACAGGTAGATCAAAAACCATCTATTACTAAGACTTATCCCGCTAAACAAGATAAGTGGATTGGTCTTTATCCACGTTTAACTCTAGAAAGTAAAGATGCTATTGTTAAAGCTACTGTTATGATTGCGAATGATAAAATTAATGGCATACTAACAGATGCTCATCATGCCTATTTTCTTTTGCAAGATCGATTAAAACCAGAAACAACATATGAAGCTATTTTTCAAACACAGGTGGCAAGTGGTGAAATAAGTGAACCTGAAACGGTTCAATTTACCACAACTACTTTAAAGCAAAATCGTCTATGGTTAGAAGTAGTTTGTAGTCAAAATACAGTAGTTTACTGTTATCAAGGCGAAAAAAAGATTAAGACCATGGTTTGCTCATTAGGCGAAGGAAAATATGCACCTCCTCTTGGCACATATTATTTACAAGGTAAAGCAGATGTTTATGAAGATGCTGTGCATAAAGAGGGTGCTAATTTTTGGATAAAAATTAGTGATGAATATGGCTTTCAAGGTTACATAAGAGATGCTTACTGGAATATACTTACTAGCGCTAGTAAATCTCTGGGTGCAAGAACTAAAAGAAGAAACATCATTTTAAGTGATGAGGATGCTAAATGGCTTTATGAAAACTTGCCTGATAATACTATGATTATAATCAGAAATTGATTAATACATGTTTGTTTATAATTCAATAAAATTTAATAAAAATGAATTATTTTGTTGAAAAAATTTCGTATTATGATAAAATGTTTTTAGCGGAAGATGAGCCGCAGGAACTTAATTTATAGGAGGCGTATCTATGAGTTTTCGTACGGAGTACATGCAGGACTTAATGAGTAGAGTAGAAAAAAATCATCCTGCACAACCAGAGTTTCATCAAGCAGTAAAAGAAGTATTATTATGTATGGAGCCAGTTGCTGAGCGCAACCCACAATATGTTAAAGCAGGAATCTTTGAACGTATTGTAGAACCAGAACGTGCTATTATGTTCCGTGTATCATGGGTTGATGATAACGGTAATGTACAGGTTAACCGTGGTTACCGTGTACAATTCAATAGTGCTATTGGACCATATAAAGGGGGACTTCGTTTCCATCCATCTGTAAACTTAGGTATTATTAAATTCTTAGGTTTTGAGCAAATCTTTAAAAATTCCTTAACAGGCCTACCAATGGGCGGAGGTAAAGGTGGTAGTGATTTTGATCCAAAAGGTAAATCAGACCAAGAAATTATGAGATTTTGTCAAAGCTTTATGACTGAGCTTAGCAAACATATTGGTGCTGACACAGATGTTCCTGCCGGTGATATTGGTGTAGGTGCTCGTGAAATTGGCTTTATGTTTGGTCAATACAAACGTCTACGTAATGAGTTTACTGGCGTGCTCACAGGTAAAGGACTTAACTATGGTGGTTCTCTTGTAAGAACACAAGCTACAGGCTATGGCTGTTGCTACTTTACACAAGAAATGCTTGCTACCAGAGGTGAAAGCTTTGAAGGCAAAACAGTAGTTGTATCTGGTTCTGGTAACGTAGCTATTTACGCTGCTGAAAAAGCTATAGAACTTGGTGCTAAAGTTGTAGCACTTAGTGATTCAAATGGCTATATCTATGATCCAAATGGTATTGATCTAGATGCTGTTAAACAAATTAAAGAAGTAGAGCGTAAGAGAATCAAAGAATACGTTAATATACATAAAGATGCAACCTATACAGACGGTTTCCGTGGTATTTGGACTATTAAATGTGATATTGCACTTCCATGTGCTACACAAAATGAATTAGATGAAGAAGCAGCTAAAGCACTTGTAGCAAATGGTGTTATGGCTGTTGCAGAAGGTGCAAATATGCCTTCTACTCCTGAAGCAGTAGAAGTATTCCAAGCAGCAAGCATTCTATTTGCTCCTGGTAAAGCAGCTAATGCAGGTGGTGTAGCAACTTCTGGTCTTGAAATGTCTCAAAATAGTATGAGATATAGCTGGACATTTGAAGAAGTAGATGAAAAATTAAAAGGTATCATGAAACATATTCACACTGTTTCTCGTGAGGCTGCTACACAATATGGTGAACCAGATAATTATGTGCTTGGTGCTAATATTGCAGGCTTCTTAAAAGTAGCTGATGCTATGTATATGCAAGGTGTTGCTTACTAAAAAAATATCCCTCTCATATATCATGAGAGGGATATTTTTTACCCTCAATACCAAGAGCTTTTTTCTAGTTTATATTGTATAATAAATGGAATTAGTATAAAATTTAGTTATAAGACAATTTGTAATAACAGAATATAATGTAGGGGGAAAGCTATGCCAAAGTTAACAATTCCATTAAATGAATGTATGCCAGGAATGCTAGTTGCTGAAGCTGTTAGAAATTTAGATAATGGTTTAGTCTATGTGGGTGAAAATCAAGAATTAACAGCAGAAACTATTGAAACCTTAAAGGAACTCAGTTTTAATGAGGTTACTATTTTTGTTAATACATGGGATGATGTATGGAAAATAACTAAAGAAACAAGAGAAAGCTATAAAAAATGTACAGATACCGTCCAAGTACTTCTTAATCAAGTTACAACTGATAATGTAGTTGATTATGAAGCCTTTAAAAATGTTAAGCTACAAATGCAAGAAGCCTTTAACGATAACTATAAAATAATTGGTTGCATTAACCTTTTTAAATATGCTGATAGCTATACATATACACATAGTATTAATGTTGCTTTATTAAGCATGCTGATTGGGAAATGGATGAAATATGGGGAACAAATGATAGAATCCTTATTAATTGCTGGACTATTACACGATATTGGTAAGATGAAAATAGATCCTAAAATCTTAAATAAACCAGATAAACTAACAGAAAGTGAATTTGAAGAAATTAAGCAGCATTCTCGCTATTCTTATGAACTACTTCAAGATAATAAAAGTATAAGCTTAGATATTAAAATAGGAATCTTGATGCACCATGAAAAAATGGATGGTTCAGGTTATCCTTATGGGGTTTATAGTGAAAATATTAATGATATCGCTAAAGTATTAGCAGTAGCAGATGTTTATGACGCTATGCTCTCAGAAAGGCCGTATCAAAAAAAACATTCACCTTTTGATGTGATGCAATTAATGCAAGAAGGTGTATTTGGAAAGCTTGATACAAAAATTCTATTAACATTCTTAACTAATATTGCTACTTATTACATAGGAACTTACGTTCAATTAAGCAATGGTCAAATAGGAGAAGTAGTTGCCATTAATCCAGCCTGCGTTTATAGACCTATTATCAAAGTACAAGATAAGTATATTGATCTCTATACGGATCATTCTATTCATATTATTGAACTTACTTGATTTAAAAAGCTTATGCATAAAATCATAATTAGTGCTCATACTAACTTCGTAGAATATTTCATTTCATGAAAAGGAGTATAGCATTCATATGAAAAAATTATTATTTTTAACAGCACTTGCTGTGATGAGTTTTGCTTTTGTAGGTTGCACAACAACTGATAATGGTACTACAGCAACTAATCCACCTATTGAAAGTCCAAGTGTAAGTCCAAGTGTAAGTCCAAGTGTAAGTCCTACTATAAGCCCTACTACAAGTCCAACTAATAATGCAACTAATGGTATGGTTAATGACAACAATGGTATTGTTAATGATGGCAATACTACTAATAACACAACCAATAACACAGCTAAATAAGTAATTGTTTTTTATAAAAGCAAGGGTGATACCTTTGCTTTTATTTTATGTTGGGATAAGTTTTTAAAATATGCTATAATGAGGCAAGCAATATATAGAAAGGACTGTTAATTTGAAAGTATTATTATTAGCACTTAATGCCAAATATATTCATACCTCTTTAGCTTTGCGTTATATAAAAAGCTACTGTAAAGACTATGAATCCCATATAACTATTTTAGAAACAACTATTAATAACAATGAAACTGAAATGATTAAAGCCATCTATAAGGAAAAACCAGATATTATCGGTATCTCCTGTTATATATGGAATATGTCTTTTGTAAAAACCTTGATTCCTACATTAAGAAAGCTTTTACCTCATACAACACTAGTTTTAGGTGGACCGGAAGTTTCTTATGAAGGAGATCACTTATTTGAAGCATTAGATATTGACTTAGTGATGGAAGGTGAAGGAGAAGAGACTTGGAAACAATACTTAGACTATCGTATCCAAGGTAAAGGCTCTTTACAAGATATAAATGGTATTATTTATAAGAAGGAAAATGTTATTATTAAAAATGCACCTCGTCAGCCACTTGATTTAAAGCATTTGCCTTTTGTATATGACTCTTTAGAGGGTTTAGAACATAAAATCATTTATTATGAGGCTTCTAGAGGCTGCCCTTTTAATTGCCAATACTGCCTTTCATCCACGCATAAAGGCGTACGCTTTGTTCCTTTAGAACGCGTAAAAATACATCTTACTTACTTCCTAGAACAGCGTGTCAAGCAAGTTAAGTTTGTAGATCGTACCTTTAATACTAAAAAGGCCTATGCGATGGCCATTTGGGAGCATATTATAGCAAATGATAATGGCTCTACTAACTTTCACTTTGAAATCGCAGCAGAATTAATTGATGATGATATGCTAGAACTTCTAAAAGGTGCTAGAAATGGTCTTATTCAATTTGAAATAGGTGTCCAATCTACTAATATGAAAGTACTAGAAGCCATTTCTCGTAAAATGCCCTATGAAGATATTAAAGAAATAACAAGAAAAATAAAAGCACTAGGTAATATTCATCAACACTTAGATTTAATTGCTGGTCTTCCTTATGAAGATTATGCTTCTTTTAGAAATTCCTTTAATGATGTAATTGCCCTACGTCCTGAGCAATTTCAATTAGGCTTTCTAAAACTTTTAAAAGGATCTGGATTAAGAAAATCAGCAGAAACTTATGGTCTTATTTATAAAGATGAACCTCCTTATGAAATCCTTTATACAAAAGAAATGAGCTTTGATGAAATGTTGAAGTTGCATAGTATAGAAGAGCTTTTAGAGAGATATTATAATAGCGGTCGCTTTCATAATAGTCTAGAGTATTTATTCACCTGCTTTAAATCACCTTTCGACTTTTTTGAAGCTCTAATGGTATTTTGGGAAGAACAAGACTATGATTTGATCCAACACAATAAGCTAGCTTATTATCTTCATCTCATTACTTTTGCAGCCCAGCAGACTACTGTTAACTCTGAACTTCTCAAGGAATATATTCGACTGGATTATATTCTTCACGAACCTGTTCGTGAAATGCCAGAAGCATTTGAAACCTTGAATCGTGCAAGCTATAAAGTATATTATAATGACCTACTTAAAGATGATTTGTTTATTATGAACTATCTACCGAATTTAAGTGGTTTGGTTCCTAGACAACGCTATAAAGAAACTCATTTAGAGTACTTCCGTTATAATGTATGGGAAAATTATTTAAGTCAAACCTATGATTCCGCAGACTTATTACAGATTCCTATGGGGATATTATTTGATTATTCCTCTTCACCGATAAAAGGTATTTTAATAGAAAAGGAGTAAAACTATGAAACAAAAACAACAAATTGCTTTTTTATTAGATACATTAGATACGTATTACCCTAAAGAAGTTATTTGCTACCTGCATCATCGTACGCCCTTTGAACTTTTAATTGCTACAATATTAAGTGCCCAGTGTACAGATGACCGTGTTAATCAAGTAACACCTGGGCTATTTAAACAATTCCCCAATGTAGAAGCTTTTGCTACAGCTGAACTCAAGGATGTAGAAGAGGCCATTAAAAGTACAGGGTTTTATAAAAATAAAGCTAAAAACATTATTGCTTGTTCAAGACGGCTAGTAGAGTGCTTTAATGGTGAAGTACCTTCAGATATTGAGTCACTTGTGACTTTAGCTGGTGTAGGTAGAAAAACAGCCAATGTTATTAGAGGAAATATCTTTCATATTCCTAGCATTGTAGTAGACACACATGTTAAGCGCATTAGCATTAGATGGGGGATTACACCTTATGAAGACCCTGTTCAAATAGAAAAAGATCTTATGACTAAATTGCCAGATTCCCATTGGATTCGGTATAATACACAAGTGATCGCACATGGACGTAGCATTTGCACAGCACGTAGTCCTAAATGCTTGAACTGTATGTTTTTAAGCCACTGCCCTTATGGTCTAGTACACTCTCAAAAACAGCTTCCTATAGAAGCACAAGAAGCATTAGCACAAGGTCATATGTATTAATCAAAAAAGTTCCTAGATTACACTAGGAACTTTTTTATTGCTCATCTTCTATGCGGTCTTTAGATGTATTTTTAATATTGTCATTTAAAGTTTGTTTTTTCTTAGCAAGTAGCTTTTTTAAACGAAGGCGAGGTTTCTTATGAGGGTTAGCTTCATAAAATTGATCTAATATTTCATGGTAAAATGCCTCAGCATTTAAACCAAAAGTTTCAGCAGATAAAGGTTTAACAGAGTAGAGGGCATTATTTGCTAAATTTTCTCTATAACTAGAATCTGATAAAATAGTGACTAAAGCTTCTGATAATTCTTCTTGATTATGGAAAAGTAGGCCATTATAGCCATCTCTAATGAGGCCCGCAATACTCTCATCCTCTTGTGCAACGATAGGCAATTTTGCAGCCATAGCTTCTGCAAAAGTTAACCCTTGTGTCTCTGTAACAGAAGCACTGACAAAAACATCACCTAATTGATACATTTTTCCAATACCACTCCATGGTTGCATTCCTGTAAAAATAACCGAATCTCTGACACCTAACTTTGCAGCTAATTCCTCTAGTTCTAAACGAGAAGGCCCATCCCCGACTATAACTAATTTAGCAGTAGGTAGCTTTTTAAGAACAAGTGGCATAGCTTCTATAAGTACATCTATACTTTTTTCTTTTGCAACACGCCCTACAAATAAGATAACAGGGTCAGTTGTTGGGATTTGAAATGTCTCCTTTAAACGGAGAATTTCCTCAGCAGCATATTTTTCACAATTAAAAGGTGAAAAATCAATGCCTGTAGGTATAATACGAATAGGTTTTTTTACACCATAACTTCTTAAAAGCTTTTCTGTTTTTTTAGTAGGAGCAACAACACCATCTACACCATTACAAAAAGATTTACTGTATTTACGTGCGATTTTAGGTGAAAACTCGATTCCTTTAGAAACATAGTGCATATAATCTTCATAAACTGTATGATACGTATGCACAATAGGAATATCTAACTTCTTAGCTACTAATTTTGCAAAAATACCTACTGAAAATTCTGTTTGAGAAAGAATAATGTCTAACTTTAATCGTTTAATTTTATGAACTGCCTTATTAGAATAAATAATCCCTACACGATGATCCTTTAAAAATATAAAAGGTAAACTCGCTATACGATGTACATAAGGTGAATGATCATCTGCATCAGGATGGCTAATCGTAAAAATATAGACATTATGGCCTTGTTCGCGTAATTTCTTCTCCAAGGTTAAAATAGAGCTTACAACTCCATTAACCTGTGGAGAATAGGTATCTGAAAAAATACCAATATTCATTTTATCATCTCACTTTCATTAAGACGTTATCTTTAAGATAACTGACTAAGAACTTTTTCTAAGAGTGGAGAGTTCTTCATATTTTTCATGGCAGTTTCTTTAATCTGATTGAGTGCCTCAGAGTCATTCATTAACTTATAAATTTGAATCAGTAATAAGTAACACTTAGATGCATCACATCCATATAATATACTCATTTCTAGAACTTTTCTAGCTTCTTTAACGAAGCCATTATCATATAATATACTACCATATTCATAGGATATATCCATAAAGTTAAAATAATTTCTTTCATAACTTGTTAACATGTCTAATCCACTAGGTCCAAATTGCTGTTTAATTTCTAAGTTAGACATTTGTTTTAAATTAACCATAGGCGTTTTAGCACAATTTAGAAGTTTCAAGTAAATTTCTTGGCAACTAGAATTGTTAACCACAGGATATTTCTCAAAATCAACTGATAAAAATAAATTCTCTGGAATAGTTTTTGCACGTACAAACTGCATGGTATGTTCTTTTTCTAATGCCTCTCGCCAATCCCCTTTTTTCTGCTTATTCGTTTTTTCTACTCTTTGTTTAAAGGTTAGTCCTAATATGAATATTCCCATGACAAAGCACGCAAATGATGGCAACCAACTTAAATCCATTAATTAACCCCTTTCATAAAAACATTATGTTTATTATAATATAATTTGTCTATAATTTAAAGGGATGATTGTTTCATCTCTTAATATGACTGGAATAGAGGGAAAATATCATGGATTTAAATAAGAGCCAGAAACAAGCTGTGACCTGTTTACTTAAACCTACCTTGGTCATTGCCGGACCAGGCTCAGGAAAGACACATGTCATTATTAATCGTGTTCATTATATGATTGAGCAATTAAACTGTGCACCACAGCATATACTTGTCGTGACCTTTAGTAAATTAGCTGCGGAAGAAATGAAACAACGTTATGAAAAAATTCATGGTGTAACAGGTGTAACATTTGGTACATTACATAGTGTATTTTATCGCATTTTAAGACGTTCAGACCCAAGACGTTATGCCATTGAACATTTACTTTTAGAAGATAAAAAGAAAAGTATCTTGCAAAACCTTATAAAAGAATTAGAGCTTGATGAAGAAGAAGATTTTATAGAAAACTTTACAAAGCATCTATCACTCATGCAAAACCAACTTATAGAATCCAAAAACTATTATCCTGAAGGGATCTCTAGAGAAGCGTTTATTAAGCTTTTAAAACATTACGAAGCCTTTAAAGAGCGTCATCAAGCCTTTGATTTTGATGATATGCTAGTAGCTTGTTATTACTTGTTAGATAACGATGATGCTATTTTAAAAGTTGTCAGAGCGCAGTATCAATATATCTTAATTGATGAGTTTCAGGATATTAATGAAGTACAGTTTCGTATTATTAAAAAAATAGCAGAAGCAAAACGTCAAATTTTTGTTGTAGGTGATGATGATCAAAGTATTTATCAGTTTAGAGGTGCCAAGCCTGAGTTTTTACTAGATTTTAAAAAGCATTTTCCAGAAGTAGAAGAGATTTATTTAGATGTTAATTATCGTTCAACACAAATGATTCTTAACTATAGCCTAGCTCTTATTGAGCACAATACTAAGCGTTATCTTAAGGCATTAACAACGCCTAATGCCAAGGGGAGTGCTCCTTTGTTTATTCCTTGTAAGGATGCTAAGGAAGAAGCTCTTTTAATTGTGAATGAAATTATAAAACGCAAGAATGAAGGACTTCCTTTAACAGAAATGGCTATTATTTATCGTACTAATTTACAGGCAAGACCTATTGTAGAAACTTTATTAGCAGCTAATATTCCTTTTTGTCTACGTGACGGTATGGTCAGCTTATATGATCAGTGGATTACACAAGATTTATTTGCCTACTTATATCTAGCAGAAAATATTAATCAACCTGAGCTAGCAGCCCGCATTATTAACAAACCTAAACGCTATATTAGCAACGCTGTTATGCAGCAAGCTAAACAGATGGGTGGGCATCTTTTTATGAACTTATTAGGGCTAGAAACCTTAACTGAGTGGCAAAAAAACTATATTCAGCAGCTTTTATTTGACCTACAGGTTTTAAAAGAAAAGGATTTGAAAAATGCAATAGCTTATATTCGAAGAAATATCGGTTATGATCAATATGTAATGGACTATGCAAGTTTTCGAAAGATGCCTGCTTCTAGTCTATTAGAAGTACTAGATGATATTGAAGATTCAACCGAAGGCTATGTTTCATTTAAGGAATGGGAAAATATGCTCAAAACGATGTCCGAAGAAGTAAAGACACAAACTAATCATAAAAATATCAAGCAAGAAGCACTTAACTTGATGACTATGCATGGTTCAAAAGGTCTAGAATTTAATACTGTTTTTATTATTGGTGTTGTAAATGGGACAATTCCTCATCATAAAAGTCATTTGCCTGCTGAATTAGAAGAAGAAAGGCGTTTATTTTATGTAGCTATGACACGTGCCAAAGAAAACTTATTCATTTATTCTCCAGAAGAACGACATGGGAAAAATGTAGATATTTCTCCATTTATCAGTGAGATTCAGGTGCAATTAGTACAATCAAAACTCAAAGTAGGCCAATCACTTTACCATAAAAGCCTAGGGAAAGGATTAATAATGGAAATATTGGAAAATGCTGTGATGCTTGTTAAATTTAACAATGGACAAGTACGAAAAATAGATAGTCATTACGCTATAAAAAATGCTATAATAGTTTGGGAGGATGAAATAGATGAAAAACCACACAAATCAAAAAAAGAGTAAAAATAAAAAACACAAACAATCCCTTAACATGTTTGAATGGGGGCAAAAGTATAAAAAGACTTTTGCTGGTGCTATATGTGTCATTCTTGCTGTTTCTATGATACTAAGTATATTACAATTTTAATAGACCACTCTTATCAAAGTGATCAATAACTAGGAGGTGCAATATGAAATCCAAAAGTCTCTTAAAATGGAGTGCCATTATTGGGGCTGTTGTCATTATTGGTATATCTCTTGGTACTATAGGTTACATATACACTAAGGTAACTGAATTTGAACAAGTATTTGCCCAAAATGTATATATAGAAGATTTATCTGTTGGAGGTTTAACAAAAGAAGAAGCTAAGCTTAAGCTAGAAAACATGAAAGAATCTGAACTAAAACAGCAATCAATCGTTTTATATAAAAATGAAATCAAAAAACAGATTGCATGTAATGAACTTGGTATAACCTATAATATTGATGAGACTATAAACAAGGCTTTTGAGTTAGGTCATCAGGAATCATTTTTTGAAAAATATCGTATTTCAAAAGAAGGATTAGCAAATGCACAGAAATTCGAACTTACAAAAACCTTTAGTGATGAACCTATCCATAATTTTATAAAAGAAAATGCCACATTCTTTTATAAAGAGCCTGTCAATGCCAGTATTGAACGAAAAAATAGACAATTTTTTGTTACAAAGGAAGTAGAAGGTGAAGCTCTTGATGAAGAAGCTACCTTTGAAAAAATGGCTGAAGCATTAAAGGAACCAGATAATGAACTTAATGAACTTATAGAAGTAGAAGCAGTTACTAAAACTGTTATACCTGAATATACAGAAGCTTCTTTTGCAGATGTCCAGACACTTATTTCAAGCTTTTCTACTTCCTATAATAATGCCAGTGCCAATCGTAATGAAAATCTAAAGGTGGCAGCACAAAAAATCAGTCGCATGCTTTTACCTGATGAGATTTTCTACTTATCTAACCAATTGGAACCATTTACTGAAGCAGCTGGATATAAAAATGCTGGTGTTATCGTTAATGGTAAAATAGAAGATGGCTTAGGCGGCGGTGTTTGTCAAGTTGCATCTACACTTTACAATGCTGTTCTTTTAACAGATATAGAAATTGTTTCTAGACAAAATCATTCCTTACCTGTAGCCTACGTGCCACTAGGACGAGATGCCACTTATGCAACAGGTGTTATAGATTTTAAATTTAAAAATAATACTGGATATCCTCTATTTATCGAAGGCTATTGTGAGAACAATAAGGTATATGTTAATATTTATGGTCATAAAGACGCTATACCTGAATATGATATCAAGTTTGACTCTGTAGTAACAGAGGTTATTCCTGCTCCGGCTACTAAATATGAAGATGATTCAACACTTGAAAAAGGTAAAGAAGTAGTAGAGATAAAAGCTTTAGATGGTAAACGTGTGAAGCTTTATAAGTTATATTACAAAAATGGTGTATTAGAGAAGAAAGAATTAGTAGATACAAGCTATTATAAACCAAGAGCTGCTGTTATCAAACGTGGCACTAAAGAAGTGGTAACCAATCATACACCTGCTACACCAACTACGCCACAAGCTACTACGCCTCCTACGACAGTTCCTGAAGAAACAGAAACAAATCCTACTGGAAACGAGGCTTCTATACCAATAGATGATATCCCTCCATCAGTTAATCCAGATGATTTAAATAACTTTGAAGTTATACAACAATAGAAAAAAGGCTATGAACATTGTACCGACCCCCAAAAGTTAGACCAAAAATCTAACGATTGGGAGGTCGGTATTTTTATGACAAAACATAGTTTTGAGTTTAAAAAGAAAGTGGTTTTAGAATACCTAAACGGTGAAGGTGGAACACCTTATCTTTCAACAAAGTATGGATTAGGCTCTAATTCACAATTACGCAAATGGATTAATGCATACAAGGAATTCGGAGATGCAGGATTAATGCATTCAAGAAAAAAAGAATGTTACTCTTTTGATTATAAACTTCATGTTGTAGAATTATATTTAACAAGTGAGATTTCGTATCAAGAATTAGCTATTCAAGAAGGAATTAATAACCCAGCATTGATTTGTAACTGGGTAAATAGATTCCAAGTGGCAGGTCTTGATGCTCTAAGATCTCATAAGAAAGGACGGAGGAAAACATTGGAAAAGACTAACTCAAAAGATGCCACGCAACTTACAAAAGATTTTACAGTAGATACAAGCACGGAACATTTACGAGAATTAGAAGATGAATTACTTAAACTTAGAATAGAGAATGCCTTTTTAAAAGAACTGAGGAGACTGCGTTTAGAGGACGAAGCAAAAACGAGAGACTTGCTAGGGTCATCAACAGTCTCCGAAGACAATTCAAACTAAAAGACCTTCTCTCGTACAGTCAAATGCCTAAGGCTACATATATGTATTGGCAAAAGTGTTTTAATAAAGAAAATCCAAACAAAGAAATTGAGGATAAGATTTTAGAAATACATAAAAATAATAAGAACTATGGATATAGAAGAATGTGTGGAGAACTTCGGAATCAAGGATATATAGTAAACAAGAAGAAGGTTCAAAGAATTATGCAGAAGTTCAACCTTCAGGTTACATCATTTACTAGAAAAAGTCGAAAATACAGTTCCTACAAAGGCAAAGTTGGAACTGTCGCACCAAATAGAATTAGAAGACGTTTTAACACGAATATACCTCATCAGAAGATAACAACTGACACAACAGAATTTAAATATTATGAGATTGATAATAAGGGTCATATGACTACGCATAAGCTTTATTTAGATCCCTTATGGATATGTGTAGTGGTGAAATAATGAGCTTTGAAATGGGTAGACAACCATCGGCTCAGAATGTTATGAAGGCTTTAGAAAAAGCAATAGAGATTACTTCTGATTGTCCATATCGTAGAACTTTTCATTCAGATCAAGGGTGGGCTTATCAAATGAAAGCCTATTCAAACAGACTGAAAGAAGAAAAAATATTTCAAAGCATGTCAAGAAAAGGAAACTGTCATGATAATTCAGTAATGGAGAATTTTTTTGGTTTGCTGAAACAAGAAATCTATTATGGTGTTGTGTATTATAGTTATGAGGAATTAAAATCAGCAATAGAACGATATATAAAGTATTACAATGAAAAAAGAATAAAGCAAAAACTAGACTGGCTCAGTCCTGTGCAATACAGAATTAGCCTCTTAGCAGCATAAAAATGCGTAACAGACTTATCAAAAATCTGTTACGCAATAAAAGTCTAACTTTTTGGGGTCACATCACATTCATAGCCTTTATTCTTATTTATTTTTATCCTTGTGGAAAGAAGAAGCCATCATCATCATCAACACCTGGAGTAGGATTTGGATCTACTGTTGGTGGCAAACTTGGCTCTGGTATGGTAGGTGTAGGGGTTGGTGTTGGTGAAGGATATGCACCTTCTGAGCCATCATCAGGTATATCTGGTGATGGAGAAACTCCTGGAATATCACCTGGATTTTCAGGGTTTTCTGTATTATCTGGTCCATGAATATCACAAATCTCATCTTGAACAATAACACCGTCTACTACTTTTCTTACACGAGTTTCTTTAACACGTTTATCAGCTGGGCAGTATTCGTTGGCTACTTTATGTGATTCTGTACAAATTTCAACTTCTACGTGTAAATCACAGTATTCAGTAGGCTTATTAGCTGATGTAAAGAATTCATTTTTAACAACATGATTTGGATCAGCTTCACAAAGAGCAGTAGCACGTTTTCCAGAAACTGTACAAATCTTAATCTCAGAAACACCACTATTATCAATAGTAACTTTGGGGAATGATTTGTACTCTAAATCCTCATGTATTTCACTCATAATTTTACCCCAAATAACAAGGTGATAGTTACCACCATTATTAATTGGTGCAGGCTGAGAATAGCCGGACCATATAGTTGCTACATAATACGGGGTATAACCCGCAAATACAAAGTCTTTATTATCAGTTGTTGTACCTGTTTTACCAGCAATAGGCATCCCTTTAAAGTTAGCTCTTACCCTCGCTCCTGTATGAGGACTTGGGCCATCCACAACCTCTTGCATCATATTCGTCAACATACGTGCTGTAGATTGTTTAAGAACAGTATGAGAATGAAGTGTAATGGCTTCATTTGTATTATCTATAATAATACGGTCCTCACTATCTTTTACTTGCGTATAGAAAACAGGTTTTACATAAACGCCATCATTAGCAATGGCACCATAAGCAGCGTTAAGCTCAAGTGGTGTAACACCTTGAGTAAGTCCACCTAGTGGAAGAGAGTGTACCTTATCTGAATCTGTTAAAGTTGTAAATCCAAAGCTCTTCAAGTAATCAAATGCATTCTCAATGCCAACACAGTCAACTGCTGTTTTAACGGCAATAACATTCATTGAGTTAGCAATAGCTTGACGTACTGTATAAGTCCCTTCATAATTCCCATCCCAGTTCTTAGGTGACCAAGTAGTGCCATCCCCTAATTTATAGGAAACATGTTCATTAATAATTTCAGAACCTGGTGAAAGTTCACCCATATCAAGTGCAGGTGCATAAGCTGCTAAAACCTTAAAAGTAGAACCTGGTTGTCTCTTAGCTTGAGTTGCATAATTAAAGCTTAAGTTAGATTTTTCACCACGTCCACCAGATAAGGCTTTTACTTGACCTGTTGCGTAATCCATGAGTACAAAAGAAGCTTGTGGCTGAGGTTGTTTAATCAGGTTTTCAGTATAAGTATCCTCTGATGTAATACCCCATTCTTCAAGTTGTTTTTGTTTAAAACTTTCAACTTCATCTTCATTATTAACAATAATATTATAAACCTGCTCCTCAATAGGTGTACCATCTGCTTTTTTACCAGAAATACTATAATCTAATTGAATTTTATAAAGGTGAGCAGGGTATAAGCTGTCATCTTGGATGTATTTATCTGCAATTTCTTGCATTTTAGTATCCATTGTACTATAAATCTTTAAGCCACCACCATAAATCATTTTTTTGGCATTGGCTTCTGTATAACCTTGGTCTTTCAAATCTGATACCAGTTGGTTGAAGAGTGCATCTATAAAATAGCTATGTGGCTCTTTTTCAAGATATTCTTGATGAACTTCATAAATATTTTCATATGGATTTTCTTTTAAAGCTGCTGCATGTTCTTCTGGCGTAATATACCCTTGATCTTCCATTTTTTGAAGTACAACCTTAACCTTCTCCCAGTTATTCTCTGGATTAGAAATAGGATTGTAGTAAGTTGGCCTTTGAGTAATAACAGCAATAACTACACATTCTGTTAAACTAAGATCTTTTACATCTTTGCCAAAGTAACGCTTAGAAGCTGCTCTAACACCTGAAACACCTTGTCCTAGTCCAATCGTGTTTAAATAATACTCTAAAATAGTATCCTTTGAATAAAGCTTCTCAAACTCGATTGCTAAATATTGTTCTTGAATCTTACGTGTAAACGCTTTATCAGAACTTAAAATATTATTTTTGATAAGCTGTTGGGTAATGGTACTTGCTCCTTCACTTAAGGAACCACTTTTTAAGTTGGTTACAATTGCTCTAAAAATACCTCTGATATCAATACCATTATGCTCATAAAAACGTTCATCTTCTGTAGCAACAACGGCATGTTGCAGATTAAGAGGGATATCTTTAAGTTCTACATATTCTCTGTTTTCCGCTGGTTCAAAGCTATCGATAGGCTTTCCCTCTGAATCATATACAAAGGAAGTGTAATTTCCCTGAGGGCTAATATCCAATGTAGATGGGTCTGGGGTACTTTTTATAATACCAATAAAAATGCCTAAACCTCCGCCTACTAGGGCAAACATACCAATAATAAGGGATATAATAATAATACGAAAAGCTGTTACTTTTCCTTTCTTTTTCATTTGCTTAGTTTTACTTTTGTTCTTTTTCTCTATTTTGTCTCGAGAATCTTTTGAGTAATTCATAATTTCCTCCTCCTCAACGCTATATTATATCAAAAATATCAGTTTTAAGCAAAATAAGTGTTAGGCATTACCCACCTATTATATAACAGTTTTAGGTTTAAATATATAACAAACACATTAAGTTTTCATATAAATGGGAAAAACAGGAATATATTTTGTGTAAAGTAGGTTTTAGGAGGAAACAAATTCCACACATTATTACCATTTCTATTAACTCTAAGTATTATTATTGCCATTATTTCCATTATTTATATTCAATGAGGTACCAAAATTATTCCTCCTATCTATAAGTGGTACAAAATAGAAGTAACCTTCCATGTTACTAAAGCTATGAATAGTTCACTCTCTATTGTACTTAAAATCTATGAGACTAATGTTTCGGCTTTATATTTCGAAGAATTAAAATTATATTATTCAGCATAATACTCTATAAGATAAAAAAATACGTAAATTAAGGTTGTCATTCCTCAAAACACCATGTTATATTTATGAAGACGAAATTAATAGTAAAGAGGTATCGATGTGATGAACGATTTAAAGCTTTCTGATTTATTTGGAGTAAATGTTTTTGATGACAATTTAATGCGCGAGCGATTACCCAAAGCGATTTACAAAAAATTACATAATACCATTGACAAAGGATTGCCACTTGATCCTGCAGTGGCTGATGTAGTTGCTAATGCTATGAAAGATTGGGCAATTGAAAAAGGAGCCACTCATTTCACACACTGGTTCCAACCTATGAACGGCAAAACAGCAGAAAAATACGATTCTTTCTTATCACCAACTTCTGACGGTCGCATGATTATGGAGTTTTCTGGTAAAGAGCTTATTAAAGGAGAAGCTGATGGTTCATCCTTCCCATCTGGCGGTTTAAGACAAACTTTTGAAGCTAGAGGCTATACCGTCTGGGACTGTACTTCTCCAGCTTTTTTAAAAGAAGATGCAAGTGGGGTAGCACTTTGCATTCCAACTGCTTTTTATTCTCATACTGGTGAAGCATTAGACAAGAAATCTCCTTTATTGCATTCAATGGAATGTATTCAAAGCGCAGGGATTCGTGTATTAAGAGCTATTGGGGATGAAGCCACTACAAAAGTAACAGCCACCGTTGGTGCAGAACAAGAATATTTCTTAGTTGATAAAAGACAATATCAACAACGTAAAGATTTAATTTTTGCAGGTCGTACACTCTTCGGAGCAATGCCTCCTAAAGGTCAAGAAATGGAAGACCATTACTATGGTAGTATTAAAGAAAAAATTGCTAAATATATGCGTGACATAGATGTAGAACTTTGGAAATTAGGCGTACCTTCAAAAACCAAACATAATGAAGTAGCACCTGCACAACATGAGTTAGCTCCTATCTTTACAACTGCTAACGTAGCCTGTGATCAAAATCAACTTATTATGGAAACACTTCAAAAAGTAGCCAATAGACATGAATTAGCTTGTTTACTCCACGAGAAACCTTTTGCTTATGTTAATGGTTCTGGAAAGCATGTTAACTGGTCATTAGTAACCGATACAGGTAAAAACTTGTTCTCACCAGGAAAGCATCCTCACGAAAACAAAGAATTCCTTCTTTTTACATCAGCAGTTATTAAAGCTGTAGACGTTCATGCGGATTTATTAAGGCTTTGTGCTGCTACAGCAGGTAATGACCATCGTTTAGGAGGTAATGAAGCGCCTCCTGCTATTATCTCTATTTTCCTTGGCGATGAAATCACTCACTTATTTGAGCAAATTTCTCAAGGTGAAGAGGTCATTGAAAAAGGTAAACAAATGATGGAGATGGGTGTTGCCACATTACCACAACTCAGAAAAGAAGCATCCGATCGTAATAGAACATCACCTTTTGCTTTTACTGGTAATAAGTTTGAGTTTAGAATGTTCCCATCCTCTGAATCTATTGCTGAAGCAAATACTTTTTTAAACGTTATGGTAGCAGATGTACTTAACGAATTTGCAAACCGCTTAGAAACAGCAGAGGATACTCAAAAAGAAATGGAAGCTATCGTTAAAGAAACGTATTTAAACCATAAACGTATTATTTTCAACGGCAACGGCTATTCAAATGAATGGGTAGAAGAAGCAGCACGTCGTGGTTTATCTAATTATAAAACAACAGTAGATGTACTACCTTGCTTCATTAAAGAAGACTCTATTGCTTTATTTGAAAGAAATCAAATTTTCCATCGTAGTGAACTTTTCGCACGCTATGAAATCTTATTAGAAGAGTACTATAAAACCCTTAATATTGAAGCAAGAACAATGCTTGATATGGTCCAAAAACAAATTATGCCTGCTACACTTCAATACACAACTCAAATTGCAGAACATATTATTGCGTTAAATAAAGTAGGGGTATTTGAAGTTAATGCACAAACAGAACTTCTACAAAGCTTAACAACTGCTATTAATACTTTAAAACAATGTACTGATCAGCTTCACCAAGAGCTTGAACAAAGCACTCATATTGAAGAGGCTTATGATAAAGCCGTGTTCTTTAAAGAGCATATTTTAGTAGATATGGAAGCTTTACGTCAGGTTGCAGATGAATTAGAATTACTGATCGATGAAAAAGCATGGCCAATTCCGACTTATGGTGAACTCTTATTTAGAGCTTAATCAAATATCTCAAAAGTGTTTTGTAGACTTTTAGGTCTATAAAGCACTTTTTTAAATTCTTTATGGATAATTTTATAAGGAATATGCTATAACTATATAAGTAGACTAACATAAAGGTTGGTGAAAAAAATGATTATTACAATAACCCCCTTTCCATCAATTGAATACATATATGGTATTGAAGAATTCACTCCTAATTGCCAAATTTCTTCTAAAAATGTATCTCTCAATGTCTTATCAAAAGGGGTTTATAGTGCTCAAATGATGAAGGTACTTCAAGAAGAACCTATTTTATTAAGTAGCTTTGGAGGATTTGCGGGAAAAAGTATTAAACACTATTTAGATAAAGCTAAGGTTAAATCGGATATTGTTTGGACAGACTATGAAACACCTCATCAGGTTAAAATCACTCTCTCTACCAGTTCCGACTATTATGCTATTTGTAGTGAAGAAGATTTTGCTATTGAAAAAGAGCTCCTTAAATTAAGTTATAAACTTAAAACGCATATCAAAAAAGTGTCAACCTTAGTTTTATCTGGGAGATTACCTCATGGTCAAAATCCTCAAATATATAAGGAATGGGTAAAGGAAGCTAAAGCCCATAATGTTAAAACCCTTGTGTCAACAGGCCAAAAAGAAGTGCTTGACTTTGTTTTAGAAGAAAAACCTTATGCACTTATGTTTACACTCAGTCAACTAAAAGAATTAGGGTATGATATTTCTAATATAGAGACTATTTTAGATCAATTACTTCCCTTGTTTGAACACGGCATTCACTATATTGGTGTTTACTTAAAGGAAAAAGGAGCTCTCATGCTTTCTAAGCATAAATACTGCTTAGTTGAATCACCTTTTTTACCTATTAATAAGAATAATACTGCTGCTAGCGGTGCTTTTTTAGGGGCCTTTGCCATTGGTATTAATCGGAAGTATGAATTAGAAAGATTCTCTAAACTTTGCTTATGTGCTGCTTCAGCAGCTAATTCAAATGTTAATTATCAAATCTGTACAAGAAAAGATGTAGAGAGTCGTTTGAAGAAAACTAAAATCAAACAACTTATCCGCTAATTAAGAAAGGAATACTATGATTACACATAAAGAACAGATAGAAAGATTAATTCTTGTGGCAGCACAGAAGAAACAATATAAAGAAGAAGAGGCATGGGAAAGCTTAGATGAACTTGCTGAACTTGTAAAAACTGCCGGTGGAGAAGTCATAACACAAGTCTTACAACGTCTTGACCACATTAATCCTGGCTTTTATATTGGCTCAGGAAAAGTCGAAGAAATCAAAGAAATGGCTCAGCTTCATGGGGCTACAGGGATTGTATTTGATGATGAGCTGTCCCCTATTCAAATGCGTAACTTAGCAGAAGCACTTCAAATTAAAGTAATGGATCGTACAATGGTTATTCTAGATATCTTTGCTTCTAGAGCACTTTCTAAAGAAGGTAAGCTGCAAGTAGAAATGGCTCAGCTTAAATATCAATCATCACGTTTAATAGGCTTTGGGACAATGCTTTCTAGACAAGCTGGTGGTATTGGTAGCCGTGGACCTGGTGAAAAGAAACTTGAACTAGACAAACGTCATTTAAAAGTGCGTATGGAAATCTTACAAGCAGAACTGGCAGAAGTTGAGAAGCATCGTCAGCTTATTCGTTCAAGAAGAGATAAAAATAATACACCTGTCGTAGCTATAGTAGGTTATACTAATGCAGGTAAATCTACCTTACTTAATCAGCTCAGTGGTAGCGATGTTTATGTACAGAATCAGCTTTTTGCAACACTAGATCCTACTACACGTGGTATCACTTTGCCTAGTGGCTCTGAGATTCTATTAACAGATACAGTAGGCTTTATTCGTAAATTACCACATCACCTAGTAAAAGCCTTTTATTCGACATTAGAAGAAGCTAAATATGCAGATATTATTCTCCATGTTATGGATGTCAGTTCACCTCATTTAGAAACACATCAACAAGTCGTTTATGAAACTTTATCTCGCTTACAAATATCAGATATACCAATTGTTGCTGTTTACAATAAAATAGATACTCATGTCGAAGACTATCCTAAAGATGAACATGCTACCTATGAAACGTATATATCTGCTAAAGAAGGCATTGGCTGTGAGCATTTATTATCTGTTTTAGAAGAAATTTTATATAGTAACATGCAAGCTTTTGATATAGATGTTCCTTATACTAACCAAGATATTGTAAGATATTGTCATGAATACGGAGAACGCTTAGAAGAGGAGTATACAAATGAAGGTGTAAAAGTAAAAGGCTACATGCCAAAAGATAAATTTTATAAAATTGAAGCATATATTTTGTCGTAATCATGTGAATTATTAGATTATAGATAAGTGGGACAAATTAAATATCGCAATATCTGCCATTATCCTTACTTTTTAAAAGATTTTTTTATCTTTGCGTTTTGTTTTTACCATTATTTGTAAGTTATCTGTAGAATAGGGTAGCTTTCCACGGAATAAACACGATATATTATTGTGTGAAATTTCAGCAAATAATAGTATAATAAATCCATGAGCAGAGGCAAGAAATAAAATTCTTTATCTTGGAGGAAGTTTATGTTAATGGAAAAGCAATATATTGGACAATGCGAAATCCCAAATATGACCATTCGCTACTACATGATTAAACAAGGTACTTACTACGGAGTTGAACTAGTCGAAGAACAACGAGATAAACTTATTTGTATGTCAGAATTGATATCAGAGGTAGCCGAAGTAGCTTTATCTCTTGCTGAAAAACTTTTTAAGAATAATGTAACAACCGTTACTTTAACAGATATTATTGATGACTGGATTGGCTGATAGCTATCAAGACTACTAGGAACAGCTTCCTAGTAGTTTTTTGTTGCTATTCATTTATTTTTTATGATAGTATTAAATTAATTTTAACAACAAGGTGATATGATAATGGATTCTTTTAAAACAATAGCTCAAAATGGTGAAGCACTCATCATTGAGAAGAAATCAAAGTTCATTGCAACTGTTTATCAAGTGCAAACAGTAGAAGAAGCAGATTTATACATGCAGCAGCTTCGAAAAAAGTATTACGATGCCACGCATAACTGCTTTGCTTATCAAATAGGAGAGAATAATGAATTTCAACGTTCAAGTGATGATGGCGAACCCCAAGGTACTGCTGGAAAACCCATATTAGAAGTCTTAAAAGGAGAGCAAGTAAAAAATACACTTATTTGTGTCACAAGATATTTTGGTGGAACGCTTTTAGGAACAGGTGGACTTGTAAGAGCTTATGGTAGAGCAGCTAAAGAAGGCTTACTTACTGTTGGGATTATTGAGAAAAGACGTATTCGTCTTTTTACTTTAAAAATGCCTTATACACTATCAGGGAAAGTTCAATATCTTTTAGGTGAGCGGAACTATGTTATTAGGGAAAGTATTTACTTAGAGGATGTAACCTTTATTGTAGAAGTACAAGTTCATGAGGAGAAAGCCTTCATCAAATGGTTAGAAGAAAACACAAATGCAGGTATTGACATTTTACCAGGAGCATATGATTGGATTGAAGTGAAACTATAAGGACTTATTGCTAAAAATAAGTAGCTTATGGTAAAATAAAGCATATGTTTTATCAAACCTAACCCCATGGGGTTTAAATCCAAGGAGGAATAAAGATTTATGTCTGGACATTCAAAGTTTGCCAACATTAAGCATAAAAAAGCTAAAAATGATGCGCAAAAAGGAAAAGTATTTACAAAAATAGGGCGTGAAATTGCCGTGGCCGTTAAAGAAGGTGGTGCAGATCCTTCTCTTAATAGAAAATTAAGTGATGTTATTGCCAAAGCAAAATCAAATAATATGCCAAACGATACAATCCAACGAAGCATCAAAAAAGCAGCTGGTGATGGAGATAACGTTCATTATGAATACATTACTTATGAAGGTTATGGTCCAAGTGGGGTAGCTGTTATTGTTGAGACCTTAACAGATAATAAAAATCGTTCAGCTGCCAATGTACGTTCTTACTTTACAAAAGGGAATGGAAATATGGGAACAACAGGGTGTGTTTCTTTCATGTTTGATAAAAAAGGTCAAATTGTTATTGAAAAAGAAGCAACTGATATGGATGAAGATGAACTAATGATGATGGCTATCGAAGCTGGTGCAGATGATTTTGAAGCAGAAGAAGAAGGGTATACAATTACAACTTCACCTGAGAGCTTTTCAGATGTACATGCAGCTTTAGAAGCAGCAGGCATTGAAATGGCTGAAGCAGAAGTTACTATGGTACCACAAACTTGGACGACACTTACTTCAGAAGCTGACATTAAAGCAATGAATCGTATGCTTGACCTTCTTGAAGACGATGATGACGTGCAGAATGTTTACCATTCATGGGATGAAGAATAGATATTGATAGTCAAGGGATTAGTTGAAATTTAGTTATAAAAATTAGCGTCAGTGATGGCGTACATGAGACTTCTAATGATGATGTACAAACGTGCTAAGTATATCATCATTGGAGGCTTTTTTTATGTCTAAAGGACTTTTACTAGAAAATTTACTTAATGAATATTTATTAGACATCAGAATAAAAAATTATTCTGATAGGCAATATGGACCAACATTTGATTATATTTCATCCACAGGTCTAAGTGGGTTAAAACTTAAGGTTCCTTTGAAAAAGATTTCAAACGTAAATTCCGATAGTGATACATTAACAGATAGCGATGAGATTAACTGGGATTTAATTATTAATGGGAAACTTCCAACATTGGGAGAATTAATGGATAGTAAAGAACAAAAAGGATACGTAGTTGAAGGATTATCTAGAATGTCTTCTTCATATAAAGATGCTAGTAGATGTAAACCTATATTACCAATTCTTTCTGACCCAATAAAAGAGGATGGTGATGAAGATGGCATTTGGGATGATAAAGAGCCAAATAAATTAAGAAAAGATACTCTCGAAACTTTGTATGCTTCTAAAATTTCTAAAAAAAATAGTAAAAATAATCCTATTTATGTTAATATTAAAGAAAATACAGTATATATATCAGCTAATGTTTATATAGTAAATAACACAATGGACAGATATACAAAACTTGCACTGGATGGAATAAAAGAAAGGTGGGAACAAAATATAGTCGGCTCAAGTTATGATTTTTTACCAGGACTGAAAGGTAATGTAGTTGTGACACTTAATCAGGTTGACTATGAAGAAATAGAGAATGGAGAGAAATATCCAGTATATATAAGAATAAATGAGATGGGAGTATCACATAATCTTAATACAATATTATGGAGTATGAAAAAATCAAATTTCTTTGTAAATGTCTCTACCAAAGATCCTAGGAATGAAAAACCATATTCAAGTGATTAATTTAAAGGAATGGTTGCGCATGAATTTGGGCATTCTTTAGGATTATATGATGCTTATCCAGATGCTAATAAAGAGCCAGGTGCTAATAAAGGTAAGTACCTTATTAGTAATGCTGAAATAGATGAAGGAACAAAGTTTTGCATAGATGGTAGTATAATGTGGAATAGCGGTATAGCCTATAGTAATGATATTGAAATGGTATTACAGGCATTTATAGAAAATGAATTACAATTTTACATGAACATAGGAGTACATAAAAAATCTAAAGCTATTAGATTCCCCCAAAACTTTATAGAATAATAATATAATTATATGGAGGTAGATAATGAAAAAAAGTAAGAAGAAATTATGTGGCATACTTTTGATTACGGCTATTCTAATCGTAGCCTCTAGGTTTACTTTCTCAGAAAAACTAGACTCGAAATATTATGAAAAGTTTAAACAAGATACAATACTTGATTTTGAAAATAATAAAGAGGTATTTGTAGAAATTGCAGAAGCTTTATCAAAAGATAATCAACCTAAGTGGTACTACAAAAATAAAAAAAACATTAATATTAATCTGCCATCAGATATCTCTGAGAGTAAAGAACTTATTAACAGTATTGAAAGCCTTATTAATAAATACGACTATATAGGGGTACAATATAGAAGCTCTGTTATTGATAATTATCAAATCGTTAGTTTTGATAAAAATGTTAAAGGGAAAGTAGATGTCTCTATTATATACTTTGTTAATAGTGATGCTCCTATCCAAGAAAGTAGTTTTTTAGTCAAAATAACTGATAAATGGTATTATAGAATTAACTTTTATGCATAAAATAGGAGAACTTTCTTGTTGGTTTGAAGATTAATTATATATTTCAAGACCCAAAAGTTCTTTTTTAAAACTGTAAATCCATACTTTTCATCTTGAATTATTGCCCTCATAACCAAAGTTTTTTATATCAGTTGTTGTATTAAATATCAAGCTATATGTAGTTTTATATGGTACATTTAGAACGTTAAATTTATTCATGAGCGATGATGACGTGCAGAATGTTTACCATTCATGGGATGAAGAATAGACTTTAATAAATATTAATATAAAAAAGTTCTAGGAATATTTCCTAGAACTTTTTTATATTAATTGATCTTTTTAAGTAAAGAACGTTGTTTTTCAAAAATTAATCGTGTTAATAAATTAGTATCAGCTATATCTAAATTCTGAAATTGAACACGGTGTGAATAATAACCTGCACCATTCATTTCTCCTAAGCCCAAAATTTTGCCCTTTAAATTAAATTCCATATTCACAAAATAAAACTCTAGCATTATATTTTGTGACGACTTAAGTTGCAAATTAGTATTTAAGCACATACCACCCGTGCTGATATTCACACAAATACCTTTTTCATAAGGAAGTTCTAAGAAATCTATTTCTTCATTTTCTTCCGCTGGAAGTAGCTGAAATTTTACATCGAAGGTAACATCTAATCTAAAATATTCTCTTTGCTGCTTCTTAACGATAGGTGAAACAACTTCACCTACATAAAACAAACTATTTCCCTTACGATAACTCCTCACAATACGTATTTGTGAATGAAACAAAGCTAATTTAGATACAAATACCATGTCAATAATAGCATCTTGTGGATAGATGACCCAGTCTAATTTAGATATAGGTGCCTCGAAGATCAGTAGTCGTTCTACCCATTCAATAGGCTTAGTCACATGGGTATTATGTAGATAAGATAGGCGTAAAGTCAAATTCATATCGTCCATTAAATTTTTCTGATACATTTTTACGCTTTCTTCAATGGCGGTACTTTGATTCTTATTCTCCTGATTATATCTCACACTATTCTCTCCTTACTCTGCTCTCTTAAATTTATTATACTTTATTATAAGTTTACTTTTCAACTTAAAGTTAAATTGTTGTAAGTGTTTTGGATTATTCTAAGCCCCACTTGAAAATCTTTGTATAATATGTCACAATATTGCTTGATACGAAGACTTAGAATAAGTACGAATTAAAGGAGTCATACGATGGCTAAAAAAAATCAAATAATTGAAGGCATTGTGTCTCATAGTATATTCCCTAATAAAGGGGTTGTTTATTATGAAGAACAGCCTATTTATGTTACAGGTGCTTTTAAAGGCCAACATATTAAAGCACGTTTATTTAAGCGCAAAAAAGGAACTTGGGAAGCACAGCTTCTAGAAGTCCTCGAGAATCCGACTTATTTTGTCGAAGCGCCTTGCTCTTATTTTGGGATGTGTGGTGGTTGTAGCGCTCAAAACCTTGATTATGATGAGCAAATTCATTTAAAACATGAACAAGTCAAAGAACTACTTACCAAAGCAGGTATCTCTGACTATGAAGATTTGGGTGTTATTGGAAGTCCTGAAGCTTTAGCGTATAGAAATAAAATGGAATTTAGCTTTGGAGATGAAGTCAAAGATGGTCCTATGACTTTAGGTATGCACCGTAAACATAGTACCTATGATGTGATTACAGTAGATGGTTGCCTCTTAGTAGATGAGGACTTTAGTACAATACTACGAACTATTTTAGACTACTGTAAGGATAACGATTTAAATTACTATAAGAAAATGCAGCATACTGGATTCATGCGTTATGTTGTTATTCGTAAGTCTATTACATTTGGTGAAATATTGGTTAATATTGTTACTTCATCTCAAAAAGATTTTTCTTTCATACCTTTAGCAACGCTATTAGCACACCTTCCTCTTAAAGGAAAACTAACAGGTGTAATCCATACCATTACAGATAATTTGGCTGATGCAATTAAGCCAGAAAAAGTATCTGTCATTTATGGGCAAGATACAATTAGAGAGCAGATTCTAGGATTGCAGTTTAATATATCACCATTTTCTTTCTTCCAGACGAATACAAAGGGAGCAGAACTCCTTTATAAAAATGCGCTTTCCCTTATTGATGATATGGATAATAAAACTGTATTTGACTTATACTGTGGTACAGGTACCATCACTCAAATTATGGCTACTCGCGCAAAGAAAGTCTATGGCATCGAGATTGTAGAAGAAGCGATTGATAAGGCCAAAGAAAATGCTATTTTTAATCATTTAACCAACTGTCATTTTATTGCAGGTGATGTTATGGTAGAAGTGGATCAATTAAAAGAAACACCAGATATCATCATATTAGATCCACCAAGAGACGGTATTCATCCAAAAGCAATTCAAAAGATTATTAACTTTGGTGCTAAAGAACTACTTTATATTTCATGCAAACCAACTTCATTGACAAGAGACTTACCAATTTTAAAAGAAGCTGGATATCACATTGATAAAGTGCTTTGCGTGGATATGTTTCCGCAGACGCCCCACGTTGAGACGGTAGTGAAGCTATCTAAATAAATTGACTAACTAAAAAAAAGTCCTACCATCTTAAAAAAACTCTTTCCACCTAACATTTTCCACCAGACCAAAAGCAGGAGGAAGAGCTGGAAAAAGAAATAAGATTCAAGGGATTAAAATTAGGAATCTAACAAGGGTTAAGGTGTTGAGGGACAAGGGTTAAGAATAGAAATCAGGAATAAGGATTGAGGGAAAACACCCCTTGATCCTTTTTTCTTTACCCTAAAATCAGGCATGGCTTTTTTACATGAAAATAAAGTTGTTCCCGATTTTCTTAAAAATGAGAGAAAAAAATAGGGCAAAAATGCAGGATTCGGGAAAGACTTTTTTTTAGCGGGCAACGAAAGATGTGGGTTTGTGAGGGGTGAAGTGGGAAAGAGTTTTTTTTAGCGGTACAATAAAACCTAGATATATCAAGGCTTAGGGCGAATAATAGCTCTAAGCCTTGATGTGTTTTTGGACACTTTTTGGACAAATAGATGTTCCCAAATGAGTAGGGGGTACACTTTTTGGCAGAATTCAGTAGTTTTGCGCAAAAGTATAGGTAATGGTGTAAATATTTATTTATGAGGAAATATACATAAAATCTTTGAGACATGATATGATCTAACTAAAATTACAAGATATGAAAATGGGAAAATATGAAGTATGAAAAGTATTTAGGAAATTTTGTTATAAAGGGCAACTTTGATGAAGAATTTATATCTAAAGTAGAAGATGAATTTGAAATTAAATTGCCAGAAGATTATTTGAAATTTATAAGATATTGCAATGATGGAGATGAAGATATAGGTGCAAGTTACATAAGATTTAAAAGAATAAAAGAAATTATTCTGAGAACTATCATGGTATAAAAGTGATGCTATTGTAGGTAGGGTGAAAGATATAAGGGCTTAGAAGCAGATTAATTTGCTTTTAAGTCCTGTTTTTATATATTCCTAAGCATATTTTTTATACCATGAAGATCCAATGTGTAATTGAATATCAAGGTCAAATATTGTTGTAAGAGGGGGGCTATACTTATTTTTTAGGGAAATAATATAGTTATTTGTAAAAAAATATATTTAATTTAAAATTTATTAAATTTAGTATAAGATTAAATTATAAGCTGAAATGCTCATGTAATAGGGCACTTATATCAAGATTTCTGTAAATTATATTAAGGTAAATACGTATAAGAAGGAGTTGCTAATGGGGTATTTTCAAGATAACTACGAAAAAATACAGTTCACAAAAGGATTAGTAAATAACAACGGTTTGAGAAATGCACAATTAGGGGCAATTCATGCACTTGGGTCATATTTCACATTGGATAAAAATAAAGCAGCAATTGTAGTAATGCCGACAGGATCTGGCAAAACAGCTGTACTTATGATGACTCCATATTTGTTATGTGCAAAAAAGGTATTGGTTGTTACGCCGAGTAAGATGGTACGTGGGCAAATATATGAGGAGTTTTGTGAATTGAAAACTCTCATAAATGCAAATGCATTGCCAGTCCTTATTCATAAACCAAATGTTTTTGAGATGAATCATTTATATAGCGATGAGGAAAATAAAAAATATAATGAAGCTGATGTCATTGTTGCTACACCACAGTGTGCGTTATCTTTGGTTGAAAATAAAGCTGAATCTGAAAAGTTTGACTGCGTTTTGATAGATGAGGCACATCACACACCGGCTGCTTCTTGGACAAGGATTCTAGAATTGACACAAAAAGTAAATCAAGTCTTATTTACAGCAACGCCCTTTCGAATGGATTCACGAGAAATAAAGGGGGAGGTGATTTATAGATATCCATTAAAATTAGCATATAGAGATGGTATCTTTGGTGAAATTATGTATATTCCTATATCTGCAAGTGCTGAAAAAGATTTAAGAATTGCATACAAAGCAGAAGAAATCTTGATGCAGGATCGAGAAAAGGGGTATGAGCATTTTTTAATGGTTCGCACTAACACTAAGGAAAAAGCAAAAGATTTAGAAAAACTATATGCTGAAAAAACAACACTTAGATTAAAAAGAATTGACAGCTCAATGTCAAATAACACAGTAAAAAAATGTATAGAAGCTTTAAAAAATAAAGAGCTAGATGGAATAATATGTGTGGATATGTTAGGAGAAGGTTTTGATTTTCCTAATTTAAAGATTGCTGCTATTCATGAGGTACATAAATCATTGGCAAATATGTTACAGTTTATTGGCCGATTTGCACGTACTAATGCCTCAAATATTGGAACAGCTAAATTCATAACAATAAACGATGAAGAACTTCTAATTGAAAACAGGAGACTGTATGGAACAGATGCAGTTTGGCAAGATATAATCATTGATATCAGTGATGGTAAGGTTGACGAGGAGATAGAAAGTAAAGAATACATTGCTTCCTATCATAAGAGAGATAAAAGTGCAAGTGATGTTGAAAATTTCTCCTTATATAACATTAGACCAGGATGCCATGCAAAAATTTATAGAGTAAATGATTTTAATATTTCTTCATCTTTTCCAAATGGCTGTGGTATTACAGAACCTCCATATGTTAATACTGAAGATAATACCATAGTGGGAATTGGAAAAAAATTAGTCCCTCCTAAGTGGTTAGCATCAAATGAAATCAATGATGTTGAGCATCTCTTGTATATTGTTCATTATCAAGTGAAGACAGGACTTTTATTCATTTTGTCGCAGATAAAAACGGAAACATTATATGATGAAATTGCTAGCGCTTTTTCTTCTGGATATGAGAAAATACCAAAATCAAATATGCATAGAGTATTAGCTGAATTGAAGAATTTTGAAATTTTTAATTCGGGGATGGCTAATCGTTTTTCAGAGTCAGGAGAATCTTATCGTATATCTGCAGGTTCAGATACAAGTCAGGCAATAAATGAGAGTACTGGGAAAATGTATTCTGCCGGTCATGCATTTTGCAAAGCAATGAAAGATGGTAATGAAATTACAATTGGATATAGCAGTGCATCAAAAATGTGGAGTAGTGGATATGCTCTACTAAATGAATATATAAAATGGTGCGATTATAATGGTGAAAAAATAGCTAATGATGAGATTAATGTAAAGACAAATACAAATTTTGATTTCTTACCAATTCCGAGGAAACTGATAAGTTATCCCCAAAATTTGTTTTTTGCAAATTTTTCATCAGAAACATATTTAATGTCGCCATTGTTATATTACAAAGAAGAAAAAGAACCAATAGGTAATTTAATTGATAGTGACATAAAAATAATTAATATTATTGAATCAGAAATTAAAGTTGCAATAAGTATAGGAAATATAGAAGAAACATATGTTTGTGATATCGAGGGGCATTATGAAGCTGATACGTCATCGAAACTAACTGTAAGTTTGCATAACGAACGAGTAGAATTGGATAAATATTTTTGTTCTTATCCTCTACAGTATAAGGCAACTGATGATACTGTTATTGATGGTGCAGAAATATTATTCGGGAATACAGAAGTCATTACATATGATTCAAGTAATATTGTCGCGATAGACTGGATTAACAAATATGGAACTGATGTTACAATTTGGAGTATAGTCAATAGTTTGGACACGATTTGTAACGAAAAAATTGGTTGAGATCAACAATTATGCGTGCTGATCCCAGTATTCTGCTTCTAACTCATTTGGCGTTTTATATCCAATCGCACCGTGGGGAAGACGATTGTTATATAGATTTTCAATGTACTCGAAAATATCTAGTCGAAGTTCCTCTAAGGTATGATAGTTTCTGCGATTGGTGCGATTCTTTTTGAGATATTTGAAAAAACTCTCACAACAAGCATTATCGAAAGGGTATCCTTTTTTAGAAAATGACTGCACAACATTATAGGAATCTAAGAGATTTCTAAATGCAAAAGCAGTATACTCAGATCCCTGGTCAGAGTGAAATATGAGTCCATACTGAACATGACGGCTTTTATAAGCCTTATTAAAAGCTGACATTATTAAGGTAACATCGTGGTTGCTAGCTATGTGCCAATCAATGATTTTTCTAGAAAACAAGTCCATGACAATGCAAAGATAATACCATTTACCATTAACTTTTATGTAAGTGAACTCACTAGCCCAGACAAGATTTGGAGCCTTTTGGTTAAATTCCTGATGGAGGTGATTATCGCATTCTCCCTGATCGTGATGTTTTACTCTACAAGGTTTATCTGTAGACATTTTAGGAAGAGACATTGATTGCATCAGTCTGTACACTCGTCCCACGCTGATGTTTATACCATAATCACGACTGAGGATATATGTGATTTTATAAGCACCAAGACATTTATCATAGTCAGAATAAATCTGAAGAATGACACGTTTGATATTTAGGTTTTCCCTTACTCTTGGAGCAGATTCAGAGTTGAAGTGCTTATAGTAAGTGCTGCGATTTACGTTTAGTACACGACAAAGGGTTTTGATATCATGCTGAAAGCGTAGTTTATAAACAGCATCTAGTCGCTCAGAGAGTGTGGCGTGAATATGGCAATCGCTTTTTTTAATATGAGGTTTTCCTCCTCAAGTTGAGCCATTCTTTTTTGCATTTCTTTAATTTGTTTAGCAGTTAGGACTTTGCCATCATCGGTCTCAACAGTAGAATATTGTTTAATCCATTTAGCGAGAGAAGTCTGTGAAATATCATATTCTTGGCAGAGTGAAGTCTGAGTTTTGCCATTGTGATAAAGTGCAACGATTGATTTTTTAAAATCTTCATCATAACGAGTTTGTTTAGTTGCCATGTGGGCACCTCCTTTTGTGTCTACTTTAATATAATCACTAATATCAAATCGTGTCTACTTATTTAATATAGATCCAATTAGATCATGGAGTAAAACAGGAACAATTCAATGAGAATCTATGTCTTAGAATGCTAGGTCAGATCAAAGTAATAGATGACAGAGGAAAAATATACATTACATTATTAGATGGTACAAGTATGATATGTGAAAATAACAATTAAAAATTTTGAAAGCACTAAATGAATTTTAGCTATGAAGTGAACACCATCTTGGTGGTTAAGCCTAAAATGGTGTTCATTTTGATATTAAGCATAACAACTACAAAGTACTACATACATTTAGTACTTTCTACTAAAAAAGTTATACGACAGTTTCGGACAAAATTTTATTTGTTTAAATATTATAATTATACAGAATATAATTATAAAGGGGAGTTGTTATTTGAAAACGAAAAAGAGAATTTTAGCCTATTTACTTACTTTAACACTAGCTATGACATCACTGCCTACTCAATTATTTGCACAAACAACAAAAGATGTACCACTGCCTATGTCAGCACTTGTAGATACTCAAACGACTACACCCGGAGCTATACAAATTAATCCTTCTAAATATATAGGGGATGGTTATCAAGTAGAATTTAAAGTAACGAACCAATGGCCAGGGGCATTTAATGGGGAATTTGTACTCACTAACACTGGTGATAAACCACTAGAAAACTGGACATTAAAATTTGATTTTGAACACGAAATTACAAGTATGTGGAATGCTCAAATTTTAACACGTGAAAGTAATAGTTATGCTATTAAAAATATGGGTTGGAATCAAGATATAGAACCGGGAAGCAGTATAACTATCGGTTTCCAGGCCAATGGCGATGGTACTATTAATAATCCAAGTAAATACAGCTTGAATATGGAAGAACAAGTAGCAAGTGATGTAGATTACACTATTGGATTTAAGTTAACTGGTAACTGGAATGGCGGTTTTAATGGAGAAATAAGTATTACTAATCAGTCTAATGCACCTATTGAGGACTGGAGCTTAGCTTTTGATTTTGAAGCTAATATCAATAATTTATGGACTGCTACTATAGTTGAGCACACTGGTAATCACTATGTTATTAAAAATAAAGGATATAACGCTAATATTGCACCAGGACAAACTCTAACTTTAGGTTTTAGTGGAGATAATCTAGAAGATAGTACAATTGAACCAAATAATTATAAACTATCTTATATTGGATCAGCTACAGATAAAGAAGAGATTGATTATGAGTTAGACTCTGATAATGATGATTTACCTGATTACTATGAAAATATATTAGGAACAGATCCTCTAAATGCAGACACTGATGGGGATGGCCTTCCTGATGGTTATGAGTATTGTGAGCTAATGACAGACCCACTACTTCAAGATTCTGATGGAAACAATACAAGTGATGCAGATGAAGATTTTGATAAAGATGGACTTATTAATAGAGAAGAGTTTTTATTAAGCACAGATCCTTACAATAATGATACAGATAAAGATAGTTTATTGGATGGAGATGAAGTCAATAAGTTTGGTACCGATCCGCTTGTTTATGATGAAATAGATATTAGAATAGATACTGACGGTGATGGATTAGCTGATCAAACCGAACGTATTATTGGAACTGACTTAACAAAAATAGATACAGACAATGATGGACTACCTGATAATTACGAATACTTTGATTTTATTACAAATCCTACATTAAGTGATACTGATAATAATGGAATAAATGATGCAGATGAAGATTTTGATAATGATGGCTTAACTAATCTTGAAGAATATACAATTCGGACAGATTCTTTTAAGCCTGATAGTGATAATGATGGATTAATAGATGGTGATGAAGTAAATACTTATCATACTAACCCGCTAATAGCAGATACTGATGGAGATACTTTAAATGATGGTGACGAAATAAGTATGGGATTAGATCCTTTAAATCCTTTTACTTTTGGTACACCAGATCAAGAATATGTTTTTGTTCAAGATGTAGCTGATGACAATTTGTCAGCTATTAATACAGAAGATAGTCCTTATAAGGTATCTATCCAAGTAAAAGCTTCTGGAAATGCAAAAGGAAATACTATAGTAGGCCAAAGTGAATATGCGCATACAATAGAAGATAATAATGCAATTGTAGGAAAAGCTATTAGCATTAAGTATCATGATGGCGTATTAGAAGAAGGTAAAATATCATTTGAATTAGATGAGTCTCTTGTTACACAAGACAATATTGTAAATGACCAGAGGGTAACAGGAATAAAAAGATATCAAATTTTTAATTTTAATGAGGAATATGGGATATTAGTTCCACTACCTACAATAGTTGATGTGAAAACTAATGTAATAAGCACTGAAATGATAGGTCAAGGTACCTATTGTGTTATGAATTTAGAAAAATGGTTGAGTAACGTAGGAGCTTTTAAAACTAATCAAGAAGTAAATATTCTAAAACAAAGTGCTTCTATAATGGCGAGCGTGGATACTCAAACATATGATTTGAAAAATAATAACTTATTTAACACTACATATCCTAACACAAAGTCAAAAAAAGTTGACCTAGCCTTTGTAATAGATACTGGATATACAATGCAAAAAATAATGCCATCATTAAAAGCTAGTATGAAAGAGATTGTTAGAGGATTAAAAGAGGAGTACAATTTAGATGTAGAAGTATCCATAATTGACTTTAAAGATATTAACTATATGAGTCCTTCTTCAGCCATCCAAATAAATGGCATACAGGCTTCAAAAGCAGAAGGAAATAGAGTATTAAGCTTTAGCAATAGTCTTTCTGAAATAGAGCAGATAATAGATGGGCTTGATGCTTATGGCGGATATGATACAGACATTTCAGGTACACCGCTTGCGGGATTAGGGTATGTTACAACTTTGCCATTTAGAAAAGATGCCAGTAAGTTTGCCTTTTTAGTAACTGATAAGTCATATAGTATTGCTAACTGCCATGGTTTTAATACTGTGTATGAGATGATAGAAAAGTTAAACACATCGGGAGTTAACCTAGGAATATCTTATAAAACAAGGGAAGAAACAGGTAGTATTTCAGATAATACAGCTACGTTTTATAGAAGATGGTTACAAAAAATAAATGGTGTTTTCGTACCACTTCGAATTATGGCAGATGTCGAAAGTGGTTTCAAAGAATTTATTATTACTAATCTTATTGACCAAAAAGAATTTCAAATTTTAGGAAGTACTAGCCTTAAAGAAATTATATTAAAAGAACCTTTAGCTAAGGGAGGTTCAGCTGATACTGACAAGGATCAACTTACTGACAGTGAAGAGGTATACTGGGATTCTAAATTAATATCTTATGGAATAGATGGATATGAATTACCTAAAATAGGAGATATATGGACTCTGATCTATGAGACTCATGGGTACGATATAAGTCAAATACCTTTCCCAGAGTTATTACAAGATATAGTCGTATTACCGATATTATCTGATCCTACAGATATAGATAGCGATTCCGATGGATTAACCGATTATGTTGAACATACCAATCATTTCGAACATGATACATGGTCTGCATTGCATTATGATAAAACAAATGTGGATATTTATAATACTTACGAAAGAACAGTTGCACATAGTAAGGATGAACATACTTTTATTCTTAATCCATATATTGTCACGAGACCATATACAATTAATGTGAATAGCGACATTAATTTAGATATATCTGTTTATTATATAGGGATTACTGGAATGTCTGACCCTGAATTAGTAACCACAAAATATAATATACAAGATAGAATAGATTTTGTACCTGAAAAAGGTGGCTATTATGAAGTAAGAATTAAGCTTAGTTCTATAACTTCAATAGGCGACTATTCAATGACTATAGAATTATTGGATATGTATAAAGAAGCAGGCTTTGTAGAAGGTGATGATGTCCTTGTATATGCTGCTAATCATAAAGGGTTATATCCATTTTTAGCGACATTAGAAGAGGGAACTTATGGAATATTAATACCTAAATTTGAAGATGCAGAGGAGTTTGGACAATTTAATTGCGCATTTTCTCCGGGAGATGGATTATCCTTAGTATTGGATTTAACGCCCTTAATTGGAGACGCAAAAACTTTTATAGAACTAATTGAAGGAAGAGATATAATAACAAAGCAAGAAATTAATCGATGGTTATTAGCAGGAGCTATAATAGTTCCTCGTGTAGTTTCTGAAGCTATTGGATTATTTGGAAAAAATGCAGATGATGTTGCAAAATATATTTTAAAGGGAGATCCTAAAACCGTTGCAAAACTAAAAGAACTCGGAGCAACGGACGGATTAATCACATCAATACAAAAATCTGAGGGCGCGGCTGGCTTAGATAGGTTAGAAAAATTGCTAATGCAATATTTTTCATGTGATGATATTGCTACTTTAAGTAAATATGGAATAAGTACTGCAGAATATCAGGCTAAAGGTATAACCTATTCAAGTGTTGCTGAAAATGTTTCGAAAATGCTTAATACGAGTGATTCGTATGTAGAACTCTATAGAGCTGTTGGTGTAGATGAATTTGAAGATATAATGAGCTCAAATATATTTAGACCCAGTCCAAGTGGATTTGTTTCAAAACAATTTGGATTCTCATTCGATGAAATATTAAAACTGAGTAATAATTTCCCTGAGAGTGTTGCAATTTTTAAGGCAAAAATACCAAAAGAAGTATTTATTAAATTAGATTTTAATGCTGTAGATACAGCTATATTGAAGAGTGGTAATGCAACTGTTCAAGAAGATGTTTTGAAAATTTTTAATGATTCATTGTTAGAAGTAAAACAGGTATACTAGTAAGAATGGAGCTGATTTTGTTTTGTTAGAATTTATAGCAGATATATATTTATTTAAAGATAATGGTGGTGCTATGCCAGGAAATGGATGGTCTGGAATGATGCCTTCATTTAATATGGATGGAGACTTGATAGCTTCAAGGATATTGTGTGATAAACCTCTTATAAAGGAGCAATGGCATGAAGTCATTATTCAACTTCCATATGGAGATAAATTTGAACACATAAAGGGAAAATTAAAAAATGAGTATGAGTTTAAGCTTAACATTGGAGGGAGAGTACTGGGCAAAGGAATAATAAAGTGTGTAGAATGACAATCTCTTTATTTTGAGCAAATTTAACTTTAAGCGATTCAAAAGATGCTGTCTATAAAAAATAGTTTTAAGGAGACTTTCGGTTAATTTGAAGTTTTATTATAAATTTCATGGCTGAAAGTCTTTTATATATTTTGTCAAATTCGCAGTTTTTCACCTCAAATTTGTGCCTCTTTGCAATAGATGTCTTATAATCATTTTATGTGTATAAAAAAAGATAGTTGAGTTAATATGAAATGATTGTAAGACTGTTATATGGACAAGTATACAGTATGAAAAAGTAATAATAGAGTAGATGCAAGCAAACTATGAAGAGATAGATATGTGCTTGGCCTATTTTTTGTATCCTACAGGTAATTCGTAGTTATATCACGAGTTAAAAAAATTAAAAATAAATAATATTGTATACCAATATCTAATTATATTATAAAATATAATTAGAATAGATTAGAAGTATCACAGATAATCTGTACTTATAGGTGTGGCGGGTATAGATAAGTATAATTTGTTGAGTTATAGAATTGTTCGTAAAAAACACTAAAAATAAAAATATTATACACATTTATTGCTGATTATCCTAAAATATATAAAGGATTAGATCAAAAATAAGATAGTGATTTTTTATAAGTAACATGAATTTATTTGTTCGGGTAATGAAAGAATAGGAGGGGACGGAATAAGATGAGTTTGCCAATACGTAAGCGTGGAGAGATTATTCCACAAGATACTAGAAATACTATATCAATGCGTTATCATACTATTACCAAAGCAATAAATTGTGAATTTTGAAACAGCCAAAGTGAGACACAAAATAGTTTGTATGTTGGTTCTTATGGGCGTGGAACAGCAATTAATTCCAGTGATCTTGATGTTTTGTTTGAATTACCACAAAATGAATATAATCGATATGATTTAGTAAAGGGCAATGGTCAATCACGTTTATTGCAAGCAGTAAGAAATGCAATACTAACATCTTATCCTCGCAGTGAAGTTAGAGCTGATGGACAAGTTGTAAAAGTTTTGTTCAGTGATGGCATGAAATTTGAAATACTTCCTGCATTTAAAAACATTGATTGATGGGGCAATGGAATGGTACATATATTTATCCAGATACAAATATGGGTGGAAATGAGGGCTTTCGGGTCAATTTGAAGTTTTATTATAAATTTCAAGACCTAAAAGCCCTTTTTGTAAAAGTTGTAAATTCGCACTTTTTGACTTCAGATTCTTGCCTCTTTGCATAGTTATATTCTATAATCATTTCTTGTGTATAAAAAATGACAACCGAGGCAAAGATGAGTAAGAATTACTTAAAGAAATTTATTAAATATGTAAAGAAAGTTTATCATATAGAAGATGGGTTAAAAGCACTAACAGATAGAAGAAAAAACCTTCTATATACTACTGGAGAGGTTATTCTACCAGTGCTTTTAGGCTTTATAATGAGAATACAAAGTTTTAATGAACTTAAGTATAAAATAAGAAGTAATGATTTTATAAATATTATTTCTAGAAAAATGAAATTACCACAAATAGATACTATCAGAGATACCCTTAAAGTTATTGATAATCAAGAACTATACAAAATGCACAGTAAAATCATTAAGAAGTCCAAGCGAAATAAAACATTTGAAGAAGGGACCATAGATGGCTATACAGTTGCAGCTATAGATGGTACTAAATTGTTTGGAAGCTATAAGAAAAGTTGTGAAGAATATTGTACCACAACTATAAGAAATAAAAAACACACTATTTTCATAGTACTGCATTCATGTCATTAATAGGCAATGAGCCTAGATTGATCATAGACTTTGAACTCTATAAAGGTTCAGAAGATAGCAGTAAAAAGGATGAAGGAGAGCTAACGGTAGCAAAAAGACTATTGAGCAGAGTAACGAAAGAGCATAAATGTACGATAGATGTAGTCGTTTATGATGCTTTGGCTTGTAATAGCAGTTGGATTAATCATTGTATATCTAATAAGGTAATACCAGTTATTCATGTAAGGGATAGTAATATTATAAGTATCAAGGAAGCTAAGACTAAAATTAACAAAAGTAATATAAAAGAGATTTGGCAAGATGGGAAAAGAGATTGTGAAGTAACAGCATATGAAGAATCGTTTTACATGGATGAAGTAACTGACCCACTTAGGTTTGTAAAGTTTAGAAAGAAAACAAAGACAAACAAATATTCACAAGTTTTACTGGTTACAAGTGATTTTAATATTCCTCTTCAAACATTATACAAGATGATGCACATGAGGTGGGATATAGAAAATAGCTTATTTAATAAACTTAAAACTTATAGTGCTCTAGAGCATTGTTTTATACATCACCCAAACGCGATAGAAGCACTTTTGTATTTAATGAGCATAGCTACTAATCTTACACAACTATTTATTTTTAGAAGGCTAAGTGGAAGTGAGGTAAAGCTATTAACACAAAAAGAAATAGTAAGGTTGCTAGAGAAAGATCTATATCGATTGAAATATAATAGGAAGTATATTTTTGATACGACATAAGGCCATGACCTAATTGAATACGGTGGGAGAAAATTGGGGTAAGGGGAACTATACCTATTTTTAGGAAAAACAGCATAAATAGTGTAAAAGATAGTAGGAGTTGATTGAAATTTCTTTAACTATACTATAAAATCAGGTTAGAAGCGAAAGTGCTCGTATTAAGATGGGAACTGAATTAAGGATGATAGATGAGGATTTTAGACAATCTTTATTAAGTAAAATGAGTATAAGTCAAGGTAATATATTATTTTTACGCGAGCTATTAATAGAATATAAAGAGGCAGGAATGGATAAAAATAGTATGATGAATAATCTGATAGAGTTACGTTCTAGTTGTAATTCTGATGTGGAGGATGTTTTTCTTGATTTGATGGATTTTGTGACAGGATTTTGTAATTCAAGTTTGAGAATATTTTAATATTTTAAAGAGATAACTGTTCAGCCATAATAAATTTTGCTGTGGATAACAGTAGAGGTTTCGGGTCAAATTGAAGTTTTATTATAAGTTTCAATACCTGGAGCCTCTTTTTGTAAATAATATAAATTCGCATTAGAAGGATAATATTTTCTTTGGTATGGACGGAAATCACTATGCTTTTGTATATACAGTTAATGGAGAGAAACCTACTTACATATGTATACCTGATGAGTATTGAAATGGAAAAGAAAACACTTGGAGAGTAATTGGTATTACTTTAGAGTACAATAGGTATACATATTTGTTTTATCTTCACAACAAAAAGCCACCATTCTAGAAAAATCTAAAATGATGACTTTTTGTTGTGCCCAGACTCTTGTTAGTTACTTTTATAGCTTGATTTCCAATGTCACAATAAAGGCATAGACATAAGCTCCTCAGCAGGTCTTGCACTTTGCAGAGAATAGGAAAATAAGCTATGAAAGTTCAAACGCTGAGTGAGGAGCTCCTTAAAGTCTTAGCCGGTGCACCCTTTATGACGAGGAAGCTAGGGCATTAAGACCCTGGTTTGAAACTTTATTTGGTATAACTTATGTGTAAAGCATTAACGAATAACCCAAAAAAGAGTTCTTTGTTTGCTCTTTACATCATACTATATGTTACATCGTGAATATTTCCCTAATATAATTTGAAAAATTTATAGAAAGAAAATTATAGACTCTTTATTTAGTGTCATTTTTGTTAACTCTCTAACTATAAAAATAGGGTACCTACTAATAGATTAGAAGCTACCCTATTTTTATATGTCGTATTATTGATTAAGGGTATAAAGCATAAGATTTAAGTATCCAGCAAAAGTAACCCAGAGCAGATAGGGAATTTGAAGCCAAGCAGCTAATGGATTAATCTCTTTGAATGACTTAATCATTACCACAATCAGAATCCATAATATAATAAGCACAAAAAAAGCAAGTAGGATATTTTGCAAGTTAAAAAAGATGATAGACCATAGAAAATTAAAGAAAAGTTGCCACCCATAGATAGTAAGAGCTTTTTCCTTGTTGGGGGAGTTAGATTCATAGATGAGATAAGCAGATATCCCCATTAAAATGTAAAGGATAGTTCAAACAATAGGAAAGACCCCTCCTGGTGGTGATAAAACAGGCTGTTTCAGCTGATTATAAACTTCCATACTATTTTGAGTGAGAAATCCAGCTAAAGCGCCTATTCCAAGGCTTATGCCTATACTTATTAAAAGCTGTTTCCAATTGATTTGCATTAGTTCCTCCTTTATGTCCATGCATTAAAGTATGTAGACATATACTAATAATTACTATCAGTGTATGCTACATGTCCTAACTTATGATAATAAATGAGTATTTTTAGAAAAATTTCATAAATAATATAAAAGAAGCTAGGAGTTGATTGAAAATCATTTAACTATAGTATAAAATCAAGTTGAAGCTAAGGTGCTCAAAACATTACCTATAGATGACTATTAGAATACAAAAAAGAGAAGGTGAAGAAATGTTTAATCATCATGACTTATCGAGAAATGAATATATGCTAGATGGATGCTTTTGTAAAAATGGCTATGACTGGTGGTGGCATTCTTTTACAGCAAGACATGAAAAAACAGGTGAAGAAAAAGCTTTTTTTGTAGAATATTTTTTATGTAATCCTGCATTAGGTGGTGATAAAGCTGTATTAGGTCAATTGCCAGAAAATAAAGTAGCCGGCAAGAAGCCATCTTACCTTATGGTCAAGGTAGGAAGCTGGGGGAAAAACCCTAAACAGCTACATCGCTTTTTTGCATGGGATGAGGTAAAACTTCATAAGAAGAAACCATTCTCTGTAAAGGCAAAGGACTGTTTTGCATCAGATACGGAATTAACAGGCAGTGTGGGTGTAAGCGAAGTGGATGCAAAGGAGCATCCAGAGTATATGTGTGATGCTGGTTGCATGACATGGAACTTGAAACTAGATAAGAAAGTTGCATTTAATGTGGGATATGGAGCAGGTAGATTATTTCGTAAGATTAAAGCTTTTGAAATGTATTGGCATGCAGAGGGAATGAAAACCTTGTATAGTGGAACTGTTGAAATAGACGGAGAACGTTACATTGTGACACCAGAAACATCCTATGGATATGCGGATAAGAATTGGGGAAGCAACTTCACAAGCCCGTGGGTGTGGCTTTCTTCGAACTGCATGAGGAGTAAGGTTACAGGAAAAGTGTTGAAGAATAGTGTGTTTAACATCGGTGGTGGATGTCCAAAGATATATTTCTTTCCACTGAACCGAAAATTGTTGGGAGCTTTTTGGTATGAGGGAAATGAGTATGAGTATAATTTTTCCAAGTTTTGGACATTGCCACGCACCCAATTTTCCTTTCAAGAGACAGCAACAGAAGTGAGGTGGAAAGTGCGACAAGAAAATAGAACCTCTGTTATGAAAACTGAAGTACGTTGTTTAAAGTCTGATTTATTACTTATTAACTATGAGGCTCCAGACGGTAGCAAAAGGCATAAGAAGTTGTGGAATGGTGGTACGGGAATAGGAAACATAAAACTTTATAAAAAGACGCGGGACGGCTTGATGCTCATTGATGATATTGTAGCTACACATGTAGGGTGTGAATATGGAGAATATGAGTCGTAGTTAATCGTATATAAGAGACGAAGTATGACTATTTAGAAAGAGTTACAGAAAAGATGGTACATTTGAGTATTATAAGTACAAAATAAGAGTTCTAGAGATGGATAAAAATGTGTCCATCAAATACGTCTTATATTGATACATAACACAAAAGATTAATGGAAGAGAGGTGAATTAAGGTGAAAACAGTAGTAATTACAGGAAGTTCTAGAGGACTTGGTTTTGAAATGGCTAAGGTTTTTAGAAAGAGTGGGCTAAATGTTATGCTTAGTGCAACCAATCAGGAAGTACTTGAAAAAGCAAAAAAAGAACTTGAGAAAATTGAAAGCTCCGCTAAAGTTGAAGTGTGTAAATGCAATGTAACAAGTGAGGAGGACATACGAAATCTAATAAACTACTCTAAAAAGATATTTGGCTCTATTGATATATGGATCAATAATGCAGGTGTAAATCAACCAAACAAGCCTATTTGGGAGCTATCTGCAAAAGAAATCACATCCATACTGGATATTGATTTAAAGGGAACGATCAATGCATCACGACTAGTAATGCGTGAAATGGCAAAAGTACGTTCTGGAGCAATCTACAATATCGAAGGATATGGAAGTAATGATGCTAAAATGCTTGGTTTATCTATTTATGGAACCAGCAAAAGAGCTGTTACTTATTTTACGGAAGCATTAGCCAAAGAATCGCAAGAACTTAAGACAGGTGTTATTGTTGGTAGATTAAGTCCTGGAATTATGATTACAGATTTTCTAACAAATGCTTTTTCTTGCAATGAAAAGATAGAATTGCAGGAAAAGACAAAGAAAGTTTATAACATCTTGGGAGATTACCCACACGTGGTAGCTGAATTTTTGGTAAATAGAATGCTCAAGAATACTAAAAATAATGCTAAAATCCAGTGGTTAACAAATAAAAAAGCTACTTGGAGATTTATGACAGCTGGTTTTAATAAAAGAAACTTTTTTTCATAAGAGAGAATTAATAAAGTAAAATGTGGAGGTTCTTATGAATTTTACAAGTACATTTACACTTAGTTTTTTGATATTAATAGTTATAGCATTAGTGGTTAGTTCAGTTGGATTCTATAAATATGTTTACTTTATTTCTTTGGGATATGGTTTTTCTATTGCAGCAATGGGAATTGCTATGCCAATTCTATTTTTCAATGATTTAAGCATAGGAACTATGGTTTCTTGTATGCTATTTGTGATTTATGGTTGTCGTCTAGGTGGATATTTGCTTGTTAGAGAACTAAAAAGTGCATCCTATCGTCATACGATGAAAAAAGAAATGAAAGATGGTAGTACCATGAAAATAGCTTCAAAAGTAAGTATTTGGGTTAGCTGTTCCTTGCTATATGCACTACAAATATCCCCGGTATTTTTACGTTTACAAAACGGAGTTAAGACAGACGTATTTAGCATAGTCGGTGCTATGATCATGGTATGTGGTATTTTATTAGAGTCTTTAGCTGATATACAAAAATCCAAAGCAAAAAAGAAGAATCCATCACGTTTTTGTGATAGTGGATTATATAAAATCGTGCGTTGCCCTAATTACCTAGGAGAGGTATTATTTTGGACAGGTGTATTTGTTTCAAGCATAAACGTTTATGTTGGTGTATGGCAATGGACTATGGCATCATTTGGGTATATCTGTATCGTCTATATTATGTTTGGTGGCGCTAGAAGATTGGAAATACGACAAAATAGAAATTATGGTGATAATCCTGAATATAAAACATATGTGAAGCAAACACCAATTCTTCTACCATTCATTCCATTATATAGTGTAGAAAAATATAAATGGCTAGTGGGATAGAAAACTTGACAACTTGTAGTTACACTTATACAAAAGTACTAGCATTATAAAATAGAATTTCAGTTTGATTAGAGGATAGATTGACAACAACTCTATACATGTTAAAATCATAATAGTTATAAGGTAAGATTTAAGAAAGGAAAATTATGAGAACACTAAAGACATTAGAAGGTATTTCAGATGGTAAATTATATGATATAGAGGACTATGTAAAAGCAGATACATCTGGATGTAATGGGTGTTATACTTGTTGTCATAGAGTAGGAGACTTGGTTGAGCTTACACCATTTGATGTTTACGAAATAGTAAATCACACTAAAGTATCCTTTGATGAACTCTTGGGGAATAAACTTGCACTCCAAATAAGCAATAAAATGATGTTGCCTTATCTCAAGATGGAGGGAGAAACAGAGCGCTGTAGTTTTTTGAATGAAACAGGTAGATGTGGTATACATGAACATCGCCCCAATATTTGTAGACTGTTTCCACTTGGCAGAGTTTATGAGAATGATGATTTTAAATATTTCTTGCAAGTAGGAACATGTGTTATGCCTAACTTAAAAGAAATCAAAGTAAAAGAATGGATTGGGATCGCCAATTATAATGAAAACAAGACTTTTATCTTGGCATGGTACAAATTATTAAAAGCCCTTCATTTTAGATTGAAATTTGTATATGATAAAGCAGAATTAGAAGAAATGAATCAGTATGTATTAAATACCTTTTATCGTATACATATAAACGCAGGAGAAGATTTTTATACTGTATTTTGGAGGGTCTTACCTGAGGCAAAAGAGAGATTAGGTATTTTATAAATAGAGACCGAGAATATTGAAATAGTAAGTAAAAAATGAATCTATTATATTGAACATTACTCACCGCGCTTGAATATTTTTGTGCTTGCAATGAACCTCGGTGAGTCTTTTTAGTTCAATTATCTAAGTATTTAAAATGTGATTAGGTAGAAATATACCCAAAATACATTTAATCTATAAGAAATTGTCCTGTTTTTCCCATTTGATAAGCTACTTTAATAATGGCTTGTTCTTCTTCTGTCATAGGCCTATGATACATCTTCACAAATTGTTTTATTAAAGCGTCAAAATCAATATGTTTTTTAGCTGGTCTAGATAATTTAGAAGCTTCATAAGGATCATAGCAATTAGGTGTAATAGAAGGTTGATAAACCTTTTTAAAAATTTCAGCAGTATAATAAGCATCTGATAATGCAAGATGAAAAGCCGTACTTGTAGGAATTTGAAGCATATTGACGGCATCTTGTAAACGAAGTAATTTTTTTGAAGGCAAGCCTAAGTAAATAGAAGTGTAAGGTTGAATATTAATGAACATTCTTGGAAAGGGTGCAGGATCTAATTTATGATATAGGATATTCTTAAATAGAATTTTCATATCAGATGTACCCCAAATACAACAAATTGCCTTCCTAGAACCAATAAATTCTATATACGCTTTATATACTTCAGAAAAACTTTCTTCTTGTGCTAATTGTTCTATTGTAATACCTGTTAGATAAGAAACAAAAGGATTCATTTCTTCATAAATAGTAGGTTTAATCAAACGATTAAAAGTATCTATGGTATGAAAATTCTCATCTAGCTTAACAGCTCCAATTTGAATAATTTCAAAAGTATAGGGATTTTCTTTGTTAACAACATCCTTTCGTGCTGAGAAATCTTGATTAAACTCTAGATCGAAAACAATATAATTCATAGCAAGTCTCCTTTAACTATTTTCTTTTGATACTTTTTGCTAGTATTTAGTAAGCTATTCCATAAATGAAATAAAAGGAATTGGTATAGATTATAAATATACAAAAGTTATTGTACGTAGCTTAAAAGAGATGAAAGAAGGAAGATATAAAATGCCAATAGATTTAGAAGAGATATCTCATGAATTCATGCAGCTAGAAAATAATAAAAGTAAGATACATGGTCCATTTGATATCATAGGTGATATTCATGGTTGTTATGATGAACTATGTGAATTGCTTGAGAAGTTAGGTTATATTATAGACAACTCACAAGGAGTATATTCTCCTCAACATAGAAAAGCAGTTTTTTTAGGCGACCTAGTAGATAGGGGACCTAAATCACCTGAAGTTTTAAAACTAGTCATGTCAATGGTAAAGAGTGAGAAGGGATTTTGTGTCACTGGTAATCACGATAATAAGTTACTACGTAAGCTAAAAGGTTCTAATGTACAAGTCCTTCATGGCCTTAAAGAAACTTTAGAGCAGTTAGGACAAGAACCTGAGTCTTTTAAAAAAGATGTTGAAATGTTTCTAGAACATTTGGTGGGACACTATGTATTTGATAATGGAAGATTAGTAGTAGCACATGCAGGATTAAGAGAACAATTTCACAGCATAGCATCTAAAAAAACACGAGATCTAGCAATGTTTGGAGAAACAACGGGTAAGATAGATGAATTAGGCTTACCTGTGCGTATAGATTGGAGTAGTGAGTATAAAGGAAGCGCATTGGTTGTTTATGGGCATACACCAAGAGCTCAAGCAATAATGGTGAATCATACCATTAATATTGACACAGGCTGTGTGTTTGGAGGTAAACTAACTGCTTTTAGATATCCGGAAAAGGAAATTATGGAGGTTAAAGCTAAAGCGGTTTATTGTGAGCCAGTAAGACCTTTTTTATAAAGATACTTCTGTATGCCTTAGACTATTTGGAAAAGGTATACTTATAACCTCATATCCTTTATACTAATATCAAGTAATAAAATTGGAGGCAATATATGAGTAAAATAGTAATAATATTTTACAGAGTGAAGGGCCTATTTACTTTTAATAAATTAGCACAAAAAAGTAGCTTATCCTAAATTATAAGATAAGTTACTTTTTGTATTCCAGATTCTGATTTAGCTTTATAACAATTACCTATTTCTTAAAAAAGATTAAAAACAACGTTCTGTATGATTTTTTTTGCATCCATTTAATTTTTTACATTGATAGCATATCTCATTTGGAAGAGGCTCACCTTCAAAGTACGCCTTTAAATTGTTCAGTGTTGTTTCTGCTATATGCTTTAAAGCCTCTTGAGTTAAAAAGGCTTGATGAGAAGTGACTACAACATTAGGTAAAGAGACTAATCTAGCCAAAACATCATCTTGTATTATCACATTAGAAAAATCTTCAAAAAACAGTTCTGATTCTTCTTCATATACATCTAGTCCTGCAGCACCAACCTTATGTGACTTTAAGGCTTCTAACAAACTCTCACTTTCAATTAAAGCTCCTCTAGAAGTATTAATAATCACAACGCCATCTTTCATTTGATCAAAAGTTTCTTTCTTTAATAAATGATGAGTCTGCTCTGTAAGAGGACAATGAAGTGAAATAATATCAGCTACTTGACAGAGTTGCTCAAAACCTACATATTCAAAGTCGACATTAGATATAGGGTAGGGATCATACGCAACTACTTTCATACCAAAGCCCTTGCATATATCGATAAACACTTGTCCAATCTTTCCTGTTCCTACAACACCTATAGTTTTTCCATGTAAATCAAAACCTGTTAAGCCACTTAAGCTAAAATTAAAATCTCTGGTTCTGTTATATGCCTTGTGTGTTTTTCGATTAAGTGTTAAAAGAAGCGCCATTGCATGTTCTGCAATAGCATAAGGTGAATAAGCAGGTACACGAACAACATGAATCTTATTAAACGCTGCTTTAAAATCAATATTATTATAGCCAGCACAACGCATAGCAATAATAGATATACCTAAATCATCTAATTGTTTAATGACCTGTTCATTCAAGTTATCATTAACGAAAGCAACAATGCCTTCACATCCCTTTGCTAAAGCAACAGTATCCTCATTTAACTTATTCTCAAAATATTTAATTTCGAAATCATAATTCATTATAAAAGTATCAAACCATTCCTTATCATATGGTTTTGTATCAAAAAAAGCTATTTTTCTCATAATATCTCCCTTTCTTTAAATAAGTTTTATATTATATGTAAATTGACAATACTAATGGTTATTGTATAATAGAATTATATTACAATAATCATTCAAAATATTCAATGAAAATTCTAGGGATTATTGTAATAAAATACATAATGGAGGGGTTCTTATGTGTGGAGAACAAAAGTTTTATATTTGTAAGCACTGTGGTAATATTATTGGTGTCATACAAAATGGTGGTGGCAAACTCATTTGCTGTAATGAAGCTATGACAGAACTTGGCTCTAATACTACAGAGGCGGCTACTGAAAAGCATTTGCCTATTATAACTATTTCAGGAAATGAAGTAACTATAACTGTAGGTAGCATAGCACACCCTATGACAGAAGAACATCTTATTAATTGGATTTACCTCCTAACAGAAAAGGGTGGACAAAGAAAATGCCTTTTACCAGGTCAAAAGCCTATTGCTAAATTTGTCCTAACTGAAGATGATCATGTTATTGCAGCCTTTGCTTATTGCAATCTTCATGGTTTATGGAGAACCGACATATAAATGTTTTAAAGTACTATAGGTTAACTATAGTACTTTTTTACTAACTAATTCTTTTTATGTATTAAATACTAGGTTTAGATTATGTAAAGATTTCATTTCCTGTCCTAGTATTCATTGTATTTATGCTAAAATTGTGTTAATGAAATCTCATTTAAAATGATATAATGAGATAGAAGGAGTGTGTAATATGAAAGGAACCGTTGTATCGACTTGGATTAAAACCTGCCGTAAACTTTATAATGAACAACATATTGACGAAGCTATGGAGCTCGTTAATTGGAAGAGGGATCGTGTTTTTTCCCCTATTGAAACAGTGGATGATACGCAAATTTTCAAAGTAATTCATGCCATTGCTGAAAAGGAAAAAGTAAACGAAAAAGAACTATGGAAAATTATTGGTCATGAAAATATTAAAACCTTTCATCATGATTTTCCTTCTTTTTTCAAAACCCAAAATTTGTTTTCTTTTTTAAGGGCGCTTTTTGACGTACATATTATTATGACAAAAAAATTTAAAGGTGCTAAACCGCCACTTGTACAAATCAAAGCCATTTCTGATTATGAAGCATTATTAACCTATGAATCTGAACGTTCTATGTTTGATTATTTTTATGGCCTCTTTGAAGGTGCTATGCAGTACTTTAGTGAAAAACCAAAAGTCGAAGAATTAGAACGCTCAAAGAATAGCTTAACGATAAAAATTACCTTTGAAGCACCTATCTATTTTAAAAAACGCTATTTCTTTAATAACATCTTATCTCTAGGTTTTATAAGAAGCTTACCTATTAAAAATGCTATTTTTACAGGTGTCATATCTTTGGCTATTACTTTTCCTTTATTAGGGGCTAGTTTATGGGGAAAAAGTCTCGTTTTAAGTGGTATAATAGCTGTATTAAGTGGCTTAAGCACTCACTTGCTTTTAAAACCTCAAAAGATATTAGAAGAAGAATTAGAGTTACTCTGCAATAATGAATTTAGTACTTATGGCGAAATTAAAACGAATGATTCTTTTGAAAAACTTTATGGATTAATCAATAACTATAAAGCACTCACTCGTAAGGATTTTACAGGTATTAAAAGCGTGGTAGATGAGATGAGTTCATTTACCTCTGCATTAGGTAATATCTCTGATTCAATGAAAGGAACTTCTAATGATATTTCAGAGGTAGTAGAACAAGTAGCTGATGGTGCTACCGAGCAAGCTAAAAATACAGAACAAGCTGCCTTTGTGTTAAACCAAAATATTCAGGCACTTAAGGAAATTGTTGAAAGTGAGCATCAGAATAAAAATGAGCTAGAAAATGCATTATCTAAAGTTAATAATAGCTATCAAGGCGTTAAAAATACCAGTGACCATATTTTTAATACCTTAGGAGAATTCGATAAAATTAGAGAAAAGGGCCTCTACCTAGAAACAAAAGTACACGATATGACTGCCATTATTGCTATTGTTTCTCAAATTGCAGAGCAAACAAATCTACTAGCACTTAATGCTTCTATTGAAGCTGCTAGAGCAGGAGAAAATGGTCGTGGTTTCTCTGTAGTAGCTGAATCTATTAGAAAGCTAGCTGAACAGTCTAAAGCAGCTGTTCAAGAGGTTAACGCTAATCTAGCTTTATTTATTTCAGAAATAAAGCTATTTATAGAGGCTATACAAAAAGAATATCTAAAGCTTGAAAATGAAACCAAAAATCTAGAAAGTGTAAAAAATATTAGTTTCGAGGCTAATCAATCTATACAAGCTGTATCAAGTTCCATGATTGAACTTATCCATAGTCTTACTAAGCAAGCTGATAGTATTGGCACAGCTTCTTCCACAGTAGAAGCTTTAGCTGCTATTGCGGAAGAGAACTCTGCTTCTTCAGAAGAAGTAAGTGCTAGTGTTATTAACTATTCTCATGAAATTGGTTCTTTAGTAGATAATATACAGTCCTTTAAAACAATTACAAGTGATTTTCAACATGATCTAGATCAGCACAAGCTTTAGAAGGAATCTTAGGTAAATTCCAGCGGTATTTAGAAGCTAATAAACGTATAAGGAAGGTAAGTAAACTGCCTATAGTCATGGCAATAACATTATTGATATCATACTTAATAAGTAAATAATAAGAAGTACTTCCTAATAAAGCAGCTAAAAAGTAAATATGCTTTTTTAAGAAAAATGGAATTTCTCCAACTAATACATCTCTAAGCATACCACCACCAACACCTGTAATGATTCCTACAAATAATGTTAAAAAAGCATTTTCGAAAAAACCTCCTTGCATAGCTGTTTGAACACCGATAACAGCAAATATGCCTAGGCCTATAGCATCAGCTAAATTGAGTAGTGAACCGAAGGTTGAACTCAAATGATTTTTAAATTGATAATGATAATATTGCGTTATGTATGCTACGATAAAAGCTATTACAGTAGTTAATGCTGCAACTATAACATAAATAGGATTAACAAATAATAGCGGAGGGTGAGAACCTAGCAAAATATCTCTTATTAACCCTCCTCCTGTAGCAGCCGTTACACCTAAAATAGTAATACCTAATAAATCTAATTGCTTTTCAATACCTCTTAAAGCGCCAGAAAGAGCAAAAGCAATGGTACCTATGATTTCTATTGAAAAAATCAGAGTTTCAATCACAATTTTATAACCTCACATTCTTATTATTAAAGTTTTTCAAACAAAAAAGAGGATAAAAAGCAATTATAAAAAATATAATTGCCTTTTATCCTCTGTCCTTTTACCTGAAAGCTTACCTATTGGTTTTCCTCGTCGGTGGTGTCAATTCTACGCAGACACGCTCTCCAGATTTACGTCCCTTGACTGTATTGTACCTGAGAGTTTCAACATCTACCTGGCTTATAGCTGTTTTGCTTCTTCGGTTATTATGTAGTACATAATATCTCCAGTCAATTTCAACCGTTTGATTGTTATTAATTCTCACTGAGTATATCAAAATTATAGTTGTATGTAAATCCCAAAATTGAACTTTATCCAAAAATAGGAATCAAAAGTGGAGGAGAGGAGTATCTATTTACAAATTACACATAATTATATACAAGCATTTAAAATACTAGTATTATAATGAATTACTATATATAGGAGATACATTCCATTCAGATTACATTGTAAATACTTATTTATATACCTAATATATCCAAATTGAAGATTTTGTTTTACAACCTTAAGAAGTTGTAAATGTTAAATATGTATCATTGAATGAGATGCAAGATATGTATAACAAAAATGAAATAGTTGAATCTGTTTGAAAAAGATTTTCTCATTTTAAGGATAAATTATTATTCTTAAAAAGGAACAGAAAAAAATAGTTATAAAATGCCATTTTATTATAGTATTTTACTATTCGCGAAACACCGGTTTTACGAATAGTAATGTGAATAAAGATCAAACCTACTCTTAAGGCTTATAGTTCTGCTATTAATTTTGCGGTTGTAGCGGATATCATTTGCTTCCTCCTCCTAAATGCCTCTATACTTGAAAGTAAATTGATATTTACCAAAATATATCATAATATCAAATCAATATCAATAAAGTTATCTATACTGTATAGATTTAATATAGATAACTCTATTAATATCAATGCTTCTATAGATTTAGGCATAGATAACTAGGTTTTACAAATCAAATAAATACCAAGATTTTTAAGCACTTATTTTGTTTGCTTCCAAGCTTCTACATACTGATTAAAAATTGCATTAATAGCATCACCAATTTGTGCATAAGCTTCATCTGGTAAATTAGCCAATGAAACACGGATTGACCAATCAGGACCTTTAAAACCATTACCATTTAATAACACAATGGCATATTCTTGAGCGAGACGAAAAAGAATATCCTCCGGTGCATAATGTATTTCTAAATAATTAACAAACTCTTCATTGTATTTAACTCGAGCCCACACAAGTAAATCAATTTCACTATAATAAGCTGTATTATGAGGTTGCAAATAAAGTGGTAAATCTAAGTGATCATATAAGAGTTTAAGGCGTCTATGGCAAATTTCTTGCGTTTGTTTTTTATAGCAATTTTCTTTGTCAAGTAAGGCAAAGACAGAGAAAATTGCCATTTGTGCTTGCTGTGGTGTGGACAAACCAGCTGTATGATTTAAAGCTACTTGCCTACTATCTGCTACAATACGATCAATAAAAGTAATATCTCTTGGATTATTAGTTAATGCACCATAACGATGATCTAAATCAGAGATGACTTCTGGTGGTAACTCTCTAATAAGCTGATCAAATATATTTTTTTTGCTAATAGCAATAAGACCTAGTCTCCAACCTGTTACCCCAAAATACTTAGAATATGAATACACACCTATTGTTTGTTCTGGAATTTCTGTCATTAGTGATTTAAAGTTATTGGTAAACGTACCATAAACATCATCTGTAATAATCATTAATTTAGGATTTTTTTCTTTGATAATCTGCTTCATATAAATAATTGATTCGTCATTGATAGCTACTGAAGGAGGATTACTTGGATTAACTAAAAAAAGTGCTTTAACAGTTTTATCTGCTATTTTATCTAGTTCTTCTTTTGGATATTGCCAGTTGTGTCTTCCTTCCTCATTAATTTCACTGGCATGAATATTAGTTACTTTAAGTGCATAGCGGCTTAAATGAGGAATTTCTAAATAAGGCGTAAAAATAGGAACCATTAGAGCAATATGATCCCCTTTTTCCAAAAGATGATTAGCCATCATACTATCAAAGATATAGCACATTGCAGCCGTTCCACCTTCTACAGCGAATAGGTCGTGTGTTACTTCTTTAGGAATGACTCTTCCCATTTCTTGCATTAAATAATCATATACTACTTTCTCTATACAATGAAGCATACGGTCTGGCATAGGATAATGATCGCCTATAATAGCATCCACTAATTCATAAATCCAACGATTTTTATTAAAACCATGTACCTTAACACCGTATTCAATCACACCAGAAAGTAGATCTAAACCAGGTAAATGCTTATTATTAGCTACAAACTCATCAAAGTGCATATCAATATCTTTTACATAAGGCATTCCTGCTAAATCATTTTTTTCTACATCACGCTTCGTTTCTTCTACTGCAAATAAACCTAGTGTAAAAAAAGCCTGACGCGGTGTAGATGCAGTCCAATTGGGATTTCCTCTTCCAGCATTTAAAAAAGTAGCCACGCCTTTCTTTTCTGTGCTTTTTGCCATAGCAATAAGTTTATTTTTTAGTTCAAAAGGGCTTAAATTTTTATATTCTTTTACAAGTTCTTTTATTTCTTCTGTTCCTTTTAAAATCACTAGTTTATCCTCTCTTCTTTTGTAATAATCCTGATGTCTATGAGAAAAATAATACGACTATTGATCCCCAAATAAGTGCGCCATTCCATGTTTGCCCTACATGATTTTCTGCAATAATAAAGCTACGGTATTCTACAACAGAAGCACCAGAATAAATACCATAGCCTTCAATTACTTTTTGTGATTTTTCATCAATCTTCTTACATTCTTCTGGAAGGTTTATACCTAATAACTTGGGTGCAATTGTTGAAAGAAAAAAAAGCGCTACCAATGGTCCCCAAAATATAAGTAACGGCATAACCAATAGGTACAAAGTCTGACATAAGCTTGATATCTGCTGGTGGCACCTTTAAACTTGCAATAGCCCCTTGCCCTACACCAATAACAGCTGATTGGGTTAAGACGACTACTGTAATCCCTGTTGCTTGTCCTGCATTATACCCTAAAATCTTTCCTGCAATAATAACAAGAAAAGCGCTAATTCAGGATAATCTCTTCGCCTACTAGAAGTATGTGGTATACGACTTTAAGCGTGTTTGAATGATAGGAGAAGAGATGACTTTTGAAGAACTAAAGGAACAAGCAAAAAATTTATCACTTACACCGGGTGTTTATTTAATGAAAGATCGAGAAGGCTATGTCATTTATGTTGGGAAATCTAAACACTTAAAAAATCGTGTAAGTTCTTATTTTGGAAGCTTAAAGCATGTTCCTATTTTAACCAATTTAATAAACCTGTACATGATTACCACTCAATAAGCTTTAGTTTTTCCGTATCAGTAAATTTTATTCTTTATTACTCTCTCTGACTTAAATATGCCTTTAAAAGGCGATTGCTTACTTTTTCAATAGCTCTCCTATCTTCAATTGTTTCATAAAAAGCTACTTGCTGATTCATTAAGTACGAATAGATAATTAAGCTTTGATCTATTTTTGTTTTATCTAAGTCGTAGCTCTTCTTAAAGGGTTTGCTTAGATAACTATTGCCCTGTTCAATAAAATTTTTTAATAATTGGTTTCTATCTTGTATGTTCCAATAAAAGCTTTGCAATATAGTTGTTCCTTTAAGTAAGTATAGCTTACATCCTCCCATTGGACATGGTAATACAGCCATTCCTCTGGTTTGTGCTAGACTTAATGCTATGGCTTCCTGTCTATAACCTAAACGTTTTAGGGCATACCAATTCTGCCTATATATAATGGCTTTATTAAAATCTAGCTGCTCACTAGCTTCTTTCATGGCTGTTTCATAAAACACCAATGGTAATTGATTTTCTCCTTCTAAAAAAAGCACCAAGCTTTTTAATGCCTTTTGATGCTCTTCTCTATTAGAATCCTGACAAGGTCCTACACATCTTTTTAGTTTATAAGTTAGACATCCTTCTACCCCTTCCCCTTGCTTACAAGACGGAAGCCGAAAATAATTCCTTAAAGCTTCTACTGCCGTTAACAAATCAGCACTTTGGTCATAGGGACCAAAATAAAGTCCCGTATTGCCCTTTTCATAAACAGCTGTGACAGAACCTAATGATTCTTCAATTCCTACATGAATATAGCGATACTTCTTTTCGTTTTTTAAAAGACGATTATACAACGGTTTATATTGCTTAATAAGTACACATTCTAAAATAAGTGCATCTAACTCTGTATCTGTATACTTACACTCAAAAGTATCTATAGCAGCTACCATTCGTTTAATTCTAGGTTTTACATGCTTTAAGCTTCCAAAATAAGAACTTACACGATTTTTTAAGTGTTTAGATTTCCCAACATAAATGACATAGCCTTCTCGATCTTTCATTAAATAAACACCCGGTGTAAGTGATAAATTTTTTGCTTGTTCCTTTAGTTCTTCAAAAGTCATCTCTTCTCCTATCATTCAAACACGCTTAAAGTCGTATACCACATACTTCTAGTAGGCGTTTTGCATTACCTCCATAAATAGCATTTTGTTCCTGCTCTGTTAAAGTAGTTTCTTTTAAACCTTTATCATAGCGCTTAGGTGACACTAAAGGGTAATCACTTCCAAATAGCACTTTATCTAATATTCCCATTGTCTTGGCAGTGTCATAAATAGCCGGTTCATACAAAAAGATCATTGCTGCTGTATCATAATAAACATTTTTGAATTTCTCCTTAATTTCTTTCATATGTTCATAAATAAAAATTCCCCCACCCCAATGAGCTAAAATAATAGGTTGATCTGGATGATGCTTGATAAATGCATCTATTTCTCTTAAAGAAGTTGAAGTCTTTCCTATATAGTCATGTCCAATTGGTTCATTGGTATGTACTATAATAGGCATGTGATAATGCTTACTACAATTTGCCATTGCTGCTGTTTGGTTGGCATCATCTATTTGAAAATTTTGTCCCGCTGGGAAAAGTTCTCCTATCCCTCTAAGGCCACCCTGATAGCATCTCTCAATCTCTTGTTCTACATGTGGATGTTGTGGCACAACAGCCGCAAATCCTACTAGCTTATCTTTATATTTTCGAGTTACTTCCATTACATAATCATTCACATATTGACAAAGTCCCATATCTTGAAAACTAAAGCCAAAAATAACAGAATGGTCAATCTTTGCTTCCTGCATATGTGTAAGTACTTCTTCTGCTGTTACAAATCGATTTTGAGGGCTATTAGATAGAAGCGTAAAGTAAGGTTCTTTTTCTCCAAATTTTTGATACTGCTTAATGATATCTGGTGGTGTTACATGAACGTGCATATCTATTCTCATGGCATATCTCCTTCACTACTTAACCATTGAATTATTTTTCTATATTTAATGCATCCTTTTAGTTAGCTTATATTACTTGTATCATACCACAAAAACCAATGAGCTAACATCCGTTTAAGTTATAAGCAATCTGTGCTATACTAATAAAAACTTTAACGCATAGTTGATGGAGGATACACAATGCAATTACAACATTTACTCAGCTACGTAAGACGTGCCGTTCAAGATTATAATATGATAGCGGAAGGTGACCGAATTGCTATTGGTATTTCTGGTGGAAAAGATAGCTTGATATTAGCTCTAGCACTTAGTCATCTTAAACGATTTTATCCAAAGTCTTTTGAGATCATGGGAATAACGGTGTCTTTAGGCTTTGATAACTTCGATTTATCTGAAGTAGGCTCTTTTTTTGATACGCTACAAGTCCCTTTTTATGTATGTAATACTCAAATTGCACAAATTATCTTTGAAGAACGTAAAGAGTCTAATCCTTGCTCCTTGTGTTCGAAAATGCGTAAGGGTGCCTTATATGAAGAAGCAAAAGAAATGGGGTGTACTAAAATTGCTCTAGGTCATAACAAGGATGATATTAATGAGACCTTATTAATGTCTCTTTTTTATGAGGGACGTATTCATACAATGGCACCTGTTACTTACATGGATCAAGTCGATTTGCACATTATTCGTCCTCTGATTTATGCACCAGAAAAAGATATTAGAGGATTTGTAAAAAAAGAGGGATTTCCAGTCGTTAAAAGTCCTTGTCCTGCTGACGGTCAGACTAAAAGAGAAACAACAAAAGAACTTATTTCAAGTTTGCAAAGAGATATTCCAAGGCTGCCAGAACATTTGTTCGGCGCTATTCAAAGGAGCACTATTGAAGGCTGGAAAACTAAGGAGGGAAAATAAATGGCTAGTTATCAAGAACGTCGTCAAAAATATGTAACGCTTAAAACAAGGGAATTACTCCAAACGCTTCCCCCCTATATTTTTGACTTTTTTTAGAGGAATAGAACATACTAGTAGCGCTAATACAAGACTCGCTTATGCTTATGACATTAGAGTTTATTTAAACTTCCTACATGAATCTATTCCTGGTTTAAAAGACTTACCTTCTATTGCTGCTATTACACTAGAACAATTAGAATCTATTACACCAAGAGATATCGAACGTTATTTAGAATACTTATCCTACTACGAAATAAGTAATAAAGATCATACGCATCATGCACCACTTTCACCTGCTGCAGCTCAGGAGAATTTGAATAATGGACAATATCATCAAAATGGGCAAACAGGAAAAGCAAGAAAATTGGCATCCATTAAAACGCTATACAATTACTTTTACAAACAGCAACGTATTCTACATAATCCAACTTCCTTAGTAGATATGCCTAAAATCTATGAAAAACCCATTATTAAACTCGATGTAGATGAAATCGCAAAGTTATTAGACGTGGTTGAATCTGGTGAACAATTAACCGATAAGCAAAAGATTTATCATGAGTTTACTCGAAAAAGAGATTTAGCTATTGTAGCCGTTCTTCTTGGAACAGGCATTCGTGTTTCAGAATGTGTAGGTATTAATATAGAAGATATTGACTTCAACTATAATGGTATTAAAATCACTCGCAAGGGTGGTAATGAAACTATTATTTACTTTAGTAAAGAAGTAGAAAAGATTTTAAGAGACTATTTAACCAATAGGCGTACTAAAACTTGTAAGGATATTGATCATCCTCTATTTCTTTCTTTGCAAAATAAACGTATTTCTGTACGTAGTGTACAGTTACTAGTTAAAAAATATAGTAGTTTAGTAACTCAATTAAAGAAAATAACACCTCATAAACTTCGTTCTACCTATGGTACCCAACTTTATCAAGAAACTGGTGATATTTATTTAGTTGCTGATGTCCTAGGACATAAGGATGTGAATACCACTAAAAAACATTATGCCCAAATGGATGATGCCCGCAAACGTTATGCTGCTTCTATTATTAAACTCCGCGAAGAATAAATTATACGCCTAAAATATGTAGAACATATATAATTGACTGATTTGTTTAAATATAGTATCATTTTAATATATTAAAATCCAAGGAGGTTTTCAATGATTAAAGAGAAGAACATCGCAATATGTATTATTTTATCAATTGTTACTTGTGGGATTTATGGTTTATACTGGTTTGTATGTTTAACAGATGATGTAAGTACCGCTTCTGGTGAATATTCTACTTCTGGTATAATGGCTCTTATACTTACTATCGTAACATGTGGCATTTACGGTTTATTTTGGGCATTTAAAATGGGGGATAGATTAGACATTGCTAAACAAAAACGCGGCATTCCAGCTAGTAATGGTGGTATTCTTTACTTAATCTTATTCCTCTTTGGTGGCATTATCACTTATGCACTTATTCAATATGAACTTAATAAGCTAGCTGTTTAAAATGACCTCTAAAAAGAAAAGAGCTATAAATGTTTTACAGTTTGCTATCTGTATAGTGGTTTTAGGCTTACTATATGTTATATGGTGTCATTTTAGTACTTTACATATTCCGTGTCTCTTTCATCATATTACAGGCTGGTATTGCCCAGGATGTGGTGTGACTAGGATGTGTTTGGCTATACTCTCACTAGATTTTGATACAGCTTTTTATTATAATAAAGCCATCTTTATCCTATTGCCTTTTTATATTCTAATAGGCATTAAGTATATACTACTCTATATCAAAATAGGCAAAATTTCATTTACTCAAATTGAAAACATAGGATTAATTATTTCTATTGTTATTTTGCTAGTGTATGGCTTAATCAGAAATATTTTACCATATAACTACTTTTAATAAAAAAATAGTAAAAGGAAGGATGGTGAAATGAGTTATCTTATTTCACCATCCTTCCTTTTATTTATAATTTGCTTCTACTTCTTAATTAGAAATAACAGATAGTTCCTCATCTAATATACAAGACGGCTAGTGCATACTATGCGGAAATTAGACAATATGTAACTCTTTTCTCCCCTATTAGAACGTATGTTTGCTATCCTATAGAAAATATGCTATAATGAACTATATTTTAGTAAAGATGAGGGATACGTATGGATCAAACATTAACAGCCAAACAACAACAGATTTTGTCATGTATTAAACAAAACTTAAAGGAAAAAGGCTATCCACCATCAGTACGTGAACTTTGTATTGCAGTAGGTTTAAGTTCCACCTCTACTGTTCATAGCCATTTAAATACCTTAGAAAAAAAAGGATTTATTAAACGCGACCCTAGTAAACCTCGTACCATTGAAATCTTAGACGAGGAAATGAATTGGCTAGAGGATCATGTTAGTGCTGTTCCTATTGTAGGTAAAGTAACAGCTGGTGCACCTATTTTAGCTGTTGAAAACATTGAAGAATACTTTCCTCTCCCTAAACACCTTACTCGCCATGAAGAAACTTTCATGCTTAATGTCAAAGGAACCAGTATGATTAATGCAGGGATTTTAGATGGAGATCAAATCATCGTTCGTCATCAGGATTCTGCTCGTAACGGCGAAATTGTTGTCGCCTTAATTGAGGATGAGGTAACTGTTAAACGTTTTTTCAAGGAAAAAGATTGCTTCAGACTTCAGCCAGAAAATGACACGATGGATCCGATCTATTGTCAGGATGTTAAAATTCTTGGTAAAGTTATTGGACTTTTTAGAGAGTTTTAATGTCTTAAGCGTTATTCTAATACGATACACCATACCTATCTAATTTTAGATAGGTATGGTGTATTTTTTTTGAACTAAATCCTCTGTTAGAGTGATACCGTTTAGCTATCCTCTTTGTAACTGGATATATTCTTCTTATTTGTGGCATATTAAGACTATTGATGTTACTTTTCTATCGCATTAAATGGAGGTTTTTTAATGACAAATCACTTTATTAAAGTTTGTACAATTACACCTAAATTATCTGTCGGTGACTGCAACTACAATCTGAAGCAAATATACAACTGTATAAAAGAAAGTGAAACTGCAGGTGCTTCTATTGCTGTATTTCCCGAGTTATGTTTAACAGGATATACCTGCGGTGATCTCTTTTATCAAAGTAATTTACTAGCTGAAACTGAAAAAAATATAAAACAGCTTTTAGATGCAACTGCTACTAGTGAGCAGCTTATTCTTGTAGGTGCCCCAATTGCCCATGAAGGTCATTTATTTAATACAGCCTGTGTCTTATTTAAAGGAAAATTATTAGGTATTGTACCTAAAAGTTTTCTGCCTAATTACAATGAGTTTAATGAAAAGCGTTGGTTTAGTGCGGCCCATGAAATTCTACATTCTAAAATGGTTTATGCAGGTCAAAATGTTACTATCTCTTCTTACTTACTTTTTAAAGCCAAGCACATTCCCTATTTTTGTTTAGGTATCGATATATGTGAGGATTTATGGTCTCCTTTATCTCCTAGTACCTGCCATACTATTTATGGTGCTACCATTATAGCTAATCTATCTGCAAGTAATGAATGTGTTGGTAAGATGAATCAGCGTAAAACATTAGTAGCCCAACATTCTTTAAAAACAATGTGTAGTTATTTATATACATCTTCTGGTATTTATGAGTCTACTAGTGACCTTGTTTTTAGTGGTCATCAATTGATATATGAAGGAGGTTCCTTACTAGCTGAGTCTGAGCTCTTTTCAAGAGAGAATTTAATTACTTACGCCACTTTAGATCTTGAACGCCTTTATAATCAACGTTTACGCCTTAACTATGCAACTTCGCCTCTACCCTTTAAAGAACTTAATTATCAAATCATTGAATTTGATTTAGCTTTACAGACTAAGGAACTAGAAAAGAACATTACGCCTCATCCCTTTATCCCTAAAGAAGAAAAAACACGTACACAGCGTTGCAAGAGTATTTTTGCCATTCAAACTCATGGGTTAGCTAGGCGAATGGAACATACACATGCAGAGCATCTTATTATTGGGGTTTCTGGAGGCTTAGATTCTACTTTAGCCCTTTTAGTCTGTGTAAGATCTGTTAAACTTCTTAATAGACCCCCTTGCCACATTATAGGGGTAACAATGCCTGGTTTTGGTACTTCTGACCGTACTTATCAAAATGCTATTAACCTAATGAAATTACTTGGTATCACTCAAAAAGAGATTTCCATTGTACCCTCTACCTTACAACATCTTAAAGATATCGAACATGATATTAGTATCCATGATACGACCTACGAAAATGCTCAGGCGAGAGAACGTACTCAAATCTTAATGGATTTAGCTAATCAATATAATGGCCTTGTAGTTGGAGCAGGTGATCTTTCTGAACTTGCTTTAGGGTGGGCAACATATAATGGTGACCATATGTCTATGTATGGCGTTAATGCTTCTGTCCCTAAGACATTAATACGCTATTTAATTGAATATGTCGCTTACTATGAAAGTGAACCTTTGGTTCAAGAAATTTTATTTGATATACTTGCTACACCTGTTAGCCCTGAATTGCTTCCTACAAGCGATAGTGGTGATATTACTCAAAAAACTGAAGATCTAGTAGGTCCCTATGAGCTCCATGACTTCTTCATTTATTACATGCTTCGCTTTGGCTATGCGCCTTCTAAAATCTATCATCTCGCACAAATGGCATTTAACAATCAGTATAGTAATGAAACTTTACTTAAATGGTTAAAAGTCTTTTATAAGCGTTTCTTTGCTCAGCAGTTTAAACGCTCTTGTTTACCAGACGGACCTAAAGTTGGCTCTATTGGTTTATCACCTCGTGGTGATTGGCGCATGCCATCAGATGCAAGTAGTGCTCTTTGGTTAGTTGAGATTGAGTCTCTTAAGTAATAATCCTTAACTTATATCTTTCGCCCTTTAATCTACTAAAAAGGTGCCATAATAGTCTATCAACTATGGCACCTTTTAACTTTATATGCTATTTATATATATTTTTTTTAAAATACACATGTCTTAGGAAAGTTGAATATGTCCGTGATCAATCATGGTTTGTAAGGCTTTCATCATTCCTAATCTGGCGTGATAAAAAGTTAATCCTCCTTGGAAAAAAGCTGTATAAGGTGGCTTAATAGGTGCATCCGCACTCATTTCAATAGAAGCACCTTGAATAAAAGCACCTGCTGCCATAATAACCGGTGCATCATAACCTGGCATATCCCATGGCTCAGGTGTTACAAAGCTATCCACTGGTGCACCTTTTTGAATTCCTTGACAAAAGCTAATAACTTTCTCAGGCGTTTGCATATTAATAGCTTGAATAATATCATGTCTAGTTTCCTTTGAACTAGGCATAACATCAAAACCTAATTTTTCAAACATAGCCGCTGCTAAAATGGCTCCCTTTAAAGCATTTGCTACCACTTCTGGTGCTAAAAAAAGTCCTTGAAGAACAGGTTGATTCAATCCTAATGTAGCGCCTACTTCTTTTCCCAGTCCAGGTGCTGTTAGTCTCATAGCAGCATTTTCTACATATTGCTCTTTTCCTACGATATAGCCACCTATAGGAGCAAGGCCACCACCTGGATTTTTAATGAGTGAGCCTACACATAAATCAGCCCCTACTTCTGTTGGTTCAATAGTTTCCACAAATTCACCATAACAATTATCTACCATACAAATAACGTCTGGTTTAATGTCTTTAATAAAAGTAATAAGCTCTCCTATTTGTGCTACTGAAAAAGTTGGTCTATAACTATACCCTTTTGAACGCTGAATGGTTACTAGTTTTGTTTTTTCAGTTATGGCTGCTTTAATACCTTCATAATCAAAACTAAAATCCTCTCTTAAATCCACTTGTTTATAAGTAATACCATATTCGGCTAAACTTCCTGGTGTTTCACGTATACCAATAACACCTTCTAAAGTATCATAAGGTTTTCCTACTGGTGATAGTAATTCATCACCTGGTCTTAAGTTACCAAATAAAGCTACGGTTAAAGCATGTGTACCTGACATAAGCTGAGGTCTTACAAGTCCTGCCTCTGCCTTAAAGATATCTGCATAAATTTGTTCTACTGTATCACGACCTAAATCATTGTAGCCATAACCCGTTGTCGCTGCAAAATGAATATCACTTAACTTATTTTTTTGCATCGCATGTAATACTTTAGCACCATTTAAATGCATTATCTCATTAATTTCCGCATATATAGATTGCAACTCCTGTTCACAAACTTTGCAAAATGCTTCTGTTTCTGGTGATATACCTAATAAATCCTCTAAAATACCCATAGTATCTCCTTTATATGTATTCATCAATTAAGCCCTCTATAGAGAGGGCTTAATCAGCGAATTTTGTCTGATTTTAAATGTAATTTCATTATAACATCTTTTTGTATGAGTTCAAGTTTTTGTTACCCCTGGTCCTTAATAGATTCCAATAACCTCATACTTGCTTCTGTACTTTCAGTTTTCAAAACACCATCTATTAATTCTACTGCAACCTGTTCTTCATAGCTTTCTTTTGTCTGGCGTGCTAATTTCAAAAAAATACCAGCTTCTATCCAATTTTCCTTTTCCATATAAGCTAAACTAATAGATAAATAAATACTACAATCACTACGACTACCTTTCTCACGAATAACACGTTTAAGAATATATTCCAAGGACATAAGTTAATCCTTTCATTTTGAGGATTTTTCTTATGCTAAGTATTGCCTCAATCTAAAAAAATCTATACGTTCTTGTATAGACTTTTAAAGTATTGGTATCTTTTTCATTAATATTTCTATCGAATCATACAGTATTGCTTTAAATGAATAGATTTTTCTACCACCTCAAAAAGTTTAAACCCGAAGTGCTGATAAAAAGCTACATTTTTATCATTATGTGTTTCTAAAGAAACTAATAAACTATGTGCATCTGCATAATCTAAAACTTCTGTAAGCAAGAGTTTTGAAATACCACAATGTTGTTTTAATGGATGTACTGCTAAATAAATAATATGTAAACGTTCTTTTTGTTTAATATGTTCTGTCCACCTAGAATTTAAATAATCTTTTCCTTTTAAGAAATGCCAAAGTACTCTTAGAGAAGGATCCTCTTTAATTAAGTAACAGTCTGTTTTAAAAGTAGCATAATAAGTACTTATCAAATATCTTAAAATATGAAATGGCTCCGTTTCATCAGATACAATAATAATACCATTCATATCTTCACTATCAGCATAAACCTTACAAGTATTAAAAAATTCATCTAAATCACACTTAAATAGTTCAGGTAATAACTTCTTTCTTATTTCTTCATCAGGAATAAGAAGCGTATATAACGGGTCATTCTCAAAACAAGCTGTCAACAGATTTTCTAGTACTGGAAAATCTGTTTTTTTAACACAATACAATTGATCAAGCTCCAAAATTCCACACCTTTCATTACTTATTCCGTATCAATTATAGAGATATTTCAGCTTTAATACAAGATATTATTCAATAAAAAAGCGTAACTAATGACTAAAGGTAGTTTTCACTAAAATCATTTGTTACGCATCTATCTTGTTCTTAAAATCAAAAGATCATGGCATAAATAATATGCTTCTGAAAGCCTTTGCTTTCAAAAATTATTACTCTGCTGCATTTAAATTAACTGGTTTTGATGGTACCAAAGTAGAAATGGCATGCTTATAGATCATTTGTTGTTTGCCTTCACTTTCTAGAATCACAACAAAATTATCAAATCCTTTAATGATTCCTTTAAGTTGGAATCCATTAGTAAGGAATACAATAATTGATATTTTATCTTTTCTTAATTGATTTAATAAGACGTCTTGTAAATTAATAACTTTACTCATAGTCGGTGTTCCCCTCCTAAAGGCTTGAATGAATTGATTTCATTGTATATTATATTTTATTGCTTGTCCAGTAAATTACATAATTTTGCAATAATATATTGTAATTATGGCCTATCTTTTAAAGGATTATACTTCCAAATCCTTATTATTTAGATTAATTTTTGATAACATTTCTGACACGATTGTCTCGGGATTAAATCCTAGCTGATCAACTGATAAGAAAATAGGATTAGCTTGGTGTTTAAACCAAGTCAGCTGTCTTTTAGCATAGCGTCTTGTATTTTGCTTAAGCTGTTCAATAGAGGCTTCTAGGGTCTCCTCTCCTTTAAAATAAGGAAAGAATTCTTTATAACCAATGGCTTTCATAGAAGGTAAGTCTTCACTATAACCTGCTTCAAAAAAGTGTCTGACTTCTTCAACTAAACCTTCTTCTACCATTTGGTCAATGCGCAAGTTAATTCTTTCATATAACTTGCTACGTTCCATAGTTAATGCAAAGAAAGTATAGGCATAAGGTGATTCATTCCCCTTACGCTTTTCCTTTTCCTCCTCATTATGGGCTGAAATAGGATGTCCCGTTTCTTTATAATATTCTAAAGCACGAATTACACGTTTAATGTTGTTAGCATGAATATTTTCAGCACTAATCGGGTCTACTTCTCTCAGCATCTCATGAAGCTTATCTACACCATTTTCATTTACAAAATGCTGAAGCTCTTCTCTATAGTCTTCATCTGGTGAAGTTTCTTCAAATTGGGTATCAAATAAAATAGCATTTATATAAAAACCTGTACCTCCTACTAAAATAGGTATCTTCCCTTTTTGATAAATCTCTTCTAAATAACTTTTGACACGCTCTTTAAAAGTAGCTACGCTACAAGGAAAATCTGCTTCCCATTCATCAATCATATAATGAGGAATACCTTGCATTTCTTCTGGCTTTACTTTAGCCGTTCCAATATCCATTCCTTTATAAATTTGCATAGAATCAGCTGATATAATTTCTCCATTAATTGCTTTTGCCAACAGAACACTCGTTTGTGTTTTACCTGAAGCAGTAGGTCCTGCAATTAAAATAAGTGGTCGTTTCATAAATCTACCTTTCTAGATTACATTAAATTCTCTTAAACATTTTCTCAATATCAACTTGAGTGAGTGCAACCAATGTTGGTCTACCATGAGGGCAAGTAAACGGATTATCTAAAGCTAATAATAACTCGATTAGCTTACGACACTCACGATCTGATATTTGGTCATGAGCTTTAATAGCACTACGACATGACATACGAATAATGGCTTCTGCTTTAAGCTCTGCAATATCCTGAAGCTTATCATGAGTTAAACGATCTAATACTTCTTTGAATACAGCCGGTGATAATGGCTCATTCAAAATAAAAGGTACTTCTCTAATGGCAACTGCATTTTCTCCAAAAGCTTCAAATTGAAATCCTAATTTTTTAAAAAGTTCTTCATGTTCATTTAAAAGAGTCATTTCTACCGGTGTTACCATTAAAGTCTCAGGCATTAAAAGCAGCTGCGTTGCGACCTCATTTGCTTTAAACTCTGCCATAAATTGCTCATATAATACTCTTTCATGAGCTGCATGTTGGTCAATAATAAATACCTTCTCATGATATTCGATTAACCAATAGGTTTTAAATACTTGTCCTACAATACGATAATCTGTAGGTAAAATGGCTGGTGAAGTAGGTTTTTCTTCAACTTGAATCTTAGGTGGTAAAGGTACATCTTCAAAACGACTAATACCATATTCTTTATTAGGCTTCTCTAGTTCGTGAATCATTTCATCAGTCGGTTCTGTAGTACTTTGATGAATCATTTCTTCTTTAAAAACTTGACTCAGCTGTTTCTCATAAGTATCAATCGATTGAGGAGAAACATGATGACTATCTCTATTGCCAAATAACCGACTAATAGAAGGGGGATTTACATCTTCTCTTTGAAAATCAGTAGGATTATGTTTTAAAAGACTTTGAGGTGTTACTTCTTCCTTTTCTTTACGTGGTGCAAAAAAAGTATCTATGATACCTTGCTCAATAACCGGTTCAACTTTAGCTTCCTTTGGCCCTGGCTCAGTAGCCACTTGTGGTACTAAATAAGCTTCCCTTAACGCATGGCTAACCCCTTCATAAACCGCTTTATAAATAGTATCTGGGTTTTTAAAACGGACTTGCAATTTAGTAGGATGAACATTAACGTCTACTAAAGAAGGGTCCAAATACAAGTGAAGCACTGAAAAAGGAAATTTACCTACCATCACTAAAGTTTTATAAGCATCTTCTACAGCACCTTGTAATAATTGACTTTTAATATAGCGGCCATTAATGAAAAAATGCTCATAATTACGATTTCCCCTATTTAAAACTGGCTTTCCAATTAACCCCATACATTCTATAGTATCGCTTTTATAGTAGCATTCTAGCGTATTTCTAGCATATTCTTTTCCATAAATATTTAAAATAGCATGCTTTAACTCATGGTCTCCTGAAGTCGTAAATATAGTTTTTCCATTTTGAATATATTTAAAACTTACCTCCGGATGTGCTAATGCTAATTTATACATATAATCTGAAATTTTTGCTCCCTCTGAACTACTACTACTTAAAAAAGCTTTTCTAGCAGGAACATTAAAAAACAAGTGACGCATAATGAAGGTAGTCCCATTAGGACAGGCAACTTCTTCTGCAGCTGACATCTTCCCTCCACTTATCTCTATACGTTTACCGGTTAACTCTTGCTCTTCCTTGGTTAAAAGTTCTACATTGGAAACAGCTGCAATACTTGCTAACGCTTCACCTCTAAACCCTAAACTTATCACTTCATACAAATCTTCTGCCGAAGTAATCTTACTTGTTGCATGACGTAAAAAAGCTACTTCTACTTGATCTTTTGGAATACCTACCCCATTATCTGTCACACGAATTAAGTCAATACCACCATTTTTTATTTCTACTGTAATGGAACTAGCTTTGGCATCAATACTATTTTCTACTAATTCTTTAACAACAGAACAAGGTCTTTCCACTACTTCTCCTGCCGCAATTTTATTAATGGTATGTGTATCGAGTATTTTAATTGCTCTCATTTGTATCCTCCTTTCTTCGCTGTATAATAAGGAGGAAGGCAAACCTCTTAAAGAGATTTAACCTTCCTTTGTAATTCATATAAAAGTTCTAAAGCTTTAAATGGTGTTGTATTCATTAAATCCGCTTCTTTTAAAGCAGTAATGACCTCATGTTCACCTTGATCAAATAAATTAAGTTGGCCAAAACCATTTTGTTTTTCTTTATGGTCTTTAGAGGCTTTTTTAGATGTAACTTCTGTTTCATTGATCTGATAAGCCTCTGTCGTTATTACCTGTTCTTTTACTACATCCTTAATCTTATCTACCTTTTCAGATAGCTGCCCCGAAGTCCCTTGAACACTAGGTGGTATAATCACTTGCTTCTCACCACTATCCAGTTGCTTTAAAATAGCTTTTGCACGCTCTAAAACAGCACTAGGTACACCCGCTAACTTAGCCACTTGAATCCCATAGCTATGGTCAACACTACCTTTTACGATTTGGTGAAGGAAAATAATATCTTCTCCTATTTCTTTAACTGCAATACAATAGTTCTTAAGATTTGGCATAGTTTCTTCTAAAACAGTGAGCTCATGATAATGGGTGGCAAATAAAGTTTTTGCACCTATTTCAGTCGTAATATGTTCTATAATAGACCAAGCAATACTTAAACCATCTAATGTACTTGTTCCTCTTCCAATCTCGTCTAAGATGAGTAAGCTATTCTTTGTTGCATGATGCAAAATATTTGCCACCTCCATCATTTCCACCATAAAGGTACTTTGTCCTGATGCCAAATCATCTGAAGCACCTACACGTGTGAAAATACGATCAACAACACCAATAGTTGCTGAATCCGCTGGCACAAAGCTTCCTATTTGAGCCATTAAAACAATCAGAGCTACTTGACGCATATAAGTGGATTTACCAGCCATATTAGGCCCTGTTAATAGCATCATCTCGGCATGCTCTTCTTCTAAAATAACGTCATTGGCAATAAAGTGTTGTTCTCCTAGCATTTTTTCTACAACTGGATGACGCCCTTTTTCAATACAAAGATTATAGCCAGTTGTCATCTCTGGCTTTACATATCCATAAGTATCTGCTACATCCGCTAAAGAACAAAACATATCTAAAGCTGCAATTTGAGCCGAAGTCGTTAATAAACGTGGCATCTCTTTTAAAACTGCATCTCTTATTTCTGTAAATAACTGATACTCTAATAAATTAAGTTTATCATCTGCACCTAATACTTCTTCTTCTACTTTTTTCAGCTCTTCTGTGATATAGCGTTCACAGTTAGAAAGGGTTTGTTTGCGAATAAAGTAATCAGGTACTAAATGATTATAGGACTGTGTCACTTCTAAAAAGTATCCAAAAACTTTATTGTATTTTATTTTAAGATTCTTAATACCTGTTTTTTCTTTTTCTCTAGCTTCTATTTCCATAAGCCAAGAAGCACCTTCGGTCTTGACTTGACGTAAATGATCGACTTCTTCATTATAGCCGGTTTTAATCATGTTTCCTTCTCTCACAGAAATAGGTGCTTCCTCTATAAGTGCCTTGTCAACTAGCTGGTAAAGATCACTCATGTCATCTAACTGACGGTTAAGGGAGATTAACCCTGGCGCCTGGCAGTCTACTAATAAACCCTTAATAGTTGGCAGTACCTCTAAAGATTGTTTTAAAGCAATCATATCTTTAGCATTACACGTTCCAAAAGAAACTTTACTCATTAAACGTTCAATATCATAAATATGATCTAATGCCTCAAATAAATCCGCACGTAATAAAGGAGCTTCCTTAAGTTCCTTTGTGGCATCTAGACGATGATTAATTTCTTCTGCATTAATAAGAGGCTGCTCTATACATTTTCGAATATAACGAGAACCCATAGCTGTTTTGGTATGATCAAGTACCCACAAAAGGGAACCTTTTCTTCTTTTTTCACGCAACGTTTCTGTTAATTCAAGATTACGCCTTGTGGCGATATCTAATAACATAAAAGCATCCACATTATAAATAGATAACGTCATCAAGTGAGATAAATCCGTTTTTTGCGTTTCTTGTAAATAAGCAAGCAAACTAGCTGTAGCTAAAGTTTCCACACCGTCTTCACTTAAGCCAATTCCACCTAAAGATAAAATATTAAAATGTTTCAGTAAAATACGTTGTGCTAAAGTAGTATCTAAAGTATGGGCTGGTATTTGCTCGGTTAAGCAATTAAAACGTGTACGCATAAATTCACGAATCTCATCATCTTGATAGAGAGTTTCTGATAATAAGCATTCTACAGGTGCAAATTTCGCTAATTCATCTAGTAATTTTCGCTTACTTTGATCTCCTATAATAGTCGTCGTAAGCCACTCACCTGTTGTCACATCACAAACACTTAATCCATAGCTTCCTTCCATACCAACAATGCTAGTGATATAGTTGTTTTTACCCTCACTTACTGTGGCACCCTCTAATATAGTCCCAGGTGTTACAATACGAATAACGCCGCGTTTTACTAAGCCCTTGGCTTGCTTAGGATCTTCAATTTGCTCACATATAGCTACTTTATAACCTTTTTCTACTAAACGTGAAATATACGTTTCTGCTGAATGAAAAGGTACACCACACATAGGTGCCCTTTCCTCTAAGCCACAATCTTTTCCTGTTAAAGTAATTTCTAATTCTCTTGAACAAGTTTTAGCATCTTCAAAGAACATTTCATAAAAATCCCCTAGTCTGAAAAAAAGTAAGCAGTCTGGGTTTTCTTCTTTTATAGTTAAATACTGCGCCATCATAGGCGTTACTTGTGTTTTTAACATAGTTATCTCGCCAACTCTCCAATTAAATAGTGGGTTTTATTATCCACAATATGAACTTTAACAAATTTACCAACATATTCCTTAGGGGCTGGTGTATTGACTAAAAGTCCTGTATCTGTACGTCCACTTAAAACATTGTCATCTTGTTTACTTACTTCTTCAAAGAGTACTTCTACAGTTTGTCCAACATACTTATGAAGGGTAGCAGCAGACTGTTTATTTACAAGTGCTAATAATCTATTAAAACGTTCTTTTGTCACATCTTCTGGCACTTGGTCTTCCATAGTAGCTGCTGGTGTTCCTGTACGTTTTGAATAAATAAAAGTAAAGGCACTTGCATAATGTACTTTTTCTACAACTTCCATGGTATCTAAAAAGTCTTCTTCTGTTTCACCAGGGAAACCTACAATAATATCTGTCGTTAGTTCTACTCTAGGAATAGCTGCTTTAATTTTCCTTACTAATTCTAAATAGCTTTCTTTTGTATAATGACGATTCATTTTCTTTAATAATTTAGTACTTCCTGATTGGAAAGGTAAATGAACGCTTGGACAAATCTTATCACAGCTAGCCATTACTTCAATCAGTTCATCACTTAAATCTTTTGGGTGAGATGTCATAAAACGAATACGTTTTAATCCCTCAATAGCGTTAATTTGTTTTAAAAGCTCAGCAAAGCTTATTGGTTCATCTAATGTCTTTCCATAAGAATTTACATTTTGTCCTAAAAGCATAATCTCCTTAACACCTTCAGATACTAATGCCTTGATTTCTGTAACAATATCTTCTGGCTTTCTACTACGCTCTCTCCCTCTTACATAAGGAACAATACAATAAGTGCAGAAGTTATTGCAGCCATACATAATATTAACGCAAGCTTTAAAATCATATTTTCTAGAATCTGGAAGGTCTTCTACAATATCTTGATAAGAATCCCAAATATCTATGACATTTTGCTTTGTTTCTAAACGTGTTTGTAAAAGTTCTGGTAATTTATAAATATTATACGTTCCAAAAATAATATCAATAAAATTAAATTTCTTTTTAAGCGTATCCAATACTATGTCTTGCTGCATCATACAACCACATAGGGCAATCATAAAGTTTGGATTTTTTTTTCTTCTTCCCTTAAGAGCTCCTAAACGGCCATAAATTTTTAGTTCTGCATTTTCACGTACACAACAAGTATTATAAATAATAAAATCAGCTTCTTCTTCATTTTCTGTTTTAGTGTAACCAATTTGCTCTAACATACCTTCAATCTTTTCTGAGTCTCTTGCATTCATTTGACATCCAAAGGTTGAAATACAATACTGAAGACCTTTCCCGCTTATGTGTTGTGCAAGTATATTGATAATCTCATTTTGGCGTTGTGCTTCCTTTGTTGAGACATTAATGACTTTTCTCTCGCTCATGTCGTTTTCCTCCTAGCGCGTTTCATCTAATCGTTGTTTCTTTCTCATTTTACATGATAAAACATCATCTTTCAATGTCTACCGGGTACTTGTGACATATAAAAACAAAAATTAATACGAGATGAACTGATCTAAGAGAAAAAGATAACCCAATTGGTAAAGGAATAGCAGTATAGAAATATACTGAACACATTTCCCCTTCCCCCTCTATACTTCTATTACGCGATAAATAAAATTCTCACTTTCATACTGAGTCTCATTTTGAAATGCACCTAAAATTTTGAAGCCTTCTTTTCTAAAATACTGTATGCTTACCTTTTTTTCTTGCTCAGAAAGTTCATCTAATTTTCCATATATACTTATTACTTTAGGAACATCTTCCTTTATTTCTTTTAATAATTCATACAAGCACTTTAGCTTAAATCCACTATTTTCATCCATCCAACTTATTAATTGGCATAACTGAATCAATTCTCCTCTCTTATCTAAATAAAGTTCTCCTGTCTTTTCAAGTGCCGTATAAGCATTTTCCTTTTTTATTCGGAGTTGATACCTTTGATAGTCATTTTTTTGTTGGCTTTTTTCAAAAATTACCATATCGTTAATTTCTTTGCCATCTAATTGCTTTGAATAAAACGGATAATAAAATGCCATATTATGATGTAATTCAAAAGAAAAACGTACAAAAAAGGAAGATATATTCCTTTGCTGCTGATGATAATACATAATGGATTCATAAAGATATAAAGTATCATTATAATTATGCAATTCTACCGTTAATTTACTAGATAAAAAAGACTTCATACTCTTTTTAGCCAAAAGTTGTGCCTCACAATTTTGATTACAAAAAGAACATACTTTACTATGCCAACCTCTTTCACCTATACTGAATCTTTGTAAATAAGTAGGTACTCCTAGATTCTCTTGGTCATTTCCCCAAGAATAACCATCTAAATAGAGCATTCCTTTATCATAAGGCTTAAAAAATTGCATCTGTTGCATCTGATTTATTAATACTACGTATTGCTGATTTAAATATTTCCTCGCCTTTTTTTAAACGCTCAATATCATCACTTATTTGCATCAGTATGTCATAAGGGCATCTTCCTAATTTCTTTTTCATATAGCAAGCCAATAGCTTATGCATTTTATTTCACCATTTCTATAAGTACTCTATTTATTTTATGAACCACTTATCATTCATTATGCCTTGATTAGAAAAGCATTTACTTTGCCTCTCCCATTATCGTATCTAATTTAAACTCTTTCTATTTCCTTGTTTATTCTCCAAAAACAAAGTTGATATCGCTTACAAATATCTCGAATCACTATGCCAGCTACAACTACCGCCATTATCCCTACTAAAATATTACTAACCATCATAACAATTCCTACACTTTTGCTACCAATTTGAGTAAATTGTTGTAACCCCCATAAAATTGGAATACGAAATACAAATACCCTACAAAAATTAATCAGTAATGTTAGTTTAGTATAACCAAAACCATATAGTAGAGCCATAACAGCTGCATTTATTCCTAAAGGAATGGCACCAAATGCTTCAAAACTATAGACTTCTTCAATAAACTGCCTGAATACAAGATCATTACCTGCAAATAGACCACTTAAAACATGAAGAAAACCAGTAGTTAAACCATAACCAATGCATCCAATAATCGTATTAATGACAAATAACTTTTTAAAGGCATCTAAAGCACGGTCTAATTGATGCGCACCTATATTCTGACTAATAACGGCTGCGCCCCCTTCTTGAAAACCATTTTGAGGCATAGTAGTTAAGCCTCCCATATTATTCGAAATACCTAATGCCCCTACTGTTAAAACACCATAAGCCGTACTCATAGAGTTAATAACGACTTTTCCAAATTGAAATGCAACCTTTTCAATAATAACCGGTATGGATAGTCTTATCATAGGTTTTGTCACCTTGCCTTTTAAAGTAATACTTTTAAAAGAAAAACTAAAAATACTGTGACGGTCTAACATGTGATAGATGGCACATCCAAACATTGCTAGTTGTGATATTAAAGTAGCCACTGCAATCATTGTAATGCCTGACTTAAGCGCATAAATAAAAAATGCCGTTAGTGATAATTTAATAACGATAACTCCAAAATTTAAATATAAAATACGTTTTGAATTACCTCGGGCTCTTTCAATAGCTATGTAAACATTATTAAAGAAACTAACAACCATTCCCATTAACTCAATTTTAAAATACTGGCTCCCTAAATCAATAAGCTCATTTGGTGTATTGGCTAGCTTTAAAAGAGGTGTTGTAAACGGCAAAATAAAAAATAAAACGCCTAACCCTAGTATACCGCATAAGCCAAATAAACTACTCACTCTTGCCTTAACTAGGTCATAGTCACCTGCCCCATAAGCTTCACTTATTTTGAGACTTGCACCTACAGCTAACCCACCACCAACAGCTGTTAACATTAAATTAATTTGAGATAAATAAGCAACTGCAGAAACAGATTCGCCGCTAATATGAGAAGCCATCATAGAGTCTAAAATCTTGAAAATTTGATTTAAACTTTGATAAAGTGCTAATGGTACACAAACATGAAAAATAACACGCCACATATTTCCTGTTAAAGCAAACTCTCTAAACTTTTTGTCTTTAGTAGATAGTTTTGATTCTCCCATCTTGTTCCCTTCTTTCAAGTCATCATTTTGTTATACTGAAGCCTATTGTAACTGAAAAACAATTTGTATTGAAGTAGCTCACCTAACTAATATCAACTTTTGTTGAAAACCTTACTCGTTTTATCTATTTTTATCGAAAAACATACAAAAAGAAGCAGCTAAGGAAATATTCTTATACTGCTTCTTTTTGTATGTTCTAAATTTTACTTTTACTCATCTGGACATTTTATATCGATATAAGCTTTTACTAAGGCCACACACTGTTCTCTCTTTAAGCTACTACTATTAATACACAAATCATAATTAGCAGCATCATTCCATTCTTTACCCGTAAAGTAACGATAATATGCTGCTCTTCTTTTATCCGTTGTTTGAATAAAATTCTTAACATTCTTCTTCGAACAGACCTTCATTTGTTCTACTGTCCGAATACAATCTTCTAAAGGTGCATGTACGTATATTCTAATGACATTATTCATATCTTTTAAAATATAATCTGCACAACGTCCAATAATAACACAAGATTCTTTTTCTGCTAACTGTTTAATCATCTTAGCTTGATAATTAAACAAATTCTCATTAGAGATAAAATCATCGCGATCTGGTGGAATAATTTCTCCTTTATACACATTTTTAGCCACATTAAATAATAGGTTATTCTTAACCTTTTCGTCTGCATTAGCAAAAAGGGCTTCGTTAATACCACTTTCATCTGATGCTAATCTTAATAATTGACGATCATAAAAACTAATCCCCAGTTCATCAGCTAATAATTTACCTATGGCACGCCCACCACTACCATAGCCTCTGGCGATTGTTATAACAAAGTGTTTCATGACTATCCCCCCAATTTAATAAACTATTGGATTTTTCAAACATCTATTGCTTAAACTTATTATAAAGCCTTTGGAGATAGAAAACAAGATTTGCCTATTCTTAACGTTATATTTATTGATTAGTTTTGGCATTTTTGTAAGAGATATAGTATAATAAAACATAATATTTGCATCAACTAAAAACAATATTATAAGAACTGTAGATTACATGCAGAGAAAGGATTTTATATGAGTGTCCTGCGTAATAGTATCAAAACATTTAGTCTCTTAGTGGGTGCTACACTTCTAGCTTACCTTTATACTAAGGTAACTGCAAATCATACAAATGTAGCTATTATTTATATACTAGCTATTTTTTTAACAGCACGTTTCACATCGGGATACTTTTGGGGAATATTAGCTTCTATTATTGGAGTTGTTGGAGTCAATTACTTTTTTACATATCCTTTTTTACAAATTGATTTTACAATTAATGGCTATCCTATTACATTCTTAGGTCTACTGACTATTGCATTCATTACAAGTGGTATGACAGCTCATGTTACAGAACGTAATAAAATTATTTCCGAACGTGAAGAAATGACACATAAACTTAATGATATTAATAATCAGCTATTGATAAGTGATCATGTGGATCAGATTATAGAACTTACTTTAAATACAGTAATCGATTTTACTAAAAGCTCAGTTATTTTTCATAAAACTGATCCTTTAAAAAAAATAAATTATATAGAAAAACTTTATTCTGATGAAGATCGTGAGATGTTAACAACCCCCCATGAACTAGAAAGGGCACATTGGGCCTTTTCTAAGGTACAAAATTCAGACTTTTCATCATCAGATATTGCCTATGGCAGCGGTCTTTATCTTCCACTGATTTCTCATGAACACATTTGGGGGGTTATTGGTATTTATCATTTTCCTACTACTCTCTATAAAAATAATACATTGACTTTATTAAAGCTCATGCTTACACAAGTAGCTATGGCTATTGAACGTCAGCATTTAGTGGATGAACATCATCAACTAGCATTGGAGACAGAAAAAGAAAAAATGAGAGCCAATTTACTTCGTGCTGTATCTCATGATTTGCGTACTCCTTTAACAAGTATTATTGGTGCTGGAGCAACTTATTTGGAAAATAAGACTTACTTAAATGATGAAGAACAAGACGACTTAGTTAAACATATTCTTGAAGATGCTAATTGGCTTCTTCATATGGTTGAAAATTTACTATCTATCACTCGTATTAAAGAAGGTCAAGTTAAAGTGAATAAAACACCTGAACCATTAGAAGAAGTGGTCTCTGAGGCTATTTTAAGATTAAAAAAGCGTTATCCTAAAAGCAATGTTAATGTTAAAGTCCCTGATACTTTTTTAATGATTCCTATGGATGCTACACTTATTGAACAAGTGATTCTCAACTTGTTAGAAAATGCCCTTAAATATGCTCATAGTAAAGAACCTATTGAGCTTATTGTAACGGATGATACTACTTATGTAACCTTTAGAATTATTGATCATGGCATAGGATTAGCTGAAGAACAGTTAGAAGGTATTTTTGATGGAAATGCTCTTAATCCAAAAGCTCAAAGTGATTCTTCTAAAGGTATGGGAATAGGCTTATCTATTTGTAAAACTATAGTTTGCGCTCATGGTGGAAAAATTTCTGCTCAAAATCATATTGCTGGTGGTGCTGAATTCATCTTTACACTACCAAGCCAAGGAGGAAATATTCATGAACAAAACATCTATACTCATTGTTGAAGATGAACAAAATATTTGTAATTTCATTGCTACAACTCTTAATGCCCATGAATATAAAACATTAAGATGTCAAACAGGTAAGGAAGCACTGGCTATTATCCCTTCACACTGTCCAGATCTTATTTTGCTAGATTTAGGCCTACCTGATATGGATGGGCTAGAGGTATTAACTTCTGTACGCGAATGGTCTTCTACGCCTATTATAGTCATTTCAGCTAGATCACAGGAAGCAGAAAAAGTTCAAGCCCTTGATTTAGGGGCAGACGACTATATTACCAAACCCTTTGGCACTTCTGAACTTTTAGCAAGAATTCGTACAGCTATTCGCCATAGCTTAAAGATCAGTAAAACCAATCAAGGTGCTAATATTTTCAAAGCTAGTGATTTAACCATTGATTATGATAAGCATATGCTCTTAGTTGGAGATGAAAAAGTTCACCTCACCCAAATTGAGTTCAAGCTCATTTCTCTTTTAGCACAACACGCAGGTAAAGTACTTACTTATGACTATATGATAAAAAAAATCTGGGGGCCATATGCTGGTAGTAATAATCAAATCCTACGTGTTAATATGGCTAATATTCGAAGAAAAATTGAACAAAATCCAGGCGATCCTAAGTACATTTTTACAGAAGTAGGTATTGGTTACCGTATGATAGAAGAAGAAGGAGAAAGCACACATTAAAATAGTGCTTTCTCCTTCTTCTTTTATCAATTAATTACATGAAACTACGCCCGTTTCTCCATCTAATGTGACAATTGCTCCAGATTTTAATATTTCAGTTGCTCCCTGTGCCCCCAAAATAATAGGAATGTCTAAGCTTAAACTAACAATAGCCGCGTGTGAATTCATGCCATCTTCTTCTATAATTAAGCCAGCAGCTTGTTTAAGTTCTTCTATAATATGATTACTTGTTTTAGGCATTACTAAAATATCTCCCGGTTTAAAATCATTTTTCACTTCTTCTTCATCTTTACAAACACATAAGCTGGCACAAACAGTCTTATGAATCATTCCTCTCCCCTTTAAAAGAATATGTCCTATGACTTGTACCTTAATAAGATTGGTCGTTCCAGCTATACCTAAAGGTACTCCGGCTGTTAATACCACAATTTCTCCTGGCTTTACATAGCCTACTCTTTCAACTGCTTCAGCAGCATGCTCAAATAAGTCATCTGTATTTTTTTCTTCTTTTATAAGTAATGGCATGACACCCCATGATAAATTAATTTGTCTACAAACATATTCATATGTGCTACAACCAATAATGGGACAATCCGGTTTATACTTTGCAATCATTCGAGCAGTTTTACCAGATTTTGTTACTGTAATAATAGCTGCTGCATTAATATCATGTGCAGTTGTGCAAGTAGCATGAGAAATAGCGTTAGTTACATCGGGATTAGTCAAACAATCTCTATTTTTAAAACGCTGTCTATAATTAATATCTTGTTCTGCTCTTTCTGTAATTTTAATCATTGTTTGTAATGCTTCAACTGGATATTTACCTGCCGCTGTTTCGCCTGATAACATAATAGCACTGGTTCCATCATAAATAGCATTGGCAACATCTGTAACTTCTGCACGTGTAGGTCTAGGATTTTTCATCATAGAATCTAACATCTGTGTAGCAGTAATAACAGGTTTCTCTGCATTACATACCTTGCTAATAATTTTCTTCTGAATAACTGGAATTTCTTCAATAGGTACTTCTACCCCTAAATCTCCTCTGGCTACCATAATACCATCTGATACACGAATAATATCATCTATATTTTCAATACCTTGTCTATTTTCTATCTTAGCAATAATATTAATGGTATTACATTGATAATCACTTAGTATTTTCCGAATCTGTATAATATCCTCAGCTGTTCTTGTGAAAGAAGCGGCTATAAAGTCTACACCTTGCTCAATTCCAAATACAATATCTGAGTAATCTTGCTTGCTGATAAAAGGCATAGATAAATGAGCCCCTGGAATATTAACTCCCTTATGACTAGATAAAATTCCCCCATTTTCAACATGACAAATAATATCTTTATTTGTTTTACTGGTTACTTTAAGTTCAATAAGCCCATCATCTAATAAAATCGTCATGCCTTCTGAAACATCCTTAATAAGTTCGTTATAGGTAATTGATACTTTTGTTTCATTTCCTTTAAGTGCTTCTGTTGTCAATGTAAAAACTTGATCCTTTTTAAGCTCTACTTCTCTTTCCTCAAAATCACCAATACGAATTTCAGGCCCTTTTGTATCTAATAATAAAGCAACTGGTAAATTCAGTTCTTGTCTTAACTTTTTCACTAATGAAATAGTTTGTTGATGTTTTTCGTAAGTACCATGTGAAAAATTGATACGCGCAACATTCATACCTTCAAGCATTAACTCTCTTAATATTTGTTCATCATCTGTAGCAGGTCCTAGTGTACAAACTATTTTCGTTTTTCTCATCTTTTCATCCTTCTTGTTATAATAATTTATTATATTATTAATTTTCATGGAATTATATCATATGTTTTTGAATGTCTCAATAGAACGAATTTATCCTTAACATTTTCTTGATGTTGGTTTTAAATTAATTATTTATAAGTTTTATATAAATTGAGGAGAGAAAATCCTTGTGTTTGATTTATTTATATCTTCTTAAACTGTTCGCGAAACACAATTATTAGACAATTAATAAAAGGATATCTAACTGATACCCTTTTATTAATTGTCTAACTACTTATAAAATAGCTCTAATATGAAGACCTGGACGTTGTGACAAATCTATAAATTGCTGTGAGACTTGTACGACTGGTTTTGATAGCGCCGCTTTGTTAATCATAATCACTCTCGCTTTTTGTCCATTACTCAGATACACATCATGATTAATATAGGATTCAGATGTACGCTCTAAAAAAGGAAGCAAAAATTTAGGATCGAATTTTTGCAATCCATCGGATTCGAAAAGTTCTATAACATCAAATGGACAAAGCCCTGCTCTATAGACCCTGTTAGCTGTCATTGCATCGTATACATCAGCTACTGCTACAATCTTAGCAAAATCAATGATTTGCTCACTTTTCAAACCATCTGGATATCCTGTACCGTCACATTTTTCGTGATGCATTAGTGCAGCCAACTTAATACGTTCATCAATATTTTGTTTCTTTAAAATTTCATATCCCCTATAGGCATGAGCTTTAACAGTAGTAAATTCTTCTGCTGTTAGTTTACCAGGCTTTGTAATCAATTTCTTAGGAATGCATAACTTCCCAACATCATGTAGCAGTCCACATAAACTTAATAGATAGTTATCTTCCTTCGAGAAATTGAGCCACCCTCCAATAACATGACAAATCAATCCTACATTCAGGGAGTGTACATACGTTAAATCATCATACTCTCGCATACACTGTAGCATTTCAAACATACTTGATCCCGTTACATTTTGAGCTAGTAATCGATCTAGTTCATGTGTCAATTTAGGAATATTAATTTCTTTATTATTAGTAACAACTTCATTAATATCCTTTCTGAATTCATCAACTGATTTAGAAAAATCAACCTGAAAGCTCTTAAATGTTTTAGTCTGTCGAACACGATCTAAATAAGTCATTTGTTCATCAACAAATATGTCTATTTCTTTTCTATAATCATAAACACCTATTTGATTAACACCATGAAGCTTTAATTTTATAATGATTCTAGGAGTCAATGCGGTATCTTCAGTAACAAGCAAAAGTCCCATACTATCATAGATATTTTCTGCTATCGTCATATTGGCTCTGGCATAGTGTATAGGTATCTTTCTAATCTGCATATCTTCCTCCCATTCACGATGTATAGATTCAATCTTACATTTATTTTATACTTTTCAAAATTAAACTTCAATAAATTTAAGTTTTTCTATTTAAAATCCACTTTATATAAAACAAAAATAGACATATATTGCCTATAAGTAGCAATATATGTCTATTTTATTAATCATTTTCATTTAGTATTTTCTCATAATCATCTAAGAATTGGTAGGATTTTTCTTTTTTATGATATCCAATAACAGTTTCTAAATTAATGTCATGTACACTTCTAAAAATATTCATTTCAATATGAGGATTAATTTGCCTAAATTTCTTAATTAGATTTTTCATTTCTTGACGCTTAGATCCTCCTCCTTGCCCACTTACACTGCAGTGTTCAGTTAAGCGACAAGCACATTGAATAAAACTTAATTCATTGTATCGCACCCATGCAACAATATCTGCTTCTTTAACTAAGTAAAGTGGTCTAATAAGTTCCATACCTTCATAATTAGTACTATGAAGTTTTGGCATCATCGTTTTAATTTGCCCACTATAAAGCATACTCATCAAAATAGTTTCTATTACATCATCAAAATGATGCCCTAATGCAATCTTATTACATCCCAAGTCTTTAGCTTCTTTATATAAGTAACCTCTTCTCATTCTGGCACATAAATAGCAAGGTGTATCCTCAACTTCAGCTACCACATCAAATATAGGTGATTCGAAAATAGTAATAGGAATATTTAACAGCTTTGCATTATCTTCTATTACTTTTCTATTATAAGGATTATAACCAGGATCCATAACCAAGAACACTAACTCAAACTTAACTTGCCAATGCCTCTGAAGTTCCTGCATGCACTTAGCTAGGAGCATTGAATCCTTACCACCGGAAATACATACAGCTATTTTATCTCCATTCTGAATAAGGTTATAATCATTAATACCATTTACAAAACGCTTCCATATCTCTTTACGATATTTTTTTATAATACTTTTTTCTATTTCTTTATATTTTTCCATTATTTCATCCTTACTTTTTAAGTTCATTATAGCATTGTTCAAAAATCTGAATAAAAGCTTCTACTTCTTCCTCTGTTGTCAAGTAGCTTAAACTAATCCTTAATGTAGCCAGTGCTCGTTTACGGTCTTTTGTTAAAGCATAAACTGGACGTGAAGGTGTATTAGCTGTAGAACAAGCAGATTTTGTTGAAACAAAAACCTCTCTATCCGCTAGTTTCTGTTGAAACACATAAGGTTTAATGCCTTTAATACTCAAATTCAAAATAAAAGGTGAGGCTGCTTCAGGACTATTAACCATAACATCATTATATCCTTTTAGCTTTTTTCTTATCAACTGATTTAACATCATTACCTTATTATAATATATCTTTTGATCTTCTTTTATTAAATGTATTGCCTTTTCAGCTGATAAAATAAGAGCAGCTGTAGGTGTTCCGCTACGATAGGTTGTTGTACTAATACCGCCGTGAATCAATGGCTCTATATGAATTGTTTCCTTTTTAATAAGAATACCTATACCATGTAATCCAAAAAATTTGTGAGGTGCTAGTGTTATTAAATCAACCTTTTCTAAATCCACTTGTATTTTTCCTATAGCTTGCGTTGCATCTACATGAAAATGACAATTAGGATACTCTGAAATCATTTCCCCTAAGTCTGATATATCTTGACAAACACCTAACTCACTATCAACAGCACCAATAGAAACTAAAATAGTATCAGGTCTTAATAGCTCTTTTAAGTGATCTGTATCTACTTTACCATTAGGTAACAGATCAACATAATCAATTTCATAACCTTGCTGCTCCAAATAAAGCATAGGCCCAGTTACAGATGAATGTTCTAAATAAGTAGTAATCATATGCTTTCCATAACGTTTATATTCATTAACTATTCCTTTAATAGCTAAATTATTGGCTTCTGTTGCTCCAGAAGTATATATAATTTCTTCTGGTTTAACCTTTAGATAGCTAGCTATCTTTTCTGTTGCTTCTGTAATAGCTAATTTTGCTTCTTTTCCCAACTTATGGCCTGCATTAGGATTAGCTACATAAGTTTTTGTTGCTTCACAGAAGGTTTTCAATACTTCCTCTCGTACAGGTGTATCTGCTGCATAATCTAAATAAATCATTTTAGTTCCTCTCTTACGCTTAGTAACTTTAAATTACTTCTGCTTTAAATCATACGTTTCTTCTAGATTTTTGTCAATCTACTTATAGATCCCTCTAAATATCCTGCATACTAAAAGCGCTAGCAGATTATCTACTAGCGCTTTTGAAATTGCTTCATTTTTAACCTTACATTTTTTCATGGAAAGTACGGCTAAGAACATCTAATTGTTGTTCTCTTGTAAGCTTAATAAAGTTTACAGCGTATCCTGATACACGAATTGTAAGTTGTGGATATTTTTCTGGGTGATCCATTGCATCAAGTAATACTTCTTTATTAAGAACGTTTACGTTGATGTGTTGTCCTGTTTGGCCAAAGTAACCATCTAGGATACCTACCATATTTGTAATACGGTCTGCTTCATTATTACCAAGTGTTGATGGTACTAATGAGAATGTATATGAAATACCATCATTAGCATGTTCGAATGGTAATTTAGCTACTGATGCACATGCTGCAAGAACACCTTTTGTTTCTCTACCATTCATTGGGTTTGCACCTGGTGAGAATGGCACACCAGCTTTACGTCCATCTGGAGTAGATCCTGTTTTCTTACCATATACTACGTTTGATGTAATTGTAAGAACAGATTGTGTGTATACAGAGTCTCTGTATGGTGTGTGTTTTCTGATTTCTTGCATGAAGTCTTCTACTAATGATACAGCAATTGAGTCAGCACGGTCGTCATTGTTTCCGTATGCTGGGTATTCCCCTTCGATTTCGAAGTCAATTGCAATACCTTCTTCGTTTCTGATAGGTTTAACTTTAGCATGTTTAATAGCTGATAATGAGTCAGCTGCTACTGCAAGACCTGCAATACCACATGCCATTGTTCTTAAAATGTCTGTATCATGAAGTGCCATTTCAATTCTTTCGTAAGCATATTTATCATGCATGAAGTGAATGATGTTAAGGGCATCTGTGTAAACTTTAGCAACCCATGCTTTAGTAATTTGGTAGTTTTTCATTACTTTATCGTAATCTAAGTATTCATCACCTGTCATTGGCTCGATACCTGGTACTACTTTGATACCAGTTTTTTCATCTACCCCACCATTGATTGCATAAAGTACAGCTTTAGCAAGGTTAGCACGAGCTCCAAAGAATTGCATTTGTTTACCAATTCTCATTGGAGATACACAACAAGCAATACCGTAGTCATCACCAAATTGTGGTCTCATTAAATCATCGCTTTCATATTGGATAGCTGATGTATCAATAGATACTTTTGCACAGAAGTTTTTGTAACCTTGTGGGAAATGTTCACTCCAAAGTACTGTTAAGTTTGGTTCTGGAGCTGGTCCAATGTTATAAAGTGTGTGAAGGTAACGGAAACTATTTTTAGTTACAAGTGAAGCACTCATATCTTCTAACATACCACCAAGTGATTCTGTTACCCATGTTGGGTCTCCTGAGAATAATTCGTTGTATTCTGGCGTTCTAAGGAATCTGATGATACGAAGTTTCATGATAAATTGATCAATGATTTCTTGAACTTCTTGTTCTGTAAGTTTACCTTCTTGTAAATCTCTTTCTGCATAAATATCAAGGAATGTAGATGTACGTCCGATTGACATAGCTGCACCATCTTGTTCTTTAGTTGCTGCAAGATAAGCTAAGTATAACCATTGAGTCGCTTCTCTAAAGTTTTCAGCTGGTCTAGATAAATCAAATCCGTACATTTGGCCTAATTCTTTAAGTTCATTTAAGGCTTTGATTTGTTCTGCTAATTCTTCACAGTCTCTCATTGTTTCTGCTGTAAATACTTTAGAACGTTCTTCTTTATCTTTCATTTTGAATTCGATTAATTTATCGATTCCGTAAAGAGCAACTCTTCTGTAATCACCAATAATACGTCCACGACCGTAAGCATCTGGAAGACCAGTAACAACACCTACTTTACGTGCTGTACGAATATCTTTATTGTAAACATCGAATACACCTTGGTTATGTGTTTTTCTGTATTTTGTAAAGATTTCTTTCATTTCTGGATCTACTTCATAGTCGTATGCTTTTAAAGCATTTTCTACAACTCTCATCCCACCAAATGGATGACAGCTTCTTACAAGTGGTGCATCTGTTTGAAGACCAACGATTTTTTCTTTGTCTTTATTAATATAACCTGCTGCATGAGAAGTGATTGTTGCTACTGTTTTAGTATCTGCAAAACAACCTCTTTCTCTTTCTTTTACCATAAGTTCACTAAGTTCATTCCAAAGATCTAATGTGTCTTGTGTAGGACCAGCTAAGAAACTATCGTCACCTGTATATTCTGTATAGTTGTTAACGATGAAATCTCTTACATTAATTTCGTTTTCCCATGCACCTGATTTGAAATTTCTCCAGTATGTCATATGCACTGTAGAAGTGATTAGCCGATTGACTGACCTCTTCTACTTCACCCCCTTTGAAGTAATTTATAATGTCAATTAATTAAGTATAGATAATTTTTGTATACAGTATACATAAATTATCTATACTTATGTTATCATAGAAGGCATTATTTGTGCAATAGAAAGTACTAATTAACAATAATTTTAAATTAATAGAATCATCTATTATTTACTTTAATTCTTCCTTGTTTGCATAGGCTTGTGTACGCGAATGAATGCGCTTTGCGTAGTCAATAATCTTGCGATCATAAGTTTCTACCATTAATGGAGATTGGATTAAAAAGTCTGCTGTCGATTGATTAGTTGCTACAGGGATATCATAAAGTGCAGCAATACGAAGCAAGGCTTTTACATCAGGATCATGTGGTTGTGATGCAAGAGGATCCCAAAAGAAGATCATAAAATCTATTTTGCACTCTACAATACGACAACCTATTTGTTGATCTCCGCCTAGTGGACCACTATTAAATGCAGTAACAGGTAAATCTGTTTCTGCAGCAATAAGCTTAGCTGTGGTACCAGTCCCACATAGAAAATGCCTACTCAATTTATCCTTATTATTTTGTACCCATTCGATAATATCTCTTTTTCTATTGTCATGAGCAATAAGTGCTATGCTTTTTTGTTTTTCCATTTTTACAATCTTATAGTCTTTATCCACTTTTCTTCTCCTTATTCATTTCCTTTATTTGCTTCATTTTTTTACTATTTACATTATATCGTATTTTTCGATATTCCTCCATATCTTTTCAGCGTTTTATAGTCCTCACTAATCTGATCAATAAAAATGCTTTTTGGTGCTTCTTGATGATAAGAAATATACAGTTTCTTTTTGGCTCTTGTAAGCGCTACATAAAAAAGCCTCATTTCTTCTCCTAATTGGTGTTCCTTAAGACTCCTGTAAGAAGGAAAAGTTTTATCATTACATCCTGCAATATACACTTCATCAAATTCTAAGCCTTTGGCTTGATGTACTGTAATAATAGGAATACGCCCTTTAAATAAATCACTTTGTTCTATTTCACTATAATGTAATGCTGAAAAAGCTAATAGATTAATAATGTTATCTTCATACGAAAGTGTTTGGTCCTCTAGTTCATTGATGATGCGATATAAATTTCTGATGGTTTCAATCTGAGATGAATGATAATAGCCTTTAAAATCACACTCATTCATTAAGAAGGTTAATCCATCAGTTAAATTGTGTGTTAATAAATAACTTTTGATAGTAGCTAGCTTTTCTCTGTATTCATTGACATAACAGCCATAAGCTTCTATCTTTTCTAAGCGTTCCTGCTTTTTCTCTTCGATATGCTTTAAAAGATGGCTAAGCACTTCACTGGTAGCCAAAATATCTTGCATGGCATTATGTGTAGGTATTGTTTCTGTTACAATCAATTTTGAGAGTGTTTCTAATTTGTGATTACTTAACTTAGGATAAACCTTATAAGCCAAATCTAAAGTATCATATACTTGATATTCTCCTATAGGCTCTAACTTATAACGACTCATCATACTTTTGATAATCTGCAAATCATAATTCACATTATGCCCTACAAGAACTGCACCTTGAATAAAATGAACGAACTGCTTTAAGGCTTCCTTCGGTTCCATTCCTTCTTTTTGTAATAGATCATCAGAGAACCCATGAACATAATACGACTCTCCAACCGACTTTGTCGGTTTTAATAAAATATCAAGCTGATCTACTACACCTTCTTTACCATAACGAATGGCTGCAATTTGAATAACATCATCTTTAATTGTTGATAACCCCGTAGATTCTACATCTAGTACAACAATGTTATTATGAGTATATGCCTCAAATAAAATAGTATAAGGATCTTTTGAATCACTTTTAAACCAATCATGAAGATACATATAACATGATTTTGAGTTTCTTAACTCTCCTAATAACCAATTAGGCATATTTAAATAAGGATGTTGTCCTAACTTCAATAAAGCATGGCCATTTCTGTCATTTATACTATAATCATAAAAAGCTAATAGCTCCTTGACTTCTTTCTTTCTGAAAAACTTAGTATCTTCTATAACTGTACATTCAATCCCTCTTTTATTAAAGGAATAGGCAATTTTCTTTGCATATTCGTTGGTTCTAGTAAGTACTGCTATACTATTGGTATTTTCCATACTTTCCTTAATAGCTATTTCTAATAAACTGATTTCTTCTTCTTTTGTTCCTGCCTCTAGAATTGTAATCTTTTCTCCTTCATTACTTGCCTTAGCAATACATTGCATAGGATATAACCTACTACTAGAAATATAGCCATTAGCAGCTTCTAAGAGATTTTTAGTAGAACGATAATTAATCTTTAGATGAATTTCTAATGGACTAAAGTCCCGTCTGTATTCTGCCGTCATTTGATGAGGATTAGAACCTCGCCATTCATAAATGGTTTGATTAAAATCTCCAAATAAAGAAAGCTGTCTGCCAGCTAATAATTTTAAGATATCATACTCTCTACTACTAGTATCCTGCATTTCATCAACCTGAATCACATCGTATTGTTTTCTCCATTTAGCTAATATTTCCGGCTGTTCTAATAAGTATTTTGCCTCCACAATAAGATCCATAAAGTCAATACAATTATTTTCTAACAAATAACGTCTATACGTATTTAAGAGCTTTAAACCAAAACGTCTTAAAAATGAATCTTCTCTTCTTCTCCCTAATTGTCCTAACTGGTCTTGAGACTTAAAATAATCTTCTACAATCATCTTATAATGATAGCGTTCTTCTAGTGGAAAAGTTAAACTATGCCTTTTTATATTTTCAAAAAAACTTATGATTTGTTGATAATATACAGAGTCATCATTAAGCTTATTAGTTTGTATAATCTTTTCTATAATCGCTAAGCTATCCGCTTCATCAATTAGCGTACATGGAAAGGAAAAGTGAGAGTTCTCTTTTTCATGGTTAATAAGATGATAACAAAACGAATGAAAAGTTTTAATCGTCATCTTTTTTATTTGTTCGGGTATGTAAAGCTGAATACGCTCTTTCATTTCCTTAGCTGCTTTATTGGTAAAGGTTAAACACAGAATTTTTTCCGGTTCTTGTTGATGCTGTACTAAATAAGCTGTACGTAAGGCAATTACTTTTGTTTTACCTGTTCCTGCTGGTGCCAGAACTAATAGGTTTTGATCTAATGTATCCACTACTTGCTTTTGTTCATTATTTAATGCTCTATAGTCTGCATCAAACATACTTTCACCTCTTTTCCTTAGTATTATAGCACAGCTATTTAGCTGTAGCTAATTATTGCTATCACTATGAATTTATGCTATAATTTGCACCATAAAATTCTAATATTTTACAAAGATAACGGAGAAATTTATGAATACATTAATAGACCTTATTTCACAGGTAACAGAAAATCAGACTTTTATTCGTTGCATATGGAGTAATCCACGTCAAACGTCTGACTGTAAAAAAATTGTTATGCGACCTATACTGATTAAAGAAACTTTATTTTATCAAATATCCAAAACAATAGGTACCAAAGAATATCATCAAAATCTTTCTTTAGCTGAACTCCAAATTTGGATTCCTGAAAACTGTCACATTTTCAAACAGTTTCAACTCTTCACTACAACTGAAGACTACCATGCTTTAATTAATAAGAAGGGAAAAGCCACGATAAAAAAATCTCCACCTAGTTTAACTCTTCCTGCTTCTCTTTCTCATAATAGACAAAAAAAATATATTTTAGACACGCCCTCTTCTATGCCTTTTTTAAAAGAACTGGGACTCATGGATGACCAGGGGCAAATTAAGCCTTCAAAATATGATAAATATAAACAAATTAATCGTTACCTAGAAATAGTAGCTGATAGTATTACCGAAGTACCTGAAAAAAAGCTACGTATTATTGATTTTGGTTGTGGAAAATCTTATTTGACCTTTGCCTTATATCATTATTTAACTGTTCTTTTAGAAAAGGAAGTAGAAGTGATTGGGCTTGATTTAAAAGCAGATGTTATTGCCTTCTGTAATGACTTAGCCAAAAAGCTTGGTTATACAAAACTTTACTTTCAAGTAGGTGATATTGGAAAATATACAACCAATCAACCCATAGATATGGTAGTTTCCCTTCATGCTTGTAACATAGCAACAGATGCAGCTCTTGAAAAAGCTATTCGTTGGGGAAGTAAGATTATTCTCGCCGTTCCTTGTTGCCATCATGAAGCCTATACGCAAATTCAGAATGATGACTTAAATCCTATTTTAAAGCATGGGATTTTAAAGGAGCGAATTGCAGCCCTTGTAACAGATGGACTTCGTGCACAAATTTTAGAAACTGTTGGTTATAAAGTAAATATGATTGAATTCATCGATATGGCACATACACCTAAGAATATTTTAATCAAAGCTATTCTAAAGAAAAACTACCAGTTTGATTCTACTGCTTATAAAGACTATCAAGATGCCTCACATATGCTTCATCTAGACTTAAGCCTTGCTAATATGCTAAATGACCTTCTAGATAAAGAGGTGTAAAATAATGTTCCCTCCCCTACTTCATAAAAAACATTTTTTACTTGATATAGAAACAAGTGGTTTGAATAAGCACATAGATTACATTGTTTGTATTGGCGTTACCTTTCTCAATGAAACTGATGAACTAACTCACCATCAATGGATGCTTCAATTACCAGAAGAAGAAAAGGAAATTTTAAGCTGTTTTTTAGAATTTACTCAAAGGTTTTCTCACGTTTATACCTACGGTGGTAAGCATTTCGATTGGCCCTTTCTATTAGCCAGATGTGCTTTTCACCAACTCAACCCATCCATGCTCCAAAGTCTTCACCTTATTGATATGAAAAAAAGTTTACAACACTTTGGTGCTACTAGGATTAACTTAGAAGATGCTTTAGGTGTTATACGTCATTCTACTACTTCTGGAAAAGCTTTAGTTAAAGTTTATAGGACTTATCAAGCCTGTGGTGAAACTATTTATAAAACGATTATTTTGGCTCATAACAAAGATGAACTCTCTGCTCTATTAAGTTTTTATGAACTTTATCAAACACTCTATCATCTAAAGCATTTTCACTTCATTGATACGCTAAAATCATCTGTCTCTTTGGATTTTTCTGCGAAGGTGCCTTACCTCTTTACTACGAACTTCCAAGGTTGCTATAAGAATATAACCTTATGTTGGGAATCAGGAACACAAATACTAGGTATTAAAGTAGCATTTTCCTATCTTAAACTAAAGCAGTATCTTACGCCTTATAAGGACTACTATTATATTCCTTCTCAAGGACAGCTACTTCATCGTACACTTGCGCATTTTGTAGCTTCATCAGATAAGAGAAAAGCTACTAAAGAAGAATGTACTATATACAAAGAAGATGATTACATTCCTCTTTATACAACTTATAAGCTTGATATTCCTATTTGGTATGATTCAGTTAATAGCCCTTATCTAAGAGTAAATGATTTTTCTGCCTCTATTTTAGCAGCTCAAGTCTTTTACTTACTTTTTTCCAACAAAAAAACTTCTTAAGTATAAGGGCATTTCCTTTCTTAAGAAGTTTTTAATTTTATTCAGCTTTACTTTCTTGCTGTTGTTCTTGTTCCTTTGAAGCCTTAATGAATGCACCTAATTCTTTAATTGCTTCATCCCATGTTTTAGGCTTTTTGTCTAATTGATTGTCCTCACTCACTTGATTTACTCCTTTTAATCATTCCTACTTTTTTGATTTGCTTTTTTGATAGAAAAAAATTTTATTAGGTTCAAATCCATAATCTTGACACATAATAATTTGTTCTGTACTTCCTACAAATAAAATTCCTTCATCCACTAAAGCTTCATTGAATTTATGATAAATCTCTTTTTTAGCTTCTTCTGTAAAATAAATAAGTACATTACGGCAAACAATAAGATCCATTCCTATCGGATAAGGGTCTTTTAACAAATTATGTTGCTTAAAAGTGATACACTTTTTTATCTGATCAGAAATACGATAACCACCATTTTCTTCTTTTATATATAAGTCCCTAAATGTTTTGGGCATATTAGTCATATTACGATTGGTATAAAATCCCTCTTGTGCTTTAGCCAATACTTCTTTATCAATATCTGTAGCCAGAATTTGAATCTGATTAAGTGGCACTATTTTAGAAAGTACCATAGCTAAAGAGTACGGTTCATCTCCTGTAGAACAAGCCGCACTCCATATTTTAAGTGTTCGCTTCTTTTCTAATAAAAGTGGAAAAATATGTTTCTCTAAAATGTCCCATTGTGAAGGATTTCTAAAAAACTCCGTTACATTAATAGTTAAATAAGCCACAAAATCTTCAAGTACCTTGCGGTCTTTCTTTAACACATGTAAGTATTCATCGTAACCTGAACATAAATGCTTTCTAATAAGCGCATCTATTCGCCTCTTCATTTGATTCTCTTTATAAGCTGACAGGTCAATTCCTGTTAAAATTAAAACCTGTTCTTTAAACCCCTCATAGTTCATCATTCTACCCCTTTAGTGTGTTATTTTTTCTAAAAAACTAATCACTTCTTGAATGACAGAGGCAGGCGTAGATGCCCCTGCTGTAATTCCTATTTTTTCACAGTCATTAAATAGTTCTGACATTAGCTCACTTACATCTCCTATAAAATAACTTTTATCACAGTGTCTTTGACTCAATTCAAAAAGCTTCAAAGAATTAGAACTCTTTTTACTTCCTAAAACAAGCATCACATCTACCTGTTTAGCAATTTCTACCACTTCTTCTTGTCTTTCTTTAGTAGCATTACATATAGTATTAATGTATTCAAAATCAATGCCTTTTTCCTTTAATACACCTACTATCTCATCTACTACCTGCTTTTTATAAGTAGTTTGAGCCACTAAAAGGTATTTTTTATTTGTATGTTCTAACTGAAGCTCATTTAAAGCTTCTTTATCTTTTACGATAAAACAACTTTCATTAGCCCATCCATTAATCCCTTGAATTTCAGGATGATCTTTATTTCCTGCTATAATAATCCCATAGCCCTTTTCAAAATACTGTTGTACATAACGGTGAATCTTTTTTACATAAGGGCAAGTTGCATCTACAATTGCTATCCCCTTTTCTTTGCCTTCTATATAAACTTTAGGACTAACACCATGAGAACGAATAATCAAATTCTTAACTGGTTCATCTCCTATGGTCTCAATTGGCTTTATCCCTTTATCTTCTAATGACTTAATAACTACCTCATTATGAATAATAGGCCCATACGTATAAGTCCCTTGACTACTTGCATATTCAAACGCCATATCAACAGCCCGCTTTACACCAAAACAAAATCCAGCTGTTTTTGCAATAATAATTTCCAACTATCTACCCTCCTATAAACGTCTCTTTAATAAATCTATAATTTGTTTTACAATTTCATCAATTGTCATATAAGTTGTATCTACTTCTATTGCATCTTCGGCTTTTTTTAAAGGCGAAATCTTACGATGAGAATCTTGATAATCTCTTTCTTTAATTTCAACTTTTAATGTTTCTAAACAAGGCTTTTCACCTTTTTGTACATACTCCTTATATCGTCTTTGAGCCCTTTCTTCTACAGATGCGGTTAAAAAGATTTTTAATGTCGCATGAGGTAATACAACTGTTCCTATATCACGTCCATCCATTACAACTGATGTGCTCTTAGACATCTCTTGTTGCATTTTAACAAGAGCCTTACGTACTGCGGCATAAGTAGCTACTTTAGATGCAGCAGCCGCTACTTGATTATTTCGAATAAGTAAACTTATATTTTTTTCATTTAGAAAAATTTGTTGTCCCTCTTCTTCTAAAGTAAGTTTTAAATGCAATTCACTTAAGGCCTGTTCTACCTGTTCTTCATTAGCATAGTCAATCCCTTGACTAATACAATAGTAACCAACTGAACGATACATAGCTCCTGTATCAATATAAATACACTGCAGTTGGTTTGCTAACTCCTTTGCAATACTACTTTTCCCTGCGCCTGCAGGTCCATCTATGGCAATTGAAAATGTGCTCATCATATTTCTACTCCTTATTCACTAAATCCGGCCTTAAATTAGTCGCTTTTCTTAAATATTGATGTTTTACAGTCTTTTTGCTCAAATGTGCTGCATCTACTAAAACATCTACACGTATACATTGATTAAGCGAATTAACTACATACATCTCCTGAAAACACATAAGTGATGCTTCTGTAATTCCTAGTACTCTAGCAGCTACTGCTGGATATGCTGCATCCAAATCTTTAGTACAACTAAAATGCAATTGGATAAGTTCATCTAACCTAAGCTCATTATTCTTTAAAATAGCTTCTAACATCTCATGAGTTGCTTCCAAAATAGCTTCTCTTGTATTTTCTTCTACTGTAATCGCACCACGTATGCTTACCAAGCTCATTATATCCCCTCACTTTAATTCATTAATCAAATTTTTCTTTTTGTTCTTCTTGAGGTACAGTCCACAAATCCCGTTCGGTATCGTCATATACTTCATATTCTACCCATATATTTTCCAGTTTCTCAAGGTTAACTGATATTTCATCTTTTTTACGTAAACTAATAGCCACAATAATAGCATTAATAATACTTAGAGGTGCTACTAAAGAATCTACAAAGGAAACCATCTCACTACATCCTATAAGTGCATAATCGGAATAGCTGGCAATAGGAGAAATATAACTATCTGTAATAGCAATAACAGTTGCTTTTTTGCTTTGTGCAAACTCTAAACACTTCATAACACGCTTTGAATATCTTGGAAAACTAATCCCAATCACAACATCTTTTTCATCTATACGGTGAATGCCTTCAAACATTTCACTAATACTATTTGTATTAATCACTTTAATATTATCAAATATAATATTAAGATAAAAACCTAAAAAGCTAGCAAGTCCAGCACAACTTCTTACTCCTAATACATAGATCGTTTTAGCACCTATTATTTTTTCAACGGCTTGATTAAACGCTTCATTGTCTATTTGTTCTCTCGTATAACGAATTTTCTCCTCATCCATTTGAAGAACGCTTTTCAGTACTTCATTAGTATTAATACGGTCTGTAGTCACTTCTAAACGTTGCATAGCCGTTAACTTACTTTTTACTAATTCTTCTAATGCATCTTGAAATTTTGGGTAACCATCATAGCCTAATTCATTAGCAAATCTTACAACGGTTGATTCACTTACGCCTACAATTGAACCTAATTTAGCTGCTGTTAAAAACACAGCCTTTTCATAATGTTCTAATATATAATTGGCAATTAATTTTTGACCTTTACTTAACTTTGGCATATTCTTTCTAATCCTATGGATTAAATCATTCTTACTCATTTTATAAGCCCTTCCTTAGCCTTCTCGCCTAAATAATATTTTTAATCTATTATATCATATCTTGATTACAAAATAAATTAATACCCTCTTTATTTTACATAGTTTTGCGCCCATAGCAAAGGGGTAACTGAAAGTTTATAAACTTTCGGTTACCCCTTTTAATAATAAAGTATCTTATTTATACTGGATAAGCCGCATTTTTTGTATCTGCAACTTGCATATCTACCTTTGTTTGTTGTGCTTCTCTGTACTTGAAGAAATCAGTAGCTACTTGTGGGAATAAAGCATATGATAAAACATCCTCGTCTTGTTGTTTATACATAGCCATCTCTTTTTCAAGCTTATCTAATTCTGGTTCGAGAAGATCGGCTGGTCTACAAGTAATGCGTTTTTCGTCTCCAATAATCTTCTTAACAATTTCATCTGAAATAGGTACAGGTGTTTGACCATATTCACCTCTTACAATACCTTTTGACTCCTTTGAAACCATTTTATAGCGCTCGCCAGCAAGTACATTTAGTACAGCTTGCGTACCAACAATTTGACTTGTTGGGGTAACAAGTGGTAAATAGCCAAAATCTGCACGTACTCTTGGAATCTCTTTTAATACTTCATAATATTTATCTTCAGCATTTTGCTCTTTTAATTGTGATACAAGATTAGAAAGCATGCCTCCTGGTACTTGATAACGTAATGTATTAATATCTACTTCTAATACTTTTGTACTCATTAACCCACTAGCAAGAGCTTCTTGACGTATAGGTCTAAAGTATTCAGTAATTTCACTAAGCGCTTCTGAATTAATCCCTGTATCATAAGGTGTACCTTCAAAAGTTTTAACAAGTACTTCTGTTGCTGGTTGTGAGGTTCCCATAGCAAGTGGAGACATAGCTGTATCAATAATATCACAACCTGCTTCAATCGCTTTCATGTAAGTCATTGCTGCAACCCCACTTGTATAGTGTGTATGAAGTTGAATAGGCAATGTTGGGACCGCTTCTTTAAGAGCACTTACTAGCTCTGCTGCACGATAAGGTACTAATAATCCTGCCATATCTTTAATACAGATAGAATTAGCACCCATTTCTTCTATTTCTTTTGCTAATCCAACATAATAATCAATGGTATGTACATCACTAATCGTGTAAGAAATCGCAACTTGTGCATGGGCTTTTTCTTTATTAGCTGCTTTTACAGCCGTTTGTAAGTTACGCATGTCATTAAGTGCATCAAAAATACGAATGATATTAATACCATTAGCTACACTTTTTTGTACAAAGTATTCTACAACATCATCGGCATAGTGACGATAACCTAAAATATTCTGACCTCTAAATAACATTTGAAGTGGTGTGTTAGGTGCCTGGTCTTTAATTTTACGAAGTCTTTCCCATGGATCTTCTTTTAAAAAGCGAAGACAAGCATCAAAGGTTGCACCGCCCCATACTTCAAGTGCATGGAATCCTACTTTATCCATTTTAGATACAATAGGTAAAATCTGCTCTGTTGTCATTCTCGTTGCAATTAAGGATTGATGGGCATCACGAAGTGTTGTGTCCATGATTTTAACTGGTCTTGGATTAATATTAGCCATCTTATAACCTCCTATATATGTATATGCTCATATGCTATTTTCTCATTCAATCAATTACCATAAATAGATAACAAAATGCCGGCTGCAATGGCTGAACCAATAACACCTGCTACGTTTGGTCCCATAGCATGCATTAAAAGGAAGTTGCTTGGGCATTCTTCTTGTCCGACCTTCTGAGCTACACGTGCTGCCATTGGAACTGCAGATACACCAGCTGCTCCAATAAGTGGATTGATTTTCTTACCACTTGTATAATACATGATTTTCCCAAATAAAACACCACCTGCAGTTCCTACACAGAATGCGGTAAGTCCAAGAATAACAACTTTAATAGTATCCCATGTAATAAAGGTATCTCCAGAAGTTGTTGCACCTACTACAAGGCCTAACATAATTGTAATAACAGACATAAGACCATTACTAGCTACTTCAGCTAGACGATTAGTACAACCTGCTTCTTTTAATAAATTACCAAACATTAACATACCTACCAAGGTTCCTGCTGAAGGTAAAAGTAAAGAAACAATAACAGTCACCGCAACGGGGAATACAATTTTTTCCAATCGAGATACTTGCCTAAGTTGTTCCATTTTAACCATACGTTGCTCTTTAGTTGTTAATGCTTTCATAATAGGTGGTTGAATAACTGGTACAAGTGCCATATAGGAATAGGCCGCTACAGCCACAGATCCTAATAGATGTGGTGCCAATTTAGTTGTTAAATAAATAGCTGTTGGACCATCTGCACCACCAATAATACCAATTGAAGAGGCTTCACTAGGATCAAATCCTAGAAGGAGTGCTCCCAAGAATGCAAAGAAAATACCTAATTGTGCGGCACCACCAAGTAATAAACTTTTAGGGTTCGCAATAAGTGGACCAAAGTCTGTCATAGCACCAATACCAACAAAAATGAGTGGTGGGAAAATACCTAATTCTTTTCCGAGTCCAAGGTAATCTAGTAATCCACCATTACCCTCACCTAGAAATTCAAAGAGGTCTTTAACTCCTCCATGCCCGTTGTACATATGAATCCCCGTGTTAGGAAGATTAACTAGCAACATACCAAATGCAATAGGAACTAATAATAAAGGTTCAAAACCTTTAGCAATAGCTAGATAAAGTAACACGCAAGCTACGCCAATCATTACAATATATTTCCAGCCGTCATTCGTTGTTACAATAGTGGTAATCCCCATCTCACTAATGAACTTTTGTATAGCTGTTGCAAATTCACTAAACATAGAAACGTTCCTCCTTCTTTTTGAGTCGTTTGGAACTAATTGAGTGTAACAATGACATCGTTAGTTTCAACTGCTGTACCTGCTGATACGTTAACAGAAGCTACAGTTCCTGCACTTGGTGCAAATATTTCGTTCTCCATTTTCATAGCTTCAAGAATAGCTACTAAATCTCCTTCTTTTACACTTTGTCCTATTGAAACTTTAACATCTACAATTTTACCTGGCATTGGTGCAACAATCTTAGTTGCATTAGCAGGCACTACAGTTGCCTTAGGTGCTACCATTTTAGGTGTTACTGCAGCTACTGGTGTCGCAGCTACCGGAGTTACTGGTGTTGCTACTGGTGTAAAGCTTCCTCCTAATTCTTCTACTTCTACTTCATATGTATTACCATTTACAGTTACTTGAAATTTTCTCATCATTAACGGCCTCCTTAAATTAAAGTGCTTTTCTTTGAACTTTTCTTAATGATCTTACTTGAAGTTGGTCACTAGTTGTTCCCATACTTGCAGCAATAGCGGCAGTAATAACTGCTATTAACTCAAGTTCATCTTGGCTGTTTTCTTCTATAGCTACAACTACTTCTTCTATAACACTAGCTTCAGATTCAACTACTTTTACATTGTTAGACTTATTCGCAAACATTCCCACCATTTTCCCTAATAAGACGATGGCACCGATAAGCAGTGCAAGCATTGTAAATACAATTACAATACTAAGTATAAATGTAGGAATCCCTTCTAAAAAAGCGCTGATACTTTGATTCATCTTTTTTCACCTACCTTTATGTTGGGTGCTTTACATACCTTTAACGTTCTTTAGTTGCAAGAACTTCCAAAGCAGCAATAATACGTTTACGCGTTGCTGCTGGCTCAATAATATCATCTACTAATCCTCTAGCTGCCGCTGCGTAGGCACTTGCTTGTATTTCATCATATTCTGCAGCTTTTTCAGCAAATGCTTCATTGGATAATGTACCTTCTGCTAATTCTTTTGCATACATAATCTTCATAGCACTTTCTGTATTTAAACTTGCTACTGTTGCAGTTGGCCATGCATAAGTCATATCGCAACCTAATGACTTACTATTCATAGCTAAATAACCACTTCCAAAAGCATGATTAAGAATTACATTTACTTTTGGCACACTTGCCTCTGTGAACGCCTTCGTCATCTCACTACATGCTTTAATGATTCCTAACTTTTCTGTTGCAACCGTAGAAGTAAAACCTTCTATATCTGTAAGTGTTATAATCGGTATATTATAGGTATCACATACTCTAACAAAATGAGCTATTTTCTTTACCCCTGAATAATCCATACGAGTATCTGTATTGGCTATAATACCAACTGTTCCACCGTCCATACGTGCAAAAGCTGTTAATGCTGTTTTTCCATAAGCTTCATTTAATACGAATAGTTCTCCTTCATCTATAATAGAGGTAACAATATCTTTTACTTCTTGTGTTTCAAAATTAAAACCATTAAGACTTGCATCTACGCGGTTAATATCATCTATCACTTCATAAAATGGTCCTTCTTCCCCACTGTTTTGAGGTAAGTAAGAAAGTAAGCGTATAACATCTTCAATTAAAACTTCTTCTTGCTCTTCGATAATGGTAGCAAGTCCACTTTCTTCAAAATGTACTTTAGCTGTTGCAATAGCATCAAAACTAGCTGTTTTATCATCTAAAGTATTAGGACTATTTAAAAAGACACGAGCTGATTTACTGCTCATAAATACAAAATCAGATAAACCTGCAATAAAAGCTGCACCGCCAGCACAATCACCTGCAATAACTGCTATTTGCGGAATAATTTCTGATGCTTCTACCATTTTTTCATAAATCATGCCATAACCTTCTAAAGCATCTACACTTTCTTGTAATCTGACACCTACTGTGTCTATGAATCCTACTACTGGCGCACCTACTTTTAGGGCTTCTTCGTAAATTCTAACTATTTTTTTTGCATGCATTTCACCTAGTGCACCACCTAAAACGCTTGCATCTTGGCTGTACACATAAACAGGATTACCATTAACTGTCCCATAACCTGTTACAACACCATCAGCAGGTGTTTCATTATTTCTCATGTTAAAAGCAGTACTTCTACTTGTTATGAAAGTACCTACTTCCACAAAGCTATTTTCATCTAGCAATATACTAATACGTTCTCTTGCAGCTAATTTCCCCTGTGCAAGTGCTACTTTTTTAGCTACGTCATTGCTTTTTGTGATTATAGCGGCCCTACGAGATTCTAATTCAGATAATTTTTCTAAAGTGCTCATCTGGTACCCTCCATTGAAAAATTTTTAAAACAAAGTGTAAAAATCGCCATCTTTATTTTACTAAACTAACAATCAACATTCAAGCTAAATATAGAATTTTATAAGTTTTTACTAAAATAATGTAATATTATATTTTTTATCAATAGCAATTTTCAATCAAAAACTATATTTTTGATTGATTTTTTGTAATCTTTACACATCCTTAACAAATTTATCTGATTATTTACTCCTATATCTTTTTAGATTTTATTAATCAATAATTTTATAACTAAAACACCAGTATTAGCAGAGAAACAATCTACTGATACTGGTGTTTTAGTTATACTTCTTCTATTATTGCAATACTTTTTAAATAATCCACTTCTTCTTTTGTTAAAGCCCTATATTCTCCCACTTTAAGTGAACCTAGCTGAATACTTCCCACTGACAACCTTTTTAGTTGTACTACCGGATAGCCTACTGCTTCACACATTTTTCTAATTTGACGATTACGACCTTCATGAATAGTTATCTTAAGCCATGTATGCTTTGCATTTTGTTTTACTACTTCTACTTCAGCCGGATAAGTTTTTCGGTGGTCAATCATAACCCCTTTTCTTAACATATCCAAGCTACGTTCAGTAACTTTTCCACTAAGCTTAACTTCATAAGTTTTATTAACGTGATGCTTTGGATGGGTAAGTCCATAAGTTAAAGCACCATCACTGGTCAATAATAATAGACCTGAGGTATTATAATCCAGTCTCCCCACCGGAAAAATTCTTGTTTTAACACCTTTCATTAAATCCAAAACCGTTGCTCTTTGTTTTTCATCTTGCACTGTTGTTACATATCCTGCCGGCTTATTTAACATATAATAAACATGCTTTTCTTCTAATTGCACACGCTTATGATTATAGTAGACCTCATCATCTTCTTCTACTTGTGTTCCTAAAGTCTGTATGATTTGTCCGTTAACCGATACTTTCCCTTCTAAAATAAGTTCTTCACATTTTCTTCTAGATGCAATGCCACAGCTTGCTAAATATTTTTGTAATCTCATAATACCCCTTCTTTATTTAGTCATTTCCTTTAATCCATTTTTTAATATAATCAAGTAGTGTCGCCTTTGGTACTTCCTCACTTGCTAGAAGTGGTACTTTAGCTAAAGTAACCCCTTCACATATGACTTGTACTTCTCCTATTATATCCCTTTTATGAACGGGTGCTACTAATTGCGTTGGTACTACTTTTTTTATATAAACATTTGCTTTTTCTACCTCTGTTAAGGGAAGTATAATCGTCTCATCACAATCTAAAGACAAACTTTCTATCAGTGCCTTTTCAATTGCAACCTTGGCTATATTTCTTTGTGGCTCAACAAGCGTATATTTTTTATAATACTTAAAGCCATAGTTCATCATGTTAATGACATCTGTATACTTTTGTGTTTTACCAGCTTTTCCCCAACCAGATCCTAAAGCAGCTCCTATGAGTTGCATGTCATTTTTATAGGCTGCACCTACAAAACAATGACCTGCTTTATTAGTAAAGCCTGTTTTAATACCGTTAGCTCCCTCATAAGAATAAAAAAAACGATTCTTATTTTGTAACCCATAAGTATGGCTTCCTTCTGTAGGAATAGTAGGAATTTGAATGGTAGCCGTTGTTATAATCTTAACGAATTCTGGATTTTTTAGTGCATAAGCTCCAATTAAAGTCATATCATAAGCGCTTGCATAATGTCCTTCAGCATCTAAACCATTAGGTGTTTTAAAAGAAGTATGTTCAGCTCCTATCTCTTTAGCTTTCTCGGTCATTTGTTCACAGAATGCTTCTACCGATCCTGCAATATGTTCTGCTACTGCTACTGCTGCATCATTATCAGATTGTAGCATCAAAGCATAGAGCAAATCTCCTAACCTTTGTTTTTCTCCTACCTTTAAATGTAGCTTAACTGGTGGGGCACTACTTGCTCTCTTGGATATTGTTACAACATCTAAGAGATTACCTTTTTCTATAGCAAGGATACAAGTCATTATCTTTGTAGTGCTTGCCATAGCTAAGGGTTCATAACCGTTTTTTTCATATAAAACACGTCCACTTTCTTGTTCGATTAAAACAGCACCCTTAGCACGCACTTTTGGCAGTTCACTATTTGCATAGCATAGTGAGCTTACTAACATACTGCCTATTAATATAAAAGATAAGATGATTTTCTTTTTCATGCTTTCACTCCTCTAGTTTCATTGAAGCACTCAATATTGTCTCATTCTAAATCTTCCCTTATATTATAGACTTTATGCATTTTTTAAATAGTGCTATTCCTCAACATCTAAAGCCAAATTTACTTCTTCTTTCATAGCCTCATGATCTTCATAATAACTCATTTCTTCTCTTACTTCTTCTTTAAACTTCTCTAAAAGCTCTTCTTTAATTTTAGGTAGTTCTTCTAAATTTCTAAATCCAAAATGACGTAGGAATTCATTAGTTGTACCAAATAAAATCGGTCTCCCTATAACATTCAATCTTCCAACCTCTTCAATAAGTCCATATTCCATCAACTTACTCATAGCATGCTCACATCGTACACCTCTTATATCCTCAATCTGTGTTCTTGTAATAGGCTGCGAATAAGCAATAATAGCTAGTGTCTCAATCAATGCTTGTGTTAAAAGATTTTTAACCGGCTTCTGTCTATAAAGTTGAATGATTTCTGTGTGCTTAGGTGATGTACACATTTGATAGCCATCATCAACTTCTATAATTTCAATCCCACTATTCGTTTGTCCATAATAATCATTTAAGTGATTAATGGCCATGTGGACCGAAAAAGCTTCTGTATTACAAATTTCACACAATCTTTTTTGTGAGATAATGTCTCCTGCATAAAAAAGCAGGGCTTCAATACTACTTTCAAGCTCTGTCTTCTTCATCCACTATTCCTCCTTTTATAACAATATCACCTGTGGGTTCTTCTTGTAAAACAGTTACTTCTTTCTTATGAATCAGCTCTAATAAAGCCATAAAAGTAACAATAAGTTCTATTTTAGGCATTTCCTTTTTACAAATGGTAAAAAAGGTCGTCTTTCCCTCTAAAGCAATAAGATTACGTATGTAGATACTTTTTTGCTCGATGGTATAAGTATCCTTCTTTAAAATGTTATGATCAATTTTACGTTCTTCTTTTGTATGTTGTTCCCATTCCTTTTGCTTCATGAGTTGCTCAAAAGTGTCATACAATAATTTTAAACTAACATTTTCTAGAATGGCATCGTAATCAATTGCACTCTCTGGAATATCAATTTCTGCTGGCTTATTTCTAAAACAATACTGACTACTCTCTCCTTGACATGCATTTAATTTTTCCGATACATATTTTACCTTCTTATATTCTAATAATTTTCGTACCAGTTCTTCTCTTGGGTCTTCTTCTACTTCTTCTCCTGGTTTTGGATGTTTTGGTAAAAGCATGCGTGATTTAATATAAAGCAATGTAGCAGCCATCACAATAAAATCACTCATTTGATCCAATTCAACTTCTTCCGCTTCATCTAAATAGGTCATATACTGATCTGTAATAGAAGATATTTCTATATCATAAATATTCATTTTATTTTTATCTATTAAATAAAGTAATAAATCTAATGGACCTTCAAAATCCTGTAACTTAAACAATACAGCCACTTAAGGAGCCTCCTGTCAACTTTTGTTATATACTAAGTGTAGTCGCTTGTCACTATTTATGCAAGCATTAAATATAACGTCAGAAAAAGCATAATAAGAGTTACTCTCTTATTATGCTTTTTCTCACTTGGATAATTTAAAAAAGCGTTTACACATATAAGGAACCATCTGTTTAAGTGTAGCCTTCTTAACATCTGTTGCAGATATAAGCTGTCCCTTTCCCACTTCATTTCCATCTAAATAATAGGTCATTTCTCCTACTATAGCCCCTTTAGAAATAGGTGCTATCAGTGGCTCTCTATAATGAGCTTCATAAGTGAGTTCACTATTTGTATTACTCTTAGGTACGACAAAAGCTTTCGTTTCTTTAGTAGCTACATTTATTTTAGAAACATCGCCTTTTTTAATAGGTGCCTCACCTATAATTGTACCAATAGTTGGCCCAACTTTTACTTTGTAATTAGCAAAACCATAGTCTAAAAGCTGCCCTGCTTCTTGAAAACGTGTTTTACCATCTGCAGCACCCATAATAACTGCGATTAATCCCATATTATCTCTTGTTGCAGTAGCACTTACACAATGTTTTGCTTCTGGGGTATAACCCGTTTTTAACCCTGTAATCCCTTTATACCATTTAAGCATTTTATTGGTATTGGATAAACCAAACTCTGACTCTCCTCTTCTTGTTCTATGAGTAATTGTATCCATCCAAGTTGTTAGCGTTTTGGTGATTTCAGGATGCCCATTTACTAACGCTCTTGACATTAAGGCAATATCCCTTGCCGTTGATACATGTCCTTCTGTATGAAGACCACAAGCATTCTTAAAAACAGTATGGGTCATTCCTAACTCTGCGGCACGTTTATTCATAAGCTCTACAAACTGCTCTTCACTTCCAGCAATATATTCACTCATAGCAACAGCAGCATCATTAGCTGAAGCAATACAAATACATTTTACTAAATCACGTACAGTCTGTTCTTCTCCAGGTTCCATAAAGACTTGAGAGCCACCCATATGTGCTGCATGCTCACTAATAGTTACTTTATCTTCCCAGTTAATTTTTCCGGTATCTACTGCTTCATTAATGAGTAACAAGGTCATTACTTTTGTAATGCTCGCCGGTGGTAAAGGCTCATCTGCATTTCGCTCTAATAAAATTTTACCACTCGATTCCTCCATGAGTATATAACTTCTAGCTGTTGCTGCTAAAGTTTGATTGGTATTCTTCTTAGGTGTTGCAGCTGCAAAAACCTGAGAACAACACATGATGATAAGTAATAAAAAGATAACTCCTACACGTTTACTTTTCATAACTGTCCTCCTTATTATCTTTTGTCTGTAGTATTTGTAATTCCATACAATTTATACCTATAGACTTATATAAGAGAACAGTATTGTTATCTTTAATGAATAATATCGTAAATTAAATCCGGTTTTTCTATTTGTTGATCACTTATTTTATAAGCTTTTTCTAAGATTGAAGTTGCTAAATTATATTTTTGTTCATTATTATAATAGATGGTTGCAACTGGTTCATCGACATTTATTTTATCACCTATTTTTTTATGAATAACAATGCCTACTGCTAAATCAATACTACTTTCTTTTGTTTCTCTACCTGCACCTAATACAAGCGCAGCTTTTCCTACTGCTTCTGCATTGATAGCTTCTACATAACCTATTTGATTCAAACAAAAATCTCTATGGTATGGTGCTTGTGGTAAGTAGCTAAAATCGTCTACTGCTCGCTCATCTCCCCCTTGTAACTTAATCCATTCCTTTAACTTATCGATAGCAGCTCCTGTAGATAATAAGTCTTGAATCTGATTTTTAGCAGCTTCCACATCTTTTGCCAAACCAGCTAGCATAAGCATATGGCTAGCTAAGGTAATCGTTAATAAAGTTAAATCTTCAGGTCCTTTACCTCTTAATGTATTAATCGCCTCCATTACTTCTAAGGCATTACCTACTGCATATCCTAATGGCTGATTCATATCAGATACAACAGCCATGGTTTGGCGCCCTACATGATTGCCTATATCTACCATAGCTTTTCCTAATGCTTTTGCATCCTCTAATTTTTTCATAAATGCACCTGTACCACACTTAACATCTAAACAGATGGCATCTGCTCCAGAAGCAATCTTCTTTGACATAATAGAGCTGGCTATAAGCGACATATTGTCTACAGTTGCTGTTACATCTCTAAGCGCATAAAGTTTCTTGTCTGCAGGCGCTAAATCTCCGCTTTGACCAACTACAGCAATATGGTGCGCATTCACATTGTCGAAAAACTGTTCTTCTGTTAACTCTACTTTAAAGCCTTCAAATGATTCCAGTTTATCAATGGTCCCTCCTGTATGCCCAAGACCACGTCCCGACATCTTAGCTACCTTTGCTCCTGCAGCTGCTACAAGAGGTGCCAATACTATCGTTGTTTTATCACCTACACCACCTGTACTATGTTTATCTACCTTAATGCCCTGAATAGGAGATAAATCTATTTGATCTCCACTACTAGCCATAGCCATAGTTAAATACGCTGTTTCTTCTAAAGACATGCCTTGAAAATAAATAGCCATTAATAAAGCTGATACCTGGTAATCTGGAATATCACCTTTTGTATAACCTTGTACTACAAAATCTATTTCTTCTTTTGTTAAAGCCAGCCCTCTTTTTTTGCAATCAATAATGTCATACATTCTCATTTTCTTACTTTCCTCCCGTTCTATTACTTATAAACTTCTTTCAAGAAACTTTCACCTATCTTAAGTTGTGGAAGATTAAATAACTCACATAAAGTTTGCCCAATATCCGCAAAACTCTTTCTTGTTCCTAAATTAATACCTTCTTTTATTTGTTTACCAATTACTAAAAGTGGGACATATTCTCTTGTATGGTCAGTTCCTGGTGCCGTCGGGTCACAACCATGATCTGCTGTAATAATAAGTATATCCTCTTCCTTTAAAGCTTCCACTATTTGTGGTAATGCTTTATCAAAGGCTTCTAAACCTTTACCATAACTTGCTGGATCATTACGATGTCCCCATTTCATATCAAAATCAACCAAATTAGTAAAAATAAGGCCTTCTTGATGTTTTGTCATGCATTCTAATGTAACAGCAATACCATCATTATTATCCTTTGTATGAATAGCTTCGGTGATGCCTTGACTATTAAAAATATCTTCGATCTTTCCAACTGCTACCACTGGCACACCACCTTCTTCACAGTAAGATAAAAGGTTGGGTTTTGGTGGACAAATAGCATAGTCTCGTCTGTTAGCTGTACGTGTAAAATGGCCCTCTTCTCCTGTAAATGGTCTTGCAATAACACGCGCAACTTCATGCTTACCTTTTAATAAATTACGTGCAATTTCACACATTTCATATAGCTTTTCTAATGAAATAACAGATTCATGAGCTGCAATTTGAAAAACACTATCTGCTGATGTATAAACAATAGGATATCCTGTTTTTACATGCTCTTCACCCAATTCTTCAATAATAGCTGTACCTGATGCTGTACAATTCCCCAAGGTTCTTCTACCGATTTTTTCTTCAAAGGCTTTCATAATTTCTTCCGGAAAGCCATTTGGATAAGTTGGAAATGGTACTTCTGTATAAATACCCACCATTTCCCAATGACCTGTCGTTGTATCTTTTCCTTTAGATAATTCACTCATTCTTGCAAAACTGCCTTTTGGTGATTCATATCTAGGGAGTGCTTTCATCCCTTCTATATTCCCTAATCCATAACTTATCATATGATTTAATTCTAGTCCATTACAGTGCTCATACACATGTGCAATTGTATTTACATCTCCATCACCATATTGTTTTGAATCAGGCATTGCTCCCATTCCTACGCTGTCTAAGACTATCCATATTGCTCTTTTCATCTCTTACCCTCCTAATTCTTAAGTGATTACTTAAACTTTCTACTATTATCACTTAGCTTCATATTGATTAACCTTTATTGTACCACATTCTGCAAAAAAATTGCACAAAAAAACTAGGAGATTACCTCCTAGTTTCATGCTCTTGGATGTGTTTTATTATACACATCCATTAACTCCTCTGTTTCTTTATTCAGATGCATATAAACTTGTGTAGTTGAAATATCTGAGTGCCCTAGCATTTGCTGCACGGATTTTAAATTAGCACCATTTTGCACTAAATGTGCTGCAAAAGAATGTCTTAACATATGGGGAGTAATCTCACCTTGAATATGTGCAGCATTAGCATAGGTCTTTAAAATCTTCCAAAAACCTTGTCTTGTCATAGGATAGCCATTGCAATTAACAAATAACGTTTTATCATTTGCACTACGGATTAAAATGTGTCTTACTTCTCCCAAATACATATTTAACGCTGAAATGGCAGATTTACCAATAGGAATGGTTCGTTCTTTTTGAGCATCCCTACATATAATATACCCTTGTTGCAAATTAATATCTGTTGTTTTAAGTGAAATGAGCTCTGATACACGGATCCCTGTAGCATATAGCAGTTCAAGCATGGCTCGATCACGTATTCCTTTAGTATCTTTTTTATTAGGTTGTTCTAATAAAGAGCTAATTTGCTCCTGCGATAAAATACGAGGCGCTTTTTTCTCTATCTTAGGTAAAGCTATTAATCTAGCTGGATTCTCATTTAGCACTTGTTCTTTTACAAGATATTGGCAAAAGGCACGAATAGATGCAAGAGTACGGGAAATAGTTGCAGTTGATTTCTCTTCATCTTTCATATGCTCTAAATAGACTTTAATTTGCTGATCTGTCAAAGACTGAATCTCTATTTTCCCCTGTTCTTCAACATAACGTTCAAAATATCTCAAATCTCTTTCATAAGATTGCACCGTATTATCTGAAGCACGCTTAATATGCTTTAAATAATACAAAAATGATGTAATATACTCCTCCATAGCAATTCCCCTTTAACACAACATATTCTCATGCTTATAGTATTTTATTCCATTATAACCAAAATGACATTTGATGTCTATATTATTTCATTTTTATGTATAATTTTGTACTTTCTAAAATAATTATACCAGATAATAATGCCTTAATTAAAAGATTTTATTCACCTTTTTTTATTTTCTCCTAAAACAAAAAGGCTTATACCTTTTTTAAATAGAAAGTATAAGTCCTTTATCATGCAGTTGTATACATATTAAATATCTGTTGAGAAATCTTATTAGGAACAACCCTAAAAAGTGCTGCAATGCGTAAAATTCCTGGGCTATAAACTTTTATAGCAGCAGCCCTCTTGTATTTTCTCCATAAGTTGTAATAGCTAGTCCACCAAGTAAACCTGCTACTACAACTGCTAAATCATCTCCAAACAAGGCAAAAAGATGCTGAAGCCCTAAATTACTTTTTTACCGCTCCTTCATCTTTGCATGCCTCTTTCCCTTCTTAACCTTTACTTACTAAACGTACAACACTTTCTGAGTCCACTTCTTTTAAACGTACTTGGACAATTTCCTTTTTGGAAGTCGGAATGTTTTTTCCAACAAAATCAGGTCTAATAGGAAGCTCCCTATGTCCACGATCAATGAGTGTAGCTAATTTAATAAAACTTGGTCTTCCTATATCCATCAACGCATCCATTGCTGCACGTACAGTTCTTCCAGTAAAAATAACGTCATCTACTAAAATGACCCCTTTTCCATTAATATCTGAAGTAATTGAATGTGCTTCAGTAAACGGTTGGTCAAATTTCTTTTCTAAATCATCTCTATAAAAAGTAATATTAATACTCTCCACAGGCACTTCACTATTTTCAATAGATTTAATCTTATTTGACAAGATTTTGGCAAGAGGTACTCCTCTTGTTTCTATACCTATTAAAATCAAGTCTTTAGCACCTTTATTGGCTTCTATAATTTCATGAGCAATTCGTGTTACAGCACGATTCATTGCTGCCTCATCCATTAAAACTTTTATTTCATCCATATAAAAATCCATCCTTTTATCCGTTATTATTTCAATAAAATAATCTCATTATTCCTGTATCTCTGGTCGCTTAAACTAAAGCATTCACATTTCTAGATAAATAATAAAGAGACCTTTTATCGAAAGGTCTCTGAGTATTACACATGAATTGCCCATCTAATATGGCCTTATTTCTTTTGTGTATCCTTATTAGCCTCACGTGCTACTTTAAAGGAATATGATTTGACTTATTTTCTCATAATTTTCTTAGTTTGTCAATTACTCGTACAAAGTAGTCTGGTAACTCACTTTCAAAATACATTTCTTTATGAGTAATAGGGTGCGTAAACCCTATTACTTTTGCATGAAGCATCTGCTTATTAATACCAAAGCTCATTTTTGTAGGGCCATATACAGGATCTCCCAAGAGTGGGTGACCTATATGCTTCATATGAACACGTATTTGATGAGTCCTACCCGTATGAAGTGTAAGCTCAATATAAGTAAATTGTTTAAACCGTTCAAGTACTTTATAATCCGTCTTGGCATACCGTCCATCACGTACTATGGCCATTTTTTTGCGATCTTGCGTTGAACGTCCAATAGGTTCTTCAATTGTTCCCTCATCCTCTTTAAAACCACCATAAACAATAGCATGATATTTTCTAGTAATGTGATGGTCTTTTAGTAATTCTGACAATCCTAAATGGGCCTTATCATTTTTTGCAATCATCAGTAATCCGGAAGTATCCTTATCGATACGATGTACAATACCTGGCCTAATTTCTCCATTAATTCCAGACAATTTATCTTTACAGTGGTAAAGTAAACCATTAACTAATGTACCAGAATAGTTACCTGGAGCCGGATGAACAACCATATCCTGAGGCTTATTGACAATCATTAAATCATCATCTTCATAAACAATTTCAATATCAATTGGCTCTGGTATAATATCTACCTCTATAGGATCTGGTATAGTCATTATAATATGATCATCTGCTTTAACTTGATACTTGCTATTAATCACTTTTTGATTAACTAGAATACCACCTTTTTCTATTTGTTTTTGTATAAAGGAACGCGTATATTCAGGAAACACTTCTGCCAAATATTTATCTACTCTTCCTTTTGCTTCACTATTTACAATATGCTCAATCTTTTCTGCCATTAATTTATTTCCTCTTCAATATTTTCCTTCTCTATATTTGCCTTTTTTTCTTCTAAGTCTCCAAACAACAGAACAATCATTAGTAGGGCTACTCCTACTACTACAAACATATCTGCCACATTAAAAACGGGAAAATTAATAAGAATAAAATATATAAAATCACGCACATAACCTAAAAACAATCTATCAATCAAATTCCCAATTGCACCACTAATAATTAAAACAAAGGCAACTCTTCCCCAATTTCCCCATTTTGATTTTGGGAGTTGTCTGATATATATGAGCATCCCTATAATAATAATACTTGTTATGATAATAAGAAATCCCTGTTTACCACTTAATATTCCCCAAGCTGCTCCTTCATTTTTCACATAATGGAAATGAAATACATTTTCCCATATTTTAATGTCTTCTTGATTCATTAATGTAGACACAGCCCAAATCTTTGTTAACTGATCTATTCCCACTAGGGCTATTATAATAAGTGTTATTGCAACTATCATACTTTCCTCCTTAGCCTACTAGAAAAAAACGTGCTCATCAAGCACGTTTTTATGTAGTCATTTAAATATACAGCATCCATCTATTTAGTATATCACTCTTTACAATAATCATACTTATTTATTCAGTAAGGAGGATATTTCTTCATCTGACACAGGAATATATTCCTTCGTAAAATATTCTTCTTCTGTCGCCTCCGTTTGAGGTACTTCTACACTTGCTACGGTTTCTTTTTCAATAGCAGCAAAAGCTTGTACTAAATCATCTTGAGCAATAGTTGCTCTAGCATCACCTTGTTCCAATAATTCCATCTGTGATTGAAGTAGTTGTTTAAACTGTGCTTTATAAGATAAGTATTGCCTCTTAATATCTTCAACTTTTTGGCTTAATTCAAAAGCTTCTTGCCTACCTTGCTCCACAATTCTGGCAACGCGTTCCTCAGCCAAACTAGTCATCTTTTCAGCTCTTTGTTCAGCTTCTTTTTTAATTTCTTCTGCTTTTTCATAAGCTGCACCTTTTGTATCTTGCGCTGTTTTATCTGCTAAAACAAGTACATTCTGTATCGTAGATTCCATAGTACGATAATATTGTACACTTTCATTTAAAGCATTAATCTTATCCTTTAGGGCATAGTTTTCATTAATTACCTCTTGATAACTTTTTAATATTTCATCAAGAAAGTCATTAACTTCTTCAATATGATAGCCACCTATTTTACTTTTTCTAAATTCCTTGTTTTGAATGTCAACTGGTGATAACATGTTGTTTCCCCCTATACATATTTTTCTATTGTAATATGAATCCTATCCTTTTTTGTTAATCCACTTATTTGCTTAAGCTTAATTTTACCATATCCTCTAACAGTAATATGGTCCCCTTCTTTTATAAGCTGCTTATTTGTACTCGTCACACCATTACATTTTACACGGTCTGCTTGAATAAGTTTTGTACAGACACCCCTAGATAATCCAAAACCTGCTGCTACTATAACATCTAACCGTAAAGAAGCTACAGTTGTTTCATAACTTTTAATCTGAGGAGGATTAATCTGCAATTGTGAAAAAGGGATTACTTGCTGTTCAATATTTTGACATTTCCCAATACTTAGTAAATTACTATAAATATAGGAAACCATAGACTCATTAGCAATGATGTATGCCCCAAATGGTTTTATTACGATGTCTCCTATTGTCTCTCTTTCAATTCCTAGACCTAATAAAGCACCTAGGTAATCTCTATGTGTAAGTGCCTTTCCAATCCCAGTCTTAACCTTTAGTTCTAAGGCCATAATAGGAAAATCTTCCTCTTGAATTTCATAAGGAGCAATACCTAATACTTGTCTTTCTGCTTCTTCAAAACCACCGTAAAAATAACACATTTGTTTTGTAGATTCCTCTATATAACGATCTATCATACTTAACAACCATTCTTTATTATAAAAATCCGTAAAAATGGGTCTAAATTGCTGCTCTGATCGTTTGCTATATTCAAGCATCATTTTTACAAAGCGTTTTTCATCTGCATCATTTATATGATTTAACGATAGCTTCATCAGTATTAGAGTGTAGGCGGAAACACACTACGTTGTTTTAATTTTTCTGGATTAATATTAACATGCTCTGGTGCAAAAATAAAAATACAGTCCGTTACTTTTTCAACTGTTCCATTAAGTGCACAACAAGCTCCTGTTAAATAATCCACTGCACGTTGCATCTCATGAGCAGCTAGTTTTTCCATATTAACAATGATAGGTTTTCTATTTTTAATGTAGCCACAAATCTCACCTGTCATATCATAACTTAACATGGTAAAATTAAGTAATTCCATACGATTAGGCTGATTAAGAGAAACAACCTTAGGTGTATTCATTGGTGGTATATGAGTTTGATGCATAACATTTCTATTAACTTGCTCCACTTCTTGTTCCATTTCCTCTAACTCATCTTCATCAAATTCATCTTCTGGTATAAAAATATTCTTAAATTTTGACATAAAGCCGCTCATTTGTATTCCTCCCAAAAAAATTATTTAGTGTAATCTCTATTTCCAAAAATAGCCGTGCCGATACGTACCATGGTAGCACCTTCTTCTATTGCTATTTTATAGTCATTACTCATCCCCATTGATAATATATCGCTACTTATATTATCAAACTTTTGCTTTTGTATGTCAACCGATAAATCGTAAAGTTTCCTAAATATGGGTCTATTTTCTTCAGGATTAGCTACAAAAGGGGCTACCGTCATTAATCCTCTCACTCTGATATGTTTCATTTTTGCTAATTCTACCATAATAGGTATTACCTCTTCTACTAAGAAACCATGCTTTGAAGCTTCTTTTGCTACATTAACTTCTATCAAAATATCTGTTATATACCCTTTTTTAGCTGATTGTTTTTCTATTTCTTCAGCCAGTTTTAAACGGTCTACAGAATGAATAAGAGTTGTTCTTCCAATAATGTATTTAACTTTATTAGTTTGGAGATGACCTATTAAATGCCAATGAACAGATTCATTTAATTCATCCATTTTTTGTACTAATTCTTGTACGTGATTTTCACCAAAATCTTTACATCCTAAAGTTATTGCTTCTTGTATAGACGCCAAAGGATACGTTTTTGAAACAGCAATTAATGTAATATCCTCTACCTTTCTCCCACTTTTTATTGCTGATTCCTCTATTTCTTTCCTTATCATTTCTAGTCTTTCTTTCATTTCATCCTCACCTTCATTATTCATTTTGCACATTCATATCTTCTAGTAATTGGTCAATCTTTATACTCTTAGGATTTGAAATCATTTTATCCATTTCTTTAAGTTGTGTATTTCCGTCATACTTAACAATAGCATATTCTCCACTGACCAAATCAATCTCTACAGTCTTAAACTGAGCAATTTTCCCATTAATAACATAAACACCTTGCTTTGTTTCTATCTCTGTTACTTCATAGGAACTTCCCGATTGGGGATCCACCAAAACATTATTGACTTGTACATTATTACTATTAGTAATATCTTGTCGTATATAGTTATTATCCTCTTTTTGATATTGTATTTTAATAGGCACAAATTCTGTTACTTCACCTACTTTTCTATAAACACCTAATTGCCCTTCATTCTCTATACAATAAGTTGCTGGGATTTTCAACATATTCTGCTCCACAATGGCTTGCAGTGGAATTTTAAGACCTGTCACATTTTTATTCCCAATAGAAAAATCAACATATCTCAAGTCTAAAAAGTTGCTTATCTGATCACTTGTTTCAAATACTAGTTGTATACGCTTATCATCTTCAGCTTTTTTAGAAACTAATTTAAAAGTGACTTGCTTACTATTCGTGCCGGTAAAGTCAAGATTATAATTTTGCCCTTCCTTAAAAGCTTCATCTTGCGATAAATCTACATAACTTATTATATACCACTTATTATCTAAAATAATCTTATAAACAGGTTCTTCTTTAGTTACTTCGCTTTTATTAAGATAGCTTACATTAGAGTTTTTAATAATACTATTATATTTATCATAATTAAGTGTCTCTATCACTTCTGATAAATTAGAAGTTTCTTGTCCATCTAATTTATATGATATAATCCCTGCTTGTGGTGCTGTTTTACCTAGTCGGTACTGATTGATATTAGCTTGAAGTTCTGTTTTTAGTACTGCTATGCTTTGTTCTTGATCCTGTTGCTCTTGAGTATAAATGCTTGTCCGCTTATTAACATTTTGATCTAATTGATTACGTAATGTATAAATAAAGTGGGTTGTATTTTCATAACGATTATCATAGAAAGCCTCTATATCTGCTTTTACCTCTTCATTTAAATCATAAATTTGATCTTGATAAAAGGAGATATCTTTACGTTCTTCTGCTTTCTGATAAATTTGCTCATCTACCTCATTCTCTGTCTTAGTTGACTGTGCTAACTGCTCCTCATCTACTAAAACATAAACCAGTCCATCCTTCTTTACTTTTTCTCCTTCAGAAACGACATACTGAACGTTTCCTTCATCTTGGCTATATACCACTTGCTCATTTCTTAAAATAATACCGCTTAGACTTCTTGAATTATCAATTGTTCCTGTTTTAACAACCTGATAAGAAATTTTAGGTTTAGTGAGTGCTTCTTTTATCTCTATAGCTCCCCATACCCCAAAGGTTGTAAAAATCATTACAAGTGCTATTCGTAATATCAATTGACGTTGCTTCCTTTTCTTATTTCTATAAATCTGCGCTCTTGTAAGCTTATTATTCTTCTTTATCTGCTCTCTTCTCATGTGCGGAGAATTATTTTCTTGTGTAACTTGCCTGTTAGGAGTAACATATTGCTCCTTTATATAAGGTGTTGTATTTTGATTCGTATATGAGGTAGCACTGTATGGATTTGTATATGATTGTTGATACCCCCTGTCTCCTCCTCTAACATAAGAAGATTCTTGCCTTTTTGGCGTGGTTTTATTTCTATTAGCGGAAGTACTCTTACTACTAGTTTTGCTTCTAACATCTTTTTTTCTATTATCATCTACCTTTTGCATGGTTGTATTAGTCTTGTATGTAGAACGTGTACGTGATTGTACTGGCATATGAGTAGCATAAGGATTAAAATAGCTTCCTTCACCATAGGTAGTATGTCCCTTAGACGTGGGTTGCTTTTTATTGGTTTGCTTGATTTGATTCTTTTTACCACTATTTTTCATTTATTCACTTCCAATTCTATCCTTAATACTTATCATCATATAATGTAATAGCTTATCTTGCAAGATATTACCTCTAAAAAGCTAATAATTTGACAGAGGTTTTTTATTTTTATCATTCCTTTCTAACCTTTTATTTTTTCCATAAAAAAAGGCACATCATGTGCCCTTAAAGAAGGATGCAAATTAAACCGCCATTTCCTTCATTTATAATTTTTTGTAGTGTTTCTTGTAATTTTTGTTGCGCATCTTCTGGCATTCTAAATAGTTTATTTTGTAATCCTTCGTTTACTAATTCATGAAGTGATTTTCCAAAAATATTTGATTCCCAAATCTTTGTAGGATCTGTTTCAAACTCACTTAAAATATTATTAATTAAATCTTCACTTTGTTTTTCTGTTCCAACAATAGGTGCAACTTCGGTTTGAATATTGGCTCGTATAATGTGATAGCTTGGTGCACTAGCCCTTAGTTTAACACCAAAACGATTACCTTGCTTAATAATTTCTGGTTCTTCTAATTTTAGCTCATCGAATACAGGACTAACTACTCCATAGCCTTTTTCCTTTACTTCATTCATAGCATAAGCTACCTTATCGTACTCTTTTTTAGTAGTAGCTAATTCTTTAATAAGCTTCATAAGCTCATGATCTCCATGAATTTCCATACCTGTCGTTTCAGAAAGTACTCTATAAAAGAGTTCTTCCGTTGTATTAATATCGACCTTTACAACGCCTTCTCCTAATTGAATCTTTTCTAAATAGACATTTTTAACAAAATCTAAAGCTCTTAATTCATTGGTAGCTTCTTTAATCTGTCTAATATTCTCTACATTTGCAATTTGTTCCTTTACACAATCAATCCATGCTTTTTTCACCCAATGCTCATTATCTAAGGTTTCTACCCATTTAGGGAGCATGAATTGAATTTCATTAAGTGGGAATTCATATAAGATTTTTTCTAATAATTGATGAATATCCTCTGTTTTCATTTGGGCAATATCCATTGGTACCACTGGAACATCATATTCTCTTGATAATTTACTGGTAGATTCAATAACTTCTGTATCAAAAGGTTTCTTCGTATTGTACACTACAATAAAAGGTTTTCCTAAACGCTTCAATTCATTAATGGCACGCTGTTCCCCTTCTATGTAACTATTTCTAGAAATATCAGTAAAACTTCCATCTGTAGTCACTACGACACCAATGGTAGAATGATCTGTAATAACCTTTTTAGTGCCAAGTTCTGCTGCTTGTGAAAAAGGAATTTCTTCTTCAAACCAAGGCGTTTTAACCATACGAGGTGTATTATTATACAGGTGGCCTTCAGCTTCTGGTACAATATAACCTACACAATCAATCATTCGTACTTTAACTTCAAAATCTCCCCCTATAGTAATACCAATAGCTTCATTTGGTATAAACTTGGGCTCTGTTGTTGTAATAACTTTGCCATCCCCACTTTGAGGTAATTCATCTTGTGTACGTTCTTTACTATGCTCATTTTTAATATTAGGGAGTACCAATGTTTCCATAAAACGTTTAATAAAGGTAGATTTTCCTGTTCTAACAGGTCCAACTACCCCTATGTATATATCCCCATTTGTCCTTTCAGAAATATCTTTGTAAATATCATAGTATTCCATATGAAAGCCTCCTTATATTTTAATTGTATGGGTACATTAAAATATATTGTACAAAAGGCAGATATATACCACTTTTATTCATTTTTAATGTTCGTCTTTTTTATCTCTTAGCATAAGATTATAAATAGTCTCTTTAACTGGCTCATTTTCAAAAATAACCTTATATATAGCATTTAGAATAGGCATCTCAACTTGATACTTTTGCATTAATGCATAACCTGCTTTAGTTGTGGGAACCCCTTCTACTACCATATTAACCTTTTGAATAGCCTCGTCCATTGTATAGCCTTGACCAATTAATTCACCAGCACGACGATTACGACTATGTCCACTTGTACAAGTTACAATTAAATCTCCTATTCCTGTAAGACCTGCGAATGTATTAGGCTTACCGCCCATAGCAATACCTAATCTCGTCATTTCTGCAATGCCTCTAGTCATAAGTGCTGCTTTCGTGTTATCACCAAACCCCATACCTTCTACAACGCCTGCTGCTAAGGCAATTACATTTTTAAGTGCGCCACCTATTTCAATACCAATTAAGTCTTCATTAGTATATACTCTAAAATACATATCCATAAATAAATCTTGTATCTCATAAGCATATTTCATATCTTGGCTACTCACAGTAACTGTTGTTGGAATATGTCTTGCTACTTCTTCAGCATGACTTGGCCCAGAAAGTACAACTACCGGATTAGGGAGTACAGATTCAATAACTTGTGAGAGTCTAAGCAAGGTTTCTTCTTCCACACCTTTTGCGACATTAACAATAATTGTACTTGGCTGTAAATAATCTTTCATCTTTTGGGCAGTCGCTCTAACAGCTTTAGAAGGTACTGCCATAACAGCAACTTCTGCTTCTTCCAATGCTTCTGCCATAGAAGTTGTAAAATTAATCTCTAAAGGAATTTTAATTCCTGGAAGACACCTTTTATTTTCTCTATGTTGCAATATGTCCTCTTTTTCTTTTTCTTCATAGCACCAAAAAGTAACGTTATTCCCTTTTTCATTCAGAAGTAACCCTAAAGCTAAGCCCCAACCACCTGCTCCAATAACTGTTATCTTTTTCATCTTAAAACCTCCTAACACTACTTTTTACTTGTTAACCTTGCTTCATTACCTTCTATTAATCTCTTGATATTGGCTTTATGCCTATAGAAAGTAAAACCTGTAACCAAAAGTGACAGAACCATGGCCTCAATACCTATATTCCCTTTGCCAGAATAAAAAATAATAATCATAATAGGAATCGAGGCTGTCATAATAAGAGAGCTAATCGATACAATTCGTGTTATTGCAAATGTTATCAAGAATAGTGCTGCTCCTATTAAAAACAAACGATAATCTATTCCGATTAGTGTTCCTGCTGTGGTTGCAATACCTTTTCCACCTTTAAAATGAAAGAATAGAGGAAAACTATGTCCTAAAACAGCACCTATGCCACTATAAAACGTAATCAAAATAGTTGCATCTGGATGATTTGGTGAAAACAGCAATTTTGCCACATAAATAGCTATAATTGCTTTAAGTATATCAATGAGTAAAACAAGAAATCCTGCTTTTTTCCCTAATACACGAATGGTATTAGTTGTTCCTGCATTACCGCTACCTTGTGTTCTAATATCAATGCCTTTTAATTTACCACATAATATTGCTGATTGCACACCGCCAAAAAGATACCCAATAAGTAATGCCCCTAATCTATACATTTTTATTCTTTCGCCCCTTTTTCTCTTACAATAAATCGAAGTGGTGTGCCCTTAAAACCAAAGGCTTCTCTCATTTGATTTTCGATATAACGTTGGTATGAAAAATGCATTAGTTCTTTATCATTTACAAAAATAACAAATGTAGGCGGTTTAATACTTACTTGTGTCATATAGAAAATTTTAAGTGGCTTACCTTTATCACTTGGTGGCTGATTCATAGCCATCGCTTCATATAATACATCATTTAAAACACCTGTACTAATACGTTGGGACTGATTTTGTGCAATTGCATAAATTGTATCAAATAATTTAGGAATACGTTGACCTGTTAAAGCTGAAATGAACATACATGGTGCATACTGCATATAAGCTAATGTATTTGTAATCTTTTTCAAATAAGCATTCATTGTTTTATCATCTTTTTCAATGGCATCCCATTTGTTAACAACAATAATACAACCTTTTCCTGCCTCATGCGCCATACCTGCTATTTTAGTATCTTGTTCTGTAATTCCCTCTTCTGCATCAATAAGAATCAGAACTACATCTGCACGATCAATAGCTGCTATTGTACGGATAATGCTATACTTTTCAATGTTTTCTTTGATTTTACTACGTCTTCTAATACCTGCAGTATCAATGAGTACATATTCTTGACCTTCAATAGTCACTTCTGTATCTACAGAATCACGTGTAGTTCCTGCTATATTACTTACAATAACACGCTCTTCTCCTACAATTTTATTAACTAAAGAAGACTTTCCTACATTTGGCTTACCAATAATCGCCACTCTTATTTTATCATCTTCCTCTGCTTCTGCATCTTCATCTGGGAAATAGCTTACTACTTCGTCAAGCATGTCTCCTAAATTTAAAGCTTGTCCAGAAGAGATAGGAATAGGTTCACCAAGTCCTAGGTTGTAAAATTCATACATGCCCATTGTTTGATGAACCATATCATCGACCTTATTCACTACTAAAACAACTGGTTTGTGTGACTTTCTAAGCATATTAGCAACGTGAGTATCTGCATCTGTCATACCCGTCTTTACATCCACCAAGAAGATAATCACATCCGCTGATTCAATAGCTGCTTCTGCCTGTCTTCTCATCTGACTTAAGATAATATCTGTACTATCTGGCTCAATACCACCTGTATCAATAATAGTGAATTTATGATTAAGCCATTCTACCTCTCCATAAATACGGTCTCTTGTTACACCTGGTGTATCATCTACTATTGACGTTTTTGATTTTGTTAATCTATTAAATAAAGTAGACTTTCCTACGTTAGGTCTACCTATTACAGCAACAATCGGTTTACTCATTTATCTTTCTCCTTTTAATATTAATTTAAAATCTTTAGCTTATCTAAAGTACCTTTTTTCTAATGTACTGATAATCCCTAATTCTGTCAAGAGTCTGCACCTATTCTCAAAAAAGTCACGTTATTTTAAGCACATAAATGCGCCTGATGTTCCTCTTTTACCTTGAGTTTTTCTGTGTGAAAAGAATAAATCTGAATGACAACACGTACAGATTTGGCTTTGAATGATATTTTCCTTTAAAATCCCTGCTTCAAGAAGTATCCTTTCATTACATGCCCATAAATCAATATGATACTTATCATCATATTCATGGGCAATAATAAATGATGCTCCTGGAAACTGATTACTAAATTGGTCTGCCACCTCAGCACCTACTTCAAAACAGCATGAGCCTATAGATGGCCCTATAGCCACTTGAATGTCACTAGCCAAAATACCTTCCTTTTCCCATAACTCAATCATCTTCTTTCCAATTCTACCTACGGTTCCTCTCCATCCGGCATGAGCCATACCTATCATACCATATTTAGGTGCATAAAAAAACAAGGGAACACAATCTGCATAGTGTGTCACTAATGTGACCCCCTTCTCTCTTGTATAAATGCCATCTTTACTTTTCCACTTGTTAGGTTGTATAATACCATTCCCTTTATCTTCTTGAGTCACTTTTGCAATTTCCAATTCATGTACTTGTTTAGATAGCACAAGCGAATCCAGTGTTACTTCTAGTGCATCACATACTCTCCTATAATTTTCTATAACGCTTGTTTCTTTATCACCTCTATTAAAACCAAGATTTAAGCTGGACCACTCCCCCTCACTTACACCACCTGTTCTAGTAGTAAAACCATGTACTAAAGCTTCGTTTTCCCATGGTGTAAAAATTAGGTAAGTTAACTCTCCTTTTGTAATAAACTTAAATGATGCTAAATCTATCATGTCAAATCCTCCTAAAATGCCGCTTCTAAATGTGTTATGCTAGTTTCCAAGATTTCAATCACATCAAAGCGACTTGCTACTTCATAACCTATCTTTGTTCTTAAATAGTACATAGCCGTACGTAAGATGTGCTGTCTTTTCTTATAATCAACTGCTTCTCTTGGATAACCATAATCTACTCTTTTTCTATATTTTACTTCTACAAATACAATATATTCATCATCCTTAGCAATGATGTCAATCTCACCGAAACGACACCTATAGCTATGTTCCAAAATCGTATAATGCTTAGCTTCTAAATAAGCTATTGCTAATAGTTCATATTGTGTTCCTAGTAAACGCTTATTACTTATGCCCTCTCGTTTTGGCGTAAAGCTCATCCATATCACCTACAAATACTAAGACTTTTGCTACAAGCTCATATAGTTCTGTTGGAATTTGTTCTCCTACTTGTAACTCTGCTAAGATTGTAGCCAACTTCTTGTCTTCATAAACAGGCACATGATGTTTTTTAGCTTCTTCCAGTATATTTTCTGCTACTTTTCCACTTCCACTAGCAACAATAGTAGGTGCATTCATATCTTCTTGATAAGATAAGGCAACAGCTTTCATTCTTTGCTTCTTTTTCATTACGCCCTCCTTATGCTTTAAGGTCCATATGATAAAGTCCTGTATATATTTCTTCCTTAAGTCTATTATCCTTCAATAATTTAACTTGTAATTGATTTAAATGATATCCTGAACTACCTAATTCTTCAGATAATTGTTCTAATGAAGACTCTATTTGCTCTTTCATTGTTTGAGTTTCAACTTTAAGTGTCATATTAACAGCATCTTTTATTTGCTCTATATGTACTTCTACTTTACGCAAAAAGGGCATATTGAGTGCCATTACAATATACATCCGTTCATCGCTATTGCCTTGCTTTTTCTTTGGTTTAAAAAAATAAAGTTCACCCGTGCTTTCTTGATTATTAAAAACCATAGGAAAACAAAAGTACTGCGCTTCTATATTATACTTTTGAACAACTTGAAACATCTGATGTACTTGTTGCAACTTTTCTTTTCTTTCTTCAGAAAGATCTAATTTACCTAAATGCTCTAGAATTGCTTCTACACGTTCACTTGTCCCTGTAATTTTTTCACTTTCTTTTATATGGTTATTTATTTGTTTGATATCAACTTCAAGGTAACTTTTAAAAATGGCCTCTGCAAGTGTTTTTAGTACTTTTTCATAAAAAATTTCCGGCTGTCCCCTAAAATAGTCATTTACTTTCTGCTCCAATCGAAAATCTTCCATAGAAAGTGATGAAAACCAATCTTTTAAAATCACTTCAGCCGAGTGGGACTGTGCAGGTGAACCATCAACTAATCTATTTTCTTTTAAGGACCTACTTTCCTCATACTTTCCTGTCTGTTCATCAATCAAACTTGCTTTTATTGCTTTTTCTAATTGTTCTAGCGACAATGCATGACCAAAATCATGTACTACATTCTCGAGTTGGTTCATGTTTTTTATGCCCTCTAGTATACCTTTAAAGGCTTCAGTTATTCCCTTTATTCCCTCCGATTTTAAATATGAAAGGTGCTCTATATCTTTTAATACTAATGGCACTTCACTTGATTTTAAATTGACAAGCATTTCTGTTGGTAAATCATAAGTTTTATGTCCTTGAAAAATGGATAAAAGGCTTTCTTTATTCAAAGGTAATTGCTTCTCTATAAACTGTCCGATAATATTTTTCATTTCTATTTGATTAGGTAATTTCAACTCACTCATAATTTTATCAATAAGTTGACCATTTGATAAAGTTTCAGGTATTTTAGGTTGTAATATAAGCTTTTGATTTTCTTTACCCACTACCACAAAAGAAAGTAATTTGCCTATATCCACAGCATCTAATAGATTAACAGGCACGCTTATACCATTCCCCAATTTTAATACAGTACCATTCTCGGCTTCTATTAATGTCCCCTCAATATAATCTCCTGGTTGTAACTTTGCTAGTAAATGACTTATATCCCTACTAGTTGAAGAAGCTTCATAACTAGCTGGCGTCGCTTCTGTTAACGGACTAAACCTTAAAGTTTCATTAATCAAAATATCCCCTCATTCTTTAAAAATGATTTACGATGCAATGGTGTAATACCATAATTTCGTATTGCTTCATAATGTTTTTGACTACCATAACCCTTATTATTTTCCCAGTCATACTTGTCATAGGTGTTGGCATAAGCTTTCATCATTCGATCTCTTGTCACCTTTGCAATCACACTAGCAGCTGCTATACTAGCACTTTTGTCATCACCACCTATAATAGCTTCTTGTCTTATTTGAATCTTTGGAATCACTTTATCACCATCTACTAATACCCTATCATAGTCTATCTTAAGCTCACTTAAGGCATGTCTCATTGCTTCAAAAGTAGCTTGTAAGATGTTAATCTCATCAATGCGATCAGCATCTACGATTCCTATACCAATTCCTAAAGCATTGGACTGAATTTGATCATAGAGCTTCTCTCTTTTGGGTTCTGTTAATTTTTTTGAATCCTTTAATCCTACAAGATTTGTATCATAAGGTAAAATAACAGCAGCTGCCACTACTGGTCCTGCTAAAGGTCCTCTGCCAACTTCATCTATTCCTACAAGGATATACTGATTATCATGAAATATGCTATCAAATTCGCACTTAAGTTGCCATAAAGCTAGTTCATTTTCATAAGTCTGTATTTTTCTTTTATATTTATCAATTAACTTAATAACGCCACTACGTGTATCTATTTCATATGCTTTTAATTCTTCTTTTAGCGCCTCTATACTTAGGTTATTTAATAATTGATCTAGTTCTTTTATATTCAAATTCACCCCACCTATTCTACCACTCCTATGCGTTGTAAAGGAAAAATTCTAAACCCAGCTTTTGCAATAATTGCAGTCCTTGGAATAGGACCAAATACTCTACTATCTTTACTATTAATTCGGTTATCTCCCATCATAAAATAATAGCCTGAGGGTACTTTATAAGGAAAGTCTATGACTGAACCTGAATAAAGATATGTTTTAGTTGTTTCATCTAAATATCTAGATTCATCCATAGCCTTTCCATTAACATAAACCTCATTATTAATAATATCTATGATATCTCCTGGCAAGCCTATAACACGCTTAATCAAATGATCTTCTTCGTACGTAAATACAGCAATCTCTCCTCTTTCAGGATTTCTATAATAATAAGGAATACGATTAACAATAAGATGATCTCCAGGATAAATGGTATGCATCATAGATTCTGTAGGAATTCTTGTATGACTTATAATAAAACTTGAAATTAATAGTGCAGTTAATACAGCAAGCATAGGCTCTTTTATCATTTCTATTATTTTTCTTACTTTAGTGTAATACCTGTTCATCCTCTGCACATCTCTTTCTTCTACTCTCTATTTAAGTAAACCTATTTGATTAAATGGATATATTTTTATCCATGCCTTACCATATATTTTATCTCTAGCAATTGCTCCTAAATAACGGCAATCTTGACTCTGCGCCCGGTTATCTCCCATTAAGAAATAATGATCTTCTTGTACAGTATAAGGAAATGTTACATGGTCAGATCCAGGATAAGGTTCCGAACTCATTCCTGCTGCTAAATAGGCTGATTCATCTATTGCTTCATCATTGACATAAACCTGTCCTTCTCTAATATCAATTATATCACCTGGTAAACCTATAACACGCTTTACCCAACTTTCTTCCCCTTGTTTAAATACAACGATTTCTCCCACCTCAGGATTACGATAATAATAGGGTACCATGGTAGTTAGAATATGATCTTGCTCATTAATGGTACTAACCATAGAAGGAGTTGGAATCTTATTATGGCTTACAATAAATGATGTAAACAATAAAGCAACTAATACAACTAAAACCAACTCTTTTATAAACTCTACACATCCTTTGATGCTATATAATACTTTACTCATCTTTTCACATCCTTTTCGCTATGTATTCTTTTAAGATTTATTTCATAGGTCCTATCTGATTAAATGGATAAATACGAAAAATAGGTGTTCCCACTATTTCATCTCTTGAAACAGCACCTATATATCTAGAATCTTTACTATCCATCCTATTATCACCCATTAAAAAATAATGATCCTCTGGAACCTTATACGGAAACTCTACAGGTTCATCCCATGGCGAATTAGGTGTAGAAATTCCTGTATTTTTTAAATAAGTCTGTTCATCATAGAATATATCATTAATGTAAACATCACCTTCACGTATATCGATTATATCTCCTGGCATACCTACCACACGTTTCACCCACATTTTATCTTCTTGATGAAAAACTACAATTTCACCTCTATTAGGATTTCTATAATAAAAGGGGATAGGTGAAACTAATATGCGATCATTAATATTCAATGTGCTAATCATAGAACCAGATGGAATCTTATTTTGACTCAATATAAAGCTAAAGAACAATAAGCAAATTAAAACTACAATAGCTATTTCTTTTATCATTTCTATAATTGTCTTTAATCTAAATCCCCCATCATGCATCTTATCACTTCTTTTCTACTCTTTATCTTTCCTAGGCACTTCTACTGTTACACGTCCCCATTTACCACTACGAAATTCATCAATAATGGTTTGGGCTGTACGCAATTCATCTAACTCCCCACCCGCTATTATCAAACCTCTTTTTAAACCAATAGCCTTAAAAGCTTCATAAGCCTCTACTGGTAAATTCATCTTATAGCGCTGTTCAATCTGTGCTTTAAACAATGTACTTCCTTCTTCAAGTAAATGAATAGCTAGCTGTCTATTATCTAAAATATTATCATTGATAGAACCAATATACGCTAAATGACGTGCCACCATTTGGTCTTCAAACTTAGGCCACAAAATACCTGGCATATCTAAAAGTTCAAAGCCTTTCTTAATTTTAACCCATTGTTTACCACGCGTAACTCCTGGCTTATCACCTGTCTTAGCTGTCCCTTTGCCAACTAAAGAGTTAATAAATGTAGATTTACCAACATTAGGAATTCCTACAATCATGGCACGTATAGGACGATAAATCCTTCCTCTCGCACGATCACGCTCTATTTTTTCCTTTAATAAATCTTCTGCAATTTTAGTTACTTCCTTAATACCTTTTCCCGTAGTCGCAATAATAGGTACCACTTTCACATTATGTGCACTATACCATTTGATCCATTCTTTTGTAATTGATTCATCTGCTAAATCTGCTTTGTTTAAAATAATAATACGCATTTTATTTTGTGCAAGCTTATCAATATCTGGATTTTTTGTACTATAAGGTGCTCTTGCATCTAAAAGTTCAATAACAATATCAACAAGCTTAATATTTTCTTCTATTAATCTTTTTGTTTTGGTCATATGACCTGGATACCACTGTATATTCATTCTGTCTATCACCTTTATGAAATCTATTTTATCTTTACTAGTTTTATTATAGAGATGTTAATCTTGCTTCTCAATATATTTTTACAATAAATATATTTTTAGACTTATAAATAATAAAAAAAGGACTATAAAAGTCCTTTTTTTATTATTTGATTAATTCTTTAACTTTAGCGTTTTTACCAACACGTTCACGTAAGTAGTTAAGTTTAGCTCTTCTAACTTTACCTAAACGAACAACTTCAATTTTTTCAATGTTTGGTGAATGAAGTGCCCAAGTTTTTTCAACTCCTACACCGTAAGACATTCTTCTAACTGTGAATGTTTCACGAACACCACCATTTTGTCTTTTTAATACGATACCTTCGAACATTTGGATACGTTCTCTTTGACCTTCTTTGATTTTAGCATATACACGAATTGTGTCACCTACGTTAAATGAAGGTACTTCTGCTTTAAGTTGAGCGTTTTCAATTTCTCTAATAATTGGGTTCATATTTAATTCTCCTTTTTTCTCAGATGTTCTTAACAAGATCTTTGACAGCGGACCATCCGTAATAACACTACACATTATAACATGTCTTGATTTTCATTGCAAACCTTTTTTGCATAAGCTTCAATAAAAGTTCGTTCCTTATGGGTTAATTTAGCTGTTTCTAGTAATTCAGGACGTTTTTTATAAGTATTAATAAGAGACTCTTGTCTACGATGCTCTGCAATCTTTTGGTGATTTCCTGACAATAATACAGGGGGTACTTCTTTTCCTCTAAAAACAGCAGGACGTGTATAATGATAATATTCTAAAAGTCCATCACTAAAAGACTCTTCCTCAAAAGATTCTTGTTTACCTAAAACACCAGGTAATAATCTTATGATGCTATCTGCTATCATAACAGCAGGCAACTCTCCTCCAGTTAAAACAAAGTCACCAATAGAAATTTCATCTGTAACAATCTCATCAATAACACGTTGATCTATTCCTTCATAATGTCCACATAAAATAACAATATTTTCTTCTTTTGAAAATTCTTCGGCCAGTTGCTGATTCCATACTTTCCCATGTGGTGTCATATAAAGAATGCGCATTGACTTCCCTTCTGCTTTACTACGAATATGTTCATAACAATCATACACTGGCTGAGCCATCATAAGCATACCCGCACCACCACCATAAGGATAGTCATCCACTTGATGATGTTTGTTATTAGCAAAATCTCTTATATCTACTGCTTCTAGTTCAACTAATCCACTTTTTCTTGCTCTGCCCATAATACTATAATCAAATAAGGTATTAATGGTTTCTTTAAACAGGGTCATAACTGTTATTCGCATAATTCTTCAAGTCCTTCTAAAAGTGTCACATGCATTTTATTTTGTTTAACATCAACAGATTTGATTACTTGTTTGATTGCTGGAAGCAACAAATCCTTGGCTCTATCTTCTTTTCTAACAGCATAAACATCATTACTTCCTGTGTAAATCACATCTACAATTTCTCCTAAATAGCGTTCTTCATCATAAGTATACACTTGCATACCATATAAATCTGCGATGTAATATTCATCTTCTTCCAGAGGTAAACTATCCTTACGATCTATTTTTAATAAAGCGCCCTTAAAGAGTTCCGCTGTTGTCATATCATCTATACCTTTTAATTTAAGAAGAACCATTCCTTTATGATAACGTACACTTTGAATTTCATATGATTCAAGTTTTTTTCTTTCTACATAAATTTCTTTTAATTGTTCAAAACGAGTAGGATCATCAGTACTAGGCATTACTTTTAACTCACCCTTAACCCCATGTGTATTTACTATTTTTCCTACAATAAACATTTCATTCATTTTATTCATCCTCTACTTTCATCATTTATAAATTTTCATAAATGATAGGTTAATCAATAACTTATGAAAACTCACAAACGTCTTATTCCTAGTATAGCCATAAATTATTTATCTTATATGACATCATTATTAAACAAATTTATTCTTCAACTTTTGGATAGATAAATAGGCTAGGGATATACCCTAACCTATTCTAAAATATCCACTACAACTTTTTTAGATGATTGAGCTGTAGTTGCTTTAATTATTGTTCGAATTGACTTAGCAATTCTTCCTTGTTTGCCAATTACTTTTCCCATGTCCTCAGGGGCCACCTTTAGTTGTAAGATAATTTTGTCCTCTTCCTCTACTTGAGACACAGAAACTTGCTCTTTATTGTCTACTAATTCTGTAGCAATCATACGTAATAAATCTTCCATAAGACTTGCCCCCTTAGAAAAGTATTATTGAATACCAGCTTTTTTAAGTAAATCTTTTACTGTATCTGTTGGTTGAGCACCAGTTGAAAGCCACTTTTCAGCTGCTTCTTTATTAATGTTTAACTCATTTGGTTCTTGACATGGATTGAAGTATCCAATCTCTTCGATAAATCTACCATCTCTTGGAGAACGAGAATCAGCTACAACGATTCTGTAAAAAGGAGCTTTCTTTTGTCCCATTCTTTTTAAACGAATTTTTACTGCCATAATATTTTCACCTCTTAAATTATTTTAAAATTTATTTACATAAAAGGAAATTTAAATTTACCTTTTTTGCCTTTCATAGCACCTGAGAATTGCTTCATCATACCTTGCATCTGTTCAAACTGTTTAATCAGTCTGTTGACCTCTTGTAAGTCACGTCCTGAACCTTGTGCAATACGTTTTTTACGACTCATATTTAGAAGGCTAGGATTTAGTCTCTCTGCTTTTGTCATTGATAAAATAATTGCTTCAATGTGCGCCATTTGCTTTTCATCCACTTGACCTTGGATTTCATTTAGCTTTGCAGCATTCATTCCAGGAATCATACCTAAGAGTTGACTAATAGGTCCCATATTCTTAATTTGCTGCATTTGTTCAAGAAAATCTTCAAAGTTAAACTCTGCTTTTCTAAACTTCGCTTCAAGCTCTTTTGCTTTTTTCTCATCAATATTTTGTTGTGCCTTTTCGATAAGTGTTAGTACATCTCCCATACCTAATATACGAGAAGCAATACGTTCCGGATGGAAAGGTTCTAAGTCATTTAACTTTTCTCCCATTCCCACGAACTTAATAGGTTTATTAGTGACTGCCTTAACAGATAAAGCAGCACCACCTCTGCTATCACCATCTAACTTGGTCATAACAACACCATCAAGGCCTAAAGTCTGATCAAAAGATTCAGCAACATTTACTGCATCTTGACCTGTCATTGCATCTACTACAAGTAGGATTTCTTGCGGTTTCACTAATGCTTTGATATTCTTTAGCTCGTCCATTAATACTTCATCTATATGCAAACGACCTGCTGTATCGATAATAACAACATCTAAGTTATTTTCTTTAGCATAGTTCACACCAGCTTGTGCAATATCAACTGGATTCTTATCACTTCCCATTGAAAAAACAGGAACATTTACTTGCTTACCCACTTTTGTTAATTGATCAATAGCTGCTGGTCTATAAACATCACAGGCTACTAAAAGTGGCCTTTTACCTTGTGACTTGATATGACTACTTAATTTGGCACTAGTAGTCGTCTTACCTGCACCTTGAAGACCTACCATCATAATAACAGTAATACCTCTTGGAGCAAAATTTATTTTACTTTGGGTCGAACCCATTAAGTTAATTAACTCTTCATTAACAATCTTAATTACTTGTTGACCTGGAGTCAAGCTCTCCATGACTTCATGTCCAACAGCTCGCTCTTCAATGGTTTTAATAAACTGTTTCACCACTTTAAAGTTAACATCCGCTTCCAATAAAGCTAGTTTTACTTCTCTAAGCGCTAACTTTACATCTTTATCTGAAAGCTTTCCTTTACCTTTTAGCTGTTTGAAGACATCTTGTAGTTTGGTTGATAATTGATCAAAGGCCATATCCGTCCTCCTAAATCTTATTCATTAATTTATCTACTAGCGTAATGACCTTGTTTACACTATTCGCTTTTTCATCCTTTAAGTCACTAGCTAACGTCTGGCATAAAGCTTTTATATCACTTAATACTTTTTGCTCCGCTTGATATTTTGCAAATAAAGCTAGCTTGTTTTCATAATCTAGTAATTTCTGCTCTGCTTTTTTAATAGTATCAAAAGCACTTTGCCTGCTAATATCATGCTGCTCAGCTAATTCTCCTAAAGAAAGATCTTCAAAATAATATTCTTTTAATAAATCCCTTTGCTTATCAGTAAGTAGTTCCTGATAAAAATCGAACAAATAGGTAATCACCACAAATTTTTCCATGATTTACTCCCAAACACTGTCAGTCACTTTTACTTTACACTAGTTAGTATAGTAAAAACCTTGTTACTTGTCAACCTTTTTATTAAATCCTTCTTTTAGTTTATGATTCTTTAAACAAGGCTGTAGCAAAAATTTCTGCATCAAATGGTTGAAGATCATTTATTTGCTCTCCTACGCCAATATACTTAACAGGTACTTTTAGCGATTCATAAATACCTACAATAGCTCCACCTTTAGCTGTACCATCTAATTTGGTCAGAATAATACCATTAATGTCTGCCACTTCTTTAAATAACTTTACCTGCTGAATAGCATTTTGCCCTGTTGTTGCATCTAAAACAATCAAAATCTCTTTTTTAGCTTCAGGATATTCTCTCGCTATAATACGTGAAATTTTTTCTAGTTCCTTCATTAAATTTGTTTTATTTTGTAATCTACCTGCTGTATCACAAATAAGCACATCACTTTTACGTGATTTAGCTGCTGCAATAGCATCAAATACAACGGCTGCCGCATCTGTACCTTCTTCATGCTTAATGAGGTCCACGCCTGCACGATTTACCCATACTTGAAGCTGTTCTATAGCTGCTGCTCTAAAAGTATCTGCTGCTGCAACGAGTACTTTTTTATGTTGGCTCTTAAATAGATGTGACATTTTTCCAATCGAAGTTGTTTTTCCTACACCATTTACACCAATAACCAAAATAACTGTAGGTCCATTAGGATTTAATATCTCTTCTCTAGGCTGATCTGTAAGTAACTTTGTAATAATTTCTTGTAATGCTACTTTTAAGGCACTAGGTTCTGTTATTTTTTCTTGTTTTACTTTTTCTTTAAGACTCTCCATAATATGAAGTGTCGTTTCAACACCAAAGTCTGCCATTATTAATGCTTCTTCTAATTCTTCATAAAGGTCTTCATCGATATGTCTAAAATTACTTAATACATCATCTACACCTTTTAAAATACTATCACGTGTTTTAGTAAGTCCGCCAAAAAGACGTTTAATAAACCCTTTCTTTTCTGTTTCTTCACTTAACTTGGTTGCATTCTCAACCTCTTCTTCGTCCGTTTTAGCTAGCGCTTCATCATTTGTTTCCAAATCCGCTTCTAATATTTCCTCTAAAACTTCTATTTTATCGACACTTACCTCGTCGTTTACTAATATATCGGCTGAGCCCATCGTTAATTTTTCAGTTGTTTCTTTTAATATTTCCTCTTGTACTTCTTCTGCTTTCTCTTTTTCTTCTAGAACTTCATCCTCGACTAATAATTCTTGCTCTAATTTCTCTTCTTGAACACTAGACGCATCGATTTGCTCTTCTTTACTTTTACCAAAAAACTTTTTAAAAAAACTCACTGTTTAACCTCCTAACTCGTCTTCTTTTGATCAATATATTCACTAACATCCTCTAACTGAATAGAAAGAATTGTTGAAACCCCTCTTTCTTGCATGGTCACGCCATATAAAGTATGTGCTCTTTCCATTGTACCTTTTCTATGTGTAATAACAATGAATTGTGTTTCTCTCGATAAACTCTCTAAATAATTAGCAAAGCGTAAAACATTGGCATCATCTAGAGCCGCTTCAATTTCATCTAGTACACAGAAAGGTGATGGTTTTAATTTTAAAATACCAAAAATAAGTGAAATCGCTGTTAAAGTTCTTTCACCACCTGAAAGTAAAGTCATGTTCTGAAGCTTCTTTCCTGGTGGTTTGGCAATGATTTCAATTCCTGACTCTAAAATATTTTCTTCATCAAGTAACTTCAAATATGCTTCACCACCTCCAAATAATTCTTTGAAAACATGAGTGAAATTCTCGGCAATGATAGCAAATTGGGTGATGAAAATATCTTTCATCTGCTCCATTAATTCATTAATCAATTCAATGAGTGATTGTTCAGCTTTTTCTATATCTTCCTTTTGCTTTGTTAAAAACTCATAGCGTTCTTTAGTTTCTCTAAACTCTTCTACTGCATTAACATTAACATTTCCTATTTGTTTAATCTGACCTCTTACATCAACTGATTGCTTTTTAAGATCAGTAATAGATATATTTTCTAAGCGGTATGGTAATGCATGTGTGAACGTAAGTTCATATTGTTCCCACATACTATTCCCCCAATTCTGCTTTTGAAGTTCACTATTTTGCTTTTTATTTTCAAGACGATATTTTTCCTCTTTCAATAAATTCATTTGTTCTGACATTGTAGTGATTTCATCTGATAGTTGAACTTGTTTTTGTTCTAATAATACTTTTTGTTCATCTAATTGTTTTCTTTCTTTTTGCTTAATAACAACTTCTTCATTAAGTAGTTTAATCACTTCTTTGACTTTTTCATTTTCATTAATTAATTGTTGTATTTCCATTTGATAGCATTCAATCGTTTCACTTAAATGAGCATTTTTTTCGTCTTGACCATTAATATCAGCTTCTAATTCATTCATCTGATCTATCATATAATTAATATTTTGTTCTGTATTTGAAAGGCTAATTTTTTTATCAGTCAATGCCTTTTCTAAGACCTCACGTCTACCTTTTGAATCCGCTAACTGCTTCTCTAAATCAGCAATTTGTAATTCATCATCGTTAATCGTTGCTTTCAAATCCCGTAATTTTTCTTCCGCCTGCTCTTTTCCTTGTTTAATCACTTCAATAGATTCATCAATATTATTTCGCTCTGTTATAAGTTGAAGCTGATTATTTTTAGTGAGTTTTAATGCATGCGCATTTTTCTCCCATTCTAGCCCATAATTTTTAATGGCATCACTTATTTGTATATATCTTACTTCTGTGCTTTCATACTGAGTCAGTTTTTCTTCTAACTCTTTTGTAAGCATGACTAAGACTTTTTCTTTCTCTTCTTCTTCTTTTGCTAAGTGCTTCAGTTTCTGCTCTAATTCTTTCATTTCTCTAGCACGAGAAAATAAGTTATTACTTTGATTTTTCATACTTCCACCACTTAAAGAACCACCACTATTAAACACCTCACCTTCTAAAGTGACAATTTTGTATTTATAGTGGTACTTCTTTGCAATACGTGAAGCATTCTTCATATCATTAACAATTAAAATACGTCCTAATAAAGATGAAATAACATTTTCATATTTTTTATCATAAGAAATAAGTTCACTTCCTAAACCTAGGAACCCTACTTCTTCAGATAAACCTTTTTCTTGCATAGGAAAAGCTGGCTTAATCGTATCTAATGGTAAGAAAGTCACACGAGAAATACCTCTTTGCTTCATAACTTGAATCATATTTTTGGCATCATCTTCTTTATCTGCTACTAGATTTTGAATAGAACCGCCTAGCGCTGTCACTATAGCAATCTCGTAGTCTTTTGGCACTTCCATTAACTCACCTACTACACCAACTATCCCTTGCCATTTATTAGGGTCACCTTTCACAACATTTAAGACTTGCTTAACACTACTAAAATAACCCTCATGTTCTTCCTTAAGGTGTTCAAACCACTTATATTGCCTTTCAGCTTGCATCTTATTTTGTTTAACCGTATTGAGCTCATTTTCATATTGTATCTTCCGAGACATTAACTGTCCTTTATCTTTTTCCATCGCCTCTAAGGAAGATTTTAAACTGGCTTGTTGCTCAGTTGCCTCTGCTTGATTCTTCTCAAGTACCTTGCAACTAACTTCTTGATGTTGAATCTCGCTATTGAGTATAGCTATTTGTTCTAAAATTTGTTCTTTACGATATTCTAATTGCGCTTCAACACCGTCATTTTTTTTAACTTCAGCTTCGAAAATATCAATTTCTCTCATCTTATTAAAAAGCTCTTGCTTTGATTCACTAATACTTCCTTCTAAATGACTAAGCTCCTCCATAAGAAGATTAATTTTCTCTTCTTCTTGCTCAATAATAGCCATCTTAGAGGCTTTTTCTAATTCCAAAGCTGTACGCTTTGTTTCTAAAAAAGACCGTTTTTCTATCTTAGATTCATGCGCATTAGTTTGATTCTTTTGATCTTCATAAACCTGCTCTAGTAGCCTCTCAATGTTAACCTTTTTTTCAGCATTGATTGTCAATTGGCTTTGTTTACGCTCCTGGTCTTTTTCTTTTTCTGAAATAGCTTCAATCAAATTCTCTGTTTGATGATATAACTCATCTCTTTGCTTTTTATAGGAATCATTTAATTCACACTTAGACAGATACTGAGTATTTTTATCTTTTAGCTCTTCATCAGTTGCTATCATTTTACAAGATAGCTCCTGAATTTCTTTTTCTAAGCGCTCAATCTCATAGATAAATATATTGATGTCTATTCCCTTTAATTCATCTTTTAACCTTAAAAACTGAGTTGTTTTCCCAGCTTCTCTTTCTAAAGGTGATAATCTATTTTCAATCTCACCAATAATATCTTGTAGTCTAGTCAGATTTTCTCTTTGTTTTTCTAATTTTCTTTCTGCTTCTTGACGCCTTACCTTGTATTTATAAATACCAGCAGCTTCTTCAAAAAGCGTTCTTCTCTCTTCTGGCTTGGAACTAAGCACTCTATCAATTTGACCTTGTCCGATAATAGAATAACCATCTTTTCCTATTCCCGTGTCCATAAACAATTCTTGGACATCTTTTAATCGACAAGAACTCCCATTGATAAAATACTCACTTTCTCCAGAACGATACACTCTTCTTTTGATTACAATCTCCGTATAAGCAATACGAACAGTTTCATCTGGGTTTTTAATAGTCAAAGCTACTTCTGCATAACCCAGAGATTTTCTTTTCTCTGTTCCTGCAAAAATAATATCTTCCATTTTACTACCCCTAAGACTCTTTGCACTTTGTTCACCTAGCACCCATCTGATAGCATCTGCTACATTGCTTTTACCACTTCCATTTGGACCTATTACACCGGTAATTCCCTTTGGAATATTTAGCTTGACAGCATCACCAAAAGACTTAAAGCCATGTATCTCTATCTTATCTAGATACATATTTCACCTCAATTTTTATAATTATTTAATGCTTTTTTAGCAGCATCTTGTTCTGCTTCCTTCTTACTTTTACCAATACCACGCCCTAAACTTATTGTATCATGATAAACTTCCACATAAAAATATTTATCATGATCTGGGCCTTCTTCTCCAACTACTTCATAATGAATAGGAGCATTGCTGACCTTTTGAATACATTCCTGAAGGAGTGTTTTGTAGTCAGTATACAGATCCTCTAGAGAAGCAACTTGTTCTACTTGTGCAATCAACGTATCTGTCAAAAAACACTTAGCCTCATTAAATCCACCATCTAAGAAAAGAGCTCCAGTTAATGCTTCAAATCCGTCTGCCAAAATAGAAGCACGTTCTCTTCCACCTGTCATTTCTTCTCCTTTTCCTAACAGAATATACTCGCCCAATCCAATAAATCTTGCCATTTTAGCTAAAGAAGCTTCACATACAATACTAGCTCGTATTTTAGATAAATCACCCTCTGGCATTTCAGGATGCTTTTTAAATAAATATTCACTAATAATCAAGTCCAAAATAGCATCCCCTAAAAACTCCAAACGTTCGTTGTCTTTTACCCTTTCATTTCTATGCTCATTCGCATAAGAACTATGGGTTAAAGCCTCTTCTAAAAGATTGCTATTGGTAAAGGTATAGCTTAACTTTCTTTGCATTTCATCTAGTACTATACTCTTGTTAGCTTTTTGTACCTTTTTACTCATTTTTACAATTCTCCTTTAATATACGAAAAGCCTCGCTAAGCGAGGCTTTTTTGTTAGTCTAATCCTTTTTGATCTTTAATGTATTCTACTACATCACCGACAGTAGATACTTTCTCAGCTTCTTCATTAGAAATTTCCATTTCAAACTCTTCTTCAATTGCCATAATCACTTGAAATACATCTAATGAATCTGCATTTAAATCATCAGTGAAAGATGTTAATAAAGTAATTTCGTCCTCCGAAATATTAAACTGTTCACTAATTATCTGTTTTACTTTATCGAATACCATTGTTCAACACCTCTTATAAACATTTATATTTTGATGATAGTATATACAACTTTTATAGTCAATATTAATTTACATTTTCCTCAAATTTATCCTTTATTTTATCTACAAGCCCATCTTTTATAAAACCTTCTGTCTGTATTAAGGTGCTTAAAATTTCTTGAGACTTGGAACTTCCATGTGTTTTAACAATTAGTCCATTAACACCTAAGAAAGGCGCCCCACCTTTAGTAGCATAGTTGAATTTCTCTTTAATTTCTCCTATACCTTTTTTCATAAGTACAGCTGCAAGCTTAGTTTTTAAACTTTTTAAAAATTGAACTTTAAGCATACCTAAAATCCACTTTCCAAAGCCTTCCATAAATTTAAGAATAATATTTCCCGTAAACCCATCACATACAAGAATATCTACTTTTCCTAAAGGAATATCACGTGCTTCTACATTACCACAAAAATTAATTGAAGCATCAGCATCTAAAAGCTTATACGCTTCTTTCGTTAACTGATTGCCTTTTTCTTCTTCTGTCCCAATGTTAACAAGCCCTACTTTAGGTGATTTAATTTGCATACATTGCTCCATGTAAACAGTTCCCATACGCGCAAACTGATTAAGATAAGTTGGCTTTGCATCTACATTAGCACCACAATCAATCAATAAAGCACAGCCCGTTTCAGTTGGGATAAAAGGAGCCATAGCTGGTCTTTCCACTCCTTTAATACGTCCTACAATAAGTGTTGCACCTGTCAAAAGAGCACCGGTACTACCTGCACTCACAAAGCCATCCACTTGCTTTTCTTTGACTAATTTAAGTCCTACGACCATAGAGGAGTTCTTTTTTTGTCTAATAGCTGCAACAGGACTATCCCCCATCTCAATGACTTCATCTGCATGTACAATTTCTATCTTAGATGCGTCATATGTATAGGCAGCTAGTTTTTCCTTAATGACATCTTCCTTACCTACTAAAACGAGGGTAGATTCTAACTTTTCTGCCGCTAACACGCATCCCTTAACAATCTCATCAGGTGCATGATCGCCACCCATGACATCTATAGCTATTCTTGACATATGCATCACCCTTATCTTTCTCACAATTTAAATCAAATATACAAAAAGACAGCTAAAAGCTGTCTTTTTTAAAGCATTAGTCTACTTTTACTACAACACGGTTTGCATAAGAACCGCAAGCTTTACATACTCTATGTGGCATCATTAATTCACCACATTTTGGACATTTTACTAAGTTAAGTGGAGAAAGTTTCCAATTTGCTTGTCTTTGGTTTCTTCTGGCTTTAGAAGTTTTTCTTTTTGGTACTGCCATTTCTACACCTCCTCTTGTTACTACTCTTCACTTTGAGGGTGAAAAATATTTTTTAAACTTTCAAGTCTAGGATCTATATCATTCTTTTCACAATTACAAGATTGCTTATTCAAATTCTGACCACAAGTTTTGCAAATACCTTTGCAATTGTCATCATGTAAACCTTTCATTGGTACGTTCAGATAAATTGCTTCGGTTATAGCATCTTCTAAGTCAATTTCAGATCCAGTTACTTGAACGATATCCTCATCTTCATCATCCAAAAACTCTTCAGATGAATATTCCTTATATAAGTCTGCTTGTAAGGCATGTTTATACTCTTCCAAGCAACGATCGCATAAAAGTAAGACTGTTGTAATAACATGTCCTTTTACTAAATAACGGTTACCCGACTTAGTAGCAACACCTTCTACAAAAGCCATACAATCAAGTACATCATGTACAGGATTGATTCCTTTTAAGGATACACGCTGTTCACCTTTGAAAGTTACTTCGGACTTTTTATTAAGTTCATGGATATTAATCTTCATTTTTTCACTCCATTAAGTAACACTTCTGTAATTATACCTACTTGACTTATATTTGTCAATGACTTATTTTGCAACTAATGTTACAGTGTCTCTAGCAATCATAAGTTCTTCATTTGTAGGAATTAAAAGCATTTTTACTTTTGATGTTTCTTTTGTTAGGTCTCTTTCCACACCACGGCATTTGTTTTTCTCAACATCAAGGTCTACACCTAACCATGTTAACATATTAGCGATTTCTTCACGCATAATAGCATTATTTTCACCAAGGCCACCTGCAAAACAAATCGCATCTACACCATTCATAAGTGCTGCATAAGCTCCAATATAGGATACTACGCGATGTTGATATGCATCCATTGTAAATCTACAAGCTGGATCACCTGCAACAACACCATCTTCAATTTCACGGAAGTCACTTGATAAACCAGATAAAGCATCTACACCAGATTTTTTATTTAAAATGTTATCCATTTCTTTAGCTGATAGACCTTCTTTTTCCATTAAGAAAGTAACAATAGCTGGGTCGATATCACCTGAACGTGTTCCCATTACAAGTCCAGCAAGTGGTGTGAATCCCATTGAAGTTTCAACTGATTTACCACCATCCACAGCACAAACACTTGCACCATTTCCTAAGTGACAAACAATTATTTTTGTTTCTTCAAGTGGTTTGCCTAACATTTCAGCTGCTTTTTGTGATACATATTTATGAGATGTACCGTGGAAACCATATTTACGAATACCGTATTTTTCATAGTATTCTTGTGGAATAGCATACATATAAGTTGCTTTATCCATTGTTTGATGGAAAGCTGTATCAAATACTGCTACCATAGGTACGTTTGGCATTAATTCACGACATGCGTCAATACCAAGTAAGTTAGCTGGATTGTGAAGTGGAGCAAGTGCGCTACATTCTTCAATTGCTTTTTCTACTTCATCTGTAATCACTACAGATTGATTGAATTTCTCTCCACCATGAACAACACGGTGACCTACCGCTGAAATTTCTTCTGGTTTAACACAAGCTGTTTCACCTTCTGTAAGCATAGAAAGCATTTTTGCTAAAGCCACTTTATGGTTTGGAAAATCTACCATTACTTTTACTGAGTCTTGACCTTCAGTTGTATGTTTGATAAAAGAACCATCGATTCCAATTCTTTCACAAATTCCTTTTGCAATAACAGATTCATTTTCCATGTTTAATAATTGATACTTTAATGAAGAACTTCCACAGTTTACTACTAATACGTTCATTTTTTACACTCCTTAAGTTATATTAATTGTCTTTTAGTTACCTTGGGCTTGTACAGCTGTAATAGCAACAACACCCACAATATCTTCTGCACTACAACCTCTTGACAAGTCATTAACTGGTTTAGCAATACCTTGTGTAATTGGGCCATAAGCTTCTGCTTTTGCAAGTCTTTGTACAAGTTTATAACCAATGTTACCCGCATCAAGGTCTGGAAATACAAGAACATTTGCTTTTCCTGCCACATCACTATTTGGCGCTTTAGCACTACCTACTGATGGCACAATAGCAGCATCTAATTGTAATTCACCATCTATTTTAAGTTGTGGTGCTTCTTCTTTTGCAATACGAGTTGCTTCAACTACTTTATCTACGTCAGCATGTTTTGCACTGCCATATGTAGAATGTGAGAGCATACCTACTACTGGCTCTTCTCCAACTAATTGAGCAAAACTTTTAGCTGAGCTTTGTGCAATTGCTGCAAGTTCTTCTGCACTTGGATTTTGGTTAAGGCCTGCATCTGAGAAGATAAAAGTACCGTTTGAACCATATTCACAGTCTGGTACAACCATAACAAAAAATGCTGAAACAAGTTTTGTACCTGGCGCTGTTTTTAAAATTTGAAGTGATGGTCTAAGTACATCTGCTGTTGCATGAATCGCACCAGCTACCATCCCATCTGCCATTCCTTGTTTTACCATCATTACGCCAAGGAATAATGGATCTCTATGAAGTAATTGACTTGCTTTTTCAGTTGTCATTCCTTTTTTCTCGCGAAGCTTTACAAGTTCTGCAATATAAGCATCCATTTGTTCAAAAGTTTCTGGGTTAATAATAGTTGCACCACTTAAATCTAAGCCTTCAGCTTTGTTAGTAATTGCTGTTTCATCACCAATTAAGATAACATCTGCAATCCCTTCAGCTAAAACTTGATGTGCAGCTTTAAGTGTTCTTATATCAGATGTTTCTGGAAGAACGATTGTTTTTTTATCTCTTTTTGCTCTTGCTTTAATATTTTCAATAAAAGACATTTAAATAACCCCTTTCAATTTTTACTTCCAATTACCCTCAACCTCTATTATATGCAATGTATCTCGTGTATACAAGAGTGAAATAAAAATTTATTTGTTTTTTCGCCTTTATCTATTAAGATTTTTAGTATAAAATCAGTAATTGATAAAAATATTTCAAGGAGGTTCCAATGCATATTGTTGGTATTATTGCCGAATACAATCCTTTTCATAACGGTCATCTCCATCAAATTGTTTCTACTAGAAAACAAACACATTGCGATTATATCGTAGTTGCTATGAGTGGCAACTTTACACAACGAGGTGAGGCTGCTATTGTTGATAAGTTTGTACGCACACAAATGGCCTTAAAAGCAGGAGTTGATCTTGTCTTAGAGCTTCCTGTCCCCTTTGCAACAGCTAGTGCTGAACGATTTGCTCAAGGTGCTGTTTCTTTATTTCATCAAACTGGTATTGTTGAAACGCTTTCTTTTGGTAGCGAATGTGGTGATACGACTTTACTAGAATTGATTGCAAAACGTTTAGAAACACCTTCCCCTACTTTTAAAGCATCATTAAAAAAGCATTTAAAAGAAAGCTACAGTTTTCCTAGAGCTAGAGAACAAGCCTTACTAGAAGATTTAAAAACCCTAGAGCTCGACTCAGAAGTTTACACTTCACTCTTAGAACTTATTAGGAGCCCTAACAATATATTAGGAATTGAGTATATCAGAGCCATAGAGCATTTTAGTACTACTATTCAACCTTTTACAATTAAACGTTTAACAGCAGGTTATCATGACCCCTTACTCTATCCTCAGATTGCTTCGGCTACTGCTATCCGTACGCACCTAAGTAATGGCTACTCTTCAGAACTAGCCGCATGCATGCCCTCTACCACTTATGAACTCTTAGATAATACTTCATATCATCAACCCGATATGGATATCTTAACACCTTTCTTGCATCACAAATTTATGTTTTCCAACAAAAACGATTTATATTCTTTATGGGACATTCCAAATGATCTTATTAACACTTTTTTAAACAACTATACTTCCTTTGAATACCTTTCAGAATTGGTTAAAGCTTGCACTTCTAAAACTTACACCTCTGCTACTGTTAGACGTGCGCTATTACGTTTGCTCCTTGATATTCAAGATGAAGCCCTAAAACAATTCGAGGCCATTTCTTGGATTCCTTATATTCGTGTTTTAGGTTGTAAAAAAGAGTCGGTGGCCATTTTGAAGCACTTAAATTATTCTGCAAATCGTCCCATTATCACTAACCTTAGTAGAGTTTATGCGGACCTTGATCCTTTAAGTAAACAACTTATTGATTATGAATTGAATGCCACAAAACTTTATCATTATCTAACTAAGCAACCTAAATTGTACAATCAAGACTTTACTCAAGGCTTTTTGATGCTTTAAATGAATAAAGGTGCTATCTTATGATAGCACCTTTATTCATTGTTATTTTTTGTCCAAGCTCAACATATACTAACTTATAGCATTTTCCTTGGGGGTGTCATGATGTCAAAAAAATCAACAACCGCTTTTATTTTATTTTGTTTCGTCATTATTTTATTAGCTTTTCCAAACTTATGTATCAATGCTGCTCAGCAAGGCCTTTTACTTTGGTTTAACAAAGTTCTTCCCTCCTTACTTCCTTTTATGATTTTAATCAACATACTTGTAGGTTTGGATAGTATAAAAAGCATAAGTAATCGTGCAACCTTTATTACATATAAGTTTTGGAATTTGCCAGGTAGTACTTTATTTGCCTTTATCATGGGACTATTAGCAGGTTACCCTATGGGGGGGCGCATCATTAAAGAATTAGTTTCGTCTGGTGAATTAACCTCTCAGCAAGGCGAGAAAGCCCTTTGCTTCTGCAACAACTGTGGTCCACTTTTTATTGTTGGTACTGTGGGAACCACTATACTTGGTAATGTTAAACTTGGCTACTTCCTATTACTCATTCATATTTTATCTGCTCTTATAACAAGTCTCTTACTTAAACCAACTTATCCTTTGTATCCAATAAGATCTACTTCTCTGCAGATAGCTCCTTCAAGTAAAACTTTACCTTCATTGCTCAATGAAGCTGTTGCACACTCTATGGATACAATGACTTGTATTGGTGGATATATTATTTTCTTTTCCGTTTTAGCTCATCTTATAACCGATACACTTCTATTACAATGGTTATTCCACTTACCCCTTATTAATCAAATTTCTACTACAACACTTCAAGCTATACTTACCAGCTTCCTTGAACTCTCTAACGGCGTGAATGCTTTAGGTCAGATTTCGTCTCCCTATGCTCTAGCTTTACTTGCTGCTACTCTTGCTTTTGGAGGCTTATGTGTCTATTTTCAGACGCTTTATGTATTAGAAGGAACTCATTTTTCCACAAAACCTTACTTCTTTAGTAAATGCTTGCAAGCCATTATTAGTTTTTTATTAACCTGTGTACTTTATCCTTTTTTCTCTGTGTATACACAAGGAACAAAAATAGTTTTTAATCATACTTGGAGCTTTATTTTAATCGGATTTGTCAGTAGTTTTATTTTACTGACTCATTTTAATAAAAATATTCGTTCCATATTCACTACTTTTAAAGAAAGTCATAGATCTTAATTCGTTTAATCTGTTAGTAAATAATAAAAAAGGAGCTAGTAGCTCCTTTTTTATTATTTACGTAATTTATTAAGTTCATCTAATAAAGCACTATTAAGAACTTTAATGTATGTTCCCTTCATACCTAAAGATCTTGATTCAATAACACCCGCACTTTCAAATTTACGAAGTGCATTAACAATTACTGAACGAGTAATACCTACTTTATCAGCAATTTTACTTGCGATTAAGAGGCCCTCACTACCGTCTAATTTTTCAAAGATATGGAAGATAGCTTCAAGTTCTGAGTAAGATAAAGTAGCAATAGCAGATTTAACAATAGCCACTCTACGTTCTTCCGCATCATTTTCATCTTTTAATGAAGTTAACATTTCAACTGCAACAATAGTTGCACCATACTCTGCTAAAATAAAATCTTCCGTATTAAATGAAGCTTCACTTTTTTCTTTATAAAGTACAAATGTACCAAGTCTTTGACCTGCTGCAATGATTGGAACGATACAAGCTGTATAATTAGCACTATTTGCAGCAGCTGGGAATAATGATTCTAAAGAAACACCTTCTTTAATATCCATAATAGTTAAGAATTCATCATTCACTGAGTAATCAATATAATTTTCTTCATTTGCAAAATTATGTGGAATGCCACTGTTTACACCTAATACTTTACTTTTTGTACTAACTACCATAGCATTAGCTTTCACTACATCACTAATCACTTCACAGATATCAGAAAAGATAACGCGGTCTGAGCCGAATCTTTGTAAGAGTCTATTTACTTTTCGCATTTTTTGTAATAATTCTTGAGACATTTTATGTCCTCCTTAGTTCTATTTGTACTTTTTATACTCTAAAGGTTTTATATACTTTAGTATGTTCTAAAAATTTTAAAATATACACTTTATCATTTAAAAAGACAAAGTTGTATTACAACTTTGTCTTGTACAAACAAATCTTAACATGATTTGACAAAAAACTCAATATACATTTGTAAACATTAATACTAAAAATATTTAACAAATTGTAAACTAATTCTTATTTTGTTTACCGTAGTTACATTTTGAATTGCGGCACACTATCTTTTTATTTTTACTATTTCCTTTTTCAATCAGTGCTTCTCCACATATTGGACACTTCTCTCCTGTTGGTTTATCCCATGACATAAACTCACATCCTTCACCATTATGTTCACATCCATAATAGCTACGACCTTTTTTAGTTTTCTTCATCAAAATCTTGCCATTACACTCTGGACAACTAATTCCAGTCTCTTCATACCATGGTTTAGTACCATTACATTCCGGAAAATTAGGACATCCTAAAAACTTACCGTATTTTCCGTAACGTACTACCATATGGGTGCCACATTTTTCACAAGGAATATCTGTATGTTCTGTTAAATCGATATTCTCTATCTGAGATTCTGCATATTCTACTGTATGATGAAAATGAGGATAAAAAGATTTGATAATTTCCTTCCATTCTACGTTACCTGATGCAATTTCATCTAAAATTCTTTCCATATTAGCAGTGAAATCTACATCTACTACTTCATCAAAATATTCTTTCATAATTTGATTAACAACTTCACCAAGTTCTGTCATATACAATATCTTGCTTTCTTTTACAATATAGCCACGAGCAAGAAGAGTTGTTATAGTCGGCGCATAAGTACTAGGTCTTCCAACACCATTTTCTTCAAGTGTTTTTACTAGTGTAGCTTCTGAAAAATGAGCAGGTGGTTGTGTAAAGTGTTGGTTAGGAATAATACTACCACAAACTAATTGTTCCCCTTCTTCCACCTGGAATTTTGCTTCCTTCTTAGCTTTTTCTTCACCTAAATTATAGACCTTAATAAAACCATCAAATAACTCTATTGAATAAGAAGCTTTAAACTCATAATCTCCATTTTGAACTTTAATAGAATAAGTTTCATATTGTGCAGGAGCCATCTGACTTGCCACAAAGCGGTTCCATATAAGTTGATATAATCTAAATTGATCTCTTGATAAATACTCTTTGATTTCATTTGGCTCATATTCCATATAAGTCGGTCTAATTGCTTCATGGGCATCTTGAATATGTGCCTTTTTAGCTTTCTCTATTTGTTTTTTAGCACCTAAATACTGTTCTCCATACTTTTGTGTAATATAAGTAGTCGCCTCTTCTTTAGCTTTGTCTGCTATTCTAATAGAATCTGTACGGATATAAGTAACAACACCCACCTCTTTTTTTCCTACTTTAATGCCTTCATAGAGTTGCTGTGCAATATTCATGGTCTTTTGGGTGGAAAATCCTAAATGTTTTGCTGCCTCTTGTTGTAAAGTACTTGTTGTAAATGGCAATACAGTATTTTTAACTCTTGTACCTTTTTTACTACTTACAACTTGAAAATGACCTTTTTTACAAGCTTTAACTATTTTCTTTGCTTCTTCTTCATTATTAATGTCACATTTTTCATTTTTATAAGTATCTAATTTTGCTTCAAATGTTTTACCCTTACCCTGTTGTAAATTAGCCGTAATGCTCCAGTACTCTTCTTCAACAAATTCTCTGATTTGTTTATCACGATCGCTAATTAATCTTAAAGTCACTGACTGTACACGTCCAGCACTTAGACCTTTACGTACTTTCTTCCATAGAATAGGACTAATCTCATATCCTACTAAACGATCTAAAACACGTCTTGCTTGTTGGGCATCTACTAAATCTGTGTTAATATCTCTTGGGTGCTTAATGGCTTCTTTAACAGCCTGTTCTGTAATTTCATTAAAAGTAATACGACATACTTTTTTCTCCTGCAATTTAAGTGCATGATATAGATGCCATGAAATGGCTTCCCCTTCACGGTCAGGGTCAGTCGCAAGATAAACACATTTAGCATTTTTAACATCTTTTCTTAATTTCTGTAATAGCTCCCCTTTACCTCTTATGGTAATATACTTAGGTTCATAATTATTTGCTGTATCTACACCTAATTGACTTTTAGGTAAGTCTCTTACATGTCCAATTGATGCTTCTACTTTATAGTTTTTGCCTAGAAAACGGCTAATTGTATTTACTTTAGCTGCTGACTCCACAATTACTAAATTATCAGCCATATTTGCCTCCTCATTAAACACGTACATATCTTTCCCCTGGTAATCTCTTTATAAGCCCTTTTATTTCTAATTGTAATAAACCTTTATAAATACTTTTATAGGAAAGCTGTGTGCTATTTACTAATTCATTTAAAAAAATTGGTTCCTGACTTACATAAGCATATACTATCCTTTCCTCTTGTGCAAGTTCATAATGCTTTTTAGTTTTATTTTTCTTTATTTCTTCGTATTTTATTCTTAAATCAAAAGGAAGTTCTTCTATTACATCTTCTACACCGGTAACACACTTAGCACCTTTTTTAATAAGTTCATTGGTTCCTAAACTTAATTTTCTAGTAATATTACCTGGTATAGCACATACGTCTCTACCGTAATCTAGAGCTAACTGCGCTGTAATTAAAGAGCCGCTTCTTATATTAGCTTCTGTTACCACCACACACATAGACATACCGCTAATAATACGATTTCGTTTTGGAAACTGATAAGGTCTAGGTTCATGA